>NZ_JBIQOI010000002.1:0-1148894 GCF_044197065.1 Kluyvera chengduensis
TCATATTCCCTGAGCGGTGGCGTCTATGGCTATCGTCGGGTTCATGGCGATCTGAATGAGATCGGTGAAACCTGCGGCAAAAACCGGGTGGGCCGCATTATGCAACTGAACCGGATTAAAGCCGTGCGCGGCTATAAAGCTCCGCGTCGTATCGCTGGCCGACCTTCAGTGGTTGCGCCTAATCGTGTGCAGCGGCAGTTTACCGTTGTCCGGGCCAATCAGGTCTGGGTCACCGATATTACTTATATCCGCACCTGGCAGGGCTGGCTGTATCTGGCGGTGGTTATCGATCTCTTCGCCCGTAACGTGGTTGGCTGGTCGATGAAGCCCACTCTCTCTCGCGAACTCGCGCTGGATGCTCTGATGATGGCCGTGTGGCGTCGAAAACCGGACGGCGAGGTTATCGTACATAGCGATCAGGGCAGCCAGTACGGCAGTGACGACTGGCAGCGCTTCTGCCGGGCCAATAACCTGGCACCGAGCATGAGCCGGCGTGGCAACTGCTGGGATAATGCGGTGGCCGAATCGTTCTTCAGTTCGCTGAAAAAAGAACGGATCAGAAAACGTATCTATAAAACCCGGGATCTGGCCCGGGCCGATATCTTCGATTACATTGAAGTCTTCTACAACCGGGCCAGGCGTCACAGCCACCTCGGCGGCGTCAGTCCGGAGGCCTTTGAACAGGCATCGTCGTGAGGACAGGAAATGTCTACTGTTGTGGGGTCAGTCCAAACGCTCCCGTTCTGGCATCGTTGATGATGTACGTAATAACCCCAAAAACAGGATGCGACCCCGTATACCCTCCTTCATATTCAGTTAGCTCTTCTCTTCGCCCATTTTCCAGGTTGATAAGATGTGGAGTCGGATGCAAACGATAGCGCTTTATCCTGAACTCTCCTTCGATAGCACACACAAGCAGTGAGCCATCGAATGGAGAAAGCGAAGTGATGCATGATAGTTAAGGTCCGCTCTGAGCGAGGAGCGGACGATCTTAATGCAAATTTGGACAGCGACTCAAAAGTTTATCCTTACTTCATTACGTTAACGCCAGTCACTGTTAGCTCAGTCCCCGGAATGCTATTTCTGTAATTTTTCGACAAGATAATCAAACAACAGGCGAATTCGTGCAGGGACTGGTCCAATCTGGGGCCGGTAGATATAGAGTCCCCATGTCGAGGGCATCTTTTCCTGCATGACCGGGAGTACCAGACCTTTCTCTATCAGAGGGTGGGCCAAATAGTCAGCCAGTTGGCCAAAACCCGCACCATGTGCAACCACATCGCAGTATGCATCCAGATCGTCAGTAACAAAGCGAGGAGTGTCTGGCGTGAAGGATTTTTCATTATCAAATGTCCACGGCCAGAATCGCCCCGTACAGTGATCCAGAAGTGCCACGACGGGCATCTGGTTGAGGTGTTCCATTTCTGAAGGCTTACCGACACGACGGATTAACTCCGGCGTACCGAGGATGTAGAAGCGCACATCCCGAATTTTTCTTGCAACATATCGATTATCTCTCAGGAACCCCGTCCGTAGCCCGATATCAATTTTCTCATCCACCACATCACTGTGGGTATCCGTCAGAATACAGGTCACGCTGATGTCAGGGTAACGCTGACGAAAAGCGTTTAGCGCCGGTACCACGAAACGCCGTCCGAATGACGCGGGCATTGTCAGGTTGACATGGCCGGAAGGGAGAGTGTCATCAGATTCATCATGACGGATCACAAGACGCTCTATGTTTTTCATCAGCATTCCGGCTTCCTGTGCCAGAGCTTCTCCCTCACGGGTGATCCTGATGCTGCGTGTACTCCGGTAAAACAGTATTTCCCCACGTAGGGCTTCGAGTTCTTTAATGGCCCGCGTGATGGATTGCGGTGACTTCCCGAGCAGGGCTGCTGCCTCCCTGAAGCTGCGGGACTCAGCAGCCGCACAGAATATTTTTATCAATTCAAACTGATTCAGCATCACTTATCTCTTCATGGCTGAGGTGGAATCAACATTATTCCATTTTTCGGAATTTTAAAATCCAAATGGTTTCATTTTTGTCCCATAAATCTGTTGTTAATCTGGCCGTATGTTTAAAACAACGAGATGATGATTATGTCTGAGAAAAAAATGACGGCGATGATGCTTGAGAGCTATGAAGACCAGACGTTCAGAAAAGTCGAGATGCCAGTCCCCGTTGCGGGCCCCGGGGAAGTGCTTGTCAGCATCAAAGCCAGTGGTGTGAATCCAATTGATACAAAAATCAGAACCTCTGTGGCGCCCTATGCCATGCCGGAACTTCCGGCGGTTCTGGGTACTGATATGGCCGGTGTTGTAGTCAGCACCGGCGAGGGGGTTACGGCATTCAGGCCCGGCGATGAAGTCTATGGGCTCACTGGCGGTGTGCGAGGCCTTCAGGGTTCTCTGACGCAGTTTGCGGCTGTTGACGAGAAACTGATTGCCATAAAACCCGCAAACCTGACCATGCGCGAAGCTGCTGCATTGCCGCTTGTTTTCCTTACTGCCTGGGAGGGGCTTGTTGATCATGCCGGCGTTCGTGAAGGGGAAAAGGTACTGGTCAATGGGGGGGCTGGCGGCGTGGGCCATATGGTTGTTCAGCTTGCCCGCGCGCTGGGGGCTGAGGTTTATGCCACTGTTTCAGGAGAGAAGTGCGATCTGGTTCGTCAGCTGGGCGCAACGCCTATTAACTACCGTGAACAGACCGTTGAACAATATGTGCAGGACTGCACCGCCGGTAAAGGCTTTGACATTATCTATGACACCGTTGGCGGAGATGCGCTGTCTTCCGTTTTGGGAGCCGTCAAACACTATGGTCATATCACCAGTTGCGGTGCATTTGGGGAATACGATATCACCACGTCGTCTCTGAGAAGTGCCACCCTTTCAGCTGTCTTTGTGCTGTTGCGGATGTTGTCTGGTGAAGGGCGCGCCCATCACGGTGAAGTTCTGACCACTCTCACCCGCCTTGTCGAAGAAGGCAAGGTAAAACCGGTGGTCGATGCACGCCACTTTACGCTTAACACCGCTCTGGAAGCACATAAAGCCGTTGAAGACGCCAGTGCCGCTATCAAAATTGTCATTGATGTAGCCTGATAATTTCCTTCGTCGTGTACCCAATAAGGCCGGATTAGCCCGGCCTTCTGGAGAAAAGAATGTCCAGAGTCTGGCGTTTTCACAAACTCGGTGGTCCAGATGTTCTGCAACTGGATGCCCTGGCACGTCCTCTTATCGGTGAGTACGACATCCATCTTAAGGTGCGTGCTATTGGTCTCAATCGTTCAGATCTCAACTTCCGCAAGGATGAGTATATTCAGAAAGCTGTCCTGCCTGCCCGCTTTGGCTATGAAGCCGCAGGTACAGTTATTGCCTGTGGTAGTCATGTTCGCCATTTCAGGCCGGGTGATGATGTATTTGTCCTGCCTCCCGATGATTTATCCATCCAGGGCACCAGTGCAGATGAACTGGTACTCCCCGAGAAGTTTTTCGTGCATAAACCCGCTAACCTGTCGTTCGAACAGGCCAGCGCCGTGTGGATGTCCTACCTGACAGCCTGGGGCGGAATCATTCACGCAGCGGGCATCAAAAAGGGGGATTACGTTCTCATTACTGCGGCTTCCAGCAGCGTGGGAATTGCAGCTATTCAGTTGGCAAGACAGGCTGGCGCAATTCCTGTCGCCACTGTCCGCGAAAGTCGCTGGAAAGAGACGCTTCGGGAAAACGGGGCGGCACATGTCATCGCCACAAATACAGAAGATTTACTTACGGAACTGACCAGTATCACCGGTCCAGAGGGGCTGTCAGCTGCCTTTGATGCTGTCGGCGGTGCTCAGGTTATGGATATTGCGCAGGCCCTGAAGAAAAAAGGACGCCTTATTATCCATGGTTATCTCAGTTCTGAACCCACTCCCTTTCCTCTGCGTCTGGCCATTCGTAAAAGCCTGACAGTACAGGGCTATTTATTTACTGAAATTCTGAATTCAGAAACGCTTCGCTCGCAGGCCAGCCAACAAATCCTGGATGGGCTGGTTACAGGGGAACTTATCCCGCTTATTGACCGGAGCTTCCCCTTCTCACAAATGCGCGAGGCTCAGGAATATATGGAAGAGGCTTCTCGTCTGGGGAAAGTCATCGTCACAGTATGAACGTAAAAAGCAGCATTAAAACATGTCGGTAACTTATCCCGCATGATTTCACTGCCCTGTACAGGGCGAATACACAATAAGGAGTGAACTATGTTAACCAGTCGTATACCACTGGATGAATACCATGGCCGCTGGAAGCGCGCTCAGGAGTTATGTAGAGCCCGGGGTGTGGATGCCCTTGTTGTGTGGGGGAAAGGTGGTGGAACCGTAGATACAGCGAATGACCTTATCTATCTCGCCAATTACAGCCCTGTTTTTCCGTATGCTCCCGATCTTCCAGGTGGCTGGTCAGGCCTTTCTCATGGTGCGGTAATTGTGCCTGCAAGCGGAGAGCCGGTTCTGATTACCGAATCCCCGGCAGTACGACGTGATGTGATAGCGGTTAAGGACATCCGCCCGGCGTCAGGATTTGTTCCGGATGCGGTAGCTGATGCACTGGCCAGTCTGGGGCTGAGTCATTCGCGTATCGGACTGGTTGCCGGTCCGTGGCTGGTCGCCGGCATTTATAACCGCCTGCTCATGGCCTGCAAAAATGTTGAGTTTGTTAGCATGGATTTAGCGATCGAGAGCCTGCGTACCCATAAGTCGCCGCTCGAGTTTCAGTTGCTGAGAGAAGCCGCAGAAGTGGGTAACGCAGCAATGGAAGCGATGATGAAGAGTGCGGCCACCACAGGGACTACAGAAGCTGATGCCGTGGCTGCCGCCTACAACATCGCTATTCGTCGTGGAGCGGCGATGATCGATGCCGCCTGTGCATCAGGACCTCATACCGCTTACTATGCTTATGGCATGGCACCTCAGTGGACGACCCGGACGTTAAATGAAGGGGATATCTTCCACTGTGATATGTACGGTGCGGCTGTTGAAGGATACACCTGGGACTTCTCGCGCTCTGTAGTGGCTGGCGGCAAGTGGACGGCTGCCCAAAATGACGTCTATGACGGTGCAATAGACGCGATAAACGCAGGAGTGGCCGCCTGCCGTCCGGGGGTGACGGCGGAAGCGTTGTGGAAAGCGGTCGCAGATGTTCTTGATGCGCGTGAAATTAACTGTGGCTATCCGCTGCACGGTCATTCTTATGGCATTGGCTGGGAGTCCCCATGGCTGGTTCCGGGTAACGAAACACGTATCGAGGCAGGCATGGCGATTGCTGTTGAGTGTATGGCAGGCCGCGAAGATGTCGGTTATGTGAAATTTGAACAGAATATTCTGGTACATGAAGACCGTACTGAGCTGATATCGACCTGTCCTCTTCGCGTATAAATTGTCAGGAAAACAGAGGGGTCGCTCAGACCTCTCTGTTATTTCAATGCTCAAACTGGCTGTATGCTTACATTATGAATGGTACTTGCTTCAAAAGCTGTTCAGCGAAGCACTACCTTTTCATGCCGGTATTTCTGAATCTTTAATGTCAGCTATTGGCCCCAGAATGGCGCTATCAAATTCACGTGTGTCCAGTCCGTTGCGTACGCGCTCCGGCCAGTCATGGTTAGCCAGTGCACCACGACCCAGTGCGATAAAGTCGGCACCGGCCTGCATAACTTCTTCAGCACGACTCACGTTATGGAGGCTGCCGTTGGCGATTATCGTCAGTTCTGGCGCATATTTACGGGCAAGAGCGACCAGAGACTGCGGGTTACCTTCAAATGCTGGTTGCCAGGCCTCATATTCGGTCAGGTGAATGAAGTCCACGCCGGATTCAGCAAGCAACGTAAAGACGGTTCGTGCGTCATCTTCGCCATTCGCCCATTTATGATAAAAATCATTCACTTTACCCTGAGAGATACGGATCCCCACGGGATTATCTTTACCCACTCGCTCGCGCACGGCTTTGATAACCGCCAGGCTGAGACCGAGACGGTCAGCAATATCCCCACCCCATTTATCGGTACGATGATTGGAATAGTCGGTAAAGAACTGATCCAGCAGGTAACCATTAGCACCGTGTATCTCCACCCCATCAAATCCGGCATCGTATACAGCACGGGAAGCTGCGTCAGCAAAACTCGCGATAACCCCCTGAATTTCGTCCTCAGTCAGTTCGCGCGGAATACGGTATTCCCCTTCACCGCGATAAAACGGTAACTGTTTCCCGACCGGGCGAATAGCCGAAGGCCCGACCGTTCCGTCCAGGTAGTAATTGCCCTGGGACAATGCGCCGGAATGCTGAAGTTGTGCGAAGATGCGCCCACCCTGCAGATGTACAGCATCGGTAATAACACGCCATGCTGCCGCCTGTTCGCCACTGACCAGACCTGCCTGGAAGGCGTAAGTCTGAGACCAGGCTTTATCGATGTAAATACCTTCAGTAATGGTTAATGCAAAACCACCCCGGGTGAAATCTTCGTAGTAAGCCTTCATTCGCGAACTGGCAATCCCATCCTCTGAAGCGGTCACACGCGTCATCGGGGCAACCGCGAGGCGGTTCTTAAGCGGTATGTTGCCAATACGGTATTCGTTAAACAGTGATGATGAGCTCACATGCTCCTCCTGATAATTTATTAAATTCAGGAGTGAATATAATGCGAGCAAAATAAAACATAAATGCGTCAATATGATAAGCCGGTATATCATTTTTCGTTATAATTGAGCCAGTGACACGTATTTGCTCCTGCAATTTCACTATTCGTTTGCTTCACGCTATGGAGATTACATGGATCTGAGCGATGTTCATCTGTTCCTCATTATCACGGAAACTAACAGCCTGACGCAGGCGGCACGACGATTAGATATTTCACCAATGGCAGTCTCACGGCGTCTGGCCAGTCTGGAGCAGGAACTCGGCACCCGTTTACTGCAGAGAACCACGCGTTCGGTCTCACTGACCCAGGAAGGCACCGAGTTTTTGCCTTACGCCCGTGCACTTATCGAAACAGAAGAAGGCGCAAGGGCATTGTTTTCACCGGATTCAAAGGGTGCCTCGGGGTTGCTGAGAGTGACTGCGCCATCGGGTTTTGGCCGGCGCAATATCTTGCCTCTTGTACCGGAACTCCTCAGCGAAAACCCGGACCTGCGTATTGACGTACAACTGACTGAAGACGTTGTTGATATCGTTGGGCGGGGTGTCGATGTAGCAATTCGTGTAGCTCCCTTGCGGGATTCCAGTTTGATTGCCCGGAAGCTCTCCGATAATCCGCGTGTGGTTTGCGCCTCCCCGGATTATCTCAGGAAGTTCGGCGTACCACAGGTACTGCATGACCTTTCCTCTCACAACTGTCTGCGACTGACAAATGTTCTGCAGTGGACGTTTGAATCCCAGGGACAGAGTACCAGTATGAGTGTTGACGGTCGGTTTAGTTCCAGCAATGTGGAAGGCGTCAGGGAGCTATGTATACAGGGATTAGGTCTTGCGCAGCTCACTTTGTGGGATGTAAAAAAAGAAATAGCGAAAGGGGAACTGGTGGAAATCAACCTTTCAGATGTTCAGCCGCAGAATCTTTCCGTCTGGGCTTTGCTTCCAACCAACCGGCATTTACCTCTGCGGGTCAGTGTTTTTGTAGAAAAATTGAAAGCATCACTGCTCTGTACATAAATGAAACAACAGTAAAGCGTATTAAACATCCATGATTGCAAAATTAGACTGGTTAATCGACAGCCAGACATCTTTTGAGGCGTTATAGCCTCTTGAAAGATTATTTGTACTTTTTAGTTGACCAGACACTATATATTGAAAGCAGTTGAGTTCGACGGGAGGTCTGCTTTTGGCACGAAGCGGACATTGAAACCGCTTCTGTAATCCCCCGTTTTCTTCAACATAATCGGATGCTCCATGCGGATATCAATTTATCAGAAGCACACATCTCTCGCTTAAATGCGCCTATACTGCACGGACACTAACGAAGGGATAAAACATGAATAACAACCAACCTATCCGTATCGCCGCCGCTATTATTACCGATGGTTCCGGGCGCTGCCTGCTCGTCAGAAAACATGGAACGACACATTTCATTCAACCTGGTGGCAAGATGGAGCCTGATGAATCACCCGTGGCGGCGTTATCGCGGGAACTCCGCGAAGAGTTGCATCTTGAGCTGGAGGAAAAGGATTTCAGCTATGTGGGGCGTTTTGCTGATAATGCGATAAACGAGCCCGGAAAGACGGTGGTCGCCGAGATTTATCATAGCGTGAGTGACATCACCGAGTTTTTACCCGCGGCTGAAATCGCCGAGGTTGTCTGGTATTCCGCTGAGGAACAGCCCGCACTCCTGTTAGCGCCGTTGACGGAAAATCATCTGATCCCGCTGGTTAAACCGCTATACCTAAAGGCATCGCACTAAACAATAGACATCCGCTCCACACCGTTCAAAATACTGAAGGCCCGACGATATCCTCGGGCTTTCAGCTATGACGCGTCTGAACGCTAAATTTGCGCCAAACCACCGTCAACATAGATTTCAGCAGCATTAATAAAGCGTGAATCATCAGATGCGAGGAACGCGACGGTTTTACCCACTTCTTCAGGCTCACCCAAGCGGCCCAACGGCACGCCAGCAGCGAGTGCATCGAACAGCCCCTGACGATGTTCTTCATCGACCAACCCACCGAGACCGGGCGTACGGATTGGGCCTGGACTCACGACGTTAATGCGGATATCGCGATCTTTCAGGTCAAGCGCCCATGAGCGCACCAGACTGCGTAGCGCGGCTTTGCTGGCGCTGTAAACGCTGAAATTCGCCGTGCCTTTCACCGCGGCCGTCGAGCCGGTCAGGATCACTGAGGCACCGGGCGTTAACAACGGTAGCGCCTTCTGAACCGTAAACAGAACACCGCGCACATTGGTGCCGAAAATCCGGTCGAAATGCTCCTCGGTGATGGCGCCGAGTGGCATCATGTCCCCACCGCCAGCGTTGGCGAACAGCACATCGAGACGCCCCGCTTCACTCGCAATCGTCGAAAACACGGTATCGAGGTCACTTAACACGGAAGCATCCGCGCGAATCCCTTTCGCCGCAGGGCCGATTAACGCCACGGCAGCATCCAGCTCTTCCTGGCGACGACCGGTGATGTACACTTTCGCCCCCTGTTCGACCAGCACTTGTGCAGTCGCCAGACCAATACCTGAAGTCCCACCGGTTACTAAAGCAATTTTTTCCGAAAGTTTCTTATTCATGACGCATTTCCTTAACTAAAGTATGAATATGCTAATTGAGTCATCGACTTACAGAGATAATCAGCCGTCTCAGTTCGGTTGGTACTTTAGCGTTGTTAACCTATGCAGAAAAATACAGGAAAATGAAAAACACTCTTCACCTGTGTGAATAATGGCGCTTTACCGTCGGGAAAAAGTGAATAATGGATCGATTTTCAGCCCTCAAAGTGTTTACGCGCGTTGTCGAAACGAACAGTTTTACCCGCGCTGCTGACTCACTGGATATGCCCAATGCCACCATCAGCAAAACGATTCAACAGCTTGAAGCGCATCTGGGGACACGCCTCCTGCAGCGCACCACGCGACGCATTACCGTCACGCCGGAGGGGCAGGAATATTATGAGAAAGCGCTGCGTATTCTGACGGAGTTGGATGAGATTGATGCGTCGTTTAAAACCTCCAGCACGAAGCCCAAAGGTCACCTGCGGATAGCCATTGGCGGCTCAACCGCCCGTGACGTTCTGGTGCCATTGCTGGCAGATTTCATGACCATCTACCCGGATATTCGTATCGATCTGCAGGTTGCGGATAAACCGTCGGATCTGATTAGCGGCAATATTGACTGTGCTATCCGAGGCGGTCCGATGGAGGACTCCTCGCTTATCGCACGAAAAATCGGTGAAGCGGCATTAATTACCTGCGCCACGCCCGGCTACCTGAAACGCTACGGCGTCCCTGCCTACCCTGATGAACTCAGGAATGGGCACCGCCTTATCAGCTATTTGTCTCCCGCCAGCGGAAGACCGTTCCCATTCCGCTTTGAACACGACGGCGACAAAATAGAGATAAAAGCGGAACATCATCTCGGCATCAATGAGAGCAATGCGCATATTGCCGCCGTGGAAGCCGGGTTGGGGATCGTGCAGACGTTCACCTACTCGCTCAAAAAAGCGCTGGCCGCCGGGGCACTGGTGGAAATACTCGCTAAATGGCGGCCTGCGCCCTATCCTTTTCACGTTGTCTATGCGCAAAATCGCCATGTGCCTCCCCGCCTGCGAGTCTTCCTGGAATGGCTAGCAAATTCATTTCCAGCGGCCGTTAAGGAATAGCTCAATACCCGTTAATATCGCAAGGTATTAACGGGTGAAAATCAACGTTCTCTTTTAACGCTTCCTTATTATTAATAGGGGTCATTGCCGATAACCCTATTCCGCCCAGAAATTATCCCACGCTGAAATTATCTCCCATTGACACCCCATATAGGCCATTGTATAAAACCACGCCTTAATAATGAGTTTCATTTGCATTAAAAACACAACCCAGGTTCCCATCCTCAATAACAATTTTAATGAAGGATAGCGTTTAATGAAAAAGGTCATCTGCGCAGTAGGCATGGTGTTGGCGTCAGCCGGTTCGGCGCTGGCAACCACCTATCCTCTGACTATCGAAAACTGTGGATATAAAGAGACGTTCACCAAGCCGCCTGAGCGCGTTGTCGCGCTGGGGCAAAATACGGTTGAGATTCTACTGCTACTGGGGCTGCAAAATAACGTCACCGCTAGCGCATTCTGGCCCACTAACGTTCTGCCGCAGCTGGCTGAAAAAAATGCAAAAATCAAAACGCTGACGGTGGAGATCCCGACACTCGAATCTATCCTCGCGCAGAACCCAGACTTTGTTCCGGCCCAGCTTCCGCTGCTGCTGGGGCCAGAAAGCAAGGTGGCTAAGCGCGAAGATTTAGCCACGGTCGGCGTTAACAGCTATTTATCACCAGGCATGTGCGCCACGAAAAAAGCGGCCGGCGATATGTATGGCAGCAGACAGAAACTCTGGGACATGACCTATCTCTATAAAGAGATCGAAGACTTTGCCACCATCTTTAACGTGCAGCCTCGGGGTGAAGCGTTAATTGCCGATTTTAAAAAGCGTGAAAACGACCTGCGCACAGAATTCACTAAAAACAAAAAGGATCTCTCTTTCGTATTCTGGTTCTCAAGCTCCTCACCTTCGGCAGATGCCTATGTGGGCGGTAAAAACAGCGCCTCGGGCTTTATCGCTAACGTCCTTGGGGGCCATAACGCCATTACTTCTGAAACCGAGTGGCCAACCGTCGGCTGGGAAAGCATTATTGCCGCAAACCCTGACGTCATTGTGGTCTCGAGCCTGGATCGTAACCGCTGGGCGCTGGATAACGCGGAAGAGAAAATTAAATTCCTCAAGACCGACCCTGCCGTGAGCCAGCTTGACGCTGTAAAAAAAGGCCACATCGTGGTGATGGATGGCCAGGCGATGAACCCGACCATCAGAACAATCTACGGCGCTGAACAGGTTGGTGAACAGCTCAGAAAACTGGGGCTGAACTAATGACAACGGCGGTACTTCAAGCGCGGCAAAAACTGCTGTTAACCACCTCCAGCCTGCTGGCAGTGATACTTTTGCTGCTGGTGATTGCCGTTGGTGTGAGCGTGGGTGAGCTGTCGATTCCGTTGCGTAACGTCTTTTACGCCGTCGCAAACAAAATGGGGCTGACCAGCGTTCCACTCAACCGCATTTATGAAAGCGTTATCTGGGACTTTCGCCTGAGCCGTGCGCTGGTTGCCGCCTGCTGTGGCGCTGGGCTCGCCATCTGCGGCGCCGTGTTACAAAGCCTGCTGAAGAACGCCCTAGCGGAGCCTTACGTGCTCGGTGTTTCCGCCGGTGCATCGACGGGTGCCGTTTCAGTCGTGGTGTTAGGTCTCGGCACTGGCGCCGTTTCGCTCTCGGCTGGCGCCTTTGCCGGAGCCTTTGCCGCCTTTGCTTTCGTGGCGTTTCTGACCAACGGCGCACGCGGTGGCAACGAACGGACGATTCTGGCTGGCGTGGCGGCATCGCAGCTTTTTAATGCCATTACCGCCTACACCATAAGCACCTCCGCCAGCGCGCAACAGGCTCGTGATGTGATGTTCTGGCTGCTGGGCAGTTTCAGCGGCGTCCGCTGGCCGGAGTTTCAGCTCGTGTTGGTGGTGGTGTTGATTGGGCTCGCCGTCTGTCTCTACTACTCGCGCGCGCTGGACGCCTTTACCTTCGGCGATGACGCCGCCGCGTCATTGGGGATTTCCGTTCCCTGGGTACGGCTGGTCCTCTTCACCACAACGGCGCTCATCACCGCAACGATCGTCAGCATGGCCGGTTCAATTGGCTTTGTCGGGCTTGTGGTTCCCCACATGATGCGCTTTTTCTTTGGCCCACTGCACCGCACGCTGCTTATCGCCAGCGCGCTGGCCGGCGCCATTTTGATGGTGCTCGCCGATATCGCATCGCGATTACTGATAGCACCGCAAAGTCTGCCGGTTGGTGTTGTCACCGCCCTGGTGGGGGTACCTTTCTTTGCCGTTATTATCTACCGTTCAAGGAATAAGTGATGAGTATTTCCGCTGATAACATTACCTGGAAGGTCGGCAAAAAGGTCATCGTGAATAACGTCTCGCTGCAGGTCTCACGCGGTGAAACGGTTGGACTGCTTGGCCCCAACGGCTGCGGAAAATCGTCTCTGTTACGTATTCTGGCCGGTCTTCGTCGCCCTGAAGCCGGGCAGGTAATGCTGGATGGACAGGACATCGCCCGAATGGCCAAAAAGCAGCTTGCCCGTCGAGTCGCGTTTGTTGAACAACACGGTATGACCGATGCCAATATGCGCGTGCGTGACGTGGTTAAGCTCGGCCGAATTCCCCACCACACGCCCTTTTCTAACTGGAGCGCGCACGATGACGAAACCGTTACCGCCGCGCTGCAGCGCGTGGATATGCTGGACAAAAGCGATCAGGGCTGGCTGAGTCTGTCCGGCGGTGAACGACAGCGCGTGCATATTGCCCGCGCGCTGGCCCAGACGCCGACGGAAATTTTGCTGGATGAGCCCACCAACCACCTGGATATTCACCATCAGATGCAGCTAATGCAGTTGATAAGCGAGCTCCCAGTAACCAGCATTGTGGCGATCCACGATCTCAACCACGCCGCGATGTTCTGTGACGCGCTGATTGTGATGCAGAACGGGAAAATCATCGCCACAGGGACGCCTGATGATATTCTGAGTGAAGCCTTACTCTGGGAAGTATTTCGGGTGAAAACCCGTATCGAAGTCTCCCGTTTTCATGGCAAAAAGCACATCCACTTTATCGTTTAAGGCTCGCCAGACCGTATGCTTCGCCTCCCGCTTCGTCCTGCTAAAACGCTATGGCCGCCCGTTCTACTGGGCAGCCAGTTTGTTTTTAACATCGGCTTTTATGCAGTGGTACCGTTCCTCGCTATCTTTTTACGCGACGATATGATGCTCTCCGGAGGGCTGATTGGCCTGGTGCTGGGGCTGCGCACCTTCTCTCAGCAAGGGATGTTTATCATAGGCGGCGCGCTCTCCGACCGCTTTGGTGCGCGCGTGATTATTCTGTGCGGCTGCGCGATTCGCGTGGCGGGCTATCTGCTTCTGGGCTTCGGGACATCGCTTACGCCCATCATTCTGGGAGCCTGTCTTACCGGGGTTGGCGGCGCGTTGTTCTCCCCATCAATTGAAGCGTTACTGGCAAAAGCCGGGACGCAAAGTGAGGCGAACGGTAAACGCAGTCGCGCAGAATGGTTTGCGCTGTTTGCCGTATGCGGTGAGCTGGGTGCCGTCCTTGGTCCCGTGGCAGGCGCGCTGCTGACGGGGCTGGGCTTTCGTCAGGTTGCGCTAGCCGGTGCCGCGGTATTCGTTGCGGCACTGGTGATACTCTATTTTTGTCTTCCCACCGAAGCGCATAATAGTCGGGCACTAAAGGTGGTTCCGTGGTGGACGACCTTCCGTCAGCCGCGCTTCGTCGCCTTTATTATTGCCTATAGCTCGTGGCTCCTGAGCTATAACCAACTTTATCTGGCATTGCCGGTGGAGATACAGCGTTCCGGCGGCAGTGAGAAAGACCTTGGCCCGCTTTTTATGTTGGCCTCGCTACTCATTATTCTGCTGCAGCTTCCGCTGGCACGCTTCGCAAGGCGCGTGGGGGCGTCGCGCTGCTTACCGGTTGGCTTTATGCTGCTGGCCGCCGCTTTTGCGAGCGTGGCGATATTCGCCTCCTCTCCGCCGCTGGCGGGTTGGCTCCGGCTTATACCTTCAGTTTCACTGGTGACGCTGTTGACGTTGGGGCAAATGCTGCTAGTTCCGGCGGCAAAAGATCTGATCCCCAGCTTTGCGGAAGAATCGACGCTGGGCGCGCACTATGGTGCGTTAGCGACTGCCGGTGGTATTGCGGTGCTGGCGGGAAATTTGTTGCTTGGCCCTCTGCTGGACGGCGCGCTGGTGCCCTCAACGCAGGCCAGTTATCCCTGGCTATTGCTCTCGCTGTTTCCGCTTTGCAGCGCGGCGGCCATGATCTGGATTTGCCGCCCGCTGCAAAGCACCCTGCTAACAAGACCCTGACATTAAATGCATGGCCCAGTAGCGCAGCCATACATCATAAATAGCGGGAATAATGGGAGTAATGGGATGAGTGCGATGGAACCCGCGGTAGTCAGCGTCTGGGTTTTATCATTGATTGACACCACAATCGGCTGCTCCAGCCGATAAGGTGCCGCCAACTCCTCCGCATCAGAACTAGACCAGAACCCGTTGGCTTTAAACATCACGCCAAGGTGGTCGTTATCGATTGAGGTCGCTTTATACTCATTGCGCAGAATAGTTTGCTGGCTGGCATCGACATTACGCTTATCGATAACTACCAGGTACTCTGCCGTGACTTCATGATCCTTAACCGCAAAATTCACCCGCACGCCGGATGCCTGCTGATGAAAACGCTGATAAAACGTGTTATAGCGTTGATATTCCTGAGGCATCCCCTTACGGAAGAAGCGATAACTGTGCTTTTCAGAGCTGGCAATAATGCCGGAATCAATCGGTTTAATCGCCACAATTGTTTCGGTCGGCGGTAGGTTTGGGGTATTGGCGCAACCGGCCAGCAGTAGCGCTACCAGCAATGATGCATATTTCAACATGTCTTCTTTTCCTGTTCGCTATCTTGTCATCCACAACATCATAGAACCTGGACGACGGTATTCGTAACCCCCAGATCCTTGTAGCGTCTTAAAAAACTAAAGTGACAACGTCACATCAATAATCATAATCCCAAATAAAAGTTAATTATATGAATTATAGAGTAATTTCTGTTTTATCGCGCGCTACGTAAATTCTGATATTTTACCAGTGCCATCGTACGTCAGAATTCACGTACAGCTGCCTTAAAATCGAGCGAAAATTCAACATGCCCACCTGCGCCATTGCCGGATGTTCCGCTTTCTTGTAACCTTCCCCCGCGCATCATTTTCACCTCAATTTTAACGGACCTCCCATGACAGAACATATTTCTAAAGATCCTTTGCACGGCGTCACCCTGGAAATGCAGGTCAATGCGCTGGTGGCACGTTATGGGTGGGTACAGTTGAGCAAGCTGATAAACATCAACTGCTTTAAGAATGACCCGAGCGTGAAATCCAGCCTTAAATTTTTGCGACGTACCCCGTGGGCGCGTGCTGAAGTGGAAGCGCTTTATCTGGACTCGTTGACCGGCGATGTGGAAATAACGCCGGAAGAACCGGCGTTTAATCCGTGGGGTAGCGGGAGAACTAAGGGTTAACGCGAATCAACGGCTTACCACTGAACTGACGATGACGAAGCTGATTCAGCAGCACGGCCAGTTCGGCAAAATCCGCGATCACCGTCTCTTCGGCCACTAAACGCTTCGCCACCAGATCCAACATGATCTTTTCACCGGCGGCCGTCAACTGGTGCCATGCATCGTCATCGCCGTACCAGTGAAGGGCACCGAGCGCCACTTCATGCATCGACAACGTGCGGCCAAACGGCGCGCATGGCCACTGCGTCAGCCGCCCCTGAATCGCGATGATGTGACCATTTGCCTTCAGCGCGGGGGTCAGACGAGCAGCATGATCCTCGTTAACGCTATCAATCACCGCAAAGAACGATGCCGCTTTTTCCTCTGGCCACAAGCTGCCGGAAGTTAATGGCCCCTCAATGCAGGTTTGCGCGCCCAACGCCTTTAAGCGCTGCCAGTGACGCGGGTTGCACATCGCGGTGACCGCAAATCCCCTCGCCGCTGCGAATTGCACAAGATAGTGGCCTACGGCGCCACCGGCACCGCTTATCAACAGCGGCGCGCCGTTAATCACCGGCAGTTTTTCAATAGCAAGCCAGGCCGTCAGCGCCGGACAAGGAAGGCTTGCCGCCGTTTCAAAACTCAATGACTCCGGCAAACGCATCAGAGCGCGAGCTGCAACGGGCGTATGCTCCGCATAGCTGCCGGGCTTCGCGAGGCTCTGGTGATATGCGACGCGCTGGCCCAGCCAGCTTTGATCGACGCCCTCACCCAGCGCGACCACCGATCCCGCGCCGTCAACGCCGGGGACATGGCCCTTTTCCCAGTCAACCAAACCCGGGCTTAATACCTTCCAGTCCACCGGGTTAAGCCCGATAACCGCGTTGCGAACCAAAACGTCGCCCGCCGCAAGCTGTGGGATGGCAATGCGCGTCAGCTCAAGCGCTTCTGGCTCGGGGCTGTTTTGCCACGTCCAGGCGAGATGCGTGTCGGCAGTCGGTGAATATTCAGACATAGGGCTTCCTTACTGTTTTCAGGATCGATAACCATCAACCTTAAGAAATTCGCAGAAATAAGGCAAATGACATATCGGGATGATCCTTATCATTTCGTGTGATATCACTGTGGCTAACCGATTGACTTCGCCGTGAATAGTACGAAAATGTTCATCACTCGCGATAACCCGAATAACGGCACCTATGACTCTCAGTTCTTTTAGTTTCTCCCGAATGTCAAAAACGAAAAAAGCCGCCGCGCTGATTGCCGCCGCGCTATTTCTGGTCAGTTGCGATTCAAAGACCCCCGTTAAAACGTCATCTGGCGTCAATACGGGTAAAACTCAGCAGAAAAATAATGAACCGATGCGCGGCGTCTGGCTCGCCACGGTTTCACGACTCGACTGGCCGCCTATTAGCTCGATTAACGCCAGCAGCAGTATGCAGCGCGTTATCGAGCAGCAGGCCGCAATGCGCGACAAGCTTGATAAGCTGAAAAGCCTCGGCATTAATACCGTTTTCTTCCAGGTAAAACCGGATGGTACCGCACTATGGCAGTCTAATATTTTGCCGTGGTCGGAAACGCTCACGGGCACCATAGGCCAGTACCCCGGCTACGACCCGCTACAGTTTATGCTGGATGAGGCGCACAAGCGCGGCATGAAGGTTCATGCCTGGTTCAACCCGTACCGCGTTTCCACCAATACCAAACCTTCAACCGTGACCGCGCTGAATAATACGCTGTCGACGATGCCGCCGAGCGTTTACGTTCTGCATCGCGATTGGATCCGCACCGCGGGGGATCGTTTCGTACTGGACCCAGGTATTCCGGAAGTGCGTGACTGGATAACCAGTATCGTGGCGGAAGTCGTCTCTCGTTACCCGGTTGATGGCGTGCAGTTTGACGACTATTTCTACACCGAGACTCCCGCTTCAGCGCTGAACGACAACGCCACCTATCGCCAGTACGGTCAGGGTTTTGCCTCAAAAGCCGACTGGCGACGCCACAACACCCAGCAGCTAATTTCGCAGGTTTCGCACACCATTAAGCAGCTCAATCCGAACGTTGAATTTGGCGTGAGCCCAGCCGGGGTATGGCGAAATCGTTCACACGACCCCGCGGGTTCAGACACGCGTGGCGCTGCCGCTTATGATGAATCCTACGCCGATACGCGCCAGTGGGTGCAACAGGGTCTGCTCGACTATATTGCGCCGCAGCTTTATTGGCCGTTTGCTCGTGATGCAGCGCGCTATGACGTCCTGGCAAAATGGTGGGCGGATGTCGTCAAACCTACCAATACTCGTCTCTACATCGGTATTGCGCTGTATAAAGTGGGCGAACCGTCGAAAAATGAACCAGACTGGACGGTCCAGGGCGGCGTGCCAGAGCTGAAAAAGCAAATTGATATGAATGAGTCCGCCACTAATATCAATGGCACAATATTGTTCCGCGAGGGCTACCTCGAACAGCCGCAAACTCAGCAGGCCGTGGATTATTTAAAAAGCCGCTGGGGTAATTAAATAGATAAAGGAATCGGCGAGCTGTCGTCGATTCCTTTGCTATAAATGGCAAGAAGTTATGGTGATGTAAAAGGTGTTATTAATCCTCTTGTAACTTCCAGTAAATACCAAAAAAGACTTGCGGGGTTTATCGCGCAACCAGTAGTATCGAAAAGAAGGCACCAGAATAGCCTCATATAATAAGAAATCAGTTTTCCATCCTTTTATGCTTTCCGCTTAGGTTACCCCCAATAGCTCCTCCATTAACGTCCGCGTTATTCTCGATATATATGAGTACTATGAATAAAGAAACAGCGATATCTCGTCCTCAATGGACGAAAAAAGATACCATCTGGATGATGGGTGTTTACGGCGCAACGGTCGGTGCGGGCACGCTTTTCCTACCGGTTGAAATTGGTACCCGCGGTCCGCTTGTCTTTATTCTGCTACTCCTTCTGGGATTTCCACTATCGCTCGTGCCGCACGTGCTGATCTGCCGCGTCTTTATGCGCGACCAGCAGAAGGACGACGGTAACGACCACACGCTGCCGCTGTTCGGCTCTTTCTTTGGCCCAAAAGGCCGTCAGGCCATGAAGCTGTTTTTCTGCGTGGCGCACTACCCGGTTACGCTGGTGTATGCCGTTTCATTAGTGAATGCGCTGAGCCATTTCCTGAGCGAACGCCTGCACATTGCCGGTATTAACCGTGCAACGCTTACGCTGGTGGTCCTGCTTATTCTCCACCTGGTGCTGAGCAAAGGTCGCGATAAAGTCGTGAGTACCATGAGTGCGCTGGCCCTGCCGTTTGCCATTGCTATCATCGTTATCGCCGCCTCACAAATCCCGGCCTGGGACCTGGGGAACGTCACCCATGCGTGGCAGCAAACGCATACCTCAACCCCTGGCAGCACGCTGAAAGATTTGTGGCTGACGCTACCGCTTATCGCCTTCTCACTGTGCTCGGCGCCGCTGATTCCCGCGCTGGCATCCTGGTATCGGGAGCCGGGTAACGGCGGTGAAGATCAGTCCGTGAGGGTTATCCGCCGCGCGTATGGCTTAATTTTCTTCAGCATTATTTTCTTCGTGCTGAGCTGCATTTTGAGTACGCCGCGTGAAACCTTTGAGATGGCGAAAGCGCAGAACCTGAATGTGCTGTCGGTCATTGGCGGCAACGGCGGCATGGGTGCGCTGCTCTATCTGGCGCCATTTATTGCCATTCTGGGCATGACAAAATCGTTTTTAGGGATATCAATGCCGGTTGCTGAGACCTTTAACGTGCTGGCGGCCGATCTCTTCAATATTAAACGGACCAGCCATATTAAACGGGTTAAATTAATCACCTCGGTGCTAATGTTTATCGTCACCTCAGTGGTGGTTTATCTTAACCCTGACGTGATTAATATGATTGAAACGCTCTGCGGGCCGTTAATTGCGATCTTCCTGTTTGTGATCCCAACCTGGTTGATTTTCACCCGCCCGGCGTTGAAAGCGATGCGAGGGTTTATCTCGGTGATGGTGATGGCGAGCGGCGTGTTGACCGTTTCAGCGCTGCTGTATGCGATGTTTTGAATAATTGAAATGAGCGTCACGTCGCCCAAAAGCGACGTGACAAAGCCATTAACGATAAACGTACATTCCACCCTCAGTACCGCGACTGAACAGCACCTGCCAGAGTTCGATATCACGGGCGCGGAACGCACCGGCGCAGGCGCACAGATAGTAGTTGAACATCCGGCGGAAACGCGGCGTGTAGTTAGATGACAAACCCGACCACGCCTGATTAAAGCGTTCATGCCATGCCATCAACGTTTTGTCGTAATCGCTGCCAAAGTTATGCCAGTCTTCCATTACCAGACGTGATTCACTGACGCTCGCAATCTGGCGAATCGACGGCAGGCAACCGTTCGGGAAGATATATTTGTTGATCCACGTGTCTACGCTGAGCCCGGTTTGGTTACTCCCGATGGTATGTAGTAAAAACAATCCATTAGGCTTAAGGCAACGGTCAACAACGCTAAAATAGGTATCGTAGTTTTTTGGCCCAACGTGCTCAAACATCCCTACTGATACAATCCGGTCATAGTCGGTATCGAGGTCACGGTAGTCCTGCAGCAGGATATTCACATCCAGCCCTTCACAACGCTGCTGCGCTAGTTTTTGCTGTTCGCGGGAAATGGTCACCCCGTCTACGCTAACGCCGTAGTTTCGCGCCGCGTAGGCTGCCAGCCCTCCCCAGCCGCAGCCGATGTCCAGCAGACGCATACCGGGTTTGAGCTGCAGTTTTTCGCATATCATTTCGAGCTTGGCATTTTGCGCTTCTTCCAGCGACTGTGCGTGACGCCAGTAGCCGCAGGAGTACTGCATATGCGGGTCAAGCATCAACGCAAAAAGATCGTTGCCAATGTCGTAGTGTTCTTTGCCGACAATCCATGAACGGCTGCGCGACTGGAGGTTAAACAGGCGCGCGCTGACAACGCGTAAAATATCTTTCAGGTTGCCGGGAACCTGTTTATCCAGTTTTGCTTTCAGGATTTTGCAGAACAGAATGTCTAAACGCTCGCAGTCCCACCAACCTTCCATATAGCTTTCGCCTAACCCCAGCGAACCCTGCTGAAATACACGCTTAAAGAAATCAGCATGGTGAACCTGAATATCCCATGGCCGGGCACCATTGATTTTAATATCGGCCTGACTGAGCAGGTCATTTCCCATCCGCGACCAATTATCGTTCAATTCATCAATGCTAATTACGTCTGAGCAAACCGTGGCCATGTTTCTTATCCATAAACGAGTCAATATGATGTGCAGAAGATTATTATGGATAAGCGGATGGTATGTATTATGATGTGAGGACAATATTTATCGAACAGATGCCATAATGATGGATGGTAACCCTCCTTTCTCCCTTCAGCAGACCAAGCAGTGGTTTTCATCGCAAGATGACTCAATGAAAGAGCTGCCGCAGTCGGTCTATTTTCGCTCTTACATTCTGGCCGCAAGCAATCACGTCGCCAGGCACAGTCATAGCTTCGCGCAATTTCACTTTGCACGTAAAGGCAGTATGCGCATCGATGTGGCAGGGAAATGCTGGGTGATCCCGGCGCATTATGGTATCTGGATCCCGCATAACATCGAACACGCAGTATGGGCGCTGGATGACGTCTATCTGGAGAATCTGGATATCGACCCGGATTTTTTACCCGAATCGATCGACGATTGTAAGGTCGTGGCCATCAGCGATTTTGTACGCGAGTTCATCCACTACGCGACGACAACCACGCCGGAGCGTTATGACATTGCCGCCAAGGAAGGTCAGTTAGTGAGCGTGCTGCTTGATGTGATTCTGAAGCTGCCGGAAGTTGAACTGATGCTGCCCTGGCCGCACGATGCGGCGCTTATTAAGGTGTGCAGAACCATTCAGGAGTCACCGAGTCTTGAACATGCGATGGAAGACTGGGCTCATCATCTTGGCATGTCAGCCCGCACGTTTTCCCGTCATTTTAAGAAAGAGACCGGCATGCCTTTCAGCGCATGGAAACAAAAAATGCGGCTTCTGGAGTCGGTCGTTCATCTGAAGAAAAATAAAAATGTCACCGCCGTGGCGCTGGAAGTGGGATATTCCAGCACCGCCGCATTCAGCTACGCGTTTCGTCAGGCATTTGGCGTACCGCCTTCAGGCTATTAATGGATGGCTTTATTTCTAGGATTGTATTTATAGATAAAGGCTATCGACCTTCCGGTCATATGCTGCACTTCTTTAATACTATGTCCTTGTAAGAGCAGCTGCTGAATGCGTAATTTATCGCGCTCAACGTCCTGCTTTCGGCTATCGCGAGCAACAACCTCACGCGGCGTATTGATTTGCAACTGAAGATGACACGCGCCTATCTTCTCCCACGCTAAGCGACACTGGTCTTTAGTGGCATCAAAATGTGTCGATATTTCCTGCCAGAGACGTAAAGCGCGACGGTAAAATCCCTTAGATTCATTACATTGTGCAAGCAGGATGAGAGCGTTAACTTCGGCGGTCATAATCGAAACCCACGAGTGAATGAGTGGAGCGCATATGCGCTATGGCTTAATTCATTTGTATGATAAATACAATTTAACGACCCTGTCTACGCCCGATCTGACCAAATTCCATACTCATTTTTCATGATTCCTATGCCTTGATGGCATGGACTAGCGTCATATTGGCCCAATCACATCGAATGTTGGCTTTTAGCCAGCGGCGAAGTGGGATCGTAATGCGCATACTGTGTCTATCGAAACCGAACACGAGGATGCCACGATGAAAATTACCCAGATCCGCAATGCCACTCAGCTGCTTACCTACGCCGGAAAACGTTTTTTGATTGACCCGATGCTAGCACCGAAAGACACGTATCCCGGATTTTCCGGCACCGCTCGCGCGGAAATTCGTAACCCAATGGTGGAATTACCGTGTGAAATTGACGCACTACTGGATGTCGATGCAATCATCGTAACCCACACTCACCCCGATCACTGGGATGAAACCGCAGCCAGCGTCATCCCAAAATCCATGCTCATTTACGTGCAGAATGACGGTGACGAAGCGCTGCTGCGCGCTCAGGGCTTTACCCGGTTACAGCAGCTTTCGGCAACCAGTCACTTCGGCGATATCACACTGATTAAAACGGACGGCCAACATGGTTCTGATGAAGCCTACGCGGTTCCTGAACTGGCTGAACGACTGGGCGAAGCTTGTGGGGTAATTTTCCAGCATCCATCAGAGAAAACGCTGTATCTGGTGGGAGACTCTATCTGGATTGATGGCGTAGCTGATAACATGCGTCAGTATCAGCCAGGTGTCGTTATCATGAACACCGGCTGGGCGCATGTGCTGGGGTTTGGCCCGATTATCTTTGGACTGGAAGACGTACTGAAAGCACACCATCTTCTGCCGCAAGCGCAGATTGTGGCGACCCATATGGAAGCGGTAAACCACTGCTTAGTCACGCGCCGTGCGCTGCGCACCTATGCTGAAGATAATCTGATGGCGGATGTTGTTCATGCCCCGGAAGATGGTGACACCGTCACTTTATAACGGAGATAAATCCCATGCCCACCACCACAGTTGCGATTGTTGCGAGCGAAGGCTTCAGCACCTTTCACTTCTCAGTGCCGCTCATTTTATTTGGCGACAGCGTGAGCGAGCAGCCTCGTTTTACCCGCTATATCTGCGCGGAAACGCCGGGGCTGGTGTGGTCAAAAGAAGGAACTGCGGTACAGGCTGATAGCGATTTTTCGGTGCTGGCCCACTGCGATATCGTCATTGTTCCCTTCTGGCGACATGTGGGTGAAAAACCATCAAAAGCGCTTCTCGAAGGGCTGATTGCCGCCCGAGCAAATGGCGCCACGCTGGTTGGCCTATGCCTTGGGACCTTCGCCCTGGCCTATGCCGGGCTGCTCGACAATCGGCGTGCCGTTACGCACTGGGAATTTGAAAAAGCGTTCGAGCAACGGTTCCCCAAGGCCTGGCTTGACGTCAACGTCCTCTATACCGATGACGACGGCATCATCACTTCCGCCGGTACCGCCGCCGCGCTGGACTGCTGCCTGTATGTGATTCGCCAGCGTTTTGGTGCCCGTGTGGCTAACCATATAGCCAGGCGAATGGTGACGCCACCCTATCGTGAAGGCGGGCAGGCTCAGTACATTGAACAGGTGATACCACATAGCACCGGGGATACACGCATTAACCAACTTTTGACCTGGCTGCAGGACAATCTTCAGCAGGTACACCAGATTGATATGCTGGCCGAGCGTGTCGCTATGAGCCGCCGAACGCTGACCCGTCATTTCCAGAAAGCAACCGGCATGTCGATTGGTGAATGGATAACCACTGAACGCCTGCGTCGCAGCCAGATGCTGCTGGAAAGCAGCGGACTCACCGTTGAACAGGTGGCGGAGCAGTCAGGATTTCAATCATCCATCACCTTCCGGCAGATATTTCGCGAGAAACTGGGCGTCAGTCCGGTGGAATGGCGCAAAACCTTCCGGGGAATGGCAAACGAGCATTAGTCAAAAATGTTATCCACAGAAACGGTGCACAACCTTGTGGGTAATTAGCCTAAAAGCCGTTGATTATCTGAAGATTCGCCCCCTGCTTAAGGGCGCAGCCATGGTCTGCGCCCGAACAGGAGTGCGTTATCGAGGGTTAACGGCCTACCAGTTGAAGGCGCGAACCAGCGATAAATCCCAGGCGGTAGCGAAGAGTGAAATGAACACAATGATGTTCACGGCAGTTTCGATTCTTTTTTCCATTCTGATTCTCCTTATGTCGGTGCAACCATTAAACATGGAAAACCTTAATGATTTATTCTGCGTTACGGTTAAAGCGTAACAGAATAACGTACGAAATCATCGGCTGCGACAAACTCATCATAAAGCTTACGCGCCGGATTATGAATACGCGTATGCCAATAGAAGCGTGACCATCCCTGCTCTTTCCCCTCGTTTAGCACAAATTGTATGAGCGACCGCGCTACCCCTTTGCCCCGGAATGCAGGATCAACGAACAAGTCTTCCAGATAGCAAATAGGCGCTGTAACCCAGGTGCCTTCATGCAATACGCAAAGTGCAAAGCCAGCCAGTTGTCCTTCAACCAGTGCCACACGACAAAAAATGGGCGACTGCGGGTCAAGCATGCGCTGCCAGGTGTGCTCAGTAACGTCTGCAGACAGGTTGCTGGCGTAAAACCCGCAGTATCCCTGCCACAGCGCCAGCCAATGCGCTTTATCTTCTGCCTGTACAGGACGAAATGTGACGGTCATTGATGCCTCTCTTAGTTCAGCTGATAGTATTTATCAGCGACGATCCGGGCGGGTATCTGCGACTCATCATTCATTTGCAGTAAATCTATCTCGATAGCGTTACAGATAGCGTCCAGTGGTAAGTCATTATTTTCCATACCGAAGGGTTCTTCAAGCTCTTCTGCCAGCGTATCCAGTGAGATAAAGGTGTACGAAATCAGCACCGAAATAAACGGCGTCATGTAGTGCAGGTCAACAACCAGCGCGAACGGCAGCATGATGCAGAACAGATAAACGGTGCGATGAAGGATCAGCGAATAGGCAAACGGCACCGGCGTATTGGCAATACGTTCGCAGCCTGCCAGCACGATAGACATATCGTTGAGACGAATATTGAGGCTGTGGAACAGAATATCGGACAGTGCCCCGGAGCGTCGGCGCTCGGCCAGCCATTCTCCCATGATAAGCAAAATACGGTTAGCCGGAGACTGGGCGGCCAACACCTGCGCCAGGTGCGCTTCAGAGAGATATTTAGCCAGCACGGCGCGATTAGGCTGGCGGCGGAGCGTAAGGCGCAGGCAATGGGCAAAGGCAATTTGCAAACGGACAAACTCCCCTACGTGCGGGTCGTCATGGAGCGTGTTTTTCACCTCGCGCAGCAGAGACCGGGAGGCAATCATCAGTTGTCCCCACAGCTGGCGCGCTTCGACGTAACGTGCATAGCAGGCATTGTTACGGAAGCCGAGAAATATCGCGATAGCGACGCCCAGAATGCTAAATGGCGCGACGGTAAGCTTGAAGCCTAGCGAGGAATACCACGGCAGAATGAGGATAACGACTATCGACAACAGGAAATTGAGCAGTAAGCGAGAGAAGATTTTTGGCAGTACAGAACCATGCCAGACGAAAATGCGTGCCAGCCAATGCTGGTGAGGACGAACGATCATGAGTTTTTCAATCAGGTTAATAAGTTGTGTATTAAACGTGATCTTAGTCATGTATTCAAGCGGTACAGAGGGCGGAATGGTATGCTGATGGGGCCCTTTTTGTGCTGTTTAGCGTTGTTTGCACGGGGTTAAGGTGGGTATATATTGAAGATATCAAATGTATGTTGTAACTAATTAATGTGCTATTGAAGGTATTGTGCGATCCCGGAGTCGGCTTTGCCTCGTCCGGGCTACCTATATAAAAAAACCCGGCCGGAGCCGGGTTAGATTCGTGCATCGGGCACATTAGCAGAGCGGTTTCACCGCTTTACGCATGCCTTGAGTCAGAATAGCGTCGAGGTCAGCTGCAACCTGTTCGACCAATCCATCAACTTGTGTAAGATCTTGTTCCCAGTGCTCGCTCACGGACAGTACCGCTTTCACCAGATCTGTGGTGCTAATCTGCTGGTCACGATGTGCAGCCCAAAGCTGCTGGTAACGGTCAATCCAGTGCGCGTCGTCCTGCACCGGGTACGCTTCGCCGTTACGCTCTGCGCGGTAGAAGGCAATCAGCGCCGCTAGCGCAAAGGTCAGACGCGCTGGCAGTTTACCGCTTGCCTTCTGCCCTGCCAGCAGCTGCGGCAGGATACGGGTGCGGAACTTGGTCATGCCATTCAGCGCGATGGAAAGCAGCTGGTGTTTGATGTATGGGTTACGGAAACGGCCTGTGACCGCGCTGGCGAAGGACTCCAGCTCGTCTTTTGGCAGATCCAGTACCGGGATAATTTCTTCGTAGATAGCTTTCTCAACAAACGCGCAGATCTCAGCGTCGTTCATCGCTTCGCCCACGGTATCAATCCCCGCCTGGAACGCGACTGGAACCAGCGCCGTGTGCGCACCGTTGAGGATAGCCACTTTACGTTCTTTATACGGTTTGATGTCGTCGACAATCAGCACGTTCAGCGCCAGTTTGTCCAGACGCAGTTCGCTGGCCAGTGATTTTGGTCCCTGGATAACAAACAGGTAGAAGTGTTCAGCGGTATCGAGGAAACCGTCTTTATAGCCGAGTTCAGCTTCCAGTTTCGCCGCTTCATCACGTGGGTAACCGGTAACAATACGGTCCACCAGCGTAGAGCAGAAGGCGTTAGATTCGTTAAGCCAGGTCATGAATGCTGCCGGCAGCGCCCACTCTTGCGCATAACGAACCACCAGCTCATGCAGCGCTTCGCCGTTATAGTCGATCAGTTCACAAGGAATGATCACCCAGCCTTTATCCGCAGCACCGTTGAAGTGGGTGAAGCGTTCGAACAGCAGACGCGTCAGTTTAGCCGGGTAGCTTACCGCTGGCGCATCATCAAATTTGTCACCCGCATGGTAGCTGATGCCCGCTTCGGTGGTGTTAGAGAACACGAAGCGCATGTCAGGGTTGTGTGCCAGCTTCAGGAACTCGGCATAGTCAGCGTAGGCGCTGATTTCACGGTTGACAGAACGAATCAGGCGCGCGTCGCTGACGGCTTCGCCCTTCTCATTCAGGCCGCGGATGATCGTAGTGTACAGACCATCCTGGGTGCTCAGAGATGGCGGGAAATCGCTCGCGATAGGACGAACGATCACCACACCAGAATTCAGGTCGGTATGTTCGTTCAGCAGGTCAATCTGCCAGTCAACGAAGGCGCGCAGGAAGTTGCCTTCGCCGAACTGGATAATACGTTCAGGGTATTGGGCACCGGGGAAATCATGGCGGTTCAGTGTTTTCACAATGGGTTCCTTTCTGGATTAGTCATACAACCTGCTCAATTGGTCTAATAACTTATCAGATTTTCCGCTTATGAAACCCTGTTTTGATCAAAAGTGAGAGAATAAATAGTGAATCTATAAAAATTTGTAAAATATAGAGGTTGCCGTGAGTTCGCCATCGGGCATATAGGCATAGCGCGGAACCTCGCCAACCTTCTGCCAGCCACAGCGCGTATAGAATGTCTCTGCGCCGCTACCCGTGGCGGTATCCAGTACCAGCACGCTTTTTTGTGCATCCACAGCAATCTCTTCCAAACGCTGCATCAGAGCACGGGCAATGCCGCTACGACGCGCGCTTTCATGCACCAGCAGCTTAGCCACGTCAGCGCGATGTGGCTGGTTCTCCGGCTGGTCGACAACTAATTGCACCGTGCCCACAATATTCTGCTCGGCATTCTTCGCCACCAGCACTATGCGCTCTTCACGCGCGACGCTCGCCGCCATACGCTGCCAGAATGCCCGCGCCGTTTCTGGCTTGAAAGGTTGCATAAAACTGACCGAAGCGCCGCCGTCGACGCAGTTACAGAGCACGTCAGACAGCGGTTCCAGGTGGGTAAGAATGTCGGCCTCAGAAAAGGTGTGTAGAGTGAAGGTCACGGTCATGATGTTCTCCTTGTTTATATGCGCACTACTATCACGCTAACAATTTGATAACACAACGACCTTTATCATCGGATATTCTTATGCCCTAATGGGCGAATATTTGGTTTTTACCGCGACGTTTTGCTTCATATAGCGCGCTATCCGCCGCCTGTAGCCAATCAGAAACTTCGTGCATGTCAGGAAGCGCATCGGCAATACCAATGCTTAGCGTCAGCGTCTGGTGATGATCCGGACGCTCTGTCACTACCGCAGTAGCATCCATAATTCGCTGCGCAATGCCGCGCCCCTCTTCCAGAGACGTATCGGGCAGCAGGATAACAAATTCGTCTCCCCCTAGCCTTGCAGGCGTATCTGTCCCCCGCGTCGCCATTTGCAGGATCTGTGAGACCGTTTTCAGCATCACGTCTCCCACTTTATGACCATGGCGATCGTTAATCTCTTTGAAGTTATCAAGATCGATAAACATCAGCAGCGAATGGCCGCAGTGTTGCTTGAGACGAATGAGCTCCCAGGAAATGCGCTGCTCCAGAAGGCGACGGTTCGCGATATCAAGCAGGGGATCGAGCATCGCAATACGTTCCAGCTCCTGGCTTTTCAGCCGCAGCTTCACCGCAATACTATCGGTCATGAAGCTAAGGGCGAGAAGATAGAGCGAGATAAGCGGTAGCGTCGCCAGCATGGTCTGCTGCGTCACGAACCCGTTAAACGGCATTCCCGTCAGCACCCAGGGACCGGCAAAGACGCTAAGCATCGTCGCCGCCGCTTTACGCATCAGCGGGATCCCCCCGGCAGAGAGTCTGTCCGCCAGCAGGATCGTGGCAATGGTCACCGAAGGCAGCGGATTGACCGCCATCATGGCTATCCAGAATCCCCCTGCACCGGCATCAAACAGCAGATTCTGAAATTCAGCATCGCGGGGAATGGGCGCTTTAACCGCACGTAGATAGGCCACCGTTGGCCAGATGAAGGCATTACACGCCAGCAGTAGCTGAAAATAGACTGGCTGATGACGTTCAATAAGCACGGAAACAATCGGCAGGAAGCACAAAAAGGTGCCAAGCATCCGCATCAGATACATTCGTCTGACAAACCGGGTACCTGTCACCCCATTATTCGCAATTTGCTTGCCAAATCCATTCATAACACAATTTATTCCGATACGTCGCCCGGCCTATCATATTCAACGAGCGATGTCACATCAACCTATCAAAATAGATAGCTTTTCAGAATAAACCTATAAATGTTAGCGATCGGGACGGTTCATCTGCAGCACCAGCCAATGGTGGATCACGCTGACCACATAATGCTGTTGCGCTGCGGTCAGCGGCTGCCCCTGAGGAATACGGTGCCATTTCTCGAGACAACCGCGACAGCAGGTTGCGGTTGCGTGCTGAGCAATGAACACAGGATGCCCGCGCATCGGCGTTTGCTTACCATCATTTTTGGGCCAGGCGGGAGCAAGTCTACCTGCGACGAAATCAGCCGCATGCTGGTCGATAGTCTCCGCCCCTTTGTCATAACAGTACTGCCGTTCTTTTACGCCCAGATGAAAACGGCTGCGAAACGGTGAACGTTGCAGTCGCGCAAATAGGCTTTCTAACGCGTCCATCAGTAAACCGAACGTCCTATTTGTTGCGTGAGTTTTTCCAGCACAGCGACCCCCGCCAGCGAGTTACCCGTTTCATCAAGCTCCGGGCTCCAGACGGCAATCGCCATCTCGTGTGGCACAATCGCCACGACGCCGCCGCCAACGCCGGATTTCGCCGGTAGCCCCACGCGCCAGGCAAATTCCCCGGCGTTCTGATACATCCCGCTGGTTGCCATTAACGCGTTCACCTGGCGCGCCTGCATTGGAGAGATAACCGGCGTATCAAGGTGCAGCGCCTTCCCCTGATTTGCCAGAAACAGGAAGGTGTGCGCCAGTTCAACGCAGTTCATTTCCAGCGCGCAGTAGTGGAAATAGTTCTGCAGCACCGTCGTGACATCATGATGGAAATTACCGAACGATTTCATCAGCCAGGCAATCGCCGCATTACGCGCCGAATGTTCAAACTCGGAACGCGCCACCTGCGCATCGTAGGCTATGCTGGATACGCCGCTAAGCTTGCGCACAATTTCAAGCATCCGCTGACGCGGAGCGCTCAGCCGCCCCTGTAACATGTCGCAGACTACCAGCGCCCCGGCGTTAATAAACGGGTTACGCGGGATGCCCTGCTCAATTTCAAGCTGCAAAAGGGAATTGAAGGGTTGCCCGGAAGGATCTTTACCGACGCGGGACCAGATCTCCTCAGCCGGATAGTGATTCATCGCCACCACCAAGCTCAGAACTTTCGAGATCGACTGGATAGAAAAACGTTCATTGGCGTCGCCCGCGCTAAAATGCTGCCCGTCGACGGTGCTGATAGCAATCCCCAGTTTATTGCCGCTGATGCAGGCCAGCGCCGGAATATAATCCGCCACCTTCCCCTGCCCAATCAGCGGCCTGACATCATCAAGAATAGATGCCAGCATGGCATTATTGATAACCGTAGCCACTTACACTCCTTGCCCACAGGCTATTTTCGGCCTGGGAGTATAGCAGAGCCTAAGGGCTACGTCGTTTCGCTTAGTGTCTATCTTTCCAGACCGTCTGCACATTACAGAATTCGCGCAGACCAAAGTGCGACAGTTCACGGCCAAAGCCGCTTTTCTTCACGCCGCCGAAGGCAACACGCGCATCGCTGGCGCTATAACCATTGATAAACACCCCACCGCATTCCAGCTCATCGGCGAAACGCTGCGCCTGGGCCGTATCGCCGGTAAAGACGGTCGCAGACAGACCAAACTCACTGTCATTAGCCAGCGCCAGCGCATGATCCGCATCACGGGCGACGGTAATCGCCGCCACCGGGCCAAACATCTCCTGGCGGAAAGCGGTCATAGTCGGTGCCACATTTGCCAGAACGGTAGCCGGATAGTAGTTACCTTCGGTACTCAACAGTTCGCCGCCGAGCAACAGAGATGCCCCCTCGTTAACGGTCGCCATCACCTGGTTATGCAGCTCATCGCGCAAATCAAAACGCGCCATTGGCCCCAGATAGTTCTCTTCGTCGGTCGGTTCACCCATTTTGAGCACCGCCGCCGCCGCAACGAATTTCTCGGTAAACTGTTCAGCAATGCCCGCTTCAACAATAAAGCGTTTCGCCGCCGCGCAGACCTGCCCGGTATTCTGGTAACGCCCAATCACCGCCGCCTGCACCGCCATGTCGATATCGGCATCGTTCAGGACGATAAACGGATCGGAGCCGCCAAGCTCCAGTACGCATTTTTTCAGCGCCGCGCCCGCCTGAGCGCCAATCGCTTTCCCGGCACGTACGCTGCCGGTCACGGTGACCGCCGCAATGCGCGGATCGTTGATAATCTGCGTCACGCCATCGTTCGTCGCGTTAACCCAATTAAACACGCCGGCCGGAACCCCCGCTTGCGCCACGATATCGCCGATCAGCGCCGCGCAGCCCATCACGTTAGGCGCATGCTTAAGAAGATAGCTGTTGCCCGCGAGCATAATCGGCACCGCCCCGCGCAGCACCTGCCATAGCGGGAAATTCCACGGCATCACCGCCAGGACCGGGCCAAGCGGACGGTATTCAATCACCGCCTGGTTGTTCTCAACCTGAGTCGATTCGGTCGCCAGCATCGCCGGGCCGTGTTCCGCATACCAGTCGCACAGATGGGCTGATTTCGCCACTTCGCCACGCGCCTGGTTAATCGGTTTCCCCATTTCACGGGTAATACATTGTGCCATCTCTTCGCCACGTTCACGCAGAACACGGCCAATCGCACGCAGCGCATCGGCGCGCTGTTCAATGGTCGTCTTGCGCCATTGACGAAATGCGGTATCAGCAAGCGTAATGGCCATATCCACTTGCGGGCCGGTAGCCCACGGCAGCGACGCGATGGTGTCGCCATTTGCCGGGTTAATAGAGACAGCGTGGGTTGCAGGTGAAGTCATCTTTTTTCTCTCTCAATCAATTGCGCAGTGATGACAGTTTCGCCTATCCTGATGTTTATGAAAAATGAATAATATTAACCGAACCATTCACAATATGAGAATGTCATGGATTTAACCCAGCTTGAGATGTTTAACGCCGTTGCCGAGACAGGCAGCATTACCCAGGCGGCGCAGCGCGTGCATCGCGTGCCCTCTAACCTGACGACCCGCATTCGCCAGTTGGAAGCGGATCTCGGCGTTGAGCTGTTTATCCGTGAGAATCAGCGGCTGCGTCTGTCGCCCGCCGGGCATAGTTTTCTGCGCTATAGCCGGCAGATCCTCTCGCTGGTCGATGAAGCGCGCATGGTGGTTGCCGGTGATGAGCCGCAGGGATTGTTTGCTCTCGGTGCGCTGGAGAGTACCGCTGCGGTACGCATTCCTGAAACGCTGGCGCGCTATAACCAGCGCTATCCGCGTATTCAGTTTGATTTAGCCACCGGTCCGTCAGGTACGATGACCGACGGCGTACTGGAAGGCACCCTCAGCGCCGCGTTCGTCGATGGGCCAGTGATGCATCCGGGATTAGATGGTATGCCGGTCTACCCGGAGGAAATGATGATTGTCGCCGCCCATGGTCACCCGCCGATTACTCGCGCCAGTCAGGTGAATGGCGCGAGTATCTATGCGTTTCGCGCCAACTGCTCTTACCGTCGACATTTCGAAAGCTGGTTCCATGCCGACCAGGCCACACCCGGGCGTATTCATGAAATGGAGTCCTATCACGGTATGCTGGCCTGCGTGATTGCCGGGGCCGGGCTAGCGTTAATTCCGCGCAGCATGCTGGAAAGTATGCCGGGACATCATCAGGTAGCGGCATGGCCGTTGGCGGAGAAATGGCGCTGGCTAACGACCTGGCTGGTGTGGCGACGCGGGGCGATGAGCCGACAACTGGAAGCCTTTATTGCATTACTGGATGAACCAGCGGTTTCATCATAAAGACGCTGAGCGGGTCCGGCTGATACGGCGCAAAAGCGTCACACACTTCATAGCCACAGCGCTGATACAGGCAAATAGCCGCATGCTGGTGAATTCCCGTCTCCAGTTGCAGCATGCGGCAACCGCGCTGCCATGCGGCGCTTTCAAGTTCTGCCAGCAGCTTTTCACCCAGCCGCTGACCACGGTGCGTCGGGTTAATAAAGACCCGTTTCATCTCGCCCTGACCTGCATCTCCCAGCACAATCGCCCCGCATCCCACCGCCTCTTCACCCTTGCGGATAAGCATCACGATAAGCTGTTCGGACGGCAACTGTGAGAGATCCAGCAGATGATTGCTCTCCTCTGGATAGAGCGCCTCCTGATAGCGGTCAAGCTCAGCAATCAGGGCATTGACATGCGGGTCAGCGGCGTGAGTCATGGCGGTCGAGTACATAGCAGGTTCCTGTTTTATTGTTGTTTTTCCACTCTACCATTCGCCTTCGCTTAGTCTCATATCATTAACTTATAATTCGCGCAGGCTATTGCGCTAATCACTTGTTAACGAGTAGTTTTATCCACTGTTGTTTGCCCATGCAATGGAATCACCATGAATACGAAAGCGCGTAAAGTCATGATAATTGGTGCCGGCAATGTCGGCGCATCGGCAGCCTATGCGCTGCTCAATCAGAATATCTGCGAAGAATTAATCCTGGTCGATCTGAATAAGACCCGTGCCGAAGCCCATGCCCAGGACCTCAGCGATGCCGCGGCCTATATGCCGGGGATGATGACCATTTCCTGTCGTGATGCCAGCGACTGCGCGGATGTCGATATTGCGGTTATTACCGTTTCCGGCGGCGCGCTCAAGCCCGGCCAGACGCGGCTTGATGAGTTGAAAAGCACCGCGAATATCGTTCACAGTATTGTCCCGCAGATGATGGCTGGCGGCTTCAACGGTATTTTCCTGATTGCCACCAACCCTTGCGACATCATTACCTGGCAGGTATGGCAGCTCTCCGGACTGCCGCGCAGCCAGGTCATCGGTACCGGCGTATGGCTGGATACCACGCGTCTGCGTCGCAAACTGGCTCAGGATCTGGAGATTGGCGCCCAGAGCATTGATGCGTTTATTCTCGGCGAACATGGCGATAGCCAGTTCCCGGTCTGGTCACATTCGTCGGTTTACGGCTCCCCTATTGAAAAGGTTTATCTGCACCGCACGGGAAAAGCGCTCGACCGTCAGGCTATGGCGGAAAACGTACGCAAACTGGGTTTTGAAATTTACGCCGGGAAAGGCTGCACGGAGTACGGTATTGCGGGAACGATTGCTGAAATTTGCCGCAACATCTTTACCGGTAGCCATCGCGCGCTGGCCATTTCCTGCATTCTGGATGGCGAGTACGGCGTTGATGGCGTGGCTATCGGTGTCCCGGCGGTGCTCGCCCAAAGCGGCGTACAGCAGATAATCGAGCTTCAGCTTGCCGATGACGAGCGGGAGAAATTTGCCCGCTCGGTGGAAATTATTAAGTCGAATATTACGCTGCTACCAGCGTGAATAGTGTCGCACAGTCCGAAGGTCTCCTCGGACTGTGCGTCTGGACGAGCGCTTCAGGCGTTGTATTTATTTCTCCCAGCGCGTATTCCGTTCCCACAGACGGTTGACGTTGATGTCATTAAGCTGCCGTGAAGTGCCGATATTCGCCTTATACGGCCTTGCGGTAGTCGCCGCGGCCCCCCACGGCGACAGCGCGTCGTAGCCGCTATCGATGGTGCTATCTACAATCAAAACCTGACCGTTCGCCGTTTTACCCGGCAGATAGCCCGTCTTGCCGGCCCCCTGGTCCCACGCGCGGCCGAGCTTCGCTTTGAAGGTGCCTTTGTATCCGTCATCGGTAGTAAAGCGGCTGTTGGTCACCAGAAAACCGTACGGGTTATCCGGCAGCGTATTGGGCGCGAGCACGTATGCTTCCGGTGAGCGACGGCTGGAGACGGTGTGAAAATGCACGCGGTCAAAAACCACATTGGCGCGGCCAAACACGTAATCCACATCGCCCTCGACGTAGCTATCCTGCATCAATACCCGGTATATCCTATCAGTCAGCGCCTCATTGTGGCGATCGCTGACATTGAGATACAGCGTATCCTGACGCCCCAGCAGCCGGACGCGCTGAAGCTGTATACGGTCGCCGTCGGTGCGCAACGCCACGCCCTGATGGGTACCGCCGTCCACCGTATCCAGCAGGCTGTTGGCGATAGTCAGATTATAGAGCTGGAAATCATGGCTTTGCGCCCAGAACACGGCGGCACAGTTGGTGCCAATCAGCGCGCTGGTTTTTCCGGCGCACAGTGCGTACTGATAGTAAGCCGGTGACCCCGGCGGGTAGCGTTCTGCGTTGACGGTTTTGCGGTAGGTGGCTGGGCTAAACTGTGAGTCCAGCGCGAATTCGATTCTCACGTCCTGCGGCTGTTTGCCGGTGCCAAAAAGGGTTATTGGCGGCGCATTGTCAGGAATATAGACCGTTCCGGTGTAAACACCGGGGTCAATACGGATATACAGGCGTTCGCTTCCGCGATGCTGAGCAATGGCAGCATCAATCGCTTGCTGAATATCCTGATAGGGAGCCCCGGAGGGGGCGACGCGCCAGGGGGTATTGTTGTCGGGAACGATGGGTTTGGGTTGCCAGGCTCCCTGCAAATCATGAACCGGCCCCCCATGGGCGAAGTAATTCTCTGCGGTATAGGCGGCGGATTCCTGCGCCGTCAACAGCGGTCTGCTTACCGTACCGGTTGACGAAGCAGCGACGCAGCCCTGCAGCACCAGAGGCATACAGAGCAACGTCGACATTCCAGGGTAACGTAATCTTGTCATCGGTTCTCCATTAACAACGTTAAATAGAAAAGAGGACCGATAGTAATGGAACTACGTTTTATTTTTCAGGCTGAGGATCACGAATTCTCAGCATCAATTTCATCAAACACTTGCTGAGCGAGGTGCATCGTTGCATTTGCCGCAGGTAAACCGCAGTACAGCGCCGAATGCATAATCAGCTCTTTCAGTTCGTCGCGGGTTACACCGTTATTAAACGACGCGCGCAGATGCATTTTGAGTTCCGCTTCGCGGTTCAGCGCAATCAGCATGGCGATGGTTATCATGCTGCGGGTGTGGTGACTCAGGCCCGGACGGGTCCAGGTCTCCCCCCAGGCGTAGCGCGTGATAAAGTCCTGAAACTCTTCGTTCAGCGGGGAAAGTTTCGCCACCGTCCGGTCAACATGGGCATCGCCAAGTACCTTTCGGCGAACCGCCATACCCTGCTGATAGCGTTGGTTATCCGCCATGATTCCTCCGTAGAAAAGCCACCAGCGCGGCATTAAATTCGTCGCTGGCTTCAATATTTGATAAATGTGAGGCCGGGAGACAGACCTGGAACGCGTCGTCAATCTGCTGATGCAGAAAATCGGCGTCGTCCACGGTGGTAACCGGATCATATTCCCCGGCGATAATCAGCATCGGCACATGAATAGCCGCCACCTCGGCACGCAGGTCTGCTGCGGCAAGCGCATCGCAGCATTCGGCGTAGCCTTCTGCTTGCGACTCAGCCAACTGATGACACAGTTGCTCAACCACCGCGGGCTGATGCTCACGAAAAGCATGGGTAAACCAGCGATCCGCAGAGCCAGCGGCAACCACGCCCATGCCTTCGCTGCGCACGGTACGTGCTCGCGATAGCCAGCCCGCCTGCTCGCCAATTTTGGCCGCAGTGTTAGCCACAACAACCGCCTCGAAACGTTCCGGCGCGAAGCGTGCCAGCCACAGTCCGGTCAGGCCACCCATTGAAATACCGCAGAAACTGGCGCGCTCGATATTCAGATGATCGAGCAGCGTAATCACGTCCTCGCCAAGCTGTGACAACGTCACTTTTCCGCGTTTCGTCGTTTGACCATGACCGTGCGTGTCGTAGCGCAGCACGCGGAAGTGTTCGGTCAGCGCGGGCATTTGCGCGTCCCACATCGTGAGCGTGGTGCCCAGTGAGTTTGATAATACCAGTACCGGTGCCTTTTCCGGTCCGTCGAGGCGATAATGGATATTCATGTCCCTAACTCCTGAAAGCGCGCCAATACCTGGCGCACAAAGTGGTCCGCGCTACCGACAGCGTTTGCCGGTTCCAGCAGCTGCGTAAGTTGCTCTGAAGAAAGATGCTGGCTCACCAGCGAGTCATTTTCCAGTAGCGGTCGTAACGGACAATCAAGCGCGATTGCCCGATGGCAAATTTTTTCAATCAGATGGTGGGCATCGGCTTTACCGATATGGGCCGCCAGTGCCTGAGTGACGGATTCGGCCATGATCAGGCCATGAGTGATATCGAGGTTATCGCGCATCTTTTGCGTATTAACCTGCATCCCTGAAAGCAAATATTCACTGTTTTCGAGCACGCCGCCCGCCAGCATCACCAGCTGCGGGAGCGTTTCCCATTCGGCCTGCCAGCCACCGAGCGCCCGTTCGTGCTGTTGGATCTGACTCGCATACAGCGTCGCCATCAACCCAGGCGTACGGGCGACCGCCGCCAGGATAGCGGCACAGCTAACCGGGTTACGCTTATGCGGCATCGCGGACGAACCGCCGCGCCCTTGCGCAATAGGTTCACTCACTTCAGCGACTTCCGTTTGCATCATTAACGCGAAATCATTGGCAAATTTGCCAAGGGTCGCGCAAAGGCCGGCGTACCAGCTTGCGAGCTCAATAATACGGTCGCGCTGGCTATGCCAGGGGGTGTCGGGGAGCGCGAGGTTCAGTTCATCGGCCAGCGCTTGCGCGACCTGCGGCCCTTTGTCTTTTAGCGAAGCAAGCGTACCCGCCGCACCGCCAAATTGCACAACCAGGACGCGAGGACGCAGTTGCTGGAGTCGTTCGTGCCAGCGCAGTAATGCATCCAGCGTGCCCGCCAGTTTCAAGCCGTAGGTGATAGGCAGCGCATGCTGCATCCAGGTTCGGCCCGCCATCAGCGTATGTTGATAACGCGCCACCTGCTCGGCCAGCACCTGCATAAGGCGCTGAAGCCGGGAGTCCGTCTGTTGTAACGCCAGCTGAAGCTGAAGCATCAGGCCGGTATCAATAGCATCCTGGCTGGTTGCCCCCCAGTGTACGTAGCGGGCCGCCTCCGGCGCGCTCGTTTTCACTACCTGAGTCAGCTGCTTGACCAGAGGAATCGCCAGATTGCCGGCATTTGCCGCTGCCGTGGCGAGAGACGGGAAGTCGAGCCGTTGCGCCTGACAGGCCGCTACGATAGGCTCAACCGCCTCGTGGGGAATGATCCCGCAGCGAGCCTGCGCTTTTGCCAGCGAGCTTTCAAAATCCAGCATCCCCTGAACGAGCTGCTCATCGCTGAAAACAGCCGTTAGTGCATCCGTGCGCAATAGCGGGGTTAACAAACTCATTCCTGCTCCTTATACGCGTTCAATAATCAGCGCGATCCCCTGGCCTACACCAATACACATGGTGCACAGCGCATAGCGCCCACCGGTGCGGCGCAACTGGTAGGCCGCGGTCATCGCCAGGCGTCCACCTGACGCGCCGAGCGGATGGCCCAACGCAATCGCCCCACCGTTTGGATTAACATGCGCCGCATCATCCGGCAACCCTAAATCACGCAGGACTGCCAGCGCCTGTGCAGCAAAGGCTTCGTTCAGCTCGATAACATCCATTTGCGACAGCGTTAAGCCCGTTTGCGCCAGCACTTTGCGGACGGCAGGAGCCGGGCCAAAGCCCATAATCCGCGGCGCAACCCCCGCGGTGGCAATGCCAACAACCCGGGCCAGCGGCTGCAAATCATTTTGCGCCATTGCTTGTTCACTGGCTAATAATAACGCACAGGCACCATCATTTACCCCAGAAGCATTGCCTGCCGTGACGGTTGCGTCTGGACGCACAACACCCTTCAATTTTGCCAGCGACTCCAAAGAGGTGCTGCGCGGATGTTCATCCTGAGTAAAGAGAAGCGGCTCGCCTTTGCGCTGCGGGATCTGGACCGAAATCAGCTCATCATTAAACGCCCCGCTCGCCTGCGCCAACGCGGTTCTCTGCTGGCTCCGCAGCGCAAAAGCGTCCTGATCGGCACGCGCAATAGCAAAATCGGTTGCGACGTTTTCCGCCGTCTCCGGCATCGAGTCCACGCCATAGCGTGCTTTCATCTGCGCGTTAATAAAGCGCCAGCCGATCGTGGTGTCTTCCATCTTCATCGTACGGCTAAACGCGCTTTCCGCTTTGCCCATCACAAACGGCGCACGGGACATGCTTTCCACCCCGCCTGCAATCATCAACTGTGTTTCACCGCTTTTAATCGCGCGAGCCGCCACGCCAATCGCATCAAGACTCGAACCACAAAGGCGGTTGATGGTGGTTCCCGGCACCGTCTCTGGCAGCCCGGCCAGCAGCAGCGCCATACGTGCGACGTTGCGGTTATCTTCACCCGCCTGGTTGGCGCAGCCAAAAATCACATCATCAATCAGCGCCGGATCAAGCCCGGGATGACGCTCCATCAGCGCTTTCAGCGGCAGCGCAGCCAAATCGTCAGCGCGAACGCCTGAAAGAGTACCACCAAAACGACCGAACGGAGTGCGGACCGCGTCGCAGATAAATGCCTGATTCATCATTGTTCCTTAAGCGATTTCCGCTACGGCGTTGTAAGAGAGCGTGACCGGTGTGATGCGCTGCAGTTCTTCAAAGGAGAGGCCGTTGAATATCTCGCGTACCACCGGGCCGCTTGGGGTAATGTCGATAACGGCCAGGTCGGTATAGATGCGGCTAACGCAGCCCACGCCGGTCAGCGGGTAGGTACAGTGTTCAACCAGCTTGCACTCCCCGTCACGCGTGAGGTGGTCCATCATGACGAAGACCTGACGCGCGCCGACGGCTAAGTCCATCGCCCCGCCAACAGCCGGAATCGCATCTGGAGCGCCGGTGCTCCAGTTGGCGAGGTCGCCCTGCGCCGAAACCTGGTAGGCTCCCAATACGCAGATATCCAGGTGCCCGCCGCGCATCATGGCGAAGGAGTCGCCGTGGTGGAAATAGCAGCCGCCCTGCAATAAGGTGACGTATTCTTTACCCGCGTTAATCAATTCCGGGTCTTCTTCCCCGGGAGCCGGTTTTGGCCCCATGCCCAGCAGCCCGTTTTCGCTGTGCAGGAACACTTCTTTATCCGTCGGCAGATAGTTGGCAATTCGCGTCGGCAGACCAATGCCTAAATTAACGTAAGCCCCTTCCGGAATATCCTGCGCCACGCGCTTTGCCATATCGTCACGAGAGAGTTTTTGCATCATCGGCTCCTTAAGCGCGCAGTGCCTGGAGGTTGAGGTTTTCCAGCGAGAAAATGCGCTGAACGAAAATGCCTGGCGTCACGACGTTCTCTGGGTCGAGGTCGCCCAGCGCCACCAGATTGGTGACTTCGGCAATCGTCGTTTTTGCCGCGGTGGCCATGATAGGACCGAAGTTACGCGCCGCCTTGCGGTACACCAAGTTGCCCCAGCGGTCGCCCTGATGGGCTTTAATCAGCGCAAAATCGGCTTTAATTGGATATTCGAGTACATAGTGACGACCGTCGATTTCCCGCGACTCTTTACCCTCCGCCAGCGGCGTGCCGTAACCCGTTGGGGTAAAGATGGCCCCAAGCCCGGCCCCTGCGGCCTGGATACGCGCCGCCAGGTTGCCCTGCGGTACCAGCTCGAGCTCCACTTTTCCCCGGCGATAGAGGTCATCAAAAATCTGCGAATCGACCTGGCGTGGGAATGAACAAATCATTTTGCGTACCCGGCCCGCTTTCAGCAGCGCGGCAAGACCAATTTCACCGTTCCCCGCGTTGTTATTAATGATGGTCAGGTCGCGCGCTCCCTGCTCAATCAGCGCATCAATCAGTTGGGTCGGCTGTCCGGCAGGCCCGAAGCCGCCAATCATTATCGTCGCCCCATCGTTGATACCCGCGACGGCATCGGTCAGCGTCGGCACACTTTTATCGATCATCAGGTTGCTCCTTGATGTGCGACTATCGCACTTATATTCGTTGTTCGCACAAAATGTGACCCGCTTAACGATGCCGGTCAAGGGCGATAATCGAAATATGGTGCGATAATCGAACATCGTGTATGTTTAGCTGAAGAATGTGATCGATGGCATAAACGGAGAGAGAAATGGAGAAACATCCAGATGATATTTTGACGGGCGATAGCGATCCGTTTAAAGGTGACCCGAATTTTATGGCGTCGCTGGCGCGAGGGCTGGATGTGATCCAGGCCTTCACGCCACAGCGTCGTGTGCTGTCGATTTCACAAATCAGCCAAAAAACGGGTATTCCGCGCGCGGCGGTGCGTCGCTGTCTATATACGCTGGGCAAGCTCGGGTTTGTTTACGCGGAAGATGGAAAAAATTTTCAACTGCGCCCGCGGATTTTATCCCTTGGGCACGCCTGGCTTGCCTCAACGCCGCTGGCGCGTTCAGCGCAGCCGGTGCTGAAACACCTGAGCGATATGCTGAATGAATCCTGCTCAATTGCCACACTCGACGGCGACGATATTCTCTACATCGCTCGAGCATCCAGTTCACGCATTATGACTATCGATCTCGATATTGGCAGCCGTCTGCCCGCGTGGTCAACCTCGATGGGACGCGTGCTGTTAAGCCACCAGCCGGAAGAGAAGCTGAATGATATGCTGGCGCGCATTACCATGATTCGCTATACCCCGCAGACCATCTCCTCCGTTGCCAAATTGCGAACCGAGCTGAAAACGATTCGTCAGCAGGGGTACGCGTTAAACGATCAGGAGCTGGAAATGGGGCTGCGTTCGCTGGCGGTGCCGCTGTTTAACCCACAGGGACACGTGGAAGCGGCATTAAATGTGGGCGTTCATGCGGGACAGGTTTCGGCCGCCGAGCTGTTAGAGCGGGTGTTACCGGAGCTACATAAAGCAGCGACTGAACTGAGTTTGTTGCTGCGTTAGCGCGGTGGCGCCGGATGACGTTTCGCTTATCCGGCCTACAAAGAGATTATTCAGCGGCTACGTTTGGCGTGTCGCTCCCAGTTTTCTTGCTTCGCGGCGTCCGATTTCCGCAGCGCAACGTAGCACGCCCCGCTGCCGCCATGGTGCGGTAGCGCGCAGCAGAATGCCTGTACTTCGTCGAATTCGCTCAACCAGCGGGCCAGATAGCTGCGAATGATATTGCCGTGGGAACCGTCCTCTTTGCCTTTACCGTGAATAATCAGCACGTTGCGTAGATTCTCTTTCTGCGCCTGGCGGATAAAGGCAAACAGGCTCTGACGACAAGCTTCAACCGGCTGATGCAGCAGATTCAGGCTGGCCTGCTGGTTATATTTCCCAAGACGAAGTTTATCCAGCACGCCGTTCTGTAACCCTTCACGCTTAAATTCAAGCGGCGTGGCAAGCGGGACTATCTCGAGAAAGCCGGTGGTGAGAAAGTTATCCAGTTGCAGCGTGTCTAACTCCTGCCGGGTACGAGCGTTACGAACGGGCTGCCAGTGTACATCGTGGCATTGCTTAAGCGGCTGGACATCCTCCATGGCGTCAAGAAACAGCGATTTGTCATCAAGATTCATGAGAGCTCCCCTTCGTTACGTCTGGCGCATACTATAGCCGTGTCGCCGGATTGGCTCAATGCGTTGTCATCCGGTTGCGTAATTCCTCATCACTCTAATATTTTCATTCGCAACTCATTATTTATTTGTATAAATTAATTCATGCTTAAATATCGTATATTGAGAATTAATATTAAAAGCGCATTTCAAATACGTGAAATAAATCACCAAGAATTATCTGGAAAATTAACGTGAACCCGTTATAAATAGTAATACCCGCTGTTCGGAGCAAAAGTGGGAACAAGTATGGACACAATTGTGTGGTTGCTGCGGGGTCTGGCGATGTCGACAGGCCCCGATTTTTATTACAGGGGATGCTCCCGCCCTTCATTACCCCGCTATTCAATAGCTTACTTATAGTCCGTTATACATTATTTTATATTCCCCTCCATCCACAAAATTTAATTTTTATATCCCCTTAATTCACACAATCAAGATTGGTTATATAAATCCATGTATTTTACATGGTTATACGTTTGGGGTATAGAGCATCGTCGTATACACATGGTATGGTGGAGTATAGGAATAATTCATTTAAATGAGAGCGTACGTATGCTGGTTTTGCTCGAAGACAAAATTGCTACCCCGGTGGGGCCGCTTTGGATCCTGTGCGATGAGAATTTTCACCTGCGGGCGATTGAATGGGAAGAGCACAGCGACCGTATGGAGCAGTTGCTGGACATTCATTACCGTCATGAAGGTTATACGCGTGTCGCTTCCCGTAATCCCGGTGGGTTGAGCCAAAAGCTCGCGGATTACTTTGAAGGCGACCTGGCCGTGATTGAAACGCTGCCAACGGCGACGGGGGGTACCGACTTCCAGCGTGAAGTCTGGCAGACCCTACGCACCATCCCATGCGGACAGGTTATGCATTACGGGCAGCTTGCCGAACAGTTGGGCCGCCCAGGGGCAGCGCGAGCCGTGGGGGCGGCAAACGGGTCTAATCCTGTCAGCATTGTCGTTCCTTGCCATCGCGTGATTGGACGTAACGGCACCATGACGGGCTATGCGGGTGGCGTACAGCGAAAAGAGTGGCTTTTACGCCATGAAGGCTACCTGCTCCTTTGATTTTCTGTGCCTTATAGCCTGGTTATGACATCTGCTTTCACAATCACTCCTGAAAATTCATGAGATATATCAATCGGATATATCTCAATGGGAACTATCCCTTTTTAATATTGGGTGAATCCCTACGCCGAGACTTACCTGCTCCATAAAAAGATGTTAAAATTGACTAATATCAATTACGGCTTGAGCAGACCTATGATCCCGGAAAAGAGAATTATACGACGCATTCAGTCTGGCGGTTGCGCTATCCATTGTCAGGATTGCAGCATCAGCCAGCTTTGCATCCCGTTCACTCTTAATGAGCATGAGCTTGATCAGCTGGATAATATTATCGAGCGCAAAAAGCCCATTCAGAAAGGGCAAACCCTCTTCAAGGCCGGTGATGAACTGAAGTCTCTGTACGCCATTCGCTCTGGTACTATCAAGAGCTACACCATCACCGAACAGGGCGATGAGCAGATTACGGGCTTCCATCTGGCCGGTGATTTAGTGGGCTTTGATGCCATCGGGACAGGCCATCACCCAAGCTTTGCTCAGGCACTGGAAACCTCAATGGTTTGTGAGATCCCGTTCGAAACGCTGGACGATTTATCCGGTAAGATGCCAAACCTGCGCCAGCAGATGATGCGTCTGATGAGCGGTGAGATCAAAGGCGATCAGGACATGATCCTGTTGCTGTCGAAGAAAAATGCGGAAGAACGTCTGGCTGCCTTTATCTACAACCTGTCTCGCCGTTTCGCGCAGCGCGGTTTCTCTCCTCGTGAATTCCGCCTGACGATGACTCGTGGCGATATCGGTAACTACCTCGGTCTGACGGTAGAAACCATCAGCCGTCTGCTGGGTCGTTTCCAGAAAAGCGGCATGCTGGCGGTCAAAGGCAAATACATCACCATCGAAAACAGCGAGGCGCTGGCGGTGCTGGCGGGTCATTCCCGTAACGTTGCCTGATAGCTTCAGCCCTTTCCTGTCTGAAAACCCCGAATTCTCGGGGTTTTTTATTGGCTCTGTTAGCCGAAACTCACCCTATTATCCTACTGCTACTCGTGCTCAGCGGTATCTGTCATACGCATCAAATTTATCCTGTTTATTGATCTGGCAAAGGTTATCCCCTGTTTCATTCTTCATATATGAGTTATCTTTTACTGACAAACTGTGGTTACAGCTGTAAGGAGACCTGTATGGCCAAGTATCAAAATATGCTCGTTGCTATCGATCCGAACCAGGACGATCAGCCGGCGCTGCGACGCGCTGTCTATCTGCATCAACGGATTGGCGGACGCATCAAAGCCTTTTTGCCCATCTATGACTTCTCTTATGAAATGACCACCCTTTTGTCTCCTGACGAGCGCACCGCCATGCGCCAGGGCGTAATTAGCCAGCGAACCGCATGGATCCGCGAGCAGGCTAAATTCTACCTGGAAGCGGGTGTACCGCTGGAAATTAAAGTGGTGTGGCACAATCGCCCATTCGAAGCGATTATTCAGGAGGTGATCAGCGGTGGCCACGACCTGATGCTGAAAATGGCCCACCAGCATGACAAGCTGGAGTCGGTCATCTTCACCCCAACCGACTGGCACCTGCTGCGCAAATGCCCTTGTCCGGTGTGGATGGTGAAAGACCAGCCATGGCCAGAAGGCGGTAAAGCGCTGGTGGCCGTCAACCTCGCCAGCGAAGAGGAATACCACAACGCGCTGAACGAGAAACTGGTAAAAGAAACGATTGAACTGGCTGAACAGGTTAACCATACCGAGGTTCACCTGATTGGTGCCTATCCTGTCACGCCTATCAATATCGCGATTGAACTGCCTGATTTTGATCCAAGCGTGTATAACGATGCGATTCGCGGTCAGCACCTGTTGGCGATGAAATCATTGCGTCAGAAATTTGGTATCGACGAAAAATTCACCCACGTTGAGAAAGGGTTGCCTGAAGAGGTGATCCCGGATCTGGCCGCACATCTGGATGCGGGTATCGTTGTGCTGGGAACGGTTGGCCGTACCGGTATTTCCGCGGCGTTCCTTGGTAATACGGCGGAACAGGTCATTGACCACCTGCGCTGCGATCTGCTGGCGATTAAGCCAAATGATTACCAGACGCCGGTTGAAATGGATGACGAAGAGGACGATTGACGGTCCTGGTGAGGGTATTAAAAAAACCGGCTGAGCCGGTTTTTTTATGTCTGATGTAAGTTCCCCGGCATCGCATTTCTCGGCCGGGCTACCTATCACACACCTATCAGTGGAGCCCTAGTCGCCAGGCAAAATCGATTTCTTCTTTGAGCTCAATGGCGGAAAGCGACATCAGGTCGGCAAATTCCAGCTCAAGCTGCTTAACGCGTTTCAGGTACTGCGCGGGGGTTAAAGGCGTGGTTTCACGGCGGAGATATTCGATGGCCAGTTGTGCAGGCGATAACAAGGTATCCATAACTTCCTCTTAGGTGTGGACGACTTGAAGTAGTATAACACCGTTGAGTGTGCAATTTTTGACCAAAAGCAATCAAGAGACAAATAAAAAAGCCGCCGGTCTGTTTTGACCCGACGGCTTCATTTTTAAACGACCAATCAGAGCGCTTTCAGAATCGCATCTACGCTTGCTTTAGCATCACCAAAGAGCATAGAGGTGTTCTCTTTAAAGAACAGCGGGTTCTGCACGCCAGCATAGCCCGTGTTCATTGAGCGCTTGAAGACGATAACGTTCTGCGCCTTCCACACTTCCAGAACCGGCATCCCGGCAATTGGGCTCTTCGGATCGTCCTGCGCGGCTGGGTTAACGGTGTCGTTCGCACCGATAACCAGCACCGTGTCGGTATCGGAGAAGTCGTCGTTAATCTCGTCCATCTCCAGCACGATATCGTAAGGCACCTTCGCTTCCGCCAGCAGCACGTTCATATGGCCCGGCAAACGCCCGGCAACCGGGTGGATACCGAAACGTACCTTAATGCCGCGTGCGCGCAGCTTCTCGGTGATTTCAGCCACCGGATACTGCGCCTGCGCCACCGCCATACCGTAGCCTGGAGTGATGATAACCGTGTGGGAGTTTTTCAGCATTTCAGCGGTTTCTTCCGCAGTGATTTCACGGTGCTCGCCGACTTCTTCGTCGCTACCGGTAGAGGAACCATCAGTACCAAAGCCACCGGCAATAACACTAAAGAACGAACGGTTCATCGCTTTACACATGATGTACGACAGGATGGCACCTGAAGAACCTACCAGCGCACCGGTCACGATCAGCAGGTCGTTGCTGAGCATAAAGCCCGCAGCTGCCGCCGCCCAACCGGAGTAGGAGTTCAGCATAGAGACCACCACTGGCATATCTGCACCACCGATCGAGGCGACCAGGTGCCAGCCAAAGGCCAGCGCGATAACGGTCATCACCAGCAGACACAGCACCTGAGTCCCGACGCTATCGGTACGAACGAACGCCACCAGCAGCAGGAATGAGACCACCAGCGCCGCAAGGTTCAGCTTATGACGGTTTGGCAGCATCAGCGGCTTAGACGACATTTTGCCGCACAGCTTGCCGAACGCCACGATAGAACCAGTAAAGGTCACCGCACCGATGAAGATACCGAGGAACACTTCGGTCAGGTGAATATTGACCAGAATCTGCTCCATGCCGGTTTCGTGCTGCAGGTAGCTGTTAAAGCCCACCAGCACCGCCGCCAGGCCGACGAAGCTGTGCAGAACCGCTACCAGCTCCGGCATTTCGGTCATTTCCACTTTCTTCGCCAGGCGAATACCGATCGCGCCACCGATGATCATCGCCAGCAGGATCCACGCCACGTTGCTGGTATCCGGCCCGAAGATGGTTGCCACCAGCGCAATGGCCATACCGGCCATACCGTAGTAGTTGCCCTGCTGTGACGTTTCGTGTTTGGACAGCCCTGCAAGGCTAAAAATAAACAGGATAGCGGCAACAATGTATGCAGCTGTAACTAATCCTCCAGACATGTGCTACCCCTTATCCTTTGCGGAACATTTTCAGCATGCGCTGAGTGACGGTGAAACCACCAAAAATATTAATGCTGGCGATCAATACCGCGATAAAACTCAGGAAGCTGACCCAGCCACCATGGCCAATCTGCAGGAGCGCCCCGACCACAATAATGCCAGAGATGGCATTGGTGACCGACATCAGCGGCGTGTGTAAGGCATGAGACACGTTCCACACCACGTAATAACCCACTACGCAGGACAGCGCGAACACCGTAAAGTGACCGAGAAACTCTTTTGGCGCGACGTTCGCCAGCCAACCAAACAGAATAATCACCAGCGCCATCAGCGCGTACTTGCGCCATGGTGAAGCCGGTTTAGCCGCTTCTTTTGGCTCTTCAACCACTTTTTTCGCCGCCTGAGGCTGCGCAGAAACCTGAATCGGCGGTGCCGGCCAGGTGACTTCGCCTTCGCGGATCACGGTCACGCCGCGAACCACGACGTCGTCAAAGTCGATGGTGACGTTACCGTCTTTCTCTTTGCACAGCAGCTTCAGCAGGTTAACCAGGTTGGTACCGTACAGCTGGGAGGATTGCGTTGGCAGACGACCAGCAAGGTCGGTATAACCAATAACCTTCACGCCGTTTGGCGTGGTGACGATTTGGTTCGCCACGGTGTATTCGCAGTTACCGCCGTTTTGCGCCGCCAGGTCAACAATCACGCTGCCCGGGGTCATGGAGTCCACCATTTCACGGGTGATCAGTTTCGGTGCCGGTTTACCCGGGATCAACGCCGTGGTGACAATGATGTCGACCTCTTTTGCCTGCGCGGCAAACAGCGCCATTTCCGCCGCGATAAACGCTTCGGACATCACTTTAGCGTAGCCATCACCGCTGCCCGCTTCTTCTTTGAAGTCCAGCTCAAGGAACTCGGCGCCCATACTCTGCACCTGTTCTTTAACTTCTGGACGCGTATCGAAGGCGCGGACAATCGCACCGAGGCTGTTCGCAGCGCCAATCGCCGCAAGGCCTGCGACGCCCGCACCAATCACCATCACTTTTGCCGGAGGGACTTTACCCGCCGCGGTGATCTGGCCGGTGAAGAAGCGACCAAATTCATGAGCCGCTTCAACAATCGCACGGTAGCCGGCGATATTGGCCATCGAGCTTAAGGCATCGAGGGACTGCGCGCGGGAAATGCGCGGCACGGAGTCCATCGCCATGACGTTAATGCCACGGGCGGCCAGCTTCTCCATCAGCGGAGCGTTTTGCGCAGGCCAGATAAAGCTAATCAGCGTCGTGCCCGGATTCAGCAGCGTAATTTCTTCATCCAGCGGCGCATTTACTTTGAGGATAACCTCTGACTGCCAGACTGCGTCGCCTGTGACGATTTCTGCCCCAGCCTGAACAAATGCCTCATCATCAAAACTTGCCAGTTTTCCTGCACCACTTTCAATTGCCACGCTGAAACCGAGCTTAAGCAGCTGATCCACCGTCTTCGGTGTTGCTGCGACTCGCGTTTCCTGGGCCCACCTCTCTTTTGGTACACCAATACGCATAACTATTCCCTTACATCGGTTTTTATTTGATGGTTTGCTATTTTGTCAGTGTGTTGCGGATGACCCGTAAGCGAACAAACAGGCGAGCAACCTGAATAAATAAAACAGTAACAAACTGTCTATAACCTACTGAAAATCACGATTGTGATCTAGCTCCGGAAAACACTATTTTTGCATTAAATGCCAAACACCGAGTGATGACGGTTACAAACAGCGATATTTACCCCGATTTGTTTAGCGAGCCTCATAATTCGCTTCATCGACGAGTGAAAACATGATTTTTTGCGGACAGGATATGCGAATTAACATTCCATTAACTTAAAAAAGTCATATAGTTGACCGGTTTTTCTGGTCAAGCGCCCGTTTTTTCAACATATCAGGAAAAGTTATCCAAAACCGTCATCGAGTTCGCATCTGAAGTGAAAAATGACGCAGACAGTAGCGTCATTTCAATGCCATAATCAGGCGTTTCCCGTTTACAACATTTCCGATTTTGGTTTGCGCAAGGCGAAGGATTATTTTTATGAAGCTTAAGAACACCCTCCTCGTGTCCGCCATGCTGTCTGCCGCGGCCTTGTCCGCTCATGCAGCTACCGAGCTGACCCCGGAGCAAGCGTCCGCACTGAAGCCATACGACCGCGTTGTCGTGACCGGCCGTTTTAACTCCATTGGCGATGCCGTCAATGCAGTTTCCCGTAAAGCGGACAAAGAAGGCGCGGCCTCCTTTTATGTTGTCGATACCTCAGATTTCGCCAGCAGCGGGAACTGGCGCGTAACGGCCGATTTCTATAAAGCCGATGCAGGCAAAGCGGATGCGCCTAAGAACCGCGTCATCAACGGTATTGTAGAACTGCCAAAAGATCAGGCCGTTGCCCTGGTGCCTTACGACACCGTTACCGTGCAGGGCTTCTACCGCAGCCAGCCAGAAGTGAACGATGCCATCACCAAAGCCGCAAAAGCCAAAGGCGCCGCTTCCTTCTTTATCGTTCGTCAGGTTGATGCCAACGACGGCGGCAACCAGCGCGTCACCGCCTACATTTATAAAGCCGATGCGGAAAAACGTGTGCTGCAGAGCCCGGATGCAATTCCTGCTGACTCCGACGCAGGTCGTAAAGCCCTGGCCGCAGGCGGTGAAGCCGCTAAACAGGTTGAAATCCCAGGCGTTGCTACCACCGCTGCCGTAGGTTCAGGCACCGGCGTAGGCCGGTTCTTCGAAACCCAGTCCTCTAAGGGTGGACGTTACAGCGTCACGCTGCCAGACGGCACAAAAGTTGAAGAGCTGAACAAAATCGCTGCTGCACAGATGGTGCCGTTCGACAGCGTCAAGTTCACCGGCAACTACGGCAACATGACCGAAGTGTCCTATCAGGTAGCCAAACGTGCTGCCAAGAAAGGCGCGAAGTACTACCACATTACGCGTCAGTGGCAAGAGCGTGGCGGCAACGTCACCATCAGCGCCGACCTGTACAAGTAATCATAAAAAGCCGGTGAATCTATCACCGGCTTTTTCCATCATCACACGCTCGTTCTGGCATTCGCCCATTTTTACACCAGCACCAACGCCCGAACATTCCATTTTTATTCCCCAAAATCCATTATCGCGACTTTTTAAGACATACATTGTTGCATGTATGCACTGCTCTCCGTAAAATCGCCGCCTCAGCGCAATCCTCCATTTTTATGCGATTTCGCCAAATAAATATTCTGGTTCGTCTTCTTCCACAACAGGATTCACATGGAAAAGAAATTAGGGCTTAGTGCTCTGACGGCACTGGTTCTGAGCTCTATGCTCGGGGCGGGCGTTTTTAGTCTGCCGCAAAACATGGCGGAAGTTGCCAGCCCTGCCGCGCTGCTGATTGGCTGGGCGATTACTGGCGTGGGCATTCTGTTCCTGGCTATCGCGATGCTGGTGCTGACCCGTATTCGCCCGGATCTCGACGGCGGCATCTTTACCTACGCGCGCGAAGGTTTCGGCGAACTGATCGGTTTTTGCTCCGCATGGGGTTATTGGCTGTGCGCGGTAATTGCTAACGTGTCGTATCTGGTCATTGTCTTCTCCGCGCTGAGCTTCTTTACCGATACGCCCGAACTGCGCTTTTTCGGCGATGGCAATACCTGGCAGTCCATCGTTGGCGCGTCGGTTCTGCTGTGGGTGGTCCATTTTCTGGTGCTCCGCGGCGTGCAGACCGCCGCTGGCATTAACCTGGTGGCAACGCTCGCGAAGCTGGTGCCGCTGGGGCTGTTTATCGTTCTTGCCGCCATTGCCTTCAACAGCGACACCTTCACCCTGGATTTCCACGGCATTGATTTAGGCGTGCCGGTCTGGGAGCAGGTGAAAAATACCATGCTGATTACTCTGTGGGTATTTATCGGCGTGGAAGGCGCGGTGGTGGTTTCCGCTCGTGCCCGTAATAAAAAGGATGTCGGCCGCGCGACGCTGCTGGCCGTGATTTCCGCGCTGGGCGTCTATTTGCTGGTTACGCTGCTGTCGATGGGCGTGGTCCCGCGCCCAGAACTCGCGGAAATGCGTAACCCGTCGATGGCAGGCCTGATGGTGCGCATGATGGGCTCATGGGGCGAAGTGGTGATTGCTGCCGGGCTGATTGTCTCGGTCTGCGGCGCGTACCTGAGCTGGACGATTATGGCGGCGGAAGTCCCGCTGCTGGCCGCTACGCATAAGGCATTCCCGCGTATTTTTGCGCGCCAGAATGCGAATAACGCACCATCGGCGTCGCTCTGGTTGACTAATATTAGCGTTCAGGCAAGTCTGGTGCTGATCTGGCTAACCAGCTCAGACTACAATACGCTGCTGACCATCGCCTCTGAAATGATCCTCGTTCCCTATTTCCTGGTCGGCGCATTCCTGCTAAAAATTGCGAATCGTCCGTTACATAAGGTAATTGGTGTCGGCGCTTGTGTTTATGGCTTATGGTTATTGTATGCTTCTGGCCCCATGCACCTGCTGCTGTCGGTCGTACTCTATGCACCGGGGCTATTGGTCTTTATTTATGCGCGCCGCACCCATGTCGACAACGTCATGTTGAAGCGTCGCGAACTGGCATTAATTGGTTTGCTTCTGGTTGCCGCCGTACCGGCAACATGGATGCTGGTGGGGTGACGCGCGTGGCCCCATCGTCTGCAATATAAGGAGAGTACGATGGGAAACATGCTATCACGCCCAATTTTGATAACCGGTGGAGGCCGCCGCATTGGCCTCGCCCTTGCCCACCATTTTCTCACCCAGCAGCAACCGGTTATTTTAAGCTACCGGACTCACTATCCCGCCATCGATGTCATGCAGCGAGCAGGCGCGGTTTGTATTCAGGCAGACTTTTCTACCGATGAAGGCATTTATACGTTTGCGGATGCGGTAAGAAGCCACTGTTCCGGCCTGCGCGCGGTCATTCATAACGCCAGCGGCTGGCTGGCAGAGACTCCGGGCGCATCGCTGAGCCATGTGCTGAACGCCATGATGCAAATTCACGTCCATGCCCCCTACCTGCTTAACCATGCGCTGGAAGATATGCTGCGCGGCCACGGTCATGCTGAGGGCGATATTATTCACTTCACCGACTACGTTGTAGAGCGCGGCAGCGATAAGCACATCGCCTATGCCGCCAGTAAAGCTGCGCTGGATAATATGACCCGCTCATTTGCTCGCAAACTGGCGCCGGAGGTCAAAGTAAACGCGATTGCCCCGGCGCTGGTGCTGTTTAATGAAGGGGATGATGCGGAATATCGTCAGAAAGCGCTCAACAAGTCGCTGATGAAGATTGCCGCCGGGGAGAAAGAGATTATCGATCTCGTTGAGTATATCCTCGGCAGCTGTTACGTCACCGGGCGCACCTTCGCCGTCGATGGTGGTCGCCCGTTGGTTTAGCGTTTAGTGGAAACGTCCCCACAGAAAGATAAGCAGCCAGGCGCTGACGCCCCAGCAGGCCACCGCGCCTGCCAGGGCTAGCGGCAGGCGCATCATGCCGGTGAAATACCACAGCGACAGCAGATAGAGAAAATAGGGAATAATCGACCACATGCCGAAAACAATGGTGGCACGCAGCGCCTCGGTGCCACGCTCGCTGGCGACAATGTAGTGCGCAATTAGTGCAAAGGTCGGGAATAGCGGGATCAAACCGGCGATCGCGTAGTTTTTAGTTTTCGCTAATACCCCAATCAACACCACCACTAGCGCTCCCAGCAGCGCTTTAATTAACAACCCCATTTTTTTGTTCACCAATAAACAACATGTTGTCCGAGCATAACGGAAGTCTGCTTATTAATGAATGGTTAATGATACGCGGAAATTAAGAAAGGAATGATGGCGAGCAACGGACGCTCAGTGTATCGTAGCCTTTTTTCCGCCAGTGCGTAGAGTAATGAATAAGATCGTTTATGTTGAGGATGATCCGGATGTTGGGGCGCTGATCGCCGCGTATCTCGGAAAGCATGATATGGAAGTGGTGGTCGAGCCGCGTGGTGATAACGCCGAGGCGACGATTACCCGGGAAAATCCTGACCTGGTGCTGCTGGATATCATGTTGCCAGGCAAAGATGGCATGACGCTATGCCGCGACCTGCGCGGTCAATGGGCCGGCCCTATTGTGCTGCTCACCTCGCTCGATAGCGACATGAACCATATTCTGTCGCTGGAAATGGGCGCTAACGATTACATACTCAAAACGACGCCCCCGGCGGTACTGCTAGCACGTCTGCGTCTGCATCTGCGCCAGCGCCCGGCCTCCGCAAACAGCACGGCACCGGCACAACCCACGCTGACGCCGCATAAAGCCATTTGCTTCGGCACGCTCTCCATTGACCCGGTCAATCGCCAGGTATTGTTAAGCGGTGATAACATTGCACTGTCGACGGCGGATTTCGATCTTCTTTGGGAGCTCGCTACCCACGCGGGGCAAATTATGGACCGTGATGCGCTATTAAAAAATCTGCGCGGCGTGACTTACGACGGTATGGATCGCAGCGTTGATGTGGCGATTTCACGCCTGCGTAAGAAGCTGCTCGACAGCGCGACCGAACCTTACCGCATTAAAACCGTGCGAAATAAAGGCTATCTTTTCGCGCCGCACGCCTGGGAATAATAAGACACCAGGCAGCATAAAATGCTAGGTGAAAAACTATAACCCTCGAGAGAAGCGACACCACTACCTTCAAAAACAGCGTGTTTATGCTACTAAGAGAACAATAAACACGCTGTCAGCCATATTTTATAAAATCAGTGACTCTGCAACACCAGTTCAGCCGCGTTAACACCGCTGGCAAAGCCCGCTTCCAGCAATCCAAGCGTGACGTTGAAGATGTTCTCTGCGCTCAGTCCGGCATTTTCTAGCGGGAAACTCAGGACAGCATCGCGCACCACCGTCATTTTGAAGCCCAAATCGGATCCAGAGCGAACCGTTGAGTTCACGCAAAAACCGGCCACGGCGCCAATCACCGTCAGCTCGGTTATCTGTGCCCGCTGCAGCCAGCCCTGAAGGTGGGTAGAACTAAACGCTGAAGACGTCTGTTTAATCCAGACCGTTTCCTCGCCCTGCTCTTCAAAGCCGACGACGGGAGGATAATGCGGTGAACTTTTATGTAGGTCAGAATCCGGTTCCGTTGTTTCGTGACGAACGTGAATCACCGGTTTTCCGGCTGAGCGGAAAGCGGCAATAACGGATTTCATGTTTTCAATGCTGTTAGCGGGAAAATAGGTTATCCCGCGCGCGATTCTATCGCTGACAAACCGTTGCATATCAATAACCAGTAAAGCCTGCATACTGCCCCCGAATGGAGAGAAAAAAACAACCTACGAGATCCCTGTGCTGAAAACAAGCCGCCAATGATGGTGTAGACCGTAAATAGCATCAGGGGGCAGCAAACGCATAAAATCACACTTTTTGTGTGACATTGCAGAGTTTTACTCTTTATAATTCGCCGCGTCATTATTATCCATCCGGGATAATAGGTTAATTAATTGAAAACAACTCTTTCCGGCATTTCAGGTGCTGAATGGGGCAAGAGGCTTAAAGATGTTCACTACGCTCGCGTATATTGCGCTTTTTTTGATCTGCTCATGGGGCATTTTCGAAATAGATAAACGCAGTCAATCGCTCTCCCGCTCGGTCTTCGTCGCCATTTTCATGGGTGCGATCCTTGGGCTCTCTCTTCACTTTATCTCTTCTGGCAGCAAAGCCACTATTATTGATTGGTATAGCGTCATTGGTAACGGGTATGTGAATTTATTAAAATTGGTCGCGATTCCGCTGATCTTTATTTCCATTCTGTCTGCCATTAATAAGCTCGAAAATAACGCAGGGATCGGCAAACTGTCCCTGACTATTGTCGCTTGTATGCTAGTGTTGGTCATGATCGCCGGATTTATTGGCCTGACAACCGCCCACGTTATTGGGCTCAACGCCAGCACCTTCGGGCAGATGCAGTCCACCTTAACGGCTGATGACGTCTCGAAAACGGCCGCCGTTTCACTGCCACAGCTCATCACGTCATTAATTCCAACCAACCTTTTCCTTGACCTGACCGGTGCAAGAAGCGTTTCGGTGATCGGGATTGTGATATTTACCCTGCTGGCGGGCGTTGCACTTCTGAAAGTGAAGAAAGAGGCACCGGAAGAAGGTGAAAAATTAAGCGTCGGGATTAATGCCATTCAATTCTGGGTAATGAAGATGGTGCGTATCGTTATTGCGCTCACGCCTTATGGCGTGCTGGCATTAATGGCAAAAGTCTTCTCCACTTATCAGTTGGCGCAATTTACCAGCCTGCTTGGCTTTATTGTTGCCTGCTATCTGGCGGTGGCAATGATGTTTATTGTGCATGCGATTTTGCTGGTGCTGAGCGGTCATAATCCGCTGCGCTATTATAAAACCGTCTGGCCAGTGCTGACCTTTGCCTTTGTTTCCCGCAGCAGCGCGGCGGCCATTCCGCTGGCGATTACCGCGCAGGAGAAATTCGGCGTACCGGGTACTATTGCCAATATCGCCGCCTCATTTGGCTCCAGCATGGGACAAAACGGCTGTGCCGGGATTTATCCGGCGATTATGGTGGCCATGATTGCGCCAACCCTGGGTATCGATCCGTTCTCAGTGCATTTTTTGTTGACCTTGCTCCCCGCCATCGCGCTGGGTTCCATCGGTGTGGCAGGCGTTGGCGGCGGCGGAACATTTGCCGCGCTGATTGTCCTCTCCACTCTTAATTTCCCGGTCGCGTTGGTCGGTATCTTTATTGCAATTGAACCGATTGTCGATATGGCACGTACAGCGCTGAACGTGAATGGTTCAATGATGTCCGGGGTTATTGCTACCCGGCTGTTGAATAAAAACGAAGCGGAACAAGAAAAACCGGTTTCCGTTAACTGATAAAACACGCCTCAGTGCCCTGAACGCTGAGGCGCGTTACATCGCTATTGATAAGCGATCGTTAATTTCGTTTCTGCAGTTTTATCCGCACGCATAAAATAGTGCGTCATCATTAGCAGCCCTATCATGAACGGCGTTTCATACAGCTCTTCCATCATATCGGCATAATGCAGATCGCGAACAAACAGCGGTGCCAGCAAACGATGATGTTCTACAGTATCCGAGATTAAGAACGTGGCCACCGTGACCACCAGCAACCAAAGCGGTATTGGTTGTTCCTTCATCCGTCGCTTAATTTCGCTACGCAAGTTACGCGACAGCAGCGACAGCAGCAGTGCGCCAATCAATATGACCGAGATAATTTTGAAAACAATATGCGGTACCTGCGGAAAATAGACGCGTCCCCAACTGGTGCTTCGTCCCAGTAAAACCACCCACCACAGCGCGGCCCACAGCCAGAACTGCTTTGCACCTTCGGGGCGCGAGAGCGGTCTGATATACCAGACGGTAAACAGCGCACCACACAACAACCAGAGCGCCTGGCCATTCTCAATCCAGGCCACCACGACGCCACCCAGCAGCGGAACGTGCCAGTCCGCAGCAAAAGGAAATAGCACCGATAAACCAGCAAGCAATACGACGGAAGCCGTCAAACGAGTATCAAATTTCATAACTAGTATTCATGAAAACAATGTAAACCTGATACTAATAATAAATTTTTGCCCCTCATTAGCATTGGATGCGATCTTCTTAAGGTTATCTTAATGTTCGCATAAAACGCGAAAAAAAGCGGTTGAACACAACCGCCCCATGCGCGCTTGCACGATACCTACCGTAATAGCACTTTACCTATCAGGTACGTAGTGGCCTGCCCACCGATGTGCACGCGATCCCCCGTAAACTGACAGCGTAACTCCCCGCCACGCTCAACGCCTTGATGCGCCAGCATGTTCGTTTTGCTGAGTTTTTCCGCCCAATAAGGGATCAGCATGCTATGGGCTGACCCCGTAACAGGGTCTTCCGCAACGGCTTCGCCAGGACAGAAGAAACGGCTGACAAAATCGTATGTTCCCTCGCCTTTGGCGGTCACGCAGACCATTTTCCCCAGCGGGATCATGGCATGAATATCCGGGCGCAGCGCCTCTACCTGTTGCTGATTTTCCAGCACAATCAGATAGTCACGCGCGACGCGAGCTTCTTTGTATTCTGTTATCCCCAATGCTTCCAGCAATAACGCTGGGGGAACCACGGGTTCTGTTTTCCAGGCGGGAAAATCAAGCGTTAACCACTCACCGTTGCGGGTCACCGTGAGCGGCCCGACGAATCGAGTATCGAAATGAATCGTCGCCTCGGGGTAATCAAGATATTCAAAGATAACGTGAGCGGCAGCCAGGGTTGCATGGCCGCAGAGGTTAATCTCCCCCTGAGTCGTAAACCAACGCAGCTCAAAACCATTATCATTGGTGACAAAATAGGCGGTTTCCGACTGGTTATGCTGCTTTGCCATGTTTAATAATGTCTCATCCGGCAACCATTCGGTCAGCGGGCAAACCGCAGCGGCATTGCCCTCAAACGTTGCGGTAGCAAAAGCATCTACCATATAAAAATCAATTTGTTGCATAGCATTTACCTCAAATGTAGCGCGGATATTTGCCTCTTATCCAGGCGAGGAACGACCCAATTTCTTTTTTTTATGCACTCACCACCCTATCAGATCGCATTGTTGTCGCTCCAGACTTTCTCGCCTTTCAGTAAGTTATCTGATTTGATAGCACCAGGACTTCCTCCAACGATAAAGGCTCACGCCGATGATTTTAAGCCACGCTTTCCAGATACCGTTTCAGGATAAACGCCTTTACGCAGAGAGCCGCTGGGGGCAAACGGTCATCTCCTCATGCTCCACGGGGGAGGAAAAGACCGTACGGTTTTCTATAAATACCGTGCGCTGCTGGATGCGCTAGGTTTTGGCACCACCATATTTGATTTTTTAGGCCATGGGGAGACCGGTGGCGATATGCACGACTCATCGCTTTTGAGCCGCACAATGCAGGCGAAAGCAGTGATTGATTATCTCGAACCCGAGGTGACAGGTTGCATTGGCGTGAGTATGGGCGCGTACAATGCGCTGCAACTGAGTCGGGAGGTGCTGTTCAGGTCGTTAATTCTGATGGTGCCCGGCGTCTATACGCCCACAGCCTATAACATCAATTTTGGTCCTGACTTTTCGAATATTATTCGCCAGCCGCGAAGCTGGGCACAAACCGATGCCTGGCGCTTAGCGGCTGAATTTAGCGGACGTTTACTGGTTATCGCCGCAGAAAATGACAGCGTGATCCCTGCCGATATCCCAGAAAGACTAGTATCAAGTACCGTGAACGCTGCAGCCCGCGAACGTATTACGATTCCCGGGGCTGACCATAACACTATCTGGCAAAGCCTCATGCTTTCGCCCGAACAGTATGAAAAAGTGTGCCTGGCATTTGAGAAATGCTTATCCGGTCAAGCGGGTTAGCGCAGCAATTTTGCCATTAAATCAGGGAATATCGGCACATCGACGCCCAGCGAAAACGCCGGATTAATCGCCTTACGGGCAATTAAACCATCAATAAACGCAAACAGAATAATGGTCATTTCTTGCGGGTTAAGATCCCGGCGGAACTCGCCTGCGGCAATACCGTGCTCGATGATTGTCGCGAGGCTTTGCCGCATGATGGTGTCGCTGGCGATAAAGGTGTCCTGCAGTTCAGGGTTCCGTGAAGATTCCGCCATAATTTCAACCCACAGACGATGCGTCACTGGATAACCTACATCGCTGATGCAGGACGCGACCTGATGACAGAGGCGGTCAAAATAGGTTCCCGTTGCGGCTTCTTTATGGCTAGCCAGCGCGGTGTTTTGTTCTTCCAGCACGATAGCCCTTATCAGCTCATCTTTGCCTTTAAAGTAAGTGTACATTGCGCCCTGGCTGATACCGGCTCGGGTAGAAATCTCGCGCACGCTGGTCGCGCTGAATCCTTTTTCGGCAAAACAGGCTGCGGCCGCGGTAATCAGCTTATGGTACGTTTCGGTATCCTTTGACATATATAACCTTTCCCATCATTAATGGCCCTGACTTTACCGTCCTTTAAAGGTTGGAGCCAGCGTTTAGCGCCACGCGCTGGCCCTCAATTCGGCCATTATTTGAGTAACGGTAAGCCGTTAAGCATGTTTTTGAGGTTCAGCATATCCCACGGCAAATGTTCGGCGAGCGTAAGCCCGACAGCCTCTGCTTTTGACGTCGCCAGATTAACCAGCATAAGTACCTCCTCAATGGTCAGCTTACCTTCAGCTACATCGCCAAAGTCATGCTCGCCACGCCCCGGTTGAGCAAACAAAACGGATCGGAAAAATGCGGGATCCAGAACGTCCAGGTCGATGTGAATCGCCAGATATTCGATTTTCTCCCGGTCTATCCACTCCAGCACCTCCTGAGCCCCCGCTCTGACGGCTTCCGGGCTTGATGTCGCGATATTACGGTGTGTCAGATATTCACTTTCGTAAGCCAGAGGGTCATGGATACCGGCAATCATCACTTTTTCAGGAGAAAGTGTATTGGTGACATGAGCCACTAAGTCATTATCGCCCGTCCCCAGTAGCGCTCCCAACACATGTGCATGCGCATTCGGATACTGCACCGCCGTCTGGACGTCAGGATGAGAGTCAATCCAAAGCACACCCAGCTTATTGCCATATTTATTGAGCAAATGCGCAAACGGCGCGAGCGATACTAAACAATCGCCGCCTAACACCACAATGGACTCAGGATTATGTTTCTCAATAAGCCTGGCGGCGTCATTCAGTTGGCGGAGTATCTGCGTTTTCCCTCTGATACCATCGACTTCAGCCAATGGGGTGTCATCCGACAAAGCCACGGGGACTTCGTCAACCGGGCCTGTGGGTTTAGGGGCAAGGAAGGAGAGCAGCAGCGAGCCAAGATGATATGGCGGGTTGTTCCCTCCCTGCCATTGTGGGAATAAAAGTCGAAGCGTTTTTCTGGACATTGTTAACCTACCGTTGGAATCGAGGGTGGCGTCTGGTGATATTGGCACCACCAAATGAATGAACGTTCATTCATTATCTATTGAGTAAGAAAGAGATGCAAGCCAGGTCACTTCTCGAATGAAACAGAAATCAGTTTGCGATTGCGTCCATGGGTATGCAGAAATGCGTTATACAGTGTACTCTGCCTGGATAAGCGCGATGATCGGTGTCAGACAGCAGGGTTCCCGCGGTCAGACATCCTCTCGTTAAGCGAGTGCAAAGCTAACACATTGAACGTTCGGTGATTTTCCATGAAAAAACTGTTTGTGCAGTTTTACCTTTTACTGTTTGTCTGCTTTCTGGTCATGACCATGCTGGTCGGGTTGGTTTATAAGTTCACCGCCGAACGGGCCGGTCGTCAGTCGCTTGACGATCTGATGAAAAGCTCCCTATATCTGATGCGTAGCGAGCTACGTGAAATCCCGCCGCGCAACTGGAGCAAAACGCTCAACGAGCTTGATCTTAACCTGTCGTTTGACCTGCGTATTGAGCCGCTAAGCAAATTCCAACTGGGCGAAAGTTCCATGAAGCATCTGCGGGCGGGCGATATTGTGGCGCTGGACGACCAGTACACCTTTATTCAACGCATTCCACGCAGCCACTACGTGCTGGCCGTCGGGCCAATACCCTATCTGTATTTTATGCATGAGATGCGGCTGCTTGATATTGCGCTGATGGCATTTATCGCGATTTCCCTCGCCTTTCCGGTCTTTATCTGGATGCGACCCCACTGGCAGGACATGCTGCGACTGGAAAGCGCCGCGCAGCGCTTCGGCGAAGGTCATCTGACCGAACGCATTCACTTTGACAGTATGTCCAGCTTCGAGCGTCTTGGCGTTGCCTTTAACCAGATGGCAGATAACATCAATGCGCTGATTGCCAGCAAAAAGCAGCTGATTGACGGTATCGCCCACGAACTGCGAACGCCGCTGGTGCGCCTGCGCTATCGCCTTGAGATGAGCGAAAACCTCACCGAAGCTGAGTTGCTGGCGCTCAACCGTGATATCGGTCAGCTTGAAGCATTGATTGAAGAGCTGCTGACCTACGCGCGCCTCGACCGTCCACAGACCGAACTCTCTCTGACATCGCCTAACCTGCCACAATGGATTACCGCACACGTTGAAGATGTTCAGGCCGTCAATCCGCAGCGTGAAGTGACCGTCAACCAGATAACGCCTGGGGATTACGGCGCGCTGGATATGCGCCTGATGGAGCGCGTGCTGGATAACCTGATTAATAACGCCATGCGTTACAGCCAGTCGCAGATTCAGGTCAGCCTGACGCTGCACGGCAGCCAGGCGTGTCTTCAGGTCGACGATGACGGCCCCGGCATTGCTGAAGGCGAGCGCGAGCGCGTATTTGAGCCGTTCGTCCGCCTCGACCCAAGCCGCGACCGGGCCACCGGCGGCTGCGGCTTAGGGCTGGCTATCGTTCACTCTATCGCCGTGGCGATGGGCGGACAGTCGCACTGCGACGTTAGTCCATTGGGCGGCGCACGGTTCAGCCTGACCTGGCCTATTTACCACCACATTTCCCTGCCCGCGGCTAGCTGACCGCGGTTTGCACGGTGCCAGATTCTGGCTTATAGTTAGCGGCACTGACAGTATGTTGTAACTAATTTCCTTACGGAGAGCGAATCATGGCCAGCTACGACCTCGTTGAGCGTTTAACCGACACCTTTCGTCAGATAGAGCGCAACCTGCTGGCACTGCGCGACGAACTCTCTGACTGTCGCCTGCTCACTGCGCGAATATTTGAGCTACCGGAAGTCAAAAAAAACGCCGAGCACGCCCCGCTATCCCAGATTCAGGTCGTTCAACATCTGGGGCAAACCGCCTTTGAAATGGCGCTGAAGCATTTTAATCATCTGTTTATTCAGCAGCAGTCTGAGAACCTCAGTAGCAAAGCTGCGGTGCGCCTTCCCGGCGCTATCTGCCTACAGACAACGACCGAACAGCATGAAGCGCTCATTGCTCGCGTACAGCACATCAATGCGTTAAAGGCAGCGCTGGAGCAGATAATCACCGTGGATTCCGGCCTGCCGCCGGTGGCGCGTTTCGAGTGGGTACACCGCTATATTCCCGGTTTGATCACCCTCAACGCCTACCGCTCGCTCACCCTGCTCTCCGACCCAAGCACCATTCGCTTTGGCTGGGCGAACAAACATATCATTAAGAATTTAACTCGCGATGAAGTACTGGCGCAGTTAGAAAAAAGCCTGAAATCTCCGCGCGCAGTCCCACCGTGGACGCGGGAACAATGGCAGTCGAGGCTGGAGCGAGAATATCAGGACATTGCCGCGCTGCCGCAGCAGGCAAAGTTGAAAATCAAGCGCCCGGTGAAGGTACAGCCTATTGCTCGCGTGTGGTACGCCGGTGAGCAAAAGCAGGTGCAGTACGCCTGCCCTGGCCCGTTAATTGCGGTGATTTCCGGGCGCAATGGTGTCAGCGTGCCGGATCTTGGCGAACTGCTGAACTACGATGCCGATAACGTACAACACCGGCACAAGCCAGAAGCGCAGCCGCTTAAGTTGATGATTGAGCGGCTGCACCTGTGGTTAGCGCCGGATTAACCTCCGCTGACCTGACTGCCGACCATCTCTTCTGGCCGCACCCAGCGGTCAAACTCCTCGGCGCTGAGGTAACCTAACGCCAGCGCCGCGTTCTTCAACGTCAGCCCCTCTTTGTGCGCTTTCTTGGCAATCTCCGCCGCTTTGTCATAGCCGATGTGGGTGTTCAGCGCCGTCACCAGCATTAACGACTCGTTAAGCAACTGGTCGATACGTTCGCGGTTAGGCTCAATCCCCACCGCGCAGTGCTCGTTAAAGCTCTCCATACCGTCAGCCAACAGGCGCACGGATTGCAGTACATTGTGGATGATCATCGGGCGATAAACGTTAAGCTCGAAGTTGCCGGACGCACCGCCGATATTGACCGCCACATCATTGCCCATCACCTGGCAGCACAGCATGGTCATCGCTTCACACTGAGTCGGGTTCACTTTCCCCGGCATGATCGAGGAACCCGGTTCGTTTTCCGGAATAGAAAGTTCGCCGATGCCGCAGCGCGGGCCAGAGGCCAGCCAGCGCACGTCGTTGGCAATTTTCATCAGCGATGCCGCCAGACCTTTCAGTGCCCCATGCGTATGCACCAGCGCATCGCAGGTGGCTAATGCTTCAAATTTATTCGGTGCCGTGATAAATGGCTGCCCGGTTAACGATGCCAGCTCTTTTGCCACGCGCACCGCATATTCCGGGTGGGTATTTAAACCGGTCCCCACCGCGGTGCCGCCTAAGGCTAACTCGCTGAGGTGTGGCAGGCTGTGTTCAAGGTGGCGGCGATTGTGCTCGAGCATCGCCACCCAGCCGGAAAACTCCTGGCCCAGCGTCAGCGGCGTGGCGTCCTGTAAATGAGTACGGCCAATTTTGACGATGTCACGGAAGCTTTCGGATTTCTGGCGCAGCGTCTCCTGCAACACCGCGAGCTGCGGTAGCAGATGCTCGCGAAGCGCAATCAGCGCCGCCACGTGCATCGCCGTTGGGAAGACGTCGTTCGAGCTCTGGCTTTTGTTCACGTCATCATTCGGGTGAACCTTACGCGACATACCGCGCTCGCCGCCCAGCAGTTCACTGGCGCGGTTAGCCAGCACCTCGTTCATGTTCATATTACTTTGGGTGCCGGAGCCGGTCTGCCAGATAGCCAGCGGGAACTCATCGGGGTGCCGATCTTTCAGGACTTCATCGGCGGCCGCCATAATGGCTTCAGCCTTATCCGCCGCTAACAGGCCCAAATCCAGGTTAACCTTAGCCGCCGCGCGCTTGGTCAGCGCCAGGGCATAAATCAGCGAAAGCGGCATTTTCTCGGTGGAGATCCGAAAATGCTCCAGTGAGCGCTGGGTTTGCGCGCCCCACAGTTTGTCAGCAGGAACCTCAATCGGCCCCATCGAATCGCTTTCGCGGCGTGACGTTGTCATTACCTTCTCCTTGAATTCAAAGTGATTGTGAAGTGACATTGCTCTTGCGAAAAAGATAAGTATGGACGGAGAAACAAAAACCGCCCCGAAGGGCGGTAAAAGAGATTACTTCACGCAGCGGGCGCACTGCGACGCCTGAATCTGCTGGAAGAAGTCGTTGCCTTTGTCATCCACCAGGATAAACGCCGGGAAGTCTTCCACTTCAATTTTCCAGATGGCTTCCATACCCAGCTCCGGGTACTCCACGCATTCCAGACTCTTAATACTGCTTTGCGCCAGCACCGCCGCCGGGCCGCCGATGCTACCGAGGTAGAAGCCGCCGTGCTTGTGGCAGGCGTCGGTCACCTGCTGGCTACGGTTACCTTTTGCCAGCATGATCATACTGCCGCCTTCCGCCTGTAGCTGATCGACGTAGGAGTCCATACGCCCTGCGGTGGTTGGGCCAAGGGAACCAGAAGCATAGCCTTCAGGGGTTTTTGCCGGGCCCGCATAGTAGATCGGGTGATCTTTAATGTACTGCGGCAGCCCTTCGCCTTTGTCCATGCGCTCTTTCAGCTTAGCGTGTGCAATATCGCGACCCACGATGATAGTGCCGCTCAGCGACAGACGCGTAGAGACCGGGTACTGAGAGAGTTGCTTGAGGATGTCGCTCATCGGACGGTTCAGGTCAACTTTCACCGCTTCGCCTTCACCCGCTTTACGCAGCGATTCCGGAATGTATTTACCTGGGTTGTTTTCCAGTTTCTCAATCCAAATGCCGTGGCGGTTGATTTTGGCTTTGATGTTACGATCCGCGGAGCAGGAAACGCCCATCCCAACCGGGCAGGACGCGCCGTGACGCGGCAGACGCACCACACGGATATCGTGAGCGAAGTATTTACCGCCGAACTGTGCGCCGAGGCCCAGGTTCTGCGCTTCAACCAGCAGCTCTTTTTCAAGCTCAACGTCGCGGAATGCCTGGCCGTGTTCGTTACCTTCGGTTGGCAGACCGTCGTAGTATTTGGTCGACGCCAGCTTCACGGTTTTCAGCGTCGCTTCCGCCGAGGTACCGCCAATCACAAAGGCAATATGGTACGGCGGGCAAGCCGCAGTGCCGAGAGTACGCATCTTCTCAACCAGATAATTTTTCAGCTTGGCTGGGGTAATTAACGCTTTGGTTTCCTGATAGAGGTAGGTTTTGTTCGCTGAGCCACCGCCTTTGGCGATGCACAAGAACTTATATTCATCGCCATCAACGCTGTAGAGGTCAATCTGCGCCGGCAGGTTGGTCCCAGTGTTGACCTCTTTGTACATATCCAGCGGCGCGTTTTGCGAGTAGCGCAGGTTATCTTCGATAAACGTATCGTAGACGCCACGAGCCAGGGCCGCTTCATCACCACCACCGGTCCAGACGCGCTGGCCTTTTTTACCCATGATGATCGCGGTGCCGGTGTCCTGACAGGTTGGCAGGATACCTTTCGCCGCGATATCGGAGTTGCGCAGGAACTGCAGCGCCACGTATTTGTCGTTTTCGCTGGCTTCCGGGTCGTTCAGGATGTCGGCGACCTGCTGCTGATGCGCGGGGCGAAGCATGAAGGAAGCATCGTGGAAGGCGTGTTTAGCAAGAAGCGTCAACGCTTGCGGGGCAACTTTGAGGACTTCCTGCCCTTCAAATTCTGCGACGGAAACGTAGTCGTTGCTTAACAGGTAATACTCGGTCTCATCCTTTTCTAACGGAAAAGGATCCTGATAATAGAAAGGTTTATTCGACATTGTACTCTCACTTACTGCTTTGATGATGTTATGAAGGGCAGTCTTTCCATTTGCCCAGGTTAAAAGCGAGTTACCCTATCGTACACAATTTTTTAACAAAAACTGAGACAAGTACGACTTTTTATTTCTACGGCATACGGCAGCGCATTTTTTTGCTTTAATACGACCCAAAGAATCCACATTGAAACAGGGCTTGATAATGCAAAAACTCATCAACTCAGTGCAAAACTATGCCTGGGGTAGCAAAACTGCGTTAACGGAACTCTACGGAATGGCCAATCCTGACGGTCTGCCAATGGCCGAACTCTGGATGGGCGCACACCCGAAGAGCAGCTCAAAGATTACCGACAGCCACGGCACCGTGCAGTCGCTGCGCGACGTTATCGATGCCGATAAAACCGCGCTGCTGGGCGCTAACGTTGCCAACCGCTTTGGCGAGTTACCTTACCTGTTCAAGGTGCTTTGCGCCGCACAACCGCTCTCTATTCAGGTCCACCCGAGCAAAAAAGCAGCGGAAGCGGGTTTTGCCAAAGAAAACGCCGCTGGGATCCCGCTGGATGCCGCAGAACGTAACTACAAAGATCCAAACCACAAGCCGGAGCTGGTGTTTGCGCTGACGCCGTTCCTGGCAATGAACGCTTTCCGTGAATTTGCCGAAATCGCGACCCTACTTCAACCGGTTGCCGCTGCCAATCCGCTTATCGGTAAGTTTATCGCCCAGCCAGACGGCGAACGTTTGAGCGCGCTGTTCGCTGGCCTGCTGAATATGCAGGGTGATGAAAAAGCACAGGCGCTGAAGGTACTGCGCACCGCGCTGGAAACCCAGCAGGGTCTCGCCTGGGATGCCATTCGCCTGATAGCCGAATTCTATCCGGACGATAGCGGCCTCTTCTCTCCGCTGCTGTTAAACATCGTTCAGCTCAACCCGGGTGATGCCATGTTCCTGTACGCCGAAACCCCGCACGCTTATCTGCGCGGCACCGGCCTTGAAGTGATGGCAAACTCCGATAACGTGCTGCGCGCGGGTCTGACGCCGAAGTATATTGATATTCCGGAACTGGTCGCTAACGTCAAATTCACTGCTAAACCGGCAAACGAGCTGCTGACCCAGCCCGTGCTGCGCGGCGATGAAATGGACTTCCCGATCCCGGTTGAAGATTTTGCTTTCTCCCTGCACGCTCTGGGTGACAACGCCGCGACGTTGACTCAGGACGGTGCCGCCATTCTGTTCTGCGTTGACGGCGAATCCGTACTCAGCAAAAACGACCAGCGTCTGGTGTTAAAACCGGGTGAATCCGCGTTCGTCGCGGCGAATGAATCGCCGATTCAGGTCAGCGGTAACGGTCGTTTAGCGCGTGTATATAATAAGTTGAAGTAAATACTGAAGTTTCAGGACAGGCTTGCTACTCTTTTGCATAGCCTTATGACTCGACCAGGCGGCTGTCCCGCCTGGTTTCATTTTTATGGATAAAACACGATGAAAAAAACGCTGGTTGCCGCAGGTATTATTGTCGCTTTAGGGGTGGTCTGGACAGGTGGAGCCTGGTACACGGGCAAACAACTGGAATCGCATATTGCGGATATGGTGTCTCAGGCAAACGCACAGCTTAAGCTGAGCGCGCCGGAAGCCGGTCTTGAGATTAGCTATCAGGACTACCAGCGTGGTGTTTTCAGCAGCCAACTGAAAATGGTGGTGAAGCCGCTGGCAGGCGCTGAAAATTCATGGTTAAAAGCAGGTCAAAGCGTGGTTCTGGATGAATCCGTTAGCCACGGCCCTATCCCACTGGCCTCGCTGAAGTCCTTCAACCTTGCCCCGGCGATGGCAAGCGTGAACACCGTGCTGGTCAACAATGAAGTGACCAAGCCGCTGTTCGACCTCGCCAAAGGGCAATCTCCGTTCGATATCAACACCCGCATCAGCTACAACGGCGACACCGAATCCGCCATTGCGCTCAAACCGCTGGATTATGAAAAAGATGCCGAGAAGGTCACCTTCAGCGGCGGCGATTTCGTGCTTTCTGCGGACAGCCAGGGTAGCCTGGTATCACTGACCGGGGAAGCCAAAAGCGGCCAGGTCAATGCGGTAAACGAATACAATCAGAAGGTTCAGTTCGTCTTTAACGGCCTGAAAACCGACGGCTCCAGCAAGCTGACGACGTTTGATGAGCGCATCGGTGACCAGACCCTCTCCCTGGAACGCCTCGCGGTCTCTGTTGAAGGTAAAGATCTGGCTGAGTTAACCGGTATGCGTATTGCCGGGAAGTCCTCCCTGACGCCTGACGGTAAAAAGATTAACAGTCAGCTCGATTACACGCTGAATAACCTCAAGCTGCAAAATCAGGATTTCGGCAGCGGGCAGCTAACGCTGAAGGTTGACGGTATCGACGGCGTAGCAATGCATCAGTTCAGCCAGCAGTATCAGGCGCAGACTCAGGCGCTGATGGCACAGCCGGATCTGGCGCAAAACCCTGAGCTGTATCAGCAAAAAGCGGTCGACGCGCTGTTCAGCACCCTGCCTATTCTGCTGAAAGGCGACCCGGTTGTGACACTGTCACCGCTGAGCTGGAAAAACGCGAAAGGCGAAAGCGCGCTGAACCTCTCCCTGGCGCTGAAAGACCCGGCACAGGCTACCGGTGAAGCAACCACGCTGGCGCAGCAGGTCGATCGCGGTGTGAAATCACTGGATGCCAAACTGTCTATTCCGATGGATATGGCAACCGAGCTGATGACTCAGGTCGCGCGTCTGGAAGGTTATCAGCAGGAAGATGCCACCAAGTTAGCCACTCAGCAGGTTCAGGGGCTGGCGGCGATGGGTCAGATGTTCCGTCTCACCACCACTCAGGACAATGCGATTAGCAGCAGCCTGCAGTACGCTGATGGGCAGGTGACGCTGAACGGGCAGAAAATGCCGCTGGAAGACTTTGTCGGGATGTTCGGCATGGCGGGCTTAGCCCAGCCGGCAGAACCCGTAACCCTTCCTGCACCATAATCAAAAAAAGCGCCTTTAAGGCGCTTTTTTATTACCGCAATAATGCACACCAGCATCATGTAGCCCGGCCAAGCATAGCGACGCCGGGACATGCTCCGCCCCCCTATTTCCGCGCCACCAGCCGCGGCGGCATAATCAGGTTTCTGGCCGCGCCTTGCCCGGTATCAATTCGCTGTAAAATCCGCTCGGCAACGCTTTGCCCCATTTCACGCGCAGGTGTCGTCACCCAGGTCAGCGGCACATCGTCCAGCGCCTTTTCCGGCACATCAGCAAACGCCGCCAGCGCCACGCGCTGCTCAAAATAACTCTCAACGCTATCTTCGCCGCTCTGCTTACCCGCCCGCATCAGGCCAAACCACGCGCCCATAGCTATCACGCTGTTGTAGCACAGCACGGCGCTAATGGTCGGGTTGTGCCGCAGCAGGCCGGTAATAGCTTCCGATGCCTGCTTCTGGCTGGTTTCACACTCCAGCACCCATTCGCTATGGAACGGCAGACCGTACTTAATGAGCGTGGAGCAGTAGCCGCCGACCCGCTCAGCACGGGTTAACGATGAGCTTTGCCCACCGAGCCAGGCAATGCGCTGATGCCCGCGGCGGATCAGATGTTCGGTCACCAGTTGCGCCGCCTGCATATTGTCCGGGCGAATAATATCGACTTCATCGAGGTAGCTGGCGCGAGACGCGAACACCAATGGCGTTTCGGTTTCTGCCGCTTTGGCCCGCAGTTCGGCGGCTTGGTCGACCGAACCGGCGATCACCACACCGTCAACGCCCTGCGACACCAGCGCGTCGAAACGTTGCAGCATCTGCTCGCCCCGCTTGCCACCCTGGGTCAAAAACACCATTTTGCCCTGCGATTCGAGAGCAGCGGTCATGCCCGCCGTCAGTTCAGCATAAAACGGCGACGAGAGATCGCCGACAATCAGGCCAATCACTCCCGTCTGCCCGCCGCGTAACGAGACGGCCTGACGGTTGCGCACAAACCCCAGCTGGTCGATAGCCTGGTAAACGCGCTCACCCGTCGCGGAAGAGATTCGCCCTTTACCGCTGAGAACCAGCGAGACGGTACTGACGGACACGCCGGCCGCCAGTGCTACATCGTTAATGGTGACTTTTTTTGCAATCGCCATGGTTCCCGCAGGGCTCCTTTTGCTCAACAGATAAAACGTTTTATCAACAGGTGTACTTTATAAACCTTATTATCACTTGCTTTTGTGATTTGTTTCTCACTAAAAAATGGTAAAACGTTTTATCTTCCTGTCCCGTGATTGTTAGAAACCCTTTTTTCAGGATTAAGGAGTCGTTTCATGACGGCGAATACCGCACCAAAAGTCACCCTCTGGGAATTTTTCCAGCAGCTTGGCAAAACCTTTATGCTGCCGGTTGCCCTGCTTTCCTTCTGCGGGATCATGCTCGGGATCGGCAGTTCGCTAAGCAGCCATGACGTCACCACGCTGCTGCCGTGGCTTGATACGCCATTCCTGCAAGCCGTCTTTATCTGGATGAGCAAAGTCGGCTCCTTCGCATTTAGCTTCCTGCCGGTGATGTTCTGTATTGCCATTCCACTGGGGCTGGCTCGCGATAACAAAGGCGTTGCGGCGTTTGCCGGTTTCGTTGGCTATGCGGTGATGAACCTGGCGGTGAACTTCTGGCTGACCGCCAAAGGTATCCTGCCGACCACCGACGCAGCGATTCTGAAAGCCAATAATATTCAGAATATTATCGGTATTCAGTCTATCGACACCGGGATCCTCGGCGCGGTTATCTGCGGGATCATCGTTTGGATGTTTCACGAGCGTTTCCACACTATTCGCCTGCCAGATGCGCTGGCCTTCTTCGGCGGCACCCGCTTTGTACCAATTATCACCACCGTTGTGCTGGGCCTGGTTGGCCTGGTTATCCCGCTGGTTTGGCCAATTTTTGCCATGGGTATTAACGCGCTGGGCCATGTTATCAACAGCGCCGGTGATTTTGGTCCGATGATTTTCGGTACCGGTGAACGTCTGCTGCTGCCGTTCGGCCTACACCATATTTTGGTGGCGCTGATTCGCTTTACCGAAGCGGGCGGCACCATGGACGTCTGCGGCCACGACGTGAGCGGCGCGCTGACTATCTTCCAGGCGCAGCTGAGCTGCCCAACCACCAACGGCTTCTCCGAAAGCGCGACCCGTTTCCTGTCTCAAGGTAAAATGCCGGCCTTCCTCGGCGGCCTGCCGGGCGCGGCGCTGGCGATGTACCACTGTGCTCGTCCGGAAAACCGTCATAAAATTAAAGGCCTGCTGATTTCCGGCGTGATTGCCTGCGTGGTTGGCGGCACCACCGAACCGCTGGAATTCCTGTTCTTGTTCGTCGCGCCGGTACTGTACGTTATCCACGCGCTGCTGACCGGTCTGGGCTTCACCATGATGGCCGTGCTGGGCGTGACCATCGGGAACACCGATGGCAACATCATCGACTTTGTGGTGTTCGGCATTCTGCACGGCCTGTCCACCAAGTGGTATCTGGTACCGGTCGTGGCGGCGGTCTGGTTCGCGGTTTACTACGCGATTTTCCGCTTCGCTATCGTACGCTTTAACATCAAAACGCCGGGTCGCGATGTGGATACCGCTCCTGCGGCAGAGCACACCACCAGCGGTGCGACCGGTAAATCGGGCTACAACGTGCCGGTTATCCTTCAGGCGCTGGGTGGCGCTGAAAATATCGTATCCCTCGACAACTGCATTACTCGTCTGCGCCTGTCGGTAAACGACATGGATAAAGTGGATGTCGATACGCTGAAAGCCAACCGTGCCATTGGCGTGGTGAAGCTGAACCAGCACAACCTGCAAGTGGTCATCGGCCCACAGGTTCAGTCGGTGAAAGACGAGATGTCGGTACTGATGAACTCCGTGCAAGCGTAAAGCCCTTTGCCCCTGTCTCCAACAGGGGCAAAATAGTCTTATCTTCTCTTCGTTAGGATCTCCACATGTTTGATTTTTCAACGGTGATTGACCGACACGGCACCTGGTGCACCCAATGGGACTATGTTGCCGACCGCTTTGGCGATGCCGACCTGCTGCCCTTTACCATTTCTGATATGGACTTCGCCACCGCGCCCTGCATCCTGGACGCCCTGAGTAAACGGCTTTCCCACGGCGTATTTGGCTACAGCCGCTGGAAAAACGATGAATTCCTTCCGGCTATCGCCCACTGGTACGCCCATCGTTTTCATGCGGTGATTGATACCAACACGCTGGTTTACGGCCCATCGGTTATCTATATGGTGGCCGAGATGATTCGCCAGTGGTCCGCGCCCGGAGACGGGGTCGTGGTTCATACGCCTGCCTATGACGCATTCTTTAAAACTATTGAAGGCAACCAACGCCGCGTGGTCGGCGTTCCGATGGATAAGCAAAACGGCCAGTGGTTCTGCGATATGGACAAACTGGAAGCGGTGCTTGCCGAACCACAGAACACCGTGCTGCTGCTGTGTAGTCCACAAAACCCGACTGGCAAAGTCTGGACCCGTGGTGAGCTCGAAACCATGGCCACGCTGTGTGAAAAGCATCACGTTCGCGTCATTAGCGATGAAATTCACATGGATATGACCTGGCAGGGCCACGCGCATATTCCGTGGAGTGAAGTGGCTCGCGGCGAGTGGGCGCTGTTCACCTCAGGGTCAAAGAGCTTCAATATTCCGGCATTCACCGGCGCATACGGCATGATTGTTGGGGATACGGCACGCGAAGCCTATCTTACCGCGCTGAAAAACCGCGATGGCCTCTCCTCACCTTCTGTTCCCGCGCTGGTCGCCCATATTGCCGCCTACGAGCAAGGGGAAACCTGGCTGGATGCGCTGCGCGATTACTTACAGGATAATATGCGCTATATCGAGCAGACGCTGAATGCCGCCTTCCCGGAATTAAAGTGGGCGGTGCCACAAGCGACCTATCTGGCGTGGATTGATTTACGTCCGCTGAATATTGACGATCGTGAGTTGCAAGACGTGTTAATTAAACAGCAGAAGGTCGCCATTATGCCGGGGTATACCTATGGCATAGAAGGTAACGGTTTTATTCGTCTTAATGCCGGCTGCCCGCGTGTGAAGCTGGAGCAAGGCGTTGAAAGGCTGATCGCGGCTATTCGTACCCTACGTTAGCCGCCTTTGCGCAATGCTGCCAGGCATTGCGCAAGCATTACCTACTAGTCTTCAATTGTTAATATCAGATCTTATCATTCACATATCCTAGACATAGCACGATTGCTCAATCTAAGACTATTCCTAACCCCTATTCTCCGCTCCCGTTATTATCCCACCCCGAAAATTATTAATATTTAGCGAGTTTTAAAATGATTAACCGTCAAGCCACTGCGTTAACTCTGACTGCGATTAGCATTTTATTTTCATCTGCTGCGTTTGCAGATGATTCATCCCTGACGGCATCTGCGAATATGCACGTCAAGTTGACCGTCGAGAAATCTTGCCAGATAAGCGTTGCCGATATGGATTTTGGTTCACACGCCAGCGACTCCGGTGAAATTGACGTTTCTGCTGACGCCTCTGTGACCTGCACCAACGGCACCAGTTATAACCTCATCAGCGAGAGCGGTCGCACTTATGCAATGAAAAACAAAGACGCTTCGGAAACGGTGGCCTACAACCTCTACGGTGACTCCGGCAGGACAAGCGATCTCTCTACGACAGCAATTTCTGGCAGCGGTAACGGCTCCGCTCAGATGATCCCAATTTACGGCAAAGTGGCTGCTGATGCGCTGGCGCAAGCGCCCGCGGGCGATTACACCGATACCGTAACCCTCACCGTCACTTACTAATTTCATTTCAGGCTTAGCATATGAAACGCAAACTGGCTGGCATCATTCTTTCTACTTTAGGAACGTTAGTAGCTCTGCCTTCGTATGCAGCCACGCTGCAGGTGTATCCGGTTAACGTCGGTTTTTGTGCCGGGGAAACCGCCCAAGCTATCTACGTGAAAAACGTGGGTAGCGCGGCTATTGGCGCGCAGATTCGCGTTTACGCCTGGCATCAGCAAAACAATAAAGACACCCTGAGCGACACCGAAGATTTGCTGGTCAGCCCGCCGATGACCAGCATTCCCGCGTCTCGCCAGCAGCTTATCCGCGTGATCCTTCCGGTGCCGCCAGACGGTGATACCGAGCGGGCTTATCGTCTGGTGGTTGATGAACTGCCCGGCAGTAACAACATGACGGAAAAAGATGGCGTGCGTTTTCTTCTGCGCTACTCCATCCCGGTTTTTGTGAACTGCAAAGACCAGCAGCCGGATCTCAACCGCGTGACCTTCTCCATCGACCGTCTCGCACATCCGGTGATGCTTAAAGTCCGTAACAATGGCACACAGCACCTCAAGTTAAGCGATATCACGCTTCACGCCGGTGCGCAGAGCGTGCCAATAAGTAAAGGGTTACTCGGCTACGTACTGCCTCAAAGTGAAAAGGAATGGCCTCTCCCGAAAGGAATTACTAATGCGTCATCTTTATCACTAAATCTGAACGATAATGAGAAAAAACAGACCATCAATATTACTCCGTAATACCCTACCACTCTGGTTTTTAGTCTGTACTCACGCCTACGCCGCAGAGAATACGACACTTTACCTGACCGCAACGGTTAACGGGCAGGCCATTAAAGGTTTTGTGAAAGCCAAAAATATTGATAATAAACTCTATATTTCCGCCAATGATGCCAAAAAACTCGACATCAAAACGGCCTCTCTACCCGAAAAACAGGGCTATCTCGAACTCAGTCCACAGGACGGTCTGGACGTCACCTTCGATAATCTGAGCCAGAGCATCAACATTGTGGCCAGCAAAGATTGGCTAGGACGTGACAGCCGCCTGGCCAACCGCAATGGTTCGCACCTGGTTCATAGCTCTCAGCTTTCGCCTGAAGTCCGCGGGCTGGCGCTGAACTACAACGTTTTTACCAGTCACGAAAGCGGTGAGCAGGATGCATCGCTGTTCAGCGAGTTTCGGACCTTTGGCCTGGGCCCCGGCTTTTTTAGCTCATCGTTTAACAGCAAAGACTCGACCAGCCCAACTGACGCCGAACGCGGTACGCATCGGTTAATGAGCAGTTGGGTTTATCAAAACGTCGATAAGCTGTTCTCAATGACGCTGGGCGACAGTTTTACCACCACCCAAAGCTGGAACAGCAGCGTACGTTTTGGCGGCATCAATATTGCTCATAACTACGCCACGCAGCCTAACTTCAGCACCTCATCGCAGGATATTCTGACCGATAGCGTCACTCTGCCATCAACCGTGGATTTGTACGTCCGCGGGGTGAAAGCGTCGTCGCAGCGCGTTGACCCCGGACAATTTACCCTCAATACCGCGCCAATTTTCACCGGCAATGAAGGCGCGCAGGTGGTGATTACCGACATCAACGGCCAGCAGCGCGTGGTGAATCTCGATCTCTATGGCGCCACGCAATTACTCTCTGCCGGGCTGAACACCTGGGGTGTCAGCGCGGGCTGGGTACGAAAAGATTACACCTACCAATCAAATAGCTATGACAGCGAATTTGTCGGCGTCGGCGATTGGCGCTATGGAGTCAGTAATAAATCGACGGTTGGGTTACATGCCGAACAAAGCGCAAAGTTGCACAATGAAGGCATGGGCTGGGATTACCTGCTGTCGCCGACGCTCGGCGTATTTCACCTTAACGCCTCTGACAGCCAGTATGATGAAAATAGCGGCTCACAGTGGGGTTCCGGCTGGCAGTGGAATAATCGCCGCTATAACATCGCGCTAAACCATTCACAGGCCAGCAACGGTTATCGGGACGTGTCATCCATTGCGGACAATACTCTGACAACCCGTGAAGATTCAGCGTTTGCCAGCGTGACCTTTGATGCAACCGGCACTTTCGGGGTGAGCTGGGTGAACCAAACCTACCTGGACTCCTCATCGCAGTATGCTGGCGTGTCGTGGTCGAAGAGCTACGTTCATGGCATTACGCTTGCCACCAGCCTGACCCGCGAACTGGGTGACGAACGTAATACGACGGTTTTCCTGAACTTCAGCATGCCGCTGAACCAGCACAAAGATTACCTCTCGCTGCAAGACAGCCATGATAACGATGGCAACGCCATGCAGGCGAGTCTGGCCCACTCGCTCGATGCGAATAAACCTGGCTGGGGTTGGAACATGTCAGCCCAAAGTGGGGGCAACGCCGCCGTCCACGCCACCGTCCAGCACCGTAATCACTGGAGCGATATGGCATTGGGCTTTAACCGCCAGGACAACGCCAGCGATTATTATGGCTCTCTGTCCGGCGCCCTTGGCCTGTTTATGGGCCATCTGTACGCCACCCGCGTGTTGGGTAGCGCCTTTGCCATTGTGGATACTTCACACGTGCCGGATGTACCGGTTTACCTGGAACACCGCCCCGTGGGGCGTACCGATAAAAATGGGATGTTATTCCTCAACAACCTCAATCCTTATCAGGAAAACCGTCTGGATATCGATGTGCTGCAGTTGGACGAAGAGTACCGCGCACCTTACACCGGTGAGGTTTTGATCCCGAAAACTGCCAGCGGGGCGCTGGCTAAATTCACCATTTATAAAACCCATGCGCTGTTGATGACGGTGAAAACCGCCGACGGTAAAAACGTGCCGTTCTCGGCACAGGTCAGCGTGAGTACGGCGCAAGGTGAAGCGCCATCACACGGTACGCAACAAACCATCGCCGGCTACGATGGAAAAATATACCTTGAAGACCCTCCGGCTAGCGGCAAAGTTAGCGTTCAGTGGGCGTCCTCATCCTGTCAGGTGACGCTGCCGCAGCAGCTCAGCCATTCCCATTCTGTAGAGGCCATCAACGCACTATGTCAGCCACTCGCTCATTAGGATTCATCAGCCTGCTTCTGGCGCTGATGGTGGTATTATGCCCGGCCGCTAAAGCGGCAGACTGCTGGAACGGCAGCCCTCCCGGACTCAATTTTGGCACCGTTACCCCTGGCGCAAGTAGCACCACCAGCACGAAGCTGTCGTTCACCTGCAATAACTACGATGGTCAGGCTGAGTATGTTCGCGCCTGCCTGAAGCTCATGGCCAATGACCCTATCCCCATGAGCCAGAATGAACCATCCACCACACCACTCTATTTTTCGCTCTACTCCATTTACGATCTGCATCATCCGCTGAGTCAAAACAGTGATGTTTACGCGCAAATTGATATGGAACTGGTGAGCGGTCAAAGTAACGTCGAGCATGATATTCCGCTCATCGGCAAGATAAATCCCGGACAGAAGGATATCAGCGCCGGGACCTATTACGATTATGCTACCAGCGTACAGATTCGCTACGCTTCAGCATCATCAATGCAGTCGTTGCCCTCATGTAGCGGGCTCTCGGGAACGCTGGTTACCGACCAAATCAGCGCCACGGCGACAGTGAAAAATGGTTGTGAGATTGTCAGCGTCGATGACATGGAATTTGGCAGCAAAACCCCTGCCGCAGCGAATGCGTTGCAGGCAAGCTCAACGGCCAACATCAGCATTCAATGCCCAACGGGTACCTCATATTCCGTCGGGATAGGCCATGGCCTGCATCCTGACGGCAATGCGCGTTCGCTGTGCCATAACGGCGAATGCGTCAGCTATGGTCTCTATCAGGATGCCGCACATTCTGTTGAGTGGACACAAGATAACCAGGAGAAACAGTATTCCAGCAGCGGACAGCCGCAGGAGCTGGTGGTCTACGGGAATGTCCCCGCGCAGAAATGGCCCTCTCCCGGCGCGTATACCGACACAGTAGTGATTACGCTGACCTACTAGCAGCAGCCAGCAGCGCGGTTAACATCTGGCGTAGCTGCCCTGTAACCCGTTCGACGGGATACCCCATCTGCGCGTGCATAATCGCACCGTCCAGCGCCATGACAACGGCGGCAAGCGCTGAATCATCAAGTGACCACCGTGTCGCCAGCTCGGCGACCACGGCGGCTTTATGGTCACGCGTCAGTTGCTCAACCTCCGGCAGCGCCTCACTCATCTCTGCCGTCGCATTCAAAAACGCGCAGCCGCGAAAGTCAGGCTGCGCCCACCAGAGGCACAGGGTGGAAAGCAACGCTTCCACTGGGTCAGGCATCGAGGTTTCATGTTGCTTTAACGTATTGGAAAACCAGTCCATCCATAGGGTATGACGGTAATCCAGATAGGCGAGGATCAGTAAATTTTTACTGGGAAAGTGGCGGTAAAACGTCACTTTGGTGACGCCAGCATGCTCGATGATTTTATCGATTCCCGTGGCGCGGATGCCGTGGAGATAAAACAAGGTGTGCGCGGATGTCAGAATTTTCGCTTTAGCACTCACCGCACGCGAGCTGCTGTTTTCCCTATTCATCATCTTTTTTCTCCGTTGACAAACACAGGCGGTCGGAATACGTTAGCATCAAGTAGACAGACCTGTCTACATCACAAAACCGGAGATTCCTATGAGCACTAGCCGCCCGCCGCTTCCTCCTTTTACGCGTGAAAGCGCGATCGAAAAAGTCCGCCTCGCAGAAGATGGCTGGAATAGCCGCGACCCGGCCAAAGTCGCTTTGGCCTACACGCTGGATACGCAATGGCGTAATCGTGCGGAGTTCGTCAATGGCCGCGCTGAAGCGCAGGAATTTCTGGCGCGGAAATGGAAAAAGGAGCTTGAGTATCGGCTAATCAAAGAGCTTTGGGCGTTTGAAGGCAATCGCATTGCCGTGCGCTATGCCTATGAGTGGCATGATAATTCCGGCAACTGGTATCGTTCATACGGCAATGAAAACTGGGAATTTAACGACGATGGTCTGATGCAGCGCCGTTTCGCCTGCATCAACGACCTGCCCATTCGCGAAGATGAACGTCTGTTCCATTGGCCACAGGGACGCCGCCCGGATGATCACCCGGGGCTCAGCGAGCTGGGGCTATAACGCCCGCGTTATTGGCGCGTAAAATGACGGGTATGGCCTTTTGAGTCATGCCCTAAATAGCCCATGCTTTATTCTGCAACACCACCCGATAACCGTCAGGATCAACGAATGTCTGACCGTTCGCGTCCCAGTAAGGGTTAAACGACGGCGTTGAGACGAAGCCTGCGCCTTTCATTCTCGCACAAGCCCGTTCCCACTCAGCATGTTCCGGATAATACAGCACCAGCAGATCGTCTTCCGTCGGCGATGGCTGAACGGGATGGTGATGGCAGACGGTGAATTCAATATGCCAATCTAAATCTTCCCGACCTAACATCATGCCGTTGAAACCATCGTGATCGTTAAACCCTGCAATTTTCTGCAGTTCGAGTCCCTGACAATACATCAGAGCCGTCTGTTCGAGATGCGTGACGGGTCTGGCAATACGCATATGGGTAAACACGGTGTGAACTCCTGCTGTCGATAGGATGAAATTCTGCCGAGTTTACACATGATGACGCATTTCAATTGTCGGTAAGAGCCATCTGCCTATAGCGCTACTAATCACTGGACTGATTGCGTTTTATTATGGCAACGGTCGCAAAAATAAAACCGCCGAGGAAGCAGGTGTTCATATCAGAAATAACTATTGCTAGCCGCCCTGAACCGCACTTTTAACTGGTTACTAACCTGTTGTATAATGGTTTGCACTTTAACTAAAAAAAGAGTGCGATCATGATTGATATCAACCTGCCTTTAACCGATGTCCACCGCCACCTTGACGGTAATATTCGTGCCCAGACCATCCTCGATCTTGGCCGTCAGTACAATCTCGCGCTCCCTGCTACTACGCTTGAAACCCTACTGCCACACGTGCAGGTCACCAGCAATGAACCCGATCTGGTGAGCTTCCTGAGCAAGCTTGACTGGGGAGTAAAGGTTCTGGCCTCTCTGGATGCCGTACGCCGGGTGGCTTATGAAAACATTGAAGATGCGGCCCGTAATGGTCTGCACTATGTTGAGCTGCGATTTTCGCCACGCTATATGGCTATGACGCACCAACTGCCCGTCGACGGCGTGGTAGAAGCGGTCATCGCCGGGGTTAAAGAAGGCTGCCGCGCGTTTAACGTCGACGCACGTCTTATCGGCATTATGAGCCGTACCTTTGGCGAAGCGGCCTGTGAAGAAGAGCTGAATGCGCTGCTTGCACACCGCGACGGTATTACCGCGCTCGATCTGGCGGGTGATGAGCTGGGTTTCCCAGGACATCTGTTCCTTAACCATTTCACCCGCGCGCGCGATGCTGGCTGGCGTATTACCGTACACGCGGGCGAAGCCGCGGGCCCGGAAAGCATCTGGCAAGCGATTCGCGACCTCGGCGCGGAGCGAATTGGCCACGGCGTGAAGGCGGTACAGGATCCAGCGTTGATGGATTTCCTCGCGGAAAAACGCATCGGCATCGAGTCCTGCCTGACCTCCAACATTCAGACCAGCACTGTGCCATCGCTGGCTCAACATCCGCTGAAAACGTTCCTTGAGCACGGCGTATTGGCGAGCATCAACACCGATGACCCGGCAGTCCAGGGGATTGATATTCAGCACGAATACCATACCGCGGCTCCGGCAGCGGGTCTGAGCAAAGAGCAGATTCGCCAGGCGCAAATCAACGGTCTGGAAATGGCATTCCTTACCATAGCCGAAAAACAGGCGCTTATCGCACGCGTCAAACAGGCATAAAAAAACCGGCAGGTACACCCTGCCGGTTTTTCCATTTCTGGATTCTTACACTAACGTCAGTGCAGCTCTGTGCTTCGCAGACTCAATACCCAGTTCAATCAGTTCCATAATCTGGATAGCCTGATTTGCCGGAACCGGGTTCTCACCAATGCCGTTCAGCGCATCGCGAATCGCAGCATAATAGGCAGGATAATTGCCCGGCTGCGTCAACAACGTGGTCTCCACCCGCGTTTCACCTTCAACCGTGGTTAAGATACCGTCGCGCATATCGTAACCCCAGTCTGACTGCGGTAAACGCTCGCCGTTTTTCAGGCGATCTTCTTGCGGGTCAAGACCAAATTTGACATAGCTTGCCTCGGTACCGTGCACGATATAGCGCGCCGTTTCCGCTGCCGCCAGCAGTGTGCCATGCAGCACCACGCGACGCTGTGGATACGTTAAGACCGCATGGAAGTAATCGGTCGACTGCGCGCCCGGGCGCAGTTGACCAAGATCGACATACAGGCTTTGCGGTAAGCCAAACAGGCTGACGGCCTGATCAAGCAGATGCGGGCCTAAGTCGTACCAGATACCGCTCCCCAGCCCAGCCTGTTCACGCCAGCGGGCGCGTACCTGCGGTCGATAGCGGTCGAAATGCGATTCGAAATGGGCAACCTCACCCAACTTACCTTCGTTGATCAGCGCTTTTACCGTCAGGAAGTCGCTGTCCCAGCGGCGGTTATGGAACACAGAGAGCAGCTTACCGTGCTGCCTGGCGAGGGTATCCAGCTCACGCGCTTGTGACAGTGTCACGGTGAAAGGTTTATCGACCACCACGTTTTTGCCCGCTTCCAGCGCTGCTTTCGCCAGCGGGAAATGGGTATCGTTCGGCGTTGGGATAACAATCAAATCAATATCAGGATTGTTAAACAGCGCGGCGGGGTCTGAAACTACCTGCACCGTCGGCCAGTCGGCATGGACCTTACTCGCATCGCTGCTGGAGACAACAGACAGCTCCATACCCGGCGTACCGCTGATAAGCGGCGCGTGAAATGTTTTACTGGCATAGCCATAACCCACTAGCCCAACACGGATTTGGTCACTCATGTGTCGCCTCACTTCTTTATTTGATGTGCTTGATTGCATTTTGTAATCGATTTCATTATTTGAACTCATCTGATAGTTTCATACAACAGTTTAATAACATTCTGGCGTATCAACCCGTCAATTGATGAAATAAACACCACCTGTCGAAACGATTCGGCTGAAAACTTGCGTTGTGACGCCAGCACGCTAAGATCTTGCTCTGGCATTATTTTCTCAATGGACTGTTAGCTAATTTCATGAATTCCGTATTGACTCGTATTGTTGAATTAATTGGTTGGATTATTCTGGGCTTCTCCGTTCTGCTGTTGATTGTGGCCCACCACATTGATAACTATCAGCCACCTGAACCGGCTACTGCCACGCTGCAAAAAACCGTCACCCCTTCTTCTTGAAAAAGTGATTCGGATCTCATCTATGGAACCGGTTTCTGAAACCGGTTGCACAGCTTAATCTCACTCTTTACACTCGTGATATCACACAGGTAAGGAGTGTTTTATGTCTGCTTTTCCCCCAAATTTCCTCTGGGGTGCTGCTACCGCAGCGTACCAGGTTGAAGGTGCACACGATGAAGACGGTAAAGGCCCGTCTATCTGGGATATTTTCTCCCACCAGCCAGGGACAACCTATCAGGGTACGAACGGCGATATCGCCGTTGATCACTACCATCGCGTAAAAGAAGACGTCCAGCTCATGGCCGAAATGGGGCTGCAAAGCTACCGTTTCTCTATCTCGTGGCCTCGTCTGCTGCCAAACGGCCGTGGCGAGATAAATGAAGCGGGCGTGAAGTTTTACAGCGATCTGATTGATGACCTGTTAGCACATAATATTGAGCCAATGATTACCCTTTATCATTGGGACCTCCCGCAGGCGTTGCAGGATGAAGGCGGCTGGGAAGCCCGCTCAACGGCAGAAGCCTTCGAAGAATATGCGCGACTGTGCTATGCCCGCTTTGGCTCACGCGTCCAGAAATGGGCGACGTTTAATGAAACCATCGTCTTTATTGGTCACGGTTACATTACCGGTAGCCACCCGCCTTCAGTCCGCAACCCGGCTCGCGCCATTCAGGCCTGTCACCACGTATTTATTGCCCATGCGCTGGCGGTTAAAGCCTTCCGAGGGATGCAAATCAAAGGCGAAATTGGCTTTGTTAACGTACTGCAACCGCATTCACCGCTGACCGATAGCCCAGAAGATAAAGCGGCGACGGCGCTGGCGGACGCCATCCATACTCACTGGCTCTACGACCCGGTGCTAAAAGGCCGCTACCCTGACGAACTGCTGGCCCAATCCCAGGCCCTGTGGGGTGTGCCGCGCTTTGCTCCGGGTGATGACGAATTACTGCGTAACAACCGCTGTGATTTTATCGGCCTGAACTACTATCGTCGTGAAACCGTCTCTGCCACACCGCCGGTAGAGAAAGTCAGCGGTGAGCAAGGTGTTGAAGGGCTCTTCTATTTCGTGCGCAATCCGCAGAGTGTTTACACTGAATGGGGCTGGGAAATCTGGCCGCAGGGGTTAACCGACGGCATTATGATGATCAAAGAACGCTACGGTGATATTCCTATTTATATTACCGAGAACGGTCTGGGCGCAGTCGATCCTATCGTCGATGGCGAAGTGGTCGACACCCCACGCATCGATTTCTTACGCGTGCACATAGAAGCGCTGGAAAAAGCCATTGCGTTGGGAGCCGACGTTCGAGGTTATTATCCGTGGTCGTTTATCGATCTGCTGAGCTGGCTCAACGGATACAAAAAACAGTATGGCTTTGTCTACGTCGACCATAAGCAAAATCTGGCGCGCAAACGTAAGAAAAGCTTCTTCTGGTATAAAGACGTGATTGCCAGCCGCGGCGAAAATCGTTAATTTCCCTTAAAATCAGGGTGCGGCAACGCGCCCTGATTGCATAAAAAATCGCTTTTTCTGGCTCAAAATCAATAAGCACATTTTCTGTTATTGTAATTCCCGCCTATAACCCAAATAATCCAGGCTATCCTGCTGAGGTTTAGTCATCTGCACTGAACGCTCGATAAAAACGGATGTCGAAACACCTATTAGCAGTACAAACTCTATTAACCGCTTCGCGTATCAGCCTTCCTGGCTGCTTTAAACACGTTGTTCGGTGAGCCTTAACATTATAAATGGATACCTACAAATGACCGTTTTGGATTATTTATTGAAATTCCGCAAAGTCAGTTCATTGGATAACCTTGAAAAACTCTACGATCACCTTAACTATTCGCTGACCAACACTGAAGAACTTATCAATATGTATCGTGCCGCCGACCACCGTCGAGCAGAGCTGGTATCCGGCGGTCGGCTGTATGATGTTGGCCAGGTGCCAAAATCCGTTTGGCGATTTGTGCAATAGTAGTTTTTTCCAGAGCGCCAGTTGCTTATACTCCTCGGCCTGTATTTTTCTCTCTTCACTGGCGCTGATTTTCAGGAGACACAATGTCAGATAATTCTGCAGAACGTATTGGCGGATGGCTGCTTGGCCCGCTGGCCTGGCTTATCGTTCAGTTAATAAGCATCTGCCTGACGCTTATCAAATTTGGCTATGTGCTACTGACACCACAAACGCTGGGGCTGGTTAAAGAGATGGGGGCTGCGAATATCACGTTGCTCGCCCTGTCCTTCCTGTCGTTTATTGCCATGTGTTATTACACGCTGTGGCTGACTATCGCCTTCTTCAAGCGTCGCCACAACGTACCGAAACACTACATTATCTGGCTGATGATCGGTGTGCTGCTGGCGGTTAAAGCTTTCGCCTTTTCCCCGATTTCTGACGACCTTGCCGTACGTCAACTGTTGCTTCCGCTACTTGCGGCGGCGTTGATTGTGCCGTATTTCAAACGCTCGCAGCGGGTAAAACGCACCTTTACGCACGCGTAATAACCCCACACTTAGCCTGTTGTCGCCCGCGGCACTTTATCAGATAATAGGTGGCTTTTTTGTTACAGGTCGAAAGATGACTGACTATTTATTGCTCTTTATCGGTACCGTTCTGGTAAATAACTTCGTCCTGGTGAAGTTCCTGGGGCTATGCCCTTTCATGGGGGTTTCCAAAAAACTGGAAACCGCGATGGGGATGGGCCTGGCAACCACCTTCGTGATGACGCTGGCCTCTATCTGCGCCTGGCTGATTGACACCTGGATACTGATCCCGCTGGATTTGGTTTACCTACGCACGCTGGCATTTATTCTGGTTATTGCCGTGGTGGTCCAGTTCACCGAAATGGTGGTGCGGAAAACCAGCCCGGCGCTCTATCGCCTGCTGGGTATTTTTCTGCCGCTCATTACGACTAACTGCGCCGTACTCGGCGTGGCGCTGTTGAACATCAACCTCGGCCATAACTTCCTGCAATCCGCGCTGTACGGTTTCTCAGCAGCCGTCGGGTTTTCGCTGGTCATGGTGCTGTTCGCCTCTATTCGCGAACGTCTGGTGGTATCCGACGTTCCCGCGCCCTTCAAGGGCAACGCCATTGCGTTGATCACCGCAGGTTTAATGTCATTAGCCTTTATGGGCTTTAGTGGGCTGGTGAAGTTGTAATGATGACCTTCTGGATTGCTGTCGCTGCAATCAGCCTGTTGGGGCTGATTTTTGGCGTCATTCTGGGTTACGCCTCACGACGTTTCGCCGTTGAGGATGACCCGGTTGTAGAAAAAATTGATGAACTGCTGCCACAGAGCCAGTGCGGCCAGTGCGGCTACCCGGGCTGTCGCCCGTATGCGGAAGCGGTCAGCAACGGTGAAAAAATTAACTGCTGCGCACCCGGCGGCGAAGCCGTGATGCTGAAAATCGCCACGCTGCTCAACGTTGATCCGCAGCCGATTGGCGGCGATGAAAATGCAGCAGAGCCCGCGCGTATGCTCGCCATTATCGATGAAAATAACTGTATCGGTTGTACCAAATGCATTCAGGCTTGCCCGGTAGACGCCATTATTGGCGCGACGCGAGCGATGCATACGGTGGTCAGCGACCTGTGCACCGGCTGTAACCTGTGCGTCGCACCTTGCCCGACGCAGTGTATTGAGTTACGTCCCGTAGAGACGACAACCGACAGCTGGAAATGGGATCTGCACACCATCCCGGTACGAATTATTCCTGTGGAACACCATGCTTAAGCTATTCTCCGCCTTCAAAAAAGACAAAATCTGGGATTTCGACGGCGGTATTCACCCGCCCGAAATGAAAACCCAGTCTAACGGCACGCCGCTGCGCCAGGTTCCCCTTGCTCAGCGTTTTGTTATTCCGTTGAAGCAGCATATTGGCGCAGAAGGTGAACTCAGCGTGAAGCCAGGCGATCGCGTGCTCCGCGGTCAGCCGTTAACGCGCGGCTGGGGACGTATGCTGCCGGTCCACGCGCCCACCTCCGGGACCATCGTTGCGATTGAGCCTCATGCTACCGCGCATCCTTCCGCCCTGCCGGAAATGAGCGTCATTATCGAAGCTGACGGCGAAGACCGCTGGATTAACCGTGACAGCTGGAGTGATTACAAAAATCACAGTCGCGAAGCGCTCATAGAACGTATTCATCAGTCTGGCGTGGCCGGTTTAGGCGGCGCGGGTTTCCCGACGGGTAACAAACTGCGCGGCGGTGGTGACAAAATTACCACGCTGATAATCAACGCCGCCGAGTGCGAACCGTACATCACCGCCGACGACCGATTGATGCAGGATTGCGCTGCGCAGATCGTCGAAGGCATTCAGATCCTTGCGCACATTCTTCAGCCGCAGCAGGTACTGATAGGGATTGAAGATAATAAACCGCAGGCTATCTCAATGATGCGCGCGGTGCTGGCAGACACTCATGGTATTAATCTTCGCGTTATCCCGACGAAATACCCTTCTGGCGGCGCGAAACAGCTGACGCAAATTCTCACCGGCAAACAGGTTCCACACGGTGGTCGTTCATCAGACATCGGCGTACTGATGCAAAACGTCGGTACCGCTTACGCCGTAAAACGTGCGGTCATTGATGGCGAGCCGCTGACCGAACGCGTGGTTACGCTAACCGGTGAGTCCGTCGGCAAGCCGGGCAACGTCTGGGCGCGTCTGGGGACACCGGTTCAGCATCTGCTCAAACACGCCGATTTTTGCCCAACCAGCGATCAAATGGTGATTATGGGCGGCCCGCTGATGGGCTTTACCCTGCCCTGGCTTGACGTGCCGGTGGTGAAAATCACCAACTGTCTGCTGGCACCTTCTGCTGCCGAAATGGGTGAGCCAGAAGAAGAGAAAGGCTGCATTCGTTGCAGCGCCTGTGCCGATGCCTGCCCAGCAGATTTACTGCCACAGCAGCTTTACTGGTTCAGCAAAGGCCAGCAGCACGATAAAGCGACGGCACACAATCTTTCTGACTGCATCGAGTGCGGAGCCTGTGCCTGGGTCTGCCCAAGCAGCATCCCGCTGGTGCAGTATTTCCGCCAGGAGAAGGCTGAAATTAGCGCCATCCGCCAGGAAGAGCAGCGAGCGGCAGAAGCCAAAGCGCGCTTTGAAGCTCGTCAACAGCGTCTGGAACGCGAGAAAGCCGCCCGCGAAGAGCGCCATAAAAAAGCTGCCGTTCAGCCAGCGGCCAAAGATCAGGACGCCATTCACGCCGCGCTTGCTCGTGTTCGTGAAAAACAGCAGCAGGCCGCTCAGCCTATTGTGATTCAGGCTGGGGCACAGCCAGACAATAGCGCGGTTGCCGCCGCACGAGAAGCGCGTAAAGCGCAGGCGCGCGCGGCACAGGCCGAAAAACAGCAGGCAACGGCAGAAACCGCTGACCCGCGTAAAGCCGCGGTAGAAGCCGCCATTGCACGTGCTAAGGCACGTAAAACGGAACAACCCGCTGGCGTGGGAGCAACTGCCGTAGATACCACCGTCGACCCGCGTAAAGCGGCCGTCGAAGCGGCTATTGCCCGCGCCAAAGCACGCAAGGCAGCCGAGCAAGCTCCGGTTGAGCCCACTGCCGCTGAAGCGGCCATCGACCCGCGTAAGGCAGCCGAGCCAGCCCCGGTTGAACCCGCTGCCGCTGAAGCAGCCATCGACCCGCGTAAGGCAGCCGTCGAAGCGGCGATTGCGCGCGCCAAAGCGCGCAAGGCAGCCCAACAGGATATCAGCGAGCCTGCCGCCAACGACGACCCACGCAAAGCCGCCGTTGCCGCTGCTATTGCCCGTGTTCAAGCCAGGAAAGCCGCTCAGGCCGTTAACGAGGATTAAATGGTTTTCAAAATCGCAAGTTCCCCTTATACCCACAATCACCGCCAGACATCGCGGATTATGCTGCTGGTGGTTATCGCCGCCCTGCCGGGCATTGTGGTCCAGAGCTGGTTTTTTGGCTGGGGAACCGTCATTCAACTAGTGGTGGCTATACTGGCCGCCTGGCTTGCTGAGTCACTGGTGCTTCGTCTTCGCAAACAAAATATCGGCCAGACGCTTGCCGATAACTCTGCGTTGCTGACCGGCCTGCTACTGGCTATCAGTATTCCGCCGCTGGCGCCGTGGTGGATGGTGGTATTAGGCACCGTGTTTGCCGTTATTATCGCCAAGCAGCTTTATGGTGGGCTGGGGCAGAACCCGTTCAACCCGGCCATGATTGGTTATGTTGTGCTGCTGATCTCCTTCCCTGTGCAGATGACGTCATGGTTGCCGCCGCACGATATCGCCGCCACGGCGCCTGGCTTTATGGATGCTATCCACGTTATTTTCAGCGGCCATACGGCGGCGGGTCAGGATATGAATGCCTTGAAGATGGGCGTTGATGGCATCAGCCAGGCCACGCCACTCGATACCTTCAAAACATCGCTTCATGCCGGACATCCGGTAGATGAGATCCTGAAATCGTCAATTTATCACGGTGCGCTTGCGGGAGCGGGATGGCAATGGGTCAACGTCGCCTACCTGGTTGGCGGTCTGTTCCTGCTGTGGCAGAAAGCGATTCGCTGGCATATCCCGGTGAGTTTCCTGGTGAGCCTGGCCGTCTGCTCCACGCTCGGCTGGCTGTTCCACCCGGAAAGCGTCGCCTCGCCGCAGATGCACCTGCTCTCTGGTGCCACCATGTTGGGCGCGTTCTTTATCCTGACCGACCCGGTGACCGCGTCAACCACCAACCGTGGTCGTCTGATTTTTGGCGCGCTGGCTGGTCTTCTGGTGTGGTTAATCCGTAGTTTTGGCGGGTATCCGGATGGCGTGGCGTTTGCCGTGCTGTTAGCCAACATCACCGTACCGCTGATTGATTACTACACGCGCCCGCGCGTTTACGGACACCGCTGAGGATTCACATGTTAAATACCATGCGTAAACACGGTGTCACGCTGGCGCTGTTCGCAGCCGGTTCTACCGGGCTGACGGCGGCAATCAACCAGTTGACCAAGCACACCATCGACGACCAGGCCGAAAAGCAGCAAAACGCCCTGTTCCAACAGGTCATACCGCCGAGCAGCTATAATAATGACCTGCTGAAGAGCTGCTTTGTGGTCGAAGCCGCGGAGCTTGGCAAAGGCACACATAAGGTCTATATCGCTCGTCAGGACGATAAGCCGGTCGGCGCCGTACTCGAAGCCACCGCACCAGACGGCTATTCTGGCGCCATTCAGTTGTTGGTCGGAGCCGATTTTAACGGTACCGTACTCGGCACCCGCGTAACCGAGCACCATGAAACCCCGGGGCTCGGCGATAAAATTGAGCTTCGCCTGTCTGACTGGATAACCTTCTTCGCCGGGAAAAAAATCGACGGCGCGAACGATAGCCAGTGGGCGGTGAAGAAAGACGGCGGCCAGTTCGACCAGTTCACTGGGGCGACCATCACCCCTCGTGCGGTGGTGAACGCGGTAAAACGCGCGGGGCTGTATGCACAAACGCTGCCCGATCAACTGTCACAACTGCAAGCCTGTGGAGAGTAAACGATGAGCGAGGTTAAAGAGGTTATTGTCCAGGGGCTCTGGAAAAATAACTCCGCACTGGTTCAGCTTTTGGGGATGTGCCCGCTGCTGGCGGTCACCTCGACCGCGACCAACGCCCTTGGTTTGGGCCTTGCCACGACGCTGGTATTGACGCTCACCAACCTGGCTATCTCCAGCCTGCGTCGCTGGACGCCAGCGGAAATTCGTATTCCTATTTACGTCATGATCATTGCCTCGGTGGTCAGCGCCGTACAGATGCTGATTAACGCCTATGCATTTGGTCTGTATCAGTCGCTCGGGATCTTTATTCCGCTTATCGTCACCAACTGTATCGTGGTAGGACGTGCGGAAGCCTTTGCCGCGAAGAAAGGCCCGGCGCTCTCCGCGCTGGATGGCTTTGCTATCGGTATGGGCGCAACCTGCACGATGTTCGTGCTGGGCTCCATTCGTGAGCTACTCGGCAACGGGACGCTGTTCGACGGCGCTGACGGGCTGCTCGGCAACTGGGCAAAAGTGCTACGAATCGAAGTCTTCCATACCGATACTCCTTTCTTGCTGGCGATGCTGCCGCCAGGCGCATTTATCGGTCTGGGAATGCTACTGGCTATCAAATATCTTATCGATGAACGGACTAAGAAACGTCATGCTCAGCAGGCCGCCACTGCCGAAAGCGTGAACGTGGATGGGGCAGAGAAGGCCTGATGAACAAAACCAAACGTCTGGAAATATTAACCCGGCTTCGGGACAACAACCCGCACCCGACCACCGAACTCAACTTCACTTCGCCGTTCGAATTACTGATTGCGGTTTTGCTCTCCGCACAGGCAACGGACGTTAGCGTGAACAAAGCGACCGCCAAACTCTACCCGGTGGCGAATACACCGCAGGCGATGCTCGATTTGGGCGTCGATGGCGTGAAGGCGTACATCAAGACGATTGGCCTGTTCAACAGCAAAGCGGAAAACGTTATCAAGACCTGCCGCATGCTGCTGGAACTGCACGACGGTGAGGTTCCTGAAGACCGGGCAGCGCTTGAGGCTCTCCCTGGCGTCGGGCGTAAAACCGCTAACGTGGTGCTGAACACTGCATTTGGCTGGCCGACCATTGCCGTCGATACCCACATCTTCCGCGTCTGCAACCGCACGCAGTTTGCCCCAGGAAAGAACGTAGAACAGGTAGAAGAGAAGCTGCTGAAAGTCGTACCCGCCGAATTTAAGGTCGACTGTCACCACTGGCTCATCTTACATGGACGCTACACCTGCATCGCCCGCAAGCCACGTTGCGGATCTTGTATTATTGAAGATCTCTGTGAATTTAAAGAGAAAGTCGAGCTGTAGACCCTATTTCGCGGTTTGGCAAGTCTGCCTGCCGCGTCCCTCTGAATGACTAAACCGCTTTTAATCCTATCTATTTATTCATTTTTTGGCATTTCTCACGCCTATATAATGCTTTTACAGATTAAACAGGTCATCACTGCTAAAATTTTCTATACAAAAACTGACCAGATCATCACCACAACATGATGTTGCATTTATGTTTCTTTACCAGCAATTCGCTTACATCATTAGGATGAATCCTCCGTAACGCACAATATGATCATCCAGTTATTTTTCAGAATCCAGCCTATATCACTATATGAAAGCGCGATCAGCAGAAGATATCGTTAAATTCCGGTTTTCTCCCCTCTTCTTCAGAATAAAAAACCGCTTAAATTTAAAGCGTAAAATTTAACGCTAAATAACATTTATATGTCTGGTTAATTATTCCACTCTTTTTATTTGTAACAGAGTATTGCAAAGGCCTTGTCTGAAAGCGCAGGATAGTGAACATTACTTCCCGTTTCCCTCCAGAATAACTATAAGGTGGATGCCAATGAGCACTCCGCCCAGTACACCCCCCATTAGAATGGGATGTAAATAAGAGGTATATGTGTCTACTGCAAACAATAAACCAACTGAAAGCGTAAGTTTGAACGCTTTCAAACAACCTAAAGCGTTCTATCTCATCTTCTCTATCGAGTTATGGGAGCGTTTCGGTTTCTACGGCCTGCAAGGCATTATGGCCGTTTACCTGGTTAAACAACTGGGTATGTCAGAAGCAGATTCCATCACTCTGTTCTCTTCCTTTAGTGCATTAGTTTACGGTCTGGTTGCTATCGGCGGCTGGCTGGGCGACAAAGTACTGGGTACGAAACGCGTGATTATGCTGGGTGCTGTGGTACTGGCTATCGGCTATGCGCTGGTCGCGTGGTCGGGTCACGATGCAGGCATCGTTTATATGGGTATGGCGGCAATCGCCGTGGGTAATGGCCTGTTTAAAGCTAACCCGTCTTCCCTGCTCTCTACCTGCTATGCAAAAGACGACCCGCGTCTGGACGGTGCATTCACCATGTACTACATGTCCGTCAACATCGGTTCGTTCTTCTCTATGCTGGCAACCCCGTGGCTGGCTGCTAAATACGGCTGGAGCACCGCGTTCGCGCTGAGCGTTGTCGGTATGCTGATTACCGTTGTGAACTTCGCATTCTGCCAACGTTGGGTTAAACAGTACGGTTCCAAGCCAGACTTTGAGCCGGTTAACTATCGTAACCTGCTGCTGACCATTGTCGGCGTGGTGGTTCTGGTAGCCGTAGCGACCTGGCTGCTGCACAACCAGGGCATCGCACGTATGGTTCTGGGCGTGATTGCACTGGGTATCGTGTTCATCTTTGGTAAAGAAACCTTCGCAATGAGCGGTGCGCCGCGTCGTAAAATGATCGTGGCGTTCATTCTGATGCTGGAAGCGATTATCTTCTTCGTGTTGTACAGCCAGATGCCGACCTCTCTGAACTTCTTCGCGATTCGTAACGTTGAGCACTCCATTCTGGGTATCGCGTTCGAACCGGAACAGTATCAGGCACTGAACCCATTCTGGATCATCATCGGTAGCCCAATTCTGGCCGCTATCTATAACAAGATGGGCGACAACCTGCCAATGCCAACTAAGTTCGCGATTGGTATGGTGCTGTGCTCCGGTGCCTTCCTGGTACTGCCGCTGGGCGCTAAGTTCGCTTCCGACGCGGGTATCGTTTCCGTTAACTGGCTGATCATCAGCTACGGCCTGCAGAGCATCGGTGAACTGATGATTTCTGGTCTGGGTCTGGCGATGGTGGCACAGCTGGTTCCACAACGTCTGATGGGCTTCATCATGGGTAGCTGGTTCCTGACAACTGCCGGTGCAAACATCATCGGTGGTTATGTTGCAGGCATGATGGCGGTTCCAGAAAACGTGACCGACCCACTGATGTCCCTGGACATTTATGGCCACGTATTCCTGCAGATTGGTGTGGCAACGGCCGTTATCGCCGTGCTTATGCTGCTGACCGCGCCGAAACTGAACCGTATGACTCAGGACGACGCAAAACCTGCTGCTGACGGTAAAGTCGCTTCCGTATAACGTCATCGGGAAACGGATAAATATTTAGGCCGCTAACTTCTGTTAGCGGCTTTTTTTTTATCGCTTCAGGCACTAACATACCTCCATATCCCTCGGCTGCCCTTCCGCCGCGGGAAAACAAAAATAACCAAGTCTGAAGGAGTTACCCATGAAATTGTTCTACAAACCCGGCGCCTGTTCCCTTGCATCGCACATCACCCTGCGGGAGAGCGGAAAGGACTTCTCGCTTATCGGCGTCGATCTGATGCAAAAACGCATGGAAAACGGTGACGATTTCCTGAAGGTCAACCCAAAAGGCCAGGTTCCTGCCCTGCTACTGGACGATAACACTCTGCTGACGGAAGGCGTGGCTATCATGCAGTACATCGCCGATAGCGTTGCGGACCGCCAGCTGCTGGCACCGGTTGGCAGCATCAATCGTTACAGAACGCTGGAATGGCTGAACTACATCGCGACAGAGCTGCACAAAGGCTTTACGCCGCTGTTCCGTCCTGATACTCCGGAAGAGTACAAACCAACGGTGCGCGCACTGCTGGATAAAAAGCTGGCTTATATCGATGAATCACTGGCGCATGCACAGTGGATCAGCGGCTCACGCTTTACTATTGCCGATGCCTATCTGTTTACCGTGCTGCGCTGGGCGTTTGCTGTGAAGCTGGAAATGGCGGGATACAAAAATATTGCGGCCTACATGGAACGCGTTGCGGCGCGTCCAGCGGTTGCGGCAGCCATGACGGCTGAAGGTCTGAAGTAATATCGGTGCGCTGGCTCCCCGGAGTCGGCGCTTCGCACCTCGGCCGGGCTACAAATTAGTGGTAGCCCGGCCGAGCTTCGCGACGCCGGGAACGGCGCCGAACGAAAAGTTTACAGCTGAGTCGCGCTAAAACAATGCACTGGCTTCGCAATACGATCCTGCGCCGCCACTACCTGCAACTCATACTCACCCATCTCTTTCGTCGTCACCATAATCTCATACACCGCCGCAGTTACGTGCTCCAGCGCATCGCGAAGCGTCGCCCCCTGTAGCAGCTTAACCAGCAGCAGACCGCTGGTCACATCGCCAACGCCCACCGGGTGACGCGCGCCAAAGTCGATCAGTGGACGGCTGATATGCCAGGCTTCATCCGCCGTCACCAACAGCATCTCAAAACGGTCCTGACTGTAGCCTGCGCGCGCCAGATGTTTCACCAGCACGATTTCCGGCCCCTGGGCAATCAGCTCACGCGCGGCCAGCACCGCATCAGCGACATCCTTCACGTCGCGACCGGCGAGAATTTCCAGCTCAATCAGGTTTGGCGCAATAATATCGCTGGCTGGCATAGCATAGCGCTTATGGAACTCCGCCACGCCCGGTGCCACGATACAGCCTTTTTCCGGGTGCCCCATAACCGGGTCACAGAAAAACTTCGCCTGTGGGTTTGCCGCTTTAACCTGGCGCACGATGCCAAGAATATGCTCCCCCTGCTCCGCAGAGCCCAGATAGCCGCTCAGCACCGCGTCACAGCGTTTCAGCTGATCGATAGCCGCAATGCCCTGCACAATCTCTGTCAGATGCGCTGGCGGCATCACACAGCCCGTCCACTGACCATACTGGGTATGGTTGGAGAACTGTACCGTATTCAGCGGCCAGACGTTTGCACCAAGGCGGCGCATAGGAAACTCCGCGGCGCTATTGCCCGCATGCCCAAAAACGACGTGAGATTGAATGGCGAGGATGTTGTTCATTAGCTCTACTCAAACGACAAAAAAGAAGGGGGCGTAGTTTCCCACGCCCCCTCGTTTCGGAATATTACTTCCAGCAGATCAAACAGTAATTTTTCTTACCACGGCGTAACAGGGTGTAACGACCGAAGAGAATATCGCTATCCTGGAAGAAATATTCCGGGTCAGCCTGTTTTTGACCGTTGATGGTGACCGCGTTAGAGGCGATGGTTTTACGCGCCTGGCCGCGAGACGGCTGCAGTTCGGCGTCCACCAGCGCCTGCATCAGGTCGGCACCTTTATCCATCTCAACCATCGGCACGCCGTCCTGCGCCAGCTGTTCGAAGTCTGCTTCGCTCAGCGCGCTCAGTGAACCACTGAACAGGCTGTCGGTGATGCGTTTTGCAGCTACCAGACCTTCTTCGCCGTGCACCAGACGAGTCACCTGCTCGGCCAGCACATACTGGGCGCGAGGTGCTTTACCGCTGTTTTTGTCTTCTTCTTCCAGGGCATTAATCTCTTCAATGTCCATAAAGGTGAAGAACTTCAGGAAGCGATAAACATCGGCATCCGCGGTGTTGATCCAGAACTGGTAGAATTTGTACGGGCTGGTTTTCTTCGGATCCAGCCAGACTGCGCCGCCCTCGGTCTTACCGAACTTAGTGCCGTCAGCTTTAGTGATCAGCGGAACGGTCAGACCGAACACTTGATTCTGATGCAGACGACGGGTCAGGTCGATACCGGAGGTGATGTTACCCCACTGGTCGGAACCGCCAATTTGCAGCGCCACGCCGTGCAGCTTGTTCAGGCAGGCAAAGTCATAGCCTTGCAGCAGGTTGTAGGAAAACTCGGTGAAGGAGATGCCCTGATCGTCACGATTAAGACGCTGTTTCACCGCTTCTTTGTTGATCATCTGGTTAACAGAGAAGTGTTTGCCGATGTCACGCAGGAAGGTCAGCACGTTCATGCCGCCAAACCAATCATAGTTGTTGGCCGCGATAGCCGAGTTATCGCCGCAGTCGAAATCGAGGAACGGTGCCACCTGTTTGCGGATTTTATCCACCCACTCCTGCACGGTATCTTCGGTATTCAGTTTACGCTCGGCCGCTTTAAAGCTTGGGTCGCCAATCAGACCGGTTGCGCCGCCGACCAGTGCAACAGGCTTATGCCCTGCCTCCTGGAAGCGTTTCAGGCATAACAAAGGAACAAGATGCCCCAAATGCAAGCTGTCAGCGGTAGGATCGAAGCCGCAATAGAGCGCGATCGGGCCTTGCGCCAGTCGCTCTGCTAACGCTACCTCGTCCGTTACCTGGGCGACTAGCCCCCGCTCTTGCAGTTGTTTAATCAAGTTACTGCTTGCCATCAAATTCTCCATCTATATCCGACTGCACCTTTGCCGGTACACGACTTTTCGCCAGACGCGAAAGCTCTATAGAATAAAGCGCTGACGCATTCAGCGCTAGCGCTTAAAACAACAAATTTCGGGGTTTACGGTGCCAAACGGTCGATTTTCCAGGCATCCGCGTCGCGCTGGTACAAAAAACGATCGTGCAGACGGTGCTCGCCACCCTGCCAGAACTCCATCTGCTCAATGGAGACACGGAAACCACCCCAGAAACTCGGTAGCGGGACTTCACCCTGCTGGAATTTCTGTTTCAGTTCCATAAACTTGCTTTCGAGGATACCGCGCGCCGAGATGCGACTGGACTGCTTTGATACCCAGGCGCCAATCTGGCTGTCACGTGGGCGGCTATGGAAATATTTCACCACTTCCAGCGTCGACAGGCGTTCAGCTTTGCCGATAACCATCACCTGACGCTCCAGCATATGCCACGGGAATAGCAGGCTGATGCGCGGATTGTTCTCAAGTTGATGCGCCTTACGGCTTCCAAGGTTAGTGTAGAAAACCAGCCCTTTTTCGTCATAGTGCTTCAATAGAACGATACGCTGGTACGGCTGACCGTTTTCATCAACCGTGGCAACCACCATTGCCGTAGGATCGGCAAGTCTGGCATCACAGGCCTGGCGTAACCAGCGTTCGAACAGGGGCAGCGGTTCAGCAGGAAGGTCGTGGCGACGTAAGCCGCCACGGGTATACTCACGGCGCAGATGCGCGATTTGTTGCAGATCGTCGTTATCAGACATGGCGTTTAAGAGAGTAGTCAACGGGTGGCGTTATTGTGCGCCGCCCGCCTGAAAATCTCAACGCTTGGGGTTTTGTAACTGGCAGTTATTCAACACGATGTGGTCGCGTTTGTAGACAGTCGCTTCGTTGCCTTTCGACCAGAATACGTAGATCCCGTCGGTATAGCGAGCGCCCGACGCGGAGATCCCCTGCTGGAGATTCAGTTGCTGGTTGTCATAGATAAAGCTCACCTGCTGGCGCTGATTGTTGAGCTGCACGGTCAGCGGTTTTTCCTCACACTGGTATTCCAGCGTGTCGGTCTGCATGCGTTCCATAAACTGATTGTACGCACTGCAGCCAGCGAGCATAAAAGGGAGAGCAACGATAAGTAGTTTTTTCATTGTTTTGGGCCTTTCGACATTCCTGGTCAAGGAGCGATTGTCACACTCCCGTTCAGCTTAAGTCTACCGGCCCACTGTAAAAGAAGATGTCAGTTAACTCTGATTATGCTGGGGATTTGCGGGAAAAATCGCCCCGAGTACGGTCGCCTGCGATGCGCCGGTCACCGAGGGTAAATTTCCCGGGAGCCCGGCAACGGTTCGCCAGGCAAGCCAGGCGAACGCCAGCGCTTCCATGTCGTCGCCGCTGATGCCGTATTCGTCGGTCGTTGCCACTTCTGTGCCAGCCAGCAGCCCTGCCAGACGAGCCATAATCAGAGGGTTGCGGCTTCCGCCACCGCAGACCAGCAGCCGCTCGCAGCCGCCGCTTAACATCACCTGTTCGCTGATGGTGACAGCGGTAAGCTCAGTCAGCGTCGCCTGGACATCCTGCGCGCGCAAACCCGGGTAGCGCGCCAGATACTGCGCCAGCCAGCCATAATTGAAGTATTCGCGGCCCGTGCTTTTAGGCGCTGGCGCTGCAAAATACGGGTCGCTCAGCATATCCTGCAGCAGCGGCAAAATGACTTTCCCTTCGTTGGCCCACAGGGCATCTTTATCGTACGGCTTACCCAGGTTGCGCCAGATCCAGGCATCCATCAGCATATTGCCCGGCCCCGTATCAAAGCCGCGCACCGGCATTCCGGGCACCAGTAGCGAGAGATTGGCAATACCGCCAATATTGAGGATCATGCGACGTTCATCCGGGTGCGCCAGCAGAGCCTGATGGAATGCCGGAACCAGCGGAGCACCCTGCCCCCCCAGCGCCATATCGCGGCGGCGAAAATCGCCAACCACGCTAACGCCCGTGCGCGCAGCGATAATATTGTTGTCGCCTATCTGCATGGTATGCGGCACTTCGCCCGTTGGTTCATGCCACACCGTTTGCCCATGGCAACCAATCGCAACAATATCGTGACCCTCAAGCCGCTCCTGATTCATTAGCGCCATAACAGCATCAGCAAACAAATTCCCTAACCGATTGTCGAGCTGACCCAGTTGTGAAAGCGTCAACGGCTGCCCCTGACAGATAGCGAGAACCGCCTCTTTAAGTGCAACAGGAATGGGCCAGGTGAGGCTAGCAAGCTGGGCAACCCTGCTTTCGTCAATCGCCGCCAGAACCACATCTACGCCATCAAGGCTGGTTCCTGACATCACGCCAATATATCGCCCGGATTTCATATGACATCCTTAGTCATCTATGCAAAGTCAACACTCCATCATAAAGTGACACTTAATGCTATTAACTAATAATACTTTTTAACAATATACGTCATCGTTCCTTCTCTGGGCATACAGCATAGTTTCCCTTGCGTTTAACCTTGGTTAAGCCATGATGGATTATTCTTTTTATTATTAAATGCAGAATATATGACCGCTCGAATCAAATACCATATAATTGCTTAGTACGGATGCTCTTAAGAGCAATTCTTATTGAACTGGAGATTCAAAAATGATGTTACGCGTATTGGCTGTTTCAATGATTGGTTTATCCCTGGCTGGATGTGTCAGTAACAGTGGCCTGTCAGGCGATGTTTACTCTGCATCCGAAGCGAAACAGGTCCAGAACGTGACCTACGGTACCATCGTCCACGTACGTCCTGTGCAAATTCAGGGCGGCGACGAAAACAACGTGATTGGTGCGATCGGCGGTGCAGTTCTGGGTGGCTTCCTGGGTAACACCGTTGGTGGCGGTACCGGTCGTTCGCTGGCAACCGCAGCGGGCGCAGTTGCCGGTGGCGTAGCTGGCCAGGGCGTTCAGGGTGCGATGAACAAAACCCAGGGCGTTGAACTGGAAATTCGTAAAGATGACGGTAACACGATCATGGTTGTGCAGAAACAGGGTGATACCCGCTTCTCCGCAGGCCAGCGTGTCGTGATGGCGAGCAACGGCAGCCAGGTTACCGTTTCTCCGCGCTAAACCCCACTCTGGGTACGTGGCCACCTGGCCGCGTACCTTTCATTCACTGATTCTCTGTACATTATTACACCCACCTATTTAATTCGCCACATGAATACATAAAAGCTATTTAGCTTATGTATTATTTGCGCGCGGACAATATTTCCTGACAGTTTATCCATTACACTTCTAGCATAAAGGGCCGGATGCCCGGCGCGCACTACGCGTTGCGTACATAGGATGCATATATGCTGATAAAATTTCCGCTACAGCGCTTTTTGATTTATCTGACCATCACCATGATTGGGACACTTGTCCTGAACCATTTCTCCAACAGTATTATTAACTACGCCCCAGCCATTGCGCCGATATTGTTTCCGACATTGACCATGTTCCTGATGGTTTTCCACACGATGATCGCTGTGTTTATGATCATGAAGTACTTGTGTGATAAACGCCGGCTTTACCTCATGCCTATCGCCTGCGCGTTCGCCAGCTCAGCACTGCTGATGCTAGGGACGCTGAAGAGCTATCCCGATTGGTTTCTCTGCGGCGGCGTCACTGACACGAATTATAATGACGCTCTTATTTTTTATGTATTTCGCAACGTTTTAATGGCAGCGCTTTTTATGAGTTCTGTCATTCTTTACATGTTTAAACTACGAGACATGCACTCTCGTAAAACTCACGCTTTCATTCTTAGTGGGATTGTTATATTTTGCGCTATCATCATGGAGCTTGCCTGGTTATATTCCAGCAACGACCCATTACTGAGCGTTAATTTTATTGATAATTTAACATTTAAATATACCACGATATGGAAAGACGTCATCAGTTGGGTACTTATTGTTATTTGGGTTATTACCCTAATAATTATTTTACTGGTTACACAGCTGCGCAATATTTTCTGGTATAGCGGAGCCTTCTTCTGTGCCTGCTATATTTTTACCATGTTTGTGCTGATGACCGGGCAAGACACGGCCAGTTACAGTTGGTACCAGGCGCGACTGTTTGAGACCATCTCAACGCTGTTCCTGATCTTTGTGCTGTTTTGCGATGTCTTCACCCTCTACCGCCAGTCCAACGTGAAGTATCAGAACTCGTACCAAAACTCCATCCGCGATCCATTAACCCGGCTTTACAACCGTAGCTACTTTTATGACTCCTTTACCGCACTGCGACCGACCATTGCCAACGGACATCCGGTATCGGTCATTGTCAGCGATCTGGACTACTTCAAGCGCATCAACGACAAATATGGCCACCTGCAGGGCGATAAGGTGATTCAGTTCGTGGCGAAAGTTCTGCAGGATTCGGTGCGGCAAAATGACGTTGCCGCGCGTATCGGCGGTGAGGAATTTGCCCTACTGCTGGTCAACACCACGCCAGAAGTCGCACGCTCAATTGCGGAACGTATTCGTATTGCTATCAGCCAGCATGATATCCACAGCAGCAATGCTCAGTTGCCGGAGTCCATTACTATCAGTATGGGGGTCTTTACCGCCGTGGATCTATCGGTACCGGTTGAGGAGTGCGTAAGACGAGCCGATGAAGCGATGTATCGCGCAAAAGCCGCGGGACGAAACCGGGTCGTCGTCTGGGAATAAGTCGAAGAATTGAAAAACCCGCGAATTTCGCGGGTTTTTTGAGTATCAATCGCGAGATTGTAGCTCGTTGATATTCTGCTCGAGTTTACGAATGAGCGTGGTCAACATCTCCAGCTCTTCAGCAGAAATCCCGGCCAGGATATCACCCCGCGTGTGGCTAATCACCGCTTCCATCTCCTGGATCAGCGGTTCCGCTTTCTCAGTTAACTTAATGCGTTTAGCACGACGGTCGTTCGCACAGGTCTGGCGAGAAATAAGTCCTTTCTCTTCCAGTTGATCGAGTGTACGAACCAAAGATGGCTGCTCGATGCCGATCGCTTTGGCCAGTTGGATTTGCGACTGCTCAGGCGGTAGCTGATGAATATTATGCAGCGTGACCCAGTGAGTCTGCGTGAGTTCCAGAGGTTTGAGGCGATGGTCAATCAAAGCACGCCAAATGCGCACCAACCGTGCCAGATCAGAACCTAATGGCGATTCCAATTTCATCTCCTTATAATTAGCTTGCTAAGTTATTATACTGATTTTAGAATAGTGTGCAGTATTTAAATTAGCAAAACAAATGAATTGCCACGTGCACGCGAACCAGATCCTTGAGTTACACTGTTTCAAATAATGTGATTTTATGTCAAAACACGACACACTATCGAGCCATAACTCTTCAATTGCAAAGGATTTCTGCTTGTGAAGTCGATTTTCCACATCCCCGGAGTCCCACTACAAGACCTTATGGTCGGTGCTTCTATTTATTTTCCTCCTGTATTTAAAGCTGTGCTGCTTGGCTTCCTGTTTTGGCTCATTATTCACCGTTTATTGCGCGACTGGATGTATGCCGGTGACATCTGGCATCCACTGTTAATGGATCTTTCTCTCTTTGCCCTCGCGGTCTGTGCTGCGCTGATGGTTCTGGTTTGGTGGTGATGTAATCCAATGAAAAAATTAAAATATTTCTCTACGCTACTCATTGCTGCCTTGGCTATCATCGCCTGCTGGCTGGTCTGGAACTACTACATGCAGTCGCCATGGACGCGCGATGGCAAAATTCGTGCTGAACAGGTCGATATTACACCGCAGGTCTCCGGTAGCATCCTCACGCTTAACGTGAAAGACAACCAGTTCGTCAAAGCGGGTGACGAACTGTTCCAGATAGACCCAACGCCGTGGAAAATCGCCGTGATGAACGTCGAAGCGAAACTCGCTAAAGCCCAATCAGATCTCTCCCGTGCGAGCCATGAAGTTGAACGCCGCCGTGGGTTATCACAGAATTTTATCTCCGCCGAAGACCTCGACACCGTGAATATCGCCTTGAAAGCGGCGCAAGCTAATTTTGATGCGGCAAAAGCAGAGCTGGAACATGCCCGCTGGCAGCTTGCGCAAACGACGGTCAAGGCCCCGGTAGACGGTTGGGTAACGAATCTGACGACTCGTATTGGCAACTACGCTACGGTCGGGCATCCGGTCTTTGCGCTGATCGATAGCCACTCCTTCTATGTTGTTGGTTATTTTGAAGAGACGAAACTGCGGCATATTCGCGAAGGAGACCGTGCGGATGTTGTGCTGTACAGTGATGACAAAAAGTTACAGGGTCACGTTTCCAGCATCGGTCGAGCCATCCATGACCAAAGCCTGGCAACGGACGGCAAGCTGGTTGCCGACATCAAACCCACCATTCCATGGGTACGCCTCGCCCAGCGCGTACCGGTTCGTATTGAATTAGACGCACTGCCTACGGACATCGTATTGGTTGCGGGTACTACCTGCACCGTCTCTATCACGGGCGGGAAGCAATGACCCTATCCGCCTTGACATGGAAGTCACTGCCTTGGGTTAAGGCCACCGTACCGCAGTGGCGCTATGCCATGCGTAACGCCATCGCCATGTGCCTGGCGCTAAGCATCGCCTATTGGTTAAACCTGGATGAACCCTACTGGGCGATGACTTCTGCCGCAGTGGTCAGTTTCCCGACTGTCGGTGGCGTTATCAGTAAAAGCCTGGGACGTATTGCCGGCAGTATGCTCGGCGCCTGCGCTGCGCTGGTGATTGCTGGTCACACCCTGACTGACCCCTGGCTATTTCTCTTTGCCATGTCAGGCTGGCTGGCGTTCTGTACCTGGGCATGTGCGATGTATACCAACAACGTCGCCTACGCTTTCCAGCTTGCCGGCTATACCTGCGCCATCATTGCCTTTCCTATTATTAATGTGGTCGATGCCACTAAACTGTGGGAGATAGCACAGGCACGCGTCTGTGAGGTAATTGTCGGTATTCTGTGCGGTGGTCTGATGATGATGATTCTGCCCAGCACATCCGACGGCAGCGCCCTGCTAACAGCGCTCAAAAATATGCATGCGCGATTGCTGGAGCACGCCAGTTTGCTGTGGCAACCGGTTACAACCGACGCTATCCGCACCGCACACCAAAGCGTTATCAGCCAGATCCTGACCATGAACCTGCTGCGTATTCAGGCATTCTGGAGCCACTATCGTCTGCGTCGGCAAAACACGCTGCTTAACTATTTGCTTCACCAGCAGTTGCGTTTAACCAGCGTTATCTCAAGCCTCCGTCGCCTGATGCTGAACTGGCCAGACGCGCCGCAAACCATCCGCCCGGTGCTGGAAGCGTTATTGCTAGCGCTGGCAAAACCCGACTGTGATGCCTACACCGTGGCGCGAATTATCGCGCCGCTGGCGCCGAGCGACCCGCAGGACTATCGCCACCACGCGTTCTGGCACCGTTTACGCTATTTCTGTCGTCTCTATCTCACCACCAGCCACTGGCTACAACGGCTGGAGAACGCCACGGCGGTGACCGAATTCTCCGTGCCAGCCGCCCCGGCATTGATGCGCCACACCGACCACGCAGAAGCAGCATGGAGCGGTATCCGCACCTTTTTTGCCCTGGTCAGCGTCGGTGCGTTGAGCATCAGTACGCAATGGGAATCGGGCGCGGCGGCGTTAACCCTCGCGGCTATCTGCTGCGTGCTCTACTCAAACGTGCCGTCACCGTTCAGTTCACTGACGCTGCTGATGCGCACGCTTATTTTGCTGTCTATTTTCAGCTTTGGCGTGAAATTTGGCCTGATGGTGCAAATCAGCGACCTCTGGCAGTTCATGCTGTTCCTCTTCCCGCTGCTGCTCACCATGCAGCTACTCAAGCTGCAAATGCCGAAACAGGCCAGGCTTTGGGGTTCGCTTATTGTCTTTATGGGGTCGTTTATCGCGGTAACAAATCCGCCGGTTTACAACTTTGGTGATTTTCTTAACGATAACCTGGCCAAAATCATCGGCGTAGGCCTTGCCTGGCTGGCGTTTGCCGTGTTGACGCCTGGGTCAGATGCACGAAAAAGTCGGCGTCATATTCGTGCGTTACGGCGTCACTTTGTTGACCAGCTAAGTCGCCACCCAGAGAACCGCGAACACGAGTTTGAATCGCTGGTTTATCATCATGTTAGTCAGCTTAGCTCCAGCCAGGATGAACCCGCTCGTCGCTGGCTGCTGCGCTGGGGTGTTGTACTACTGAACTGCTCTCATGTTGTGTGGCAGCTACGCGCCTGGGAAGCCCGTTCTGACCCTCTCTCCCAGGTTCGCGATATGTGTATCAGCCTGCTACGCGATGTCATGAGCGAACGAGGGGTTCAGCAGCGACCGCTGGCCGCTACCCTTCAGGAGCTACAGCGAATTTGTGACACGCTGGCGCACCATCATCAGCCGGCAGCACGCGAGCTGGCCTCCATTCTGTGGCGGTTATACTGTTCGCTTTCGCAGCTGGAAACGGCACCGCCTCCCGGTACGCTGACCGAAAAGACGGCGTGAGTGAAAGGATGCAGGCGGAATATCCGCCTGCATTTGAGACATTACGGAACGTCGTAACCCAGCGCCGCTTTACGAATACGGAACCACTGTTGGCGGGTCATATCCAGTGACTGCGCGACGATAGCCGAGCGAACTCGCTCAATTTTTCCGGAACCAATCAGCGGCAGCGGTTGAGACGGCAAGCGCATCACCCACGCATAGACCACCTGTTCAATACTTCCAGCATTCAGCTCGTTCGCTACCTTGGCCAGTTCATCGCGCAGCGGCTGGAACGCATCGTCATTAAACAGACGACCGCCGCCGAGGCAGGACCAGGCCATCGGGCGAATGCGTAGCTGTTGAAGCTGATCCAGCGTACCGTCAAGAATCGTCGGCTGATGAACCGGCGAGATTTCCACCTGGTTGGTGGCAAGGGTAAACGGCAGACGTGATTGCAGCAACGTAAACTGCGCAGGGGTAAAGTTAGAGACACCGAAATGGCGCACTTTGCCGCTCTGATGCAGCATAGAAAACGCTTCAGCAACTTCATCGGCATCCATTAGCGGGTCAGGGCGATGGATCAGCAACAGATCCAGCACGTCGGTCGACAAGTTGCGCAGCGACTGCTCGGCACTGTGAATAATATGATGGCGATCGGTAATATAATGCCCAATCGCGTGTTCTGGTTTCGCCGTGGTGGCGATACCGCACTTGGTGACAATCTCCATTCTTTCACGCAGATGCGGTGCCAGCTTCAGCGCTTCACCAAACGCGGCTTCGCACGCGTAGCCGCCGTAGATATCAGCGTGGTCAACGGTTGTCACCCCGAGATCCAGATGCTCTTCAATAAAGCTCACCAGCTGGCGTGGCGTCATATTCCACTCCATCAAGCGCCAATAGCCCATGACGAAACGTGAAAATTCCGGCCCCTGCGGTGCCAGGGTAATACGTTGAACCATAACGACTTCCTCAACAAATAATTTGAATTGAGTATACCCGGTTTTACGCTTAAAACAGTGAGGGCTGCTGAGGATCTTCAGAACTCGTCGCTTTACCCGCGCGGAATTTACGCAGCAGACGCTGACGACAAAGCCGCAGCACCTCCTGTTTTTGCGCATCGTTCATGTTTTGCCAGTTAAAACGCTCATCGCGGCTGCGGAAACAGCCACGGCAAAATCCGCGCTCATCAGACTGACAAATTCCCCGGCACGGACTTTGAACCGGGAAAAACTCCAGTTGCTCCGCCACGTTAGCCCCCTTTTATCTCGCTATACTCTCATTGAAGACGTTTAATCATTGCGGCGCAACTTTTCTGCCACATCGTGCGGGCAAACCTTCATTTTCAAAAATTCATTTGCATTAGACCAATCGGTCTATTACAGTGCATTCCATGAGCAAATCGATTGAACATGATACCCGTGAACACATTCTGGCTACCGGCGAGCGTCTTTGCATGCACCGGGGGTTTACCGGGATGGGACTTAGCGAACTCCTGAAGACGGCGGAAGTGCCGAAGGGATCGTTTTATCACTATTTCCGTTCAAAAGAGGCGTTTGGCGTCGCCATGCTGGAACGGCATTTTGCCGATTATCACCAACGCCTGGTGCAGCACTTTATCCAAGGCGCAGGCAACTACCGTGACCGCCTGCTGGATTATTACCAGCACACGCTCACCCAGTTTTGCCAGCAGGGTCTTATCAGCGGTTGTCTGACTGTAAAGCTCTCTGCTGAAGTGTGCGATCTTTCAGAGGATATGCGCACGGAAATGAATAAAGGTGCCAGCCAGATTATGGCTCTGCTGGCGCAAGCGCTGGAAAATGGCCGCCGTGAAGGCTGCCTGAATTTCAACGGCGAAGCCGAAACCACAGCTCAGGTGCTCTACTCACTGTGGTTAGGGGCCAACCTACAGGCCAAAATGGCCCGTAGCTCAACCCCGCTTGAAAGCGCGCTGACGCACGTCAGGAATCTGATTGCCGCGCCGGATTAACCCCGGCGTTTTTATTTTGCTAATTACTAGACGACCGGTCTACTCAGGAGTCATCATGTCGCAAGAAAAACTGTTTACCCCACTGAAAGTGGGTGCGGTAACTGCCCCTAACCGTGTATTTATGGCCCCGCTGACGCGTCTGCGCAGCATCGTACCGGGTGACATTCCAACCCCGCTGATGGCCGAATACTATCGTCAACGCGCAAGCTCCGGTTTGATCATCTCCGAAGCTACTCAGGTTTCTGCCCAGGCAAAAGGCTACCAGGGTGCCCCAGGTCTTCACAGCCCTGAGCAGATTGCCGCGTGGCAGAAAATCACCGCAGGCGTTCACGCTGAAGATGGTCGAATCGCCGTTCAGCTGTGGCACACCGGGCGTATCTCCCACTCCAGCCTGCAGCCAAACGGTGAAGCACCGGTTGCGCCTTCAGCGCTGAGCGCCAATACCCGTACCTCTCTGCGCGATGAGAACGGTCATGCGATTCGTGTCGATACTTCTATGCCACGTGCGCTGGAAACCGAAGAGATCCCAGGCATCGTTAACGATTTCCGTCAGGCTATCGCCAACGCCCGTGAAGCCGGTTTTGACCTGGTTGAACTGCACTCTGCGCACGGTTACCTGCTGCACCAGTTCCTGTCACCTTCCTCTAACCATCGTACCGACCAGTACGGCGGCAGCGTAGAAAACCGCGCGCGTCTGGTGCTGGAAGTAGTTGATGCCGGGATTAAAGAATGGGGTGCTGACCGTATCGGTATCCGCGTATCGCCAATTGGCACCTTCCAGAACGTCGACAACGGTCCGAACGAAGAAGCCGATGCGCTCTACTTAATTGAAGAGCTGGGCAAACGCGGCATTGCCTACCTGCACATGTCAGAGCCAGACTGGGCTGGCGGTCAGCCATACAGCGACGCGTTCCGCGAAAAAGTCCGCGCGCGTTTCCACGGCCCAATCATCGGTGCGGGCGCCTATACGCCAGAAAAAGCAGAAGCGCTAATTGAGAAAGGGTTAATTGATGCCGTGGCCTTTGGTCGCGACTACATCGCTAACCCGGATCTGGTCGCTCGTCTGAAGCATAAAGCCGAGCTGAACCCGCAGCGCCCGGAAAGCTTCTATGGCGGCGGCGCGGAAGGTTACACCGACTACCCTTCGCTTTAATCCCGCATTGATTGATAGCGGCGGGCTTCCGCCGCTATACTAGCCAGATTATTCATAAGTAAGGACGAGGGATAACATGCGTTTACTGCATACCATGCTGCGCGTCGGCGACCTGCAACGCTCCATTGATTTCTACACCAAAGTGCTGGGCATGAAGCTGCTCCGTACCAGCGAAAACACCGAATATAAATACTCTCTGGCTTTCGTCGGCTACGGCGAAGAAAGTGACGAAGCGGTGATCGAGCTGACCTACAACTGGGGCGTAGATAAATACGAGCTAGGCACCGCCTACGGCCACATCGCCCTGAGTGTGGATAACGCGGCAGAAGCCTGCGACCGTATCCGCCAGAACGGTGGCAACGTGACTCGCGAAGCCGGTCCGGTAAAAGGCGGCACCACGGTGATCGCGTTTGTTGAAGATCCGGACGGCTATAAAATCGAACTGATCGAAGAGAAAGATGCCGGCAAAGGTCTCGGCAACTAACTCCTCCACGGGCGCATAATGCGCCCGTTTTTTTACCCGCCTTTCCAAGCCGCGGCAAAATTTGCCATAATGCGCGCTACTTTTTCTAAGTGATGAGATTCTGATGTCCGACAATGTGCAACTTAATGGTCTATGCGACCGTTTTCGTGGGTTTTATCCCGTGGTTATCGATGTAGAAACTGCTGGATTCAATGCCAAAACGGATGCCCTGCTCGAAATAGCGGCAATTACGTTGAAAATGGATGAGCAAGGCTGGCTGATGCCGGACAACACGTTACATTTCCACGTTGAACCTTTTGAGGGCGCGAACCTCGAGCCGGAAGCGCTGGCGTTCAATGGTATCGACCCAAACAATCCCCTGCGCGGCGCGGTTAGCGAGTACGATGCCCTGCACGCCATCTTTAAAATGGTCCGTAAAGGCATTAAAGACAGTGACTGTAACCGCGCCATTATGGTGGCGCACAACGCGACCTTCGACCATAGCTTTATGATGGCCGCCGCTGAACGCGCTTCGCTTAAACGTAACCCGTTCCACCCCTTTGTAACCTTCGACACCGCCGCACTTAGCGGGCTGGCGCTGGGGCAAACCGTGCTGTCAAAAGCCTGCGCCGCAGCAGGCATGGATTTCGACAGCAGTCAGGCCCACTCGGCGCTGTACGACACCGAACAGACCGCGATTCTGTTCTGCGAAATCGTCAACCGTTGGAAGCGCCTGGGCGGCTGGCCGCTGCCGATAGCGTCCGAAGAATAGCAGTATAAAAAAAAGCGACCTTCAGGTCGCTTTTTTGTTTTTGTGCCCGGTATTGGGGCGAACCGATTATTCTGCTTTCGGCTCTTCAGCGTACTTAGCAGCGGTCTCTTTAATCAGAGGCTGCAGTTCGCCGCGCTGGTACATTTCGATAATGATGTCGCAGCCGCCAACCAGCTCACCATCAACCCACAGCTGTGGGAAAGTCGGCCAGTTTGCATACTTTGGCAGCTCGGCGCGGATGTCTGGGTTCTGCAGGATGTCGACGTAAGCAAAGCGCTCGCCGCAGGCGGACAACGCCTGAACAGCCTGGGCTGAGAAACCGCAGCTTGGCAGTTTCGGGGAACCTTTCATGTACAGCAGGATTGGGTTTTCAGCGATCTGGCGCTGAATTTTTTCAATTGTCTCGCTCATTGTCTTGCTTCCTCAAACTTCTTTTTACGGCAGTAGTCTGACATTGTAACGTTTCAGACCCTGAACAGAAAATAACATTTTGTTCACGCTTTACTATTTTATCGTCTGACGCGGTAAGTTGCTTTATAAATATGAGTTTATCGGCAGGTGGGTGAAAAGCTTGCTCATTATTTGACTCATTATGTATCAAATGATGTTTTTTTTTGCAGTTGCTAACGAAACAACGTTTTATCCATAAAAACACTATTAACATTTCGTGTTTTTATGGATTAGAATCGTTGGGTTTTGTAAACCATACCTAGGCAAGGACATTTAGCCTGTATCTTACTCAGAGGGTTGTTCAGTGGCGCAGATAAAAAAATGGTCGTTCACGCTCTGTGCATTGCTGTTTACATCGTTATCCTTCACGCCGTTGGCGCATGCTACAGGGCATGCCAAAACCCCAACGGCGCAAAAGTCGCTTCCTGCAAAAAGCAGTGAACGTAAGAAAAAGAACGCGGACAATAAATCTAACGCTAAGAAAAAATCGACTCCGGTTGCCGCTAAAAAGAAAACCACCCCAGCCGTAGCGAAAAAAGCAGCGCCAGTCTCCAGCAAATCGAAAACCGCCTCCGCTAAAACCCGCGCGAAAAGCAGCGCAGTCAAAACCGCCAGCGTCACCACGACCTGCAAGGTTCGCAAGGGTCATAAGAAGGTCTGCACCACCACTCCTGTAGAGTCCAAACCAACGACCATCGCCGCTGCGCACAAAATTCGCGTGCAGAAAGTACAGAAAACCGCGATGAATAAGCTGATGGGGCAGTTAGGTAAGCCTTACCGCTGGGGTGGCAACTCCCCGCGTACCGGTTTCGATTGCAGCGGTCTGGTCTATTACGCTTATAAAGATCTGGTCAATATTCGTATCCCACGCACCGCCAACGAAATGTATCACCTGCGCGATGCGCGTCCGGTTGAACGTGGCGAGCTAGAAAGTGGCGATCTGGTTTTCTTCCGCACTCAGGGTCGCGGTACCGCCGATCACGTTGGCGTGTATGTCGGTAACGGCAAATTTATTCAGTCTCCGCGTACCGGCCAGGACATCCAGATAACCTCGCTGAGCGAAGATTATTGGGTACGTCACTACGTCGGTGCCCGCCGCGTTGTCACCCCTAAGACAATTCGTTAATCACTTACCCCGTTTGTTAATAAACGGGGTAAGCTTATCTTTTATCTCACCTTTTAATTTGCTACTCTATCCCTACTCAGTACATGGTTATTGAGTGTACAAATATAATAAGGAGAGAAGCAATGTCGTTCGAATTACCTGCATTACCGTATGCCAAAGACGCTCTGGTCCCACACATTTCCGTGGAAACGCTTGAGTATCACTATGGCAAACACCACCAGACCTATGTCACTAACCTGAACAACCTGATCAAAGGCACCGCGTTTGAAGGCAAGACGCTGGAAGAGATCGTGCGTTCTTCTGAAGGCGGCGTGTTCAACAACGCCGCGCAGGTCTGGAACCACACCTTCTACTGGAACTGCCTGGCACCAAACGCCGGTGGCGAACCAACCGGTGCAGTCGCTGAAGCCATTACCAAATCCTTCGGCAGCTTCGCTGAATTCAAAGCGCAGTTCACCGATGCCGCGGTTAAAAACTTCGGCGCTGGCTGGACCTGGCTTGTGAAGAAAGCCGACGGCTCCCTGGCTATCGTCTCTACGTCTAACGCAGCGACCCCGCTGACCACCGACGCGACGCCGCTGCTGACCGTTGACGTGTGGGAACACGCTTACTACATCGATTACCGCAACGCGCGTCCAAACTATCTGGAGCACTTCTGGGCTCTGGTTAACTGGGAATTCGTCGCTAAGAATCTGGCAGCGTAAGCAAAAAAATAACCCGGCATCGCAACGCTTCGCCGGGTTATCTCGTATCACGCAGAAGGGAGACCTTCTGCGTTTTTGTTTTTACTGGCTGGCCAGGGCTTCTTCACCGCGAGAACGTCCGCCGAGGAAAACAACCAGTAACGCCAGAGCCGCCACTATCGCCCCCATTACCGGCACGAAACTATACCCCAGACCGCCGGAGATAACCGCCCCACCCGCAACCGCACCCAGTGCGTTACCCAGGTTAAACGCCCCGATATTCACCGAGGAAGAAAGGCCTGGTGCTTCGTGAGCCACGCGCATCACGCGCATTTGCAGCGGTGGCACCACCGCGAAGGTTGCCGCACCCCAGACCACCATGCTGAACGCCGCACCTACCTGCGTTTGCGCAAGGAAAGGTATGGCCAGCATAATCACCATCAGCAAGCCGAGGAAGCCTTTCAGCGTCCCGCTCACCGAGCGGTCTGCGAATTTACCGCCAAGGTAGTTACCGATAGAGAAGCCTACGCCAATCAGCACCAGCATCAGGGTAATAAAGCCCGGAGTGGCGTGAGTGATGGTACGCAGCACCGGAGAAATATAGGTATAGAGTGTAAACATCGCGCCCGCGCCCAGCACGGTGGTTAACAGCGCTGATAGTACCTGCGGACGCACCAGCACCGACAGTTCGCGTTTCACGTCCGGTTTTTCGCCCGCCCCGCCCTTCGGCAGCGAGAACCACAGACCCAGAATCGCGATAATGCCAAGCCCGGCGGTCGCCAGGAACGACATGCGCCAGCCGATGGTTTCGCCCAGCCACGTCGCGGCAGGCACACCACCAATATTCGCGATAGTCAGCCCCATAAACATGGTGGCTACTGCGCTCGCCTGTTTATGTTTTGGCACGACACTCGCCGCCACCACCGAGCCCAGACCGAAGAATGCGCCATGATTAAGGCTGGTAATAATGCGCGACAACAGCAGCGTGGTGTAATCCGGCGCAATGGCAGAGAGCACGTTGCCGAGGGTAAAAATCGCCATCAGAAAAATCAGCGCATTACGACGAGCACGATGAGAAAGCAGCAGCGTCATCAACGGCGCACCGACCATCACGCCGACCGCATAGGCGCTGATCAGCATCCCAGCCGCAGGAATGGAGACGTCCACCCCTTTAGCGATGACCGGCAAAAGCCCCATCGGCGAGAACTCGGTGGTGCCGATGCCAAAGGCACCGACGGCTAACGCCAGTAAGGGGAAGTTAATTTTCATGCTTAAGCTCCGATTGGCCGCACCACAGACGCGGCATAAGGACATAATGCAAAAGCATGACATCAATCACAGAAAAACAGAAGTGTGCAAAACAGCAAAAGATTATTGCGAATCAGGTAATAATCTAACAGGAGGGAGCGGACGCTCCCTCGCAGAGGAATTAGTGCAGAACAGCAGTCAACGCGGCGGCGACAATCAGCGCCAGCGTAATAACGGTGGTAGAGAGCGACAGCTTAAGTTCGGTACTCATCAATTTTTTCTCCTTTTTATTTCCACAGCAAAACTGAGCTAACTCATTTTTGCACAGTATTGCGCAAAAATCTTCACAGTTTTAGCAGGATGTTGGTTTTTGCTCTTCCACTTTGCGCCAGGATAAGTCAAAATTCGACGCTTATTTATAAGCGTACCGGCCATTGACCCCCTCCTGTCGTCCTGTATCGTTTTCCCGGCGAATCGCAATCCATAAAATTGCGTCAGGGTGTGTGAAGGCAAACGTTTTCCTTTCGATTTTATCAGGGGCAGGCCAGGGTCTGGAGTGAGATGGAATGGCAACTATTAAAGATGTAGCGAAGCGCGCAAACGTTTCCACTACAACCGTATCACATGTAATTAACAAGACGCGTTTTGTGGCTGAAGAGACACGTGAAGCCGTCTGGGCGGCTATTAAAGAGCTGCACTACTCGCCAAGCGCCGTTGCCCGTAGTCTCAAGGTCAACCACACCAAATCGATTGGCTTATTGGCAACCAGCAGCGAAGCGGCCTACTTTGCCGAAATTATCGAAGCTGTTGAGAAAAACTGCTTTGAGAAAGGCTATACCCTAATTTTGGGCAACGCCTGGAACAACCTGGAAAAGCAGCGCGCCTACCTGTCAATGATGGCGCAAAAGCGCGTTGATGGCCTGCTGGTCATGTGCTCTGAATACCCAGAGTCGCTGCTGACGATGCTGGAAGAGTACCGTCACATCCCGATGGTCGTGATGGACTGGGGTGAAGCCAAAGCGGACTTTACCGACTCCGTTATCGATAACGCCTTTGAAGGGGGTTACACCGCGGGCCGTTACTTGATTGAGCGCGGGCACCGCGACATTGGCGTGATCCCAGGTCCTCTGGAGCGTAACACCGGCGCTGGCCGTCTGGCGGGCTTTATGAAGGCCATGGAAGAAGCGCAAATTAACGTGCCAGCCAACTGGATTGTGCAGGGTGACTTTGAGCCTGAGTCAGGCTATCGCGCGATGCAACAAATCCTGTCACAGCATCCGCGCCCTACCGCTATCTTCTGCGGCGGCGACATTATGGCGATGGGTGCCCTGTGTGCGGCCGATGAAATGGGGCTACGCGTACCGCAGGATATTTCGCTGATCGGTTATGACAACGTGCGCAACTCTCGTTTCTTCACCCCAGCACTGACCACTATTCATCAGCCGAAAGATTCACTCGGCGAAACGGCCTTCAATATGCTGATGGATCGTATCGTCAGCAAGCGCGAGACGTCGCAATCGATTGAGGTGCATCCGCGTCTCATCGAACGTCGCTCCGTAGCCGACGGTCCGTTCCGCGACTACCGCCGCTAAGCGTTACCCACGGACACCCTACTCGGGTGTCCGTAACCACTCTTCATTTAACGTCTCGCTATCCCCCAGATACTCCAGCAGCCAGTTCAAGGCCGGCGACGCTTCGCTTTGCTGCCACGTCAGACAACAGGCGGCATCCGGGAACGGGTTTTCAAGCTGTAACACTACCCACTCTCCGCTTTCCAGCCACGGCTGCGCCTGATGTCCAGGCACCATTGCCGCGCAAAGCCCGGCCGAGATACAGGTTTCCGCAGAGGCCCAATCCGGTACGACCACACGTTTCTGGTTATCAAGCAGCCAGGTCGTACGCTTCGGCAGAGATCGCGACGTATCTTCCCGCACCAGCGACGGCCAGTTGCGCAACACGTCGTCGCTAAGCGGACCGTCCATCCGGGCCAACGGATGCGTGCTGGCAACCACACAGTGCCAGTTGAGCATCCCCATATCGCGGAACGCGAATCGACCGCCGACCGGAATCGCCTGGGTGGCGCCAATCGCCAGCTCCACACGACCGTCAGCCAGCGCATCCCAGACGCCGTTGAATACTTCCTGGTAAACAATCAGTTCCACATCGCTGAAATGCCGATAGAAATCGACGATGAGCTGACGAGTACGCTGAGGCTTCACGATATTATCGACAGCAATTGCCAACTGTCCGCGCCAGCCGTTAGCGATTTGCTGGCACTGCTGACGGGTGATCTGCATTTTTTTGATAACAGATCGTCCTTCCTTCAAAAACCACGCCCCCGCTGGGGTGAGTTCTACGTCGCGATGACGTCGTTCAAACAGCGGCACGGCGAGCCACTCCTCAAGCTGGCGTACCGTGTAGCTCACCGCAGAAGGCACGCGGTGTAATTCCTGCGCCGCGGCGCTAAAGCTGCCGTTGCGCGCGACTGCATCAACCACTTCCAGAGAATATTCAGACCACATTTTTTGCCTTCAAATATTTTGAATCCATGACGCAAATATTAGCGTTTCACAAGCCGTTATGCACTCTCTACACTCAGCGGCATCGTTTACTCATGATAAAAAGGGCGAAGTTTATGCAACCTGGGAAAGGATTTTTAGTCTGGCTCGCGGGATTGAGCGTATTAGGATTTCTGGCCACCGATATGTATCTCCCGGCTTTTGCCGCCATTCAGGAAGACCTGCAAACGCCGGCCTCCGCCGTTAGTGCGAGCCTCAGCCTGTTTCTGGCCGGCTTCGCCGTCGCACAACTGTTGTGGGGACCGCTGTCGGATCGCTATGGTCGTAAGCCTATTCTGTTGACGGGGTTAACCATTTTTGCGGTCGGCTGCATCGGTATGCTGTGGGTGCGCGATGGCACCACGCTGTTAGTGCTGCGCTTTGTACAGGCCGTTGGTGTCTGTGCCGCCGCGGTGACCTGGCAGGCAATGGTCACCGATTACTATCCGGCCCAGCGTACTAACCGTATTTTTGCCACCATCATGCCGCTGGTTGGGCTATCACCGGCGCTCGCCCCGCTGCTGGGTAGCTGGCTGCTGGCACACTTTGACTGGCAGGCTATTTTCGCCACGCTGTTTATTATCACGCTGCTTCTGATGCTGCCCGCATTCCGCCTGAAACCGGCCCACAAAAAGCACGCGGTGAGCGAAGATAAGCTCACCTTTATGCGTCTGTTACGCAGCAAAGACTATCGCGGCAACGTGCTTATCTACGCCGCCTGTTCGGCAAGCTTCTTCGCCTGGCTTACCGGTTCGCCGTTTATTCTCCATGAGATGGGCTACAGCCCAACGGTAATTGGCCTGAGCTATGTACCGCAAACCATCGCCTTCCTGATTGGCGGCTACGGCTGTCGCGCCGCGCTACAAAAATGGCGTGGGGCACAAATGCTGCCATGGCTTTTGGTTATATACGCGCTGAGCGTGGTGGGCACCTGGGCCGTAGGTCTGGCAGAAAATGCGTCACTGACCGCCCTGCTGATTCCATTCTGCGTGATGGCCATTGCGAACGGCGCTATTTATCCAATCGTCGTCGCACAGGCTCTGAAGCCGTTCCCGCAGGCAACGGGGCGCGCCGCCGCGCTGCAGAACACGCTGCAATTAGGGCTGTGCTTCCTTGCAAGCCTGGCGGTATCTACGCTGATTGCAACACCGCTGTTGACCACCACCAGCGTCATGCTAGTCACCGTGCTGCTTGCTGGCGTCGGTTACAAAATTCAGCTGGCCGCGCGCCGCGCTGAGCGCGATGTAGAACACGCGACTTCCCACGCCTAAACATCATTCATATCAATATCCCAGGAAATGATTAGGGCGCTAAGATTTTTAGTTGAATCAACAAACTTAGCGTCCTATACTGGATCCGCATCACATAAATAATATAGATTGAACTTATTAAGCGGGAGCAGGATAGCTTCCCGTTGAACCATGGATTGGCTTTCGGCAAGGGATTCTTCCCTTCCTCTGTGCTACGTCGGATAGCAGGCTCACGAATTTCGTGAGATTTCTCACAAACCCATAAAAAGCGTCTACGCTGTTTTAAGGTTCTGATCATCAGGTCGGGATGGAGAAGCTATGAGCTCATCGTGTATAGAAGAAGTAAATGTACCGGATGACGACTGGTATCGTATCGTTAGCGAGCTGCTAAGCCGAGCAGGCATTGAAATTAACGGCAATGCTTCCTGCGATATTCAAGTCAAAAATCCGCGTTTGTTTAAACGTGTTTTACAAGAAGGTTCGCTGGGTCTTGGCGAAAGTTATATGGACGGTTGGTGGGAATGCGATCGTCTGGATATCTTTTTCGACAAGGTACTGCGCGCCGGATTAGAAACGCAACTCCCTCACAATATTAAAGACACGCTTCGCATTGTCGGCGCCCGTCTGTTTAACCTACAAAGTCGTAAGCGCGCCTGGCAGGTCGGTAAAGAACACTACGACCTCGGCAACGATCTCTTTAGCCGTATGCTTGACCCGTTTATGCAGTATTCCTGCGGCTACTGGAAAGATGCGCAGACGCTGGAACAGGCTCAGGAAGCCAAACTGAACCTTATCTGTCAGAAATTACAACTCCAACCCGGCATGAAAGTCCTGGATATCGGCTGCGGCTGGGGCGGTCTGGCGGAATTTATGGCCAGAAATTACGGCGTGAGCGTTAAGGGCGTGACGATTTCAGCGGAACAGCAAAAAATGGCGCAGGCGCGCTGTGAAGGGCTGGATGTCGAAATACTGCTACAGGATTATCGCGACCTTCACGATCAGTTTGACCGCATTGTTTCCGTCGGGATGTTCGAGCACGTTGGTCCGAAAAACTACGATACCTATTTCACCGTCGTCGACAGAAATCTTAAGCCCGACGGCCTGTTTTTGCTGCACACCATTGGCTCGAAAACAACGGACAATAATGTCGATCCCTGGATAGACAAATACATCTTTCCGAATGGCTGTTTACCCTCAGTACGCCAGATTGCGCACGCCAGCGAACCTCACTTTGTGATGGAAGACTGGCACAACTTTGGCGCTGACTACGATACGACGTTGATGGCATGGCATGAGCGCTTCCTCGAATGCTGGCCGGAAATCGCAGACAACTATTCTGAACGATTCAAACGCATGTTTAGCTACTATCTCAACGCCTGCGCGGGTGCGTTCCGTGCCCGAGATATACAGCTTTGGCAGGTAATGTTCTCACGCGGCGTAGAGCACGGTTTGCGCGTCGCCCGATGAAAACGAACAAGGCCCGGAGCACACCGCCCCGGGCCTTTTTTATGCCTACTCCGCGTCAGCCTGCTGCGCCGCCGCTTCTTTTGCCGCCATCACGCGCTCAACGGTATCGACTACCGCCTGCGTTTGCGGATCGATTTCAATGTTGACGCGATCGCCCAGGCGTTTTTTGCCAAGCGTCGTGCGCTCCAGCGTTTCCGGGATCAGGTGGACGCAGAAACGCGTCGCCGTCACTTCACCGACCGTCAGGCTGATGCCGTCAATACCGATAAAGCCCTTATACAGGACATACTTCATCAGCGTCGGATCCTGAATTTTAAACCAGATCTGCTTATTGTTTTCGGAGGTCAGGATTTTTGACACTTCCGCCGTGGTCATAATATGACCGGACATTAAATGACCGCCAATTTCATCGCTGAATTTCGCCGCGCGCTCAACGTTCACGAGGTCGCCCTCTTTCACATCGCCAAGGTTAGTGATGCGCAGCGTCTCTTTCATCAGATCAAAACTTATCTGGTCGCCGTTAATTTCCGTCACCGTTAAGCAGCAGCCGTTGTGCGAAACCGATGCGCCCGTCTCAAGACCCGCCAGCATGTGTTCCGGCAGCGCCACAACGTGGGTACGGAAGTTCGGTTTCTCATCAATGGACACGATTTTTGCCGTGCCCTGCACAATACCAGTGAACATGCAGTTAACTCCTGTTGATAATCATTACGGTACGTCTACCGATTCGTCTGCTACGCACAATAGCAGTTGATAAAACAGGTTGCTACCTTCCCCGGCCCTCCTCTTATTTTTTGACTAGATTAAAAGCAAATCCTCGCTACAATGATGGAGCAAATCCTCTATTTATTCTTCTTGCTGCCGGTTAAGGCGGCTTTTCTGTCTCCCGTACCCGGCGTACGGCGAGAATAAATAACAACAATACAGGTGTTCACGTGCAGAAGTACTTTAGTGAAGCGCGGCAGTTATTAGCGCTGGCTATCCCGGTTATCCTCGCGCAGGTTGCCCAAACCTCGATGGGCTTTGTCGATACGGTCATGGCAGGCGGCTACAGCGCTACCGACATGGCTGCCGTCGCCATCGGGACCTCTATCTGGTTGCCAGCCATCCTCTTTGGTCACGGCTTACTGCTGGCCCTCACTCCGGTGATTGCCCAGCTCAACGGTTCCGGTCGTCGCGACCGCATTGCGCAGCAGGTACGCCAGGGATTCTGGCTGGCGGGGCTTGTCTCCGTGTTAATTATGGTCGTGCTGTGGAACGCGGGATACATCATCCGCTCCATGCATAACATTGACCCCGCGCTGGCAGATAAAGCGGTAGGCTATCTGCGAGCCCTGCTATGGGGGGCTCCGGGCTACCTCTTTTTCCAGGTTGCGCGTAACCAGTGTGAAGGCCTCGCCAAAACCAAGCCCGGTATGGTGATGGGCTTTATTGGTCTGCTGGTGAATATTCCCGTGAACTACATCTTTATTTACGGTCACTTTGGCATGCCGGAACTTGGCGGCGTTGGCTGCGGTGTCGCTACCGCATCCGTCTACTGGGTGATGTTCTTCAGCATGTTCTACTACGTTCGCCATGCGGGCTCGATGCGCGACATCCGTAATAAAGAACGCTTTGCCCGCCCGGATACGGCCATCCTGAAACGACTGGTCTCTTTGGGGCTGCCCATTGCGCTGGCGCTGTTCTTTGAAGTGACCCTGTTCGCCGTGGTGGCGCTGCTTGTCTCGCCGCTGGGAATCGTCGACGTGGCCGGCCACCAGATTGCCCTCAACTTCAGCTCGCTGATGTTCGTACTGCCAATGTCGCTGGCGGCGGCGGTGACCATCCGCGTCGGCTTCCGTCTTGGGCAAGGCTCTACGCCGGATGCGCAGGTTTCCGCGCGCACCGGGCTCGGCGTTGGTGTATGTATGGCAATGTGCACGGCGATTTTCACTACATTGATGCGCACGCATATCGCGCTGCTGTACAACGACAACCCGGAAGTGGTGACGCTTGCCGCGCAGTTGATGCTGCTGGCAGCGCTGTACCAGATTTCTGACTCGGTGCAGGTTATCGGTAGTGGTATTCTGCGTGGTTATAAAGATACGCGGTCGATCTTCTTTATTACCTTTATTGCGTATTGGGTTCTGGGGCTGCCGTGCGGCTATGTGCTGGCGCTGACCGATATCGTGGTACCGCGCATGGGCCCGGCCGGCTTCTGGTGGGGCTTTATTATTGGTCTGACGTCGGCCGCGGTGCTGATGATGCTGAGAATGCGCTTCCTGCAACGCCAGCCTGACGTGGTTATTCTTCAGCGCGCCGCGCGCTAACGTTTCCCGGCGGCGCGTCGCTTGACCGGGCTACATTTGAATGTAGCCCGGCGATATCACTTAGTGGTGCAGCATCTCGTCAACCACCTGCTGTTTCGTTAACTGGAACGGATAATAGGTCGGCCAGTTATCCATTTCTGCCAGCAACGCTTCCTGAGACTGATTCCCCATAAAGATATGGAAATGGCTGGACTTGCGCGGGCCAATAATATGGTCACTGAACTGCACGAACTTCGGTGCCTCGCTCTTCGCGTCCTGACATTCAAACAAATAGCGCACGCCCTTCTTACCGGAGGTATAGGTCAGAATCTTGTGCCCCGCGTAACGGTACTGGCAGGCACTCACCTTGTCACCCACGTGGAACTCCATCGTACCGTTTTCGATACCAATCATATTCACATCGGTGGCATAGCCTGCACGGTAATACTCTTTAATCTGGGCGAACGTTTTACGCTTATCCTTATCCGCTTTCTTCTGGAACACCGGGTCCAGGTCACCGGACAACAGCAGACCGTTCACCGACTCCCACACGCCTTCCCAGTCTTTAAGTTCACGGTCTTTGACATCGCTGTCTTTGAACACGCCTTCGGCGGCCTTTTGCTCCACCGCGGTTAACGGCTGCCCGTGATCGTGATGGCCATGAGCGAATGCCTGACCGCCCATCACCAGCGCACCGACAGCCAGCGTCACTTTACCCAGAAGTTTCATGATTATTTATCCTTATATGATACGAGAAAAACGAGATGTTATAATATAACAATTCATTTCTCAACCACACAGACCATCCTGATTTTCCGTCGTATCGATCCGACGGTTGGATAAATAAAATGCAGCGAGATCAACGGATTTTCGCTAAGCGCGCTAAAACACCCGCAATATGGGTAAAAGTTCTCCAGTCGGGTGAAATCACACATTTTCCGCTTGCCACCGACCGCCGCTGCCGCTAATATTCGTCCCCGTTGCCGCAAGCAACAATGCGTCTGTAGCTCAGTTGGTTAGAGCACCACCTTGACATGGTGGGGGTCGATGGTTCGAGTCCATTCAGACGCACCATTAATGCGTTTATAGCTCAGTTGGTTAGAGCACCACCTTGACATGGTGGGGGTCGTTGGTTCGAGTCCAATTAAACGCACCATTATGCGTCTGTAGCTCAGTTGGTTAGAGCACCACCTTGACATGGTGGGGGTCGATGGTTCGAGTCCATTCAGACGCACCATTCTGTTTTATCTCCGAATTTTCCTGCTGTTACCCCTTATCACGCTGATTCATCACGCAACCATCTCGCGTCATGACGTGGGAAGATATTTTGACCTCCCCACTACGCGCTGCGCTACTCCGCTTTTTCAATACGAATAGTGCTGTTGTCGAAATCTGCGGTCAGGGTTTCAGGGCTGACCACCATCACATCAATCTCGTCGCAGGGCACCACTTTGTAGCGCGCCACCTGAGATATTTTTTCTGCCGTAACGGCGATAATGACCTCATTACTCTGCGCGATAACCTCTTTCTTAAAGCACGCATCTTCATAGTACACGGCGCTCAAACCCGCCTGTAGATCCATCCCGCACACGCCGATAAACGCCTGATCAAAGACCATTTCGCGTACCAGATTGACCGTATCCGAACTGAGCGTACTGCCGGTTTTTGGATTCACCTTCCCGCCGAGAAGAATAAGTTCTCCGTTCGTTCTGGCCCCTAACGCCGCGGCTATCTGCGGGCAGTTAGTGACAATCGTCAGCTCAAGGTCCTCAGGAATAAACGCCGCCATTGCCAGGTAGGTCGAACCGGAATCCATGAAGATGCAGGATTCAGGCTTTAACAGCTCGGCACATTTCTTAGCCACCTGCGACTTTTCGCTGACGTTCTGCTCAATGCGCGTAGCCAGCGAACTTGACGCAATAAGCTGGCTAACCGCCCCACCGTAAACCTTCTTGCATACTCCCTTTCTGGCGAGTTCCTGTAGATCGCGGCGGATAGTGTGCTCCGAGACGCCAAGCTGCCGCGCAACATCAGCGCCAATCACCCGACCAGTGGTCATCAATAGCTGATGAATAAACGCCTGACGCTGGTCAGGTAAAGCATCATAATCAATCAAAGCAACCTCCAATAAACGAGCAATATATTGCACAATCTATCACAATACATCATAGTGGCGCCATCTATCAGGCCGTGCTGAAAATCTTAGCCGGATAAACCCTTCCCGATAACCAGGAGCATCGCGTGCACATCACCTTACCTCAGGGTCTCAGCGCTTATCTGCAGCAGCTTGAACAGCGAACCTATGCCTGGTTTATCGCCCAGGATATCAACGGGACGGAAGAGGTGTTTATCCGTTACTACTACGAAGCGCGGCGCGGCAGCCTGAAACCTCTGTATGCGGAACTGATGCGGCATGCCGGTGAACAGCAGATTGCCGTTCAACCCGCGATCACTGACTGCCTGACCCGCGTGGTCTCGGATATCGTACCGGCATCGGGGCGCGCCATTCGCCTGATTCTGGGGATGCTGACCTACTGGCTCTCGCAATATCACTGCGGCCAGCATCGCGAGTTACCCGAAACGCGCGAGGCTCGCGATATTATCGCTGGGATCTTACACAACCAGGTCATTTCAGTCGGCTGACCATTTACTTTACCGATGAAGATCATGCTCGGTCATGATGGATTTCAATCTCACGCCGTTCAACATAGCAGGTCAGGAGTTCAAATGAGCAATCAACCTATTGGCGACATCATCCTCAACGAAGCCGCCATTGCCTCCGGCGTGCGTCAGGTCGCCGCACAGCTAAACCGGGATTTCAGCGATGCGGTCGTGATAACCGTCGTTCCAGGCGGAATACTGTTCACCGCAGACCTGACCCGACAGTTAGATTTTGATATCAGCATGGACTACATTTCATGCCCCCATACCCCTGGCGAACGGCATAACGACTCAACCATCGTCTATCACCAGAATATTGATATCACCAACCGCCACGTCATCGTTATTGACGACGCGATTGAATCCGGCGGCACGATGAAACGCCTGGTCGCGCACCTCGCAGAAAACTATCACCCCGCCTCTGTATCAGTTGCCGTACTTTTTGTGAAGCCAGGCCGCGTAGCAATCCCGGTGAAGCAGTACTACGCCTATGAAATGGAAAGTGACTGTCTGCTGGTTGGCTATGGGATGCCGTGGGAGAATAAATATCGAAACCGGCCCAATGTCGCCCGCCTGAAAAAATAAATCACATTGTGTGCATCCGTTTTCTTTCTTCATTCGTATTAGTAGATGAGGGTACATAAACCCTTCCTAAAACAACCAATGAGGGAAGTGAAAATGAAACAATTTCTAAAAACGATGCTCTTTTCTACCCTGATCGTAAGCGGTGCTGCCCAGGCCGCAATGATGGACAACAACACCGTTATGGTGGGCGGTGCAGCAATGTATCCATCAAAAAATATTGTCCAGAATGCCATCAATTCCAAAGATCACACTACGCTTGTCGCGGCGGTGAAAGCGGCTGGGCTGGTCCCTACGCTCGAGGGTAGCGGCCCATTCACCGTTTTCGCCCCGACCAATACCGCTTTTGAAAAACTGCCTCCAGGAACGGTAGATTCACTGCTGAAACCGGAGAACAAACAAAAACTCACCAGCGTGCTCACCTATCATGTGGTATCCGGGAAACTGGATATGAAAGCGCTGGAGAAAAAAATCAAAGCCGGTGGGGGTAAAGCAGAGCTGAAAACCGTTAACGGTGAATCGCTGTGGATAATGGCAAACGGGCCGCACAATATTCAGATTAAAGACGTTCGCGGCAATATCGCGAATATCACCACCTACGACGTTAATCAGAGCAACGGTGTCATAGACGTTATTGATACGGTGCTGATGCCGTAAAACATTGCCTATACTGTGTGCAGCCACTCCTGGTGTGGCTGCACCTTAAAGGGAATCCGATGACAGCCAATGCGCCTCATATTCATGCTGGATTAATGAACCAAATAGCCTGCGGCGATAAAGATGCCCTGGCGCAGCTTTATCATCTGCTCTCCCCTAAGTTGCTGGGTATTATTCTGCGCATGGTCAGGCGTCGGGATTGGGCCGAAGAGATTCTGCACGATACCTTTATTCAAATCTGGCAATCGGCCATCTATTACGACGAGCAACGCAGCGAACCACAAATCTGGCTCAGCCATATCGCCCGAAACCGTGCCATAGACTATTTACGCAAGCACGAACACCGCTGCTGCTCGGTTGACGAAATAAGCGAAGCCGAAGACAGTTTTCAAGCGCCGCTCCCTGCCGAAGATATCCATCAGGAAGCTCGTCGTCTGCATCATTGCCTGGATCATTTACCCGCCGAACAGCGCCAAAGCATTGCGTTAGCCTACTATCGTGGTCTGTCACAAACCGAAATTGCCCTGTCAATGAACCAGCCGGAAGGCACCGTTAAAAGCTGGATACGCCGCGCGCTGACGCATCTCAGGGAGTGTATTGGCCTATGAGTATGGAAGAAAAAGAGCCGCTCTGTGCTGCCACCTATGTGTTGGGTTTAACCGACCCGATGACGCGGCGGCAGTTAACTAAGCGCTTAAATGAAGACCCCGAATTCGCCGCCGAGGTCCAACGCTGGCAAAAAGCGTTTAGCGGTATCGACGTCACGACCCGCGACGTTGCGCCTTCGCCAACGCTCTGGCAACACATTGAGCGCAGTCTACCGCAGTCCTCCACCGCGCCACCGGCTGGGAGACGGCCTCTGTTCTGGCTCGGGTGGGCGCTCGCCGCGGCAATGGGCGGCGTGGTGATTTTCACCCAGGTTATCAAACCCGACACGCCGCATGCGCTACAGACTATTGCGATTCTTAGCGGTAAGCCCTCGGATCAACAATTTGTGGTAATGCTGGATAAGTCAGCATCCCTGCTTCAGGTCTCGGCGCTGAACGTCACCCTGCCGCGTGATAAAAGCCTGCAACTCTGGATGATCAAAGGCAGCGCCCCGCCGCGTTCACTCGGGCTCATCACCCAACGCGACGGCAACAGCTTCAGGCTGTCTTCCGACGCGCTGGATAATCAGACCGTGCTGGCCATAAGTCTGGAACCGTCGGGCGGCTCGCCGCTATCCGGACCTTCCGGGCCGGTGGTGTATCAGGGCAGCGTGAAGGCGCTATAACGGCATGAGGCACGTGCTGTGTTCAGTTTGTCTCATCAAACTGCAACAACCGGCCAGTATTGAGCAACACCAGCAACGTGCTCAGGTTATGCAGCACCGCCGCAATCAGCGCCCCGGCGGTGCCCAGCAGCCCCATGGCCGCGGCGGCGACAATCAGTATCGTCCAACCGAGGCCGATAAAGACGTTCACCTGCAGCGTGGCGCGGCATTTACGGCTCAGTCGAATCGCCGTGGGTAAACGCCTGAGGTCGCCACCGGCAAGCACTACGTCTGCCGACGCCAGCGCGATATCCGCGCCGTTTCCGCCCATCGCAATGCCAACGGCTCCCGCCTTTAAGGCCAGCGCATCGTTGATCCCGTCGCCGACCACCATTGGTCTCCAGCCTTCGTTGACCATGTTCTGAACCTGACGCAATTTTTCTGCCGGCAGCGCTTCACCCGCGAGCTCATCAATCCCCGCCTGCTGCGCCACGCGCTCAGCAACGGACATCCGATCGCCAGTCAATAGCTGTATACGGTCAATACCCAACGATTTTAGCGCTTCAATGGCCGCTGGCGCTTCGGCGCGCAGCGTATCATCAAGCAGGAACCAGCCGAGGAATTCGCCGTTCAGCGCCAGTCCGACCACCGGCCCTTCATGCGCTGGCAACGGTGCTGTCTCGACGCTGTAGCGCGTAAAGAGCGCCTGTCGTCCCAGCAGCGCGACGCCGTCATCGGTCATCGCCACAATCCCCACGCCCTGAATCTCTTCGACATCACGAAGCGCGAGTCCGCCGGCGTCGGATAAGGTTTCGGCCAGTACCCGGCTAACCGGATGATTACTGGTCGCGCCCAGCGCCGACGCGAGGGCAAGCACCTGCTCGCGAGGCATCTCGGTCACCAATAGCGCATCGACAAAACTAAGCCGCCCCTCGGTTAAAGTGCCCGTCTTATCGACAATCAGCGCATCAACATCCGCAAGCTCTTCAAGAAACGCCGCGTTGCGAATCAGGACCCCGTGACGAGCGGCAACGGCAATCCCCGCCATCGCGGTGGCGGGCGCGGAAAGTACCAGCGCGCAGGGACATGCCGCCACCAGCACCGCCAGCATCGCCTGGCTGTTGTAGGTTAAGAACCAGGTCGTCGCCGCAATCAGCAGCACCAGAATCAGATAGTGACCGGCATAGCGCTCAAGCATACGGGTGATCGGCGGTTTTGCCTGCTCGGCTTCCTGCATCAGCGCAATCACTTTACCGAGCGTCGACTGGTCGCCCGTGTGGGTCACTTCAACACGCAGCAGACCGTTGAGGTTAATACTCCCGGCGAAGACGTTCATGCCCGGCGCGGTTTCAACCGGTACCGACTCACCGGTAATGTGCCCCACATCCAGACTCGCCTGACCGGAAAGGATGCGCCCGTCAGCAGGGAGTCGATCACCCGCCCTCACCTCAACCACATCTCCCGCGCGCAAATGCTGGCTATCAATCAACGCCACCTCGCCGTCTGCACGCACGCGCCGCGCCTGACTGTGCGTCAGTTTAGTCAGCCCGGCGATCGCCTGCCGGGTTCCCATTACGCTTCGCTCTTCGAGGATGTGGCCGAAAATCATGATGACCGGCAGCAGCGCCGCAGTCATTAAATCCCCTAACGCCCAGGCCCCCAGCATGGCCAGCACCACCAGCAGGTCGGTCACGCCGTGCAGGTCCGGATGCAGTAGACTGTGCCATCCGGCACGGAAAACCGGCACCGCCACCAGCAGCCAGGCCACGCCGGCGAGAATGTCGCTGATGCCGGGCTGATCCGGCGCAATGGCTCGCCAGAGCAAGCTCAGCAGCAGCAGGCCAATGGTTATCATCGTGAGGGTAAGCTGGCGCTGCATCCGCCGCTGTTCCTCGGGGGTTTGCAGGTTGCCGCTGAAATGGATATGCCCGTGGCTGCACTGATGACTCATGGTTGTTTCTCACTAGTGGTCGGCGTGGCAGGCTGAGCCGGTAGTCCCTGCAAAATCAAGCGGCTATCGTCACCGGGTGCGACGGTAATCACCTGTCCTGCCTGCGCCAGAATACGGGTCACCTTATCGCGCCAGATACGCTGCAGCAGCCCGCCGTCCAGCCCCGCGCGGCGAGCGTCGGCAAGTTGGTTAATGGTCTGGGTGTCCACGTTGGCCTGCGCCAGTATCTCCTGACGGCTCGCCTCGGCCTGCTGGAGCGTACGGTCCGCCTGCTGCTGCGCCTGCTGGCTTCGCAGCGCCGCGGCGGTGCGGGCGCTGGCAACGGCCTGCTCCGCCTGCTGCCCGGCGGCCAGCACGGCGTTAAACGCGGCAACGGCATTTTCCGGCAGCGATGAGGTGATATCCACGCGTTCAATGCGAATCCCCGGATCGTTGCCGCCGTCGGCAAGCCTCAGCAGGCTTTGCGTCATGGCCTGTTTAAAATCACTGCGCAGTTGGATACGTTCCTGCGCCGCACGACTGTCATTTTGCAAACTCTCCGGGCGGGTAACCAGAATGGAGTCGAGATCGCGCCCCACACAAACCACTGCCGCCGCCCGTTCCGTCAGACGGTCGATAAGCGGGTCAATATGCGGCTGCTGTAGCGCAAACTGCACCGGGTCGCTTACGCGCCAGAACACCCGTACATTAAGCTGCACCACGCCCGCATCGCCGGTTAACAGATAGCCCGCCCCCGCCCCAGCGTCGTTATCCCGATCCCAACTGTTAATCTGGCTCAGCTGCTGTTCGCGCTGCAATGCCAGCACGTCGCGCTCCAGTATGCGCTCTGCGCCCGGCACCCGCTCTACGCGTTCAATGGGATACGGCCACGCAAACAGCAGGCCCGCACCTTCAACGCGCACGGGTTTACCAAAGCGATAGACAATCGCGCGGCTGTCAGGCGCTATCTGGTAAATACTGGAAAACAGCCACGCGCAGGCCGCAATAATCGCCGCGGCGTACAGCGTGAAAAAGGCTATTCGGTACGACTGCCCCCAGGGCGTCGCTGTTGGCGATTCGCGCTTCATGGTTTGGCGGCCTCGTTTAGCTGATCCGGGCTTTGTACCAGCGCCTTGAACGGTTCCGCGTCGGTACGCAGCACCAGCCGCGTGTTGCTATTAACGATGGTGCTCAGCGTATCCAGCGAGCGCAGCAGGCTATAAAGCTGCGGGTCGCTGGCCCAGGCTTTGCCATAAATAGATGCCGCGTCGCGTTGCGCATTGGCCACAATCGTCGCCGCTTTGACCGAAGCGTCCGCTTCCACAATTCGCCCGTCGCGATCCGCCTGAGAATGAATCTCCGCCGCCAGCCGCTTCCCTTCAGCCGTACGCTCTGCGGCGATGGTCTCGCGCTCGGCGCGCATACGGTCGACGGTGGCGTTAAGGGTGACCGCCGGCAACGTCAGCCTCTCAATGCCGGTCTGAATCACCTCAATACCATAGCTGTTGAGCAGTTGGCTTTTCAGCTGCGCCTGCAACCCCTGCTCTAGTTGGTCAATTTTGACCTTGTTACGGTCGACGTTGACGATATCCGCCAGCGCGTAGTTACTGGTGGTGGTTTCCAGCGCGGAACCGATAAAAGTGCGTATCTGACGCGCCGCTTCATCCGGCTGGTTCTGTACGGCGCGGATAAAGCGCAGCACATTGTTGTCATCCGGCTTCACTTTCCAGATAACCCACGCCTGCACCAGCACGCGCAGCCCATCCCGGGTTCCCACATCCTGTAAGCCGCTGGAGGTCGAACGCACGCGCAGGTCGACGTTAATCGGCGTCTCAAACGGCGCCGGTAGACGCCATGCCAGACCCGGCGACAGCAGCACCCGCTCCGGGTTACCAAAACGCGTGACGACCGTCGCGCTGCCGGCGCTCACGTTGAGCAAACAGGCCGTCAGTACGGCAAGCGTCAGTAAAAAGGCCGCAATACCGAGGCGCAGCGCCCGCTTATGCCGCAGCGGCTGGGGCGACGGCATCTGACGCACGCCAATGTTTTCTGTACGCTGCGCAGGAACGATTGAATGGATCTTCATGGTTTGCTGGCCTTCTGTGGTGCGGTGCTATCCGTAAGCGCGGGATACTGGCGCATATCGAGGACGGGTTCATTTGTGCCCTGGAGATGGCTATCCAGGATTAATAACGGCGTGTGCGCCAGCGTCTGACTGAGAATGTGGTAACGACGCTCAAGAATAAAGGCCTGACCGGCCTGCTGCCATGACTGGCTATCCGCGGCAAACTGCACCGCAGCGGCCCGGGCGCGCGACAGATTTTCGGCGGCAAAGGCCTCAGCGCCGTTCTCACGGGTTTGCGCATTTTGCCGGGCGGTGATGGTCACCGTCGCCGCATAGCCGCGTTCACGGGCGACACGTGCGCTGGCGGCAATTTGCGCCGCCTGAACGCCGTGATAGGCATCGGCCGCTCCCGCCGGTGGATGAATGGCCTCAATACGGGTCGAGAGCAGTTCGACGCCGGTATGCAGCGCCGTTAAGCGCTGCTGAATTTGCTGGTTGAGCGCTGTCGCCAGGCTTGCGCGTTGTTCATTAAGCAGTTCATCGAGCTGCTTACTGGCAAATTCCGCCACCAGCACCTGGCGGGCAATACTGCGCACCAGTACCGGGAGATCCTCCGCCTGATACTGGCTGTTTAACGCATCCTGGTTAGTCAGCCCTACCCGCCAGATCAGGCGAATATCCATATTCACTATCTGAAAGCTCTGCTTATCCGCCGCCTGGCTGGCAATTACCTGAGATTGGTCGGTCAGGTGGCTGTTATCCCATAGACGCCAGCTATTTTGCGGTGCCGGGCCTTCTGCGGTATCGGGCTCATCTCTGCTTGCCTGCTGCTCTGGTTCGTCGCTCAGCCGCAGTTCATGTACCGCTCCATATTCCACGGCGCGAACGCGACCAAACGGCCAGGGTAGCCCGGCGTGCAGCCCAGGCGGAAGCACCGCCATCGGTCGGCCAAAACGTTCATAAATACCGCGCTGATGCAGCGGCACCTGCGTCAGACCGCTCAATAACCAGCCCACAATGGCCAGGCCGAACAAAACCGGTAGCAACGTTTTCCCCATCAGGCGAAATGCCTGAACCTGGCGAAGATCGATGCCAAAACGTTGCTCAAGAGTATCCAGCATGAGCGTCAGCGGCCGCAGCGGCCAACGGTACTGGACGGCAAACAGGCTGCGGGTCAGAAAACGCGGAGCAAGGTCTGTAGATAGCGGCGACGCCATCACCATCATTGTGCGCAGGAAATACTCCAGCGCCACCAGCAGAATCATCAAGCAGCCCAGCTTGATAAGCCACAGCGTCAGCGTCGGTGAATAGGTGACCAACAGCAGCGCTGCAGCAAGCAAAATCAGCAGGCTGAGCATCATTCGCGCTAGCCCGATATACTCCTGCTGATAGCGCCAGTGACGCTGCGCTTTAAAGCTAATCGTGCGCTCAATCACCAGCAGGCCAAAGCTTAATGCCAGCAGTATTCCGGGAATGACGCGGCTGATTGCCGTATCGGCTTCGCTGGCGGGGCTTCGGTCGGCAAGACCCGCGATAGCAAACGCCAGCGCCAGCAACGACAGCGTGGCGGTTATCGCCAGGTTTTGCTGAAAATAGGTCAACCAGGTCTGGAGAGCAGGCGGTATCGGCAACCACTTATTTGCCGCCGTCGCGGGCTCGCCCTCCGGCGGAGGTGACGGCGGGTTTTCAAAGCGCATGGCGTTATCGATAAAAGCCAGTGCAACCAGCACGACCGCCAGCAGCAGGCGAAACGCGGGCAGCCAGATGCCCGTGCCCGCAATCATCGAGAGAAAGGCGTAAATCAAACCGACCAACATCAGCAGGCCGGCGAGAGAGATTTTGATAATGGTAAGACGCAGAAGCAAACGGCTACGTTGCGCGCCCTTCTGCAATAATGGCGGTAATGACACCCCGATGCTCCCAATGGATTCGCCTGACCGGCTGCAACACAAAAGGTAATAGCAGGAGTGGTTAACAGACGCGATTTTTTCCGTTACGATATAACATCATGGCCATATACAAAACAGAATATAATTAGCCGTCGGAATCATTTTAGTATCAATATGTAACCGGATGTTCCGTACGGCTTTTCGCGTCTGAGTTCGAGGGTCTTACCCGCGCTTGCCTTTCATCACCATCACAAAACACAGCAGCGTAAACGCCATCATAATCCACGCCATCGCCCACGGTGTGCCGTCGCTAAAGACCGACAACAGCAGTGAAGAGATGATCCCGCTGCCGTATTGTAATGAGCCAATCAGCGCCGAGGCGGAACCCACCATGTTTCCGGGTACGGTATCCAGCGCCGCGGCGGTCGAGGCGGCAGCCACAATGCCGTTCATCGAGAAGAAGATAAAGATGGTCAGCACCATCATCACCATCCCACCGACGTGCATTTTCACCGACAGCGCCAGCACAACGGTGGCCAGCGCCGCCACGCAGGCCGACACGCGCAGCAAGGTATGCAGCGGGTGACGTTGCACCAGGCGGCGGTTCACCGAGCTCAGCGCCATCACGCCGACAATATTCACCGCAAACAGCCAGCCATAGTGCTGCGGGTCGACGTGGTAATAGCTGATATAGACAAACGGGGAACCGGCAATAAAGGCGTACGCCGCCACGTAGAAAAAGCTCACGCACAGGGTGTAGCGCATAAATTCACGGTTTTTTAGCAGCGAGCCGTAATTGCCAAAAGCGCTGCTGATGGGGGTCTTCAGCCGTTTTTCCGCCAGCAGCGTTTCCGGCAGCCACCAAAGGGCAATAAACATCGCCGCCCCCATCACCACCAGCAGCCAGAATACCATCCGCCAGGAGGCAACGGTGACAATCTGACCGCCCAATAGCGGGCCAATAACCGGCGCAATGGCGCTGATAATCACCAGCGTTGACAACATCTGCGCGGCGCGCGTACGCGCATAAAGGTCGCGAATCATCGCGCGCGCCAGCATCGGCCCGGTACAGGCGCCAAACGCCTGGAATACGCGCCAGAATACAATCTGCGGCATATCGGTCGACAGCGCGCAGCCCACGGAGCCAATCACGAACAGGACCATGCCGATAAACAGCGGAATGCGACGCCCGATACGGTCGCTTATTGGCCCCCAGACAAGCTGGGCAAACGAGAAGCCAATCAGAAAACCGGTAATCGTCAGCTCGACGTTACCCTTTAGCTGCGCGGCCATCATCGGCATTGCAGGCAGGTAAATATCGGTAGAAAGGGAGGTAAACGCCATCAGCGCGCCAAGAATGACGATGAAGAAGACGCCGGAAGTGGCGGCACGCTTATTCGGTGCAGAATGCTCTGTTCGACTCATAATATCCTGAAAAAAGAAGAAACCGGCAGCGCGTCGCTGCCGGTGAAGGGGTTACTCGCCGGCGGGGAAATCGGTAGATGCCGCAAGCGTATGCTGAGTTTCAAAATCGGCCACCCTCTCACGCAGCACCGCAATCGTGCTTTGCAGCGCCTGCGAGCCCAGCACCATGCGCAGCGGAGCCGGATTTATTTCCACGCTTTCAATGATACGTGTCGCCATTCGTGCCGGGTCGCCCGGCGCCTGACCATTTGCAGGGTCGAGCATTTTAAGGAAGCTATGCGCCGGTGTCGCATCGTACTCCGGCATCAGGGTCGCGACCTGCGCGCTACCGTAGCGGAACTCAGTACGCGCGCCGCCGGGCTCAACGATGGTCATCCCGATACCAAACGGCGCGACTTCCTGCGCCACTGACTCAACGAACCCTTCGATGCCCCACTTGGTGGCGTGATACATCGAGTTACCCGGGAACGCGACCTGGCCGCCGTAAGAAGAGATCTGAATCACGCGTCCGCCGCCCTGCGCCCGCAAATGAGGCAGCGCGCTGCGAATAAGCTGAATGGAGCCCAGCAGGTTGGTGTCAATCATCTGCTGCACCTGCGCGTCGCTCAGCTCTTCCGCCGCGCCAAACAGGCCGTAACCCGCGTTAGCAATAACCACATCAATGCGGCCAAAACGTTGCCAGGATGCATCCACCACGCGGCGCAGCGCCGCGCTATCGGTGACATCCAGTACCGGCGCGCTGAAGGTCTCCGGCCATGCGGCCAGCAGGTCTTCTACCTTCGCCGTACTGCGCACGGTACCGATGACGCGCTCACCGCGCGCCAGCAGCTGCTGCGCCATCTCACGACCAAAACCGCTGCTAACGCCCGTAATAAGCCATGTCCGCTGAACCATAAATCCCCCTGAAAATCGTTAATATTTATGCCGCCAGGCGTTATCGCCCGCGTTTCAATGAGGCTATTATCCGCCGCCGATTATTACCGGTATATGAATTTATCCTGCTTTCAGAATTCCATTTTTGGATATAATAGCAAGCACCCCTCATCTCTTTCAGGCCCATACCATGCTCGATAAACTCGATGCGCTGAGAATCTTCTGCACCGCCGCACAAACGCTAAAATTCCGCGACGCGGCAACACAGCTAGGGCTCGCGCCACAGCAAGTCACCCGCGGAATCGCGGAACTGGAAAGCCAGCTTGGCGAGATGCTGTTTTTGCGCAATACCCGGCAGATCAAACTCACGCCGTTTGGCCAGCAGTTCTGGCCCAAAGCCGAACGGCTGCTCGCCGAAAGCGAAGCGCTGTTTACCGAAGGCCAGCGGCGCAATGAGCAGACCATGGCAGGCAAGGTGCGTATCACGCTGCCGCCGCTGTTTGAAAACCGGGAGATCCTCTGCCAGCTTCTGCATCAACTGATGGACTATCCGGAGATAACCATTGAATGGCACAACACCGGTCGGCATCTGAATATTATTGATGAGCAGATTGATATTGGCATTCGCATCGGGACGGTGCCGGATAACCGCTATATCGTTAAAACCATCCGCCCGGTTGGCGTGCAGATTGTCGCCGCGCCGTCTTTAATTCAACGACTGGGCGAACCAGCCGACCTCAAAACACTGCAACTCCACTACCCGCTAAGCGCGCTTAGCAACAGCAACTCCGGGCGCGTCTGGCCGTGGCAGTTTGCCAACGACAATAGCTTCTTCCCGACGAACCCGGCGTTGGTTGCCTTCGATATCGACAGTGAACTTGCCGCAGCCCTTGCCGGGCGCACCGTCAGCCAACTGGCGGATATCTCCGTGCGCCCGTTCCTGCAGCGCGGCGAACTAGTGAATCTGCTGCCGGACCTGAACTATCAGCCGTGGCAGCTTTATATATTCCGTCCGCATCTGCCGCTGCTCCCAGCGCGCGTTCGACTGGTGTTTGATCTGCTTACGCAAATACTACGCGACCATTTCAGCTATAAATGACGCCAGCACCGCATTGGCATTCGCCGCCATATCCGGCGAGCATTTTGCTGCCAGCACCGCAATAAACGCGTGGAATTGCTCTGGGGTAATACCGTTATGCTGGCTGATAGCAAAGTGGCTTTTGAGCTGGCTTTCTGCACCAGGGATCGCCGCCAGCGCTGAAATGGTCGCCAGTTCGCGTGCCTGCCAGTCCAGCACGTCTCGCTGGAAAATATCCCCGAACAGATGCGATTTCAGGTAGGTATCAATAGCAGGAGCAAAATCGAACAGCGGCCCGCTGACGGCTCGGCCCACCAGCGCAGTCTGCGTATCGCGCCCGGCGGTCAGGCTATCCCATCCCGCAGGGGCTGGGGTGGCGTCCTTCCCTGCTTCATCCTTAATCCCCTGAGCCTGACGGGCGTTCATCACCGACATAAAACAGCCAAGGCCGTTCAGGCTGCGCGGGAAACCGCAGTAGGCGTAAAGCTGTACCAGCACTTCTTTGATTTCATTCACGGTCAGACCGGCATCGAGGCCTTCGTGAAGTGCCGTCGTGAGTCGGGTCATATCCCCGCTGGCGGTCAGGGCCGCAATCGGGATTATCGCCAGCTGGCGGGTATTCAGTGGGTTTTGCATCGTGGCATCTCCGAAGGGAGCCCTGAGGCTCCCGTATAAACGGGTAAATGGGGAAAGTATAGAGCGTTGGTATTAGGATGATTAGGGCGTAAATTCAGAACTGGCCTATGAATCAATTTCATTAATAGTCTTACTAACGACCTGAGAAGCGCAGGACCTCTGCCGGGTAGCGCTCGCCCTGAATTGCAATATTGGCATCCACGATGCGCTGTAAATCTTCTGCATCCAGCGACACGCCCAGCGCGCCAATATTTTCTTCAAATCGGGTCTGGCTGCGGGTGCCAAAGAGCGGCACGATCCACGGTTTCTGCGCCATCAACCACGCCAACGCAACTTGTGCAGGCGTGGCGGCGTGTTTGTCGGCAATCTGGCGGATAAGCGTGATCAACTGCTGGTTACTCGCGCGGGCGGCGTCGGCAAAGCGCGGGGTATGGGCGCGAATATCGCTGCTGTCGAACACCGTTGTCGCATCGATCTTGCCGGTCAAAAAGCCTTTGCCAAGCGGGCTATAAGGCACCAGCCCAATGCCCAGCGCTTCCAGCGTCGGCAAAATCTCGCTCTCCGGCTCGCGCGTCCACAGGGAGTATTCACTTTGCAGCGCGGCGAGTGGCTGCACCGCGTGAGCCCGGCGAATGGATTCGGCGCTGGCTTCCGACATGCCAAACCAGCGCACTTTACCTTCGGCAATCAGATCCTGTACCGTGCCAGCAACCTCTTCCATTGGCACGTCAGGGTCAACGCGGTGCTGGTAGCATAGGTCAATGTAGTCGGTACCCAGACGTTTCAGGCTTCCTTCAACCGAGCGGCGAATCTGTTCCGGGCGGCTATTAACGCCGCCCCGATGCTCACCGGTTTGCTGATCGATATCCCAACCAAATTTGGTGGCGATTTTGACCCGATGCCGAAATGGCGCGAGCGCTTCGCCAACCATTACCTCGTTAGTCCAGGGACCATACACCTCAGCGGTATCGAAAAAATCCATCCCCTGTGCAACCGCATGCCGAATCAACGCGATCATTTGTGCACGATCCGGTAGTTCGCGGGCTTTGCCATAGCCCATTGCGCCAAGCGATAGCGCTGAGACTTCAAGCCCTTGCCCTAGCTGACGTTTTATCATCTTGTTTTTCCTTTTGTTATGCCGTGCGCAACTCGGCGGCAAATCGCGTCTGGAACTCGCTCAGTTTGTCCTTATTGCGCGCCGCCACCTCATAGAACGCCAACGGCTGACGGTAGTGCATACCCACGTAGAGTGCACTGGCTTTCATGGGCGTGAGAACCTCTTCCATCGTGCTGTTGAGTAGGCCGTCATGGGAGTAGGTGAACTCGCTCGCCCCCGCCGTGGTCACGACTTGCAGCTGTTTCCCTTTGAGTGCCTCACCGCCGGGACCAAACGCCCAGCCGTAGGTCCAGACCGCATTCAGGTACGCTTTAAGCATCGGCGTCAGGTTGAACCAGTGCGTAGGATAGAGGAATACCACGCGATCGGCGTTGGCATAGGCCGACTGTTCTGCCGCGATGTCGATGGCATCCGGAGAATCGCCGTACAACGCTTCCAGATTACGTACCGTCACGTTTTCCGCCGCTTCGGCGGTTTCCTGTAGGGCGTGAATCGCCCGGGACTGAGAGAAATAGGGATGTGAAACAATCACCAGCGTTTTCATATATCGATTACCTTGTCGTGTTTACTTCGAATGACAAGCAGTATGCGACGTTAGATTGATAACTTTAATAGCGCCTATAGTTGATACACTTTCAACTCAAGGTTAATAATAAAGGTTATTTACCCGCGACCGGAGTCGGATATGGATCTCTCACAGCGCGTGCGCGCCATTACCTCTTTTATCGATGCCGCCGATGCCGGTAGCTTTGCCGCCGCCGCACGGCTTCAGGGGGTGAGCGCTGCCGCCATCAGTAAAAACATCGCCGGGCTGGAGCAGGCGCTTGGGGTACGGCTGATGAACCGCACCACCCGAAAGCTCAGCCTGACCGAAGAAGGCACCCTCTTTCTCCAGCAGGCGCGAATCGCCGTAGAAGCGCTGGATACCGCGGTAGATACGGTGGTTGCCGGAAAAATGGAAACGCGGGGCCACGTGCGCATCTCCACCAGCGCCGCTTTTGGCCGCGAGCAGCTACTGCCCGCCCTTCCCGGACTTCGCGAGCGTTATCCGGGCCTGTCCGTGGAAGTCGATTTTGACGATCGGGTGACGGATATTGTCCGCGACGGTTACGACCTGGCCATCCGCGGCGGGCGTATTGTCGATTCGTCGCTAATCTCCCGTCCGGTCTGCCTGATGAATATGGTATTAGTGGCCTCCCCGGGCTACCTTGCGGAATATGGCGTACCGACCACGCCCGAGGCGCTAAAACACCATCATCTGATTGCCCGCCGTTTTCTCGGCGGCAAAGTGTCCCCCTGGAACTTCCACGGCCCCGATGGCAGCCTGATAACCCTTGAACCGGACGCCGCTGTGGTTACGTTGTCCGCCCCGGAAGCGCAGCTTCAGGCCGCCCTGCTGGGGCTTGGGATCGCGCAGGTCGGCGTACACCACGCGCTGGCGCACCTGCAAAGCGGGCAGCTAAAAACGCTGCTTTTTGGCCAACACGATACCGGCAGCTACGAAATGGTGATTCAGTATCCGCACCGGGCGCTGGTGGCGCCGCGCGTTAAGGCGACCGTTGAATACCTGCTGGAAACGTTCCGCCAGGACAGCAGGTTATACTTCCCCGTTGCCAGCCTGGCGGAGTTTGCAGCATAGTTCATAGCTTATATATTCATCACACAAATAATGCATTTCATGCCGGATTTTCGGCATTTCATTCCCATTTTCAGGCCGTTAATGCCTGGAGCGTCCGTTAGGCGACAAAAAACCCTACAGTAGCGTTTATTTGCAGGTGTGCCCTATGCCGAAGTCTCTGTTTCATCGCGAAAATCTGTTATCCGGTTTTCAGTGGTTCTTCTTTATTTTCTGCAATACCGTGGTGGTGCCGCCGACGTTGGTTTCCGCCTTCCATCTACCAATGAGTAGCCTGTTGATGCTGACGCAGTATGCGTTTCTCAGCACCGCCGTGGCCTGCCTGTTACAGGTATTTTTCGGCCACCGTCGCGCCATTATGGAAGGCCCAACCGGCTTGTGGTGGGGTACAATTTTAACTATCACTCTAGCGGAAGCCTCTCGCGGTACGCCGCTGAACGACATTGCCAGCAGCCTGGCCGTCGGCATCGCGATTTCTGCCGTGCTGACCATCCTTATCGGCGTCAGCGGGCTTGGCAACCGCCTGGCTCGTCTGTTTAGCCCAACGGTGATGGTCGCGTTTATGCTGCTGCTGGGCGCACAGCTTACCGCCATCTTCTTCAAGGGAATGCTGGGGCTGCCGTTTGGCATTGCGAAATCTGACGTTAGCCTTCAACTGGCACCGTTCGGCGTTTCCGCCGCGGTGATGTTCTTCGTGATTGGTCTGATTGTCTTTCTGCCTCAGCGCATCTCGCGCTATGCGCTATTGATTGGCACGGTGATTGGCTGGTTGGTCTGGCGCCTGTGCTTTGGTGCATCAACGGTCGCCTTTGGCGAATTGCACTGGCAGCTGTTCCCCTTAGGTAGTCACGGTACGCTCTCACCGGGGATTATCCTCACGGCGGTCATGACCGGGTTGGTCAACATCAGTAATACCTACGGCGCCATTCGCGGCACCGATGTGTTTTATCCGCAAAGCCCGGCTACCAGCGCCCATTACCGCCGTAGCTTTGTGGTCTCCGGGGTTATTACGCTCGTCACCGTCCCGCTGGCGGTGATCCCGTTCTCCCCGTTCGTCTCTTCCGTGGGCTTATTAACCCAGACCGGCGATAGCTCCCGAAAGTCATTTTTCTACGGTTCGTTGCTGTTTTTGCTGGTGGCCATTATTACGCCGCTTTCGCGCTTCTTCTGCGCCATCCCGTTAGGGGTCAGTAGCGCGGTCATGCTGGTGTCTTATCTGCCGTTGCTTTATTCCAGCCTGGTATTCAGCCAGCAGGTGAAATTCACTTCACGCAATATTTATCGTCTGGCACTGCCGTTATTTACCGGGTTATTTTTAATGGCGCTACCTCCCGCATATTTACAGGATGTTCCCCTGACTATTCGTCCGCTGTTAAGTAATGGCTTATTGATGGGAATTCTGTTGTCCGTATTGTTAGATAATATTATTCCGTGGGATCGTTTTAAATAATTCTTATTTCGCTCCCTACACCGTGGGGAGCAAGCCCTCCGGCTTCCCAACCGACCACTTTACATACCCTCACAATGTGCTATTAATAACGGTGTTGTCTGGCAAGACAAATAATACAACACCCCATCACGCAAGCGTTTCCTGTTGCATAAGAGAGAACGGCAAGAAGCTTTTTATCCCTTCCATAAAGATGTGAATAAAGTGTTTCTTTACGTAACCAAATAATAGGCAGATCGTAATGAAAAAACGAATTGATAGCGACAAAATAACAAAAACCTTTCTCGAATATACCTTAATCAACACCACCTCCGTCCCCACTAGCCAGAATTTACCAAGCAGTGAGAATCAATTTAAACTCGCCCAACATGTTGTCAGTCAATTTGCCCATCATGCCGGTGTCTCCGTTGAGATAAAAGATAACGCCATCACCACGATTACCCTTCCCGCGAATATTTCCAACGCGCCTTCCATCGTATTCTTCGCTCACCTCGACACCGCGCCGGACCATACCGGCGATACCCATGCGGTGCGCGTAAACCACTACGACGGTAAAGCCATTGTGCTGCCGGGAAGCGGCGAGGTGTTCTCCCCGGACAATCACCCGGAGCTGCTGGACTACGTTGGTCAGGATCTCATCACCACCGACGGCACCAGTCTATTAGGCGCCGATGATAAAGCGGCTATCGCCGCCGGTGCCGAAGCGCTGCAATATCTGGTTGCTCACCCGGAAGTGCCGCACGGCGATGTCCGTCTGGTTCTGCTGCCGGACGAAGAGATAGGTATTCGCGGGGCGAAAGCGCTGGATGTGGCTGAACTTAACGCCGACTTCGGCATTTGCCTCGACTGCTGCGGCGTGGGCGAATACGTCATTGAAAACTGGTACGCCGGTAGCGCGCAGATTACGGTGAAGGGCACCACCGCCCACCCGATGAGCGCCAAAGGTAAGCTGGTGAACGCGCTGTGCATCGCCACCGAGGTGATTACCGCTCTGCCGCCAAAAGAGCGCCCAGAGCACACCGAAGGCCGCGAGGGTTATTACTGGCCGCATAAGCTAAGCGGTGACACCGCCAGCGCGACGCTGGATATTGCCATCCGTGATTTTGAAATCGATGGCTATCGGCAACGTAAAGCCACGCTGCAAGCCATTGTCGCCGACCTCAAGCAGCGCTGGGGCGACGAGCGGGTCTCCATCACGCTGAATGATATTTACGACAACGTGAAGCCAAGCCTCGACCGGTCGCCGGAAATTCTCGAAAACGTGAAGCGGGCAATGCATAACCTCGGCATTACGCCAAAACCGCTGATTATGCGCGGCGGTTACGATGGCAGCGTGATCACGCCCAAGGGCCTCCCAACCATCAATATCTTCACCGGCGCCCACAACTTCCACTCCACCAAAGAGTTTTTACCGGTTGAATCTCTGCGTCTGGCAAGCGAGATGCTGCTGGAGATGGTTGAACTGAGCATCAGCGAGGCTCGCGCGTGAAAAAATGGACCATTGAATTCGTACTCTATGCCGTCTACATGGTGTTTGGCGCTGCCTGGGCCACGACCGGCTCGGTGATGCCGCAGATCATGAGTGACTTCAACGTTGACGTCTCGCACGCGGCGCTGATGTCGAACGTGATTCTGTGGGCCAAAATCGTGGGCGCAGTGTGCACCGCGGTGCTGGTTGCCCGTATGGGCACCCGGAAGTCATACCTGCTGGGTTGCGTGATGATTGGGGTATCGGTATTTATTCCGTTTATTGATAACTTCACGCTACTGCTGATTATCCGCTTCCTCGGTGGTCTGGGTGGCGCGGTGTGTCTGGTTTCCCTGGTGCCGACGGTGGCCCGCTTCTTTGATAACAAAATGGCGGCAACGCTTAACAGCATCAACTGTACCTCGAACATCATCGGCACCATTATTGCGCTGACCCTGGCGGGCTATCTGTCGACGCTGTTTGGCGGCTGGCGTAATCTGCTGGCGGGCTATGGCGTTATCACGCTGCTACTGGGTGTGATATGGATGCTGTGCTTTACTGACGAAGAGCGCAGCGAGGACAATACCGCGAATCTGAGCCGCGAGAGTAAAATGGCGGTGCTGAAAGAGGCTGTTTTCAGCCGTATCGTCTGGGGGATGATTGCACAGTATGCCGGGGCGATGATCATGATGGTCTTTATGTTCACCTTCCTGCCGCTTTACTACGCCAAATACGCGCATCTACCGGCGGACTCGCACGCGCATCTGAGCGGTACGGTAAACCAGGTGGGGATCATGCTGGGCGCGCTGGTGGGGCCCTACTTTAAAAACCGCGGCTATCACTATAAAAACTGGCTGTTTATCTCCAGTATTTTTATGGCCATCACCACCTTCGCTATGCTATTTGCCACCAACGACATCGTAATTCTGGTTTGTTCGTTCCTGACCGGCGGTATCTTCGCCACCTGGTTTGCGTTTATCTTCTCAATTCCTAAAGAGGGGCTCAAAAACGCCACCACGCAGACCGTCACCTACGCCATGTCAACCTTCTGGGTCTGTACCTTCCTGCTGGCGACCATCAACAGCCAGCTTATCGGCTGGTCGGTTGACCTGACCGGCGGCTTTAGCGTGGGCTTTACCTACGTCTTCGCCCTGATGGTGATTTCACCGGTTGTGGCGCTGCTGGTCTTTCCTAAAAAAGCACGTTAATCAGAAACAACAACGGGCACATTTTGTGCCCGCTTCGTATGAAAAACGGGCCGCCCGGCCCGTTAATGATTAACACGCTTCAAGTACCTGTTGCTTTACGCTTTCTGCCTGCGTTAGGTAGTACTCATACCGCGCGCAGAACCACGTTCTTTGCTGCTCGTTCATATTGCCGGTTACCGCGCAAATATCTACAGGGTGGCCTCGCGACTGCATTTGGGCAAAACTGCGGGCCAAAAAATCAAAATTCATTAACGCTTGTTGATCCTGTTGTTGCATTGCATATCCCTCCGTTCTGATACTCGTTTTCAAGGCTATATGCTCTACTGTTTCCAGTATTCGCCTGTTATCAGTTACTTTTTGAACACTGCGTGCGTATTCCCTTTGCGCGCCGTCACACTTCAGCCATCTCTCTTTTTTCATTACGACCGGATCGTGCTGAATACGTGTGCGGGTCCAGATGCGGGTACATCAATCAACATTTTTGCAATATACTGTGACAATTGTAGAACAGAGTGAGCAAAGGTGAGCGATGGAAATTGATCTCGATAATCTGGTCTTTGACGGACTGGAAGAAGCGCAAGAGCGTAACGCGGAGCGTCTTGACGATGCAGACAAGAAAGCGCAGGCGATTGTTGCCGACGATGATTGCGGCGATGCCTGCAAAATCTGATAGCAGAAACCGGCCTGAGGGCCGGTTTTTTTATGTGCGGTGGGTGCCTTTCCCGGCGTCGCTGCGCTCGGCCGGGCTACAAAATGTTGCTGGTTGAGGAGAAACTAAATCTGAATCCCCTGCTCGCGCTCGATAAATCGCACCACGGAATCCAACCAGCAATCCTCAATCACTTCCGTCGCCGCCGCCTTCGCTTCTGCAATACCGTTATTCGGGACATAGCAACGGTCGGCGCTTTTCAGCATCGGCAGATCGTTAAAGTTATCGCCAAAAGCCACCACTTCATCTGCCCCCAGGCGCATTTTCAGGTCATGCACCGCCGAATGCTTTGAAGTGGTATCGGTGAGAATATTCATAAAATAAATATCCTGCTCGGCGCAGTAGACGTCACGGTTAAGCAGGCTGTGAGCACCAGGAATGGCATGAATCGGCTGCTGCAACCCCGCGAGGGTTTGTTGCTTATCGTAAAGCACATAGTAGAGCGGCAAATACCCTTCAGGTAACGCGGTAAAGGTGTTGATACGGAAGATATTGTCGCCAAGAAACGGCGCTTTGCTGTTGAGAAAACGCTGGCTCAATTCAGTGCGCACTTGGGTATAGAACAGCGCATACTGACTGCCCTTAATACAGTAGAGAAAACCTTCCTGCGAGTGCTCATCAAGCGTCGTTGCGACCTGTTCAATCAACGGTTGTGGCAACGCGGAAGCCTGCACAATCGCCTCGCGTTCCATATCGAAGGTTAGCAGGCCATCGCTGAGCACCGCCGGGCAGGTAAAACGCGCCTCGCCGAGCAGCATCGATACTGAACTCAGCGTTCTACCCGTTGCGCAGGTGAACAGTATCCCGGCTTCATCAAAGCGGCGCAGCGCCTCACGCGTATAGTCAGAAAACTGGCCTTCGCGGTTCAACAACGTGCCGTCAAGGTCACTGATATAAAGCGTTTTCGTCATGCCAATTCTCCTGATGAATACCTTTCCCATCATATGTAATTTCAATCGTAAGTCGACAGTAAAAATTATTTAAGTGACAACGTCACTTAAAATCAACTTTATGTCTGCGCTTTCGCGAGCGCCACGAGTTTCTTAATCGCTGCGGTGCGCTCCCGTTTGCGATACAGCAACCACAGCACCGAGGGTATCGCATCACCAGCAATCTCCCGGTAGCACACGCCCGGCAGATTGATTGTCTGCGCCATCACCGCCGGGACTACCGCCACGCCGTTGCCCAGCGACACGTTAGCCAGCACCTCGGTCAGCGCCCCGGCTCGTCGGGCGTGCTCAATAGTGAAGCCGCCGCGTTTCGCCACCTCCACGGTGCCGGATCGCTGTTCCGGCAGAATAAAGGGTTGCTGGCGGAGGCTTTGCGGAGCAATCGTCACGCTCTGCGCCAGCGGGTGGCCGTCGCTTAGCGCCAGGCAAAAGTGGTCATGATACAGCGACAGATGGGTCACTTCGGCTGGTAACGCCAGCGGGCCACGCACCAACGCGACGTCCAATTTGTCTTCCACCAATAACGCCGCCATCCCTTCCATCGGCAGCTCGCTGACCTCGACGGCGACGTCGGGGTATTGCTGGCGATAGCCATTAAACAGCGAGCTCAACACTCCGGACAACAACGTCGACGACACATACCCGACACGCAGATACCCCCGTTCACCCCGCGCCACGCTCTGCACCCTCGCCTTTGCCTGCTCGGCCTGGCGGATTGTGGCTTCCGCTTCATCACGCAGCGTTTCCCCAGCCTGCGTGAGCTGCACACGTCGCTGGGTGCGCACAAATAGCGGCGTGCCCAGCTCTCGCTCTAATTGGGCTATCTGCACGGAGAGCGTCGGCACCGCAATATCCAGCGCCTGCGCCGCCGCACCAAAATGCAGAGTATTCGCGACTTCGAGAAAATATCGTAGATGTCGAAGCTCCATGACGGTTCCTGATTGTTAGGTTTTACCTAATAATAATCCCCGAATGAAGAATTGAACATGGTCGCCGTAACGCCGATGCTACAGGCATCTTAGAGGTTGATGGATAAATACCATGTGTAGCCGTTTTGCCATTTTTAGCGATGTTCACGCCAATCTGCCGGCGCTCAACGCCGTGCTTGACGATATTGACAGCCACGGGATTACCCGCATGTTTTGTCTGGGTGATGTGGTCGATTTTGCCCCCTGGCCCAATGAAGTGATTGCGCGGCTGCGCAAGCGTCAGATACCGGTTCTGCGCGGTAATCACGACCAGCGCGTTGCCTGCAACGAACCGGTCACGCCGATGGCAAAACATAGCCCTGAGGAGCGCGATGCCCGCGTCGACGCCATTGCCTTAAGCAAACGGGTGATCACGGCGGAAAACCGCCGCTGGTTGCGGTCACTGCCTGCTTCGATACTGCTGGAGCTACCGCTGCGCATTCTACTGGTGCATGCCAGTCCGCGCTCGCTGTCCGAATACCTTTACGGCGATACGCCAACGGACACCCTGCTGGCCTTCCCACAGCTACAAAACGTTGACGCGCTGATTTGTGGGCATACCCATTTTGCTCACGTCAGAACCATTAAAACGCCAGAGGGCAGACCGCTGCTGTTTGCTAACCCCGGCGCCGCGGGTCGCATCAAACCGGGCCAACCGCCGGCAAGCTGGCTTTCAGGCGAGGTTCGGGAAGGGGTGCTCTCGCTCACGATACAAACGGTGAATTATGATGTTCTGCAGGTCGCCAACGCCATTCGACAAAGCGACGTTCCGAATTTTTATGCTGACGAACTGACCCGCCGCATCGCACAGTGATAAGCACCGTTACGCACGGAACGACGCAGTACCGCTGCAATGGTGTGAACCCCACCGCGCACAATACGCTGTTCTAACGGGCTCAAACGAAGATTCAGCATCTCCTGCGCCCAATCCGGCAGCAGGTCTATCCCCGCTTTCATTAAAATTGTGCCCGCGGGCTGCGCCAGCCTTCCCGGCAGCCGGGTGGTCATTAGCACGCGAGCCACCTCCTGCGTACGCGCATCGCAGCGCAATTGAGGCCGCATGTTGTGAAGGTAATCGGCTACCGCCCGCGGCGTTTTCGGTACGTTACGCGCTCCCAGCCGCTCGGCGATAGTTGCCGACTCTATAAAATATTGGCTCTGCCTTTCCGGGCTCACTACCACCCGGCGATAGCGCAGGTGAGAGGCCATAAACGAACTGCACTCAGCAATGTGAACCCAGGTGAGCAAATCAGGGTCGCTAGCGGCGTAAGGCGTGCCGTCGATGTCCAGACCGTTTATCCGTTCGTGAATGGCTCTCACTTTGGCAATCAGCCGCTCGGCATCCGGTTCAGTGGCGAACGTTGTGGCGGAAATAAACTGGCTGGTACGGCGCAGGCGGCCGAAGATATCGTCCCGAAAGGAGGAGTGATCCCACACGCCTGCCAGCGCCAGCGGATGAAGCATCTGCAAGAGTAAGGCGCTGATACCGCCGCAGAGCATTGAGGTGAAGTCGCCATGCACCGGCCAGATAGCCGACTGTGGGCCAAACAGCCCCGGTTCGCCCGCTGGGTGCTCAAAGTCAATTTCATTGAGCGCCATTCCCGTCAGGCCAAGCACCTGGCGTTCAATGCGCTGGCGTAACCACTCCATGCTTCACCTCTCTTCGTGCTTATGCCTGACGCGCGTTATCAAGCCAGGCATAAACCGCCGCCAGATCCTGCTCGGCGAGCCCGCTCTGCGACGCCTGCGTCCACATTTCGACGATTTCGCTCATCATCGGCATCGTGCCCTGCGGGGCGTTCGCCAGCGCCAGACGCGCATCCTTCAGCGCATGTTGAAGCTGCATCTGCGGGGTGTAATCGTCTTTGCGGATCATCTCCAGCTTGCCCTTCACGTACGGCGCAGCCAGCGGTCCACCGTCCAGCGTTTCCCACAGTTGTCCCGGCGTGAAACCAAACTGACGGGCAAGCTGCATACTTTCGGCAACGCCCTGCATCATCGATATCAGCCAGGCATTAATAACCAGCTTCATCTTCTGGCTGTTGCCTGCGTCGCCGTACCACTGCGTACCGCGAGAAATGGCATCGAAGACCTGCTGTGCGGCACCCGCGCGCTGTTGGTCGCCGCAGGCCATTACCAGAATCTGGGCGTTTTCTGCCGGGGCTTTCGTGCCGGAAACCGGCGCGTCTAGGTAGAGCATATCGGGGCGAAGCGCTTCGAGCAGCGCGATGGCGTCGGCCGTTTCCTGGATACCGATGGTTCCCATCTGGCAGAAGGTTGCATTCTGTGGGCAGGATGGTGCAATGGCGCGGATTGCCGCCAGCGTGGCGTCGCCGTCGGTGAGCATAGCGATAATCACCTGCGCGTCGCTCACCGCCTGAGCGGCGGTTTCACGCTGAACCAGACCTTGGGAGACCAGGTCGTCGCCGCGTCCCGGCGTGCGGTTCCAGCCGTATACCGTGAAGCCTTTTTTCAGCAGGTTGGCGGCAAATGCGTGCCCCATTGCGCCTAAACCCAGTACCGCTACCACGGGCAGTGCGTTCATGTCTCTCTCCTCAGATGTTCGGTCTTTTTGGTAGCGTGATGATTATTCGGCAGAAAAGCAACTGGTTAATGGTTAAGCGCCGCCGCTTTTTAGTAACTTTCTGATAACAGTTCCCTGTAGGCCGGATAAGGCAACGCCGTCATCCGGCATTCTGCGGGACACTGCCGGATGGCGCTTTGCTTATCCGGCCTACCGCTGAAAAGGCAACACATCAGCAACGTTTATGCTACCCCCCTTTCCGCCCCCCAGACTTGCCAATCGCCTTATGCAAATCATTAATTCGCTTCATCGACCGCAGCGTACGCTGGGAATGCGTCGACGCCACCGACAGCACCAGCATCTCCAGGCACACCATCACCGTTCCGTGCAGCGGCACCCGGCCATTTTCTCCGCGCGGAACGTGGATAACCACCTGCGCCATATCGCTAAAGCGCGAATCGGTAGCCTGAGTGAGTAAAATCGTCGGAATGCCCAACCGCTCCGCCTCACGCAGCGTAGTGAGCCCTTCCCGGTGCGGCGATTTTTGTCCCATCATAATCAGCACATCGCCGCGCTGTAGCGCGATAAGCTGCTCGGCCAGACTAAAGCCGGTGCGATTAAGCACGCAGGACGGCAGGCCAATACGGCTAAACAACCGCGCGGTGTAATCGGTCAAAATCCCCGATGCGCCAATGCCAAACAGCGCGACCTGCCGCGCATCACCCAGCAGCGCCACCGCCTGGGCTATTGCCGCGCGGTTGCTGGTGCTGGCGAGCATTTCACAGGCGCGCTGATGCCCTTCCAGCACAAAATCGATGCTTGAATTCACGTCGCTGGTCAGCGCCCCCACCGTCGAGGCCATTTTTTCCGACGAGGTAATGGTCGGGCCAAACCAGTGCTGCATGGTCTGCTTGAGGTCGCGCAACCCCGCAAAGCCCAATGCCTGAATAGCGCGGACGACGGTGGCATCAGAGGTTTGCGTCGCGGCAGCGATTTCCATTGCCGTATGGTCCAGCACCGCTTCACGGTTATCGTCTATCCAGTGCGCGACGGCCAACAGGCGCGGTGAAAGCTGGCTGGTGCGGCTGCGCAGGCGTTCGCCAAACAGATCGACCCGGCGCTTTTCTTTACGGATCAACGTCTGGCTCATTTCGGTTCCTTAGACAATGGACGGCCGGCAATCTGCGATTGCACCTCCGCCACCAGCAAATTCAACGAGGCATAAGAGTTAGAAATAACTTCATCGCGCGGCAGAAGAATGTAATGCCCGGTGTGGCACGCCCGCATAAAATCGCACCAGCCCGGCATCACTTTTTCCATATCGTTGAGTTCATCCTGCGGTTTACCGCCGGTATCCGAGCGCCAGGTGGCAAACAGGAAATCGGCGTCCAGTTCCGGCAATTGTTCAGCGCTGACGTCAATGCGCTGACCATCAGGAATGCCCTCAATCAGCGGCGGGAAGCGGAAGCCCGCATCGCGCAGTACGCGACCCAGCGAATGATAGGAGTGATGCACCGTCACCTTGCCGTTATTGGCCTGAATCACCGAGACGGTGATTTTATGGGTATCGATGGTCTGTTTGAGCTGCTCGATTTGCGTCTGATAGCGGCGATTAAGGATCGCCAGTCGCGCCTGCGTCCCGGTCAATTCCGCCAGCTTGCCGTAAATGCGCGGCGCGCTGCCCAACAGATGGTCAATACTGACCGTCGGCGCAATTTTCGCCAGCTGCTCTATCGGCACGTTGCGGTTGGGTTCGGTAATAATCAGGTCAGGTTTAGCCGCCGCCACCGCTTCGAGGTCGATATCAGCGGTGCCGATAAATTTGATATCGCTGTTGTCAAAATCGACGCCGGTCAGCATCGCGCTGGAGCGCAGATAGTGGCTCCCATCCGGACGAGTTCGCCCGTGGCTAGCGACCGGCGGCACGCCAAGCTCAATCAGCGGAATGGTAATATCGAGATCGTGCATCGACACAATGCGTTTTGGGTGATCGGGAACCTGAACCACGCGGCCCAGATCGTCGGTGAACGGGTGCGTTTGCGCGAACGCTGAAACGCTACACAGGCACAACAAAGACATCAGCCCACGAAGGGTCATCCTGAACCTCACAAGGCGTCACGGCGACGCCACAGCAGAAAAATAAAGAAGGGGCAGCCAATCAGCGAAATGATGATCCCTGCCGGAATTTGTAGCGGCGCAAAGGCCAGACGCCCGATGGTGTCTGTCAGCAGCACCAGTAGCGCGCCAATCAACGCGCTGCCGGTCAGCAGCGCCACCTGCCCGCCGCGCAGCATAAAGCGCGCCATATGCGGAGCCATCAGGCCAACAAAGCCCAAACTGCCGACACAGGAAACGCTCGCCGCCGTCAGCAGCACCGGGGCGATAAACCGCAACATCGTCAGGCGCGATAACCGCACGCCCAGCCCGTTGGCCACCTGATTGCCCATCAGCGCAACGTCCGCTGCCCGTGCGGTCAGATAGAGAATCGCCACCGCCGGCAGTGCCCACGCCACGGCGACCGCCAGCAGCGGCCAGGTCGCGGCGTGCAGGCTACCCGCAAGCCAGGTCATCGCCGTTTGTACATCGCGGATATCGGCGGTGGTGATAAAGAGCCCCATCGCCGCCGAGAGCGCCCATGACACGCCAATGCCAATCAGAATGAAGCGTGGGCGCGAAAGATCACGGGCCAGCACGATAACCAGCAACGCCACCAGCACACCGCCGAGCATCCCCACCAGCGGCCGCCAGGCAAGGCTGACGGCGGGGAATGCGAGGATAAGCGTCAGCACAACCACGCTGGTCCCCTCTTTTACGCCAATCAATCCAGGGTCAGCCAGGCCATTGCGGGTTATCGACTGCATTGCCGCCCCGGCAAGCCCGAGCATCCCACCGCAGAAGATAGCCATAAACAGCCGCGGTAAACGGATATCACGAACGATGTAGACCTGTTGTGGGCTTAGCGCCTCAGGCATGAACAGCGCCCGTCCAATTGCGCCGGTGGGAATCGGCAGCGAACCTCGCGTGACGCCAAAAACCAGCAGCAGCACAATAATGGCCAGCAGCGCGGCGGCGATTTTCAGCAGCCGCGGGCGCAGCAGCAGACGTAATGGACCTAGCGTGACGGCGCGAAACCCCGCGCGGGTGACTGCTCGCGTCATTTAAAGAACCTCACCGCAATGGCAATAAACACCGGCGCGCCGACCATCGCGGTCATGACCCCGGTCGCCAGCTCCTGTGGCGCCAGCAGCCAGCGGGCCAGAATGTCCGCCGATAACAGCAACAGCGCGCCGGTCGGCAGCGCCAGCAGCAGCCCAGTGCGAATGTCCTGCCCCGCCCAGCGGCGAATAACGTGCGGCACCACTAACCCGATAAAACCAATCGGCCCCGCAACGGAGACCGCCGCGCCACACAGCAGCGCGATAGCGATAACGCCGAACACACGCGTGCGCGCCACCGGGACGCCAAGGCCGCTGGCAACCCGGTCGCCCAGGGCCAGAATATTGAGTCGAGGCGCGAGGAATCCCGCCAGAAGTATGCCCAGCAGCGTCGGAATGGACGCTATCTGCAAGGTGGCAAGGCGAATACCGGAGAGGTCGCCCGCAAGCCAGGTGCGCATCGCCTGTAGTGTCTGTTCGTCCAGAATCAAAATGGAGGCGGTGATGGCCGAGGCAAAAGCCGAAAGCGCCACCCCGCAGAGCGTGATTTTCATTGCCGTCGCGCCAGCACGCCCAGCGGAAGCCAACAGCATCACCAAACCAAACAGCGCCGCAGCGCCCAAAGCAGCGGCCAGCGGTTGGCTCACACCGGCGGTTATCCCGATGGCGGAACACACCACCACGGCAAGCGTTGCGCCAGCGTTCAGGCCAAGAATATGCGGCTCGCCCAGCGGGTTACGGATAACGGTTTGTAGCAGCAGGCCCGCCGCCCCTAGCGCCGCGCCGGTCAGCAACGCCGCCAGAAGACGCGTCAGGCGCAGGTTGACGATAATGCGGTGATCGAAGTTGCGCGGGTCGTAGTGCAGCAACGCCTCCACCACGACGCGCGGCGCAATGGCGCGCGCGCCCAGCCCCAGGTGGATAATCGCGCCAATACACAGCAGGCTGCTCACCAGCAGCAGCGCCCCCAGTGGGCGTAGCCGATGTTGGCGCTGGATCAGGCTTTGCGTCACCATCAGACCGGCTCCGGACGCGCGCAGAATGGCATAAACAGCGGTTTACCGGTCTGTGGATTGGGCAGCATCAGCACATCGACGTCAAAAACCTGCTTGATGATTTCCGCCGTGCAGGGGGACGTTTCATCCACAATGCTGGCAATTTGTCCCTGCTTCATAAAGATCAGCGTATCGGCGTAGTTCACCGCAAAGTTGAGGTCGTGGAGAACGGTGACGACGGTACGTCCATGCTCGCGGGTGAGCTGCTGGAGCAGTTCGAGAATTTCAACCTGATAGCGTAAATCAAGCCAGGTGGTGGGTTCATCCAGCAGAATGGTCGGCGTTTGTTGCGCCAACGCCATGGCTATCCAGCAGCGCTGACGCTGGCCGCCGGACAGGCTGTCGACCGGTAAATGGGCAAACTCCAGCGTACCGGTCAGGCGCAGCGCCGTCTCAACCGCCGCTTCATCTTCCGGCGACCATTGACGAATCAACCCCTGCCACGGATAACGCCCGCGCGACACCAGCTCAAACACGGTGAGCCCTTCCGGGGTCAGCGGCGACTGCGGCAACAGGCCTAGCTGACGCGCCACCTGTTTGGTCGGCTGCTGATGAATATCGTGACCATCCAGGCGCACGCAACCACCCAGCGGTTTGAGCATCCGCGCGATGGTGTTGAGTAAGGTGGATTTGCCGGAACCGTTGGCGCCCGCCAATACCGTCATTTTACCGACGGGTAGCGTCAGGTTGATGTTATCAACGATGCGCTGGTTGCCATACCCGGCACAAAGGGACTCCAGCACAATTCCGCGTTCCTGCGGGGTATTTTGCCGCTGTGGCATGTTTCTTTCTCTCCGGCGGCAACGACGTGGTATCGTTCTGCACTATAAATAAATCTCATTCTCTTTTGATCATGCAATGCCGTAATGTAGTAGTCAAGATCGCTACATCATCACTTCACTTCATAAGGCCTTAGTGAGACTCCGTGCTTTTAGCGCCTGACGTTAATTATTAATATTATTTAAATTCAACACATTATGAATATAACCCCTGACTTCCCACGCCCTGTAATCGCCCTTTTACTGCCGCTGATAAATTTATCACCTGCTGCATTTACTACTACATTTTTGCATGTTTGAATGATTCTCAATTACACATCCTGAACATCACATGGCGGTGTGAACGGATGATTTTCGCTATTCAGGGCAATGATTTTTATCACTTTTGACTGCCATCTTTCGGCGGTTTTTTTATGGGAAACAGAGAGATGAAACAACTATTCCCGACGTTCACGGAAACGTCCGGACGCGCGCTTTTTTCACTGCTTTTTCTGGGGGCGGTTGCCTCCCCTTCGCTGATGGCGGCCGAAAGCACAACCAGTGGGGATACGACGAAAAAAGAAGAAGCGATGACGGTGGTTGGCACCACCGCGCAGGCTGATGAGACCGTCACGGAAGGTTATCAGCCCATCAGTAGCTCCACCGCTACGCTCACCTCTATGCCGCTGCTGGATATTCCGCAGGTGGTGAACACGGTGAGCGACAAAGTGCTGGAAGACCAGCACGCCACGTCGCTTGATGAAGCGCTGTATAACGTCGCGAACGTGGTACAAACTAACACCCTGGGCGGTACTCAGGATGCCTTTACCCGTCGTGGTTTTGGCGCAAACCGCGATGGTTCAATCATGACCAACGGCCTGCGTACTGTGCTGCCGCGCAGCTTTAATGCCGCGACATCACGCGTCGAAGTGCTCAAAGGGCCAGCCTCAACCCTCTACGGGATTCTGGACCCGGGCGGCCTGATTAACGTCGTGACCAAACGCCCGGAGCGCACCTTCTCCGGCGACATTTCAGCCACCTCCAGCAGCTTTGGCGGCGGCACCGGGCAAATCGACGTCACTGGGCCTATCGAAGGGACTCGACTGGCGTATCGCCTGATTGGCGAATATCAGAATGAAGATTACTGGCGTAACTTCGGCAAATCGCGCAGCAGCTTTATTGCCCCTTCCCTGACGTGGTTTGGCGACGATGCAACGGTGAACCTCTCCTGGTCACATCGTAACTACAATACCCCGTTCGATCGCGGCACCATTTTCGATCTCGATACCGGGCACGCGGTGAACGTCTCCCGCAAGGAGCGTTTCGACGAGCCGTTCAATATCACCGACGGTAACTCTGACCTGGCGCAGCTCAACGCGGAATACCGCCTAAACAGCCAGTGGACCGCGCGTTTTGACTACAGCTTTAGCCAGGACATGTATAGCGATAACCAGGCGCGCGTGATGGCTTATGATGCGAAGACCGGCAACCTGACCCGCCGTGTCGATGCCACCCAGGGTTCTACCCAGCGTATGCACTCCACCCGTGCCGACCTGCAGGGCAACGTGGTGATTGGCGGGTTCTATAACGAACTGCTCACCGGTATCGCCTATGAGAATTATGACCTGCTGCGTACCGATATGATCCGCTGCAAAAACGTTAAAAATGGCTTTAACATTTATGACCCGGTTTATGGTTCGCTCAGCAAATGTACCAGCGTTTCGGCCGCCGATAGCGACCAGCGCATTCAGCAGGAAACCTACGCGACCTACGTCCAGGACGCGCTCTACCTGACCGATAAATGGATTGCCGTCGCCGGGGCGCGCTACCAATATTACACCCAGTATGCGGGTAAAGGCCGCCCGTTTAATGCCAACACCGATAGCCAGGATGAGAAGCTGACGCCGAAGTTCGGGATGGTTTATAAGCTGACGCCAAACGTCTCGCTGTTCGGTAACGTGGCGCAGTCGTTTATGCCGCAATCCTCCATTGCCAGCTACATCGGCGACCTGCCTCCGGAAGAATCAACGGCGTATGAAATGGGTGCCAAGTTTGATCTCTTCAACGGCGTAACGTCGAATATCACCTTCTTCGATATCCATAAACGTAACGTGCTGTACACCGAAACCATTGGTGATGAAACCTATGCCAAGACGGCGGGGAAAGTGCGTTCTCGCGGGATTGAAGTGGATGTTGCAGGCTCGCTCACCGACAACCTGAATGTGATTGCCAGCTACGGCTACACCGATGCGAAGGTCATTGACGACCCAGACTACGCGGGCAAACCGCTGCCAAACGTTCCGCGCCATACCGGTTCACTGTTCCTGACCTATGACATCAATAACGTCTACGACAGCAACACGCTGACCCTCGGCGGCGGCGGGCATGCGCTGAGTCGTCGTTCAGGTACCAACGGCGCGGATTACTACCTGCCGGGTTACGCGGTGGCGGATATCTTTGCGGCCTATAAGATGAAGCTGCAATACCCGGTCACGCTGCAGCTTAACGTCAAAAACCTGTTCGATAAGACCTACTACACCTCGTCCATCGCCAGCAACAACCTGGGCAACCAGATTGGCGACCCGCGCGAAGTGCAGTTCACGGTGAAAATGTCCTTCTAACCGCCCGCGGCCCCGAAACGGGGCCGCGTTTACATACTCTTTCAATCCCTTAGCACTTCCCTACAGTTCCCTTCCGCATAATAGTCGCTTTAACTTTTAGGCAACACATTCAGACTTTGGGGATTATCGTCATGGGACAAACACTGCAACTTTCACGCTGGTTGGTGGGATTATTCCTCGCGGCCTGCGTGGCGCTGCCCGCCAGCGCCAATAGCTGGCCGCTGCCACCGCCGGGGAGTCGACTGGTGGGCGAAAACCGTTTCCACGTTGTCGAGAACAACGGCGGTTCGCTGGAATCGATCGCGAAAAAATACAACGTGGGTTTTCTGGCGCTCTTACAGGCCAACCCAGGCGTTGACCCCTACGTTCCACGCGCCGGAAGCGTATTAACCATTCCGCTGCAAACGCTGCTGCCGGACGTGCCGCGCGAAGGTATCGTGCTGAATCTGGCGGAGCTGCGCCTCTACTATTACCCGCCGGGCAAAAATACGGTCACCGTCTACCCTATCGGCATCGGCCAGCTAGGCGGCACGACGGTGACGCCAACCATGGTGACCACCGTATCCGATAAGCGCGCCAACCCGACCTGGACGCCTACCGCCAATATCCGCGCGCGCTACAAAGCGCAGGGCATTGATCTTCCTGCGGTAATGCCAGCCGGCCCGGATAACCCAATGGGCCATCACGCCATTCGTCTGGCCGCTTACGGTGGCGTATACCTGCTGCACGGCACCAACGCCGATTTTGGTATCGGTATGCGCGTGAGCTCTGGCTGTATTCGTCTGCGCGATAACGACATCAAAGCGCTGTTCGAGCAGGTCACGCCGGGGACAAAAGTGACCATCATTAATACGCCGATTAAAGCGTCGGTCGAGCCCAACGGCGTGCGTCTGGTCGAAGTGCACCAGCCGCTATCTGAGCATATTGATGACGATCCGCAAACCCTGCCAATCGTTCTGAACGCGGGTATGAAGGCGTTTAGCCAGGATGCCAACACGGATACTGCGGTGATGAATAAAGTGATGGATGTGCGTTCCGGGATGCCGGTCGATGTCACCCGTCATCACGATGTTGCTCAGCAAAATATGTAACCTGAGCCACAAAGTAAAAGGCCCTGAGCGGGATACGCTCAGGGCCTTTTTTATAGCAGTGACATAAGCATTATGAGGGTTTTAACGCTTATTTATAGATTACTGCGGTACCGTGCAGGTTGTTTGGACCGCTAACGGAAGTGATACGGAATGATTTCGCACCCATGTCATCCGCTTTCTGAGCCAGTTCTTGCTCCAGAGACGCCAGGTTAGGGCCTGCAGAAGCAGAGACGCTACCGACTTTATGCTGGTCTGCCGGAGTAGATTGCACTTCAACGGCGGCAAAGCTTGCAAATGACAGAGAGCTTAGTACGGCTGCGATGGCCAGAGCTTTTACGTTTTTCATAATTATTACCTTTGCAGATGATTTTTGTAGGTCAGACGTTAATAACTTAACGATCGATAGGTTAATCATAATGAGATCTGCGTCACACGTCAACGGATTTTTATAACGATCGTTTATTTAATAAAGATTCATATATTTTTCATATGAATATGTTCTTTTTATTTTTCGCTAAGGAAGCGCTAGCCCCTTGCATGGATTATTTTTATAATGAATGTTCACTAAACACCGACTAAGGTAGGCGGCACGATGACAACTGACACGCAAAGTTGCGCGAAAAAAGGCCGCGGTCGACCTAAAGTATTCGACCGGGAAGCGGCGCTTGATAAAGCGATGACGCTATTCTGGCAGTATGGCTATGAAGCAACATCCCTCTCCGACCTTGTCGAAGCTACGGGTGCAAAAGCGCCGACGCTGTACGCCGAGTTTGTGAATAAAGAGGGGCTGTTCCGCGCCGTTCTCGATCACTACATCACGCACTTTGCTTCCAAAAACGAAGCTTGCCTGTTCTGCGACGAGCAGCCGGTTGTAGAAGCGCTACGCAACTACTTCACCGCCGTAGCAACCTGCTTCACCAGCAAGGACACCCCCGCGGGCTGCTTTATGATCAACACCTCTGCGGCGCTGGCGGCCTCGTCAAAAGAGATTGCCAGGACGATTAAATCTCGTCACGCGGTACAGGAACAGACGCTGAATCAATTCCTTTCGCTGCGTCAATCGCGTGGGGAAATTCCGGCAGGGAAAAACGTTACCGAGGTGGCGCAGTTCCTAAGCTGTATTTTGCAGGGGATGTCGATTAGCGCCCGTGAAGGGGCAAGCTTTGAGACGCTGATGCAGATTATCGACACCACGCTGCGCCTCTGGCCGCAGATGATTGCCGAGCGGTAAAAAAAACGCCCCTCACTCGGAAGAATGAGGGGCGAACAGCATATTCACTGCTATTTTAGGCTTTATTCAGTACCAGCTGGCCGTTGTTATCCAACGGTATCTGGCTACCAGGCTGTTTATCCATACGGATTTTGCCCTGCTGGTCGCCGATTTTGTAGGTCACGTCATAACCGAGCGTTTTCTCAGACTTATCGTACACCGTCTTACAGCGCTGCTCGTTGGTGGTGTAGGTATCATTATTCTGCATTGCACCCTGCACCTGATTACCAGCATAGCCGCCGCCTAATGCACCGACCACGGTCGCGACACTTTTGCCGTGTCCGCCACCAAACTGATGTCCAATGACGCCACCCGCAACAGCACCCAGCACAGAGCCTGCGATACGGTTTTCATCCTGCACAGGACGACGATGAGTGACCGTCACGTTACGGCACTCCTGACGCGGATTTTTGACGGTTTCCTTGATTGGCGTAGCGGAGATAACCTGCGCGTACTGCGGGCCACGGTCGAAAACGTTCATACTCGCTACGGCGGCAACCCCAAGCGCGGCTGCAACGCCAATACCAATACCCGCCAACATTGATTTATTCACGGGAGATCCTCCTATGTTGCTATTGCTAACAATTGTGCAACCGATCGTTAGCAGTGCCTATCAGACAAAAGCGCAAAAGCAGGATTTAATGTCGGGAGATGGGTGTTTCGGAGGATTCTGAGGATGGGAGCGCAGCTAACTCTTGTCGGCCTGATAAGCGTAGCGCCATCAGGCGAGATGCGAGCATTTGCCGGATGGCGGCGTAAACGCCTTATCCGGCCTACAGATGTAATAACGTGTAGGCCGGGAAAAGCGCGATGATTAATGCAGCTTCAGACGCGGACGAATCACGCGGTTAATGCTGCCCACCAGCATCATCAGGCCGGTTTTCACGTACCCGTGCAGCGCAATCTGGTGCATACGGTACAGCGAGATGTAAACCATACGCGCGATGCGGCCTTCAATCATCATTGAGCCGCGCATCAGGTTACCCATCAGGCTGCCCACGGTGGAGTAGTTAGAGAGCGATACCAGAGAGCCGTGGTCTTTATAGCTATAGGCTTTCAGCTCTTTGCCCTTCATCTGCGCCAGAATGTTGTTCAGCGCGCAGGTGGCCATCTGGTGCGCAGCCTGAGCGCGCGGTGGCACAAAGCCGCCTTCCGGACGCGCGCAGGACGCGCAGTCGCCAATCGCGTAAATATCCTGGTCGCGAGTGGTTTGCAGCGTTGGCTCCACCACCAGCTGGTTAATACGGTTGGTTTCCAGTCCGCCAATCTCTTTCATAAAGTCCGGCGCTTTGATACCGGCAGCCCAGACCATCAGATCCGCCTCAATATACTCGCCGTCCTTGGTGTGCAGGCCGCCTGCGTCAGCGCTGGTGACCATCGTCTGGGTGAGTACGCGTACGCCCATTTTGGTCAGCTCGCTGTGCGCCGCGCCGGAGATTCGCGGCGGCAGCGCGGGTAGAATACGCTCACCGGCTTCCACCAGCGTTACGTTAAGCGCTTCGTTGCTCAGGCCTTTGTAGCCGTAGCTATGCAGCTGTTTTACCGCGTTATGCAGCTCAGCGGACAGCTCAACACCAGTCGCCCCGCCGCCGACAATGGCGATATTAACCTTGCCGTTCGCGCCCAGGTTCGCGGAATATTTCAGGAACAGGTTCAGCATTTCCTGATGGAAACGACGCGCCTGATGCGGGTTGTCGAGGAAGATGCAGTGATCTTTGACGCCCGGCGTGTTGAAGTCGTTGGAGGTACTGCCCAGCGCCATCACCAGCGTGTCATACGCAACCTTACGCTCAGGCACCAGCAGCTCGCCCTTCTCATCGCGCAGCTCAGCGATGGTAATGGTTTTGGCTTCACGGTTGATGTCCATCACCGAACCTAACTGGAACTGGAAGTGATGATTGCGCGCATGTGCCAGGTAGCTCAGCGCATCCACGCCTTCATCCAGAGAACCGGTAGCCACTTCATGCAGCAGCGGTTTCCACAGGTGGCTATGGTTACGGTCAACCAGCGTGATTTTTGCTTTTTTACTGCGGCCAAGCTTTCTACCCAGTTGAGTAGCCAGTTCCAGACCGCCAGCACCACCACCCACAATTACGATTTTTTTCATTGGCGTAGTCATGTGACCCCCTTAAAATTTATTAACCAATTGTTAATTAAAAGTTATGAATATAGCCTTTAATTAACAACAAGTTACTTGTGTGAAACCATTCAGCTGCAATGAGAATAACATGAATGGTGCATTGGTCATACCAAAATTGATGTGCATCAAGTTTTATCGCGCAGAAGTTGAGCGAACGGTATTTTTAATGGCTGATAAACGCGTGGCGGGGTTAAAAATTAACAAAAAAAAGCCCCGACAACACCGCGTTGTCGGGGCCTCTTCAAGCAGGATTAGCCTAAGGTTTTAAAGGCTTTGATCCGCTGCAGATGCGGGGAGATATTCTTGAACTTATGCCCCTGCTCTTCATCCCAGATAATTTCATAGTAATGATGCAGCATCTCAGCGGAACGCTGGCTATCCAGCGCATCATCGTGGCGCGAGAGAATGGCCAGGCAGCGGTCACGGTTCTTCTCGCGGAAGTTATTCACGCACTTGGTGGCGATATCGGCATACTCTTCCGGGCGGTCAATCTTGCCGTCCATGTTCTCATCCGGGAACAGGTTCGGATTGAACATCACCTGGCGGATATCACACAGGAAGCCGATACGCTCCGCCCAAAAACCACCGAGCCCTACGCCGCAAATCAGCGGACGTTCATCAGCGCTCAGTTGCAGCATCTTGTCCACTTCCTTGAGTAAATGCTGCATGTCATGTTTCGGGTGCAGCGTACTGTAGCTAATCAACCGCACGTCCGGGTCGATAAACTGCAGCTGCAGCACTTTTTCATGGTTGCCTGGGCTATTCGAGTCAAAACCGTGTAAATAGATAATCATCGTATCCTCACCACACCATTACTCCCACACCGGGAGGGTTAATGACCAGCCTTCTCTTCCTGCCAGCGTTCGTGGAGTTGCTCCAGCTCTGCGCTAACCGTTTTCCAGCGGGCGGAGTCCATCAGTTCCTGACGGTTAAATGAACCTTTATGATACAACTTCGTAACACGCTCAGCGTTGATCGGCGACAGGTTATCTAACACGCTGACGGCCCCTTTACGATTATTGCAGACGAGGATCATATCGCAACCTGCATCCAGCGATGCCTGGCCACGTTCGGCATAGCTACCCATCACCGCCGCGCCTTCCATCGATAAATCATCAGAGAAGATAACACCGTCAAAGCCCAGCTCACCGCGGAGCACCGTTTTCAGCCAGTGCGGCGAACCGCTGGCCGGGCGCGGGTCTACGTCATCATAGATAACGTGTGCGGGCATAATGGCGTCGAGCGCGTTTTCAGTAATCAACGTTTTGAACACCGCCATATCTTTGGCGCGAATTTCAGCTTCTGAGCGCAGGTCGTGCGGTGTCTCTTTATGCGAGTCGGCGGTGACCGCGCCGTGCCCTGGGAAATGCTTGCCGGTGGTCTTCATGCCAGCGCTATGCATGCCGTCAATGAAGTGACGCGCCATCGCCAGCGCTTTGTGCGGGTCGGCATGATAGGAGCGCTCACCGATGGCGGTGCAGATATGGCCGACGTCCAGCACGGGCGCAAAGCTGATATCGATATCCATGGCAATCATTTCGCTCGCCATCAGCCATCCAGCATCAACCGCCATACGACCGCCCGCTTCTTCACCCAGCACGGCAGCAAAAGATTGCGCCGCGGGCAAACGGGTAAAACCTTCACGGAAACGCTGGACGCGCCCGCCTTCCTGATCGACCGCCACCACCAGATGGTTACGAGAAGCGCTGCGGATCTGACGTACCAGCTCGCGAAGCTGCTCGGGGTCATGATAGTTCCGGGTGAAGAGAATTAACCCGCCCACCAGCGGATGCGCCAGAATCTCGCGTTCTTCGGCATCCAGCTCGTAACCTTCAACATCCAACATTACTGGCCCCACACGGCCTCCTTTTTGTCGCTTAGCTGACGCCATATTTCATTCGCCAGCATAATAAATTGTTTGTCACCGCTTTGCTGCCAGCGACATTCGAACCAACCTGCCATTAGCATCAATACCCAAGGCCGCCAGCGCATGACCTGCCGCCAGAGGAGATCAGGGGCGATTTTCGCCCGTTCGGCATACACCTGCGTAAGCTGGTAACGCTGTTCATCATCGGGCGTCCAGACGGCGGCCAGTTCGAGCGCCACGTCTCCGTCTCCGGCATACTCCCAGTCGATGAGCCGCAGCCCCTCCGGGGTATGGACGATATTACCCGCATGAACATCCATATGCAGCGGCGCCAGTCTCAGCGCTCGCGGTTCACCCTGTTTTTTCAAACGCTGTAATTCACGTAGCCACAGCGGCGTGCGGCGCGCCGGGTCGCACTGCTGCCAGTAGGCTTCAAGCAGCGGCCTAAGCGACAACGCCCAGCCAAACCGGTGCTGCTGGTGTAAATCATACAGGAGAGTGGCCAGCGGACGATGCGCCGGGAGCACGCTTTTGATCTCTCCGGCTAAAAAATCGACCGCCATCCAGCCGGGCGTATAAAAAACAGGCTTAGGCGCCAGCGTCGACGGAAGCCGTCGCAGGGCATGATACTGCCGAAGGAAGTCGCTTTCAGGTGCATCCGGGTCGTGGTGCTGTCGAAGCACCAGACGCCGTTCACCGTTTTGCAGAATACAGCTACTGCCGCTCAGCCCCGCGGTTTCGGGGCTGGCGACAATGTGATAGTGCGGGAATTCGCGTGACAGAAGCGCGTCACGCGTGAGCTTATTGTTGCGCAACCGCACCCTTACCTGACCAGACAATTTCCCCGGTCTGAACCAGCATCAGCTGCATTTGCAGTACCGGCGAATTAACGTTGCCGGTGGCGTTGGAATACAGCACGTACTGTGCGCCAACGTTACGGGCAATGCCCATCGCTTTGCTGCGCGAGCCAAGGCTATCCTGCGGCGACAGGCCTAACTGCTGCTTCGCCACCGCCAGCTGTTGAGCTGAAACCAGGGTGAATTTACCGTTGCCCGCCAGCGCGTTGCGCAGCGCGGTGGTCGCCTCACCGGCGTTCAGCGAACCGTTAGTACGGTTGTTGACGCTATCGACCAGCAGAATGCTTCCGGCAGTGACGCCGCTCGCCTGCAACATCTGACCGGCCAGCGGCTGCGCTGCGCCGTTCCAGTCATAGTGACGTACGCGCGGCGTTGGCTGCGCTGGCGTTTCGCCACCGTGTTCAATCGGCCCAGGCTGCTGCGGGATCGTCGGCACACTCGGTACCGTTGGAACCGGCTGTTGCGGCTCGGTTGGCTGCGGCTGCTGTGGATTGGCCGTGTCGACCGGTGCCGGTTGTTCACGCACCGCACACCCGGCGAGGAACATCGCCAGGGAAGCAATTAACGCATAGCGACCCAATTTACTCATTCCAGTTTACCCCTCAGAGATAAAGATAAAGCCGGGCTTTATGCGCCCCTAGACCGTCAGCCGTCCCGTACAGCGTGACCGATCCCATCGGAGGAACCGTGATGCTGCGCGGCGCTTCAAGCGGGTGCATTTCCAGCCCTCTGACGTCATACCAATAAAAACGATAGTGAACGGTGACTGGCTCTCGCCTTTCGTTATACAGCTTTGAGCTAGCGGTAGCCTGGATATCTGACGAACTCAGCTCCGGTTTTTCCGCGCTGACTCCCGCCGCCAGAACGTTGGATTCCATCACCAGCGTTTGCTGTTCGCTCACCGCAATTTCCGGGCGCGAATGGCACCCGGCAAGCAGCGTCGCGCAAAGTACAAGACCCAGACAGACCGGTTTCATAGATTAGCCTTTATGCGCCAGCATTGGCCCCAGCGGGCGGCCGCCCACCAGGTGCATATGAATGTGGTAAACTTCCTGCCCACCGTGACGGTTGCAGTTCATGATCAGGCGATAGCCGTCTTCAGCAATCCCTTCTTCCTGCGCGATTTTCGCCGCCACGGTCACCATACGGCCCAGCGCCAGCTCATGTTCGGCGGTCACGTCGTTGGTGGTAGCAATAAGCGTATTCGGGATGATTAAAATATGGGTCGGCGCCTGCGGGGAAATATCGCGGAAGGCGGTCACCAAATCGTCCTGATACACGATATCTGACGGGATTTCACGACGAATGATTTTGCTGAAAATCGTTTCTTCTGCCATTAGGAGTTCCTTTATTATTCTCATGTGCAGCCGGTAAAATCGTTACCGACGAACAGGTTACATGCCGAGAGTATGAGCGAGTTGCCGCCCCTCTTTCAACCGTAATGCGTTTTTTCTTATACGTTCCGACCTTTACTTGCGCACCCACTGGCCGTTAATGCCCTGGACGTATTCTCCCGGCTGCGCTTTTTCAATCAGCTTTTTCCCTGCAAGCCTCGCAACCTCCTGCTGCGGCAGATTGTTACTCTGCGCGAGCTGCTGGTAGCTTTGGCTGCGCGCCTGGTTGATTTTTTTCACCAGAGTCAGTGTTTCACTATCCTGGGCAATGGCCGCCAGATAGCCGCCCTGCGTCTCACCGACGCGGCCCTGCTGACGCGCTTCGGGAAGCGTAAGCGCCAGCGCCTGCACGCTGAAGAGACTGAACGCCAGCACGGCGATAATCCGCATTTTTCTCATCATGGCCTCAGAATAGATCGCTACGAGATTTCAGCAGGTCCTCAACGTCCTTATCGGCCTTGATGCGGATCTCGTGCTCAATTTTCACGTTCATATTAATGGTAATCGGCTCTTTCGGCGCCGCCACCTCAATGCGCGGCACGCATCCTGATAGCAGTCCCGTTGCCATCAATCCCAGTACGGCGATGGTGAATTTCATTGTTGCTCCTTACATTCCGTGCCACTGCGACACGGCACACCGGGAAGGGTTGCGTGTTGCTCAAGCCATGACTGAAGTTTGTCGCCAAAGCGCAGGCTTCGCCACAAATCAAAAACATTCTCCTGGTGCGTATAGTTCAGCCGCACCGTGCTGCGTTTATCATCCATCACCCCGGTGCCGGTCACCGTCGCTTGCAGGGTCAGTTGACCAAGGCTATCGAGGTTAATTCGCGTCCACGAACGCGAGATCTCCATATAGCGTAACCAGTTAATCGCTGCCCCGGCGGCAATATTGTCGTCGGCGACGGCATCAGCGGTGTCTTTATCCAGCCGTAGGGTCATCGGTCCGGGATTATGCAGCCAGCCGTCTTTGATTATCCATTTGCTGTCGTTCAGCCACAGCGGCAGCGCGCCGTCGACCGGTCCGGACATCGCGAACTGTTTCGGGTTTACCGCGCTCACCAGTTCACTGGTTGAGATATGCTGCAAGCGCAGCAGCGCCGCATCGTGCTGCGGCATACGTAGCTGCTGCATCGTCACTTTGCCGCCGAGCACGTCGACGCTGACATCGCTCAGTTGCAGCGGGGTCTCTTCGGTCCAGGGCCAGGTGCCCTGTAGGTCAGCCGTCACGTTTCGAGCCGTCACCTGGTTGACGATTTCCGCAATGCGCAAAGAGACCGGACGACGCGTGCCAAACTGCCAGACTCCCGCCTTCAGGCGGAATGGCAGGACAAAATCCACGCCGTTAACTTCGTTATCCGGCATCCAGGCGCTGCCGTTACGTAGCACGCCATGACCACCGGCTTCAAAACCTTGCCCCGCCGCCGCGGAGAACGCCACCTGGGCATAAAGCGAGCCATCACGCAGCTTCATTTTCCAGTCCGGCGGGACCAGCGGCTGGAACACCGTCAGCGACTGTTTCGGCCACCAGGCCTGCCCGCGCAGACGTTCGCCGTCCCAACGGCCGTTCACGCGAATCGGGCCAATCTCCTGCGCTTTCAGGTCGCCTTTAAACTGGAAGAAAGTCGGGTCACGCCCCTCTACGCTGAAGTTCAGCGCCGACGCGGGCAGCACGCTGCCGCCGGTAAAGCGGGTCTCTTTGGCATCAAGCGCCAGCGCGCCGGTAAATTTAGGATGCTGTTCATCCCGAATCCAGTGGATCGGCTGCTGTAGCGTCAGACGCGGCTGGTCGATAGTCATCGTGCCATACTGCAATTTATCAAAGCCGGTGGAGAGCGTATTCAGCACAATGGCACTGTCGCGCCATTCGCCAGTGCCGGTGACATCCCAGCGCGCCTGCATCGGCGTGAAGTGGCCGTCACCCCAATAACGCCACTGCCAGGTGCCTTTATCCGGTAGGAAGTTATCGGCCTTACCGTCGAGGTGTAGAACAAAATCACCGGTTTGCCGTTCATGGGCACGAAGAATTGCCTGCAGACGGCCATCAATACCCTGAGTCGAAATTTTCACCCCGGCCAGCGGCCAGCGGACGTCGTCGATATTCAGTGCATCAATAACTCGACCGCGAGATCGCAATAGGGAACCCGGCAAAAAGGCAAGCGTTGGTGACGCCAGCGAGCCGCTCAGGTGGGCGGGCAGTTTGGCATAAAAAATAAGATCGCCCTGCTTAGCTTCACCAACCAGATGCATTGGCATATCGCTGTTATCCATGCTCAGCGTGCCCGGTCCAACGTTCAGCACTGCCACACCCTTCCCGGCATCACCGGAGGTCAGGACGCTCAGACGGCCGGTAATCTGCGTGTTATCAATGCCCTGCTGCCAGTTATCAAGCTTCACGCCCACGCGTCCGCGCAACGGGATACCCGCCTGGTATGGCCAGCTCCAGCGGCCATCGCTGATAACAAGCTGCTGTTCCGTTATCTGCCACGGGAAATCGGCAAGCGGGTCATCCTCACCGCGCGCCATCATCACCAGTTGCCCCTGATTACCGTCCCAATCCAGCTCGGCATCAACCAGCGACGGCACCTGTGGCACCTGGAACGTGGATTCAAGATGACCTTTTACCGGCAGGCCATCCGGTACCAGCGGCATGGTAAATTCACCCAGTAGCTTCACCGGAGGCTCACCTTCAAGCAGGCTGGCGTGGAATTCACTGATGGTCAACGCCTGTCCTTGCAGACGCGCATGCAGCGTGACCAGGTCGCCTTCGTACTCCAGTTCCTGACGTTTTTCCGTGAGCGACACCTTGAGTTTACCCTGCCACTTTTCCCACGGTGAGATACTCAGCGAATCGATGGATAGCCACGTGTTTGGCAGCATTGATTGCCATTCAGCCAGCGTGCGCGGTGCGCCCGGTACCGCATCATTTTGCGGCAGCTTATTAAAACAAACGGAATTCAGATTGACCGCAGCAGCATGTAATTGCCAGCGGCTAGGATGTGACAGCGTCACATCTTTCAATGTGGCGAGCTCGCAGTCGCCCACCAGATAACGTAAATCAGGAATGCGCAGCGACGTGCGGGTAAAACGCGGGCTTTCATTGAGCGCAATGCGGGTGCCAGCCGGTAGCCAGATGCCCACCAGCGTAGGAACCCAGTACCCCAGCGTCATGACCAACGTTAACGGTAGGAGCACTAATAACAGGAGTAGCGCAATAACGGCTTTATATTTACCCTTCATGGGTGCAGTGATATCCAGATTAAGCAGGCAATCATGCCGTGAACGCGCAGCAGGCGATCCAAAAGAGCATATTGTGGCATGTCAGACCTGTGAGTGAAAGCCGCTGTAATGCATTAAGAATAGCTGCTGCAAAATAAAATGTGAGGGATTTCAGTTGATTCTGATTGAGCAGGCAATTTCGCCCCCCTCACCAAAACGCGTATACTGGTGATAGTTTCTTTACGTAACTTTAGCCTTCAAAACATTTTTATATTTTGTAAGATTTTTTGAATTATGCTAAATTAACGCCAAAATCATTGGAGAAAAGTCTTATGAAAATCGCCGTTTATAGCACCAAGCAGTACGACAAAAAGTACCTGCAAAATGTTAATGAAACATATGGCTTTGAACTTGAATTTTTTGATTTCCTGCTGACGGAAAAAACCGCCAAAACCGCTCACGGCTGTGAAGCGGTGTGTATTTTCGTCAACGACGACGGCAGCCGTCCGGTTCTGGAAGAGCTGAAGAGAATCGGCGTGAAGTACATCGCGCTGCGCTGTGCTGGTTTTAACAACGTTGACCTTGATGCGGCCAAAGAGTTGGGTCTGCGCGTCGTGCGCGTTCCGGCCTATTCACCTGAGGCCGTTGCGGAACACGCGATCGGTATGATGATGACGCTCAACCGTCGTATTCACCGTGCTTATCAGCGTACTCGCGATGCCAACTTCTCTCTTGAAGGTCTGACCGGCTTTACCATGTTCGGCAAAACCGCCGGGGTTATCGGTACCGGTAAAATCGGCGTTGCCGCGCTGCGTATTCTGAAAGGCTTTGGGATGCGTTTGCTGGCGTTCGACCCGTATCCAAGCGCAGCGGCGCTGGAGCTTGGCGTTGAGTACGTTGACTTGCCGACGTTGTTCGCCGAGTCGGACGTTATCTCTCTGCACTGCCCGCTGACTGCGGATAACTATCATCTGCTCAACGCGAGCGCGTTTGAGAAAATGAAAGATGGCGTGATGATCGTCAACACCAGCCGTGGTGCGTTAATTGATTCGCAGTCGGCGATTGAAGCGCTGAAGACGCAGAAAATTGGCGCGCTGGGGATGGATGTGTATGAGAACGAGCGCGATCTGTTCTTTGAAGATAAATCTAACGATGTGATTCAGGATGACGTGTTCCGCCGCCTCTCCGCCTGTCACAACGTGCTGTTTACCGGCCACCAGGCATTCCTGACCGCGGAGGCGCTGACCAGCATTTCGGAGACGACGCTGGAGAACCTGCGCCAGATTGATACCGGGGCGGATTGTCCTAACGCTATTGTTTGATGCGTTTTTCTTCCCCCACAAAGAACACACCGTTGTGGGGGAAGAACGGACTACAACTAAGAATTTGACGAATAACGTCAGCCCACCACCCGAGAAGCATTTTCCGCAAAGTCCCATAGCCCGATCTCGCTGTACAGTAATCCCTCAGTAGTATTCACCTGATCAATATTTTTAGAAGAAGTCTAGTGCAATGAAGAAAGTGTTTTTCCTGCTGGCTGCAGCCGCCCTGCTTTCAGGCTGCGTCTATAACAGCAAAATGTCGACCGGCGGCGATCAACTACAGCATCACCGTTTTGTACTTGAAAGCGTGAATGGCAATACCGTCAATAGCAATGGCGCCCCGCTCGAAGTGAGCTTTGGTGAGAAACAGCCGCTATTAAATAACATTTATCTCTCCGGCGAGATGTGCAACCGCTTCTCCGGTACCGCAAAAATCAGCAACGGCGAGCTAAAAGCCTCCGACCTGGCAATGACCCGTAAGCTTTGTAGCGACGCGCAGCTAAACCAGCTCGACGCGACGCTCAGCGACATGCTCCGCCAGGGAGCCCAGGTCGATTTAACCGAACATCAGTTGACGCTGGCAACCGCCGATCACACGCTGACCTTCAAACTCGCCGACCTGGTGAGTTAACACTCAGTAGCTACCGCAGCTTCCTACCGCCAGAGATTGCTCGCTGCAACGCTTACCGTTTGGCAGCGCGCACATCCCGATGCTGGACCCGTCCAGCTGGCGGGCCGCAGAAAGCGTTCCGCCAATCATCGCGCAGTTTGCTTCGCCTGAGCTGGACATTGCCGCTCTCATCCCTGGCGTAACGTGTGCCGCGGTGGCCTGCTGTTCAGGTTCACTGCTGCACGCGGACAACAAAAGCGCCGCACACCCCACAAAAAAAGCAGCTCGCATCACTTCCCTCCGAATCGCAAAAATAGGAACAAACCTATGCATCATAGGCACCGAGCGCGCGCACGTCGAGAGAGGAAGCGCGCATTTATGCACCTCAGAAACATTTTCTGTCAATTTTGTGGCGAAAAACATTCGCGTCATTGATGTAGACGCGCCCCAAGGACACAAAAGCAAAAATGATTCAGCGTGGGGTTTGCTAAACTTTATCTAACATCATCGACAAGAGCGATGAGTCTATTAAGGATAAATTCCCGGTCTGCGGTTGCGCCCGTGGACCACTTTTCTGCGCAATGTAAGGTGTCATAACCCATGATCACAACTGACGGTAATGGTGCGGTCGCCTCGGTGGCGTTCCGAACCAGTGAAGTCATCGCCATTTACCCGATCACGCCGAGTTCAACCATGGCCGAGCAGGCCGATGCCTGGGCGGGGAATGGGCTTAAAAACGTGTGGGGCGATGTCCCGCGCGTGGTCGAAATGCAGTCCGAAGCCGGTGCCATTGCCGCCGTGCATGGCGCATTGCAAACCGGCGCGCTGTCGACCTCTTTCACCTCATCGCAAGGCCTGCTGCTGATGATCCCGACGCTTTACAAACTGGCCGGTCAGCTGACCCCGTTTGTATTGCACGTCGCTGCCCGTACCGTGGCGACCCACGCGCTCTCTATTTTTGGCGATCACTCCGACGTGATGGCTATCCGCCAGACCGGCTGTGCGATGCTGTGCGCCGGTAGCGTTCAGGAAGCGCAGGACTTTGCGCTGATTTCGCATATCGCCACGCTCAAAAGCCGCGTGCCGTTTATTCATTTCTTCGACGGTTTCCGCACCTCGCACGAAATCAACAAAATCGTGCCGCTGTCGGACAACACCCTTCGCGATCTGCTGCCGCAGGATGAAATCGCCGCCCATCGCGCCCGCGCGCTGAACCCGGAGCATCCGGTGATTCGCGGCACCTCCGCAAACCCGGATACCTACTTCCAGTCTCGCGAAGCCACTAACCCCTGGTACAACGCGGTATACGACCACGTTGAGCAAGCGATGGCTGACTTCGCCGACGCCACCGGCCGTCAGTACAAACCGTTCGAGTACTACGGTCATCCACAGGCCGAACGCGTTATCGTCATCATGGGCTCCGCTATCGGCACCTGTGAAGAGGTGGTGGATGAACTGCTGACCCGCAGCGAAAAAGTCGGTGTGCTGAAAGTTCGCCTTTACCGCCCGTTCTCCGCGCAGCATTTACTCCAGGCGCTGCCGGAAAGCGCACGCAGCGTTGCCGTGCTCGACCGCACCAAAGAACCTGGCGCTCTCGCCGAACCGCTGTACCTTGACGTGATGACCGCGCTGGCGGAAGCCTTTAACCGGGGTGAACGTGAAACCCTGCCGCGCGTGATTGGCGGCCGCTACGGCCTGTCGTCAAAAGAGTTTGGCCCGGACTGCGTGCTGGCTATCTTTAATGAACTCTCGGAGGCGAAGCCAAAACCGCGCTTTACCGTCGGCATTTACGACGATGTCACCAACCTCTCCCTGCCGCTGCCGGAAAACACGCTGCCCTCGCGTGCGCGTCTGGAAGCGCTGTTCTACGGGCTTGGCAGTGACGGCAGCGTCTCGGCCACCAAAAACAACATTAAGATAATCGGTAACTCCACGCCGTGGTTCGCGCAGGGTTACTTTGTCTACGACTCTAAAAAGGCCGGCGGCCTGACGGTCTCTCACCTGCGCGTGAGCGATACGCCTATTCGCTCCGCCTATCTGGTGGCGCAGGCCGATTTCGTGGGCTGCCACCAGCTGCAGTTTATCGATAAATATCAGATGGCCGAGCGCCTGAAGCCCGGCGGTATTTTCCTGCTCAACACCCCGTATAGCGCTGATGAAGTCTGGGCGCGACTGCCGCAGGAAGTCCAGGCCGTACTGAATCAGAAAAAAGCGCGCTTCTACGTGGTTAACGCCGCGAAAATCGCCCGTGAATGCGGGCTGGCCGCGCGTATTAACACCGTGATGCAGATGGCGTTCTTCCATCTGACACAGATCCTGCCGGGCGATAGCGCGCTGATGGAACTGCAAAACGCTATCGCCAAGAGCTACAGCAGTAAAGGTCAGGATCTGGTTGAGCGTAACTGGCAGGCGCTGGCGCTGGCGCGCGAGTCGCTGTTTGAAGTGCCGTTGCAGCAGGTCAACGCCACCAGCCCGAACCGCCCGCCAGTGGTATCCGACGCCGCGCCAGATTTCGTCAAAACCGTGACAGCGGCGATGCTTGCCGGACTTGGCGATGCGCTGCCGGTCTCCGCGCTGCCGCCGGACGGCACCTGGCCGGTGGGCACCACCCGCTGGGAGAAACGCAACATTGCCGAAGAGATCCCCATCTGGAAAGAAGATCTCTGTACCCAGTGTAACCACTGCGTCGCCGCCTGCCCGCACTCGGCCATTCGTGCCAAAGTGGTCTCTCCTGAAGAGATGGAAAACGCCCCGGCCTCCCTGCACTCTCTGGACGTGAAATCCCGCGATATGCGCGGCCAGAAATACGTGCTACAGGTTGCACCGGAAGATTGCACCGGCTGTAACCTGTGCGTTGAAGTCTGCCCGGCGAAAGACCGTCAGGACCCAAGCATCAAGGCCATCAATATGATGTCCCGCCTGGAGCACGTTGAAGAAGAGAAAGTGAACTACGACTTCTTCCTCGACCTGCCGGAAATCGACCGCAGCAAGCTGGAGCGTATCGATATTCGTACCTCGCAGCTGATTACCCCACTGTTTGAATATTCCGGCGCCTGCTCCGGCTGCGGCGAAACGCCATATATCAAACTGCTGACCCAGCTCTACGGCGACCGCATGCTGATCGCCAACGCCACCGGTTGTTCTTCTATCTACGGCGGCAACCTGCCTTCTACGCCGTACACCACCGATGCCAACGGTCGCGGCCCGGCGTGGGCCAACTCGCTGTTTGAAGATAACGCCGAGTTTGGTCTGGGCTTCCGTTTAACGGTCGATCAGCATCGTCAGCGCGTCATGCGTCTGCTGGACGGTTTTGCCGAGCATATTCCGGCTGAGCTGAACGAGGCACTGCACGCCGACGCTACGCCTGAGGTCCGTCGTGAACAGGTCGCAGCGCTGCGCAATGCGCTGAAAGAGGTGGAAGGTGCCGAAGAGCTGCTGACCGACGCCGATGCGCTGGTAGAGAAATCTATCTGGCTGATTGGCGGCGACGGCTGGGCCTACGATATTGGCTTCGGTGGTCTGGATCACGTGATGAGCCTGACCGAGAACGTCAATATTCTGGTGCTCGATACCCAGTGTTACTCCAACACCGGCGGTCAGGCCTCGAAAGCCACGCCGCTCGGCGCGGTCACCAAGTTTGGCGAACACGGCAAGCGCAAAGCGCGTAAAGATCTCGGCGTCAGCATGATGATGTACGGTCATGTTTATGTGGCGCAGATTTCGCTCGGCGCGCAGCTTAACCAGACGGTGAAAGCGATTCAGGAAGCGGAGTCCTATCCGGGGCCTTCCATCATCATCGCCTACAGCCCTTGTGAAGAGCACGGCTACGATCTGGCATTAAGCCACGATCAGATGCGTCAGCTTACCGCAACCGGCTTCTGGCCGCTGTTCCGCTTCGACCCACGTCGCGGCGATGAAGGCAAAATTCCGCTGGCGCTGGACTCTCGTCCACCATCAGACGCGCTCGCGGAAACGCTGATGAACGAACAGCGCTTCCGTCGTCTGAACAGCCAGCAGCCAGAAGTGGCCGAGCAGCTGTGGAAAGACGCGGCGGAAGATTTGCAGAAGCGTTATGACTTCCTCGCGTTAATGGCGGGAAAAGCCGAAAAACCAACCCCGCAGGAATAAGTCGATTGACCGATAACCGCCTTCAACAAGAAGGCGGTATTTTTGCATGTAAAATAGCGGCTCATTTAGCCAGTACCGTTACATTTGTTTTTATGCACTCGATCACACTATTTAATTGAATATGTATAAAATACCGTCCACCAGCCCTTCACAATGTGTCCGAAATAGTTTTGTTGCAATGAATAAGGATATTCTCAACACACTAAATTCATTTTCCGCACCCTAGCATTTTCCCTCATTCTTTTGAACGTGCTAGCTATCAGGCGCAAATTAACCGCACATTAATTGCACAGAAATAGGCGACTATGAATCATCCTGCCCATGGTTTTGTGTAGATATCGCCATGCTTAATGCGATGTAAATGTCTTTAAAAACAGAGGAATAAAAAAAGCCCGAATGAGGGTTCGGGCTTGTCACTTCATATGACGAAGAAGATAAATGACACACGGCAACATAAAGACGTTGTGTGACAAAAAGGCATATAACATGGATAGATTACGTCAGCGAATATTATTTGTATAATTTTTATTATATATATTTATGTGGCAATTCATTCACGATATTTATCGTCATTTCATTTGAATTATATACTTTAGATTTTACTCATACTGTAACAAATGTTATTTACCATCTCAGATAGGTCTCCTTTAGCATTGCCCTACTTCCTCTATTTGATTGGAAGTGCGCGAATAAAAATACTAAAGGAATAATTTCAATGAACAGAAAAGTACTGGCCCTCGTTATCCCTGCGCTGTTAGCAGCAGGCGCAGCTCATGCCGCAGAAGTTTATAATAAAGACGGCAATAAATTAGACATCTATGGCAAGGTAGATGGTCTGCACTATTTCTCCAGCGATTCCTCTAAAGACGGCGACCAAAGCTACGTCCGTTTTGGTTTCAAAGGCGAAACTCAGATTAACGATATGCTGACTGGTTACGGTCAGTGGGAATATAACGTTCAAGCAAACAATCCAGAATCCACAAGTGATGATGCTAATCAGGCGTGGACTCGTCTGGGCTTCGCGGGTCTGAAATTCGGCGAGTATGGTTCATTCGACTACGGCCGTAACTACGGCGTACTGTACGACGTAGAAGGTTGGACCGATATGCTGCCAGAGTTTGGTGGTGATTCCTATACCAACTCTGACAACTTCATGACTGGTCGTGCAAACGGCGTTGCAACCTACCGTAACAATGATTTCTTCGGTCTGGTTGATGGCCTGAACTTTGCTCTGCAATACCAGGGTAAAAATGAAAACCCAGGCAGCGGTGAAGGCACCAACAATGGTGACCGCAGCATCCGTAACGCTAACGGCGACGGCTTCGGTATCTCCACCTCCTATGATTTAGGTATGGGTGTAAGCTTCGCAGCAGCATATGCATCTTCTGATCGTACAAATGATCAGATCAATGCATACGGCGTAAACAGCCAATACGCTAACGGCGATAAAGCTGATGCATGGACCACTGGTCTGAAATACGATGCTAACAACGTCTATTTAGCAGCTATGTATGCTGAAACTCGCAACATGACACCGTATGGTAGCTCTACCAGCACCAACGGTGGCGGTATCGCAAACAAAACTCAGAACTTCGAAGTAACTGCACAATACCAGTTTGACTTCGGTCTGCGTCCTGCTATCTCTTATCTGCAGTCTAAAGGTAAGGATCTGGATCTGGTTAACGGCGGCAGCACTGACAAAGATCTGGTTAAATACATGGATATTGGCGCGACATATTATTTCAACAAAAATATGTCCACCTATGTTGATTACAAAATCAACCTGCTGGATGGTAACGATAACTTCTACCAGCAGAATGGTATTTCTACCGATAACATTACCGCTTTGGGCCTGGTTTACCAGTTCTAATGCAACAAAAAACCCGCTGGCAACAGCGGGTTTTCTCTTATACGGCATCAGCACAATTTCACTGCACCGCGCTTTCTCCGTGAATCTCACCTTTAAACCCGGTTTTGGCAATCGCCGCCAGCAGCTGCTGGTTATCGAAATTCTCCGGCACCACTACTTCAGCCTGACGCGTTTTCAGCGACGCTTTCGCCTTGATAACGCCGTCGGTCGTCCGCAGCGCCTGGTTAATCGAAATTACGCACAGCGGGCAGTTCATCTCGCCAATATCAATGGTCACCAGCTTATCGGCGGCCCAGCCTAACGGCGTGAAGAGCATCAACGCCAGGCAAACTGCTTTTTTCATTCCATCCACTCCCAAATCCAGGGCAGAACATAAGGATAGGTGATAAGCGCCAGCACCAGCGGTACCGACAACCAGTAGAGCCACACCAGCACCCGACGGCTCACCACGTTGACACATACCGGCTTCGACGACAAATGCAGACGCCAGAAGCCCCGCGCCATCAGACCTACCGCCACCACAATCATCGGGATCTGCAGCCAGGAGGCACCGGGGATCCCCACCAGCCCTGCCGCAGAGATACCAAACAGCAGGTACAGCAAAGGACCAATGCAGCAAAGCGTTGATGCGCCAGCGGCGACAATCGCCGCCAGCAGCGTCAGTACGCCACCCTTAATGCTGTTCGACGCTGACATAGTCGTAGCTAAAGAGCGCAGGATCGTAGAAATTCAGCGGGTCGCCATCGACTTCCGCATACGGATAGCCCAGGTTGTTAACGTCACCCTGTTCAGCCGCTGGCGACAGCGCGAAATCACGCGCGTGGTTAAAGCCCACCCAGTTCATTTCCCAGTTACCGAACAGATAGTCGTTCACCGCCGTCACCGCCGGGTCACCGTTCTCTTTTTTCTCGGTCAGGCGCATTTTGGTCACATCCGCGGGATCAGCGGGCATCCAGCCAAAACCTGCCAGCCAGAACATCGCGCGGCAGTGCTGACCACCGCTGACTTTCGCCACGCCCTGCGCATCGGCGCTGCCGAACGCTTTTTTGGAGTAGCCATCGAGCTTACGGCTCGCGCCCAGGCGGATACCGAACATTTCGCGCGCCGGGATGCCAACCGCGCGGCACAGCGCGACAAACACCGAGTTAATATCGGTACATTTACCGCCCAGTTTGCCGGTTTTCAGGATTTCACCCACATCGCCGGTACCGCAGCCAATCACCGCATCATCGCGATGCATATGCGTACTCACCCAGTCATGAATCAGGCGCGCCTGCTTCAGCGGCGCTTTTTCGCTGCCGATAATTTTCAGCGCGGTTTCTTTCACCAGACCATCTACCGGAATATGCGGGGTTGCCTGCAGGAATGGTTTGATTTCGTCTGGGATAACGACGCCTTCCACCGGCAGTTGCCAGTCGGCAAGACGGTTTTCTTTCAGCACTTCCCAATCACGGGTCTCAATTTCCATTTCCACTTTGATCTCCAGCGGGCCGCCAGAGGCAGGCCAGGTCACAAAGAGCACTTTCGCGCCGTAACGGTTATTCGCATTGAGGGTAGCACTCTGGTAATTACCGCTAAAAGAGAGGTCAAGCAGCTGCTGGAAAGCGGTATCTTCCGGGATGGGGATCCACAAATTAACCTTGCCGGAAGAACCCTCAGGGGCCTTAAGGCTGTAGGTCTGGGTCATAACAAAACGGCGGGATTTGCCTGAAGATGAGACGGCAGGCTTAGCAACAGCTTCGGTTTTTGCAAAAACCGGGCTCACCAGCCCAAGGGTGGAGAGTGCCGCAGCACCTTTCAGAAAGTTACGCCTTTCCATTGTGTTTCCTTCATCACCAGAAAAAGCTGGCGCTTAACCCCGCACCTGCGGAGGTTGGCCGCTATTATGCGACCTTGTATTCATCACCACAATGAATTACCGGGCATTAAAGGCGCAAAATGCCAATCGGTTCGGCAGCTACCTCGTAGTGCGCAGCTATAATCTGGCATCGTGACAAAAATTATAGGTATAATCCTCATTATTATTCATCAAATTCAGAAGCGAAAATGACAAAACTGACCTTACAAGAGCAGATGCTAAAAGCGGGATTAGTCACCAGCAAAAAGGTGGCGAAGGTTCAGCGTACGGCGAAAAAATCACGCATTCAGGCTCGTGAAGCAAGAGAAGCGGTCGAAGAAAATAAGAAGGCGCAGCTTGAGCGCGATAAACTGCTCAGCGAGCAGCAAAAGCAGGCCGTGTTATCTAAAGAGTATAAAGCCCAGGTTAAGCAGTTGATCGAGATGAACCGGGTCATCCCAGGTAAAGGCGATATTGGCTTCAACTTTACCGACGGTAACCTCATCAAAAAGCTCACGGTGGATAAGCTGACCCAGACCCAGCTGATTAATGGCCGTCTGGCTATCGCACGTCTGGCAACGCTCAGCAACGGCGAAAGTGAATACGCCATTATTCCCGCCGTTGTCGCAGACAAAATCGCCCAGCGCGATGAGAGCAGCATTGTCCTGCACAGCGCACTCAGTCAGGAGGTCCAGGATGAGGACGATCCTTATGCTGATTTTAAAATTCCTGACGATCTGATGTGGTAATTCAAGCCTTTCTTGACCCCTCACAAAAAAAGCCCTGACGGGCTTTTTTTATTTAGAACGGGCTGGCGTTATGCGTATTGATCTTGTCGCCGCTTACCGGATGCACAAACTGAAGCCTGCTGGCGTGGAGCATCAGTCGGGATGCATGTTCGGCTCCCGGCATCTTCATGCCGCCATAAAGGTCACAGCCTAAAATGGGGTGCCCCAACAGTTGGCAGTGAATACGCAGTTGGTGGGTTCTTCCGGTCTCGGGCGTCAGTTCAACCCGGGTGACCGGCAGGTCTGCGTCCCCTTCCCCTCGCAGGTAAAAACGCTCAACGACACGGTAGCGCGAACGCGCCGGTTTCCCGTTAACCGGGCAAATCGACATGCGAGGGAAAAGCGCAGGATCTTTGGCAATCGCAGCATCAATAACGCCTTCATCCCGCTCGAGATGGCCGCAGAGCAGCGCGCTGTAACCCTTACGGACGCTGCGCTCGCTGAACTGCTGACAGAGTGCGGCATTCATCGCTTTGTTGCGTGCCACCACCATCAGCCCGGAAGTCCCGAAATCCAGGCGGTGAACCAGCGTACAGCCGGGAAACTGCTGCACGAGCCGATAGTGCACTGAATCAAGATTCTGGGGATGCTTTCCCGACAGGCTCAGTAACCCGGCAGGTTTATTAATCAGCAGCAAATGTTCGTCCTGATACAGGATCGCTATCTCAGCGGAACAAGGGGGAGCGACAAAGGTATCAACAATCGTAGACATCAGGTGACCTGCATAGCGGTGAAGCCGGGATAATAGCGAATTTTCACTCCGCAGGCGAATCAGTTTCATTGCATCTGTCCGCTGATTTACCCTCTGTTTCGGGTTCCGTTTACCTTTGCGTTTAGGGTTCCCCGCTTAATTAAAACAGCAATAGGCCATTCGGCCCAATCATTCATAACTCATAATCAGTTTATTGCCCACCCCTTTGGCTTTAATTTATTATTGAATTAAATGATATAAATTTAAAATATGAATCCTATGACATATTGCGATTTTGCAACATTTATTATTAATTGAGATTGAACTTAATAAAACTATTAATTGCATTAAAACTCATACCTAGAATAATACCCGGGCTAGATTAATTTACTTAATAGGTACTGAAATGAAACGTGCGTTACTTGTCTCTGCATTAATGGTCTCCTGTTCTACTTTCGCGGCATCTAATCATCTTGACCAGTGGACCGGTTTTTATGTTGGGGGCAACCTGGGTTATGGTTCTGGTCATAGTCGCGATGAAGGAAACAGTAACTCCTGGGGTGATTCCATTGATGGCGTAGTCGGTGGTATCCAGGTCGGTCATAACTGGCAGTTTGATAATAATATCGTGCTGGGTGTGGCAGCGAACCTGAACCTGTCTGATATGGGTGATGCTTTCAAAAACAGTGAGCACAATCAGTATGACCCGTATAACGGCTCCGTGAATATCAAACTGAACGGTTCCGTCGACATGCTGATGGGCTATGCTTTTGATCGTTTCCTGCCATATGTTAAGGCTGGTGTGACCATCGCTAAAGAAGATTTCTCGATGGGTTGCCACGCCGGCAACGCCTCAAAAACAAATGGCTGTGATCAAGAATTCAACTCCAGTACATCCAATATTGCCGCTGGTCTGAACGTTGGTGCGGGTATTCAATACCGTGTTACCGATAATTTATCTGCAGGTCTTGAGTATACTTATGTTGATTTAGGTACATCTTCCGTTTATATGGATGACCCGAACTATCCAACATATGGTGCTCGTGACTTCAACACGTCATACAGCACTACTACGCTGAACGTTAACTATCTCTTCTGATAGCAAGCGCCGGAGAATTTAGATTCTCCTGAAAAACGTCAATACGCGATAACCACATAATATTCGGACTTTTCATTATTTTGAATTGAGACTCATCACGCCTGATGATTTTCATTAAATAATAAAGTTGCCAATAATATTATTGGACAGGCCCATTATTTTACATGGGCCTTTTACCTATTTAGCCCTTTTTACCGATTCTTTCCTACCACCACAATTACCCCCACTTCAGACTCGCCCAATGCAGGATCACACCGGCTTAGTGAGCCCAACGCTGTAAAACGTGCTGACATTCGTCCTCGTAATCCGTACCATACACGCCACACATTCGCTGATTCGCTTTTGACCGGTCAGCGCGAGACAGGTCTTTTATCGCAAATCAAATGGACGGGAAGACGCTGTGTTCGGCCTGAATTTCCATTTAGATTTTTGAGTAACCATTAAATGCAACAAAATCAAGAAATTAGCCAAAAAGAAAAATACAACCTGAACAAATTACAGAAGCGTCTGCGTCGTAACGTGGGCGAAGCCATCGCTGACTTCAACATGATTGAAGACGGCGACCGCATTATGGTCTGCCTGTCCGGTGGTAAAGACAGTTACACCATGCTGGAAATTCTGCGCAACCTGCAGCAGAGCGCCCCAATCAGCTTCAGTCTGGTGGCGGTAAACCTCGACCAGAAACAGCCGGGCTTCCCGGAGCACATTCTGCCAGAGTATCTGGAGAAGCTGGGCGTTGAGTACAAGATTGTCGAAGAGAACACCTACGGCATCGTGAAAGAGAAGATCCCGGAAGGCAAAACTACCTGCTCGCTCTGCTCTCGCCTGCGTCGCGGTATTCTGTACCGTACCGCCACTGAACTCGGGGCGACCAAAATCGCACTCGGTCACCACCGTGACGACATCCTGCAGACGCTGTTCCTGAACATGTTCTACGGCGGCAAAATGAAAGGCATGCCACCGAAGCTGATGAGCGACGACGGCAAACATATCGTTATTCGCCCACTGGCCTACTGCCGCGAAAAAGATATCGAGCGTTTCTCTGAAGCCAAAGGGTTCCCAATCATTCCATGTAACCTGTGCGGCTCGCAGCCAAACCTGCAGCGTCAGGTGATTGCGGACATGCTGCGCGACTGGGACAAACGTTATCCAGGCCGTATTGAGACCATGTTCAGCGCCATGCAGAACGTGGTGCCATCGCACCTGAGCGATATCAACCTGTTTGATTTCAAAAGTCTGACCCACGGCGGTGAAGTCATTAACGGCGGAGACCTGGCATTTGACCGTGAAGAGATGCCGTTACAGCCTGTAGGCTGGCAGCCAGAAGAAGAAGACGGTCAGTTAGATGAGCTGCGTCTGAACGTGGTTGAAGTGAAGTAATACGATTGCCGCGTCTCAGGTCTGTGCCTGAGACGCATTATTCCGCGCTTATTTCAGCAGACGCACCCGGCACGCCTTGCCTTTGATTTTCCCTTTCTGTAGCAGTTTCCACGCCTGATGTGCTACCCCTTCGCGCACCGCCACGTAAACGTGAGCCGGATGAACGTCGATTTTACCGATATCCGCCCCAACCAGCCCAACGTCGCCGGTTAACGCGCCCAGCACGTCACCGGCGCGCATTTTGGCTTTCTTACCGCCATCGATGCACAGCGTCATCATTTCTGGCTCCAGCGGCACAATACGCGCTTTACCCGGCTCAGCCATCCAGTTGAGTTTGATCTGCAGCATTTCAGCAAGAATATTGGCGCGCTGAGCCTCTTCTGGTGCACAGAAGCTGATTGCCAACCCGCTGTTACCGGCACGCGCGGTACGACCAATGCGGTGTACGTGAACTTCCGGGTCCCACGCCAGTTCGTAGTTCACCACCATCGCCAGCGATTTAATGTCCAGACCACGTGCGGCAACGTCGGTGGCGACCAGAATACGTGCGCTGCCGTTTGCAAAACGCACCAGCGTCTGGTCGCGGTCGCGCTGCTCGAGATCACCGTGCAGTACTATGGTGCTCTGGCCCGCGGCATTCAGCTCTTCATAGACTGCCTGGCAATCTTTTTTGGTGTTACAGAACACCACGCAGGACGCCGGTTGATGCTGACTCAGCAGTTGCTGCAACAGGGCGATTTTGCCGTGGCGCGGCACGTCGAAGAATTGCTGCTCAACGGCTGGCAGCGCGTCCACGGAATCAATTTCGATGGTTTCCGGCGAGCGTTGTACACGGCCGCTGATCGCCGCGATGGCATCCGGCCAGGTGGCGGAAAACAGCAGCGTCTGGCGAGAGGCTGGCGCAAAGCGAATCACTTCATCGATGGCGTCGCTAAAGCCCATATCAAGCATACGGTCCGCTTCGTCCATCACCAGCGTTTGCAGCGCATCCAGAGAAACGGTGCCTTTTTGCAGGTGATCCAGCAGACGCCCTGGGGTCGCCACAATAATATGCGGCGCGTGCTGCAACGAGTCGCGCTGCGCACCGAACGGCTGGCCGCCGCACAGCGTGAGCACTTTAATGTTTGGCAGGAAACGCGCCAGACGACGAATTTCCCCGGCGACCTGGTCTGCCAGTTCACGGGTTGGGCACAGCACCAGCGATTGCGTCTGATACAAACCCGCGTCCACATGTTGCAACAGGCCCAGACCAAATGCTGCCGTTTTGCCGCTACCGGTTTTTGCCTGTACCCGCACATCCTTTCCAGCAAGGATGGCTGGCAGCGCTGCCGCCTGTACCGGGGTCATAGAGAGATAGCCCAGGTCGTTAAGGTTTTCGAGCTGGGATGCGGGGAGGATATTCAGGGAGGCAAAAGCGGTCACGGTGTAGTTCTCACGAATTAGGGGCTGACGTTCAGCAGGCGCGTATCCTCGCAGATCTCGCCGCGGGATGCGACAACTAATCAACGAGTGTAGCCAGGGTAGCGGAAAAAAAGATAAAAAAAAGCCGACTATTCTAAGCCGGCGTCGTACGAATCAATTGTGCTATGCAGTAATTCAAAAAAAGGAAGTAAGACAATATGGAGCGCAACGCCCATCGCTTGACGTTGCATTCACCTGCAGGAACGATATTGCCTCGATTGGAGCGCTGGTTTATTGACCTCGCTCAAATTAAGTTGCGTTATCGTCACCTGACAGAATATAAAAGGTGATTTTTTACAACCAGTTACTGCGGTGTAACCACCACGTAACACCACCAATGAGTACGACCAGCATAATACAAAAGAGGGAGAAGCCCAGATGCGAACCGCCGCCGGGAATACCCCCCAGGTTGACGCCGAATAGTCCGGTCAGGAAAGTGCTGGGTAAGAACACCATGGCCATCAGCGACATCGTGTAGGTCCGGCGCGAAAGCGACTCTTGCATCATTTGCGCGATTTCGTCGGTCATCACCGCGGTGCGGGCGATACAGCCATCAATCTCATCCAGCCCGCGGCCAAGTCTGTCTGCAATGTCCTGCATCCGGCGACGCTGATCGTCCGTCATCCACGAGAGCCGTTCACTGGACAAGCGCGCGTACACATCCCGCTGCGGCGCCATATAACGGCGCATCACGATAAGCTGTTTGCGCAGCAGCGCCAGAAAGCCACGCGGCGGCACCTCCTGCTCAAGCAGATTGTCTTCGAGGTCGATAATTTTATCGTGTAGCTGTTCGATAAACTCGCTGGCGTGATCGGTCAGCGCATCGCAAACGTCCACCAGCCAGGAGCCGCAATCCGTTGGGCCGCTGCCCTCCTGTAGATCGCTCACCACATCATCCAGCGCCAGCACCTTTCTCTGCCGCGTCGAGACAATCATGCGTTCATCTATATAGAGACGCATCGCCACCAGTTGGTCAGGGCGTTCGTCAGTACTGCCGTTAATGCAGCGCAGCGTTATCAACGTGCCTTCACCTAACCGGCTCACGCGCGGTCGCAGGCTTTCGCCAGCAAGCGCATCGCGTACCGTTTGGGGTAGCAGCGGCGTTGTTGCCAGCCATTCGGCGCTGTCGGGATGGGTGTAATTCATATGCAGCCAGCACGGGTTCTCTTTGCTGACGGTTTCGTCGTTGGTCAGGGGTCTGACTCCGCCCTGGCCGTCGAGTAACCACGCAAATACCGCATCAGGTACGTTCAGTTCTGATCCCTTTATGGCTTCCACTTCGCCTCCGGTCACGACTATTCATCCTGATAGTCTAGCTATCTGCTTTTGTTAAGCAATAAGAGCATGTGCCATCGCGCTGAAATTGTTCATAAAAGGTAGAAGGTAGTGGTGATTGGGTTCGTACTGCCTTGCAGTTGTAGGCCGGATAAGCGAAGCGCCATCCGGCAATGTGCTACAGACTGCCGGATGGCGCTTCGCTTATCCGGCCTACAGGGAACGCTTCAGGGATTGAGGCGTTAAAACGACTGCCAAAAATCCTTATCATGGCTCCCGGCCACCGCGGGCTGCAACGCCCCCACCGCCGGTGCATCCACCGCCCGTGGTTCCCCACCAATACGGAAGTTCTGCGTCCGCGACTGCAACTCAATCACCTGATGCTTCAGAACATCAGACGATCGCGCCAGCTCCTCAACCACCATCCCATTACTCTGGGTCACGCTCTCCAGCTCCGTCAGCGCCTGAGTGATCTGGTCAATCCCCTTCTCCTGCTCATTGGTTGAGACGGCAATCTGCTCCATCAGGCTGTTGAGCTCGCCAGACCCGGCGACAATATCCTGCATATTCTTCTCGGCTTCGGCGACAATATTCGCCCCTTGCGTCACGTTATCGCTGGTGACGCTAATCAAGGTCTTAATACTTTTCGCCGCCTCGGCGCTGCGATGCGCCAGATTACGCACTTCGCCCGCCACCACCGAGAATCCTTTACCATGATCGCCGGCACGGGCAGCCTCTACCGCTGCGTTCAGTGCCAGAATATTGGTCTGGAATGCAATGCCATCGATCATGGCGATGATTTCCGTCATCTGGCGAGCGCAGTCGGTGATCGACTGCATATTGTTCGCCACTTCGCCCATCAGCGCACCGCCTTTGCGGGCGCACTGGGTGGCATCTCCCGCTCGCTCGCTGGCCAGTCGGGTATGCTCGGCGTTATTTTTAGTACTTGCCGCAATCTCTTCCATGCTGGCAGCCGTTTGCTGAAGCGTTGCCGATTGCTCTTCGGTTTTGACCGCCAGTTCCGCACTGCGGTTAGCCAACTGTTCAGATAGCGACATCGCGGAATCAGACGAAGTGCGAATCTCTGCCACCAGCGTTGATATATTATTCGATAAGCTATTGATACCCGGAATTAAGCGCCCCGCGCAGTTATTGCCGAATATAGGAATACGAACCGACAAATTTCCATCATTAACCTCATCGATGCTGCGTTTGACCGCGTTAATCGGGGTGACGAGATATTTCGTCATATAAATCCAGAGCAACCCTAGTGCCGCCACCCATACGATATTGACGGCCAAATGCAAGAATATATTCTTTGATAATATTAAACAGATCACATCTGCAATAATAAAAACCGCCAGAATAAATACCAGGATAAAAGTTCGGACGCTAATGTTTTTAAACATAATCTATTCCCCAACTCCTGCTGTGTCATTTTGTTATATCACCAGAAGTTGCATTTTTCAGACTATTTCTATGTTTTTAAGTAGTTTAATTGTTAGCAACGCCAGTTTTGCTTTTTGCAGTTTTTTCAACCAACCAAAGTTAAACTAGCAAAGTCAAAAATCACACCGACAGTTAAGCCGCCATAAAATAAGAACAATATAAAAAAGCAAGGCTTAACATTTACTGGCATTTCATTATTCGTTAGCCATGCTTAATAATATCCAATGGCGAAAAAAGAGCGTCTGATAAGTGTTTTTTCATTGTGTAAAATTAGGAATTTACTGATAGATTAATTAAATCACGTTTATGAAAAGGTATGGATTGCATGATGCTGCACGCTTCGTGGGACCCGATACTAGTCGGTATTTCATTTCTGGTGGCCTTCATTGCGTCTTTCGTTGCGCTTGATAGTGCTGCAAAAATAGCGGCTTCTAATAAAAAGGCGGCCATCTTCTGGCGTATTACCGGCGGCGCAACGCTGGGCATTGGTATTTGGTCAATGCACTTTATCGGCATGCTGGCAATGAAAATGCCGATGCCGATGAGCTATCACCTTGAGCTCACGGTTATTTCCCTGTTAGCCGCGATTATTGCCTCTTCATTGGCTATTAATATTGCGGTTGCAGGCAATACGTTATCACTAAAACGCCTCTGTATTGCTACTGCCCTGCTCAGTTCCGGGGTCGTGACCATGCACTATGTCGGCATGGCGGCGCTGATGGCCCACGACGAAATCACCTGGAGCATTCCGCTGATTATCGCCTCGGTGATCATTGCTATCGTGGCATCGTGCGTAGCCCTTTGGCTGGCTTTCAGTCTGCGCCTTAACAGTAAAGGCGTGCTGCTGTCCCGCGTCGGCGCGGCGCTCGCCATGGGTATTGCCATCGCCGCTATGCACTACACCGGCATGAGCGCCGCCACCTTCACCGGCGATGGTCATATGATGATGAACCACGACGCCATGGTCAGCGAAGAGGGGCTTTCTATCTGGGTATCGGTCACTACGCTGCTTCTGCTGGGACTGATGCTGATGATTTCCATGGTGGATTCGCAGGTGCGCACTACGCGCCTGACGGAGAATTTACAGCGCCTAAATCAACAGCTGGAGCAACAGGCGCGCTTCGACGGGCTGACGGGGCTTGCGAACCGCAGCCAGATTGATATGCGGCTGCTGGCCTGCCTGCATCAATCGCGCCTGGCCGGCAGCACTTTCGCGCTGGTGCTGATGGATCTCGACCGTTTTAAGTTAATTAACGATGCCTGGGGCCACCATGTTGGCGATAACCTACTGGTGTCCGTTGCAAACCGCATGAGCGCCTGCATTAATCCAAAAATGACGCTCGCGCGTATCGGTGGGGATGAGTTTATTCTACTGGCTCCAGACTGTAATGAAGCGGAAATTGCCGATATTTGCACCCGTATGGTGGAGAGTATTCGTCGTCCGTTTTATCACTCCGGGCAAATCCTGCAAATCTCTTTAAGCGTAGGGATAAGCCTTTATCCCGGCCACGGCGAAACGCCTCAGGAACTGAAGCTGTCCGCAGACACGGCGATGTATCATGTGAAGCACAGCGGTCGCAATGGTTGGGTCTTCTATCATGAATCGATGCTCGACAGCACCTGGCAAGGAGCGCATTTCCTGCAGGATCTGACCCAGGCGCTGGATCGCGGTCAATTTGAACTGTGGTATCAGCCCAAATATCACGTCAAAGAACAGCGCATTTACGGCTTTGAAGCTCTTCTGCGCTGGCGGCATCCGAAAAAAGGCATCCTGCTGCCCGAGGTTTTCCTGCCTACGCTACAGAACACGGGGCTTATTGTCCCGGTCGGTAACTGGATTGTGGACCAGGCCTGTCAACAGTTGCACCAATGGAGTCTGTCAGGGCATGACGATTGGACGGTTTCGCTGAATATCTCTCCGGTGCAGTTTGAACAGCAGAACTTTTATGAACGCGTCTGCGATGCGCTGGTACGCCATCACGTTTCCCCGACTCGCCTGACCATTGAGCTTGCGGAAACCACCGCGCTTCACGGCTTTGACCGCAGCGTGCAGATATTTAACGATTTCTGTCGCATCGGGATCACCATTTCCATCGATAACTTTGGCGTGGGCTACTCCAACATGCTGGCGCTGCAGGATCTCCCGGCGGGGGAACTTAAAATCGATAAAAGCTTTATGAAGGATATGCGCGAAAACAGCAAACACGTCCGAATTGTCTCCACTATCATCAACATCGCCCACTCGATGAATATGGATGTCGTGGCCGAAGGTATAGAGACCCAGGAACAACAGCGGATCCTCAGCGGACTTGGCTGCGATGCCCTCCAGGGCTTCTGGTTCTCCGACCCAGTACCTGCGGAAGACATTGAAGTCATGCTGAATAACCTGCCGCTGACCGGCGACCCGAACGCCCCTGCCACGCTACGTCGGGATATTTCGTCAGGTAAAAAGCGGCAGGCCTGAAGCCTGCCGAGCGACACGTGTCGTTGGATGCGATTAAGATGATGGACAATCGTTATCCGGCAGCTATGCAGGCTCGTGTCGAACAATCACCAGCACAACGGCCTGTTACTTTACAGGCCGTTTTTTCAGGTAGTTACCGGCGTCACCTTGCTGCTTGAATAGATAAAATAGAGCGCAATGCCTAAGCAAATCACCGCGCCCAGACGGGTATAGGTGAAGTGAATAGACGAGTTGCCCAGCCAGCCAAAGTGGTCAATCAGCATACTCATGGCCAGTTGGCCGAAAATAACCGCCACCGTGGCGATGCCGGTACCAATTCGCTGTACCGCCACGACCATAATCACAATGTACGGAACGCCGAGCATCGCCCCCATCAGCTGCCATTTTGGCACGTCCAGTAACGTCACCGCCTGCACCGGCTCGAAATAGAAAATCAGCAGTGCCGTTACCAGCGCCCCCACCGAGAAGGTCAGGAATGCGCTTTTCAGAACGCCCACCTGGCTGCCCAGCCGACCGTTAATTGCCGCCTGAACGCTCAGCGTCGCGCCGCCCAATACCGCCAATAGCATCATAATAACTATCATCATTTACCCTCTTGCCACCAGCAGCAGCGCCGCCAGAATAAACCCCAACGCGTACAGACGCTGGACGTTGATTTTACGATGCGGCGTGCCAAACAGGCCGTAATGATCAATCAACAGGCTTTTAAAAACCTGCCCCGCCAGCACACCTATCATGGTCATTGCCACGCCAATAATCGGCGCCGCCACCGTGAGGATCACCACGTATATCGGCCCGAGCACCCCACCCAATAACGTCCAGCCCGGCTGGGTAAAAAATGAGGGCCCCGAACGCGGACTGAAAAACAGCATCAGTAAAAACGTCAGCGCCGCCCCGACGCCGAAAATGCTGAACGTCGCCCATAAATCACCCACTTCCCCGCCGAGCGGCCCCAGAATACCGGCCTCAATCGACAGCCCCATACCGCCGGCTATCACCAACGCAATCAATAACAGTTGCATCAATACCCTCCCATCGTTAAGGCGGGTGAAGATAGTCGATTTTGATTGCCTTAAAAATGGTATAAGTAGAGAAACACTTTTTCAGGATTTGCATTAATGTTCGATCTCAGCGCGGTAAATATCCGCACCCTGATGTTCTTTATTGCGGTGTACGATGCGCAAAGTTTTTCCGTTGTCGCCCGCAAAGAAGGGGTCTCGGCATCGATGATTTCGCGCACCATGCAGCAGTTTGAAGAGGCTATCGGTCAGCAGTTGTTTTATCGCAATACGCGTTCGGTTATCCCAACAGAAGCCGCGCGGCAGCTGATTGACCATGTCCGTGCCATTGCCGATGAACTTGAGCAAGCAAAAGAGACGTTGCAGAGCCGTGCCGCCTCACCGTCTGGCACGGTGCGCATCAATGCACCGGTCTTTTTTGGCCAACGGCACATCGCTCCCGCCCTTGTCGGGCTCATCGAACGCTACCCCGCATTGCAGGTTGAGCTGACGCTGACCGATGATTTTGTCGACCCGCATCGGGAGGCTACCGACGTTATTTTTCGCATCGGCGCTTTGACCGACTCGGCGTTTCACGCCCGGGTGTTTGGCAATCAGCATTACCATCTGGCCGCCTCGCCCGCCTATCTTCGTCAGCACGGCGCACCGCAATCGCCGGCCGATATCCATCAACACGCGTGTTTGGTTTATAAAGGTTCGTCAGGCCCTAACCGCTGGTTGTTGAAGCAAGGTGAAGCACCATGGGTCCACTACCCGCTGTCGCCGAGGCTGGTTTCCAATAACGCCGACGCGCTGCTGTCTGCCGCACTTGGGGGAATGGGGCTGGTGCTGTTTCCTGACTGGCTTATCGGTGACTGTCTGAAAAACGGCACGCTGATTAAGCTATTAGCAGATGTTGATGCGGCGATTCATACCGATACGCAGCAAATTGCGGCACTCTATCCAAACGCCCGCCACCCGCCGCTGAACGTGCGTGCGGTGATTGATTACTATGTAGAAAAATTTGGCTCTCCGCCGTACTGGCAGGTGAAATAGATAACCCGGCGTTGCTGCGCGCGGCCGGGTTGATGTGCGGTAAAAACGAATTACAACAGCGCTCTCGCCTTCTCCAGCACGTTTTCTACGGTGAAGCCGAACGCGTTGAACAGCAGATCCGCTGGCGCAGACTCACCGAAGGTGGTCATGCCAACGATAGCACCGTTCAGGCCCACGTATTTGAACCAGTAGTCGGCGATGCCCGCTTCGATTGCCACGCGCGCAGATACCGCTTTCGGCAGTACGGATTCACGGTAAGCCGCGTCCTGTTTGTCGAAGGCGTCAGTAGACGGCATGGATACCACGCGCGCCTTCACGCCTTCAGCGGTCAGTTTTTCGTAAGCGGCAACGGCCAGCTCAACTTCGGAACCGGTCGCAATCAGGATGATCTGCGGCTGGCCATCGCTGTCTTTCAGCACGTAACCACCACGCGCCACGTTCGCCAGCTGCACTTCGGTACGGTCCTGTTGCGCCAGGTTCTGACGGGAGAGGATCAGCGCGGTTGGGCCGTCGTGACGCTCTACGCCGTATTTCCACGCTATCGCAGATTCAACCTGGTCACATGGGCGCCAGGTGCTCATGTTCGGGGTCACGCGCAGGGAGGCAATCTGCTCTACCGGCTGGTGAGTTGGGCCATCTTCGCCCAGACCGATAGAGTCGTGGGTGTAGACCATCACCTGGCGTTTCTTCATCAGCGCCGCCATACGCACCGCGTTACGGGCATATTCAACGAACATCAGGAAGGTCGAGGTGTACGGCAGGAAGCCACCGTGCAGCGAAATACCGTTGGCAATTGCGGTCATACCAAATTCGCGCACGCCGTAATGGATATAGTTACCCGCGATGTCTTCGTTAATCGCCTTAGAGCCGGACCAGATGGTCAGGTTAGACGGTGCCAGGTCAGCGGAGCCGCCAAGGAATTCAGGAAGCCATGGACCGAAGGCTTCAATCGCGTTCTGAGACGCTTTACGGCTGGCGATTTTCGCCGGGTTAGCCTGCAGCTTAGCGATGAATTCGTTCGCCTTCGCGTCGAAGTCAGACGGCATGTCACCTTTCATACGGCGGGTGAACTCTGCGGCTTCCTGCGGGAAAGCTTTCGCATAAGCGGCGAACTTGTCGTTCCAGGCGGCTTCTTTGACCTGGCCTGCAGCTTTCGCATTCCACTGTGCATAGATGTCAGCCGGGATTTCAAACGGACCGTATTTCCAGCCCAGTTTTTCGCGGGTCAGCGCCACTTCGGCTTCACCCAGCGGTGCGCCGTGAGAGTCGTGAGTACCCGCTTTGTTTGGTGAACCGAAACCGATAACGGTTTTGCACATCAGCAGGGATGGCTTGTCGGTGACTTTACGCGCTTCTTCTACGGCACGTTTAATCGCTTCTGGATCGTGGCCGTCGATGTCACGGATCACGTGCCAGTGGTAGGCTTCGAAACGTTTAGCGGTGTCATCGGTGAACCAGCCTTCAACGTGGCCGTCGATGGAGATGCCGTTGTCATCGTAGAACGCAATCAGTTTGCCCAGCTTCAGGGTACCTGCCAGGGAGCACACTTCGTGAGAAATGCCTTCCATCATGCAGCCGTCGCCCATGAACGCATAGGTGAAGTGGTCAACGATGTCGTGACCCGGACGGTTGAACTGCGCCGCCAGCGTTTTTTCTGCGATAGCCATACCGACAGCGTTCGCAATACCCTGACCCAGTGGGCCAGTCGTGGTTTCAACACCTGCGGTGTAACCCACTTCCGGGTGGCCTGGGGTTTTGGAGTGCAGCTGACGGAAGTTTTTCAGTTCTTCGATAGGCAGGTCGTAGCCGGTGAGGTGCAGCAGGCTATAAATCAGCATGGAGCCGTGACCATTGGACAGCACAAAGCGGTCACGGTCAGCCCAGGACGGGTTCTGTGGGTTATGGTTCAGAAAATCACGCCACAGGACTTCGGCAATGTCAGCCATACCCATAGGGGCACCCGGGTGACCGGAATTCGATTTTTGTACACCATCAACAGAAAGCATGCGCAAAGCATTCGCAAGCGTGCGACGAGTCATCATGAGGGGAACTCCAGAGAGAAAGAGGTTACAGCGCCCTCAACCGTAATGATCAGGCGGGAGCGCAAAGAGACGGGACCGGTTAAATAGACTCTTTGCGCATCGCTAATGCTCAATACGGCTGAGCGCGCTGCAATTTTAGGCAGCGACTTCGCGCTGGTAGATATCGATCATTTTATCCCAGGCATCGCTGACGTTTTCCGCCAGCGAGAACAGGCCTGAAGTACCGACGATGAACACATCGACCCCGGACTGGGAAATGACGTTGAAAGTTTTTTCGTTGCAGGAGCCGTCAATCTCGGTCAGGTAGTGGTACCCATTCGCTTCACGCATCGCAATCAGCTGTTTGATTTTGTTGAGCGATTCCGGGATAAACTTCTGCCCCGCGTAGCCTGGGTCAACCGACATTACCGTCACTTTATCCAGCAGATGCGCGTACTCTTTGATAGCATCCGCCGGAGTTGCCGGGTTCAGCACCACGCCGCAGCGACGACCAGCATCTTTAATCTGGTTCAGCAGACGGAAGATTTTGTTATTCGCCGTCTCCGGGTGGAAGCTAATGATGTCGGCACCGGCATCAATACACATCGGAATAATGTCTTCCGGATGGTTAACCATCAGGTGCACGTCAATCGGCACATCGGTTATCTTTTTCAGGTTTTCGATAAAGAACGGTGACAGCGTGATGTTCTTCACATAGCTACCGTCCATAATATCGACGTGGTAGAAGTCTGCCCGGCCGTTCATGGCCGTGATTTGTTCTCTGAACTGCGTTAAATCCATGCACATTAACGAAGGCGAAAATTTAGCCGCCATACCTCACCTCACTAGAATCAATTAGTTAAAGAGCGCCACTACATGCCCAAGAATGATGCCTACCACGCCGAAGTCCGCATCGCCAAAGGTGGTGGACGCAAAGCCCAAATCCCCCATCAGCGGCAGCAAAATGGCCGGTAAGAACGAAATCAGCAGACCCTGTGCGAAAGCACCAATAATCGCCCCGCGTCGACCGCCGCAGATGTTGCCGTAAACCCCCGCCGTTGCGCCGCAGAAGAAGTGCGGGACCAGGCCTGGAACGATGACGCTTAAACCAAACAGTGGGCACAGGAACATACTCACCAGGCCTGCGGCAAAGCTCGACAGGAAGCCGACAATGACGGCGTTTGGCGCGAATGGGAAGACCGTTGGGCAGTCCAGTGCCGGTTTGGCGTCTTTCACCAGTTTGTCTGCGATACCTTTAAAGGCAGGGACGATTTCGGCAATAATCATGCGTACGCCCGCCAGGATAATCCACACGCCGGCAGCAAAGGTCAGCGACTGAATGATGGCGAAGATAATGAAGTTCTGACCGCCGCTAACGCTGGTTTCCACGAATTCTTTACCGGCTACCAACACCAGGATTACGAACAGGATCATCATCGTCAGCGAGATAGCGACCGACGAGTCACGCAGGAAGTTCAGCGACTTCGGTACCTTCAGCTCTTCAATCGACGGGCTGCCCTTACCGACCACTTTCCCCACCCACGCCGACAGCAGATAGCCGGTTGAGCCAAAGTGGCCCAGCGCCAGGTCATCGGTGCCGGTGATTTTCCGGGTGAATGGCTGCAGGATGGCCGGAGAGACTACCATCATGATGCCGAGGATCACCGCGCCAACCAGCACTACCCAGAACGGCGACAAACCGCCGACGGAGAGAATAACGGCCAGCATTGCCGACATGTAAAGCGTGTGGTGCCCGGTCAGGAAGATGTACTTCAGCGGCGTAATACGGGCGAGAACGATGTTAAACAGCATCCCCAGCACCATAATCATCGCCGTCGCAGTACCGTAGTTTTTCTGCGCCAGCGCCGCCATGGCGTCAGTGTTTGGCACCACGCCCTGAATATGGAACGAATGCTCAAACAGCTGGCTAAACGTGGTCAAGGTCGTGGCGATAATCGCCGCGCCGGATGTTAATATCACAAAACCCATAATTGTTTTGAGGGTTCCGGAAATAACATCGGAAAATGCTTTCTTCTGCAATAATAAGCCAATCAGGGAAAACAGACCGACCAGAATTGCTGGCGTACCCAACACATCATGAATAATAAACTGCAGCATAGAATAGCTCCGTAGGGCCGCAAATAATTAATCAGATATTCTCAGAGAGAATTTCTTTAATTTTATTGTTGTCCAGCAGATTAGACAGACCAAAGACCTTCGCGGAATGACTGGACAGATGTTCAGCGATATCTTTCGCGCTAAGGATAATGTCGGCAGTTTCGCTTTTCGCCGACGTAAGGTCTGTATGGGAAACCTCTGCGTCTTTATTCAACTCTTTGAGGATTTTTTTAACGTTCATTTCAACAATGAAGCTGCTGCCTAAACCATTACCGCAAACAATCAGAACCTTTTTCATCTTTACCTCATTATCCGTTGATAACGCTTTGAATTGCTTCCATTGATGATGCTTTCAGCAGTGCTGAGAGACGTTCATCATCACTAAAAATCTCTGCCAGTGCCGTAATCATGTTGATGTGTTCTTCGCCTGAAAGTGCGCACAACATAATCACAACATAGATAGGGTCATTCTCATCAGCGTCAAAAGAGACACCTTGTTTAATATGTAAAAGTGACAAACCATTTTTAATCGCCCCCTGCTCCGGGCGTGCATGTGGCATTGCCAGGCCGGGTGCTAAAACATAATAAGGGCCGAGTTCCTGATGGCTGTTAAAAATCGCGTTAATATAATCTTCAGTAATCGCACCTTTCACCAATAAAGGTTGTGCCGACAGCGTAATGGCCTGCTTCCAGTCACTGACTGAATCCACAATCTGGATATTTTCTACAGGTAGCCAGGTCGTAATCATAAATACCCCGAGAGCGTTGAAAGTGGGCCTACTATAGTGGAATGCCTTTACGGCTTACCGTGATCCATATCGCAAAGTTAGCGCTAACATGATAGCAATGTTAAAATTCTTGTTAACGCTAACTTTATTACCCATACTTATCATTACTTTGCAGTTGGGCAATGCGCAAAACGCTAAACATCTATTACAATGGGTGCCCAGACAAGCTGAAGGAGGACATCAGTGCAGACGCTACAAACGGATGACGGTGCGAGAGAAAAACGCAGAAAAAACACCGGTAAGATTACGCTTGCCGAAGTGGCAAAACTGGTCGGTGTTAGCACGATGACCGTGTCGCGTGCGTTACGAATGCCTGAAAAAGTAAACCCAGAGCTGCGCTCCCGCATTGAAGCCGCGGTGAGCGAATTAGGCTATGTACCAAACCTACAGGCTCGTAATCTCGCCTCTGCCGATTCCAGCCTGGTCATGGGCGTTGTACCCACCTTCTCTTCCCCCGGTTTTCTTGCCGTCTCCGAAACGCTGCAGACCGTATTGTCTACGCAAGGCTTCAGCATGATGTTTATTGAGTCCGGACAGGGGGGCCAGAGCGAAGAAAAAGCGTTTGCGCAGATGCTCGCCTATAACCCGGCGGCGATTGTCCAGTTCAATATTGATAACATCAGTAGTTGTTCGCAGATGCTTATCAACACCGGCGTACCTGTGGTCGAAATTGGCGCGATTAACCGCGATGCCAGTTGGGTCAGCATTGGCGTTGACTACGCCGCAGCCATTAAAAAGCTGGTGACTTCGCTTGCGAAAAGTGGCTATAAAAACATCGGCCTGCTCTGTACCGCGTCCAATAACATCATGTTCCGCCAGGTGCTGAGCGGCTGGAACAGCGCCATGCTCTCAATTAACCACTCCCCGCATCGCGTGGTGACGTCGCATCTGCCGCCTGGCATTACGACCGGTTTAAACCTGTTGGGGGATATTCGTATCACCTGGCCTGAACTGGATGCGCTGATTTGTACTTCTGATGAAATTGCCTGTGGCTGCATTATGGCCTGCCACGGTGCCGGGGTAAAAGTCCCCGATACGCTGGCCGTGGCGAGCCTGAGCGGCGGTATGCTCGCCGCCGTCTGCTCGCCTGCGCTCACTGCCGTGGAGTTTCCGTGGAGTGAAACCGGGACGTTGGCGGGGCAAACGCTCCTCGATTTACTGGCGGGCAACCCACCAGAAAAAACCATTGAGCTGCCTTCAACGTTACAGTTACGAGCCAGTACGAAGCGGTAAATCGACCGCTAGCGATCCGCATCCTCAAGATAGGCCAGCATATAAGATTGATATTCGCTGGCCTGAACTCTCTCCTCTACGCCATTCCGTTCGCCAGGTATAGCATCGCCGCTACCTACGCAAGTGAAGGCGCCTGAGTGAAAATGGGGCTGCTCTTGTCCGCATCCTCACCCCCACTTCCCCACTCATCACCCTATCCGTGACGCAGCACGCGGTTTACGGGTCGCAAAGCCACCTCAGACAGGCTATATCTTAAACATCTTTACTCAATGAGGAGAGGTTATGGCAGGCAAAAGAATACTGATGCTGGTGGGTGATTACGCGGAAGATTATGAAACCATGGTACCTTTTCAGGCACTGCAGATGATTGGTCATCAGGTGGACGCGGTTTGTCCGGATAAGCCTAAAGGCGACTACATCATGACGGCCATTCATGATTTTGACGACGCCCAGACCTACAGCGAGAAACCCGGCCACCGTTTTGTGCTCAACGCCGATTTTGCCAGCGTGAATGAGGCAGATTATGACGCGCTGCTGATCCCCGGCGGACGCGCGCCGGAATATTTGCGCTTGTATGAGTCGGTTATCACGCTGGTACAGGATTTTGATGCGGCGAACAAGCCCATTGCCGCCGTGTGCCACGGCCCGCAGCTGCTGGCAGCCGCTGGGGTTTTGAAGGGGCGAACCTGTAGCGCCTACCCGGCCTGTGCGCCTGAAGTACGACTTAGCGGTGGAGAATTCGCGCAAATCGGTATTGATGAGGCGTATGTCGATGGCAACCTGGTGACGGCACCGGCATGGCCTGCGCATCCGCAGTGGCTGGCGAAATTTGCCGAGCTATTACGTTAACCTGCGCTCGCCTTTTCGGAGAGTTTGTTAGGGCGAGTGGCCGGCATTCTGCCGACCACTCGCGAGATTTACAGCACATCCTCCATCACCCACACGCTGACGCTACCACCCTTGCAGGTAAAGATACCGGTGCCTGCCTCATCGGTCGTCACCGTCTCTGCACGGTTATTAAGGAAATCTCTCCAGTTTTTATTACCGTAGTTTTCACCCAGCGCAATCGTTTTTTCCCCATCATCGCCGTTGGACATCACCACGACACAGCCCGGCGCATCTCGAGTGCCGCTGCGGCTAAACGCAATGCAGTTGGGATGATCGAAAAATAGCGTCTGGACGCCATGGGCAAAACGCTGACGCGCGTCAATCAGCTCATGTAACTGGTAAATGACCGGCATATCGATAGAGTAAGAGTTGCCATCCTGGCCGGTATCTTCATAAGTGGCCCCAAACAGGTCGGGATAAAACACCGACGGCACCCCATTCTCGCGTAACAGTATTAAGGCGTAGGCCAGCGGCTTAAACCAGGATTCAACCGGAGCCTCCAGCGCCTGAAGAGGTTGAGTGTCGTGATTGGCCACCAGCGTTACGGCATGGAAAGGGTCCGCTTCAACAAGAGTGCCGGTGAAAATCTGGCTCAGATCGTAGTCTCTCCCTTGACGGGAGGCCTCGTGGAAGTGCATTTGCAGCGGCGCATCAAACAAAAGTGTCTGACCATCGACCTGGTTAATATAGTGCTGCAGCTTACCGACCTCGTGAGACCAGTATTCCGCCACAATAAACAGCGGTTTTGGCGCAACTTCCTGTACATGCCCAATCCACTCTTTATAGAACCAGGCCGGAATGTGTTTTACCGCATCAAGACGAAAACCGTCACACTGCGTTTGTTCCAACATCCAACGGGCCCAGTACTTGAGTTCTTCGGTCACCGCGTGATTGCGAAAATCCGTGTTAGCGCCCATCAGATAATCAAAGTTACCCATTTCGTCATCAACCTGATCGTTCCAGCCTTCGCCGCTATAATCATTAACGATTTTAAAAACGCCGTTTTCATCTGGATTTTCGATGTGGTCAATACCGTTAAAGCATTTATGATCCCAGATGAATTGAGAATATTGCCCGGCACGCACGGGATAGGTGTACTTAGACCAGGCTTCGCATTCAATCACCTCGTCATCTATCTGCGTGCGGTCTTGCTCATTAACCCGCTGAACCTGGATTCGTTCTTTCTCATCCGCACCCATTTTGTGGTTCAGCACCACATCCATCAATACCGCAATATCGTGCTTTTTCAATGCGGAAACGGCGGAGAGTAGCTGCGCTTTATCGCCATATTTGGTGGGCACAGAACCTTTTTGGTCAAACTCACCAAGGTCAAATAAATCGTAGCTGTCATACCCTACCGAGTATCCCCCGGACGCCCCCTTGTATGCCGGAGGCAGCCAAATCATATTGATACCTATCTCATTAAGGTGCGGGGCGAGACTTTCAGCCTCTCGCCACAGCTCACCGCCATCAGGGTAATACCAATGAAAGCATTGCAATAACGTGGGGTTGACCATTATCCTTTACTCCCAAAAAACGTTAATGTATTAATGCATAACGGCAATAATTTATTGAGTATAACGAAACAATCACATTTCACACGATATCAATATTAGATGACATCGCGAAAAATGTGATTAATTGGCAGTATAGTTAGAGTCAACCGTTTTACTATGCTGAAACTACCCACGTTTTGAACACATCGCTTTTCAACGTTCTAAAGAAGTTAACCAGATTGGTGCAGCCTAATTTAGCGATTAATTTTTGGCGATTCTGATAGACGGTCTTGTAATGAATTTTATTTAATAACGCAATTTCCTGCACACTTTTACCGGAACTGAATTGATCCAGATAGACCTTATCTTTGGCAGTTAGCACTATTTTCTCAGGTCTTTTCCTGATTTTTTCTACATCCGAAGCAATTTCTTTAATGGAACGTTGCATGGTAGAAAGATCGCAGCGTGCGTGAAGCCTAAACATTTTGAAATCACTGAGAAAATAATACATATCCCCCTGCGTCAACAACACCAGACGATGGGTGGATAAATCATAATTTTGCGCCTTAACATCATAATAATTTTCGATGGTAAAAAAGACAAAACGTTTACGTGCTGGCGCTGAGAACGACTTTTCAAGCAAGATCTCAAGCCCATGCTGTAGGTAAATATCACTGACCCAGATATCTGCTGTTTTCACTCGCTTCATTTTAGGCTCCGGATACTTATTGGAATATATTGTTCATTTGATGGCGATATCATGCTGCGTCACTTTTATTAAAATTTGTTGATAGAGATCGAAAAGTATGGCATTTCGCTCTTTAGCCATTTTTTTAATAATGACAGCCTTGATAACGTCAATGTCAGAGGAACCAAAATCAGTCATTGCGCTTCTTTCCACATTTCTGAAAAGCTCGCAGCTGAAAATGTACTTATCAGGAATAGCATTTTTCATTTGTGCTACCTGCTCTGTTGATAAAACGACGCTCCGCTACTTTGCTAACAGGAGGTTAAAAGTCATCAGACGTGTGGCTCACAACAATTTCTAACGTCTTGCGAATAATATCCGCCTGAACGACCCCTTCAGCGCAATCGAGCGCTTTAATGAGACAAATAATCAGGTTCTTATTGGTCAATGGCATACCCACAGCCAGCATCTCCTGAGCCACATCGCCTAAGAGTTTGGCTTCCTCAGCCATCGCCTCACCGGAGTGAGAGAAAAAGTTTTCGAGCGTTTTGTCAGACAGCGCGACGGTAAAAGGTTGAGTCTGCATGATTCTTTTTCCTGAGAGGTAAGTTAATGTAATTTGTGTGAATTGTGCACAATATCGGCACGTCTCTTTTCGTCACCGGGTTCCGATTTTCGGACTTCGCTATCGTTTTCCCGCGTCACCTTAACGGCGTCTGAGGTGACTTTTTTTACCCTAATTGAAAGTTCGGCGATCAGCTCCTGCAAGGCCTCCTGCCGTACGGGGTCCGGCACCATAGTTTGAATATTCCGTAACTGCATGAGCAGCGTGCGTTCTGATATCGGGCTTTTCTGGATAAGAAGCGCCAGTATGGCCTGCCCGATAAGCTCGTTACGCATCTGCGTTTTGATTAGCGTCTTCATAGCATAAGTGTCTTACTTTTATTTCCGGTCTTTCAGAAATGGCTCAGTCAAACAGCATGCCAATCAAACGGTTGCAGTGCGCTTCCTCTTCGGTATTTTGTGCTTTATCGAGCCGTGAGAGCAGTTTTGTGCAAATGGCTTTACGATTCAGGCTGCGCCCATCATGTAAAATTTCAGCCACTATCTCACCGAGAATAAGGTGCTGTGTCGGTAACTCTGCCTTAGCAAAGTAGCGTGTAATCGCAGCGGCCGAATCTGCGCCTGGAAGTGATCTCTGCATTTTCTCTCCGGTTATTGACAGGGGGTAATGCTTTGGTTAAATAAACTTAGCAAACTTATACAAAAAATGTGTACAAAATTATTACGCAACAATTAACAAAAAGTGCTTTTTGTTTTTAATCAATGACATAAATACAAAACTCCATACTCAACCTACGGACAATACTGTACATAAAATGAAGAGGGTTAAAAAAACCTGTACAACCAAGGATAAAAACCACCCACAAAAGTTAATTGCTTGTAAAAAAAATGTTTGTGAATTAAGCGTTTGCAGCAATTATCTGTTAGCCTGTCCCTACCCCCACCTTGTCACTGGACAACCTATGCTCACCACACTTATTTACCGCAGTCGTTTATGCGATTCCGTACCTTTCAGGGACGTCGAAACGATGATAGCTGCGGCTAACCTCAGGAATGAGCATGAAAACGTTACCGGCATTCTGCTGTTTAATGGCCTTCACTTCTTCCAGCTCTTAGAGGGGCCAGAGAGAACCGTCAAAACGATTTACCAACAGATCTGCCAGGACGTGCGACATTACAATGTCGTAGAGCTGATGTGCGACTATGCTCCGGCCCGCCGCTTTGGCAAAGCCGGTATGGAGCTATTTGATTTACGTAAACACGGTCAGGATGATGTGTTACAGGCGGTACTGGACAAGGGGACAAGCCGGTATCAGTTGACCTATAGCGATCGCGCGCTACAGTTTGTCAGAACGTTCGTGCTGACGGACGGAAAAGACAACGTGTATGAAATCCCCCCCGCCGACAGCTGGCAATTTATCGCCGAAGACCAGGCCGAAAATGGCGCCCCCTCTAAGGCATCAGAAGCGATAGGCTTTCAGCCGCTGATCGACCCGCTGTCCAGAGAAATTGTATCGCTAGAGGCGCGAACACGCGGCCCTGCTCCAGCTTCTACAGCCCCTGTTCCGCCTGGGGACGACATGTATCAAGCTGACCTGATGGCCAAGAAGTTCGCGTTTTCCACAGGAGCCCAACTTCTGACGGGTTCCGGTGTGCTATCCGTCAGCCTGATGCCCATGACGCTGGTAAATGTGCCTGGTGCCGTTGATTTCCTGCTCACTGAAATTGCCGCGAATGGCCTGGTTCCGGAACAGATTGAGGTACAGTTCACTGAAAACGAAGTCATCTCACGCTTTGATGAATTTGCGGATGCCGTCAAAGGGCTTAAAGCCTCAGGAATAAGCGTAGCTATCGATCACTTCGGCGCAGGTTTCGCAGGCTTACAGCTGCTGGCCCGTTTTCAGCCCGATCGCATAAAAATAAGTCAGGACCTGATTACAGAAGTGCACAAAAGCGGCCCACGTCAGGCCATTATCCATGCCATTATCAAATGCTGCTCTTCCCTCGAAATCCGGCTCTCCGCTGATGGCATCATGCTGGCAGAAGAGTGGATGTGGCTTGAATCCGCAGGCATCGAGCACTTTCAGGGCCCGCTTTTCTCAACGCCCGAATGCAATAGAATACCGAGCATTGCCTGGCCAGAAAAAAAGGTATAATGCCACGATTTAACGACGTAACGTTCGTTTAGGAATAGATTCCGAAAGATGCCCTGAGAGTTTGACCTCTCTCAGGGTATTGAGTAAATATTTAACTCAGTACTGTATCTTAAAGAGACTTAATGGGCGCTTAACACCGCCTTCATCTGGACAGTGCTTTTAGGGGAAATATGTCAAGTTATAGCATTGGTGAGGTTGCCGAGAGATGCGGGATAAACCCGGTCACTCTGCGGGCGTGGCAAAGACGTTATGGTCTTCTTAAGCCTCAGCGCACTGAGGGTGGGCACCGTCTTTTTGATGAAGAAGACATTCAGCGCATCGAAGAAATTAAAGCGCTGATAAAAGGCGGCACATCGGTCGGGAAAATTAAAGCGCTGCTGGAAGCGGAAAAGCCCGTTCCCGCTGACAACTGCAACGCATTGCAAGAAAACCTGATGACCGTACTCAGATTAGCCTCCCCGGCCAAGCTACGGGCAAAGCTGGTGACGCTGACGCGCGAGCATACGGCGCCTGAACTGATTGATAATATTATTAACCCTGTCCGACTGCGTCTTACGTTAGATAATCAAACGGGCAAAATGCTATCAGGCATGTTTGACGGCATTCTGACTGAACTGGTGGCGGCTTCACTGAATGATTCTCGTCGTAAGTCAGGTAAGGAAGCGCTTATCATGGCATGGGACATCGAAGACCGAACCGGTCTCTGGCTCGAGGCATGGCGACTGTCTCAGGAAGGATGGCACCTCACCGTCATACCAGAATTTGTCTCATCGCCCCGCCCTGAACTGTTTCCGGGGCAAACGTTATATGTCTGGACCGGAAAAACAGCATCCATCAGACAAACTGAACTTCTTCAGTACTGGTCAGAACAGGGATATACGGTCAAACTGCACCAGGCGTGATGAGTCCCCCTTGGTGCAGTTAAGCGTGTCGTCATAGGCAGGTCCATCCGGCCTATTGTTTATCACATCAACGATCATACCGCTCAATCGTGGATTTTAACGCCAAGACAGCCGCGGACAAACTCAGGATTAAAATGCTTCACCGCTTCACCCACATAGCCTAAATCCAGCGCGCTGATTTGCGCCATATCGCTCTCGGTCAGCGCAAAATCCCAGATGGCAAAATTCTCTTCAATGCGTTTCTGCTTCGTCGATTTAGGAATAACCGTGACGCCACGCTGCACGTTCCAGCGCAGCATAACCTGAGCGATGGTTTTATGATGAGCATCTGCAATACCCTGCAGCATTTTATCTTCATGCGGCTGATGTCTACCTCCGCCTAAAGGTGCCCAGGCTTCTGGCTGGATGTGGTAATACTTCATGGTCTCAAGCGCTTCAGGCTGCGCGAAGTAAGGATGCAGCTCAACCTGATTCACCATCGGCTTAATTCGGACGGTTTCGCAGAAGTTCGCCACCACGTGCGCATAGAAATTGGATACGCCGATGGCTTTGAGTTTACCGGCATCATAAGCGTCTTCAAGGGCGCGCCACGCGCTGAAATAGTCACGCATCGCCTGATGCAGCAAGTAGAGATCAAAATACTCTAGCCCTGATTTTTTCAGCGACGCCTCAATACCCGCCTTAGCCGTCTCGTAACTGGCCATGTCCTGAACCCACAGCTTGGAAGTAATAAACAACTCTTCACGGGTACACAGCCCTTGCGCGATAGCTTCACGAACGGCATCACCCACGGCGTCTTCGTTACCGTAGACGGCGGCAGTATCAATGAGGCGATAGCCCGTGCGAATCGCGCTTAACACCGACTGCTTACACTCTTCTTTATCGGTGACTTTAAACACGCCAAAACCCATCATTGGCATTTTGAGGTTGTTACTTAAAACTGAATATTCCACGGTAAGGCTCCAGGCTGGTTAAAACATGATTTTAGGACAGAAATATCGTGACGATTAGCCAGCAATACCTGATTTGACTTATGCAATGAATTCATTAATCCAAATGTGCCATCAGCTTCATCATCCCTGAGTTCCCCCAGATACGACGCCATCATTCCCCCAGTTGCAATAGCGGCCTGCAAGCGCTCCCTGGTTGGCGGTAACACGATACCGCCTCCTGCCACGACGCTAACGGGTAAAGCTTACAATCGTTAAGCTCACTTTCCCGCAGTAAATCCCATATTTCGTTAAACGCCTGCTGCCAACCGTTATCGGTGAAACCATTCAGATAATGGCGGACATGAAACCATTTTGTGATGGGGTGCGAATCGCGTATTTGATAAGGCTTACCAGAAAGCAAGCCATAGGAAACAAAGATGCCCTCTGGTTTCATTCCATCAAGTATCAACGCGGCCAACGCCCCACCTACCGCGTCATAAACCAGATCGCAGCGAGCGGTAATAGTGGAAAGGTAAGCCGTGTCCTCCTGCTGAACCGGAATAATGCCGCAACGCGTCAGTTTTTCCTGATGACTGGCCGAGCGATAAACACCATAGACCGATGACGCGCCCAACCGCTGGGCCCACTGCCCTAATAAAAGCGCACAGTCAGAGCCCGCGGCGGTGATCATCACAGTTTTGCCTGCAGGATTATCGTGGCGAAGCATTAGCCTGGCGGCGAGTGGATTAATATAGGCTCTTGCTGCCAGAACATTATCGATGTCATGAGGGACTGGAATGGCAAACGCTGGAGGGCAATCAACGTATTGTTGCCAGGTGCCCTCTGCGCGTAGTGGTAGAACCCGTTGCCCTATCAGTGCAGCATATTGCGAGGGAGCGTCAATAACGCGTCCAACGCCTTCGTATCCTGCAACAGCAGGTACTGAAACGCGATGGCGATAAGCCCCTGTTATCGGGATTAAATCGGATGCGTTGACCGGAGCCAGCAACATTTTAACCCGGAGATGATGCTCAGCGCGTTTCGCTTTCAGGCCGGTTTCCGGTTGAAGGACTTCTTCAGGTTTCCCAAATTGCCGGTACACCATTGCCGTATTAATCATCGTATTTCACAAGCCATGAAAAAAACGTACCTTACACCATCGTTCTCGCGGGCAACAAGGCAGACCTTACGCTCAACGGGTTCGCTTGCCTTTGCACATTCTATTGCTACTTCTGAATACATCCCGACCATTATTAATTAGCCTTACTTATTTATGTTAGAAATTTACGAGTATTATCGAATGAATATCCCCCTGCTAGGATGAGTACTGTTTCAGGCATTCCCCCGCGGAAGGTCGAATGCTAAGCCGACGATTACCTATGCCGGTGACACTTCATCCACTTATCAGGAGCGTAAAATGACAGATAATATTCAGGGCAAAGTGATTGTCATCACCGGAGCATCAAGCGGTATGGGCGAAGCCGCTGCCCGCCACCTCGCTGACAAAGGCGCAAAAATTGTGATGGCCGCCCGTCGAGCCGATCGCATCGAAGCCATTGCCAATGAATTAAAGCAGCAGGGTAAAGAAGCGCTCGCCATCGCCACCGACGTCACAAAGCTTGCTGATGTGGAAGCACTTATCCAGAAAACCATCAGCGCGTTTGGCCGGGTTGATGTCCTTATCAACAACGCAGGCTTGATGCCGCTTTCTCGTCTTGAGCAGGGAAACGTTGATGAATGGAACCAGATGATTGATGTGAATCTGCGCGGCGTGCTGCACGGCATTGCTGCGGTACTGCCTCACATGAAGGCGCAAAAATCGGGCCATATTATCAATACCGCCTCCGTTGCCGCCCATCTGGTTTTCCAGAGCTCAGCGGTTTATTCCGCAACGAAATTTGCCGTCAGGGCACTGACTGAAGGCCTACGTATGGAGACAGCGGCGGACAACATTCGCGCGACGTTGATCTCCCCCGGTGCTGTAAAAACCGAACTGCTGGAACATATTTCAGATAAAGACGTCCAGGCAGCAAACCGCGAGTATGTCGAAAACGTGGGCGTACCGCCGGAAACTTATGCCCGCATGGTGGCGTTTGCCATTAACGAACCGGAGGATGTTGGGGTCAGCGAAATCATTTTCCGCCCGACGGCGCAGGAACTGTAATCCTTAGCGGCCAGCATGCTGGCCGCCTCCTGGCTAAGGCTAGTCCTCGTTTCTCAGCGAAAAAGCAGTCAGCGCGGCTGGCGGCTCTTGTTTTTCAGCGCCTCCAGTACCAGCAAAAACGCAGGTGAATGGTGGCGTCTGTCCGGGTAGTACAAGTGATAGCCTGGCATCAGCGGGCTGTGTGCCTCCAGCACCCGTATCAGCGCCCCTTCCCGGATGTCATTTTCCACCACATCTTCTGGGATGCAGCAAAGCCCGCTCCCCGCCCGTACCGCATTCAACATCAGTTCCAGGCTGTTGACGATCAGTTGCCCTTCCACTTTCACATTCAAGGTGTCGCCGTGATGGTTGAACTCCCAGGCGTACAGACCTCCGTAAGTTGGAAGACGTAAATTAATGCAGTTATGGCGGGGCAACTCCTGGAGAGATTGTGGTTCAGGATAACGTGAAAAATAATCCGGCGACCCGACTATCGCCATACGAATATCCGGGCTTATTCGGGTCGCAATCATATCTCTGGCAACCTGCTCCCCCAGCCTGACCCCGGCATCAAAGCGTTCCGCCACGATATCTTCCAGAGAGTCATTAACTGAGATTTCAATGTGGATGTCCGGGTTTTCTCTTAGCAGTTGCCGCAAACCTGGTTCAATCACCGAGATGGCGGCATGGGCTGACGCCGCGATTCTGACCGTCCCGGCTGGCTTTTGTCGCATCCCTTTTAACGCATTGACAGCATGAGTAATTTCATCGAGCTTAGGCGCTAGGCTGTTCAGTAAAAACTCACCGGCTTCCGTCGGCGACACGCTGCGGGTCGTACGCGTCAACAGGCGCACTTCCAGCCGGGCTTCCAGATTTCGTATTGTCTGGCTCAATGCCGATTGCGATATCCCTATTTTCGCCGCCGCCCGAGTGAAGCTCCGTTCGCTGGCAACCAGCGCAAATGCGGCCAGTTCATTAAAATTTTCCGTCATTAAGAAGCCCTGCTAATAACCTTAATACAATAATCACTCCGTTCTTATTAATATGGAAGCATTAAAATCGCTTCACGGAAAGGCATTATCGAAGGGCGTATCTCGAAGGCGCTGTTTACCCACTGACTACTTTTCACTCAAAAGAACCAGATTGAGATTCTCACGAAATAAATATGGATTATTGATTATTAATAATCTCTAAAATTATCGATACCCTTCGCGGTGAGTTTTGCTGCCAGACCAGATATTCAGGAACATCCGGCAGCCGTTTTAACCCTGCCAGCGGCTAACGCAGGCAGCACCGCAACGAATCGGGAAATCTATGTCCAGCCAAATGACGACGCGCAAGCGTCTGTTTACCTTTGCCTCCTGTCTGGGGATCGTGCTTGTTCAGCTTGATGTCAGTATTGTCAACGTCGGGCTGCATTCGCTTAAAGTGGCGTATGATGCCACCGTGTCCGATCTGGAATGGGTCATTAATGCCTACGCCCTAGTCTTCGCCGCGCTGATGCTGAGTTCAGGAAGCCTCGTCGACCGCTTTGGTTCTAAAAAAACGTTCATTACCGGGGTCGTCATCTTCATTATCGCCTCGGTATGCTGCGCCCTCTCCCCAACTATCTACTGGCTTGATCTGATGCGCGGAATACAGGGCATTGGTGCGGCGTTACTGCTGCCGAGTTCATTAACCTTACTGCGTCAATATTTTTCCGATACGCGTGAGCGATCGGCAGCCATTGCGATGTGGGCTGCCGCGGGCTCTCTGGCGCTGGTGGCAGGACCCGTTGTTGGCGGAGTATTAATTAAGTACTGCGGCTGGAAAAGCATTTTTCTGATTAACTTCCCACTTGGGCTTATCAGCATCGTTCTGATTCAGTCTCTGGCACCGGCCAGCCCTCTCGCGCCTGCGCGCATTAACGTGCTGAGCCAATCACTCATCGCCGCCAGTCTGGCCCTGCTGACATTTACGCTCACCGAGGCGGGGCAATACGGCTGGAGTAGCCCAATAATTGTCACCACGCTGGTGCTGGGGCTACTGCTGTTGGTATCCAATAGACGAATCGATAAACGTTCACTGAACCCGGTTATCGCCCGCGATGTGCTCTCTAACCAATATATCCCGAGCGCGGTTGTCGTCGGTTTTTTATGCAATCTTGTTTTCTACGGCGCCGTATTTATCTTCAGTATTTTCTTCCAGAATCAGCTTCATCTGTCCGCACTGGAGACCGGGATTGCCTTTATGCCGATGATGGCCATCACCGCATTGGTAAATTTTTCCTCGAAATGGTTCTCTTCCAGGTATTCCATCAAGAGTCTGTCTCTGCTGGGCAGCGGTATCAGCCTGCTCGGGTTCATTATCGTGCTGTTCGTCTCTCCAGAATGGACCGCTTACCAACTCTTTATTCCCATGGTACTGCTTGGTAGCGGAACTTCCTTTGCCATGCCGATAATGACCAACCTGGTACTTTCACAGGCCTCTCATCAATCTGCCGGTTCAGCGTCCGCCTTTTTTAACTGTGCCAGACAAATGGGTGGAGTCAGCGGCGTGGCCGTATTTGGGTTAATACTGAATGCGGAGTCGGACATGACGCAGGGTCTGAGAATGGTGGCCTTTGCCGCCGCCGCGATTACGGCTATCTGGATTATCGTGGGCTATTGGAAACTGCCACATAAAAAGTTAGGCGAATGGTAAATTCACGCGTTCCAGCCAGCATCTGCAAGACGCGCTGGCTGGAACGTGACGATTAGAATGCGGAACGTAATGATAATTCGAAAATAATCATCTCAGCCTGGCAAGAGAACGTCACTGAAGCGTTCAGCTTCACGTCGTTATCGGCATTAACAATCTGATAATCAACGACAGCGTCTTCATCCGAGGACGCTGCGGCGGCCAGTTTCTTAATCTTAGCCACGGCGAGTTCGGCTTCATTTTCCGTCGGGAAAAACCGCTCGATCACAGCCGTACAATTATCATTCTCAATGATGGTACCAATATCGATGGCACACCCTTTGGTACTGCATTTATCTACTACGTCTTTCATGATGATAACCTCATATGTTTATTCTCAAGATAAGACTCTGCCGATGGAAAGTCCAACCATTAATAGGGTTATAGATTACCATTTTTGCGATTAAACACTGGATGTAGGCCGATGGGGCGGCATTACTACCGCCTTTTACTGAAGGAGTGATGCTTTTAACCGTTGACGAAAATGGACGATATAGCGAGTAAGATACTGACGGTTGCCTGACCGAGTCAGGCAACCGTGATTTGTCAGTGCTTCACGATATACATCGTATGCGTATAAGCCACATCTTCCGGATTGGTGATCGGGTACCCTTTTACCCACGGCTTAATCAAACGCCCGTTGGTGTACTGATAGATAGGCGCAATCGGCGCTTTCTCCGCCAGAATTTTTTCTGCCGCGTTGTAGTCGGCATTGCGGGCTTCAGCAGTATTCTCAAGCGTCGCCTGACGAATGACCTTATCGTAGGTCGGGTCACTGAAGCGCGAGATATTGCCGGTGTTGGTCGACGTGAGCAGCGAGAGGAAGGTTGACGGCTCGTTGTAGTCCCCTACCCATGACGCGCGTATCACATCGAAATTACCCGTATTGCGGCTATCGATATAGGTTTTCCACTCCTGGTTTTGCAACTTAACGTCTACGCCAAGGTTTTTCTTCCACATCGATGCGACGGCGATCGCTATCTTCTGGTGGTTCTCAGAGGTGTTATAGAGCAGCGTCAGCTTCAGCGGACGATTCGGGCCGTAACCTGCCGCCTGCAGCAACATTTTAGCCTGGGCGTTCAGCTCGGCCTGGCTTGCGTTAGCCATCTCTGAGTCCTGCGGCTTAAAGCCCGCCGTCACATCTGGCGTAAAGCGCCATGCTGGTTTCTCCCCCGTGCCTAATACTTTCTCGGCAATAATTCGTCGGTCAATGCTCATGCTCAGTGCCAGACGGACGCGCGCATCGGCTGTTGGCCCTTTTTGGGTGTTGAACGCGTAGTAATAGGTGCCCAGCTGTGCCGGAGTGTAAACCTGCCCCGGCAGCTCTTTGAGCAGCTTTTGATACTGGTTTTTCGGGAAGGATTCCGTGATATCGATATCACCTGCCAGGTAACGCTTCGTCGCAGACGACTCCTGGTTGATTGGCACAAAGGTCACTTTCTGGATAATCGTTTTGCCGTTATCCCAGTAGTACTTGTTCGGCACCGCCACCAGCTTCTCATTCACCACGCGGTCGGCCAGCACGTAAGCCCCATTGCCCACCAGCTTGCCCGGGCGCGTCCAGTTTTTGTCGCTTTCGACGTTGGCTTTATTCACCGGGAACAGCGAGAAGTTAGCGGTCAGATTCACAAACCACGGCAGCGGTTTATCCAGCTGCACGCGCAGGGTGTGCGCATCGACCGCCGTCACGCCCAGCGTTTCCGGCTTGGCTTTGCCATCAATAATATCCTGGGCATTGTTAATCCCCGCCAGCGCGGCAAACCAGGCGAACGGTGATGTAGTATTTGGGTCAACCAGTCGTTGCCAGCTATAGACAAAGTCCTGCGCGGTGACCGGCGTACCGTCAGACCATTTCGCGTCGTTACGCAGAGTAAAGGTCCAGATACGCTGGTCGTTGGTTTGCCAGCGTGTAGCGACCCCAGGAATAATGTTGCCGTTGGCATCCTGGTTAACCAGCCCTTCGAACAGATCGCGAATCACCTGGATTTCAGGCAGCCCCACCGCTTTTGCGGGGTCCAGTGAAGCGGGTTCATCTTTAATATGACGAACCAGCGTTTGCTGCTTCGCCAGCACCGTTCCGGCGGGAACGTCGGCCGCAACGGCGAGAGTACTCAGACCTGAAAGCAAGGCTGCACAGCAGGTCAAGGTGAACGGTAACTTCATGACATCCCCTTAAAATAGGTAAACCCACACAACTTGATGAAAATATTATTTGTTTCAGTCGCGTTAATTGCAAACAACATGTCACATAAACTTGATATATCCCCAGCAATATCTATAAGGGAAACTATTTGATTCGCGGCGGATTTTGCACAACACTGCTCAATATCCCCCTTGCGTATCAGGACTCCGCGTATGTCAGTTACTCGCCCTCGCGCCCAGCGCGGCGCGTTCCCGCCAGGAACACAACACTATGGACGCTCGCTGCTTGGAGCCCCTTTACTCTGGTTTCCTGCCCCGCTGGCTGGCCCGCAGAGCGGCTTAATCATTGCTGGCACGCATGGCGACGAGAACTCATCGGTCGTCACCCTCTCCTGCGCGCTGCGCACGCTGGCGACGGATCTTCGCCGTCATCACGTGGTGCTGGCGGTTAACCCGGACGGCTGTCAGCTCGGGCTGCGCGCCAACGCGAACGGTGTGGATTTGAATCGAAATTTCCCTTCGGCGAACTGGAAGGAAGGCGAAACAGTTTATCGCTGGAACAGCGCCGCTGAGCAACGTGACGTGGTGTTACTGACCGGTAGCCGCCCCGGCTCCGAGCCGGAAAGCCGTGCGCTGTGTCAGCTCATCCACCAGATTACCCCCGCATGGGTTGTCTCTTTCCACGACCCGCTGGCCTGCATTGAGGACAACCGCCACAGTGAACTGGGTCAATGGCTTGCCGAGGCGTTCAGCCTGCCGTTGGTCAGCAGCGTGGGTTATGAAACCCCGGGGTCGTTTGGTAGCTGGTGCGCTGATATCGGTCTGCACTGCATCACCGCCGAGTTCCCGCCCGTCTCTTCCGACGAAGCGAGCGAGAAATATCTGGCGGCGATGACCGCGCTGCTGCACTGGCAGTCAACGCATCACAAGTGAAGCTCACCACAGGTAAAACGCAGCGCCGGTTCGGCATCGGCGGCAAGCCAGGTTGGGCCGTCGAGGTCGGCAAAACGTACCTGCGGTGCCAGCGGCAGCGCGGCTTCAATAGCGCGAGAGGTACAGAGCATACAGCCGAGCATGAGCGCAAAACCCTGCGCTTTGGCTTCGGCTGCCAGCGCCAGCGCCTCGGTCAGGCCACCGGTTTTATCAAGCTTGATGTTCACCATCTCGTAGCGTTCGCGCAGAACCGGTAAATCTTCGCGGGTATGACAGCTTTCATCAGCGCAAATCGGCAGCGGATGGATAAAGTGGCTGAGCGCGTCGTCTTCGCCCACCGGAAGCGGCTGTTCGAGCATGGCAACGTTTAAGTCGGCCAGCAGTTGGCAACGCGCCGCTAAACCGTCCCCGTGCCAGGATTCATTGGCATCCACAATCAGCGTTGCATCCGGCGCGGCGGCGCGAATCGCCACCATTCGTTCGCAGATAAAATGGTTATCGAGCTTTACTTTGAGCAGCCGGGCACCGCTTTCATACAGCGCCTTTGCGCTAGCGGCCATTTGCTCTGGCGTGCCAATGACCACCGTTTGGGCGGTCGTGATTGTATCAGGTAAACGCACGCCCAATTGAGTGACAACGTCACTTTTGAGAAGGCGCGTTTCCAGACTCCAGAGCGCACAGTCGACCGCATTACGCGCCGCGCCTGCCGGAAGTAAATTCGCCAGTTGTTCGCGCGTGAGTCCGCGTTCAAGCTGCTCGCCCAAGGCCACGATCTGCGCCATCACCGAAGCGATACTCTCTCCATAGCGCGGATACGGCGTGCACTCGCCTATCCCTTTTACGCCATCCTGTTCCAGCTCGACCACCACCACTTTGGCTTCACTGCGGCTACCGCGGGCAATGACAAATGGGGTATGCAGAGGCCAGGCCTCTTCGAAGACGCGTAGCTTTCTCATTTTCGCTCCTTTTATTCAGGCGTAAATAGGGTTTGCCGTGTTAACACCTGTTGTCATACACTAGGGCCGACGTTAACTATATGTAAACAGGAAGATAATCATGTCGCAAACCGTACATTTCCAGGGCAATCCCGTTGCTGTTCAAGGTTCTATCCCACAGGCGGGCGATAAAGCTCAACCGTTTACGCTGGTGGCAAAAGATCTGTCAGACGTCACCCTGGGCCAGTTCGCTGGCAAACGTAAAGTTCTGAACATTTTCCCAAGCATCGATACCGGCGTCTGCGCGGCATCTGTGCGTAAATTCAACCAACTGGCTGGCGAACTGGCCAACACCGTTGTGCTGTGCGTTTCCGCTGACCTGCCGTTCGCGCAGTCTCGCTTCTGCGGCGCAGAAGGTCTGAGCAACGTGGTCACCCTGTCCACCCTGCGTGCGCCAGAATTCCTGCAGACCTACGGCGTAGGCATCGCAGACGGCGCACTGAAAGGCCTGGCGGCACGTGCCGTTGTGGTTATCGATGAAAACGACAACGTGGTATACAGCGAGCTGGTGAACGAAATCACCAACGAGCCAGACTACGATGCGGCACTGGCTGCACTGAAAGCGTAATTACCGCGCCGCAAAACATAAACAGCCTCTTTTCAGAGGCTGTTTTTTTATGACTCTTCGCCCTTCTTGTTGCTCAGGCCATATTCCCGCAATTTATTCGCAATCGCCGTGTGCGATACGCCCAGACGCTTGGCAAGTTTACGGGTGCTTGGATAGCTGCGATAAAGCTGCGTTAACACCGAGCGTTCAAAGCGACGGGTAATGTCGTCCAGCGAGCCTTCCATCGCCTCTTCGCCAACCGCCGCGCTCGATACATCGTGGTCCGGCAGCAGCACGTCCTGAGGGCGCAGTTCGTAGCCTTCAAGCTGGGTCAGCGCACGGTATACCGCATTCTTCAACTGGCGAACGTTGCCCGGCCAGCCGTAGCGGGTCAGCACGGTGTTGAGATCGGCAGAAAGTTTAGGACGGGAGATCCCCTGCTCGTCGGCAAAGCGCGCCACAAACAGTTCAGTCAGCGGCATAATGTCCTGCGGACGATCGCGCAGCGGCGGCAGGTTGAGGGTCAGCACGTTGAGGCGATAGTAGAGGTCCTCACGGAACAGCCCTTTCTGCACCAGCTCTACCAGGTTTTTCTGGGTAGCGCAGATAACGCGGACGTCGACATGCACTTCATGGTCTTCACCGACGCGGCGGAAGGTGCCATCGTTGAGGAAGCGCAGCAGTTTAGTTTGCATGCGCGGCGACATTTCGCCAATTTCGTCCAGCAGCACCGAGCCGCCGTTAGCCTGTTCGAAGAAGCCTTTTTTACCTTCAGAGGCGTCGCCAAACAGTTCGCTTTCTACGGCATCTTCCGGAATCGAGCCGCAGTTCAGCGCCAGATACGGCTTCGCCGCGCGTGGGCTCGCCAGGTGGCAGGCATGAGCCAGCAGATCTTTACCGGTGCCGGTTTCACCGACAATCAACAGCGGCGCGGTCAGCAGCGCCAGCTTACGGGCCTGCTCCATCACCTGACGCATACGCGGACTCACGGCCACAATCTGGCTGAACGCGCTGACGTCCTGAGTGGTCATGGTTTGCAGCTGACGGCCCATACGCAGCGTCGAGCGCAGCATAATCACCGCGCCAGCCAGCACGCGGGCATCGTTCTCGCCGCTGAGGTAAACCGGCGTCGCTTCCAGCAGGAAGTTTTGTCCGTGGATCACCACATGCTCGGCGTGAGGTTCCACCTCCTCGCTTTCCAGCCAGCGCGGGAAGTTAAAGCCGCTAATGAGCTGCGCGACATTGTGGTTACGCATCTTGTCCTGGCTCATGCCGAACAGCTGGCAGCTCGCCGGGTTAGCGCGTTCAATTTTGCTGCGCGTGTCCAGCGACAGCACCGGTTCCGGCATCGCTTCCAGCAGCGCACTGAGCGCCAGGTGTTCACGCTCAGAAGGCATCCACGGGACGGTGCGTACGTCGGTCACGCCGGCAATACGGCGGATTTCCGCCATCAGGCTGCTGAAGCTGGTGAATTCCAGCTCCGCGAAATTAAGGTAGATTCGGCCAACAGGGTCGATATCGATACCGCGCAGGTCAATGCCGCGCAGCACCAGAAGATCGAGCAGTTCACGGGTCAGACCGAGACGGTCCTCACAAAAGACTTCAAGACGCATGGGAGTGTTCACCCTTATAAGCCAAAGACGTATGAATAATAAGACACTTATTCGCTGGCGTGAAGATGAGTGTCAAGAATTATTGACAGTATGGCGGAAAAATGGGCATTGCGCCGTAAAGTTATGCGTTCATCAAACGAACGATCGGTCGATCGTCGCCCGGCCGAACGAAGTGACGCCGGGAAAAACCCGGAGTCGGTGCTGACGCACCTCGTCCGGGCTACAAGATTACCCCATCCGGTGCTCGCCGCGTTCCAGCGCCGTACGGTCAAAGAAGCGCTGGATCACGCCTCCTGCCATAAACGCCGCGCGGTCGGACATATGCGCAATCACGTCGGCATCGTGACTTACCAGCAGGTAGGTCATGCCGTGATCCTGCTTCAGGCGGTTGAGCAAGTTCAGGATTTCCGCCTGTACCGACATATCCAGCGCCGAAGTGGGTTCATCAAGCAGCAGAATTTTTGGCCGCAGCAGCAGCGCGCGGGCAATCGCCACGCGCTGGCGCTGGCCGCCGGAGAGCTGATGCGGATAGCGGCTGGCGGCATCCGCGGGCAGGCCGACCTGCGCTAAGGCGGTCTGGACTCGCGGCTCAATATCCACTTCACCGTGAATACGCAGCGGTTCCGCCAGCGTACGCCACAGGGTGTGATTCGGATGCAGCGAGGCGTACGGGTCCTGGAAAACCATCTGCACGTTGCGCCGCAGGTCGCCCTGAAAACGCGCGCCGGGCGCGAGTGTTTTATCAAACAGCGAGACATGCCCGCCCCACTCACGCTGAAGTCCGGCGATCACGCGCAGGATGGTCGATTTTCCGCAGCCGGATTCGCCAATCAGGCTAAAAGTCTCACCTGCGTTGACGTGGAAACTGGCCGCCGACACCGCCGTTTTCTCGCCAAACGTGACCTGTAAGGCCTGAATATCAACGATCGCCATGCGCCGCCTCCTCAAAGTTTTGGCTGCGGTCCAGCGTCGGCAGCATCTGTCCGTAGGTCTGCGCGTTCGGGCGACAGGTCCACAAGGTGCGGGTGTAGGGGTGCGTGGCCTGCGGTAAGTCACGGGCCGCCATCTCATCGACGCCGTTGCCCTGATACATCACCAGCACGCGATCGCAGTGCTGAGCCACCAGCGGTAAATCATGGCTAATTAGCAGCATCGCCATTTGTCGCTGCTCGCACTGCGCCACCAGCAGTTCGAGGATCTGGTTACGCAGACGGGCGTCCAGCGCCGAGGTCGGCTCATCGGCAATCAGCACTTTGGGGTCGTTGATGAGCGCGATGGCAATCATCACCCGCTGGCCCATACCGCCGGACAGTTCGCCGGGATAGCGGTTCAGTACCGCAACATCGAGCCCCATGGCAACCACCGACGCGGCTATTTTTTCCTGCCGTTCACGACGATTAAGCCGCTGATGCAGAGTCAGCGCCTCTTCCAACTGCTCACGCACCGTTTTCACCGGGTTCAGCGCATAACGCGGGTCCTGCAATACCATGGCGATGTCGTTGCCGCGAAGCATACGCCAGCCGCGGGCATTCAGAGAGAGCACATCATGGCCCAGCACGTTCAGACGGTTGGCGCTGACGATCCCCGGCTTGCGTACCAGCCCCATCAGCGCACGCGCGGTCATCGACTTACCGGAACCGGATTCTCCTACCAGCGCTAAGCGTTCGTTACCGAGCGTAAAGCTCATATTGTTGACCACCCGCGCGCGGGGATAATCAATATTCAGCCCCTGTACGGAAAGGCGTTGCTCAGTCATGTTGCGGCTCCAGAACGTCACGTAAACCATCGCCCAGCAGGTTAAACGCCAGGCTGGCAATCAGGATAGCGGCACCCGGTGCGGCGGCAATCCACCACTGGTCAAATATCACCTGCATACCATCGGCAATCATCGCGCCCCACTCCGCCATGGGCGGACGTGCGCCCAGGCCGAGGAAGCCTAACCCTGCGGCGGCCAGAATAATCCCTGCCAGATCCAGCGCCAGACGTACGATAGCCGACGGCAAACACAGTGGCAGGATATGGCCCACCAGCAGGCGCAGACCGCGGATACCCATCATTTCAGCAGCGGCTAAATAGTCACTGTGTCGCAGGCGCTGAATCTCGCTGCGTGCCTGTCGCGCATAGGCAGGCCAGGTGGTCAGCGCCAGCGCTAACGCCCCGTTAACCAGCCCTGGGCCCAGCATCGCCACAAAGGCAAACGCCAGAATCAGGCGCGGCATCGACATCACCACGTCGGTAAAGCGCATCAGAACGCGCTCCAGCCAGGCGCCGTAATAGCCGGACAAAATGCCTATCAGCAGCCCCACCGGCAACGTAATCACCGTCACCAGCGCGACCAGACCCAGCGCCGGGCGGGTGCCGTAAATCAGTCTTGAGAGCAGGTCGCGCCCGTAGCTGTCGGTGCCGAGCCAGTGCTGCGCATTGGGCATTTGCAAACGCGCGGCGGCGTCTTGCCAGTTTGGGTCCTGCGGCGCGAGCCATGGAGCCAATAGCGCCGTCAGTACCAACACGGCAATAATAGTCAGCCCGCAGCAGGCCGCAGGCGAGCGCAGTAATCGGCGTAAAAACAGAGATGATGGCATCAGCGAACCCTCGGGTCGGTCAGCCGCACCAGCACGTCGGTGAGGTTATTAATCAACACAAAGCAAACGCCAATCAGCAGCGTTCCCCCCATAATCGCCGCCGTATCGCCAGCAAACAGCGCCGTCGTCAGGTAGCGGCCAATCCCCGGCCAGGAGAATACCGTCTCGGTCAACACCGCGCCTTCAAGCATTGAGGTGTACGCCAGCGCGATAACCGTCAGCAGCGTACCGCGAATATTCGGCAGCACGTGGCGCAGCAGAATGCTCATCTCGCCTGCCCCTTTGGCACGCGCCAGCAGAATGTACTCTTTGTTCATCTCGCTCAGGCAGGCCGAACGGGTAAGGCGCGTGATGCTGGCAAGCGAATAGTAGGCCAGCAGCAGCACCGGCAGCACCAGGTGACTGAAGGCGTTACGGAAGGCTTCCTTGTCGCCGGAAAGCCAGGTATCAATCAGCGCAAAACCGGTTTTGGGTTCGATAGTGAACTGGTAAATGTCGTCCAGACGACCGGGACCCGGGCTCCATTGCAGCTTCGCGTAGAACAACGCCAGCATCAGCAGCCCGAGCCAGAAAATAGGCACCGAGTTGCCCAGTAGCGTCAGCGTTCGCACAGCAACATCCCAGGGGGAACCGGCGTAACGCGCGCAGAGCACGCCGGCAATCACACCGAACACCGCGCCGATAATCAGCGCCAGCGTGGCGAGCTCAAGCGTCGCGGGAAAGGCAGCCAGCAGATCGTGCAGCACCGGCTGCCCGGTGGCGCTGGCGGTGCCAAGATCGCCGTGAGCCAGGTTGACCAGATAGTGCCAGAACTGTACCGGCAGCGAGCGGTCAAGTCCCAACTGATGGCGAACCTGATCGTAAGTCGACTGACTCGCATGGTCGCCGACGATTTGCAGCACGCGGTCAACGGGGGAAAGCGCAGAGAGCGCAAAGGTGACGAGCAACAGCCCAAAGAGCGTGAGCAACAGGGTCAGCAGACCCTGAAGCGCACGCCTGGAAAAATTCGACATGGGAAATCTCTTTTTGCCGGGTGGCAGCGATGCCTTACCCGGCCTACGTTCCTGGATGTTGTAGGCCGGGTAAGCGAAGCGCCACCCGGCAACAGGCGTCAATCTACTTCGTTACGTGGTCGTACCAGACCATATCGGCATTAAGCCCTTGCTGGTAGCCCTTCACGTTATCGCGAACCACAATCTGCGTTTTGCCCTGATCGATAAAGACATACGGCGAACTGCGCTGCAGCTCTTCCTGCATTTTTTTGTACAGGTCGAGGCGCTTCGCCACGTCCGGCTCGGCCACTGCTGCCAGCGTTGCTTTATTCAGCTCCGGGATTTTCCAGCCGTTCAGCCCGGCCACAGTGCTGGATTTGCCGTCGTTAAAGGCAAAAGCGCTGGCGTTAGAGTGCGCGTCGAAGTAGTCCGGTATCCACAGACGAATCGCTGCCTGATGCTGTTTAGCCCGCACGCGAGCGTAAACCTGGCTGCCCGCCGCAGGCAGCAAATCCACCTTCACGCCGCCCTGAGCAAAGCTTGCCTGCATCGACTGAGCGATGGTGATAAACGGCGGTTTGTTTTCCACGTCGAGGGTAAAGTGGGCGTCTTTGATGCCCGCTTTCGCCAGAATATCTTTGGCTTTCGCCGGGTCAAATTTAAACGGCGTGTTGTCCAGCGCGCCCGGGAATCCGACCGGCAGGAAGCTTTGATGCACGAAGTACTGCCCTTTCAGCAGATCTTTGGTGATGCCGTTGTAGTCCACCAGCCAGCGCGCCGCTTCCCAGAACGCCGGGTTCGCCAGCAGCGGGTTGGCGGTGTTTGCGGTGTTGAACACCACATAGTTTTGCTCGGCGGACGGAATGCTTAACACCTGTAGGCCCGGTTTACCCTGCAGCGCGTCAATTTGATCGGCGCCAAGGTCGCGCGCCACGTCGGCGTCGCCCTGCTGGATCAGCAGGCGGCGGGAGGCTGGATCCGGCACGTTTTTGATGATCACGCTTTTCAGCTTCGGCGCACCGGTCGGCGAGGTGTCGTTGGCTTCCAGCACGATAGCCTGATGCGGCTGGTAGACACGCATTTTGAACGCGCCGCTGCCCGCCGAGTGCATTTTCAGCCATTCGTTGCCGAAGTCATTGCCCTTCACGTTGGCCGCCACCAGCTTCTCATCAACAATCGAGGCAATTGGCGTAGAGAGAATATTCAGCGCCACCGATGGGCTGACGTCGGCGGTCCAGCTTAGCTGAAGCGTATGGTCGTCGATTTTCTTCAGCTGGCTGGCGATGTTTCCTGGCTCCCAGCCGAGGACGTTGAGAATAAACGCCGGAGATTTGTTCAGGGTGACGGCACGGGTGTAGGAGAAAATCACATCTTCCGGGCGCAGCGGGTTGCCGGAAGCAAATTTAGCATCGCTTTTCAGCTTGATGGTCAACGTTTTCGCTGCCGCATCCGCCTGCCAGCTTTCTGCCAGAATCGGGGTAATTTTTGCCGGATCGTTACGGTCAGGCTGAACCAGACGCTGGTAGAGGCTTGGCACCGTCTGGATGCTGGAGAGCTCGTTGGCCTCCGCCGGGTCCAGACTGACAATATCGTCCAGACCCTGAGCCACGACCAGCGTGTTTGGTGGCGTAGCGGCATAAGCGGAGGCTGACAGCGCGGTCAGCACGAGTAACGGCAGCAATTTTTTGGTCATCGTGACTTCCTGAAAATGAACGTGTTGTGGACGATTCAGCTAAAGTAGCGCTGCTTGTCACTTTCAGTAAAGATAAGTATAGAAATAGGTTATACAATTTTTGCATAACCATATTTTATCTCGTCAACTATCCCGTTGCGCCGCCGATTTTCCTTTCTGCACCGTCGCTTTCAGTTGCCCAATAAGCTCGCGGCGGAAGTCACCGAGACGCGGCTTGTCGTTGTCTATCCACGGCAGCGGTCGGCAAAGCTCCATCGCTTTGATCCCAAGACGTGCGGTCAGCAGCCCGGCGCCAATCCCCTGCGCCGCACGGGTCGACAGACGCGCGGCCAGATCCTGCGACATCCAGTCCATACCGATTTCCCGCACCAATTCGCTGGCACCGGCAAAGGCGATGTTGATAAGCACCAGGCGGAACAGGCGCAGGCGGCTGTAGTAGCCCAGTTCAATGCCGTAGAGATTCGCGATGCGGTTAATCAGCCGCAGGTTACGCCAGGCGATAAAGCCCATATCCACCAGCGCCAGCGGGCTGACGGCAATCATCAGCGTCGACTCCGCCGCCGAACGGCTGATTTCACGCCGCGCCTGCGCGTCCAGCACCGGCTGCACCAGATGGGCATACAGGCCGACCACTTCGCGGTCGCTCTGGGTTTCGTGGATAGCGGCGTACCAGCGCTGTAGGGCCGGGTGCGACTGATCCAGCCCCGCCTGGCGCGCCAGCCCTTCACAGAACGCACGCCCTTTGCCCACGCTGTGGCTGTGCATTAAGGTGCGCGCTTCATCGCGTTCTTCCGCGCGCTGGCGCAAGCGCCAGAGTCGGCGCCATTCGGTGACCACCGAACCGACACCCGCGCCGACGATAAGCGCCCCGGCGGCGCAGCCACCGAGCGCCGCCCAGTCGTTGGTTTGCCAGGCCGTCATCGTCCACTGTACGCCCTGAGCAACCACGCTAATGCCAAACAGACCGAGCCCCGCGGTGACCATTTTGCGCCACAGGCTGCGTTTCGGGCGCAGCGCCGCGTCGAGGGTGGCTTCCACCTGCCCTTCCTGCTCGGGTTCATCGTCGAGCGCTACCGGGGCGAATTTCTCTGCCGTCGCGTCATCAAACGCCTGCGAGGTTTTAAACTGTTCCGGCTTCACTTCATCGAGCGGGCCGTCAAAGTCAATGCGTGGTTTATAGGCATCATTCATCGCAGCTTATCTCCAATTAAAAACTCCAGCGCGGCATCGAGGCGGATATGCGGCAGCGGCTGGTCAACGTCCATGGCTTGCGGGCGGAAGGCCTCAAACTGAAAGCCCTGTTTATCCCAGAACGCCTGTCCAGGAAGGCGCGCCGGGACTTCACCGGGGTAGACGGTGAGCGGCTGGCCGTCGCTCAGGCGATGACCACGCAGCGCCGGGATTTTCTCACCGTTGACCTCAATCAGCCCGCTTTGCGTGGCCTGCACCGAAGCGAGTCCCAGACAGTCCATGGTAATGCCTTCAAAGGCGGCGTTTTGCCACGCGTCCTGAATCAGCTGTTGCAGCAGCGATACCATATTGCCGTGCTGATCGACGGTCACGTGATCCGCTTTGGTGGCGGCAAACAGTAGCTTGTCGATAACCGGCGAAAACAGACGACGGAACAGCGTGCGCTGCCCGTAGTGGAAGCTGTGCATCAGTTGCGTCAGCGCCAGGCGCATATCGTTAAACGCCTGCGGGCCGCTGTTGAGCGGCTGTAGGCAGTCGACCAGCACAATCTGGCGGTCGAAGCGCAGGAAGTGATCCCGATAGAACCCCTTCACTACTTTCTCGCAGTAATAGTGGAAGCGCTCGCGCAGCATGCCAGCGTTGCTGTGTTTGTCTGCCTGCGCGAGCTTCGACTCGCCGATGGCGTCGACGTCCGGCCACGGGAAAAACTGTAAAGCCGGGGCACCGGCAAGGTCGCCCGGCAGCACAAAGCGGCCCGGCTGAATAAAGTGCAGCCCTTCCTGCTTACACTGGTGCAGGTAGTCGGTCCACGCCTGGGCGATTTCCGCCAGCCGGTTTTCGTCGGCGGGCGCGAACGGGTCCAACCCTTCGCAGAGCTGTCGCCATTTTGCCGACCATTCGCCGCGCTGGCCGGTCAGCAGCCCGGTCATCTGCCGCGACCAGCCGAGGTAATCCTGGTTGAGCATCGGTAAGTCGAGCAGCCATTCGCCGGGATAGTCGACAATCTCCAGATAGAGCGTGGAGGTCTCTTTAAAATGACGCAGCAGCGAATCGTTTGATTTGTAGCGCAGCGCCAGGCGAATTTCGCTCACCCCACGCGTCGGCGTCGGCCATGATGGCGGCTGGCCATAGAGTTGCGCCAGCCCTTCGTCGTAGGTGAATCGCGGGATACCGAGGTCACGCTGGGGAATACGCTTAACGCCGAGCAGGCGCTCTTCGCGCACCGCGCTCAGCAGCGGCAGGCGCGCGCCGGTATGAATATTGAGTAGCTGATTCACCAGGCCGGTGATAAAGGCCGTCTTGCCGCTGCGGCTAAGGCCGGTAACGGCAAGACGAAGATGCCGGTCAACGCCACGGTTGACCAGCGCATTGAATTCATTTTTGAGTCGCTTCATTGCTTATCAAACACTCCTCGCTACGCCGATAGCCCTATTTTGCCATGGGGAAATAACGTTTGGCGAGGCGGGATAACAGCGGCTCCAGCGCCACCGCCAGAAACATCTTCAACGGACGGCGGGCAACGGACTTTACCGCCCATCCGGCAACACCCGCCGGGCCGTAGCGCAGCGCCGTCAACAGCGCCAGCTTGCCGACGATTTTCAAACCGGGCTTCACCTTCTGGCCTGCCCGCTGCCATTGATTATTCATCAGTAACCTCTTGCTCAGAGCTGACGGAACCGGCTGCGCAAAGTAAAGGTGTCAGATGTCACGTAACGTTCCATCTCGCGCAGTCGCTGCTCACCAGCGGCTAATTCAGCATCTACCGCATCCAGCAGATCGCGGCTGGAGGGCTGATGCGGATTGTTCATCGCCCCTTCCGGCATCGGGTCGAGGGCGAAGGTCAAAATCACGTAGGCGACGACGACAAAGAAAAAGAGACCAAACAGCATCGCCAGCACGGTAATAATACGAATCAGCTTCACCGGTACGTCGAGATATTCGGCAATACCGGCACAGACCCCTTTCACCATGCCTCGCTGCGGGATACGCCACAGCTTTTTGTTAAGATCCAGCGCCATTATTTGTCCCTCCAGTTTGGATGTTCAGCATCCAGAATGGCTTCCAGCGCCTGAATACGCTCGCGCATCCGTTTCGCGTCATCGGTCAACTGCATCAGCCGTTGTTGCTCGCCCTGCGACAGCTCGCCGGAGCGGGAGCGATTGCTATAGTGAAGCCACAGCCAAATCGGCAAAACAAACAGCACAAACAACGTCAGGGGAATGCCGAGGAAAAGCGCGCTCATAGAAACTCCTTATATATTATGAGCAGCGGCACGGTCAGTGCCGCCGGAATGATTATTCGTTGTCCTGCTTCATTTTGGCTTTCAGCGCCGCCAGCTGCTCGCTGATTTCGTCATCCGCTTTCAGCTCAGCAAACTGCTGGTCCAGCGACGGCTGTTTACCAAAACGATGGCTTTCGGCTTCCGCTTCCATATGGTCGATGCGGCGTTCAAAGGATTCAAAGCGAGCCATCGCTTCATCCAGTTTACCGCTGTCCAGTTGACGACGTACATCGCGGGATGAACTCGCCGCCTGATGACGCAGCGCCAGAGACTGCTGACGAGCGCGGGTTTCGCTGAGTTTGTTCTCCAGCTCACCGATCTCTTTTTTCATCCGCGCCAGGGTTTCATCCACCAGCGTCACTTCATGTTCCAGCGTGCCGATAACATCGGTCAGCTTCTGTTTTTCAATCAGCGCCGCACGCGCCAGATCGTCTTTCTCTTTACGCAGCGCCAGTTCGGCCTTCTCCTGCCATTCAACCTGCTGCGCCTGCGCACGTTCCACGCGGCGGGACAGATCTTTCTTTTCTGCCAGCGCACGGGCAGAGGTAGAGCGCACTTCCACCAGGGTGTCTTCCATCTCCTGGATCATCAAACGAACCAGCTTCTGCGGGTCTTCCGCTTTTTCCAGCAGCGAGTTGATGTTGGCGTTCACGATGTCGGCAAAACGAGAAAAAATACCCATTGTTCAATCCTCTTAGTTCTGTGTATCGGGCTGAGCCCTGCGTAATGACTATTACAACTTCCGTGCCAACTTTTTATCTTATTGATTATCAAAGAGGTGATTGAAATTCAGCCGCTAAACGCCTACAGTAAAATGGCGAATTACACCAACATGTGGCGAATTTCATCATGGCAGATAACAAAGATACTCTCCTCGGCGAAGCGAACCGCTTTATTGAGGTGCTGGAACAGGTTTCCCGGCTGGCGCCGCTGAATAAGCCGGTGCTGATTATCGGTGAGCGCGGGACGGGCAAGGAACTTATCGCCAACCGCCTGCACTACCTCTCCTCCTGCTGGCAGGGGCCGTTTATTTCGCTTAACTGCGCGGCGCTTAATGAAAATCTGCTGGATTCCGAACTGTTCGGTCACGAAGCCGGGGCGTTTACCGGCGCGCAGAAGCGTCATCCAGGGCGTTTTGAACGCGCCGACGGCGGCACCCTGTTCCTCGATGAGCTCGCCACCGCGCCCATGCTAGTGCAGGAAAAACTGCTGCGGGTGATTGAATATGGCGAGCTGGAGCGCGTTGGCGGCAGCCAGCCGTTGCAGGTGAACGTGCGTCTGGTGTGCGCCACCAATGCGGATTTGCCCCAACTGGTCGAGGAAGGCACCTTCCGCGCCGACCTGCTCGACCGGCTGGCCTTTGACGTGGTGCTGCTGCCATCGCTGCGTGAGCGCCAGAGCGACATCATGCTGATGGCCGAGCACTTCGCCATTCAGATGTGTCGTGAACTCGGTCTGCCGCTGTTCCCTGGATTTACCGAACGCGCCCGCGAGACGCTGCTGCACTACCGCTGGCCGGGGAATATCCGTGAGCTGAAAAACGTGGTGGAGCGGTCGGTCTATCGGCACAGCTCCATCGAGGAGCCGCTGGACGACATTATTATCGACCCGTTCCGCCGCCAACCGGCGGTTCACGCTGAGCCTGCGGGGGAAAAAGCCGGTCCGTCGCTGCCGCTGGATCTGCGTCAGTTCCAATTAGAACAAGAAAAAGGCCTGTTGCAGCAAAGTCTGCAACAGGCCCGATTCAACCAAAAACAGGCTGCTGAACTGCTGGGGTTAACCTACCACCAGCTGCGCGCCTTATTGAAAAAACATCAGCTTTGACGGTGGCGCGGCAACATCACCGCGCTAACCACTATCGCCCCCAGGCACAATAAGCAGTTAAACCACAGCGCATACTGTGCCGCCTTTGCCATCCCGTGCGGTAAAAACAGCGCATAGAGCGAGGCGGTCATCGCCAGGCCAAACGCCCCGCCGAGCGAGCTGCCCATTTTGTAGACTCCGGAAGCCACGCCCACTTTATTTTCCGGCGCACTGGTGACGGCGGTATCCGTCGACGGCGTGGCGTAGCAGCCCAACCCTAAACCAAATAACACGTTGCTGAAAAAGACGGTGGCGATATAGGTCCAGGTTTCCAGGAAGGTGCAGGAAATCAGGAAAATCCCCACCATGGCGATTGCCGGGCCGCCCATCATTGGTAATCTGGCACCGTAACGTTGAAGTAGTTTTTCCCCCACCCGAATCATCAGCAGCACGGTCACCAGATAGCCGAGCGTCATCATCCCGGTTTGCAATGGGCTGAGATGTCGACCCTGTTGCAGCCAGATGCTGGTGATCATCATGGTGCCAATCGCGCCGTTGAGCATCAGGTTCGACAGCACCGCCGCACTGTAAGAACGGTTGTTGAACAACGCGAAATCGATGAGCGCCGCTTCCTTTTTGCGCAGACCGCTGCGGATAAACCAGACCATCGCCACCATGGCACCGGCCAGCATCGACAACGACAGCTCGCTGGTCCAGCCCCAGTGATGCCCTTTGGCGATAAACAGGTTAAACAGCACCAGTCCGGCCACCAGGCTCAGCAGCCCGCTTACATCGAGCTTGTGCTGTGCGGCGGTGACGCTTCGGCTTTCCGGCGTGCCACGAATCAGGAAAAACGCGGTCACGGCAGCAACGATGGAGAAGACGAAAATCCAGCGCCAGCCTAGCCCCGTAGCAATCGCCCCGCCGACAAAGGAGCACAGCCCACTACCGCCCCAGGAGCCAATCACCCAAAAGCTCACTGCGCGCTGCCGCGCCCGCCCTTCATACCAGGTTTTAATCAGCGCCAGCGTCGCCGGCATGATACAGGCGGCAGAAAGCCCCTGAACCACTCGCCCGATAAGAAACAGCACCGGACCCTGAGAAACCACCAACAGCGCGCTACCCACGATGCTCAGCGCAAGGCCGATAAGCGTCAGGCGTACCCGGCCAAACTTATCCGCCAGTCCGCCGCTGGCGACCACAAAACAGCCGCTGAACAACGCGCTGAGGCTGACCGCGAGGGTGAGCGTCTCTAGCGAAATATCGATACTACTTTTCACCACCGGAACGACGTTTATCACCGACTGGGCAAACAGCCAGAAGGTCAGAACGCTTAAAACAATCCCCGCCAGCAGTCGGTCTGTGCCGACATACTGCGCTTCAGTCAACGAAACGGTACTCATGGCTCGCCCTCAGGTTGCGCGTCACTTATGCACGCAGGTAGTGTTCCGTCAGGCCGCACCACAGCGCCGCGCCCGTCAGCAGGATATCGTCGTTAAAGTCATAGCCCGGGTTGTGGACCATGCAGCGATCCGGCTCGTCGCCCGCCCCGATGGTAAAATAGGCACCGTTGGGATTCTGTTCGAGCATAAAGGCAAAATCTTCACTTCCCATAAACGGGTTAACCGTAGCGATAGCGGCTTCGCCAAATAGCGAGGTCGCCACCTCACGCACCATCTGATTTGCCTGCGGATCGTTGCGCAGCACCGGGCTGCCGTTGACGTGCGTTAGCGTCGCCGTGGCGTTGAAACTCTCCGCCTGCGATACCGCAATATCGTGAATCCGTTGCAGCACGGTTTTCCGCACCGACTCGCTCAAGGTGCGCACCGTCAGTTTCATCTGCACTTTATCGTTGATGATGTTTGGCGCATGCCCCGCCTGAATGCTGCCCACGGTGACCACCACCGGGTCGAACGGGCTAATATTTCGCGACACGATCGTTTGCAGCGCCAGCGTGATATGACAAGCCACCACGGTCGCATCGACGGTATGCTCCGGCACTGCACCGTGACCGCCGACGCCCTGGACATCAATATGCAAGGTGTCGGACGACGCCATCATTGCCCCATCGCGCAGGCCAATTTTGCCGAGCTTCTGCCCCGGCATATTGTGCAGGCCAAAAATACGGTCGCAGGGAAATTTGGTGAACAGGCCGTCTTCCAGCATCACGCGACCGCCATACAGCAACTCTTCCGCCGGCTGAAATATCAGGTGCAACGTGCCGTTGAACGCGCGGGAACGCGCCAGATATTCGGCCGCATAAAGCAGCATGGTGGTATGGCCATCGTGACCGCAGCCGTGGAAGCTGCCGTCGGTTTCGCTGGCCCACGGCTTACCGCTGCGCTCCTGCATCGGCAGCGCGTCCATGTCCGCGCGCAGACCCAACGTTTTGCCACCGTTGCCCACTTTTAAGGTTCCCACCACGCCGGTGCCGCCGAGGCCGTAGTCCACGTCATAGCCCCAACGAGTCAACAGTTTCACCACCTCGGCGCTGGTTTTATGCTCCTGAAAACCTATCTCAGGCTGCTGGTGAAAGCGGTGGCGTAGCGCAATAAACTCCGCCTCGCGGCTCTGCAATGCTTCAACAATAGGATGTGTCATTTTTGTTATCCCTTTATGGCTCCACAGTGATAACGTCGAGTTTATGCCGCCGGGATGGCTTTAAAGTGCGGGTTTTTGTTTTATATTGACGGAAAATGAAATGACTATTTTTCATACGGTTTGGTTATGACAAAAAAGATACCGTTATTTTTTGTCTCAGGAGAACGAGATGCCGACGCAGCAAATCAGTGACTTTTCCGTGGTCGTTCAGGATGTCCGTCATCAGACTCACGAGGAGCAGCCTGCGCTGACGCTGCTGTGGGTGCTCCAGGGCGACATGACGTTGGAAACCCACAATGGCACTCGTCGCCTGCAGGACGGCGCGCTCGCTATCATCAACCCCAATCAACGCTGGCGGCTTGCCAGCGAACAACCCAATACGTTGATGACGCTGACCGTTGCCGCTCACTGGCTGACCCGGATGGACGCCCATTTTTTCGGTTTTGATTACCAGATAGCCACCCAACCGCATGCCTTGCTGGCGCATGAAGCCCGACTCTGTTCACTGATGCGCCAGTTGCTCATCACCCATCTCACCAATCACGAAACGCATTCACGGCTGGAAGCCAACCGCTGGTTGAGCGAAATCGCCCTGCTGCTGGCCACCCATTTTCAGCAGCCGCGCCAATCCAGCGCGCCGTACAGCGAAGCGGCCTGGAGCCATCGCATCCGCCAGGTGGTGGCCCGAATTGAATCGCAGTACACCCGACGGCTGTCGCTGGCCGAAATTGCCCGTGCCGAGCGAGTGTCCGAAGCCTGGCTCTCTCGCCTGTTTCATAAAGAGGTGGGGGTCAGTTTTATGCAGTTCATCACCGCACTGCGTCTTGAGAAATCCGCCGAGCTGCTGCTGACCACCGCCCTACCGGTACAGCGCATTGCCCAACAGCAGGGCTTTGCCAGCGCCCGAGTGATGAGCGACCTGTTTAAGCGTCGCCACGGCATGACGCCCCGTCAGTTTCGCCAGCAGACCACCAGCAAAAGCCGCAGCCGCCCGCGAGAAAGCCCGCCAGACCGCACGCTGCCGGTCACCGCTGAAACGCTCTACGCGCTGCTTAATCATACGGGCACGTCAGCGTGGGATAACCCGCCGCCGCTTCAGCACCACCCGCAGCCTCGGCAGATTGCGCTGAATACGCTACCCACACGACGTGTACCGCTGCGCCGTAGCGAGATGATTATTACGCTCCGTGAACTGGACGATCTGCTGCGCGACGACGTTCGTCAGTCGCTGCTGGCACTGCACGCGCAAATTCCCATCGCTGGCATTGATATTAACGAACCGTTTCTCAGCAGCCGTCTGTTCAGCGATGGCTGGGATGACCCGCAGATGGTGGGCTACGCCTGCTGGTATAACCTACAGCAGGTCTTCACGTTTCTGTCCCACATGGGCTGGCGCGTGTTGCTGCATACCAGCCTGACCACCCGGCCGGATCTGCTGCGCCAATTTTTATCCCTTGCCGCCCAACATTTTCCACCATCGGCGCTTGCCCGCTGGCAGTTCGTCTGGCACTGGTCGCCGCAGGCCAGCGCGGAGGTATGGGCACAGCAGAAAGCGGCCATTCGCGCGTTATCGCCAGACTCGTTGCTCGGTATCTGGCATCGCTTTACCACGGCCGAAGACGACATCGTTGAGGATGCCATCTTCACTTCGCCATTATTAAAAGAGGCCGATTTTCTCGCCTGTTCAGCGAACGCCAACGAGCGTTTCCAGCAGCAGTCTTTTGACGGCAGCCGACTTGCCGCCGCCGAAAATTATCCGGTAGAGAAAGTGCGCCAGATTCAGCGCGCCCTGCGACAGCATCATCTTGCGTTACCCCTATGGCTGCTGTCGTGGAACACCCTGACCGGGTCCACCCGGCGTACTAACGGCGAGTTCTTCCGCGGCGCACTGTTGATGAACAACCTGCTTGGCCTCGCCGAACAGGTGCAGTTGACCGGCTTCTGGCTCAACTCCAGTCAGCAGGGAGAGGCGCGCAGCAACGGCACCTTTGATACCTCAAGCCTGGCGCTGTACTACCATCATGGGCTTCCACGGCCTATTTTCTGGGTACTCTGGCTGTGGCACCGCTTGCGCGGGGATGTGCTGGTTAACGATAAAAATATCCTGCTGCTGCATCACCGCGGACGCTATCAACTGTTGCTCCGTAACCCGGTGGTTTTTAACCCGTGGCTCTCCAGTGAAGAGGCGTTTATTCAGCGTTTCCGCCAGCAGTATCCGGTCGCCCTTCAGCCACTACATGGCAGATGGAAAATCAAACGTCATCTGTTCGATCAGCGCAACGGCGCGCTCTTTCCGTACCTTGACGCGATTGACAGCAGCAGCGGCCCGGATGAAGAAACCTGGAGCTGGCTTGTCCATAAAACCCGACCGGCGCTCAGCGTTCGTGAGGAAAACGTTGAGGAAAACTGGCAGGTGGTAGATGCGCTGGAGAGCAATGCGCTGGTGTTATATGAGTTAACCCCACTGATTTGATGACTTTTAAAGCAGTTGCACGTAGAGATTTGTACCTGGTAGCCGTAAGTGCGATACACTTTGCAGATCAATCGAAAATATAACGAAACTATGCGCCTGAATTTGTCATCCTTCCTCGCCGCATTGGGGCTACTTTGCGGCCAGGCGATTGCCGCACCGCAACCGCTTGACTCCCCTCGCGGCGATATTCGCGACAGCGGATTTGTCTACTGCGTCAGCGGGCAGGTCAACACCTTCAACCCGCAAAAGGCGAGCAGTGGGCTTATCGTCGATACGCTGGCCGCTCAGCTTTACGATCGTCTGCTGGACGTCGACCCGTACACCTACCGACTGGTGCCTGAGCTTGCCGAAAGCTGGGAGGTGCTGGACAACGGTGCGACCTACCGCTTCCATCTGCGCAATAATGTGCAGTTCCAGACCACCCGCTGGTTTACGCCGACGCGCGCGCTGAACGCCGACGACGTTGTCTTTACTTTTGAGCGCATTTTCGACCGCAACCATCCGTGGCATAACGTCAACGGCGGCGCCTTCCCGTACTTCGACAGTCTACAGTTTGCCGATAGCGTGCAGAGCGTACGGAAGCTCGATAACCGCACCGTGGAGTTCCGTCTGACCCGTCCGGACGCGTCGTTCCTGTGGCACCTGGCGACCCACTATGCCTCCGTGATGTCCGCCGAGTACGCCAACAAACTGACCAAACAGGACCACCAGGAATGGCTCGACCGTCAGCCGGTCGGCACCGGGCCGTTCCAGCTTGATGAATATCAGGCGGGTCAGTACATCCGCCTACAGCGCCACCCGAAATTCTGGCGCGGCACGCCGCTGATGCCGCAGGTGGTGGTGGATTTAGGCTCCGGCGGTACTGGCCGTTTATCCAAGCTGCTGACCGGTGAATGTGACGTTCTGGCCTGGCCTGCCGCCAGTCAGTTGACCATTCTGCGCGACGACCCGCGCCTGCGTCTGACGCTGCGCCCCGGTATGAACATCGCTTATCTGGCGTTTAATACCGATAAGCCGCCGCTGAATAACCCCGAAGTGCGCCATGCCCTGTCGCTCGCTATTAACAACCAGCGTCTGATGCAGTCTATCTATTACGGGACAGCGGAAACGGCGGCCTCCATTTTGCCGCGCGCCTCCTGGGCTTACGATAACGAAGCTAAAATTACCGAATACAACCCGAAAGAAGCGCGTCGACGCCTTGAGGCTTTGGGCCTGCAGAAGTTGACCCTGCATCTGTGGGTACCCACCAGTTCACAAGCCTGGAACCCGAGCCCGCTGAAAACCGCCGAGCTGATTCAGGCGGATATGGCGCAGATTGGCGTCAAGGTAGTGATCGTGCCGGTTGAAGGCCGGTTTCAGGAAGCGCGGTTGATGGACATGAACCACGACCTGACGCTCTCCGGCTGGGCCACCGACAGTAATGACCCGGACAGCTTCTTCCGTCCGCTGCTGAGCTGTGCGGCTATCAACTCGCAGACCAACCTGTCCCACTGGTGTAACCGTGAATTTGACAGCGTACTGCGCCGGGCGCTGGACTCTCAACAGCTCGCGTCGCGCATTGATGCCTACGACGAAGCCCAGCAGATCCTCGCCCGCGAGCTGCCAGTGCTGCCGCTGGCGTCTTCGCTACGTTTGCAGGCCTACCGCTACGATATGAAAGGCCTGGTGCTGAGCCCGTTTGGTAACGCCTCATTTGCGGGCGTGTCGCGGGAAAAAGAAGAGAAGGTGCAGAAACCATGATTATTTTCACGCTTCGTCGCTTGTTGCTACTGCTGGTTACGCTCTTTTTCCTGACCTTTGTCGGCTTCAGCCTGAGCTATTTCACTCCGCACGCGCCGCTGCAGGGCGCCTCGCTGTGGAACGCCTGGGTGTTCTGGTTTGAAAGCGTGATGCACTGGGACTTTGGCGTCTCCAGCATCAACGGCCAGCCGATTTCCGAGCAGCTTCGGCAGGTGTTCCCGGCGACCATGGAACTGTGCATCCTGGCGTTTGGCTTCGCCCTGCTGGTCGGCATCCCTGTTGGTATGCTGGCGGGGATCACCCGCAACAAGTGGCAGGATAAAGTCATCAGCTTCTTTGCGCTGCTGGGCTTTTCCATTCCGGTATTCTGGCTGGCGCTGCTGCTGACCCTGTTCTTCTCGCTGACGCTGGGCTGGCTGCCGGTTTCCGGGCGCTTTGACCTATTGTACGAAGTGAAAAACGTTACCGGATTCGCGCTGATTGATGCCTGGCTTTCCGACTCGCCGTGGCGACACGAGATGATCATCAGCGCCCTGCGCCATATGGTGCTGCCGGTGCTGACGCTGGCGGTCGCGCCTACCACCGAAGTGGTGCGTTTGATGCGTATCAGCACCATCGCGGTGTACGACACCAACTACGTGAAAGCGGCGGCAACCCGCGGGGTTTCGCGTCTGACCATTCTGCGTCGTCACGTGCTGCATAACGCCCTGCCGCCAGTGATCCCGCGCTTGGGTCTGCAATTTTCCACCATGCTGACGCTGGCGATGATCACCGAAATGGTCTTTAGCTGGCCGGGCCTGGGGCGCTGGATGATTAACGCCATCCGCCAGCAGGACTACGCGGCGATTTCCGCCGGGGTCATGGTGATTGGCGCGCTGGTTATTATCGTCAACGTGATCTCCGATATTTTGGGTGCTATGGCTAACCCGCTGAAACATAAGGAATGGTATGCCTTACGATAGCGTCTACCTCGAGAAGCGCCCGCCGGGTGCCCTGCGCACCGTGTGGCGTAAGTTCTACGGCGATACCACCGCGATGATTGGCTTTTATGGCTGCATCGGGCTGGTACTGGTGTGCGTATTCGGCGGCTGGTTTGCCCCTTACGGCATCGACCAGCAGTTCCTCGGTTACCAGCTGCTGCCGCCATCCTGGTCGCGCTACGGCGAAGTGTCGTTCTTCCTCGGCACCGACGATCTGGGCCGCGATGTGTTAAGCCGCCTGCTAAGCGGCGCGGCGCCGACCGTTGGCGGTGCCTTTGTGGTGACGCTGGGGGCCACCGCGTTTGGCCTGCTGCTCGGCGCCTTTGCCGGGTCGACCCACGGACTGCGTTCAGCCATGCTGAACCATATTCTCGACACCCTGCTCTCTATTCCGTCGCTGCTGCTCGCGATTATCGTGGTGGCTTTTGCTGGCCCGCATCTGTCGCATGCGATGTTTGCCGTCTGGCTGGCGCTGCTTCCGCGCATGGTACGCTCGATTTACAGCATGGTTCACGATGAACTGGAGCGGGATTACGTCATTGCCGCCCGCCTCGATGGTGCTTCTACCCTGAATATTCTGTGGTTTGCCATTTTACCTAACATCGCCGCGGGCCTGGTGACCGAGATTACCCGCGCGCTGTCGATGGCGATTCTGGATATTGCCGCGCTGGGCTTCCTTGACCTCGGCGCGCAGCTTCCTTCGCCAGAATGGGGAGCGATGCTGGGCGATGCGCTGGAACTTATCTACGTTGCGCCGTGGACGGTGATGCTGCCGGGCGCAGCCATTATGATAAGCGTGCTGTTGGTTAACCTGCTGGGCGACGGTATTCGCCGCGCCATCAACGCGGGGGTGGAATAATGCCGTTACTTGATATTCGCAATTTAACCATTGAATTTAAGACTAACGAAGGCTGGGTGAAGGCCGTTGACCGCGTCAGCATGACCATGGCCGAGGGTGAAATTCGTGGTCTGGTCGGCGAGTCTGGCTCAGGCAAAAGCCTAATCGCCAAAGCCATTTGCGGCGTGACTAAAGATAACTGGCGCGTGACCGCAGACCGTATGCGCTTTGACGATATCGACCTGCTGCGCCTGTCTAACCGCGAACGTCGCAAGCTGGTCGGCCACAACGTGTCGATGATTTTCCAGGAGCCGCAGTCCTGTCTTGACCCCTCCGAGCGTATTGGCGAACAGCTGATGCAGAACATCCCCGGCTGGACCTTTAAGGGCCACTGGTGGCAACGACTAGGCTGGCGTAAGCGCCGCGCCATCGAACTGCTGCACCGCGTGGGGATTAAAGACCACAAAGACGCCATGCGCAGCTTCCCCTATGAGCTGACCGAAGGGGAATGCCAGAAGGTGATGATCGCTATCGCGCTGGCCAACCAGCCGCGTCTGCTGATTGCCGATGAGCCAACTAACGCCATGGAGCCGACCACCCAGGCGCAGATTTTCCGCCTGCTCACCGGTCTTAACCAGAACAATAACACCACCATTTTGCTTATCTCCCATGATTTGCAGATGCTGACTCACTGGGCGGATAAAATTAACGTCATGTACTGCGGGCAAACGGTGGAAAGCGCGCCGAGCGAAGAGCTGGTGACCATTCCGCACCACCCGTATACCCAGGCGCTGATCCGCGCGATCCCCGACTTTGGCCGTTCAATGCCGCATAAAAGCCGCCTGAACACGCTCTCCGGCGCGATCCCGCTGTTGGAACAACTGCCGATGGGCTGCCGTCTGGGGCCGCGTTGCCCTTATGCCCAGCGTAAATGTATTGAAACCCCGCGCCTGACGGGTGCGAAGAACCACCTGTTCGCCTGTCATTTCCCGCTGAACATGGAGAAAGAGTGAAATGGTCGAAACCTTGCTTGAAGTACGCAATCTGAGTAAGACCTTTCGCTACCGCACCGGATGGTTCCACCGTCAGACGCTGCAGGCGGTGAAGCCGCTGAGTTTTACCCTGCGCGAAAAACAGACGCTGGCGATTATTGGCGAGAACGGTTCAGGTAAATCGACGCTGGCGAAAATGCTGGCGGGCATGGTGGAACCGACCACCGGCGAGCTGCTGATTGACGACCATCCGCTGGCGTTCGGTGACTACTCGTTCCGCAGCCAGCGTATCCGCATGATCTTTCAGGATCCGAGCACCTCGTTAAACCCGCGCCAGCGTATTTCACAGATCCTCGACTTCCCGCTGCGTCTTAATACCGATCTCGAACCGGAAGCGCGGCGCAAGCAGATTATCGATACCCTGCGCCTGGTCGGCCTGCTGCCAGACCACGTCAGCTACTACCCGCACATGCTGGCACCGGGGCAAAAACAGCGTCTGGGTCTGGCCCGTGCGCTGATCCTGCGACCGAAGGTGATTATCTGCGACGAAGCGCTGGCCTCGCTGGATATGTCGATGCGTTCACAGCTGGTGAACCTGATGCTGGAGCTGCAGGAAAAACAGGGCATCTCTTATATCTACGTAACCCAGCATTTGGGCATGATGAAGCATATCAGCGACCAGGTGCTGGTGATGCACCAGGGCGAAGTGGTCGAGCGCGGCAGCACCGCCGATGTGCTGGCCTCCCCGCTGCACGATTTAACCAAGCGTCTGATTGCGGGCCACTTTGGCGAGGCGCTGACCGCAGACGCCTGGCGTAAAGACCGCTAACACTGAATAGAAGGATGAACACGATGGGTTTTCTTTCCGGTAAACGTATTCTGATTACGGGCGTGGCGAGCAAGCTTTCCATCGCCTACGGTATCGCTCAGGCAATGCAGCGCGAAGGGGCCGAGCTGGCCTTCACCTACCAGAATGACAAACTAAAAGGCCGCGTAGAGGAGTTCGCCGCTTCGCTAAATTCCAGCATCGTCCTGCCGTGCGACGTGGCAGAAGACGCGAGCATTGAATCCCTGTTCACCGAACTGGCAACAGTCTGGCCGACGTTTGACGGTTTCGTCCACTCCATCGGCTTTGCCCCGGCGGATCAGCTGGACGGCGATTACGTCAATGCGGTAACCCGCGAAGGGTTCAAAATCGCCCACGATATCAGCGCCTACAGCTTTGTGGCGATGGCAAAAGCCTGCCGCAGCATGCTGAACCCCGGCTCTGCCCTGCTGACCCTCTCCTATTTGGGGGCGGAGCGTGCGATTCCTAACTACAACGTGATGGGGCTGGCAAAAGCATCTCTGGAAGCTAACGTGCGCTATATGGCAAACGCGATGGGGCCGGAGGGCGTTCGCGTCAATGCGATTTCGGCTGGCCCGATTCGCACACTTGCCGCCTCCGGCATCAAGGATTTCCGAAAAATGCTGGCGCACTGCGAAGCGGTCACGCCGATCCGTCGCACCGTGACTATCGAAGACGTGGGTAATTCCGCTGCCTTCCTGTGCTCCAACCTTTCCGCCGGGATCACCGGGGAAGTGGTTCACGTTGATGGCGGCTTCAGCATTGCCGCGATGAACGAACTCGAACTGTAGGCCGGATAAGGCAACGCCGCCATCAGGCAATGTGCTCCGCATTGCCTGATGGCGCTCCGCTTATCAGGCCTACATTCCCCGCTTCTTACACCTCTGTTATTCCAGCCAGTTATTAATTATCACCGAACAATATTTTCTCCCTCGTCACGCATGCGCCAGGATATTTACCTATAACGATCCGGCAACCCCTCTCAACACGCGCCGGCTCGCCACCTATAGATCAAGGAATATCCATGGAGCCACGCCGCGTTTACGGCAAAAGCCACTGGTATCACGAAACCCAGTCGAGAGCCCAACATAGCGACGTGATGCCGCTGGTTCCTGAAGCCGCACACGTTGACGACCGTTTTTTACTGGATCTCACGTTACCCGATGCCCTCTACAGCGCCAATCAGCGCTGGCTACGCCTCGCCCGTACCTTTGCCCAAACCTTATTTCCGGATGTGGTCACCGTTAACCGCCTGCGTACCTTCAGCGCCTACGACCGTTTGAGCACCGCGCTCACCGTCGCGCAGGTCTCTGGCGTGCAGCGACTGTGCAACCACTACGCCGCGCGTTTAGCGCCGTTGCCAGGGCCAGATTCGTCGCGCGAGAGCAACCACCGGTTAGCGCAAATCACCCAGTATGCCCGCCAGCTTGCCAGCTCGCCGTCGGTTATCACCCCGCGCGAGCGTCAGCAACTGGATGAGGTGGGACTCACCGCGCACGATATTATTCTGATTAACCAGGTGGTCGGTTTTGTCGGCTTCCAGGCGCGTGTTATCGCCATTTTCCAGGCCCAGCTCGGTTTCCCGGTTCGCTGGATACCCGGCATGCCGGTGCAGGAAGATGCCGATGCGGACCGCTTCCAGAGCGAAAGCGCACCGTGGCATACCGACTTTGTCAACACCACACCGCATCAGGCCAACACCCCGCAGGGCGAGGCCCTGGCACGCTGGCAGCACGTACCCGAGCTAAGCGAGTTAGCCAACGCGCTGGTGACCGAGGAGACGCTGCTGGAGGGGTTGGGGGAGCTTATCGACGCCCTCGCCTTCGCACACCCACTACAACCACTGGCGTCGCTGATCCCTGCCCGCATCAACGGCAGCGCCAGTTGTTTTCACTATTACAGCGGTCAATGGCAAGGCGCGAACGGCCTGCCGGAGGCGGTGCGTAACGGTGAACGCGCCATTCAGGCCTGGAGTCACCACCATCCCTGCGAGCGCGTGGTTGCCCAGGCGACCCAGCTTTTGACCCGCGCACCAGACCGTTTTAGCGCCGCGCAGCTAACGCCCCTCGCCGAGCAGGGACTTTCCGTTCCGGATGCTATTACGCTGCTTGCCTGGAGCGCACTGTGCGGCTGGCTGAACCGTCTGCGGATAGCGCTTGGCAGCGCACAACAAGTTACGTAAAAGGGTGAAAGAGCGCTTGCTGCAACCTATAGATTCGCGTAAAAATGTCAGCCGCTCTTTTGGCCACGAAAATAGATCAATATGCTTCAGGACAACCCGCTGCTCGCGCAGCTAAAACAGCAACTTCACTCCCAGACGCCGCGTGCGGAAGGGGTCGTTAAAGCCACGGATAAAGGTTTCGGTTTCCTCGAGGTCGACGCGCAGAAAAGCTATTTTATTCCGCCGCCGCAGATGAAAAAAGTGATGCACGGCGACCGTATTATCGCGGTCATTCACTCTGAAAAAGAGAAAGAGAGCGCCGAGCCAGAAGAACTGGTTGAGCCTTTCCTGACGCGTTTTGTCGGGAAAGTGCACCGCAAGGATGACAGACTGTCTATCGTTCCTGACCATCCCCTGTTAAAAGATGCCATTCCCTGCCGCGCCGACCGCGGTGTCACACATGATTTCAAAGAGGGTGACTGGGCCGTTGCTGAAATGCGCCGTCATCCGCTGAAAGGCGATCGTAGCTTCTACGCTGAGCTGACCAAATTCATCACCTTCGGTGACGACCACTTTGTGCCGTGGTGGGTGACCCTCGCCCGTCATAACCTGGAAAAAGAAGCGCCAAACGGCGTGGCCACCGAGATGCAGGACGAAGGTCTGGAGCGTCGCGACCTGACCGCCCTCGACTTCGTCACCATCGACAGCGCCAGCACCGAAGATATGGACGATGCGCTGTTTGTGGAAGAAGCCGCCGACGGCAAGCTGCTGCTGACCGTCGCGATTGCCGACCCGACCGCCTGGATCGTTGAAGGCAGCAAGCTGGACGACGCCGCGAAAATTCGCGCCTTTACCAACTATCTGCCGGGCTTCAACATTCCGATGCTGCCGCGTGAGCTGTCCGACGACCTCTGTTCGCTGCGTGCGGAAGTGGTCCGCCCGGTACTGGCCTGCCGCATGACGCTGGCGGCCGACGGCACCATCGAAGACAACATTGAGTTCTTCGCCGCTAATATCGAATCAAAAGCCAAACTGGTTTATGACGACGTCTCCAACTGGCTGGAAAATACCGGCGACTGGAAGCCGCAGAACGACGCTATCGCGCGTCAGATTACCCTGCTGCAACGCGTTTGTCAGGTTCGCAGCGAATGGCGTAAAACCCACGCGCTGGTGTTCAAGGATCGTCCTGACTACCGCTTTGTGCTGGGTGAGAAAGGCGAAGTGCTGGATATCGTCGCCGAGCCGCGCCGCATTGCTAACCGTATCGTTGAAGAGTCAATGATTGCGGCAAACATCTGCGCCGCGCGTGTCCTGCGCGACAAACTGGGCTTTGGTATTTATAACGTCCACACCGGCTTTGCCCCTGACAATACCGAAGCGCTGGCCGCGCTGCTGAAAACCCACGACGTTCACGTCGATCCGGTTGAAGTGCTGACTCTGGACGGTTTCTGTAAGCTGCGCCGCGAACTCGACGCACAGCCTTCTGGCTTCCTCGATAGCCGTATTCGTCGCTTCCAGTCGTTCGCTGAAATCAGCATCGAGCCGGGTCCACACTTCGGCTTAGGTCTGGAAGCGTACGCTACCTGGACTTCACCTATCCGTAAATACGGCGACATGGTGAATCATCGTCTGCTGAAAGCGATTATCAAAGGTGAAAGTGCACCACGTCCTCAAGAAGATGTGACCGTACAGATGGCCGAACGCCGTCGTCTGAACCGTATGGCGGAGCGCGATGTGGCTGACTGGCTGTACGCACGTTATCTGAGCCCGCAGGCGGGTAAAGACACGCGCTTTGCGGCGGAGATCATTGACGTTAGCCGCGGCGGTATGCGCGTGCGTCTGGTGGATAACGGCGCGGTTGCCTTTATCCCTGCGCCGTTCCTGCACGCAGTGCGTGATGAGATGGTGTGCAGCCAGGAAAGCGGTACCGTGCAGATCAAAGGCGAAGTGGTCTATAAGGTCACTGACGTCATTGATGTCACCATCGCGGAAGTGCGCATGGAAACACGCAGCGTAATTGCTCGCCCTGCAGCGTAAGTTCGCTTCGCTAAGATGATTCAACGGCTCCTTCGGGGGCCGTTTTTTTTGGCTGTGTTCCATTTGGCAATGTACTCGGGTTCTGCCGGATGGCGCTTCGCTTATCCGGCCTACAGCCCATCACTACCCTCTTTTTTCTGCGCGAATTTTCAAAAAACGATCACACTGAATATCATGGCATTGGATTCGGACCTACTCGATCGCAGGTGTATGAGGAGCACGCATGGTGAAGTCTCTGGCACAAAATCTGCTCGACCCAAACCCTAGCGAAACCAGTCTTTACTGGCGTTTGTCGCGAACCGATCCCACCCTGTACCTGAGCATCGACCCCGATGCCGGTTCCGACCTCGCCATTCCGCTCAGCGCAGAAAATGCCCAACGTATTCATACCATGAGCGTCACCACCTCAAGCATCGCAGTCAATATTCAACTCAACGGTTATGACGTTCCCGTACATCTGATTGGGCGTAAGGTGAACGGTAGCGAATGGGCTGGTACGGCGTCGTCGTGGTTTGATACCTCCTCCGTCGCCCGCGACCTATTACAGGGGCTATTGTTTGCTGAGCAGGTGGTGTCAGAAGCTAACGCGGTCATCGTCATTCTCGACCGGGAAGGCAAGATTCAGCGCTTTAATCGCCTGTGTGAGGAGTACACCGGCGTAAAAGAGCAGGATGTTATTGGCAAAACCGCGTTTGAGCTTTTTATGTCCGCGCCGGAAGCGGCCGCCGCGCGGGAAAATGTCAGCCGTTTTTTTAGCAACGGCGGACCTTATGAGGTAGAACGCTGGATTAAAACCCGCAAAGGGCCGCGTCTGTTTCTGTTCCGTAACCGTTTTGTTCACAGCGGCAGCGGTAAGAATGAGATCTACCTTATCTGTTCGGGCACCGATATCACCGAGGAGCGCAAAGCGCAGGAGCGTTTGCGGGTATTGGCCAATACCGACACCATCACCGGGCTGCCAAATCGCCATGCCATCAACGAACTCATCGGTAGCGCTATTGATACCCGCAAGCCCGAGGAACAAATTGGCCTGGTCTACTTCGATCTGGATAATTTCAAGAAAGTTAACGATGCCTACGGGCATGTCTTTGGCGATCAGCTATTACAATCCGTTGCGCTGTCAATTCTGAGCTGCCTGGAAGAGAACCAGACCCTCGCCCGCCTTGGCGGCGATGAGTTTATCGTGCTGGCGACGCAAACCTCGCAGAGCGAACTGGAGGCCATGGCATCGCGAGTGTTAACCCGCCTGCGCGATCCGTTTCGTATCGGCCTGATTGAAGTCTATAGCGGATGCTCGTTGGGCATTTCGATAGCCCCTCAGCACGGCGAGGACAAAGAGAGCCTGATTCGTAACGCAGACACCGCGATGTACACCGCCAAAGAGAGCGGTCGCGGGAGGTTTAGCGTTTTTAAACCTGAAATGAATCTGCGCGTGTTCGAATATCTGTGGCTGGATACCAACCTGCGTAAAGCGTTGCAGTGCGATCAGCTGGTTATCTACTATCAGCCGAAAGTAAGCTTAGATGGTGAAGTACGCAGCCTCGAGGCCTTAGTGCGCTGGAACTCGCCGGAGCGTGGGCTTATTCCGCCGATGGATTTTATCTCTTACGCCGAGGAATCGGGGCTTATCGTGCCGCTTGGTCGTTGGGTCATGCTGGATGCGATTCGTCAGGTCGCGCAATGGCGAGACCGGGGCATTAACCTGCGCGTGGCGGTAAACGTCTCTGCCCGCCAGCTAGTCGACCACTCAATTTTTAGCGACCTGAAGCAGGCGCTCAGCGCGCAGGGATTCGAGCAGTGTCCCATTGATATTGAGCTCACCGAAAGCTGCCTGATTGATAATGCTGAACAGGCGCTGGAAGTTATCGAACAGTTCCGTTCGTTGGGGGCGCAAATTCATCTCGACGATTTTGGTACCGGTTATTCATCGCTGTCGCAATTGGCGCGCTTTCCTATCGATACCATCAAGCTGGACCATATTTTTGTCCAGAGCGTCCATGACCGTTCGGTCTCTCAGTCGCTGGTGCTGGCAATTATTGCCGTCGCCCGCGCGCTGAATCTGCATATTATCGCCGAGGGCGTGGAGGATGCTGCCGACGATGCCTTTCTTAAGCTACACGGGGTAGATGAACGACAGGGCTATCTTTTCGCGCGCCCGATGCCCGTCGCCGAACTCGAACGCTGGTTGAACGAGCATCAGGGGTTATAAGGTAAGCTATTTTTTCACTTCTCTTTTGGCAGTAAATTTTGCATCATTGATTTCAATCGAATTTATCAACAGGATCCCACTATGTCCGAGCTCGATGCGCGTCAGGTAGCCCAACGTATTGATACCGTACTTGATATTCTGGTTGGCGGCGACACCCATTCCGCAATCAATAATCTGGAAATATTAAAAGCGGAATTGCTGGCACACGCAGCAGACGAACGCGACAGCAGAACAGGTCAGCCAAAATCCCCGTGGGAAATCTGACACCATTCGCCCTGCGAGCGGTGGTTTAAATACAAGACCGCCCTCGCCCCAAAAAATTGATGCATTGATTATGAATTCCCGACAGCAAACCATTTTACAGCTGGTTATTGATAAAGGCCGGATGAGCGTCGCCGATTTGGCGAAAATGACCGGCGTTTCAGAAGTGACCATCCGTCAGGATCTGAATCTGCTGGAGAAGCAGAGCTACCTGAGACGTACCCATGGATTCGCCGTTCCGCTGGACAGCGAAGACGTGGAAACGCGCATGATGAACAACTTCGCCCTCAAACGTGAACTCGCGGAGTTTGCCGCCTCGCTGGTGCGCCCGGGTGAAACGGTATTTATCGAAAACGGCAGCAGCAACGCGCTGCTCGCGCGCGAACTGGCAAAGCAGCCGGATATCACTATCATCACCGTCAGCAGCTATATCGCACACCTGCTGAAAGAGACGCCGGGAGAAGTGATCCTACTGGGCGGTATTTACCAGAAGAAGAGCGAAAGCATGGTGGGCCCACTGACGCGTCAGTACATTCAGCAGGTGCATTTCAGCAAAGCGTTTATTGGGATTGACGGCTGGCAGCCGGAAACCGGCTTTACCGGTCGCGATATGATGCGCGCCGATATCGTCAACGCCGTACTGGAGAAAGGCAGCGAAGCAATTGTGCTGACCGATAGCTCAAAATTCGGCGCTATCCATCCGTATGCGCTCGGCCCGATGAGCCACTTCAACCGGGTAATTACCGACGATAATTTATCCACGGAAAAACAGCTACAGCTTGAGCAAACCGGGCTGACGGTTAACATTGTCCAGCGCCCATAATGACCCCGCCCGATGCCTGCTGGCGTCGGGTTTTGCCCCTGTATTCCCCCCTTTTTATCCCGCTCCGCTATGAGACTTTTCCTACGCTGGAATTAAGACTTTTTCCCTCGCACTTACATCACAAAATCGTAAAATTAATGTTAGCGATATAACAGGAAGTAACTATCACTTGCGTGACTTTTAGCAACAAAATTTACAACCTGCGCAACAAGCTTCACGGAATACGCACTGAGTACTTCTGGCTACTGCTATAATAAAAGGGCTTTTTCCGTGAATAGAATATTCAGGAGAAAAAAATGACTTCAATGAAAAAAATGACTGCTGCTGTTTTAGCGGTAACGCTGGTAATGTCGCTGAGTGCATGTTCTAACTGGTCCAAACGTGACCGTAATACCGCGCTGGGTGCCGGTGCAGGGGCAATCGGTGGTGCCGTGTTAACGGACGGTAGCGCGCTGGGTACGCTGGGTGGCGCGGCGGTAGGTGGGATTATCGGCCACCAGGTCGGAAAATAACCGGCAATACGAATATCAGGGCTCCGATGAGAATCGGGGCCCTTTTTATTAGGAGTGGGTGATACTCCCGAGGTCGCTGCGCTCGCCCGGGCTACGGGATCGGTAGGCCGGATAAGGCAACGCCGCCATCCGGCAATCAGCCGCCTGCCAGCTTAACCTTCATCCCTTTGGCTTCGAGCAGCGTTTTGAGTAAATCGCGCTTGTCGCCCTGAATTTCAATCACGCCATCTTTCAGCGCGCCGCCGCAGCCGCATTTCTTTTTCAGCTCGGCGGCCAGTTTGGTCAGCTCATCGTCGTTCAGATCGATACCGGTGATCAGGCACACGCCCTTCCCTTTACGCCCGCTGGTCTGGCGTTGAATTCTGACCACGCCGTCACCTTTCGGGCGCACAACCGCCGCTTTCGGCTCATCAATGCGCCCGGTTTCCGTCGAATAGACCAGACGGCTATTATTGTCGCTCATTACGCCCCCAGATTCAGCGATGCATTAATATCACGCAGGGTTTTCGCCGGGTCCGCTGATTGGGTAACCGGGCGACCAATAACCATATAGTCTACACCGGCTTCCAGCGCCTGCTCTGGCGTCATAATACGGCGCTGATCGCCGGCGTCGCTGCCCGTTGGGCGAATGCCCGGCGTAACCAGTTTAAACGCCTGTCCCAACTCCTGTTTAAAGCGCACGGCTTCCTGCGCGGAGCAGACGACGCCGTCCAGGCCACAGTTTTTGGTCAGCGTTGCCAGCTTTAAAGCGTACTCCGCTGGAGACAATGCGATGCCCAGGTCTTGCAAGTCGCTGGACTCCATGCTGGTCAACACGGTGACCGCAATCAGCAGCGGCGCATCGGCGCCAAACGCCGTCAGCGCTTCACGCGCTGCGGTCATCATTCTTGCACCACCGGAGGCGTGCACGTTTACCATCCAGACGCCAAGATCCGCCGCCGCTGCGACAGCGTGCGCCGTGGTATTCGGAATATCGTGGAATTTCAGGTCGAGGAAAATCTCAAAGCCACGCTGCTGCAGGTCACGGACAAACTGCGGCCCAAATAGCGTAAACATCTCTTTGCCCACTTTTAAGCGGCAGTCACGCGGGTCAATGCGGTCAACAAAGGCGAGCGCTTTATCGCGATTATCGTAGTCAAGGGCAACGACAACAGGAGAGGAGATGGCAACACGAGAAGAAGATGAAGCAACGGACATGACTGGACCTTCTTATTGATGGGCACGCGGGGTGCGGAAAAGGTAAACGGGCAGCATTCTACCTGCGTGACCGGGCAGGCACAATGCCGAGGGATGAACGAAGAGGAAATTAAAGTATGTTGTAACTAAGTGGGCGATTTTTTTAGGAATTACTGACCGTCCAGCCCGCGAATAGGCTTGATGGTCGACCAGGAGCGGCATGACGGACAGTGCCAGTAAAGGGTATAAGCCGTAAAGCCGCACTTCTGGCAGCGGTAGCGCGGCTTACTGCGCACCTGTTCGCCCACCATGTCACGCAACACCATCAGGCTCTCTTTGGCGCGCCCTTCTTCCGCCTCATTGAGGTGGTAGTCCATCAGTTTGTGGAACACGCGCATCGTTGGGTGACGCTGCAGCTGACGGGTAACATAGGTTTGCGCCGCTTCGCCACCTTTACTCTGTTCCATGACCTGCGCGAGCATTAGCTCCGCCGTCGCCCCGGTATTTTCCTCAACGCAGCGCTGAAGGAAATGCTCCCACTCTTTGTCTTTGCCAAGCTGCTGGTAGCAGGTTTGCAGCATTTCCAGGGTTTCGCTGACCAGCTCTTTATCCTGATCGATAACTCTCAGCAGGCTGTCCATGGCTTTCGCGTAATCGCCTTTTGCCATCCACGCCCGGCCCATCATGATGGACACACGCGCGCTGGACGGGTCGGCGGCCGCACCACGTTTGAGCAACGACATAGCTTTATCCAGCTCATCATTGCCCATCTGCTGCAGCGCCAGCTCGCACCAGAAGTGCGCGATATCGCCGCGATGCTTGTCCTTACCGAGCTTCACCAGCCGTTCGGCGATATCAATCGCTTTTTGCCAGTCGCTGGTCGCCTGGTAGATTTGCAGTAGCTGCTGCAAGGCACTGACGCGGAAATCGGTTTCGTCCACCAGCTGATTAAACATATCTTCAGCACGGTCATACAGCCCGGCAGCCATATAGTCACGGCCGAGCTGCTGCACGGCCAGCAGGCGCTGGTCGTAGGTCAGAGAGGCGCTTTCCATCAGCGTTTGGTGAATGCGAATAGCGCGATCAACCTCGCCGCGCGAGCGGAACAGGTTGCCCAGCGTCAGGTGAGCTTCCACGGTGCCGGTGTCCTCTTTGAGCATATCGAGGAACAGGTCAACCGCTTTATCCTGCTGGTTGCTTAAAAGAAAGTTCACCCCTGCCACGTAGTCACGCGACAAGCGGTTAGCTTCGTCCTGTTTGGACTGTTGTGCACTTCTGCGCCCCATATACCAGCCATAGGCTGCTGCTACAGGTAAAAGCAGAAACAACAACTCCAGCATAGGTAATTATTCCTTCGTCGCCGGGACGGCCGGCGCAACCGGAGCCACCGTATCTGGCGTCATTTGATGTTCGAGTCTTTTAATTTTACGTTCAGCGCGCATCAGCGATACGCGCACGCGCAGCCAGAACAGGCCGCAGACCAGCCAGCCGATGGCAAAACCTACGGCAAACAGCACCGCCAGCAGCGTTGAGATTCGGAACTCACCCTGCGCGAGCAGATAGTTAAAGGTGACCTGTTGGTCATTTTGTGCGCCCAGCGTCACCGAGATGACGAAAATCGCTAACACCAATAAGAAAATGAGTAGGTATTTCACATGACTTCCCGTTATGTGGCTTCGGCAGTGTCTACACCGCACCCAGCCTTATAAAATAACATCTTCACCGCGACGACGAAATGGAAAAGCGCACAGCAAGCCTTAGATCTGTGGTTAACACCGATGAAAATCAACCCTTTCCCGTTATTCTCTTCGCCGCGCCCACGTTTACGCTGCTTTTTTCAGCGGCCCACACAGATATTCCACTAGCCAACAGGCGATCGTCGCCAGAAGCCAGGACATTATCGTCGCCACCATGAGATCCAACGGCCAGTGCATCCCAAGCAGCAGACGGCTACCCATGACGCTGATTGCCCAGACCATCGCGACGGCCACAATCACAATACGACGTCGCGGCCACAGCAGGCCAGCAATCAGCAGTGCCCAGGTCGCTGCAAACATGGTGTGGCCGGAGGGAAACGCAAATCCGGTCTCTTTTTGCCAGTGATGGCGTAAAAAACCGGGAATATCATTTTGTTGCGCCAGCTGTTCTTTCACCAACGCCGACCGCTCTTTACGCTTTAAAGTGTAGAACTGCTCAACGGGAATTTGCTGTGTTTTTTCAAGCCAGATAACGAAAGGACGCGGTTCCTGAACCCGCTCTTTAACCAGCGATTTTGCCCCCTGCCCCAGCACCACGGTCGCACTCAGAACGGCAAACAGGATAATCGCATTGCGCCGCCCTGGCCGCAACACCCCGATAACCATTGCGCACAGCAGCAGGTGCGTGATGATCCCCCAGGGCTGAGTCACGGTTTCCGTAATGGCATAGAGCGCATGTAGCCCCCAGCCGCTGGGTTCAGGCAACCATTGCCAGCCAGAAAACCAAACGGCCAGCGGCATCAGCAGCAATATTACGGCGGCGAGCGTGGTTCGTCCTGCCATGGCCTGCATCTCTCTTCCTTTTTCCATCAATGTCATCGTCCCGCTAAAGAATAAAGTGTCAAAATTGTGCGCTTTACGAACGGTCATCCGCGCATGATTAGGTGAAGTAAAGCACGTTGTGGCAAAATAAGGAAAACAGAAGGCGCTGATGGCGCTGACATAATCTGGAGAATCACATGCAGCTAAAACGTGTGGCAGAAGCCAAACTGCCAACCCCATGGGGCGATTTCCTGATGGTGGGCTTTGAAGAACTGGCAACCGGGCACGATCATGTCGCACTGGTTTTTGGTGATATTACGGGGCAAACGCCGGTGCTGTCGCGGGTTCACTCTGAATGCCTGACGGGGGATGCCCTTTTCAGCCTCCGCTGCGACTGTGGTTTTCAGCTAGAGGCCGCGCTGTCTCACATTGCAGAAGAAGGTCGTGGGATCCTGCTGTACCATCGCCAGGAAGGCCGTAACATCGGTCTGCTAAATAAGATTCGCGCCTACGCGCTGCAGGATCAAGGCTATGACACCGTTGAGGCCAACCACCAGCTTGGTTTTGCCGCTGACGAACGTGACTTTACCCTCTGCGCCGATATGTTCAAGCTGCTGGGCGTAGACGCCGTGCGTCTGCTGACCAACAACCCGAAAAAAGTCGAAATCCTGACCGAAGCAGGCATCAACATCGTTGAGCGCGTACCGCTGATCGTGGGCCGTAACCCCAAAAATGCCCACTATCTCGATACCAAAGCGGCCAAGATGGGGCATTTGCTCAGTAAATAACGCGTTTGTCGCCGTTTAATCACTAAACGGCGACCTCTTCCTTCCTTGAACTCATAGCTCAAAGCTGCCTGTCTACGTGGCCAATCTCCCTTATCGCAGCCTGGTAGTACAAAAAAAACCTTTATGTACAATCATTTTCGATATCCAAACTGACATCAAGCGGCGTAGCCGCAGTTTGTGACAATTTCGGATATTTTACGCATTTTTTAACAGGAAAAAATTTACCTTAAGGCGTATTAAGGTGTTTTTACTAATGGATGAGCTCTCCAATGATAAGGGAAATGAACGATATAGACCGGGGAGGGTTACGGCTGTTAACGCTTGGTGAGATTAACTTGGCCCGTATCCTCTACGCTTTCACCATCCGCTATAACGCAGTCTGGATCCACCGCAGCAGCTATCTACCTTTCAACCTCCAAAAGGACAACTACGCCATGACACCCAACGGCGAATTGTACTTTCAGGAAGGTTCTTATGAGCCTGACTTTTCACAGCCGCATGTTAATAACGATCGCGTTGGAGGGCAGCATCTTTTTTTACATGAAATGATGCACGTCTGGCAGCATCAGCGCGGGATGATGGTAAGGATGCGGGGCTTGTTCTCTTGGGCTGTTGATTACTATTACACGTTGGATAAGGCCATACTCCTGGATTACGGCTTAGAGCAGCAGGCTGCAATGGTGGCTGATTATTGGCTACTTAAAACGTATGGATTCGTCAACCGCCCTGATTTGTATCGCCTCAAGGATTACGATCCCTCTGAGCCTGTCCTTAGCCTCATATCTCGCTATGAGAAAGTGTTAGGGAGGTTCCCGCATTGAAACACTACTTTCTCATTCCTGCCCTTTTTGCGCTGGCTGGGTGTGGTGCTGGCGATAGCGTTCCCCCATGGCGTAGTTTCCCCATTATAAATAATTCGCTTTGCTTCTCTGTTAATAAATCGGACGTTCTGAGCCGATACGGCGTTTATTCTGAACAGGGGAATGAATACAAGACATTAGCGGAAAATTCTCATGTGGCTCTCTCCTACCCTGAAACGTGCTTAAAAATACCGATAACGCCGGGCTATATCTATGCGGCTTCATACACGTTGAACGGAACGAATTACCGTTACAACTTTTTCATCGACAGAAACGGGCAAATATTAAGCACAAAAGAAGGAGATCTATAAATGTCATTACCAGCTTATATGTATATTTATGATGAAAATGGACAGCTGATCAAAGGCAGTTGCATGGCGCTGGGCCGTGAGGGTGCAATTGAAATCATGAACAGCAGTTACGGTGTGAACCAAAACACATGCCGCAACACTGGTAAGCTGATGGGTTCGCGCGAACACAACGCTTTTACCCTGCACAAAGAGATTGATAAGACCTCGCCATATTTTGCGGTTGCAGTCTGCCAAAGTAAGCGGCTGCAAAAGGCAGTAATCCACTATTACGACATCAACGAGGCGGGTGTCGAATACGAGATTTACCGAATTACGCTTAACAGCATCGTAATCATGTCCGTCAATGCTGCTCATGCTTATATGCCGGGTTCCCACACTCCAGGCATGATGGAAAATATCGCCATCACCTACTCAGGCATTGAGTGGTTTTATATCGAAGGGAATATCAAGTACGACGATGACTGGAGCCGCCCGGTTGGTTACAACCAGCAGCAGAGGTAAATCGAATTGGCAGGCAGATCTGCTGAAAATAAAAACCACTTAGCAGACTGCCTGCAATACTCGCCGCTATTCACGAACACGCTTACTTGCAATAAGAGCGTACCAGGTCATCAAACCAATAATGCAAAATCTATAAGTTTAAAATCATAAGGTTACGTGCTTAGCGTACATTTCCGTACGGTTGGGATCCCCCCTCCCTTGTGCTGTTAAAGTGAAATATTCAGCTCGCTCTCGGCATCAAAAATATGGCATTTCGCCATCTCAAAACGGAACCACACCTGGCTATTCAGCCCGGCCTCCAGAATGGGTTTCACCTGATCGGAAGGCATACGCGCCGTCAATTCAAAATCCCCCACCTGCATGTAGAGAAAGAACTCGTGGCCCATATTCTCAACGCGGATAAGCGTGCCCCGACCACCACCTTCCGCGAAAGGCTGCGTGGAGACATGAACGTACTCAGGCCGAATACCGAAACAGACCGCTTTCTCAACGTAATGCGCCACCTTCTCCTGCTGCTGCGCGTTAAGCGGTAACGTGTCGTGACCAACGGTGATGTGCAGCCCATCGTCTTTACGCACGAGGCTTGCCGGTTTGATGTTCATCTCCGGCGCGCCGATAAACCCGGCCACGAACATGTTTTGCGGATAATGGTAAAGGTTGTCCGGCGTATCGACCTGCATGATGTGACCCAGTTTCATCACGCAGATACGGTCGCCCATGGTCATCGCTTCGGTCTGGTCGTGGGTGACGTAAACGGTGGTCGCCGGTTTACCGGAGCGTTTGAGCGATTTATGCAGATCGGAAATACGAATACGCATTGAGGCGCGCAGCTTGGCATCGAGGTTAGACAGCGGTTCATCGAACAGGAACACGTCCGGCTTTTTCACAATCGCGCGGCCTACCGCCACACGCTGTGCCTGCCCGCCGGAAAGCTGACGCGGCAGACGTTCCAGCAGGTCTTCCAGCTCGAGGATTTTCGCGGCTTCGTTCACTTGGGCGTCAATCTGCGCTTTTGGCAGCTTGCTCAGCTTCAAGCCAAACGCCAGGTTTTCACGCACGGTCATGTGCGGGTACAGCGCATAGTTCTGGAACACCATCGCAATTCCACGCTCTTTTGGCGCGAGGTTGTTAACAATTTTCTCGCCGATACGGATTTCACCGCCGCTGATGGTTTCGAGGCCAGCCAGCATACGCAACGTGGTGGACTTGGCGCAACCAGACGGGCCGACAATCACCATAAACTCCCCTTCCGCAATGTTAAGATCGATACCATGTACCGCTTTGAAGCCGTTGGAGTAGACCTTTTCCAGTTTCTTAAAAATCACTTCAGCCATGATAGTTCCCTCTTAACCTTTAATTCCGCTGCTGGAGACACCCTGGACGAAGTAACGCTGCGCCAGGAAGAAGACAATGATGGATGGCAGGATGGAGATGCTCGCCATTGCCAGAATTTCGTTCCACGGCGCGCCCTCGGTCACGTCGATGGACATTTTAAGCGCCAGGGCAATCGGATATTTATCCACGCTGTAGACGTAAATCAGCGGGCCGATAAAGTCGTTCATCGACCACATAAACTGGAACAGTGCGACCGAGATAATAGCCGGTTTCAGAATTGGCACCACCACGTACCACAGCACCTGCCAGGAGTTGCAGCCGTCAATCTGCGCCGCTTCTTCCATGTCACGCGGTACGCCGCGCAGGAACTGAATCAGCATAAAGACGAAGAAACCCTGAGTAGCAAACGCCGTCGGCAGATACAGCGGTAGGTAGCTGTTGAGCATGCCCATTTCTCGGAACATCAGGTACTGAGGTATCAGCAGTACGGTACTCGGCAGCAGCATGGTGGCGATTAACGTGGCAAACCAGAATTTCTTCCACGGGATCTCGAAGCGAGCAAAGCCGTAGGCCACGATGGTCGAGGAGACGATGGTCAGAATCACCTTCGGAATGACATATTTGAAGGTGTTAATCATGTAATGGCCGAAGTCGTATTCCGTTCCGGTTTTCCAGCCGTTGATAAACCCATCCCAGGTGGCATGTACCGGCCAGAGATTGAGGGTAGTGAAGATTTCGTGGTTCGGTTTAAACGACGCCGAGAACATCCACGCCAGCGGGTAAAGCATCATCAACCCGACCACCAGCAGAATGGTATATCGCAGCGATCGACTGACTTTTTCACGACGTAGCGTACGAGCTACTTCGCGTGCAGCCTCCTGCTCAGTCGCAGACATGGTGTGCAGATCAGCCATTTTTGCCTCCCTTATCGGCGGAGTAGAAGACCCAGTATTTCGACGATTTGAAGGCAACGGCCGCAAAGGCAGCCACCACCAGGAACAGGACCCACGCCAGCGCGGCACCGTAGCCCATATCAAAATATTTAAAGGCGGTATCGTAGATGTAGAGTGAGAACAGGTAGGTGTAGTAGGTCGGTCCCCCGCCGGTAATGACATACGGGCCGGTAAATTCCTGGAAAGTGCCGCTGGTCTGCATAATGAAGTTAAAGAAGATAACCGGCGTAATCAGCGGCACCGTTACCTTAAGGAACATCTGCCATTTCGACGCACCATCAATCATCGCCGCTTCATACTGCGACTGTGGAACGTTTTGCAGCGCGGCCAGGAAGATGACCATCGCCGAACCAAACTGCCAGACGCGCAGCAGCGTAACGGAAATCAGCGCCAGTGAGGGTTCACCCAGCCAGTTGATTGGGTCAACGCCAATCACCCCGAGCATACTGTTGAACAGGCCATCGATGGCGAACAATGCGCGCCACAGCACCGCAATCGCCACCGAACTGCCGAGAATAGACGGGATGTAGTACGCGGTACGAAAGAAGCCGATGCCCCGCAGTTTGAAGTTCAGCACGAAGGCAATGCCCAGCGCGAATGCCAGCTTGACGGGAATAGTGAGGAAAACATAGACGAAGGTGACCGCCATCGATTTCCAGAATAGCGGATCCTCCGTCAGCATGTAGCGATAGTTTTCAATACCGTTAAATTCCGGCGGGCTCATTAAATCATACTGAGTAAAACTCAATAAAAACGACGAAATAAAGGGAAATGCGGTAAAGACCACTAGCCCTATTATGTACGGCGAGATCCATGCCAGTCCTAATAACTTATTTTCGTTCATAGATTCCTCTAATATAATAAAGATATCTTGAGCAATGATGCCGCGTTAACGGTTCGCACAGTGATCTTTATCACATTTAATATTATTTGATTAATTTTAGCTGTGAACTCCAGCAGAATAATGAAAAAACATTTCATTTTTTAAAGATTAAAACCTATAGTCGGTAAATAATCTCTCTTCTGAAGGCTTTTGCTATGGCATTGCGTCGTCACGCCACCTATTTCCCTGAGAATGCGTCACTGATGATTAAGCACATCGCTGACCAGGATATCTGCCCGCTGCACGCCCATGACTTTTACGAAATGGTCTGCGTCTCTTCCGGGAGCGGGATGCACGTCATTGACGGGATCTCGTGGCCTATCAGCTGCGGCTCTATATTTATCGTATCGCCGAACGAAGAGCATTATTTTGAGAAAGTCGAAAAATTGTCGCTTCTCAATATTCTCATTCACCCGGATTTTCTCACAGAAACGCTGCTGAAGCTGCTAGCTGACTTCGCGCCAAAAAAACAATTTATGGCCACCCATAAAACCATCGTACATAGTGCATTTTATACCAACCTCTTAAATGAAGAATTAACTAAAGATCTCGCCTGGCGCTCTGTCATGCTGGAAACATTATTTACTCAACTCGCCATATTTTTACAGCGAGGTCATGTTAGCCAGACAGCTAACGATTGTGCCAAAGAAGACTCAATTATCTATTTGCTGAATTACTTGCATCACAATTATGCAAATGATCAATTAAGCATTGATTACCTGGCACAAAAATTTAATATCCAAAAGCGCATGCTGGAACGTAAAGTACAATCAATTACCGCGCTCACGCCGAATGATTACATTACTCACGTCCGCTTATGTCATGCCATGAACCTGCTGGTCACATCTGAGCAGTCCATCACCGATATCGCCTATCTGTGCGGTTTTAACGACAGCAACTACTTCTCCCATCGTTTCAAACTCTTTTTCGGCATGCCGCCGCGCACGGTGCGCAAGTACGGACTGTTCCCGCTGATAAATCACCGTACGGCCCTCCAGTCCTGAAGCGGAGAGCCGTTGCGGCTCAGATAAACAGATTCTGATACTCGATCAGCGCCAGCATCGCCATCGCCTGTCCATACGGCATGGAGGTGCGTTCAATATTACGATAGTAGTCGAGATCCTTGCCCATTCCGGTGCCGAAAGAGACGTTCGCCAGCTCGCCCTGCGGCGTAATCTGACGCATGACGCCTTCCGCCGCCGCGACCCCGGTCGCCAGGAAACCTTTATCGATATAGCGCTTGCGCACCGCCTTCAGAATGCCGTAGGCAAAACCCGCCGAAGCGGACGATTCCAGGTAAGAGGTAGGGTCATCCAGCAGCGTGTGCCAGAGCCCGCTCGCTTTATCCTGACGTTCCGCCAGCGCTGCAACCTGCCGGGAGAGCTGCCCTAGCAGGAACTCACGCACCGGGTCACCCTGCGGCAAATCGAGCATCTCAATAAAGTCAGGGATGGCCACCGTTACCCAGCTATTGCCACGTCCCCATAGCGCTTTGGCGTAATGATGCTTACCTTCAAAATTCCAGCCGTGATACCACAGCCCGGTTGGCGCATCGCATAGATACTGCGAGTGCAGCAGGAACTGCCGTTTCGCTTCATCAACCCATTCCGGGCGGTTCAGCACCAGGCCCGCCTTCGCCAGCGGCATGACGCTCATCATCAGCGTGTCGTCCCACAACTGTTGGTGGTGGGCATAGTTGAACGTCATATGCTGCAGCCCGCCAAGCTCAGTACGCGGCATGTCGTACATCACCCAATTGGCCCAGCATTCGATATAGCGCTTCCATGGCGTGTAGCCATTCTCTTCATACACCGAGGCCAGCGTCAGCATCGGGGCCATGGTGTTAACATTTTTGGTTGGCGTACCTTCACGGAAACGATCCGTAAACCACTGCTCAATAATCGCCAGCCAGCGCGGGTCGCGAGTTTGCTGCCAGTACTGCCAGAGCCCGTACAGGCCTACACCGTGAGTCCACTCCCAGCCGCCCCAGCCTTTGGTGTCGACCACACGTCCATCTGCCAGCGTCATCAGGAACGCGCCGTTCTCGTCGCGAATGTTCACCAGCGCATCGATCAGCTTTTCGGTCATCAGCACCGTTTCATCAGCGCTAAACTGCAGTTGCTTCCTCTCCATGAACTCCCCTTACTTCGTTGGTGCATGTTTGCGCAGCGCGCGTTTTGCGGTGCGTTCAAATTCTTTTGCCGCGTCTTGTGCGCTGATTTTGCCGTAGTCAATCCGCTGGGTGAGATCCAGCCAGTACTGTTCGATCTCCGGGTTTTTAAAGTACGGTGAGACGTAGACGTTGTCCGACGGCATACTTTCGACCAGCTTCAGGCCCGTTATTACCGGGTCATTCGGCTGCGCCATATTGGTTTTCAGCACAAATTCCGCCGCCGCTTTGCTGACCGGGAAGCCACGCTCCAGCCCCATCAACTGCACGCCTTCAGGCTGGTTGACCATGAAATCAAGCAGCATCGCCGCCTCTTTCGGGTGCTGCGTGTTGCGGCTGATGGCAAAGATCATCGAGGGCTTGATAAACAGCCCCGCATCTTTGGCGCCCGGCAGCAGCGGATAAGGCCCCACTTCCAGCTTCGCCGGCGGCGCTAGGGTGTCTTCATATTTGGCGACCGCCGAGCTCATCAGGTTTGAGCCGCCAAATTCGCCGTTGATCCACGGTTTCATTTCAAACGGCTGGGCTTTGCCGAAAGATTGGATGTACTTCTGGCTTGGCAGGACGTGCTCGGCAACCAGCTTCTGGTAGAGCTGCACAAACTCCAGCCATTGCGCTTCGCTATAGGTGAACTGTCCTTTCTCATTGAGCATCGGCTGGTTGTATTTCTGAACCATCCACGAGTTGATAAGCTCCATCGAGGTGGTGACGATCGCCGGATAGTAGTTATCGCCGAGCTTCTCTTTAAACACGTGACCGGCGGCAAAAAGTTCATCCCAGGTTTTTGGGTAGGCCAGACCGGCTTTCTTCCAGGTTTCAGTGTTGTAGTAGAGAATGGGTGCCACCAGCGACACCGGCAGCCCCTGCACTTTGCCATTGACGGTAACGGTGCCGAGCTTGCCCGCGTAGTTGTCGAGCCCCACCTCTTTGCTGAGCTGGTTAAGGTCGTAAAAGCCGTTGCCCGAACGTGAGAACACCTGAATCCAGCTCCAGTCGAGTTGCATCACATCAGGTTCGTTCTTCCCGGCTATCTGCGTTGACAGGCGCGATACAAAGCCATCCCAGCCGGTGTACTCCGCTTTCACCTTGATATTCGGGTGCGCCTGTTCGAAGGCGCGGATGGTTTTCAGGGTGTTCTGGTGGCGGGAATTAGCCCCCCACCAGGCTACGCGCAGCGTCACCGTATCGCTGTCATCCGCAAACGTCGGTGCCGCGCACAGCATGCCGCTACAGGCGAGCATTAACGAGAAGGCAATCTTTTTCATTTCGAGCTTCCTTTCAGTAAAGGGGCAATCTCCGCCAGATAGACAGCAGGCAAGCCATCACGGTCAGAGGTATAAAGCACATGGCTGAGATCCGGGCTAAAAGAGGGGTGTGGATGGCTTGCCTGACACTGGCCATCGATAACGCGCCAGGAGGTGTCGTGGCGGGTAATTTTGCGCGTCTGCTTGTGGTCTGGCGCAAACAGGTAAAGCCACGGGTCGGTTAACGCCGTGTAGCCGCCCTCATCGGTTAAATCAACCGGTGTACCGCAGCCGTCGCCAACCAACAGGGACCCGTCATGGTTACTCATCAGATGTGAGCAGGCGGGCATTTCCATCACCTTCTCACTTTGCACGCTACCGGCCAGCGTTTGGCAAATATGCCGTTGGTGCGTCTCTTTGTGCAGCGAGACGAAAACGATGCGCGAACCGTCAGGCACCCAGAATTCGTGGGTAAAGGTTTCCGCTTCCGGTTGGCTGACCGGCGTTGAAATGCTGGTCTGGCGGTCGTACAGCCAGATGCGGTTGCGGATCAGGTCATGTGGCCCTTCATGGCAGTACATGATGGCGTTGGTGTCGTTCGGACGAAAACCGGGATGGCCCAGCCAGCGCGACTCTTCAAACAGAATCTCGGTCCGCCCGGTGGCGAGGTCAACCACTTCACAGCGCGTTGTCGGGTTCATATGATACTGACGCTGGAAATCATTCCAGTCATTCAGCGGTATCCAGGTTTCCGCCGACAACGACATCCCAATCATCTTGCTGCCGGTACTGTCCGGTGCCCAGGCGCTGGTGCTGACCCACTGTGGAGGCAGCTCGTAGAGAACCTCTTCCCGCAGGCTGTCCAGCTCAACGCGGACGATATGCCGGTTATGCCGCATAAAGATCAGCGCGCTGTCGTCCTGCGTGATGAAGCCGTCAAAGCTATTGTCACCAGGACCTTCCGTCAGCTGACGCAGCGTATGCTGCTGCAAATCCAGCAGCCAGTAGTTCCAGTTGCCATCATCCACGCCGCCAATCAGCAGTTGTCTGCCCTGTTGCAAAAAACATTTCTGATAGAAGTAGTTGCGATGAAAGATACGATCCCGCGGCGTTAGCCGTACCACGCGAACCTGCGTGACGGAGTCAATTTCAGATGTAAACGTCAGTGGAGTGACATCACCCTTTGCCATAGTGTCCTCAATGTCAGGAGTTTGTCTGGTCGATTCAAAGGCATCCCAGGATGCGGAATCTCCCATCAGGCCAGGCTGACAGGAGCAGTTCACAGCATGCCGACACGTATCGACAATAACCTTTGAAATAAAGACAAAGCCCGTTAGCGGATGACGCAATAACAAAGGTTGCAGCGTTATCATGAATAATTTCAGCCATGCTCACATTCTTAACACGACAAATATCTTTCTTCGCTATCCCGACAAAAAAACAAAACAGTTGGTGATTTTATAAAGGTTTTAACTCAGCGACGGATGTTTAACTACGAGCGTTCATTTAGCGAAAGCTTGCCAACAGTGGCAATTAATTCATCAGCAAGCTTAGGTGAAATGAACCAAGTACATTACGCAATGCATTATTCAAATAATAACGAGGAAAGAATTGTTATGTTATCCGGTAAATACCTTATAGCAGGTTGCGTCTTATTAACCAGTAACGTTGTACTGGCTGAAGAATATACCTCTCCCATCCGCTCGCTGAGCCTTGATTACCGACATGAGTATCGGACGCGTGACCGCACTCACTACGATAAACTGAACATGTCTGCGGCTCTGCCGGACAACTATAATTTTTCAATTGAGACTAAATACAAAACGGGTGGCGATGACCCACAGGACAAGTGGTATAGCGATCCGGTCATTAATGCCGTCGAGCTGACATTATCGAAATCTTTTACCTTCGGTAATTTCAAAATAGCGCCACTCATTCAACCCGAATTTAACAGTGAACGAACCGAATGGAAATTTGGTTTTGTTCCTTGGTACACGTTTAATGAAAATTGGGCCGTCGGCGGGATGTATCGTTTTGAAATGACCGATTACGCCAACGATCCAGACTGCGGATATAATGGTGATAAATCCTGTAGCACAAATAAACATCGTACTGTTAACCGTGGCGACCTCTATTTACGCTATACCCTGGACCGTTTCTCTACCACCTACAAATTCATCTATAAACATGGTGATGAGGTGCTTTGGGGAAACCAGCATTACGATTACGAGCAGGAATGGCAGTTTGACTATTCTCTCGGGGATAAAAAAGAGTGGAAACCGTATGTCACCTTTGGCGACATTGGCCGCTCATCAACATCCACAGAGCGCCAGTTCCGTCTGCGTATGGGGGTGGTTTACACCTTTAAATAAGCATGATTCCTCTCACGCCGGGTAGGCGCGAGAGGTTCGCTTCTGTTCAACATGCTAAGCCAGCGTTTTCTATTGCTGTTATTGCCATCGTCCTTTTGGGGCCCACCATCGGCCCCCTTTTTTTAGCTCAGCATATTACGGATGACATAGTGCAGAATGCCATCGTTCTGGTAGTAGGTCAGCTCCGTCGCCGTATCAATACGGCAGCGACACGCCAGCGTCTGCTGCTGCCCGTCTGGTCGAGTGATCAGCACCGGGATGGTCGCCCCGGGTTTCAGCTGCTGCAGCCCGGCGATATCTATCCGCTCTTCACCGCTCAGCTTCAACGTTTTACGATCTTCTCCCTGCGGGAATTCCAGCGGCAGAATGCCCATACCAATCAGGTTTGAACGGTGAATACGTTCGAACGATTCGGCAATCACCACGCGAACGCCAAGCAAACGCGGCCCTTTTGCCGCCCAGTCGCGGCTCGAACCCGAACCGTACTCTTTACCCGCAATGACCGCCAGCGGTGTCCCCTGCTGTTGATAAGCCATGGCTGCATCGTATATCGACATCACCTCGTCTCCGGGCAGCAGACGCGTCATGCCGCCTTCAACGCCCGGCACCATCTCATTACGGATACGTATATTGGCGAAGGTACCGCGCATCATCACCAGGTGGTTACCACGACGGGAACCATAGGAGTTAAAGTCACGGCTGGCGACGCCGTTTTCCTGTAGATAACGACCTGCCGGGCTGTCCGCCTTGATGCTGCCTGCGGGAGAGATATGGTCGGTGGTGACGGAATCTCCCAGCATCGCGAGAACACGCGCCCCGTGAATATCCTGCACCGGATCGGGCGTCACGCCCATTTCGTCAAAGAACGGCGAGAGTCGGATATAGGTGGAATCATCCTGCCACTCGTAGGTATCTGTCGCAGGTACATCGATAGCCTTCCATTCCGGGGTACCGGCAAAGACTTCCGCATACTCTTTGTGGAACATCCCCGTAGACACCTGCTGCACGGCTTGTGCTATCTCAACGCTGCTCGGCCAGATATCTTTCAGGTAGACCGGGTTCCCATTGCTGTCGTGCCCCAGCGGATCGTGGGTCAGATCGACACGCATGTTCCCCGCCAGCGCGTAAGCAACGACCAGCGGCGGTGAAGCCAGCCAGTTGGTTTTCACCAGTGGATGAATACGGCCTTCAAAGTTACGGTTGCCGGACAGCACCGCCCCCACCGTCAGGTCGCCCTGTTTAATGGCCTTTTCGATAGGGTCAGGCAATGGACCTGAGTTACCGATACAGGTGGTACAGCCATAACCAACCAGGTTAAAACCAAGCTGGTCGAGATACGGTGTCAGGCCCGCGTGCGCCAGATAGTCGGAAACCACCTTCGAACCGGGCGCCAGCGACGCCTTGACCCACGGTTTAGGCTGTAACCCCAACGCGACGGCTTTTTTCGCCAGCAGACCCGCGGCCATCAACACGCTAGGGTTTGAAGTATTGGTACAGGAAGTGATAGCCGCTATCACAACGGCCCCTTCCGGAAGGGAATACGATTCACCGTTTAGGGTAAAGTCGACAGCGGTTTTACCAGAAGCGCCAGCGTTCACCGCCAGTTCGGTCGTAGCGTTAAATGCCTGTGGCACCTGCGCCAGTGCGACGCGGTCCTGTGGGCGTTTCGGGCCCGCAAGGCTTGCTTCAACGTCGCCCATATCCAGCGCCAGCGTCTGACTGAACACCGGCTCATCGCCTTTAGACCGCCACATGCCCTGTGCTTTGGCATAGGCCTCGACCAGCGCGACCTGCTCATCGCTGCGCCCACTAAGGCGCATGTAAGACAGCGTAATGTCATCTATTGGGAAGAAACCGCAGGTCGCGCCATATTCCGGCGCCATATTGGCAATCGTTGCCCGGTCGGCCAGCGGCAGAGAATCCAGGCCATCGCCGTAGAATTCAACAAATTTGCCGACCACGCCAAGCTTACGCAGCATCTGCGTGACCGTTAGCACCAGGTCAGTTGCGGTTATCCCTTCGCGGAGCTTGCCGCTCAGTTTGAAGCCAACCACATCCGGTATCAACATCGAGACCGGCTGGCCCAGCATCGCCGCTTCCGCTTCGATACCACCCACGCCCCAGCCTAAAACCCCCAGGCCGTTAATCATGGTGGTATGGGAGTCGGTCCCCACCAGCGTGTCTGGGTAGGCAACGAGCTCATCGCCCTGCTGTTCACTCCACACGGCTTTCCCCAGATACTCAAGGTTCACCTGGTGGCAGATCCCGGTCCCCGGCGGCACTACGCGGAACTGGCTAAAGGCCTGCTGGCCCCAGCGTAAGAAGGTATAGCGCTCATGGTTGCGCGACATTTCCAGACGGACGTTTTCATCAAACGCGTCGTCATCACCAAAGTGGTCCACCGTTACCGAGTGGTCAATCACCAGATCGACCGGAGACAGCGGATTCACTTTGTGGGTATCGCCGCCGAGTCGTTTTACCGCTTCACGCATGGCGGCCAAGTCCACGACCGCCGGAACGCCGGTAAAGTCCTGCATCAGTACACGCGCTGGGCGATAGGCTATTTCACGGTCGGCATGGGCCTGTTTAAGCCATCCGGCAAGCGCATGAATATCTTCAGCGGTAACAGAGTCGCCGTCCTGCCAGCGGAGCAGGTTTTCCAGAAGAACTTTGAGTGATTTAGGCAGGCGGGTGATGTCACCCAGGGTCTTAGCAGCCAGCGGTAGGCTGTAGTAACGGTAGGTTTTATTATCGACCTGTAGTGTTTCCTTGCAGGTCTCTCGTAGTGTTAACGACATAGCTCCTCCTTAAATGGCGGGAATTGCAGTACTCTGACACTCCTCTTGGTCTATATAAAAGATAACACATTCAGGGGATAACGCCGGGAAAGGGCTCAGATTGATAAATGCGATCAATAGGTTATTCAGGATAACCACCAACTGGAATTAATAGCAGGGAAAGGATTTATTTCGTATGAGGGAGGTAAAACGAAAGTGATAAATAACCATGTGGTTACTGTTTCTTATTCTCATCTTGATTGAAAAGATCGATAAATTCTTTTTGGTCGCGTGTCAGTTTCCATTCATCAGGAACGTTGACCTTATTATTTTTGTCATCTTGCGGTTTTTTTTCTACCGGAACGGGAGGCGTCGCCGGCTTGACGCGTTCAGACGTAAGCATAGCTAGCCCCAGAATTTCCAAACCAGCAGCGCCAGCGCTACCCAGAACAGCGCAGACCCGAGGAATACGCTCAGCCATGCTTTACGTTTCACGCGAGTTTCGTTCTTTTCTGACACCATTACCGCCCTCTCACAATCGATATTACTTATCATTTTCGCACCAATCAATTGTTACAACTAATCATCGTTGAGATAAATCCTAAGTAAATTTTAAGCAAAAATCCAGAGGTTTTACGAATATTACAGTGAGATTAATTTAATCTTTTGAGCTCAAAGAGATATTTGAGAGGAGAAATTTGCCTAACGTTAAATTTATTTCTACTTTTGCTACATCATTAGTAATAGAAACAATTCTTAATCAAAGATGGGGCTAACAGAGAGGGGAAAAGCCATTTGTTCCGGGAGGATATAAGCTATCCGCCTCTTCACCGTAGAGGCGGATAATTAAATCAGGACTATTTTTCCGGCAGCTTAATATCTTTAAACATGGCTTCAATGTCTTCATTCGAGCGCAGCGCCACGGCGGTGTCGACCACATCGCGCGTCAAATGTGGGGCAAATCGCTGAATAAAATCATACATATAGCTACGCAAGAAGGTGCTGCGACGGAAGCCGATTTTAGTCGTGCTGTGGCTGAAAATACCGTCGGCGTCCAGCTTAACCAGATCCGGGTCAGAAATAGGATCGACGGCCATGCTGGCAATCACCCCTACCCCTAAGCCCAATCGTACGTAGGTTTTAATGACATCGGCGTCGGTCGCGGTAAAGACAATACGTGGCGTCAAGCCCGCGCGGTTAAACGCAGTATCCAACTCCGAACGGCCAGTAAAGCCAAAGGTGTAAGTCACCAGCGGGTACTGCGCTAATTCTTCAATGGTGACGGACGTTTTCGATGCCAGCGGATGCTCCGGCGTCACGACAATCGAACGGTTCCAGTGGTAGCAAGGCAGCATCACCAAATCGTCATAGAGGTGCAGCGCTTCGGTCGCGATAGCAAAGTCCGCGTTACCTTTGGAGACCGCTTCTGCAATTTGCGTTGGCGAACCTTGATGCATATGCAGTGAAACACGCGGGTAGCGTTCGATAAAACCCTTGATGACACCGGGCAGCGCGTAACGCGCCTGCGTATGCGTCGTCGCAACGTACAATGAGCCTTTATCCGGCCAGGTATGCTCACCGGCAACAGACTTAATCGCATCGACTTTTGACAGCACTTCACGAGCAATACGGATGATTTCCTGGCCTGCTGGCGTCACCTGCGTCAGATGTTTGCCGCTGCGGGCAAAAATCTGGATCCCCAGCTCATCCTCGAGCATTCTGACCTGCTTACTGATACCAGGCTGCGAAGTATACAAACCTTCGGCGGTCGAGGAGACGTTAAGATTGTGGTTCACCACCTCAACGATGTAGCGGAGTTGCTGTAATTTCATGCGGTTGTATCCAGTCTACGCTCAGGAATCGGTCATAAAGACGATTTAATCATAAGAAATGCATTGGCTATAACCACTATATCATTTATAGCAAGTGTGTATAGATGGAAACAAAAAATAATAACGAGGTTATAAAAAAGGGCCGCAATTGCGGCCCTTTATGACTTCATAGTAAAAAACGCTACTTTTTCGCTTCAACCCATTTACCGTCAACGAAGAACGCTGACCAGCCGGTTGCCTTGCCATCTTTCTCGGAAGCAACATACTGCTGTTTGGTTTTACGGCTGAAACGCACCATCGTTTTGTTACCCGCCGGGTCCTGCTGCGGCGCATCGGCCAGATAACGCAGTTTTTCCGGCAGACGGTCACGGAAGCGGAACAGCTCTTCAACCAGCGGCGCGCGGGTTTCACGCGATTTCGGGAAGGTGTTGGCTGCCAGGAATACCCCAGCCGCGCCATCACGCAGTACGAAATAGGCGTCAGACTTCTCGCACGGCAGTTCCGGCAACGGCACCGGATCTTCCTTCGGCGGAGCCACTTCACCGCTACGCAGGATCTTACGCGTGTTCTTACATTCGTCGTTGGTACAGGCCATGTACTTACCAAAACGCCCCATTTTCAGGTGCATTTCAGAACCACATTTTTCACACTCAACGATTGGGCCGTCATAGCCCTTGATGCGGAACTCGCCCTCTTCAATCTCGTAGCCGTCGCAGGTCGGGTTGTTACCACAAACGTGCAGCTTGCGTTTCGGATCGATAAGGTAGCTGTCCATCGCCGTGCCGCACTTCTGGCAGCGACGTTTAGCACGCAGCGCGTTGGTTTCCGCGTCATCGCCTTCCAGTACGTTCAGTACTTCGTTTTCCGGTACCAGGTTAATGGTGGTTTTGCAGCGTTCTTTTGGCGACAGCGCATAGCCGGAACAGCCAAGGAACACGCCGGTGCTGGCGGTACGGATACCCATTTTGCGACCGCAGGTCGGGCAATCGATACTGGTCAACACCATCTCGTTCGGCTGCATGCCGCCCTCTTCTGGCGGTTTCTCAGCCGTTTCGAGCTGCTTGGTGAAATCACCAAAGAACAGATCCAGTACCTGCTTCCACTCGGCTTCGTGGTTTGCCACGCGGTCGAGGTGGTCTTCCATCTGCGCGGTAAAGTCGTAGTTCATCAGCTCGCGGAAGTTCGCTTCCAGACGATCGGTGACGATCTCGCCCATTTTTTCCGCATAGAAACGACGGTTTTCGGTACGCACATAGCCACGGTCCTGAATGGTCGAGATGATCGACGCATAGGTGGACGGGCGACCGATGCCGCGTTTTTCCAGATCTTTAACCAGCGAAGCTTCGCTAAAGCGTGCAGGCGGTTTGGTGAAGTGCTGCGCCGGGGTCAGTTCAACCAGGCTCAGTTTATCGCCCTGGTTAACCATCGGCAGCGTGCGGTCTTCATCGCCTTTACGCAGCGCCGGCATCACTTTGGTCCAACCATCAAAGCGCAGAGTACGACCACGCGCTTTGAGTTTGAAATCGCCCGCTTTCACGGTCAGCGTAGTGGAGTCGTACTGCGCTGGCGTCATCTGACAGGCTACGAACTGGCGCCAGATCAACTGATACAGTTTCTGCGCGTCTGCTTCCATATCTTTCAGCGCTTCTGCCTGAACGGAAACATCGGAAGGACGAATCGCTTCGTGCGCTTCCTGCGAGTTTTCTTTGCTGGTGTACTGGTTCGGGTTCTCCGGCAGGTATTTTTTGCCGAAGTTATCGCCGATATAGTCGCGAACCATGCTCACCGCGTCCTGACTCAGGTTAGTGGAGTCGGTACGCATGTAGGTGATGTAGCCCGCTTCATACAGACGCTGCGCCATCATCATGGTTTTCTTCACGCCAAAGCCCAGACGGGTACTGGCCGCCTGCTGCAGCGTGGAGGTAATAAACGGCGCGCCCGGCTTGCTGCTGGTCGGCTTATCTTCACGTTCCAGTACGCTGTAGCTGGCTTTTTCCAGCAGGCTGACCGCAGCCATGGTTTCGTCACGGTTAACCGGACGGAACGGCTTGTCACCCTGATGGGTCACTTCCAGCGGCAGGGCATCGCCGCCCGGCGTGGTGGTGCTGGCGTCAATTTCCCAGAACTCTTCCGGCACAAACGCTTTAATTTCACGTTCGCGTTCAACGACCAGACGTACCGCTACGGACTGGACGCGACCGGCGGATAAACCGCGGGCAATCTTTTTCCACAGCAGCGGCGAGACCATATACCCCACCACGCGGTCCATAAAGCGGCGCGCCTGCTGAGCGTTAACACGGTCAATATTCAGCTCGCCCGGCTTTTCGAACGCCTGACGAATCGCATTTTTCGTAATTTCGTTAAACACCACGCGGCTATAGCGTGATTCATCACCACCGATCACTTCCCGCAGGTGCCATGCAATGGCCTCCCCTTCGCGGTCAAGGTCAGTTGCGAGATAGATGTGGTCGGCTTTTTCCGCCAACTGTTTGAGTTCCGATACTACCTTTTCTTTGCCTGGCAGCACTTCGTAGTGTGCCGCCCAGTCATGCCATGGGTCGACACCCATGCGGTTAACCAGCGCGCCTCGTTCATCCTTTTTAGGCTTTTTGGCCGTTTTGGTGGAGGTAGAGTCAGCGCTCTTTTTGGCGGCTGAGCCACTTGTCGGCAAATCGCGGATATGACCGACGCTGGACTTAACCACGTAGTCATTACCCAGATACTTATTGATCGTTTTGGCTTTTGCCGGGGACTCAACGATAACGAGAGCTTTACCCATATTCACCTTACCTAATTTGATTCTTCCAGGAATACATCGCACATGTTCCACGTTCCACTGGCGACAAGCCTTGTATGTTGCGGCAATACCAATGGATATCAACCCTTTACCGACTGACTTTTGAGACATGCAGTCAGGTGGCTGAGTTTACAGACTTTTTTTCGTCAGGGTCTATAGCACGAAGAATATTTGGTCGAATGTCAAGCAAATCTGTTGCCAGATCGCCGAAAGCGTCACACTGTACCTGATAAAATTCGTTACGCAACTTTATTAGCATGCAATCACCAATCATGCCAACTCTGCGGTAAAATGCTTGTCCCTGGTAAACGTCGGGAATATTTGCCCGAAGACGGCGCCCGGCGTAGACTAGCGCAGGAATTTTGAGGAGTTGAATATGTCAAATAATAGCCAACCTATCGATCGTCAGACACTGCTTATTGAAGCAAACCGCCTCATTCGTGAGCATGAAGATACCATGGCGGGTATTGAAGCCACCGGCGTAGAACAGCGCAACGGCGTGCTGGTTTTCAGCGGTGAATTTTACCTGGATGAACAGGGCCTGCCGACGCCGAAAAGCACGGCGGTGTTTAATATGTTCAAGTATCTCGCCCACCAGCTGTCTGAAAAGTATCACCTGGTTGACTGAGCGTAGGGCTATCGCCTGAGCCGTCAGATATAGCCCGGTAAATCTGATTTACCGGGCTATAAATAGAAAGGAAAAGAATAGAAAGGAAACGGTTACAGCAGCGGTTTCTGCCCGCGCTGCCACCAGCGCATCATCAGCTTATCGGCGCTTTCTGCCGCACTGCCGGTAAAACGGTCCATCATTTTTTTACGCTGCGTGTAACGCACGCTAATGACGTCTCGGTTTTCCATCAGCCCCAACAGCAGTTCATCGCTGGTGCCGACTTCATCGACCAGTCCTTTTTCCTGCGCCTGTGTGCCGTACCAATGCTCACCGGTAGCAACCTGTTCAATGTCCAGCGACGGGCGCATTGCTTTCACGAAATCTTTAAAAAGATGATGCGTCTCGTTCAGCTCTTCACGGAATTTCTGACGCCCTTCTTCGGTGTTTTCACCCAGCAGCGTCAGCGTACGTTTGTACTGGCCCGCGGTGTGCAACTCAACGTCGATATCTTTATTTTTCAAAAAACGGTTCAGGTTCGGGATCTGCGCGACCACGCCGATCGAGCCAAGAATCGCGAACGGTGCCGCGACAATTTTGTTGGCCACACAGGCCATCATGTAGCCGCCGCTGGCCGCCACTTTATCTACCGCTACCGTCAGCGGGATCTGCTTATCGCGGATACGCTGCAGCTGCGATGCCGCTAGACCATAGCCATGCACGACGCCGCCAGGGCTTTCCAGACGCACGACGACCTGATCCTGCGGGGTTGCAACGGTCAGCACGGCGGTAATCTCTTCGCGCAGGGAGGAGACTTCATGAGCATCCATACTGCCTTTAAAGTCGATAACCCAGACGCGTGGTTTGCTTGCAACCTGAGTGTCACCCTGCTTCGCTTTGGCTTTGGCCGCTTTCGCTTCCAGCTTCAGCTTTTTCTTTTGCGCCTTATGCCAGAGCTTTTGCTGCGGCGCGTCGAGCAGCGACACGGCTAAATCTTCCTGCATATCTTTGTGCTGTTCGCTTAAATTGGTGATTCGCAGTTCACCGCGCTGGCGTTTACGCTGCGTTATATTGACAATCAGCACCGCAATCACGGCAATGGCAACGACTACAGTGACGATTTTCGCCAGAAAAAGACCATATTGAAAAAGTAATTCCACACATCCACCTTGTACAAAAATCACAGAATCTACCGCCCAGTGTACAACACCGCGTTCACTACGTCTCGAATGCAGTATCAGGCCTCGAGGCACATTCCAGATTACTTTTTTGCCAATGAAATCATTGCAAATTGTTAATTATTGGTTGTCTCTCCTGCTCGCTGATTGAAATAGCGTGAAGATTCAGGCATAAAGCCCAAAAACCATGAAAAAGTACAAAAAATATGGCGGACGAATGCCATAGAGGAGTCATCGTGCACTATCAACCCCAGCTCGATTTGTTGCAAAACCGTATCATTCTGGTCACCGGGGCCAGCGATGGTATTGGAAGGGAAGCGGCAATCACCTACGCCCGTTACGGTGCCAGCGTTATTTTGCTCGGCCGGAACGATGAAAAACTGCGCGCGGTTGCGCAGGAGATAGACCACGCAGGCCTGCGCCCCGCCCGCTGGTTTACCCTCGACCTGCTCACCTGTACGCCACAGGAATGCCAGCAGGTGGCTCAGCAGGTTAGCCTGCACTATCCGCATCTTGACGGCGTGCTGCATAACGCCGGGCTTCTCGGTGATGTGGTGCCGATGGACCAGCAGGACCCCGACGTCTGGCAGCAGGTGATGCAGGTCAACGTCAACGGCACCTTTATGCTCACTCAAGCGTTGCTGCCGCTGCTGCTGAAAGCAGAATCCGGCTCGCTGGTCTTTACCTCGTCTAGCGTCGGGCACGAGGGGCGCGCCAACTGGGGTGCCTATGCGGTATCGAAGTTTGCCACCGAAGGGATGATGCAGGTACTGGCCGACGAGTATAAGAATCGCCATCTGCGCGTAAACTGTATTAACCCAGGCGGTACCCGCACCGGCATGCGTGCCAGCGCCTTCCCAACGGAAGATCCGCAGAAGCTGAAAACGCCTGCCGATATTATGCCGCTCTACCTGTGGTTGATGGGCGATGATAGCCGCCGTAAAACCGGAATGACTTTTGATGCCCAACCAGGGCGTAAACCAGGGATCGCACAATGAGTGATGAACGTTATCGTGAACGTCAGCAGCGCGTAAAAGAGCGCGTTGCCGCCCGCGTCGCCGCGGCTCAGGATACCCGCGGTATTGTGATTGTGTTTACCGGCAACGGTAAGGGTAAGACTACCGCCGCCTTTGGCACCGCTACCCGCGCGGTCGGCCACGGCCATAACGTTGGGGTGATCCAGTTTATTAAAGGCACCTGGCCTAACGGCGAGCGTAACCTGCTCGAACCACTCGGCGTCGAATTTCAGGTGATGGCCACCGGTTTTACCTGGGACACCCAGAATCGGGAGAGCGATACGGAAGCTTGCCTTGCCGTTTGGGAGCATGCGAAGCGAATGCTGGCCGACGACACGCTGGATATGGTGGTGCTGGATGAGCTGACCTACATGGTGGCGTACGACTATCTGCCGTTAGAAGCGGTATTAACCGCGCTGAAAAACCGTCCGCATCATCAGACGGTGATTATTACTGGTCGCGGCTGTCACCGGGATATTCTTGAGTACGCCGACACGGTCAGCGAACTGCGTCCGGTCAAGCATGCGTTTGAAGCGGGAATTAAGGCGCAGATTGGGATCGATTACTAAGCACAAGCCTGTCGAGCAGCGCCCGATTGAGCGGCAGGCATAAGCAGTCTTCCCCTTGCGCCAGCGCGACCTCCGTCAGGTTCTGACGTGAAATAAAGCGCTTACGGTACTCCGTAGGCGTCAGCCCGCAGTACTTATTAAAAGCGGCAATCAGCAGCTTATGCTCAGGGAAACCGCAGCTGTGGCTGATTTCGGTAATCGGCGTTCGCGTGTCGCGCAGCAGATTGCGGGCTTTATTGAGTCTCACCAGCGTCAGATACTCTTTAAAATTATGCCGGCTGACCTTTTTAAATAACCGCGAAAACCATGAATAGCTCATGCCGCTATGCTCAGCGACGTCGCTTAGCGTTAACGGCTGATCGAAGTGCTGATTAATATACTCAATCCCTTCTTTAATCATCGCCTCTTCACGTATCGTACTTTCTGCCAGCTCAATCGTCTGCCCGGCGGCGACCAGCGCATCCAGCAATAAGTAAATCGCTGCAAAACGCTGAAATGGCGCATGGTTGTCGATAATGTGTTCCAGTAACGCCATCAGCCGTTCAAAGACGGCGTGGTCAGCCTCCGTCATGGCATGTTTATGGGTACGCCACTCCAGCCGCGGTGCGGGGTGCAAATCATCAAAAAGCCCGGGAGAAAACTGCACCGTCACCAGTTGACTGCCCTCCTCCTCCGCGCTCAGTTCGTGCACCTCTTCAGCATTGATATACAACATCTCGCCCTGCTGGAGGACTACGTTCTGCTGGCCAACGGTCAGAGAGAAGCGCCCATTCAGTACCGTAATCAGTTCCGGCGCCGGATGCCAGTGCGGCTCACAATAGCGAACCTCAGCGGCAAACACGTTCAGTTTTTCTGCGTCGAAGGCAATCAGCTCATAGCCGCTGTTTGCCGTCTGCCGTCCGGTTTGCGTGGCCGGATGGGGATGAGTCACTGAAAATGGAAACACGCATTCTCTCCTGTAGTTAGCCGTTATTCAGGCTCAGCCAGCACCGCGTTTAGTTCATCACGCTCGATATCCAGCGCGAGGAATTCCGTCAGCGCGATAAGCAGACCGCAGAACAGATCCGGCGCCAGGCGAATCAGTTTCTCCCGAACCTCCTCAGGGGGAAGCTGACTCTTCCCGGCAATCAACTGCACGACACGGGCAAAGGCGGCAGGCTGCTGGATCAACTGCTGTAAGGAGTTATCGTCACGCAGCGGAACATAACGCGCGGGGCAGTCAACCTCAAACCGGGCATTCAACGGCAGACTGCGAGACGAGCCGCCCACATGCACCTGCCAGACGCCTGGCGTAATCACCCAGTCAGCAAGGCCAGGATGATAGCAGGCAAGTTCGGCTATCGGTAGTTGCAGGCTAACACGGCGCGTTTCCCCTGCAGCCAGGGAGATTTTATCAAAACCTTTCAACGCGCGGACTTCACGGATAAGTTCGCCCTCAGGCGCAGAAACATACAGCTGGACCACTTCTTTACCATCACAATCACCGACGTTACTGACATCAAAGGAGACCGTCAGCGTATCATCCGCACCGGCATGCTCCGACGACAACGCCAGATTCTCGTAGGCGAACTGGGTGTAACTCAAGCCGAATCCAAACGGGAACAGCGGCGTCAGACGACGCTTATCATAGTAACGATAGCCAACGAATAGCCCTTCACCGTAGTGGTGACGCAGGTTTTCACCCGGGTAATTCAGCCAGGCCGGCGTCTCTTCCAGCGTGTTTGGTACGGTGACCGTCAGCTTGCCGCTAGGATTACGCTTGCCGAACAGAATTTCCGCTACCGCGCGTCCCATACCCTGGCCTGCGAAGAAGGTCTCTAGCAGGGCCTTACACTCAACGAGCCACGGCATCACGACTGCGTCACTGTTTGCCAGCACCACCACCACGTTTGGCTGTACGGAGGCAACCTCACGAATGAGTTGTTCATGTACCGCCAGAATATTCAGGTCGTGACGATCGCCATTTTCACCGTCCTCGCCAACGGCAGTGCTGACAAACACCACTGCGACATCAGCATCCTGGGCGACAGCTTTAGCCTGAGCCAGCGCCGCTTCATCACTCGTCATATCGTCCGGTGCACCAATCGCCCAGGTCACGCTGAAGTCCTCGCCCGCAAGGTCGAAAATCTCGTCCAGCGGACGGTCGAGGAGATACGGTACCGTGGTCGCACAGCCAGAGCCTTGGATAACCGGCTCCTGCGCCGGTTTGCCCAGCACGGCGATACGCGGCGTTTTTTCCGGACGCAGCGGCAGAATATGGTCGTCATTTTTCAGCAGAACAATAGACTCTGCCGCCAATTGCTGTGAAAGTGCGTGATGTGCGGAGAAGTCTGCTTTAGCATTCGGTCGACGGTTACGCTGCACTTTATCCAGCAGTTCCAGCATACGCAGACAGGAACGGTCAACCACATCCATAGGAATATCGCCCGCGTTAATGGCCGCCAGCAACGTCTGTTTATCACGGCGCGTTTCCGGCATCGCCAGATCGTTCCCCGCCAGCAGTGAGGCTGGGCGATCCTTAATTCCGTACCAGTCCGACATCACCAGTCCGTCGTAGCCCCATTCGTCACGCAGCACCTGCGTCAACAGGAACGGGTCCTGCGAAGTCTGCACGCCGTTCAGGCGGTTATAGGAGGACATCACCGTCCACGGCTGCGATTTAGCAATCGCCCGCTGGAATCCGGCCAGATAGATTTCGCGCAGCGCACGCTCTTCAATAATGGAGTCCATTTCGGTGCGGCGGTATTCCGAGTTGTTGGCCGCAAAGTGCTTCAGGCTGGCGCCCACGCCTTCATCCTGTAAGCCATTGATAAGCGCCGCAGCAATATCGCCGCTCACCACCGGGTCTTCGGCGTAATATTCGTAGCCGCGGCCCGCCAACGGCGTGCGGCGGATGTTAATGCCAGGCCCGAGTAAAATCCCGACGCCCATATGCTGACATTCGCGCCCCAGCGCCTGGCCCATCTGATAAACAAGGTCAATATCCCAGCTACAGGCAAGGCTTGAGCCGTTTGGGAAACAGGTGGCTGGCAGCGAGGCGCTAAATAGCGCTTCACTGCCCCCTTTCGCCGCCGGTTCTTCAGCATTCGCCCGGTCAGCAGTTTGGGTGATCACGGAGATAAAATCATCCATGCTCCACTTTTCATTGCCGTCAATCTGCGCGCTGCTGTAACGCACGCCGTAAGTGCCGTCGGTCATGACAATATCGTCAATGCCGTGCTGCGGCAGACTCGCGGTGCGCCACAGGCCGCTACCGGTCAGCAAGGCCACTTTTTCTTCTGCGTTCATTGTCGCAATAAGCGTTTTAAAATCACGATTCATTTCTCTGGCTCCCTGAGGTTAAAGCGCGTTTTGCTTACGCAGGCTGATTTTCTGCACGATGTCGCGGTAGGTCTTTTCGTCCAACGAATAGCTGGCAACGAAGATGGCGCTAATCGCAAACATGGTGCCTGGGAACAGCGTCATCAGAATGTTGATACCGCTTAGCGCGTCGGCGCTAATATTAGCGGCATCATAGTGGTAATAATCCAGCATCCACCCGGCGCAGCCGCCACCGATGGCCATCGCTATTTTGGTAATAAAGTTGAAGAAACCGTAAATTGCACCTTCGGTACGTACGCCGTGGTGCCACTCGGCATATTCCACGGTGTCGGCGATCATCGACCACATGGCGACAAAACCCATCCCCAGCGTAATACTGAACAGGCATACCCCGGTCATAATCAGCCAGATATTATTACCGGCAATGAAATACTGCATCAGCACGCCGAGCACGCCAATCAACAGCGCCACCAGCGCCATTTTCTTTTTCCCCATTACAGCAATGACTTTTTCAGAAATAACCGTTCCCAAAATATAAGCGGCCGACTGAATCATAAAGAACGAGGCGGTAAAACCTTCATTGCCGATGATGTACTTAATAAAGTAAATGGCGATCGCCATCCACACGGTGTAGGCGATATAAAAGAAAACGGTAAATAACGACAGGTTAATCAGCGGCGCATTGCCCACCACCGCGCGGAACATCTCACGCAGCGTCGGCGCAGGCGTATCTTCCTCTTCCCCCACGCGCTCTTTGGTCATGCCAAAGCAAGCCAGGAATAAGAACGTCGCCAGCAGCGCAAAGCAGGAGACTGCAAAGACGTAGCCCAACTGTTTGTCATCAAACGGCGAAATCAGAATATCGGCAGTGGTAGAGACAATCAGGTAGCCGACAATCGCCATCACGAAGCGGTAAACGGATAGCGACGAGCGCGAGGCCTCGTGCTGGGTTAAACGGTTAGTCAGCGCCGAGTACGGTGTATTGACCGCGGTGTACGCCAGGCAGTAGATGGTATAGGAACAGAGCGCAAACCAGAACTTAGCCTCGCCGCCAAACGGCAGGAAACACAGCACGGTTAACAGCCCCAGCGGCACCGAGCCGTATAATAACCACGGACGCAGCTTGCCGTAACGGCTGTGGGTTTTATCAATCGCGAAGCCAATCAGGATATTAAAAATCGCGTCTACAACTCGTGCAATAACAAAGATCAGGCTCGCCTGAACTGCGCTAATACCGTAGATGTTGGTATAGAAGAATAATAAAAAGAGTGAAACAAAACCGAAGGATAAATTTGAGGCAAAGTCACCGAAACCATAGCCAATTTTTTCTTTAACGCCGATAACCACATAGCTTGCCGAGAGTTTTTTTGTTGTATCCATTTCGGGCTACCTGTTTAAGTAATCTGTGGCAACAGTATATGGCGAGGGTTATTTTATCACTTTGCGTTCTTTGTCCGGGGAATTCCTGTTTTTTGTCTTTATAAAGAAGTGTGAATGGCATCACAGGAGAAGATAAACGCGGGGAAAGCATTCCGGCGGGAGCCCGCCGGAATGGACGTCATCAGCCTTTCGGGTTATTACGCGTGCTGGAACGACGGTTATTATTGTTGTTGCCGGTATTACCGCCGGTGGTCGTATGACGCTTCACGGCGCGACGAATCTGATTCGCCTTCATGCGACGACGGTCTTTTTCTACCGCCACTTTCGAGGAGGTTTCCGCCGGCAGTTCTACCAGCTCACGCAGGTAGTTGGTCTGCGCCAGATCCAGCTCGGTATAGCCACCGCGCGGCAGGCCTTTCGGCAGCGGGATGTCGCCGTAGCGAACGCGAATAAGACGGCTCACCTGCACGCCTACCGCTTCCCACAGACGACGAACCTCACGGTTACGGCCTTCGGTCAGGGTCACGTTGTACCACTGGTTGATACCCTCACCGCCGCTGAATTTGATGGTTTTGAACGCCGCTGGACCATCTTCCAGCTGTACGCCGCGGGACAGCTGACGCACTTTCGTGTCGTCCACTTCACCGAATACGCGCACCGCGTATTCACGTTCAACTTCACGGCTCGGGTGCATCAGGCGGTTTGCCAGCTCACCGTCGGTGGTGAACAGCAGCAGGCCGCAGGTATTCACGTCCAGACGCCCCACGGCAATCCAGCGCGCGCCACGCAGTTTCGGCAAACGGTCGAATACGGTTGGGCGACCTTCTGGGTCGTTACGGGTACACAGCTCGCCTTCCGGCTTGTAGTACGCCAGTACGCGGCAGATTTGTTCTACGGATTCTTTGACGGAGATAAGGTGGCCGTCGATACGAATTTTGAGACCAGGGATCACTTCAACGCGATCGCCCAGTTTGGCGATTTTGCCGTCTACGCTCACGCGGCCCGCTTGAATAATCGTTTCAATTTCACGACGGGAGCCGTGGCCAGCGCGTGCCAGCACTTTTTGCAGTTTTTCGCTTTTATCGCTTGTATCGCTCATGGAGCTTCCTTCCGGTGTCGCCTTCACAGGCGTCTTAGAGACTTCATTAGCAGCACGGGAACTCGACACCGGGCTGCATAAGGAGGCAGGCAGCGGCGTTTTTTGCGACGCAGGCTCCCCACCCAAAATGGTGACCGCACATACTACACGAATTTTAGGAGAAAAGGGCAGCTTGTTCCTGCCCTTTTATTTCACTTTATTGGCCTTCACGGCGAAAAGAAGTCTGATGACACGATAAAAAACTCAATCTTCTGCTTCATTTCAAACCACGTCTCCCCACCGGCTGAACCCACCTGCTAGCGGGAAAGCGAAAGCACAGCAATGGATACTGGAGCAAATAAGTGAGCTTGAATAGAAGAAGCACCCGGCGAAGGCATCGCCGGGTGAGGAGGATCAGAGGAACGGTTTTACGTCGCCGACGCCTTCACGCAGCACGACCGGGGAATCCTCAGTCAGATCGATAACGGTGGTGGGCTGTTGGCCGAGGTAGCCGCCGTGGATGATCAGATCCACCAGCTTCTCCAGACGATCTTTAATCTCTTCCGGGTCGGATTCGGTGAAATCACTGCCCGGCAGCATCAGGGAAGTCGACAACATCGGCTCACCTAAGGTTTCCAACAGCGCCTGAGCAATCGGGTTTGACGGTACGCGCATCCCGATGGTTTTACGCTTCTCCTGCAACAGACGACGCGGCACTTCTTTGGTGCCCTTCAGGATGAAGGTGTAGTTGCCCGGCGTGTTGTTTTTGATTAAGCGAAACGCCACGTTATCGACATAGGAATAGGTCGACAGCTCGGACAGGTCGCGGCACATCAGCGTAAAGTTGTGGCCGTCCGGTAAATGACGGATGCGGCAAATTCGCTCCATCGCGCCTTTGTCTTCAATTTTGCAGCCCAGCGCATAGCCGGAGTCGGTTGGGTAGACGATGACGCCGCCCTTACGCACAATCTCGACCGCCTGGTTAATCAGGCGCGCCTGCGGGTTATCCGGATGGATATAAAAAAACTGACTCATGCTTCCCTCTCAGTTGAATTCTGTGGCTGTTCCCAGCGCTGCCAGACACCCTCTACGCCTGCGGGTAACCACAGTTTACGGCCCAGTTCTATCCACGGGCAGGGCTGATGGAAATCCGACCCTTGTGACGCCAGTAAACCGTAATCGCGGGCATAGGTGGCAAGCTGAGCGCGCTCGTGAGGCGCTTGCTGACACTGGGCAACTTCCATCGCGTCGCCGCCGTGTTCACTAAAGTGTGCCAGCAGTCTTTTCAGCCACTTGGCGGACAAATCGTACCGCCCCGGATGGGCTAATACCGCAACCCCACCCGAATGATGAATGACATCAATAGCTTCCTTTATTGTACACCACTGTGGCGGAACGTATCCGGTTTTCCCGCGGGCGAGGTACTTTTTAAACACGTCGCCAATATTATTCGCTTTACCCTGTTCGACGAGGAATCGCGCAAAGTGCGCACGCGTTACCGCCCCACCCTCGGCGTACTTCTGCGCCGCTTCCCAGGCTCCGGGAATATGCGCTTTTTCCAGCCGCTCGGCGATCATCACCCCACGCTGCTCACGGCGCGTTATCTGCGCGCTTAAAAACGCGGTGAGCGCCGGGTTGGCAATATCAATATTCAGGCCGACGATATGAATCTCGTGATTTTCCCACAGGGTCGAGATTTCTACGCCGCTAATCAGCGTCAGCGGCAAACCGGCGCGAGCGATTTCCGCTCGTGCGGCAGGAATGGCAGCGACAGAATCATGGTCAGTGATCGCCAGCGTGCCTACGCGGTTTTCTAGCGCACGATGCACCAACGCTTCCGGCGTCAGTCGGCCGTCGGAGGCAACCGTGTGGCTATGCAGGTCATAAATGATGGCGTACTCGTTGTCGCTCAAAACAGCTCCCATTGGACTACCTATAAGGATTCGCGGCCTATCATAACGGCATTGCGTGAAATTCTAAAATCAGGGGTTGACTTTGCCCCCTCGAACTAGTTAACTAGTACGCAAGTTCACTTAGTAGAAGGTATCTAAAAATGATGCGTAAAATCATTGCTCTGCACGGCGGTTGGTGGCGTACTTCCCAGTAGGGCGGAGTCATCACGTCTGCATTATGCAAACAGATACCCGGCCCGCCAATGCGCGGGCTTTTTATTAAGTAAAAATCATTCAGAACAGGCGAGAACAACGATGCAAACACAAAAACCTATGCTCGAGCTTCTGACCAGCGATGCGATTTACCGTGAGAATCCGACCGCGCTGTTCCATCAGCTGTGCGGTGCACGCCCGGCGACGCTGCTGCTTGAATCAGCCGACATTGATAGCAAGAACGATTTAAAAAGCCTGCTGCTGGTCGATAGCGCACTGCGCATCACCGCGCTGGGCGATACCGTGACCATTCAGGCGCTATCCGATAACGGCGCTTCCCTGCTGCCGCTGCTTGACGCCGCGCTGCCAGCGGGTGTGGAAAACAAGCGCCAGCCAACCTGCCGCGTGCTGCGTTTCCCGGCGGTGAGTACGCTGCTGGATGAAGATGCTCGCCTGTGTTCGCTGTCGGTGTTCGACGCCTTCCGCCTGTTACAAGAGCTGGTGAACGTGCCGCAAAACGAACGTGAAGCGATGTTCTTCGGCGGCCTGTTTGCCTATGACCTGGTCGCCGGCTTCGAAGACCTGCCGCAGCTTGAAAGCGACACCAGTTGCCCGGACTACTGCTTCTATCTGGCCGAAACGCTGCTGGTGATTGACCATCAGACCAAGAACACCCGCATTCAGGCAAGCCTGTTTACGCCATCCGAATCCGAGAAAGACCGCCTGCTGCAACGCATCGCGCAGGTTCGTCAGCAGTTGAACGAACCGCCATCAGCGCTGCCGGTGCATGAAATCAGCACCATGCGCTGCGAAACCAACCAAAGCGACGAAGAATACGGCGATGTGGTGCGTAAGATGCAAAAAGCAATTCGCGCCGGGGAAATTTTCCAGGTGGTGCCATCCCGCCGCTTCTCGCTGCCGTGCCCTTCTCCGCTCGCCGCTTACGACGTGCTGAAAAAGAGCAACCCAAGCCCGTACATGTTCTTTATGCAGGACAACGATTTCACCTTGTTCGGTGCGTCACCGGAAAGCTCGCTGAAATATGACGCCACCAACCGTCAGATTGAGATCTACCCGATTGCCGGTACCCGCCCACGCGGCCGCCGCGCCGACGGTTCGCTGGACCGCGACCTCGACAGCCGCATTGAGCTGGAGATGCGTACCGACCACAAAGAGCTTTCCGAGCATCTGATGCTGGTTGATCTGGCGCGTAACGACCTCGCACGTATCTGTACGCCGGGCAGCCGCTACGTCGCAGACCTGACCAAAGTTGACCGCTACTCGTTCGTTATGCACCTCGTCTCCCGCGTGGTTGGCGAACTGCGTGAAGACCTCGACGTGCTGCACGCCTACCGCGCCTGCATGAACATGGGCACCCTGAGCGGCGCGCCAAAAGTGCGCGCCATGCAGCTGATTGCAGCCGCAGAAGGTAAACGTCGCGGCAGCTACGGTGGTGCGGTGGGCTACTTTACCGCCCACGGCGACCTTGATACCTGCATCGTTATCCGCTCCGCCTTCGTTGAAAACGGCATTGCCACCGTGCAGGCGGGCGCGGGAGTGGTACTCGACTCCGTTCCGCAGTCTGAAGCCGACGAAACCCGTAATAAAGCTCGTGCGGTTCTGCGCGCCATCGCCACCGCTCATCATGCACAGGAGATTTTCTGATGGCTGACATTCTGCTGCTCGATAACATCGATTCATTTACCTACAACCTGGCAGATCAGCTGCGCGCAAACGGCCACAACGTGGTGATTTACCGTAACCACGTGCCGGCACAGACCTTAATTGACCGACTGGGCACCATGGATAACCCGGTACTGATGCTCTCCCCAGGCCCCGGCGCACCGTCAGAAGCAGGCTGTATGCCGGAGCTACTGACCCGCATGCGCGGTAAGCTGCCGATTATCGGTATCTGCCTTGGCCATCAGGCGATTGTTGAAGCCTACGGCGGCTACGTCGGTCAGGCGGGTGAGATCCTGCACGGCAAAGCGTCCAGCATTGAACACGACGGCCAGGCGATGTTCGCCGGTTTAACCAACCCGCTGCCGGTGGCGCGCTACCACTCGCTGGTCGGCAGTAACATTCCGGCCGGTTTAACCATCAACGCCCATTTCAACGGCATGGTGATGGCGGTACGTCATGACGCGGATCGCGTCTGCGGCTTCCAGTTCCACCCGGAATCTATCCTCACCACCCAGGGCGCTCGCCTGCTGGAGCAGACGCTGGCATGGGCGCTGCAGAAGCTGGAGCAAAGCAACACCCTGCAGCCGATTCTGGAAAAACTTTATCAGGCCGAAACCCTGACGCAGCAAGAGAGCCATCAGCTGTTTTCTGCCGTGGTGCGCGGTGAAGTGAAGCCGGAGCAACTGGCCGCTGCGCTGGTGAGCATGAAAATTCGCGGCGAAAGCCCGAATGAGATTGCCGGTGCCGCCACCGCCCTACTGGAAAACGCCGCGCCGTTCCCGCGCCCTGATTACCCGTTTGCCGATATCGTCGGCACCGGCGGCGACGGCAGCAACAGCATCAACATCTCTACCGCCAGCGCCTTCGTTGCCGCAGCGTGTGGGCTGAAGGTCGCCAAGCACGGCAACCGCAGCGTCTCCAGTAAGTCTGGCTCTTCCGACCTGCTGGCCGCCTTCGGCATCAATCTTGATATGAACGCCGACAAATCACGTCAGGCGCTGGATGAACTGGGCGTGTGCTTCCTGTTCGCACCGAAGTATCACACCGGTTTCCGCCACGCGATGCCGGTTCGCCAGCAGTTGAAAACCCGCACGCTGTTTAACGTGCTGGGGCCGTTGATTAACCCGGCGCACCCGCCGCTGGCGCTGATTGGCGTTTACAGCCCGGAACTGGTGCTGCCGATTGCCGAAACCCTGCGCGTTCTGGGCTATCAGCGTGCGGCGGTGGTTCATAGCGGCGGTATGGATGAAGTTTCGCTGCACGCGCCAACGGTGGTTGCCGAGCTGAATAACGGCGAAATTAAGAGCTATCAACTGACCGCCGATGACTTTGGCCTCAAGCCTTATCATCAGGCCGAACTGGCTGGCGGCACGCCGGAAGAAAACCGTGACATTCTGACGCGCTTGCTACAAGGTAAAGGTGAAGCGGCCCATGAGTCCGCGGTGGCGGTTAACGTCGCCATGCTGATGCGCCTGTACGGTCACGAAGACCTGAAAGCCAACGTACAACAAGTGCTGGATGTTCTGCACAGTGGTGCAGCCTACGACCGCGTCACCGCATTAGCGGCAAGAGGATAAGAAATGCAGACCGTATTAGCAAAAATCGTTGCCGATAAAGCGATTTGGGTAGAAGCCCGCAAACAACAACAACCGTTAGCCTCGTTCCAGAATGACGTACAGCCAGCCCAGCGCAGCTTCTATGATGCGCTGCGCGGCACCCGCACCGCCTTTATTCTGGAGTGCAAAAAAGCCTCTCCGTCGAAAGGGGTGATCCGCGATGATTTCGACCCGGCGCGCATTGCTAACGTCTATAAGCACTACGCCTCAGCGATTTCCGTGCTGACCGATGAAAAGTATTTCCAGGGCAGCTTCGACTTCCTGCCTATCGTTAGCGGCATCGCGCCGCAGCCGATTCTGTGCAAAGACTTTATCATCGACGCCTATCAGATTTACCTGGCGCGTTTCTACCAGGCCGATGCTTGCCTGCTGATGCTCTCCGTGCTGGACGATGAGCAGTATCGTCAACTGGCGGCGGTGGCACACAGCCTGAACATGGGCGTGCTGACCGAAGTCAGCAATGAAGAAGAGCTGGAACGTGCCATTGCGCTAAAAGCCAAAGTCGTCGGCATTAACAACCGCGACCTGCGCGACCTCTCCATCGACCTCAACCGCACGCGCCAACTGGCACCGCGTCTGGGCCACGATGTTACGGTCATCAGCGAATCTGGCATTAACACCAACGCCCAGGTGCGCGAGCTGGCGCACTTCGCTAACGGCTTCCTGATTGGCTCGGCGATGATGTCTCATGACGACCTCAATGCCGCCGTACGCCGTGTGCTGCTTGGCGAGAACAAAGTTTGTGGGCTAACGCGTCCGCAGGATGCCCAGGCCGCTTACGAAGCTGGGGCCATCTACGGTGGTCTGATTTTTGTCCCAACGTCACCTCGTGCAGTGAGCGAAGACCAGGCGCGCGAAGTTGTCAACGCGGCACCGCTCTCCTACGTTGGCGTGTTCCGTAATACGCCCGCGGCGGATGTTGTTGCGCGTGCTACTGAGCTTGAGCTCGCCGCCGTTCAGCTTCACGGAGACGAAGATCAGGCCTATATCGACGTCCTGCGCGCCGAACTGCCCGCTAGCGTACAAATCTGGAAAGCGCTGAGTGTCGCTAACACATTGCCTGCGCGCGACCTGAATCACGTCGATAAATACGTTTTCGACAATGGTCAGGGCGGCTCCGGGCAGCGTTTCGACTGGGCACTGTTACAAGGTCAGGATCTGAGTAATGTGATTCTGGCCGGTGGTTTGAGCGCAGATAACTGCGTAATCGCCGCCAAAAGCGGCTGCGTCGGACTGGATTTCAATTCAGGCGTAGAGTTACAACCGGGCATTAAAGATGCCAGCAAACTGGCCTCGGCATTTCAAACGCTGCGCGCATATTAAGGAGCAATAATGAGCACTTTACTGAACCCCTATTTTGGTGAATTTGGCGGGATGTACGTTCCGCAGATCCTGATGCCTGCCCTGCGCCAGCTAGAAGAGGCTTTCGTCAGCGCCCAGAAAGACCCGGCGTTTCAGGCAGAGTTTACCGACCTGCTGAAAAACTACGCCGGTCGCCCAACGGCGCTGACCAAGTGTCGTAACCTGACGGCAGGTACCAAAACCACGCTGTACCTCAAGCGTGAAGATTTACTCCACGGCGGCGCGCACAAAACCAACCAGGTGTTGGGCCAGGCGCTGCTGGCAAAACGCATGGGTAAAACCGAAATCATCGCCGAAACCGGCGCCGGTCAACACGGCGTGGCGTCTGCGCTTGCCTGCGCTCTGCTCGGCCTGAAATGCCGCATCTATATGGGCGCGAAAGATATCGAACGTCAGTCGCCGAACGTGTTCCGTATGCGCCTGATGGGCGCGGAAGTTATCGCGGTACACAGCGGTTCCGCTACCCTGAAAGATGCCTGTAACGAAGCGCTGCGCGACTGGTCTGGTAGCTACGAAACCGCGCACTATATGCTCGGCACCGCGGCGGGCCCACACCCGTTCCCGACCATCGTGCGTGAATTCCAGCGCATGATTGGTGAAGAGACCAAAGTGCAGATCCGCGAAAAAGAAGGTCGTCTGCCGGATGCGGTTATTGCCTGCGTCGGCGGCGGTTCTAACGCCATCGGCATGTTCGCCGACTTTATCGAAGAAACCAGCGTCGGCCTGATTGGGGTTGAGCCTGCCGGCCACGGTATCGAAACCGGCGAACACGGCGCACCGCTGAAGCACGGTCGTGTAGGTATCTACTTCGGCATGAAATCGCCGATGATGCAGACCGATGAAGGCCAGATTGAAGAGTCTTACTCTATTTCTGCCGGTCTGGACTTCCCGTCCGTCGGGCCTCAGCATGCCTTCCTGAACAGCATCGGTCGCGCTGAATACGTGTCGATTACCGATAACGAAGCGCTGGACGCTTTCAAAGAACTCAGCCGTCACGAAGGGATTATCCCAGCGCTGGAATCTTCCCACGCCCTGGCGCATGCGCTGAAAATGATGCGTGAAAATCCAGAAAAAGAGCAGTTGCTGGTCGTCAACCTGTCCGGTCGCGGCGACAAAGACATCTTTACCGTACACGATATTCTGAAAGCGCGAGGGGAAATCTGATGGAACGCTATGACAACCTGTTTTCTCAACTGAAGGCCCGCAAGGAAGGCGCGTTTGTTCCCTTCGTCACCCTGGGCGACCCGAACCCGGGGCAGTCGTTGAAGATTATCGACACGCTGATTGCCGCCGGTGCCGACGCGCTGGAGCTGGGGATCCCGTTCTCCGACCCTCTAGCGGATGGCCCAACCATCCAGAACGCGACTCTGCGTGCCTTTGCTTCCGGCGTTACGCCGACCCAGTGCTTTGAGATGCTGGCGGCCATTCGTCAGAAGCACCCGACGATTCCGATTGGCCTGCTGATGTACGCCAACCTGGTCTTCAACCGCGGTATCGATGAATTCTACGCCGAGTGCGCGCGCGTCGGTGTTGATTCCGTGTTGGTTGCCGACGTGCCGGTAGAAGAGTCCGCGCCGTTCCGTCAGGCGGCAATGCGCCACAACGTCGCGCCTATCTTCATCTGTCCGCCGAACGCCGACGATGAACTGCTGCGCCAGATTGCCGAGCACGGCCGGGGTTACACCTACCTGCTCTCTCGTGCAGGCGTGACCGGTACCGAAACTCGCGCCGCGCTGCCGTTGCACCATCTGGTGGAAAAACTGGCCGAGTACAACGCAGCACCGCCGCTGCAGGGCTTTGGGATTTCTGCGCCGGATCAGGTAACCGCGAGTATCGAAGCGGGCGCTGCTGGGGCTATCTCGGGTTCCGCGATTGTCAAAATCATTGAACGCAACGTCGAGAAGCCACAGGTCATGCTCGACGAGCTGTCAGACTTTGTGAAAAGCATGAAAGCGGCGACCAAAACCGCGTAATGCCTCAGGCCGCCTGGCGCTCGTCAGGCGGCTTATTGCTGCTGTAAGCTGTCAGCGTATTTGCGCGTCAGCGTAAACAACGCCTGTACCTCGTCCGGCGACCAGTTCGCCAGCACCTGATTCATCAATTTCTGCCGCGCCTGCGCAATCTGCGCAAAAATCGCCTGTCCCTGTTCGCTCAACGTCACTTCGCTAATTCGCCTATCGTTCGCGTTCGGCTGCTTGTGTGCCAGCCCCTGCGCTTCCAGCTTTTTTACCTGACGGCTGACGGTGGTGTAATCCCGCCCAAGGTTATCCGCCAACTCCACCACGCCTATCGGCCCACGGCGGCCAATCGCCACGAGCAGCGGAAACAGCAGTTGTTCCAGTTGAACGCCAGCCACCTGTAACAGCTGCTCATCGCGGGCGGGCTGGTTCATCACACCGATGATATCCAGCAGCGCGCCGTGGAACGCCGTGATGTCATAATTATTATGTGCATGTTGCATATATTATCCAGCCGAGTATAGTGCCGTTATCTGAAATGTGCATTTTACACATAAATACTCTATGGAGACAAAATTATGAAAGCTGCCGTGGTCTTTGACCTCGCCCAGGGCCCCGTATGGGCCGATTTTAATGAACCGCAGGTCGGTGAACAGCAAACGTTAATTAGCGTGCGCGCCGCCGCGATTAGCCATGTTGTTAAGAGTCGCGCGTCGGGAAAGCACTACAGTTTTGACGGCACGCTGCCGTTTGTCGTTGGTATCGACGGCACCGGCACGCTTCCTACCGGCGAGCGGGTCTATTTTGCCTTTCCTGCGTCCCCGTGGGGGAGTATGGCGCAATACGCGCCCGTTACCCGCCAGAACTGCTTTGCGCTACCGGATGGCTTAGACGATGTGACCGCCGCCGCGATGGCGAACCCGGGAATGTCCGCGTGGGCAGCGTTGGTTAAACGCGCAAAATTTAAGGCTGGTGAAACCGTGCTGGTTAACGGCGCGACCGGCAGCGCGGGACAACTTGCGGTGCAGATTGCACGCTACCTTGGCGCTGAAAAGGTGATTGCTACCGGACGCAATGCCAGTGCGCTTGCCGCGTTAAACGCCGATGCCACCATTCTGATCACCGACGATGACACCACCCTCAGCGCTGAGTTTGCGCTTCAGGCCAGTCAGGGCATTGACGTGGTTGTCGATTATCTTTGGGGGCATAGCGCCGAGCTGATGCTGCCTGCGCTCGCTAAATACGGTCCTGGCGATGCGCCGATTCGCTATGTGCAGGTTGGGTCGCTTGCTGGAAACGATATTGCGCTTAACAGCGCGGTACTCCGCTCTGCCCCATTACAGCTGATGGGCAGCGGTATTGGCAGCCTGTCGATGCCACAGCTTTTACAGGCAACCGGAGAAATGTTGCATGTCGCTGTTGCCGGTGGTTTTACCATCGCCACCACCCCTGTTCCCCTGCGTAATGTCACCTCCGCGTGGTCGCAGGACAACAGCCAGAAGCGAACCGTTTTCACCCTCGATTAAAAAAAATCGCTTTCACACAAAAGATAGGGTTGATATCTTAAATGAGAAATATTATCTTTCTCATTACCGAATAGTTGAGCAAATCACTCAGGTATTCGGTACGACATTGCTCACATTGCTTCCAGTATTTTTGCCCGCATTCAATGCGGGCTTTTTTTTGGCCGCGTGCAGGTCCCAGGGTCGGCGTAAACGTACGCGTAATATGTAGCCCGGCCAAACGAAGCGCCTTCGGGAACAGATCCCTACCAACAATTGCCTCGCCCGTATTCATCAGACATCGTAGTATAAAAACTCCTCCCCCCGCTGGAGTTATCCATGTCAGAGTCCCACAACATTCTCGCCTTCGCCCTCGTGTCACTCGGGATGGCGCTTACCCCCGGCCCGAATATGATCTACCTGATTTCACGTTCCATTTCGCAGGGGCGTGCAGCGGGTCTGGTCTCGCTCGGCGGCGTAGCGCTCGGCTTTATCTTCTATATGGTCAGCGCCGCCTTTGGCTTAACCGCGCTGATGATGGCAGTACCCTACGCCTATGATGCGCTGCGGATTGCTGGCGTGCTTTACCTACTGTGGATGGCCTGGCAGTCGGTACGCCCCGGCGGGCGTTCACCCTTCCAGCTAAAAGAGTTGCCTAAGCACAGCCCGCGCAAGCTATTTCTGATGGGCTTTCTGACCAATCTGCTCAACCCCAAAATCGCTATCGTCTACCTTTCATTGCTGCCGCAGTTTATCAACCCCGCCAGCGGGAGCGTGCTGACACAATCGCTGATGCTGGGTATGACGCAGATTGTGATAAGCGTATCGATTAACGCGCTGGTCGCGATTTCAGCGGGCACCATTGCGCTATTTCTGGTGCAACGCCCATCGTTCGGCATCATTCAGCGCTGGTTGATGGGCGGCGTATTAACAGGGCTGGCGATTAAGATTGCCACCGAATCCCGCCGTTAGCGGTCACGCTATTCGACCAGGACTCTCACCTTCGGTTTCGACAGCAGAATTTTGACCAGCTCAGGCAGGGATACGGGTTTGAAAAAGTAGTATCCCTGCATATAGGTGATGTTATTGCGGCTCAGGTAATCGACCTGCTCCTGCGTCTCGACCCCTTCGGCAACGATGCTGATTGAGAGTTTACGCGCCAGTTCGAGCACGGAATCCAGAATCAGCGTCGAGTCCTCATAGGCGTTTACCCGGCCGACAAAGCTCTGATCAATTTTGATATAGTCAATGTGCAGGTCATGCAGATAAGAGAGCCCAGAATAGCCGGTGCCGAAATCATCCAGCGCTATAGCGAAGCCGTTTTCATGCAGCACGTTCAGTGTCTGAATCAGATGCTCATCGACATGCAGCGGCTCACGCTCCGTGACTTCAATGACCAGATTGAGATCACCGCGGGTATAACTCGTCTTGTACGCCAGGCACTCGTCCACAAAACTCGGTGCCACAATATGCGATGCGCTAAAGTTAATCCCGATGTGAAACCCTTCCGGTAACTTGCTCTCAATAGCATTCATATGCGCCGCGACCTGTGCCATCAGGCTGCGGGTTAGCGGCACAATCAGGCCCGATTTTTCAGCGGCGGGAATAAAAACCGAGGGAGAAATAAAGCCTGCTTTGGGATGCTTCCAGCGAGCCAGCACCTCGACACCGCGTAGCGTGCCTTCCCGACCATTTACGATAGGCTGGTAGTAGGGCACGATTTCCCCTTTGGCAATCGCTTTGCGTAGCGTCTCTTCCGGCGTCGTGCTTTTATTAAGGTATTGATACAGCGCATAGGCAGCAGCACCAGAGAGCAGTAACAGGAAAATCAGAACCCCGCCCCCTTGATGCATCAGCCGTTCGGCGCTGAACAGTACGGGGAGATTGTACTGAATACCAAAAGGATAGCTTTTCGCGCTCACCATGCTGTGGCCGGGCGGCGTCACCGGCAAAGGACGGATATCGCCGTACAGGCCCATCACTTGTTTATCGACCACCAGTGAATAATTCGCATCGCGAAGCGGCGTATTCAGTACGTCACGAATGTGCCGGTCGCTAATGGTGATGATAATCCGTTTTCCGGCAAAACGGTGCTGGAATATAAGCACCGGGCGATCGTCAACCGCGTTCGCCTTTGACAGTAACAGCAGCGAACTCTCCGGGATCTGCGCCACATGCAGCAGCAGTATATGGTTGCCCGGCAATGAGGAGCACCACACTCTACCGTCGTTAAAGATAACTAATGTTCGTAGATGCGGCTGTAGCGCCGCTTCAGTGCCCAACTGATACTGGCCCTGAGCATCACATCCTTTGGCGATGACCTCCTCCGCCACCCGACTGGCCTCCTGTGCTTCATTCAGCATGGTGGCAATATTCCTCACCGCGTAGCGTGCCCCAGCCAAACGTTCTGAACGTAACGAATACCAGAGCTGGGCATTGAGAATAAAAATACCGGAGATCAGCAAAAGCGCCGCGGCAACGGCGGGAATGAGGATATTGCGCATTAACGCTACCTGGCTATAAGTGCGTGCGGCGACGCGATAGTTTTACATCTTGATCATGGTCGAAAATGTCCAGAAATGCCATACGGGTTGTGACCTGAATGAAAAATGTCGCGATTGCCTATAGAACTCATCACTTTCTACGCTAATGATTAATTTTAAAACTATTTTTCTACCGCCGTGGGCGGCATTTTACCTATTAAAGACACATGTCTATTTTTGACAATAATCAAATATCGATCATTTTTATCATGGCAATAAAGCGACATATCTCCGACTTTCTTTAAAAAACTGTTGCGAGAAAATTGCCCACACCTGCACTCGTCAGGTGTGGGCAAAGCAGGTAATTTTGCCTTAAATAATGAATAAACGTGCAACGATAATGAATAAGTCATACAAAATGCGAGGAGCATTTCCCTACTCCTTAAAATAACGTAATGCATTGCCCAAGCTGGCTTTTCTTCGGTCATACTACCTAACAAGGTTTACCGCACATTTTTTCGGCGTTCAATCCGGCTTCAAAATGTAACACCCGACATCAAAGAATTTCTAAAACTTCATTGAGCATACATTTTCCTTTCATTCGTAATAGATATCGGATAACCATCCCCGGACTTAACGTTTTTAATACAATACCTAAGACATTATTCGTACGTTGACATGTCATTTACTCACATTCATATTTCATGCAGAAAAATAATGTCCAGGGTGACGTGGAGAATCGCATGAAACACGCCAGAACCTATCCTGCTCAGCGCCGACGTCGTGGCGAATGCCTGAATGCCGGACTGACAATGCTGAGTGCTCGTGTCGCAGATGACCTTTGTGAATACGTGCGTGAGGTGGCAAGCCAAACACGAAAAAGTAAACAACAGATCATTACTGAAGCGCTTGTGTTATATCGGGAAAACAATCCAGAGATAACCGAGTAAATAAACTCATTTATATTGGTTAACAACAGGTCAGAAAAATAATTATTTAGCGAACACAATAAAAACATCCTGATGTTTTTAGGTATATCCTTGTGCGTAATATTTCGATTATCAGCCATGTTATTTAACTATTGTGGCCAGAAAATATTGCAAATGAGTTTTTTCGTCGTAACCGACAAAAGCGCAGTAGCGTATTTGATGTAAAGGGTCTTCTGAATGGTATTACTACGCGCTTGCTGTTCGCTGGGTTCGATTATGGGCATCACGTTAACGTTGACAATGGCGGTGATTACCGTATCGCTAACGACGTTGAACCTGACCCTGTCACTGTCTCAGGGGCTGGTTATTATGCCAATAAAGGCCCTATTTCACACCCTTATCGTCGCCTTAGTGTCCCTGCTGCACTATGTGCCTATAACGTATATGGGCTGAACCATTTTCACATTTGGTCTGTGGTGGACCCCCTGTGATGGGGGGATTTTTTGCGAGGTAATACAATGTGCGTCAATCTGTACGATAATGCTCGCCGCTATCGCGATGAGAAAAATAGTCATCAATAAATTAAGTCTGCTGATGTTATTTTACGCCGAGCTAGTTGGCATACTGCCCTTCAGCTTCTGGCGGATAACAGCGGTAATTGATAAAACACAACACAGGCTCCATCCCTAATGAAAAAAATCATGTTTTCCGCGTTGGCTTTCGCCGTCGTTGCCGCCGCTCCAGCTCACGCGATTAATGCCAAATACCGCGAGCAGCTCATCCGTTCAGGCTGTACACAGGTGACGGAGGGGGTCACTTGCGATATCAACAAAACCAAAGCGCAGAACGCCGCTAATGCGGGTAAGCCGCTTCCTAAAACGGCGCCTAAGCCAACAACGGCGTATGGTCAGATCGTGGGCGAAGCAGAAAGTATTCTCGGCTTGAAGGCGATTGCCGCTGAAGAGTATCTGGTCGAAAGAGGTTGGCGCCAGCAGTCTAACGGCGACTGGGCAAAATCGGGGCACCTGTTACGAATCGTGGAAGATAAGGGCTTCGTGCGCAACGCCCAGATCGTTAAATAATAATAAGGCTCCTAAGGGAGCCCTATTGTTTCTCATCAACAGGACGTGCCGCGTTATGCCACTTTGGTCACGCGTAAAAAACGCTGCGGTAATTCCCCTTCCACCACTAACAACACAGATTTCAACTCGATCTTCATACTCTGTTTAATAGCGGCAGCCTTTAAGCTGGTCGACTCTCGCTGAAACCCTCCATCGTTATAGGGCACCAGAAGAATACTGTCTCCCGGTACTTTTAGCTGCCGAAGTGCTTCCGTTCGCGTGTTGTAATTGAGGTATTTGCTTGCCATTCCTGTTCTCTTTATAGTACCAACCGTCAAAGCTGATCTAATTGATAAAATCGTGCGTTATCAATAATAATGGCTTTTATTTCCGGTGACGAAGAAAAAGAAATGTATGCTTTAAATGCGGAGCATTCCTGGTAAAGAAATAGGCTGGTCACAGTGTAAATATTCCACTTAAACGGACCATTTACTTCAGGCCTACCGATGACCAGCGATGTTCATGAATTTTTTGCCTGACAAAACTCGGATGGTACTCATCCCGAAAGAACTGATGAGCCTGAAGACTGCTCCTCATATTCAACAATTTTACCAGTCGGTTTACTCGCATATAAAACAACTTGGGGCTGACTCCCGCTATCCTGGCCGCGTCATTCATGGAGTCATTGAGTAAAAGTCCGTAGACCGTTGTTTTGTCCCGCTGGGTAAAGTTCTCCATGCTCCGGTGGGCCGTGAGCAGACGCATCACGTCTTCATAGCTGGCACCTGGGCAATGGCGTATCTTTTCGTGGTATTGCTGCAGAGAGAAAGTACTCTCAATCGAAATCAGTGATCCCAGTACTCGGGAAATGGCTGATGAATTGCCGATAAAAATGAATCGCCGTGCATCACTGTTGCGCTGAACACGGCGCAGGACGTCGTGCAGAGAGTGACAAGAAGTCAGGTCGACAATGCAGACACCCTGCTTGTAGCGGTTTCGTTGGTGCAGAGCCTCTAGGGCGAAACGTAAGAAGTGATTACGGGTTTCAATGCAGTACGTCACTGTAGTTCTCCATGTGAACGGGAAGAGGCTGTGTTCTCCTCCCGCTATTCATCCGTAATTAGAAACTGACGCGGATACCCGCAACACCCTGGACTGGTGTTTCGACATGACTACCCTGTCGGTAATTCGCCTCACCGTACAGAGTGATGTCTTTGCTTAAGTTAATTGAAGCGCCCACACCATATTTCCCGGAAGTGCCTTTAGCATTGTTGTCGAAGCGGTTAATGCTGTTAATCGTCACTTCATTTGAGTCAGCAAACTCCTGCACAACTGCTGCAGAGAAATAAGGTCTGAATTCGGTTTTACCCAGGCTGAACTTACCGGCAATCTTCGCACCTGCTTCACCCGTGACGGAGCGCGGGGTACCGGTGTTGCCTTTCATGCCGTTGCTGAGCGTGACCACTTCACTGTTCATCTGTACAAAACTCATGCGGGCAAACGGGGTCAGGCTGAGTTCGTCTGCAAGGTCAAATACATAACCCCCTTCTATCGCAGTGCTCAGAGCATATTGCTTCCAGTCGCCGCTGGTTTTGCCGCCGTTCGTCATTACCGCGCTCAGGTTGTTATTCAAACGGTTGCCTTTCAGCACGCCGTCGGCATAAAAACCGCTGGCATCAAACCACGTTGCATACACACCCAGACCATAGCTGTCGATTTTGCTCTTACCGCCGCGGGCGTGTTTCACCTGGTTGTCGCTGTAAGACATAAATGCCCCGGTCAGCAGACTGCCGCGACTGAAATCGGTTCTGACATCAGCACCAATCTCCATACCGTTCTGGTTAAGCGTGTACGCTGCGCCATTACTGGTATCGGCGTTGGTTTTACCGCCCAGGTAGTGGCCCCAGACATTGCTTTCAGGTCCGGTTTTATCCAGGTTCGCGCGGTAGGTACGTAAACCTTCAAGCTCAGCGTTCACCACATTTAAACCGGCATTTGACATGGACAGAACCGCATCCGTGGCTGGCGTAGTTTCAGGGCCACTGCCACCAGATTGTTCCTTCTGTATGACATCCAGGAACCAGACATTACCACCATTGAGACCGTCTTTATCCTGCGCGCTCTCCAGGGTATACATATAGGTACCACCATCAATGGCTTGCGTGCTTCGGCCTTTCGTCGTGACCATATCAAAATCAATGTCACCTCCCTGGTCATGAATCAGGTTTACGGTCAGGTCGGTATAATTGGCAATCTCTTTGCCTGAGTCGGTAACCCCTATACCAAAGCTACCAGTTCCCTGTTCGATAGTGACAAAGTTGGCATTGCTATCAGCCAGTGAGGTATTAAACAGGAAGTTACCGGTTCCACTGAGTTCTGAAATATTCAGCTCAGCGAAGTCATAACCATTACCGTCACGCAGGAAGGAAACATTGCCACCGTTCATGGTGAGATTATCGATTTGAGCCGGGGCTAGGCTGGCTGAGGCATCGGTAAAGTCGGCAACTGAGAGGGTCCCCCCGCTGATGTGCACATCCGTAGCGATAGAACCGGCTTCCATCAGCATTTCGCCACCGGTGCTTATCCGGGTTTCGCCGCCAGCTACTGCACCATTCATCAGCCACGACCGGCCGCCGCTGATGATATTGTCAGTGACCGTACCGCCACTGGATACGTACTGATAACCACCGCTATTGATGGTAGTAGAGGTAGCTGAGCCACCACTGTAGACACGCTGAATTCCAGCACTGCTGATGGTAGCAGAGGTTGCCATGCCGCCGCTGGAGACGAGTTGAGAGCCATCGTTGATGTTTGTAAAAATGGCCGAACCGCCACTTAAAACGTTCTGCCTGCCACCGCTGTTGATGGTGGTGTCAGTGGCCGAGCCACCACTTGAGATGAACTGTTCACCTCTATTGATGGTTGTAGAAATAACTTCACCTTTGAGGTGCTGTTCGCCACCGCTATTGAGGATGATGTCAGTGGCCGTGCCGCCACTAAATATTTCCTGAAGTCCCCAATCACTGATGGTAGCAGAGATAGACTTACCACCGCTTTCGACACGCTGGAAACCATCGGTGATGGTCGTAGAGGTGGCAGTGCCACCACTCTGGATGTACTGAGAACCGCTGTTGATGGTCGTACTGGTAACAGAGCCGCTATCACTGACGAACTGAACACCACCGCTGATATCTGTAGAGGTAGCCAGTCCTCCACTGGAAACGTACTGAATACCTCCTTTATTGATAGTGGCAGAGGTGGCCGAACCGCCACTGAAGATGTGCTGTTTGCCACCACTGTTGATGGTGGCACTATTGTCTATGCCGCCGTTATATACATTCTGGACTCCAGCGCTCTGGATGATGGTGTCGTTCGCAGTTCCGCCATTGGAAACGTTCTGAACGCCACCGCGGTTAATGGTGGCATCATTGGCAGTTCCACCACTGAAGATGTGCTGTTTGCCACCACTATTGATGTTGGCACTATTGTCTATGCCGGAAACATTCTGACTCCCACCGTTTTCGATGGTGGCATTATTGACTGTTCCGCCGTCATGCACATCCTGAATCCCACTGATGATGGCATCATTGGTTGTACCGTAGACTTGCTGAACCCCACCACTGTTGATGATGGTGTCATTAGCCAAACCGCCAACGTAGACCCACTGGCTACCACCGCTATTGATGGTGGCATTATTATCTATGCCGCCGTCATCCACATTCTGACGTCCAGCGCTTTTGATGATGGTGTCGTTGGCAGTGCCACCACTAGAAACATTCTGAACTCCGCCGCTGTTGATAGTGGCATCATTGGCAGTTCCACCACTGAATATGTGCTGTTCGCCACCACTATTGATGGTGGCACTATTGTCTATGCCGCCGTTATATACATTCTGGACTCCAGCGCTCTGGATGATGGTGTCGTTCGCAGTTCCGCCATTGGAAACGTTCTGAACGCCACCGCTGTTAATGATGGCATCATTGGCAGTTCCACCAATGTTGATGTTCTGTTCACCACCACTGTTGATGATGGTGCCATTGGCCGAACCGCCAAGGTAGACGGACTGGCGACCACCGCTATTGATGGTCGCATCATTGGCGGTGCCATGCACACCCTGGTTTCCCGCACTTTTGATAATGGTGCCGTTGGCAGTTCCGCCACTGAAAACATTCTGGAGTCCAGCGCTGTTGATGATGGTATCGTTAGCAGTTCCGCCACCGGAAACGTTCTGATTGCCTCCGTGGTTAATAGTGGCATCATTGGCGGTTCCACCACTTAAGATGTGCTGTTTGCCACCTATATTGATGGTGGCACTATTGTCTATGCCGCCGTCATACACATACTGAAGCCCAGCGTTTTTGATGATGGTGTCGCTAGCAACTCCGCCACTGGAAACATTCTGAATACCACCGTTTCCGATGGTCGTAGAGGTAGCAGAGCCGCCATTGTCGATGTTCTGACGACCACCGCTACTGATGTTCGTGATAGTGGCTAAGCCGCCATCGCTAATGCCCTGAATACCACCGCTGATGGTCGTGGAGGTGACCGAACCGCTACTGGTGATGCTCTGGACACCACCGCTACTAATGGTCGTAGAGGTAGCCGAACCACCTAAAACCATCTGACTACCACCGCTGCTGATGGTCGTGGAGGTGGCCGAACCACCTAAAACCATCTGACTACCACCGCTGCTGATGGTCGTGGAGGTGACCGAACCACCGTAAACAAGCTGACTACCACCGTTGCCGATGGTCGTGGAGGTGACCGAACCACCACTGGAAACTATCTGGCCACCATTGCTATTGATGTTTGTAACGTTAGCCGAACCACCACTGGAAACTATCTGGGTACCACCGCTATTGATGGTAGTAGAGGTGGCCTTATCGCCTGAAGAAAGATACTGTGGGCCCGTGCTGTTATCTACCGTCTCGCCCGTATAATCAACAGCCATAACCGGCCCTGAAGGCAGCAACATTGCCCCCAGCAGCAATGCCAGAGCACTTTTCTTTGACGCCACTTTCGGTCGACCAGAGCCGGATGCCAGTTCAGAGGTAACCACCCACTGCTGTCGCGACTCGTTCCAGACCGTGGTATAAATCTTGTTCATATTTACGTCCCTTATTTATCAACTAACCCAGCATGCAGACTGTCCACCATCCCGATAACCTGTTTTCCGGTTATCAGTCGCGTACATTCATACTGTCTGGGGGTATTCTTGTGATGCGGGCACCACAGAAAATCCACATGGTCAAAATCAACGGATGTGTCATCCCAGCAGCCGTTACAGCCATGGCTGCTGAATACTCGCCAGGGGGTGTAAAACTCACTAATGGGGAGACTGAATCCGCTGATAAGCACCACAGGAATGCCGGCCGCCCAGGCAAGCCATGACAACCCGCTGCCCAGACCGATAAAGAAACTCGCGTGCTTTAACAGGTCGACCCGCTCCTGAAGAGGAATATCGCCCGTAAAGTCTTCTGCGCCATGAGGGATGTGATTCCAGATAAATCCCTGGCCGTAATGTGCATGACGGTCAATGCACAGCACCCGGTATCCCAATGACTTGAGGTGAGCCACCACCTCCGCCCAGCCATAACCGTTGTTCCAGTATTTCGCCTGGTTGGTGGACTGCGCGGCGATGCAGACGTATGGCTCAGCTATTTTTCGTTCTGCATCCAGTTTCAGATGCGGAGCGCATTCCCGAGGGTCAACGCCGAGGATGTAACCAGCATTGCGGTGAAACCCGACTTTCCTGAAATCAATGGGCTGATGCTGTGTCTCACCCTTAAAGAACAGGCCGACATACCAGGATGCGTAGGGATTAACGGTCTGGAGAGACTCTTTTGTGGAAAAGATAATTTCTGGATATTGCGCGCTGAGCAGGTCAATAATTTCCTGCCCCATGACGCATTCAAGCTGGCATCGGTGTAACTGACGAAACCGCTCGGCGTAATGGAACCATCCGAGCATATCGCCCAGGGTTCCTGTCGGGAAAAAGATGACAACCGGCTTGTCCTTCATTTCCAGCCGTTCATCCAGGATCGGCTGCGCTTCTCCCTGATGAAATACCTGGATACGGAAACGTACGTAATATTTTTTATTACTGGTGACCCACCCTCCTTCAGAATCACAGCTGAAAAGAATATTTCCGCTATCATCATCCATTAAAACGACATGCCACTTACCTTCTGGAAGATAAACACGCGCACCGTAATTAAAGTCAAACAGAATACCTTCTGGCCCGGAGCAGGACGGAAATGCTGGAGGGTTGGCAAAGCTAACTGACATATTTCATGTATCCTTAGTCTTCACTGCATCGGTAAAATGAAAGCAATAGCACTGCGGCATCTTCAGCAATGCTTATTGAAAGGTCTCAAATCGCTTTTATTTCAGCGATGCAATAAACCAGTTTTTCACTATTTACTGACCACAGAGTGATGAAAAATTATGTGGGTAATAAGTTGAATCCAATAAAACATCAATCACTGATGTTTAACGTATTAACCAAATAAAGAATTCAAATGAGTGAGCAAAACGCTCGCATGCTTAGAGGTTTTGAAAACAGATAGCCCTGAAATAAATTCACGCCTTTATTTTTCAAAAGTTCCAGTTGCTCGTTATTTTCGACGCCCTCTGCAATAACATTAATCTTCAGACTCGCAGAAAGAGCAACAATTGAGTCAATGACCGCAGAGTAAACAAGCGCACCATTACAGGCAACCGTCAGGCATTTATCTATCTTGATTATTGAAAAACCTGTGTGCTCGATATATTTCAGACATGAACTCCCATGTCCGAAGTCATCAATAGCAAATCGCACGCCTGCATCGGCCAAACCTTGCAGGGTTTCAAGCGCAAAATCATCAAGCTCTATTGTTCCACGTTCAACGATTTCAAGAGTAACGCCAGCCTTACCCGCGAAAAAATCATTAAAGTCGATAACAGCCTCAGTGACTCGCGGTGATCTGAGCTGTTTTGTGCAGATATTGAATGATAAATAAAATCCTTCTGGTAAAAAATCCATATAAGGCGCGAAGTGACTCTTCACGCTCTTAAGCAACTCACAGGTGACGTCGTTAATAGCCTCACTGGACTCTATTAATGAAATGTAGCTTTCCGGGGTATACAGGACCCCTTTCTTTTTTATTCTCAGCAGAACCTCTCCACCAATCAGCTCATCAGATCGGTAGATAGGCTGTATATAGGGTATGAATTCAGCCTCGTTCAGTTGGGCTGCAACAATCCTGTTTCTGACAGCGGCATGCCAGGAACTGAACAGACGTTCAATTTTCATCAGTATCTTGATGTTTTTCATTTCTGCTAGCTCCTTATTCTCTCGTGGTCGCAGTGGCCGTTCCGCCCGAATGATTAGTTCTGTGAAGCCCGAATGCTTGTGTATTCCTGTGACTTCATTTTCTGGAGGTCATGGTATCTAAGCCCATAGTTTGATAACAATATGTATCGTGAATATGTCAAATTACAGACGAATAAACTAATAACAATCTTAGTTACAAATCATTATTCCGTAAGCAAAAAGGAGGCGTGGTGGGGAGTGTGATATCATTGGAAACCAGTTGGCACGGGCAGTAGGATCAGAGGTTTACGTCTTCAGACGACCTTTTCACCATGAGGCACGGAGAGTCGGAAATGGTTTATTTGATTGATATGCGGATCAAGTATCGCCCTGAGGATGGGGCGATGTGGCTACAGGATGATGAGAGCTCGCTCATTGTCCTGACCGTTATCATGAACAGATTGCTTTCCTATCTTCTTGAACATCGCGGGCAAGTTGTGACACGCGATGGGTTGCTGGAGAATGTCTGGGATTTGCATGGTTTGCGATCTTCAGGTCACACATTGAATAAATACATTTCTGAGCTCAGAAAACAATTCAGAAACTTTGGTGTCACAACCGAGTGTATTACCACTATCCCCAGAATAGGTTTTATGTTTGAGGGGGGGATAGATGTACAGGTCCTTTCGCAAAAGCCACTGAATAGTCAGCCTGATACCAATATCGATACCAGCATTGATATTGCCGCGCCAGAAAAAAATGATGACAGCCCCCCTTCCCGCCATGTCTTAATTTATCCCCTGATAATCGCGGGTATCATCGCTATTTGCTCTTATTTCCTGCCTGCAGAATTTTTGCACCAGGAAAATGTTCAGGTGCCCAAAAAAGACATCCCGACATACCTTCTTTTCAACTACGGTGACTGCCCTGTTTACACCACGCAGAATAATTCGACCGCGCTTGCAGAGCATAAAAAATTGCTCTTTCTCGATCTTGCCAATCAGGAAGGCATTGCGTGCCTGCACGGTACTTCATTTTTGTATCAGGTTTCCGAATCGTACCTTTACGGTCGTGAAGGAAGAGCATTCATCAGTCGGTGTACGTTAAAAGACAATAAATATATCTCGTGCTTAAATTATTACTGGAGTGGTTATGCACGTAAGCCTTAAGAAAGGAGCGCTAGTGACGACCGTGACGCTACTGATGATAACAGCGGCAGGTTTGCTCTGGCATAAAAAATCTCAGCAGCCGGGCATAAAAATAAATTGCTCCACTATCCTGCATTATGACCATGCCAGCCCTAATTATGTTTCCAGTCTGGAAATGACATTCAGGTTAGACAAGGACTACGAAGGGCTGGTTGTACTGTCTGGTTACATTGACACACCGACTGGCAGGCAGACCATCGCCCGCAATATCCAGTTTGATTATAGTGTTAAGACTCCCGGTGAAATAACCGTCAGAAACATGAGCTATATAAAAACACTCAGGGATAATGCCCATGACGAGATCGTGAAAAATAGTTTCTTCTTTGTTCCCGAGGGGACTGAGCGACAATTACGGTTAAACCCATTAAGCAATGCCTGGTTACTGGGTAATCCGCAGTCGCCCTTTGCATTATGTGTGAATAAGAAGGATTAATATTCCTGCTAGTATGATGAAACTGATTCAGCGCCTTTGCGCATTACGAAGGCAGTTCGTGCGTAACCGGTCAATACTCCAGAGTTCGTTTGATGTCCCAGTAATCCCCATAAGGTAATGCCTGGAACACTCACCGTAGCATTTAGCAAAGCAAGAGATGAAGTGGAATACAACCGGGAAGAAAACGGAACGCCACCAAGCTTTCATGAACAGAGATCCCTTTTGGAACGTCTGTACAGAACTCAGGGGATTGATACCCAGGTGCTCGGTCATTCGAGCAAAACCATAACGGATCGTTACAACGATTCACGCGGGAAAGAGTGGAAGAAACTGGTCATTTAATGACCAGTTTTGCAGAAGGGGTTTGCAGAGGAAATCAGAAGCGGTAACCGGCTGAGAACATAAACACCCACGGATCCAGTCTGGTACTGACACTCTGATTCACACCACCAGCCTTAAACTTCACGTTGGTATCGATATCCATGTACCAGACCGACATATTCAACAGCCAGTCACGGTTAATCAGATAATCCAACCCGACCTGCCCTGCCGCTCCCCAGGAATCGTCGAGACTCAGGTCAGAAAGCCCAGCCTTTTTACCGGTATCGTTAAAGTCGTTATCAAAGAAGGTGGTGTAGTTGATGCCCGCACCGATATACGGGCGTACCTTGCTCTGCGCATCGCCAAAGTACCACTGCGCCATCAGCGTTGGCGGAAGTTGATGGACGGTGGCGATATTCCCGGTTGGCCCGGTTCCCACCTTGTGGCGGAACGGTGTAGCGGCCAGCAACTCAATACCGATGTTGTCCGTGGCCATGTAGGTAAAGGTCAGGCCGAGCTGCGTATTGTTGCTGACGTTAAAGCTACCGAGGCTGCCTAAAACGTTATCAGAACCTTCCGTTGGCCTGACGGTTGCCGAACCTGCACGGATGAAGAATTCACCCGCTTCGTGCGCCCAGACGCTGCCGGAAAAGGTACTCAACACTAATGCAACCACTGCTAACTTTTTCATATCCACTTCCTCATTATGGTTTTTCAAGCGCGGCAAATATACCCATAACGAGTTACTTTTGATCCGTCACAGATCACACAAAGTCATTAGATTTAACATTTATTGATCCAGATTAATTTTTGCCTTTACAATCAATTGGCGTATTAGCACCCACATCAATTCCTTGACTTTCTCACGCAGGGTGCCATTGACCGGCATTTCTCGGCGCACTCTGGCGATGTGAGATTCTCTTTACAAAGATATACTTAGCGCAACCCGCGTAGAGAGTGCTACGGTCGCGCGATTTGCGGTACAATTGCCGGCTAATTAACACCTGCAATACTCAAGGAGAGTGCATGTCTATCACGGCGCAGTCTGTATACCGTGACACGGGTAATTTTTTCCGTAATCAGTTCGTCACCATTTTACTGATTGCCTTGCTCTGTGCATTTATCACCGTAGTGCTTGGCCATGCCTTTTCCCCCAGCGATGAACAGCTCGCGACGCTGACCGTCGGGGATAATCTGGCGGGCAGCACCGGCCTGTTTGATCTGGTTCAGAACATGACCCCGGAACAGCAGCAGGTTCTGCTGCGCTCTTCTGCGGCTTCGACGTTCTCCGGGCTGATTGGTAACGCGGTTCTCGCAGGCGGAATTCTGCTGCTGATCCAGCTTATTTCTGCCGGTCATCGCGTTAGCGCTCTACGCGCTATCGGCGCAAGTGCGCCGGTGCTACCTAAGCTGTTCGTGCTTATCTTCATCAGCACCTTCCTGATCCAGATGGGCATGATGCTGATCATCGTCCCGGGTATTCTGCTGGCTCTCGTGCTGGCGTTTGCGCCGATCATCATGGTGCAGGATAAACTTGGCGTGTTCTCCGCCGTGCGCGTCAGTACGCGTCTCGGCTGGGCGAATATGCGCCTTATCGCGCCAGCGGTTATCGGCTGGATGCTGGCGAAAACGCTGCTGCTGCTTCTGGCATCCAGCTTTGCCGTGCTCACCCCTTATATCGGCGCCGTGGTGGTCAATACCCTTAGCAACCTCGTTTCGGCTTTGTTGCTGATCTATTTATTCCGCGTGTATATGCTAATTCGTCAATAAACTGATGCTGCCCATCGGTGGGCAGCGCTGAACTACGGAATCGAAGTATGAAGCAGTTTCTGGATTTCTTACCGCTGGTTGTCTTCTTTGCCTTCTATAAGATTTATGACATCTATGCGGCCACCAGCGCGCTGATCGTCGCCACTGCGGTGGTGTTGATTTACAGCTGGGTGCGCTACCGCAAAGTTGAAAAAATGGCGCTGATCACCTTTATTCTGGTGGCGGTGTTTGGCGGTCTGACTATCTTCTTCCATAACGATGAGTTTATTAAATGGAAGGTGACGGTGATTTACGCCCTCTTCGCTGGCGCCCTGCTGGTGAGCCAGTGGGTGATGAAAAAGCCGCTTATCCAGCGCATGCTGGGTAAAGAACTCACCCTGCCGGAAACCGTGTGGTCACGACTGAATCTGGCCTGGGCGGTGTTCTTTATCTTATGCGGCGTGGCCAACATCTACATCGCCTTCTGGTTGCCGCAGGAAATCTGGGTAAACTTTAAGGTGTTTGGCTTAACCGCTCTGACGCTGGTGTTCACCGTGCTGAGCGGCGTTTACATCTATCGTCATATGCCGCAAGACGACCATAAGTAAGTACAGAGAAGAACCATGACTCAACAAAATGACGCGCCTCAGGGTGAGCTGGTATTACGCACGTTAGCTATGCCTGCGGATACCAATGCCAACGGTGATATTTTCGGCGGTTGGTTAATGTCGCAAATGGATATTGGCGGCGCCATTATGGCAAAAGAGGTCGCCCATGGCCGTGTAGTGACCGTTCGCGTGGATGGTATGACCTTCCTGCGCCCGGTTGCGGTGGGTGATGTAGTGTGCTGCTACGCGCGCTGCGTGAAACGCGGCAATACGTCAGTCACTATCAACATAGAAGTGTGGGTGAAGAAAGTGTCGTCGGAGCCGATTGGCCAGCGCTACAAGGCCACCGAGGCGCTGTTTATCTACGTCGCGGTTGATCCGCAAGGTAAGCCTCGCGCTATCCCAACCGCATAAAACAACAAGCCCGGCAATTGCCGGGCTTGTTGTTTGTAGGCCAGATGGCGCGCATTAAAGAAAACCCAGCACCTTCAAAACAAAGTAGCCAATCACGATGATGATAATCGGCAAAATATAGAGCGGGAAAAACTGTACCAGAATCGTGTGACGCGGCACCTCGACTCGTGCTTCCAGCGCTTCACGGCTCAGCCCTTCCGCCCCTTTCGCTTTCTCAAGAATAAGCTGATCGTTCACCCCTTCACGCAAATACTTCGCCTGACGCGACATTCGTGCGCCGGAATCCTGCATCGCCAGCGCCACAAAGATCAGCGAATAGATAATCCAGAACATAATATTCAGGCCGTTATGGAAATCCGGCTGCGGTGAGTTGTACCAAAAGACATTTAAGAATGGCGTATTGAAACGCATCATTTCGACCATCACGTGCACGAAGTCCATCATGACAGCATCAATTCCCGGCTGTTTAGCGCTGTGCTCGTACATAAATTTGAGTACGGAAATCAGCGTTGAAATCACGGCAGGAATAAAAATCACCCACCCGGCGATACGCTTCAGGATGGCAATGCGTCCAGCTTGTTGATACGTCATGGGTTCCCCTTGTTAAGACGCTTCACGCTCGGGCTAAGTGCTTATTGAGTCTACCTGCTGAAGGTGACTTTCGCCCGACTTTACGCGCGATATGATATACCATTGCTGAACTCGATACCCTAAAGGAGAGGTAGTTATGTCCACCGAGCGTCAAATACGTGCCGCGATTTTCGATATGGATGGCTTATTGATCGATTCAGAACCGCTGTGGGACCGTGGTGAACACGAAGTCCTGAGCGAGCTGGGGGTAGACTTCACCCGTCGTCATGAGCTTCCGGATACCCGCGGTTTGCGTATCGATCTGGTTGTGGACCTTTGGTACGGACAACAACCATGGACGGGGCCGGATCGCGCGACCGTCGTTGAGCGCATTATCAGCCGCGTTATCGCCCTCGTTGAAGCGACGCGACCACTGCTGCCTGGCGTACGTGAAGCCGTAGCCCTTTGCAAAGCCCAGGGGCTGAAGGTCGGCCTCGCCTCCGCATCGCCGCTGTATATGCTGGAAAAAGTGCTGACCATGTTTGACCTGCGTGACCAGTTCGATGCGCTGGCTTCCGCCGATAAACTGGATTACAGCAAACCGCACCCGCAGGTCTACCTAAACTGTGCATCACAGCTTGGCGTCAGCCCACTCAACTGTGTGGCGCTGGAAGATTCGGTCAACGGGATGATTGCCAGCAAAGCCGCACGCATGCGCGCCATTGTGGTTCCCGCGGCTGAAAGCCAGCTCGATCCGCGTTTCAGCCTGGCCGATGTCAAACTGCTTTCTCTTGAATCTCTCACCCGCGAAAATCTTCTTGGGTAATGGTTATGCGGGCATAAATTATGCCCGCAAATGATAACCACCTCATAAAAATGAAACGCTGTTTTATTTTTATTTGAATTTTCGACTACGCCCTTCTATGCTTTCGCCTGTAGGTCATCTCATAACGATAAAAACCGCATACAGGGGTCGACATGATTCTTAACGCTTTTAATCTGCAAGGCAAAGTGGCGCTCGTCACCGGGTGTGATAAAGGTCTGGGTCAAGGCATGGCGCTAGGGCTCGCCGAAGCCGGGTGCGATATTGTGAGCGTCAGCCGCCGGGTGCCGCAGGAAACCGCCGAAAAAGTGGCGGCGCTGGGGCGACGTTTGTACGCGATCCAAGCCGACCTGAGCCAGGCCGAAAGCATCGCTGATATTGTGCCTGCGGCCGTTGCCGCTGCGGGTAGAATTGATATTCTGGTCAACAATGCCGGGACTATCCGCCGGGAAGATGCGCTCACCTTTAGTGAAAAGAATTGGGACGAGGTAATGAACCTGAACATCAAATCGGTGTTCTTTCTCTCACAGGCCGTTGCAAAGCAGTTCCTGAAGCAAGGTGATGGCGGAAAAATTATTAACATTGCCTCGATGCTCTCTTTCCAGGGCGGCATTCGTGTGCCATCCTACACCGCCTCAAAAAGCGGCGTTCTCGGTATCACCCGCCTGCTGGCGAATGAATGGGCGCAGCACCGGATTAACGTTAACGCGATCGCGCCAGGGTATATGGCCACCAACAATACCCAACAGCTGCGCGAAGACGCCGAGCGCAGCAAAGAAATCCTTGACCGTATTCCGGCAGGCCGCTGGGGTTCACCAGACGATCTGAAAGGCCCGGTGGTCTTCCTCGCCTCATCCGCCTCCGACTATATCAATGGCTACACTGTTGCCGTCGACGGTGGCTGGCTGGCGCGTTAATTTTTTGACAAAGAGTTACACTGTAACCTCTTCCGCCTACTGTATAAAAACCCTATACTGTATGAATTTACAGAACAATGGGTTTTATCATGACGGCGGAAGGTCATCTGCTCTTTTCCATCGCCTGCGCGGTGTTTGCTAAAAATGCCGAGCTCACGCCAGTTCTCGCTCAGGGGGACTGGTGGCATATTGTGCCGTCGGCGATATTGACCTGTCTGCTCCCGGATATCGACCACCCGCGCTCGCTGCTCGGGCAGCGGCTGAGCTGGTTGTCCAAACCCATCGCGCGACTTTGCGGTCACCGCGGGTTCACCCACAGCCTGCTCGCCGTTTTTGGTGCGCTGACGCTGTTCTATCTGAAGGTGCCCGATAGCTGGATTGTGCCAGCCGATGCGCTTCAAGGCATGGTGCTGGGCTATCTCAGCCACATTCTTGCCGACATGCTGACTCCCGCGGGCGTGCCGCTGCTCTGGCCCTGCCGCTGGCGTTTTCGTCTGCCTATTCTTGCTCCACGCAAAGGCAACCAGTTAGAGCGCGTGCTGTGCATGGCGCTGTTCGCCTATGCCGTCTTTATGCCCCAGTCGCTGCCGGACAACGGCGCAGTACGCTGGTCTTCATCGATGATTAATTTGCTGCAAACGGACTTCAACCGCTTTATCGGTCGCCATGTTGAGCAATAATCCAGCGAAAATCACACTTTTGGTATAATCCATTCCATTTGGATATAAGCGGACTAATACACTTCTGTTAACCTTCTCACATCCAGACAAATCTTTACGGATTTGATCTAAAAAACACGCGTCGCGGCAATCTTTATTGCCGCTGAACGCCGTGGATAATACTTCAGGAGAACGGGGATGAATTTTCCATTAATAGCGAACGTTGTGGTGTTCGTGGTACTGCTGTTTGCGCTGGCGCAAACGCGTCATAAACAGTGGAGTCTGGCTAAAAAAGTACTGGTCGGCCTGGTTATCGGCGTGGTCTTTGGCCTTGCGCTGCAGATGATTTACGGTTCCGACAACCCGGTGCTGAAAGATTCTATTCAGTGGTTTAATATTGTCGGCAACGGCTATGTGCAACTGCTGCAAATGATCGTTATGCCACTGGTCTTCGCCTCAATTCTGAGCGCCGTTGCCCGTCTGCATAACGCTTCTCAGCTCGGTAAAATCAGCTTCCTGACCATCGGTACGCTGCTGTTTACCACGCTGATTGCTGCGCTGGTCGGTGTGCTGGTCACAAACCTGTTCGGTCTGACCGCTGAAGGTCTGGTTCAGGGTACGGCAGAAACCGCGCGTCTGAACGCTATTCAGAGCAATTATGTTGGTAAAATCGCCGATCTGAGCGTGCCGCAGCTGCTGCTCTCCTTCGTACCGAAAAACCCGTTTGCTGACCTGACCGGTGCTAACCCAACGTCTATTATCAGCATCGTTATCTTCTCTGCATTCCTCGGCGTCGCGGCGCTGAAGCTGCTGAAAGACGACGAGCCGAAAGGCAAACGCGTGCTGACCGCTATCGATACCCTGCAAGGCTGGGTCATGAAGCTGGTTCGCCTGGTGATGCAGCTGACGCCTTACGGCGTGCTGGCGCTGATGACCAAAGTCGTTGCGGGTTCTAACCTGCAGGACATCATCAAGCTGGGCAGCTTTGTTGTCGCCTCTTATCTGGGTCTGATCATTATGTTCGTGGTTCACGGCCTCCTGCTGGGTGCTAACGGCGTCAGCCCGCTGAAGTATTTCCGTAAAGTCTGGCCGGTACTGACCTTCGCCTTCACCAGCCGTTCCAGCGCCGCGTCTATTCCGCTGAACGTGGAAGCGCAGACCCGTCGTCTGGGCGTGCCGGAATCTATCGCCAGCTTCTCTGCCTCCTTTGGTGCGACCATTGGTCAGAACGGTTGTGCTGGTCTGTATCCGGCAATGCTGGCGGTAATGGTTGCGCCAACCGTAGGCATTAATCCGCTGGATCCGGTGTGGATTGCGACCCTTGTTGGCATCGTGACCGTGAGCTCTGCCGGTGTTGCTGGCGTGGGCGGCGGTGCGACCTTCGCGGCACTGATTGTGCTGCCAGCTATGGGTCTGCCGGTGACGCTGGTTGCGCTGCTGATTTCCGTTGAACCGCTGATCGATATGGGACGTACCGCGCTGAACGTGAGCGGTTCCATGACTGCCGGTACCCTGACCAGCCAGTGGCTACGCCAGACCGACAAAGACGTGCTGAACAGCGAAGAAGACGCCGAGTTAGCCCACCGCTAACTTGTCGGCCGGATAAGGCATCGCCGCCATCCAGCAATCTGCAACATTCTGCCTGATGGCGCTTCGCTTATTAGGCCTACAATGCCACTTGAGCATCGCTACTTCAGAAAAAAAACGCTGGTGAAAACCAGCGTTTTTTTATATCTGGATCACGCCGTTACGCGTCGATATCCCCTTCCTGCCGCATCTGCACAGCCCAACGCTGGGCCGACTCCGGAATGGAGAATGCCTGCGAGCGACAAAACGCGCTGCCCATCAACACAAACGCCACATACTTGCCGCGCAATAACCAGACATCGCGAAAGCCTTCTACTTTCACAGCGTGATCGGGCGGAGCGGGTTCGATGCGCGGTACATAGCTGATAATCTGCCGTTTTTGTTGGCGGAGCGGTTTCATAAGCAGTTAAATTCACAATCAGTAATAGCAAAAGCAGGAAAGACTTATGATAGCAGGATTCACCCAAGCGCGTCATACACAAAAAAGCCCGGCAGGAATGCTGCCGGGCAAGGGTTGAGGGGGTAAAACATTACTCGTATTACACGTCGCGGTAGGTCCCGAGACGATAACCTCGTTCAGCAATCGCGTACTTCAGCGATTCAGAAGTCAGCACATCCAGCTCATCCAGACGCGGGTAGCAATACGCGCTGCCCATAATCGTCCGGTCGGCAAAAGCCGGATGGCACATCACTTCCAGAGACTGCTCATTACGGGCCATTGAGCTTTCCAACACCTTCAGGAACAGCGCTTCCGATACGGCATCACCGTAAAACTCACTGCTAAAGCCTTCTGTACTGCGCAGCCCTTCCGGTAACTCAAACGGATACGGAATAGTGCGGTCAATACGTAGCGCAATGCCTTTCGATTTCGCAAACTCGGCCACCAGCGGGAAAATTTGCGGGATCATGTGCACATGGTGGTGACTATCAAAATGCGTCGGCTCGGCATCGAACAGGTCGATAAAGCGACGATACTGACACTCCAGCTCATGGGCTATTTCATCCATCGGCAGCGAGCCCTCTTCCGCCATCTGCCAGATCCACTTGCCCAGTTTCCCCTCGCGGGTCAGTCCAGGCATCGGTGACAACGGTTCGCCCAGCGTCAGCACAAAGTGCATGCCCACGGCGAGTTCCGGCGTACGGCGGCTCATGCGAGCCGCGTGGTCGATAGCCGCGCCGTTTACCAGCGCGGTGGTCGAGGTGACCAGGCCATGCTTACAGGCATCGATAATGCCGTAGTTCTGCCCCTTACTCAGACCATAATCGTCGGCATTAACGATTAACAAACGTTCCATCATGCCTCCTGTCACTGTTTCAGTTTCTCCACGGTGGCAGCGAAGTTCGGCAGCCATTCTTCATGCGCCAGAATCAGTTCGCGCGCCAGCACCTCTGCATCTTTATCAGAGTGGATGAGCGGGCTTAAGTTCAGCGCCAGCAGCACATCGTTAAACTCACCGCTCAGCGCCGCCTGGCTTGCCGCCACTTCGAAACCTTTGATGGTGTGGATAAGGCCCAGCACTTTCTCATCAAAATGGGTCACGCGCGGGTGCGGTTTTGCACCATCACGGCCCAGAATGGAGGTCACTTCGATAGACCAGTCTGCCGGGATGTTATCAATATGACCGTGGTGTGGAATGTTGACGTAATGTTCGGTCTGCTTATCGTTGTAGATAGCGTTGATGACCTCGCACGCGGCATCGGAGTAGTACGCCCCACCACGCAGTTCCAGTTCTTTAGGCTTCACGTTCAGATCCGGATTTTTGTACAGTTCGAAGAGCTGTTTCTCAACCTTCTGTACGACCTGAGCGCGCGCGCCGCCTTTGTAGTACTCACCCATTTCAATCGCCAGCATCTCTTTTTGCTTGAAGTAGTACAGCAGATAAGAGCACGGCAGCAGGTTCAGGGAACGCAGCAGCCCTTCGCTGAACGGCATATCAAAGATGTTTTTAACGGTATTCGCCGACAGCGTACCGGAGGCGACGCCGTCCAGCAGTTCAGCAAAGCGAGACTCGCCGTTCACCAGCACATCGCGCACGAACACCATATGGTTCAGGCCGAACAGATCAATGGAGAGGTCATCTTTCTCGGTCAGGCGCAGCACGTCGGTGAAGAACATTTTCATACCGATTGGAATGTTGCACACGCCGATGAAACGTTTGAAATTGGTGTGACGGTAAACCGCTTCTGTCACCATCCCGGCCGGGTTGGTAAAGTTGATAACCCACGCATCCGGGCAGACTTCCTGCACATCTTTAATGATGTCGAAAATTACCGGAATAGTGCGCAGACCTTTAAACAGGCCGCCCGCGCCGTTGGTTTCCTGACCCAGGTAACCGTGGCTCAGCGGAATACGTTCGTCTTTTTCACGGGCTTTCAGCTGGCCTACGCGCAGCTGGGTGGTGACAAAGTTGGCGTCTTTCAGCGCTTCGCGGCGGTTCAGCGTCTTATAGACCTTCATCGGCACGCCCGCTTTTTCCACCATGCGCTCACACAGCGCGTGGATAATATCCAGCTTTTCCTGGCCGCCTTCGACGTCAACCAGCCACAGTTCCGTTACCGGCAGCTCATGATAGCGCTTAAGAAAACCTTCCAGTAATTCCGGCGTATAGCTGCTACCACCACCAATAGTAACGACTTTCAATTTCTGGCTCATACTTTTCTCCCTCGAGATCCACAAGCTAAACGTGGCTTACCCGCCGCATAATATGCGGTGAGCTAAATACTTTGTTTCAGAACTACGAAATCGTGTCGTAGCGCGTTATTTAATAACTGTCAGTTTCTTCCGATAATTACTTGGCGTGAATGAGGTCAGCTTCTTGAATGTTTTAATAAACAGACTTGGGCTGCTGTAACCTGACTCATACGCAATATCGGTTACCGAGTAGTTGGTTATTTCCAGTTGTTTCTTGGCAAAGTTAATGCGGATATCATTGATAATCTGCATCGGCGTTTTACCATAATAGCGCTGGGTGGCTCGGGTTAAATATTCCTGGGTTTTCCCGGATAACGCGACCATATTTTCCAACGCACCTTCACCAAACTTTAATTTATCGTGCATGGCTTCTACGGTGGTTTTTAACCACTGTGGCGTCACATCCTGCGCCTGTTCTTCCCGGTGATGTCGTAGACGGTTAATCACATAGAAGGAAACCAGTTCAATAAATTCATCGAATTCCGTTTCGCGAAAATGTAGTGAGGCAATAACCGACTCAATGTAGCTAAGAAACGTGCTTTTGATCGAATAGACTTGCGAAGCAACCAGCGCAAACGGCACCAATGATTGGTAATGGGTATCGAAGAAATCTTTGCTGATCCCTACGTTGAGAATTCGCGTAGCACCGAACTCGTAGAAGCTCTGGTGATGCGACCCCATAGGGATAAAGACAAAGTCTCCTCGCTCCAGCATAACTCGCTTACCGTTTATCACCTGATAATAGCGACCGGTCAGTACGATAGTGAACTCGTAGTAGTCGTGCTGGTGTAACCCACTGATGCTTTCCGTTTTGTTGTAGATGAAGACATGAAAATTTTTACCGTTAAAGAGCTGTTGTTCTCGGGCGGTGTTGATTTCCATGGTGATCATCTTCGGTTGCCTCATAGGGAAAAGCCTATTGTACCTTCTCGTGGAGTTCGATCAATTCAGCAACCAGCTCGCGTGCTAACATTGAGGTCATAAGATGATCTTGCGCATGGACCAGCACCAGGCTCACCTTCATTTTGCCTTCGCCTTCATCGCTCTCAATCAGCTGAGTCTGCACGCGGTGGGCTTCGCTCAGCGCAATGCGGGACTGTTCCATCGTGGCTTTTGCGGTTTCGAAATCACCCTGCTTTGCCAGTTTCAGCGCAGCGTACGCCAGGCTGCGTGCTTGCCCTGAGTTGATAATCAGGCCCATTACCACTTCTTCGAGATCGTTTTCCTGCACGTCCTCAGCAACAACATTATCCAGATCAAACATAACTATTCCCTTTTGTGAGGGCGGTATGGAGGCTTGCTCCATACCGCATTGGCATTAGAATTTCAGAGAGGCAGCGATGTCTTCTTCGCTTTCTTCTTCTTCAATGGTGGCCTGCGCTTTGTTCGAAATCATCACGAATGGCAGGTAAACCAGCGTTGAGACACCGAGGTTGAACAGCGCGACAATCAGGGCGGCAACGCTACCGTTACTGTTGAAGAACGCCCCTAAGCCGGTTGGCATGGTCCACGGTGCCAGGTTAGTCACCGGAGGAATGATGCCCATTGAGTAGGCCGCCAGGGTGATAGCTGCCAGAATCGGTTGTACCAGGACGAACGGGATGAACATGACCGGGTTCATGATAATCGGCAGACCGAACAGAATCGGTTCGTTAATCTGGAAGATACCGGATGGCAGAGCCAGCTTCGCGACCTGACGATGGTCAGCGCGACGGGAGGCAATGAAGATAGCGATAATCAGACCCAGCGTCGCACCAGAACCACCCAGCAGGATGTAGGAGTCGAGCATCGGCTTCGCCCAGAAGTGGAACTGCTGGCCAGCGGCAATCGCGGCGTCAACGGAACCGTACTGGTTGTACAGCGCGATGTTCTCCAGCGCCCATGGGGTCATGATGCCGTTATCCAGCGCGGTCAGCGCCAGGGAACCGTGAACACCGAAGAACCACAGCAGGCTGTTGAACACCACGTACGCCCAACCGACCACACCACCCATCGCTGCCAGTGGCTTGGAGATAGAGTCCATGATGATCTGGTGGAAGTTGCTACCGTAGGAGGTCAGAATCCAGGAGATGATCCCGAAGATAGACAGAATCAGGAAGCCCGGGATCAACGCCGAGAAGGAACGCGCAACCGATGACGGTACGCTCGCAGGCAGCGTAATGACCCAGTTACGACGGATAACGAAGGTGAACAGTTCCGCCACAACCAGACCGATAATCATACCGGAGATAATGTTTTGACCGCCCAGCCAGTTTGCACCGACGGCATAAGCATCGCCGACGCTGTATGGGGTGACGGTCATAAAGGCCGCGACCGCCAGCAGCCCTGCTGCCATTGGGTCAACTTTGCGTTCTTCTGCTAACGCGGAGCCAATAAAGAAAGGCGCCATCAGCGACATAATGCCTAGGGTACCGTTATAAACGTTACCGCCGATGGCTTTAAAGCTGTCTAAGGTCGCAATGGTTGATGGATCCAGGCGGACCCCCATTGAGTAAAAGAATGACCCCTCACCAAAACTCAGGAAAACGTTATTAATTAATACGAACATGGCCCCTGCGAGGGTCAGCGGCATTAATTTAATAAAACCGTTTTTAATGGCATTGATGTGAGGCTGCTTTCCTATTTTAACAGCAAAAGGAAGGAGTACCTTTTCAAGCGAATCGATCACTTTACTCATAGAAAAATACCCTTAAAAGGCCGCAATCAATATTGCGGCGATTAATTATGAAATAACTCTTTGACGGGGAAAATAAATCAAAAATTACTGCGCAGCTGACTTCTTAATTGCAGCAACAGCTGCTTTTAACACACCTAAACCATCGACCTTGCCGTAGAGGGTTGAATCAATAACTTCAACCGGCTTGTTTGGCAGAATCTTTTTAATATCATTCAGCATATAGCCGATTTGTGGGCCAAGTAATACGACATCAGCCTCTGGACCTTTTTCCGCAGCGAAGGCTTCGGAGAATGCTTCAATAATAACTGGCACTTCGTATTTCTCAGCCTGAGCTCGCATTTTGGAGACCAGTAATGAAGTGGACATGCCGGCAGAACAAAATAGATAGATATGTTTCTTTTCCATTCACGCTTCCTCAACTTGTGAAATCTGTCATCATCGGGCGATGTTCCTTGTGCCCACTACCCTCGTATGTAACAGATGAGTTTCTTCTGTTTATGGGATGAGTATACGGCAACAATTTGTGTACGGATAATTCCCAGCACCTTAAAATTGTCTCTCATTGACCTCCTATCTTGACTACCTTCACACTTTGCTCAAAATAATTCGCGACAAGAAATAAGCATGATGACTCATAAAAAAGCCCGACACAGCGGTCGGGCTTTCGTATGAATCCTATAAATGCACGAGAATCACTTCTTAACTGCTGGGTCCGTGTCGTACTCGGCGCAGGTCTGGTAGCCAGAGTTGATGACGTGACCGGTGTCATCCAGCGCCACAAAGTAGGTTTCTGTTTTACCATCTCTTTGACCCAGAATGTAGGTCTGGCAGGTTCCTCGGGCATGGATCATGCTCACTTCAGATGAAGGTTTACCCGCAATCTGCATCACCTGGGAGCGGCTCATCCCTTTTTTAACATCTTTTACTACCGGTTGAGTGAATTGATCTTTCGTACGGTCGTAGGCGGTACAGCCTGCCAGCATGGTCAATACCGCTGCTGCACCCAGAAGCCCTGCTACATTCTTGTTCATCTTCCCTCTCCTTTTTGTTGGTGTTCATTAAGCCTGGAATAAATATTGCTATTTATCAACTTAGGCAGCGAATTGATTACCGTAACCTACGGTAAATCGGGCTAATATCCAGCAGTCAAAACTGTGATCCTTGTCGTTTTACCGTCAAAGAGGTAGTTTTAACACATTGTTCTGATGGGCCAACGACACGCGATTTTCAGGCTGGCACACACATTCCGGAGGGGTAAATGGCATTACAACAAGACATTATTCAGGCGCTCGGCGCAAAACCACAGATTGACGCAAAAGAAGAGATCCGCCGCAGCGTGGATTTTCTTAAGGCTTATCTGAAAACCTATCCGTTTATCAAATCATTAGTACTGGGGATTAGCGGCGGCCAGGATTCGACCCTCACCGGGAAACTGTGCCAGCAGGCGATTAATGAACTGCGTGGCGAAACCGGCGACAGCGCGCTGCAGTTTATCGCCGTGCGTCTGCCTTACGGCGTGCAGGCCGATGAACAAGATTGCCAGGATGCTATTACCTTTATTCAGCCAGATCGCGTGCTGACCGTAAACATTAAAGGTGCAGTGCTGGCCAGCGAACAGGCGCTGCGCGAGGCCGGTATTGAACTCAGCGACTTTGTTCGCGGTAATGAAAAAGCTCGTGAGCGTATGAAAGCCCAGTACAGCATCGCCGGGATGACCAGCGGTGTGGTGGTTGGTACAGACCATGCGGCTGAAGCCATTACCGGTTTCTTCACCAAGTACGGCGACGGCGGCACCGACATCAACCCGATTTTCCGCCTCAACAAGCGCCAGGGTAAACAATTGCTGGCCGAACTGGGCTGCCCGGAGCATCTTTATAAGAAAGCGCCAACCGCTGACCTTGAAGACGACCGCCCTTCTCTGCCAGATGAAGCCGCGCTGGGTGTCACCTACGACAACATTGATGATTATCTGGAAGGCAAAACGCTGCCCGCGGAAATCGCCAAAACCATCGAAGGCTGGTATCTGAAAACCGAGCACAAACGCCGCACGCCGATTACGGTGTTCGACGATTTCTGGAAGAAGTAATCTATTGATTTATCGGTAATAAAAAACCGCCGGAGCTGCCCATAGCCTGATGGCGTTTATGGGCAACTCCGGCGGTCTTAAGACAGTACGCTGAAGGTATTATTCAGCTGGCGCAGGAGGCATTTTACCTTCATGCGCTTTGTGTTCTGTCAGACGCTTCTCAAAATTGGCATTAAACTGCTTTTTCTGATCCGGCGTTAAGATGTTGTAGATCTTGTTCTGGGTTTCCAGACGAGACAGCATCATGTCTTTATGCTGCGCTTCCATTTTGCTGATTTGCGCTTCTGCTTTCGCTTTGTCGAAGCTATCGCTCGCAATCAGGTTATGCATCTCGCGCATCTCTTCCTGTGGCGGACGTTTCATATTCTGGCGACTATCTTTCATAATGTCGCGAATCTGCTGTTTCTGAGCATCGGTCAGGTTCAGCCCCTGGAACATCATGTCATGACGTGGGCCCATTTTACCTTTGTGATGATGCATTGTCGTACCGTTCGGCTGTGCCGCGTCGGTGGTGGTCGTAGAGGTGGTGTCCGCAGCGTGAGCCAGGTTAGCCGCGCCCAGAGCCAGCGTAGAGGCAACAAACAGAGCAGTTAATTTTTTCATCATCGAATCCTTACTTTTCAGTTATTCTGACGGCGCATCGCCGTGTTGACGAGATTAACTTTACGGGGTTTATCGTCAATTAATCAGAGCGTGCGTAAAACAATGAAAGTGTAAAAAACGATTTCGCGCCAATTATGAGGAAATTAAGGAAAAACTATGGAGAGTTGCAACGAAAATATTCAACACACTGATTAAGAAGAGATTTTGAAGAAGTATAAAGCAGGCAAGATTAATAATAAAGCAAAATACTAAGAATTATCTGCAATAAAGTGTGGCACTAAAAATCAAAAGCCGCAGCGAAGGTTCGCGCGGCTCGTGTAATTAATCCTGCGGCGGGCAGCGTTCCAGCATTAATCCTGCCCGTAACCCCAATGCTACCTCTGGGTTTGGAAACAGGACATATTCGCACGGCGATGCCACTACGTAACGGGTTTCTCCATCTTCAGCCAACAGCGTGCCTTTAGCAAAAGGGGTGAAGTTCAACGTCTGTGCCGACATATAGAGTCGGAAATCGGCGCTGCGTCGGGTTATCTGCTGCACCACACGGTAATAGAGCGGTACGGCTGATGATCCTCCCCCCCATTCTCCGGCCAACAGAAGCCTGAGCTGTCGCGTCGCCAGCGCGAACTGGCTCAAATCATTTTGACCAAACGGTTTTGCCTTCCCGAGCTCTAGCGTACAGGCGAGCGCACCAAAGTACTCGCTGCTGAAGTGAGTAAAGGTACCGCCGGGTGACTGATGGAATACCAGCGCCTGCATACCGGCCGAGCCTAGCCAGCGAAGAAACTGTGGGTCCCACGGCGTCTCCCTCGCGGGTAAAACGCCAAACCGCGGGTGATGAGAGCCACGAATGGCGGTATGCAAATCCAGATGCCAGCGCACTTCCGCCGGACAGCGCTGGTAGAACGCCGTCACCGTCTGTTCAAGGCTTGCAGCGCGGATAGTTTCATCGCTGACGGGGAAATGCCGCCAGCGGGCACCGAACATGCGATTCATATCGCTATGCACGTAACGCTTGTTATCGCGCAGCGCCGGAGGATTTCCCAGTACCACCAGCAGATGCCAGCGCAGCTTGAGCTCCCCTTTTATCAGCGCATGCAGCAGATAATCGACTATCTCGACCGGTGCGGTTTCATTACCGTGTATGCCCGCCGACAGAACCAGCGCCTGCGAGCAGGGCTCATGCGGCGTGAGCTGCAACACCCCTGCTTCACGCCATTCCCAGTGAAAGTAGTCGGTATCGCCTTCCGGTTCTGCCGGCATTCTTCCCGCGAGCGTAAGGGCCAGAAAATGTTTCATATCACCTTCTTAGCGCTGGAATGGATAAAGCGAACCCAGTCGCAATATTTGCGTTAAGCGGTCAAGCGCCTCGCGCCCTTCCTGTAACAACTGAGGGTCAGCCAGGTCGGCCTGGGTCAGACGATCGCGGTAATAGCAATCCACCCAATCATTCAGCGTGGCAAACAACGTGTCATTCATCATCACCGCAGGATTCACCGCCCGGCGTTCTTCATCCGTCAGCACAACCCGCAGGCGCAAACAGGCCGGTCCACCACCGTTAGCCATACTTTCACGCAGGTCGAACACGCGCAGTTCATCAATGGGGTTATCCTGTGTCAGTAAATCATTCAGATAACGCCACACTCGCGGGTGTTCCTGCGCCTCGCCCGGCAGCACCAGCATCATGCTGCCGTCAGATTTGCTCAATAGCTGACTGTTAAACAGATAGGTTGATACCGCATCATCCACCGAGACACGAGAGGTGGGAACTTCAATGGGCATAAATCCCGGTATTTTTTGCGTCAGTTGAGACATCAGCGCGGGCTGGTTCACAAACGCCTCGGCGTGGCAAAACAGCACCTGTCGGTTACTGACCGCAATCACATCATTATGGAATACGCCCCGGTCAATCACCTGGGGGTTTTGCTGGGCGAAAATCGCCTGATTTGGGTTGAGCTGATTGAGCCGCGCCACCGCTTCGCTTGCCGCACGCGTTTGCCGTGCGGGATAGCGCTGTGGCTGTGCAGCACCGACAGCATCACGGCCATAGATAAAGAGCTGTACGCCCGGCTGGCCATAATCACGCCCCAGACGGTTATGGTTCGCAGCACCTTCATCACCGAAGGCTGCAACGGACGGCAGCGCCTGGTGTACGGCAAAATGATCCCGGTTAGCAAAAATACCCTCGAGAATGGCCTGCGTCGTTGGCGCTTCACTGGCGCGATGCAGCAGGCTGCTGAGATTGGCCACCGTGAAATGCACTTTCCCGTCCAGCGCATCGGCTGAGGGGCAGACCGTCGCGGCATTGGCAACCCACATCGCCGATGCCGAACTGGCGGTGCTCAGCAATTCGGGTGCCTGCGCCGCGGCTTTGGCGATAACCTGCTCATCACGCCCGCTAAACCCCAGCTGGCGCAGAAGCGCTACGTTTGGCCGCTCCTGCGGCGGGATCACGCCTTGCGCAAATCCCGCGTCCGCCAGCGCCTTCATCTTTAACAGCCCCTGCTTCGCCGCTCGCTGCGGGTTAGAGACCTGATACTGGTGTTTCGCCGACGCTTCATTGCCAAACGACAGCCCGGCGTAGTGGTGCGTCAACCCCGGCAGCCCGTCGAAGTTCACTTCCCAGGCGTTCATGATTTCACCTCGTGGTGAAAATCGAGCCCAGGGTTGAGTGCCGTTGGCAGGGTCAGCGTCGCTGACTCAAGGCTTGCCATCGGCCAGGCGCAATAATCTGCGGCATACCACGCGCCGGGGCGATGGTTACCGGAAGCACCGGTGCCGCCAAACGGCGCAGTACTCGCTGCACCAGTTAACGGTTTATTCCAGTTGACTATCCCAGCGCGCGCCTCCAACAGAAGACGTTCAAATTTCTCGCGGTCTGGCGAGACCAAACCGCAGGAAAGGCCATAACGGGTAGCGTTGGCAAGGGCAATCGCCTCGTCAAAATCATCATAGCGCCATACGCCCAGCAGCGGCCCAAACACCTCTTCATCGGCAATATCACGCGCTGCGCTCAGTTCAATAATCCCTGGCGTCAGCAGTGAGGTACCCGGTTGGATTAAGCGGGGCGCCAGCAGCGTTTTTCCGCCTTTTTCCACCTGTATCTGCCAGGCCTGATAAACACGCTCGGCGGCCAAAGGCGAAATGAGCCCGCCAATAAACGGCTGTGGTTCTGCATTCCATGCCCCCGGTACGATACGTCCAGCCACATCGACTAAACGTTGCAGGAAGGCATCCCCCGTAGCACCGCGTTTCACCAGCAGTCGACGGGCGCAGGTGCAGCGCTGCCCGGCGGTAACAAACGCCGACTGAATGGTGAGGTGCACCGCCGCATCGATATCATCAATATCGTCAACAATCAGCGGGTTGTTACCGCCCATCTCCAGCGCGAGCATTTTTTGCGGTTGCCCGGCAAGCTGGCGGTGCAGGTGGAAACCGGTCGCTGAACTGCCGGTAAAAAGCACGCCGTCCAGGCCTGATTGCCCGCTCAGCGCTTCGCCGGTTTCTCGCCCGCCCTGGATAAGGTTCAGCACGCCCGCAGGCAGCCCGGCTTGCTCCCACAGTTTCACCACCGCCTCGCCGCATTCTGGCGTCAGTTCGCTGGGCTTAAAGACCAGCGTGTTGCCCGCCAGCAGCGCCGGAACGATATGACCGTTCGGCAGATGCCCGGGAAAGTTGTAAGGGCCGAAAACCGCCAGCACCCCGTGCGGACGGTGACGCAACGACGCCGCGCCATCCGCCATTTCGGTGTGGCTCTCTCCGGTACGGTTATGATAAGACTTGATGGAGATGGCGATTTTATTGATCATCGCCGTCACTTCCGTTGCCGCTTCCCAGCGCGGCTTGCCGGTTTCACGGGCAATCGTTTCTGCGAGCAACGTTTTATTCACCTCCAGCAGCCCGGCAAACGCTTCGACTATCCTCTGGCGTTCACCTAACGGCAGACGAGCCCACGCGGGAAAGGCCGAGCGTGCCGCCGCGACCGACTGTTCCACCTGGGCGGGGTCCGCGTCGTTGCCTCGCCACACCGCCTCCGCGGTGACCGGGTTTACGCTCTGACGCACCGCGCCATGGCCTTTCAACCACTGTCCATTAATCCATAGGCTCATTATTTTTTCTCCTCAGGGCACAGGCGCACCAGGCGAACGGCGTCGCCAGGGTGGCAGTTCAGGGCATCGGACTGCTCAGCGTTTAATGTCAGGACATCCGCCTGCGGGTCAGCGTGCACCAGCATGGCGCGATAGTGCTGATACTGTTCGTTTGCCACCACGCAGAGCGGCAGTTCCGCTCCTGCCGGTTCACCCGCAACCACCGTGACCAGGCGGCTTTTGCGCACCGCACGCACGCGGTCAATATCACACTCCAGCGTCGGGCCTCCGTCGAAAATATCGACATAATCACGATAGCGGAAGCCCTCTTTTTCCAGTACCGCACGTGCCGGCGCGGTTTGCGGATGCACTTGACCAATCACCGCCCGCGCCTCTTCGCTGAGAAAGTCGGTGTAGATCGGGTGTTTCGGCATCAGTTCGGCAATAAAGGCTTTCTGTCCGGTGCCGCAGAGGTAATCCGCGCGGGCAAACTCCATCGAGAAAAAGCGCTTACCGAGGCTTTCCCAGAACGGCGAATAGCCGTGGTCGTCAATGACGCCGCGCATCTCCGCCACCACCTTATGGTTAAAGCGGTCGCGAAAAGCGGCCATAAACAGAAAGCGTGAGGACGACAGCAGGTGCCCGTTGCTCTCTTTGCGCCATTCCGGGTCGAGAAACAGTGAGCACAGCTCGCTGCTGCCGGTGTGGTCGTTAGTCAGAAACAACGTCGGCAGCGCGTTATAGACGTTCAGCTCTTTTGACGCATGCACCAACGTTCCTACCCGGTAGTTATACCAGGGGTCGTTAATGCCGACGGCCACCTCAATGGCGCATACCCCCACCACATCACCGCTGCGGGTATCTTCCAGCACAAACACATAGCCCTGGTCGCCGCGCGGCAGCGTACCCTGCCAGGTGTCCTGCGAGCGGGCAATGCGTGCCCCTAGTGTGGTTTCATCCTGCGGTAGCGAGGTCAGTCCGCCGCCCGTTTTTCCGGCGAGTTTTAGCAGACCAGGCAGATCGCCGCTGCCGATAGGGCGGATTACCATCATGATGATTCTCCCGTGACAAAACGTTCACAGGCCGCGGCGAAACGGTTCAGACCGAGCGTCACGTCCTCTTCATGGACGATAAGCGCTGGGGCAAAACGCACCACGCTGGCGCCAGCAATCAGCACCATCAGCCCCTCTTCGGCAGCCAGCAGGCTAATCTGCTTGGCTTTTCCGGCGTATTCGTCACGCAATGCGCAGCCAATAAGCAGACCGATGCCGCGGATCTCTTTGAACAATCCATACTGGGCATTAATGGCCTGTAAGCGCTCTTTAAACCACTGTTCACGCTGTTTGACGCCGCCCAGCACCGCAGGCGTATTGATAATAGAAAGCACCTCACCCGCTACCGCGCAGGCCAGCGGGTTGCCGCCGTAGGTAGTGCCGTGGGTGCCGACGGTCATAACGCTCGCCACCTCTTCACGCGCCAGCAGCGCGCCAATCGGGAAGCCACCGCCCAGCGCTTTCGCGGTGGTGAGCAGATCCGGCGTGATGCCATAGTGCATGTAGGCGTATAGCTCGCCGGTACGGCCAACGCCGGTTTGCACTTCATCAAAAATCAGCACCGCATGGTGACGGTCGCACAGCTCGCGCAGCTCGCGTAAAAATTCGAGGGTCGCCGGGAGCACCCCGCCTTCACCCTGGATAGGCTCTACAATCACCGCGCAGGTGCTGTCATCAATCAGCATGCGCGCGGATTCCAGGTCGTTATATACCCCGTGGCGCACGTCCGGCGGCAGCGGCGCGAAGTCCTGCGAATAAGCGGGCTGGCCGCCAGCGGTAACGGTAAACAACGTGCGGCCATGAAACGCATTTTTGAACGCCACAATGCCGCTTTTATGCGCGCCGAAGCGGTCGTGGGCAAATTTACGCGCCGTTTTCAGCGCCGCTTCGTTGGCCTCAGCCCCAGAGTTACAGAAGAAAATGCGGTCGGCAAAGGTGGCATCAATCAACTGCTTCGCCAGTTTTAACGCCGGTTCATTGGTATAGCCGTTGCCGGTATGCCAGAATTTCGTCGCCTGCTCGGTCAGTGCGCGGACCATCGCCGGATGCGCGTGCCCAAGGGCATTTACGGCAATCCCCCCCGCAAAATCGATATACCCTTTCCCCTCTTGATCCCACAGCCAGGCCCCCTCACCGCGAACAGGAATAAACGGTGCCGGTGCGTAGACCTGCATCATCCACTGATCAAAATTCTGACGGCTGATTGACTGAGACATAGCGACCTCGATAAGTAAATAAATGGTTTATTTTATGTTAATTAATTGAGTGCGTTTCACCTTAAATGTAGATTGCACGGTTCGTGCCAGCGAGAGATAAAAATGCATAAACGAGATTCAGCAACGAAATATCAATAAGTTACGGAAGCCACCTATTCATGCAAAGTGAATAAAAAGTGAATATTAGTGACGACGAGCGATGATTGCAGGGCGAAATTAAGAAATATTATGCATCAGCAAAATATCATTCTGGATTTGTGATCAACTGCGAAATTTATCGTAGATTTACGCCTTATTGCGGCGCAGATTGCCTCAATCTGGTGCATTTTTTGCTCTGTAACATGGCAGCAACGATAAAAGAAATTGGTGATACCACCGGCCGGAAGCAGCGAGTCACGTTAAATTCTGCTACTATCCCGTCACAATTCACCAGGTAAAGTGACTCCGACTATGAAATTTGTCTCTTTTAATATCAACGGCCTGCGCGCCCGCCCTCATCAACTGCAAGCCATCGTTGAAAAGCATCAACCTGATGTGATTGGCCTGCAGGAGACAAAAGTTCACGACGACATGTTTCCGCTGGAAGACGTGGCTAAACTCGGTTACCACGTCTTCTACCATGGACAAAAAGGCCACTACGGTGTGGCGCTGCTGACCAAAGCCGAGCCGATTGCGGTACACCGAGGTTTCCCGACCGACGATCCCGAAGCGCAGCGTCGTCTGATCATCGCTGAAGTCCCATCGCCGTTTGGTAACGTGACGGTGATGAACGGCTATTTCCCACAGGGGGAAAGCCGTGATCATGAAACCAAATTCCCGGCGAAAACTAAGTTTTATCAGGATTTGCAGGACTATCTGGAAACCCGACTGAGCAAAGAGAACCCGGTGCTGATTATGGGTGATATGAACATCAGCCCGACCGATCTCGATATCGGGATTGGCGAAGACAGCCGCAAACGCTGGCTGCGCACCGGCAAGTGTTCGTTCCTGCCGGAAGAGCGTGAGTGGATGCAGCGTCTGCTGGGTTGGGGTCTGGTGGATACATTCCGTAATGCGAATCCGGAGACTAACGATCGTTTCTCGTGGTTTGACTACCGCTCTAAGGGGTTTGACGATAACCGTGGGCTGCGTATCGATTTGCTGTTGGCGAGCCAACCGTTGGCGGCGCGCTGCGTGGAGACGGGGATTGATTATGAGATCCGTGGGATGGAGAAGCCTTCGGATCATGCGCCAGTGTGGGCGACGTTTAAGTAGGCTCATTACGTTTCGTTGGATTTCGTTAGGTTCAGTGCCCTGTTGCGCTCCCTTCCAATGTTAGCCATATAAATTGTGCGGGCGCAGGGAGCGCGCAAGGGGCGGCCAATCGCCGCCGCCCCCTGCACCCCCGGGCTCTGGCGGCAAAATCGCCGCTGCGCGGTTCCCTCAGCTTATTCCCTCCGGCTTCGGGTCGGGCGTGAGTTCACATCCCTGTGAACCACGCCCTCAGCCCACATCCCTGTGGGCTGACCCGGCCTACGGGAAACGCTTCGGCGATTTAGACGCCACCAAAAACCGTGCGGTCTTTAAGTTAACGACAAAAAAAACACACGAATGTCACTGAAACCGATGAGTCCCCGCTGGAAATCGGCGAGCCGTAGCACGGAAGACAAGGTCAGGACGCCAGGGATGGCGGACTGAGGCGAACCGAGACAGGATGTCGAGTTTCGCCGTGCCGCAGGCTGGAGTCGTAGGCGAGCGTAGTGCGAAGCACCGATTTCCCTGCGGGGCCGCGGGGATTGTTAAGGGGAGCGCGGCAAGCTCCCCTTAACCCGTTCACAGATGAAGAAGCGCCATATTCTACAAAACGCAACGTGAACGGAATCCCGCACCCAACCGGAAAACCACTTTTCCGACCAAAAAATTCTGAGCAAAATCAATAAACCAACGCTAAAATCTTGCAGTGACCACTAATCTATAATACCGTCGCGCGCACTTTTTCTTCCCGCCAGGAGGACCTCATGCAAAAGAAGTCACTACCCCACAGCCGCTAAGCTCCTGCTCATCGTCGCTGTCATCAGCCTCCTGGTTATCCTGACCCACACTTTCGGCCTGACTGAACTGGTCACCAACATCCGTCACCTGCAAACGCTCGTACACCAAAGCGGCACGCTCGGCTACGCCATCTACATCGCCCTGTTCATTCTCGCCACGGTCTGCCTGCTGCCCGGCAGCGTACTCGTGCTCGTCGGCGGTATAGCCTTCGGCCCGTGGCTCGGCACACTGCTTTCGCTCATTGCCGCCACCATCGCCTCCGCGCTCTCCTTCCTGCTCGCCCGCTGGCTCGGACGCGCGCTGCTGGTAAAATACGTCGGGCATACGTCCACCTTTCAGGCCATAGAACGCGGCATCGCCCGCAGCGGCATCGACTTTTTAATTCTGACCCGGCTAATCCCACTCTTTCCGTACAACATTCAAAACTACGCCTACGGTCTGACCGCTATCCCGTTCTGGCCCTACACCCTGATTTCCGCGCTCACCACACTACCGGGCATTTTTATTTATACGCTGATGGCAAGCGAACTGTCGACACACGGCCTGACGCCGACGTTTATCCTCAAACTGAGCCTCGCCGGACTCACGCTATTTGCGCTGGTACAGGCCGCCAGACGCTATGCCCGGCATAAGCGCGTGGACCTCTCCGGAGAGCAGCGCTGATGCCGCCGCGCCGCACCACGCTGCTTTTCCGTCTACTGCTTATCGTTGCAGGTATCACGCTGCTGCTCGCCTGGTGGTGTATTCCAGGCGTGAAGGATTTTGTCGACCAGAGCCTGGCCGCGTTTCTCAGCGTCGACCAACAGGGCATTGAACGGTTCATTCACTCCTACGGCTCACAGGCCGCCGCCGTCTCATTTGTGCTAATGATTTTTCAGGCCGTCGCCGCCCCGCTGCCCGCTTTTCTTATCACCTTCGCTAACGCGTCGCTGTTCGGCGCGTTCTGGGGCGCGGTGCTCTCGTGGACCAGTTCGATGGCCGGTGCTGCACTGTGCTTCTACATCGCGCGGCTGATGGGGCGCGGCGCGGTCGAGAAGCTGACGGGGAAAACGGTGCTTAAGAGTATCGACGGCTTTTTTGAGCGCTATGGCAAGCACACCATTTTGATCTGTCGCCTGCTGCCCTTCGTCCCGTTCGACCCGGTGAGCTACGCCGCCGGGCTGACGTCACTGCGCTTTCGCCACTTTTTTATCGCCACCGGCATCGGCCAGCTTCCCGCCACCCTCGTCTATTCATGGGTGGGCAGCCTGCTGACCGGAGGCACCTACTGGTTTATCACCGGGCTATTTATTTTATTTGCACTGACTATCGTTATCGTTGTCGCTAAGACGGTCTACCACGAACGACAAAAGAGGAATTCATGATGCGTGACTACGGAGAAACACATCGCCTGCGCAATAGCCTGCTCGGTCTTAGTATGCTGGCGCTGAGCCCCTTCATGGCCCACGCGCAAAGCTGGCAACAGGTTGAGAGCGAAGCCAAAGGCCAGACCGTCTGGTTTAACGCCTGGGGCGGCGATGAAGCGGTGAACCACTACCTTGATTGGGTCAGCGCGGAGGTAAAACGCGATTACGCCATTAACCTGCGTATCGTCCATATTGCCGATGCCGCAGACACCGTGAAGCGTATTCAAACTGAGGCGCAGGCCGGGCGTAAAACCAACGGCTCGGTCGACTTGCTGTGGGTCAACGGCGAAAACTTCCGCGCGCTGAAAGAGGCCAACCTGCTGCGCACCGGCTGGGCGGAGCAGTTGCCGAACTGGCGCTATGTGGATGTCAGCAAACCCGTTTTGGAAGATTTTTCCGTGCCCGTGGAAGGCGCGGAGTCACCGTGGGGCAGCGCGCAGCTGACCTTTATCGCCCGCCAGCAGCAAACGCCGCAGCCGCCAGACTCGGCGCAGGCGCTGCTCGAATTTGCCAAAGCCCATCCTGGCACGGTGACCTATCCGCGCCCGCCGGACTTCACCGGTACCGCGCTCCTGGAACAGCTGTTGATTAACCTCACCGCTCAGCCCGAAGCACTAAAACAGCCGCCTGAGGCGAAAACGTTCGCGACCGTTACCGCGCCGCTGTGGGCCTACCTTGATAAACTGCACCCCTTCCTGTGGCGTAACGGCAAAGATTTCCCGCCATCGCCAGCGCGAATGGACACCATGCTGAGCAACGGCACGCTACGCCTTTCGCTGACGTTTAACCCGATGCACGCCAAACAGAAGGTGGCAAAAGGTGAACTGCCGAAGGACAGCTACAGCTTTGGCTTCCCAAACGGTATGCTCGGCAACGTTCACTTTGTGACTATCCCGGCGAATGCGTCCGCGAGCGCGGGAGCGCAGGTGGTAGCGAATTTCCTGCTGTCGCCTGAAGCCCAGCTTCGTAAAGCGGACCCGGCAATATGGGGCGACCCAAGCGTACTTGCTCCGCAAAAACTGAGTGAAGCACAGCAAAAAACGCTGCAATCGCTCATCCCGGAACATACACCGCAGGTGCTGGCTGAGCCGCACGCGGCCTGGGTCAATGCGCTGGAGCAGGAATGGCTGCGCCGCTACGGTACGCACTAACGCTACTCTGCTGGGGCATGATGCTGATTATCTATCTGCCCCTGATTCCTGCCGCAGGCATCATGGCGATGCCTGCATTTTCGTTCGCCCACTGGCAGTCGCTGCTCAATGACCCGCAACTGGTACAAGCCCTCACGGCTACGCTGGTTTCCACCCTGCTCGGTGTGGGGGGTGCGCTATGTCTGGCGCTGCTTGTTATCGCCACCCTTTGGCCCTCAACCGGCTGGCAGCGGCTGGCTTCTCGCCTTCCCTTGCTGCTGGCTCTGCCACACGTCGCTTTTGCCACCTGCGCCCTGATCCTGTTTGCCGAAGGCGGCGCGCTTTATCGCCTGATACCCGTTATCCAACCGGTTCAGGATCGCTATGGCATCGGGCTGGGGCTGGTTCTGGCAGTGAAAGAGAGCGGTTTTTTGCTGTGGGTATGCTGGGGGCTGCTCGGTGAACGACGGCTGGCGGAACAGGTCGTGGTGTTTAAGAGCCTGGGCTATGGGCGCGGGCAATGTCTTACTCATGTCATCTTGCCCACGCTGGCCCCTGCGTTAAAAGTCGCGCTACTGGCGACCACGGCATGGACGCTCTCCGTGGTGGATGTGGCCGCCATTATCGGCCCCGGCAACCCGCCAACGCTTGCCGTACTCGCCTGGCAATGGCTCAATTCTGCCGACCCGGACGATCGGGCCAAAGGCGGCCTGGCCTGCCTGCTGTTACTGGCGCTGCTGGCCGTTATAGCCGGTGTCTGCAAGCTACTCTGGTCAAGATGGCAAGCGCGCGAACCACTTCCCGCGGGTATCCGATGCCCTGATTTCCCACTGCTGCCGGGGCGAGTTATCGGTACCCTGCTGCCGTTCAGCGGACTGTTCTGCACCTTGTGTCTGGCCTGGTTCGCCCATGCGACGCTTCCCGATACTGACACGTTCACTAACAGCCTTGGTCTGGCGCTGCTGTCGGCGTTAATCGGTGCCGGGGTCTGCCTGCTATGGCTCGAATGGGGGTCTTCATCCATGCCGATTTGGCTGACGCTGCCGTTGCTGCTCCCCGCGCTGCCACTGGCGGCAGGGCAATATCAATTGGCGCTTTATGGCTGGCTGGACGGGCAATTCGCGACGGTACTGTGGGGGCATCTGCTGTGGGTGGTACCGTGGATGCTTTTCGTGCTACACCCCGCCTGGCGACAGATAGATACCCGTCAGATACTGCTGGCAAGAACGCTGGGTTGGGGGCGCAGACGAATATTCCTGCGTCTGAAATGTCCGCTGATTATCCGGCCTCTCCTCTCCGCGCTGGCCGTAGGCTTTTCCGTCAGCATCGCACAGTACCTGCCGACGCAGTGGCTCGGCGGGGGCCGCGTCCCCACGCTCACCACCGAAGCCGTCGCACTCAGCAGCGGCGGCGTGACCGGATCACTCGCGGCGCAGGCGCTGTGGCAACTCCTCCTGCCGATGGGGTTCTTTTTATTCACCGCGCTGCTGGCGCGCCGCATCGGCCATTATCGTCGAGGATTACGTTAATGTTGCAGGTTAAAAATCTCACGCTCTCGCTCAACGGGCAGCCATTACTGCGCGACCTCCATTTCACCACGCAACCCGGCGAGATAGTCACGCTCATGGGGCCGTCGGGCTGTGGGAAATCGACGCTATTTTCATGGATGGTGGGTGCGCTGGATGGTGCCTTCCGCGCCCAGGGTGAGCTGTGGCTTAACGGGCAACGCTGCGACACGCTGCCAACCGAGAAACGCCGTATCGGCGTGTTATTCCAGGATGCGTTGCTCTTTGACAACCTGAGCGTTGGGCAAAATCTCCAGCTGGCGCTACCGGCAACCGTTGTACGGAAAGCGCGCCGCGACCGCGTTGAGCAGGCATTGGCGCATGTTGAACTAGGCGGTTTTTATCATCGCGACCCGGCGACGCTCTCCGGTGGTCAGCGCGCCCGGGTGGCGCTGCTTCGCGCCCTGCTGGCGGAGCCCGACGCACTGCTGCTGGATGAGCCCTTTAGCCGTCTTGATAAAACATTACGCGACAATTTTCGCCAATGGGTTTTCGATGAACTTCGCCAGCAGCAGATCCCGGTCGTACAGGTGACTCACGACCCGGATGATGTTCCCACTCACGCGACCTGTTTACAGCTTACCGCATTCCGCTGACGCGGAAAAAACTGCGTTAACGCAAGGTATTTAGCCCCTCGGAGGTTCAGAATAATGCTCCTTTTTTCCTCGTCGGATGATTTGATGAAACGTGTTTCTCAACTGACTGCGCTGGCCGTTGCCCTTGGCCTCGCCTCCTCTGTCTTTGCTGCTGAAACGGCAAAAACCTTAACTTTCACCCACCTGCTGCAGCAAAAAGGGACCGCCATTGATACGCGCCTGAGCGCTTTCTATAACGGCTGGCCACAGCAGGCTAACGGCCCGCAGGGTCACGAACCGGGCGCGTTAAACCTCTCCGCAAGCTGGCTCTCCTCAATGAACAACGAGCAGCTTAGCGCGTGGGCGCAGCAGCATCAGCTGAGTAAAACCACCGACATCGCGCTCTATGGCGACAGCAAAGACAACGAAGCTGTGGCTAAGCGCCTGAAACAGGCTGGTTTCAGCAATATTTCCACGCTGAGCGATGCGCTGCAGCAGCCTGAACGTCTGCAAAAGCTGCCGCACTTTGAGCAACTGGTCTATCCGCAATGGCTGCATGATTTACAGCAGGGGAAAGACGTTCCGGCGAAACCTGCGGGCGACGTCAAGGTGATTGAAGCCGCCTGGGGCGCGCCAAAGCTCTATCTGGTCAGCCATATTCCTAACGCAGGTTATATCGACACTAACGAAGTGGAAAGCGAGCCGCTGTGGAATAAAGTCTCTGACGATAAGCTCAAAGCGATGCTGGCAAAACACGGTATCCGCCATGACACCACCGTTATCCTGTACGGCCGCGATGTCTACGCCGCGGCGCGCGTGGCGCAGATTATGCTGTATGCGGGCGTGAAAGATGTGCGTCTGCTGGACGGCGGCTGGAAAACCTGGTCAGATGCGGGCCTGCCGGTTGAGCGCGGCCTGCCTAAAGACGTGACCCCGGCACCTGACTTCGGCGCAACCATCCCGGGCCAGCCGCAGCTGATGCTGGATATGGAGCAGGCGCGCGGTCTGCTGCATCGCCAGGATGCTTCACTGGTCAGCATTCGTTCGTGGCCGGAATTTATCGGCACCACCAGCGGCTACAGCTACATTAAGCCAAAAGGTGAGATTGCGGGCGCACGTTGGGGGCATGCGGGCAGCGACTCCACCCACATGGAAGATTTCCATAACCCGGACGGCACCATGCGCAGCGCGGATGATATCGCCGCCATGTGGAAGTCCTGGAATATCCTGCCAACCCAGCAGGTCTCCTTTTACTGCGGCACCGGCTGGCGCGCGTCTGAGACCTTTATGTACGCCCGCGCGATGGGCTGGCAGAACGTCAGCGTCTACGACGGCGGCTGGTACGAGTGGAGCAGCAACCCGAAAAACCCGGTATCCACCGGCGACCGCGGCCCGGACAGCTCTCGCTAATCCGCCTCTTCATGACGCTGGAGGCTCTTCAGCGTCATGTACCCTCCCCATACCCGATTAAACGTCGTCAGCCAGCACAGCGCGCCAAACACCCACGCCATCCACGCGAACCACGCCGGGAACAGGCAGCCCAACACAAACAGCAGAATCGTCTCGGTGCCTTCGGTTAAGCCGCCAAGGTAATAAAACGATTTGTGTGCGTAGCCGGGGTTATCAATCTGATGCTTCGCCGCCAGCGCCGCAAACGCCAGAAAGCTGCTGCCGGTACCCATAAAGGCAAACAGCAGCCAGCCGCCCGCGAGCGCATTCGCTGCCGGGTCAGCGAGCATAAAGCCGAACGGCACCAGCGCGTAGAACAGAAAATCGAGGGCGATATCGAGAAAGCCCCCGGCATCCGTCAGCCCGCGTTGCCGGGCCAGCGCGCCATCAAGTCCGTCGAGCAGTCGGTTGGCCACAATCGCCACCAGCGCCGCACCGTACCAGCCCAGCGCCAGAAACGGCAGCGCCATCACGCCAATAGCAAAGCCCACTAACGTGATGCCGTCCGCGGAGATGCCCGGCCTATCCAACGCCTTTGCGGCACGGTTGAGCAGCGGTTTCAGGCGTGGGTGCAGATGCTTATCGAGCATGTGAGTCTCCATCAGTGCCGCACAGCCCTTGTGACGGGATCTCCAGCGCGGCGTTAAAGCGGGCAGACAAATTCTGGAACGCCACCAGCGCGGTCATCTCGGTTATCTGTTCCTCGTTAAAGTGACGGTGTAACGATTTTTTCTGCTCATCAGAGACGCACGGCGGCGTGGCCGTCACCGCATCCGCATAGCCCAGCGCGGCACGCTCGGCAGGAGAAAACAGCGTCGAAGTGTGCCAGTCAGCCAGCGCCAGCACTTTATCCATCGCCCCACTACGCTGCGCCAGACGCAGGCTGTTGGCATCAATGCAGAAGGCGCAGTCACACTGTTGGGAAACGCGGGTCATCAGCAGCGCCCGAAGCGTAGGGTCCAGACGCGCTTTTTTACGCTCCAGATAGCCGACGAACAGCGCGACTAACCAGAACAAACGCGGCATTCGCCCCCACCAGCGGGTTGGGTTCAACACGCTTCCGTAATGTTTCTGCTGCATGGCAACGATCGGTTTTAAACTGAGGGGTAACTGACTGAGCGGCTGCACCCAGGGTTGTTTATTTTTCACCCGGAGACTCCTGCAAGGCTTTAGCTAACAACAAAGCAGCGATAATATGGCATTCCCTTTATCACGTCTTTGACCGCTATGCTGAAAACCATTGATGTTGTTGCCGCCATTATCGAACAAAACGGCAAAATTCTGCTCGCCCAGCGCCCACTTCATGCCGATCAGCCAGGGCTGTGGGAGTTTGCGGGCGGGAAAGTGGAAGCAGGAGAAACGCAGCCAGAAGCGCTGGTACGCGAACTGCGCGAAGAGTTAGCCATTCACGCCTGGCCTGCCCGTTACGTTGCCAGCCACCAGCGCGAGGTTTCCGGGCGGATTATCCATCTCCACGCCTGGTACGTTCCGCGCTTTGACGGCGAAATCATCGCCCGTGAACACAGCGCGCTGGCGTGGTGTACGCCGCAGGAGGCCTTAAGCTACGCATTAGCCCCCGCCGACATACCGTTGCTTCATGCGTTTATGGCTTTACCCGCCGCCACACGAGCGGATTCGTGCTGATGGTTTTTTCATCGCGCTGGCACTGTAACAGTACGCCTTCCGCTTTGATAACCGCTCCTTCAGAGTAGTTCTGATTTTCATAAATACAGCACTGGGCGCACGGCTGCGCCCGTTGGGTCGTGTTGCTGTTGCTGAACACCTCCGGCGGCACGTTGACTTCCAGCTGAGGCCGGGCCTGCGCCGCATGACAAAACAGCGCCAGCGCGCCCGCAATCCAGAACGTTTTCATCCCTTAATCTCCTGAAAAATCATCTCTTAATACTATCGACCAAAATCGCGGCTAACTTAAATTTTTTACATCATCGCTTTTAGTTATGACCCCACCCCGAATATTAATTTTATTTTGGTCCCGGAATTTACTTGTCATCCGTTAGCCAGGTAATGATATAGTCGAAAAATGCCACTTTATTAAACACAACCATAACAACTACATACGATCACAACCATAAGAGGTGCTTATATTTATGGATCAGGTTTGCTCCCTCAATAACTTCCTGGCTCATGTTCAACAACGCGACCCACACCAGACCGAGTTTGCTCAGGCTGTCCGCGAAGTCATGACAACCCTCTGGCCGTTCCTGGAACAGAACCCGCGCTATCGCCAGCTTTCTCTGCTGGAGCGATTAGTTGAGCCTGAGCGTGTTATTCAATTCCGCGTCGTGTGGGTAGACGACCGCAATCAGGTACAGGTTAACCGCGCATGGCGCGTGCAGTTCAGTTCGGCGATTGGGCCGTACAAAGGGGGAATGCGCTTCCACCCATCGGTAAACCTCTCTATTCTCAAATTCCTCGGCTTCGAACAGACCTTCAAAAACGCCCTGACCACCCTGCCTATGGGCGGCGGTAAAGGCGGTTCTGACTTCGATCCAAAAGGCAAAAGCGAAGGCGAAGTCATGCGCTTCTGCCAGTCTCTGATGACCGAACTCTATCGTCATCTGGGCTCTGACACCGACGTACCGGCAGGCGATATCGGCGTGGGTGGCCGTGAAGTCGGCTTTATGGCCGGGATGATGAAAAAACTCTCCAACGACACCGCCTGCGTGTTTACCGGTAAAGGCCTCTCCTTCGGCGGCAGCCTGATTCGCCCTGAAGCCACCGGCTATGGCCTGGTGTACTTTACTGAAGCGATGCTTAAGCGTCATGGGCTGGGCTTTGAAGGTATGCGAGTCGCGGTTTCCGGTTCCGGTAACGTGGCGCAGTATGCTATCGAAAAAGCGATGGAGCTGGGCGCGCGCGTCGTAACCGCCTCCGATTCCAGCGGTACCGTGGTCGATGAAGCGGGCTTCACCACCGAGAAGCTGGCGCGTCTGTGCGAAATCAAAGCCAGCCGCGACGGTCGCGTGGCCGATTACGCACGTGAGTTTGGTCTGGTGTATCTGGAAGGCCAGCAGCCGTGGAGCGTCCCGGTGGATATCGCTCTGCCATGTGCGACCCAGAACGAGCTGGACGTTGACGCTGCGCGCGTGCTGATTGCCAACGGTGTGAAAGCCGTGGCGGAAGGAGCCAACATGCCAACCACCATCGAAGCAACCGATCTGTTCCTCGAAGCGGGCGTCCTGTTCGCGCCGGGCAAAGCGGCGAATGCCGGTGGCGTGGCAACGTCCGGTCTGGAAATGGCGCAAAACGCGGCGCGTATGAGCTGGAAAGCGGAGAAAGTGGATGCGCGTCTGCACCACATCATGCTGGATATCCACCACGCCTGCGTTGAGCACGGTGGTGAAGCGGCGCAGACCAACTACGTTCGCGGCGCAAACATCGCTGGCTTCGTGAAAGTCGCCGACGCCATGCTGGCTCAGGGTGTGATTTAATCTAGCTCGTTTTCCCGGCGTCGTTTCACTCGGCCGGGCTACCAGTGCAGTGACATGTAGCCCGGGCGAGCGAATGCGACCCCGGGAATTAACACCAGACTTAACGCGGGTACGCCGCCAACAGTTTATCCAGCGCGCCACAGAGCAATTCACCGCGCCAGCCGGAGATCATCTCTGGTGCCGTGGTACGTGGCTTCAGCTGCCAGTGCCAGTTCAGCAACTGGTTAATCTGGCGACGGGATGCCAGCATTTCAGGACTGACGTCATTCGCCTGTCCCACTTCCTGCACCAGTGCCTTAATCTCTTTAAACGCTTTGCGATAGCCCGGCATATCCATCAGGTTCAACAGCGGCTCTGGCAGCGCGTCATCCGGCAGCGCCTGCGCTTTCTCCACGAGGCTAATCAGCGTTTTACCGTGGAAGCGAATCTCACTGCCCGACAGCCCCAGGCTGTCCAGTTCACCCAGGCTGCCCGGCATATAGCGCGCCACGCTCCACAGGTGCTCTTCACGGACCACAAAATTTACCGCCAGGTCACGCTCGCGCGCTTTACGCAGACGCCAGTCTGCCAGCAGCTGTAGGCACGCCAGCTGGCGCGTACGCAACTGCCAGGCGTTGGTGATATCGCGCCAGGCGTCCGCGGGGTCGGTCACTTCCTGGCGGCGCTGCTGCATCAATTGGCACTCGTTGAGCGCCCAGTTCAGTCGCCCGGCCTGTTCGGTTTCCGCCATCAGCTTGTGGGCGATGGGTAGCAGATACCAGACGTCCGCCGCCGCGTAGTCGCATTGGCGTGCCGTCAATGGGCGAGCAAGCCAATCGGTGCGTGATTCACTCTTATCCAGCTCAACGCCGGAATACTCCGCCACCATAGGGGCAAAGCCCCAGGACATAGGGCGGCCGCAGAAGGCTGCCAGCACCTGGGTATCGATCAGCGGCTGCGGCATTGAACCGAAGGTGTTCATAAACACTTCCAGGTCTTCACTGCCCGCATGCAGGAATTTGGTGATGTTGCGGTCCTGTAAAATTGCCTGCAGCGGCGACCAGTCGGTAATATTCAGAGGATCAATCAACGCCGTCCGTTCGCCGTCAAAAAGCTGAATCAGCCCCAGCTGCGGATAATAGGTACGGGTGCGAACAAATTCGGTGTCCAGCGCGACGGCGGTGGTCTGACGAACCGCGTCGCACAGGGTGCTGAGTTCATCGTTGGTGGTGATCATCTGATAGTTCAAATCGTACTCTCTTAGATTGCGCCAAAAAAAACGCCAGCTGAGCTGGCGTTTGGCATCATGACTCGTGACTTATCCCTTATTGTCCACTTTGGCGCGGGCTTCGTCACGTAATTCTCGTCTCAAAATTTTACCGACGTTCGACTTCGGCAATTCCTGCCGAAATTCAACCAGTTTCGGCACCTTGTAGCCGGTAAGCTGGCGGCGGCAGAAGGTGATCAACGCCTCTTCGGTAAGACTTTCATCCTTCTTAACCACGAAAATCTTCACCGCTTCACCGCTGTTACCGGACGGCACGCCCACGGCGGCCACTTCCAGCACGCCGGTATGCTGCATGACCACGTCTTCAATTTCGTTGGGATAAACGTTGAAACCGGAGACCAGAATCATGTCTTTTTTACGGTCAACGATGCGCAGGAAGCCCTCTTCGTCCATCACCGCGATATCGCCGGTATGCAGCCAACCCTCTTTGATGATTTCGGCGGTAGCATCAGGACGCTGCCAGTAACCTTCCATGACCTGGGGTCCTTTTACGCACAGCTCACCCGGTTGGCCGACAGGCACTTCGTTATCGTCGTCATCGACGAGCTTCACGTCGGTAGACGGCACCGGCAGACCAATGCTGCCGCTGTGGTAATCGATATCGTGCGGGTTAACGCTCACCAGCGGCGCGCATTCGGTCAGGCCGTAGCCTTCCAACAGATACTGCCCGGTCAGCTTGACCCAGCGCTCGGCTACCGCGTGGTTCACCGGCATCCCGCCACCGGCGGAGAGGTGCAGGGTTGAGAAATCCAGTTGCTGGAACTCTTTATTGTTCAGCAGCGCGTTAAACAGGGTGTTCACCCCGGTCATCGCGGTGAACGGGTATTTCCCGAGTTCTTTCACCAGCCCCGGAATATCGCGCGGGTTGGTGATGAGAATATTTTTACCGCCCAGTTCAATAAACAGCAGGCAGTTCATGGTCAGCGCGAAAATGTGGTACAGCGGCAGCGCGGTGATAACGACTTCTTTGCCCTCATGCAGCAGCGGTCCGTAGGTTGCTTTCACCTGCTCGAGGTTCGCCAGCATGTTGCGGTGGGTCAGCATCGCCCCTTTCGCCACGCCTGTCGTCCCGCCGGTATATTGCAGGAAAGCGATGTCATCCGCCTTCACTTCCGGCTTCACGTACTGCAGGCGGTAGCCGTTATGCAGCGCGCTGCGGAACGAAATCGCGTCCGGCAGATTATATTTCGGCACCAGACGTTTGATGTATTTGACCACGAAGTTCACCAGCGTACCTTTCGCCGTGGAAAGCTGGTCGCCCATGCGGGTCAGGATCACGTGTTTCACCGAGGTTTTGTCGACCACTTTTTCCAGGGTATGGGCAAAGTTGGAGACAATCACGATAGCCTGCGCGCCGCTGTCGTTCAGCTGGTGTTCCAGCTCGCGCGGCGTGTACAGCGGGTTAACGTTCACCACGATCATCCCGGCACGCAGAATGCCAAACAGCGCGACCGGGTATTGCAGCAGGTTAGGCATCATCAGCGCGACGCGGTCGCCCTGCTTCAACCCCAGCCCGTGCTGGAGATAAGCGGCAAAGGCGCGGCTGCGCTCTTCGAGCTTACGGAAGGTCATGACTTCGCCCATATTGACGAAGCCAGGCTGGTCGGCAAAGCGCGTTGCCGAGTGTTCGAACAGTTCCACCAGGGATTGATAACGGTCAGGATTGATCTCTGCCGGGACGTCAGCAGGATAACGGTTGAGCCAAACCTTTTTCAAAGCATCACCTCTAAAATACGTATTCGTCGTCATCGCAACCCCAAATGATAAACTTTCATTAACATTATATTAACTCAGCGTACCAGTTTAAGAATTAATCAGAATTAAGGTTGCGAAGCGCGTCACTCTTTATTTTTTTTATATCCATTACAACGAAGAAACAGCGGGCTAGCCGCTGTTTCTTTTTTGTCTGCTTTATATCAGATCTTATTCAGTTACGACGTTCCGGACTTCAGCGGGGCCGCTGTTATACCATCCCCAGCCGCCGTAACCGTAGTTCCAGGGGCGCGGACCAAACATCCACGGGTCGATAGGCTGCGGCGGCATCACTACCTGCTGGGCCACATGCCAGCGTTTGTAACCCGTCGCTTTCATCTGCAGGAAAGTGTATTTGGTGGTGCCGACTTTACCTTCAACGGCGCCAACAATCGGTCCCACTACCGTGACGAGCTGGCCACGGAAATCGACCGGGTCGAGGAAGCCGTTCACGTCAGCATAGATGCGCCCACGCGAGGCTTCGCCCAGAATAGGACGCGCGCCGCTGTCGAGCGGTACGGTGGCGATTTCCAGACGGGTATTCCCCTGCTGGTTCTCAATGCCAACAACCGTCCCGCCAAAGCGGGCCTCCTGGCCCACATACAGCTGCGGCGCAGCCATGACCCGCACCAGATCCTGCTGTGGCGTCGGGCTACTGCCCTGAATGGCATCCGGCACGCTGACGCAGCCGCTTAACGCGAAAGCGATAAGCCCCGCTGCGGCGCCACGAATCACAAAACTTTTACCTGCCATGATGCTGCTCCTGATTTTTACGCTCTCTACCTACTGAGATTCATTCGCGGCCAGGAAGTTTCTTCCACGCAACATTGTTACGCAAATAAACCGGTTCCGCTTTATCCACGGCGACGGTTTTTCCCTGCTCCAGCATGGCACAGGCGATAGGCAGCATGTCTTCAGCTTCCGGTAACGTCACGTTGCCGTCGACCAGCGTCGCGTTAGCGCCCTGCGCCATATCAGGCCAGGCGGCCCAACCGGTGCCGACGGTTGCCCATTCGCCGCTAAGTTCAGCCAGACGCTGTTGCACCGCTTCCGGCTTCAGCACCGCTTCGCTCTCTTCGCCGTGCCAGACGCCATTTTCATCACGCTGGTATTCAGCCCAGTAGACTTCGCCCATACGCGCGTCGATAGCCGCCAGCACGCGGGTCGCACCCTGCTTACGCCAGGCACCCTGCGCCATGGTGGCAAGGGTCGATACGCCGATCATCGGCAGCTCTGCGCCCAGCGCCAGACCTTGTGCGATACCAATGCCGATACGCACGCCGGTGAAGCTGCCCGGCCCACGGCCGAACGCCAGCGCGTCGAGGTCGGTCAGGCTTACGCCGCCTTCAGTGAGAATATCCTGCACGATGGGCAGGATACGTTGAGTATGTTCCCGTGGACAAAGCTCGAAGTGGGCACAGGTGTTGCCATCATTCCACAGAGCAGCCGAGCAGGCTTCCGTGGCGGTATCGATAGCCAGAATTCGCATAGTTAGTCGCGCTCTCGATCAACAAAATGGCGCGCATCTTACCACACTTTGCGCTGCATTACCGCGTCGATGACAGCGCCAGGAATCGCGTCGCCCGTCGAATATCACGGGTGCGCGGCGCGGGTGGCAGGCTGGCAAGGAAGGTGGCGCCGTAAGGACGCATCACCAGGCGGTTGTCGCAAATCACCAGCACCCCGCGATCGTCAACATCACGAATCAGTCGGCCAACGCCCTGCTTGAGGGTAATCACCGCATCCGGCAGTTGGACCTCTTCAAACGGGTCGCCGCCGCGCAGACGGCAGTCTTCCATGCGAGCCTTCAACAGCGGGTCATCCGGCGAGGTGAACGGCAGCTTGTCGATGATCACCAGCGACAGCGCATCGCCGCGCACGTCGACCCCTTCCCAGAAGCTGCTGGTCGCCACCAACAGGGCGTTACCGGCGCTGACAAACTGCTGAAGCAGTTGGCCTTTGCTGGTCTCCCCCTGTAACAGGACCGGTAGCGTCATGGTGGCGCGGAACTGTTCGGCGAGGTCGCGCATCATGGCGTGCGAGGTGCAAAGCATAAAGCAGCGCCCGTCGTTGGCCTCAATCAGCGGTTTCAGCATTGCCGCCAGATGGCGCGCCGCCCCCGGCTGGTTCGGCAGCGGCAGGTTGCGCGGCACGCACAATAGCGCCTGGGTGGCGTAGTCAAACGGGCTTGGCAGCAGCAGCGATTCCGCCGCTTCAATGCCGAGGCGTTCGGTAAAGTGGTGCAGGTCATCGTTCACCGACAGCGTCGCGGAGGTGAAGATCCAACTGCCCGGTTTGGCCGCCATCACCTCTTTGAATTTATCCGCCACGGTGAGCGGCGTCAGCGCCAGGGTAAAGTGGCGCGAGTTGCATTCGTACCAGTAGCTGTAGCCGGGCTTGTTGATCTCTTTAAGGCGCTTTAAACGTGCCCGATACAGGGTCGCGCGCTCGAAAGCGGCATCGAGCAAGGCTGAGCGGCCGAGAGAGAGCTTCGCCACGTCGTAGCACAGTTCGAGGGCGTCATCGAGCAGCAGCAGTGAACGCTGGACGGTGGTTTCCGCCAACAGCTCGCGCAGGTTGCCGCGATAGCCAGGGTCGCCTACCTGCAGGCGGAAATCCTGCGTCGCCTGTGCCAGACGGTCGGCGCATTTTTGCAGCTGCTGGGTGTCTTTTAGTTCGGTACGGTAGGCAATGACCACGTCTTTGGCGAGGTCCAGCAGCTGACGGCTGGAGAGCGATTGGCCGAAATACTGGCTGGCGATATCCGGCAACTGATGGGCTTCATCGAAGATCATCACGTCGGCCTCGGGGATAAGCTCGCCGAAGCCACTCTCTTTCACCACCATATCGGCAAGAAACAGGTGGTGGTTGACCACCACCACGTCGGCATCCATCGCCTTTTTACGCGCTTTCACCACGAAGCAGTCCTGATACTGCGGGCAGTCGCTGCCCAGACAGTTATCGTTGGTGCTGGTGACCAGCGGCCAGGCCTGGGAATCTTCCGCCACGCTGACGCAGGTGCTGATGTCGCCATCCACGGTCTGATTAGCCCAGCTGCGCAGCAAAATGACGTCGCTGAGGGTTTGTACCGGCAGGTCGCCGCCCGCCATCGCCTGCTGTTCTAAACGTTCGAGGCAGAGGTAGTTTGAGCGCCCTTTCAGCAGCGCCAACTTGCCGGTAAAGCTCAGCGCGGTGGCAACAGTCGGCAGGTCGCGGCTGTAGAGCTGATCCTGCAATGCCTTCGAGCCGGTAGAGATAATGGCTTTTTTGCCCGAGCGCAGCGCAGGGGCCAGATAGGCGTAGGTTTTCCCGGTCCCGGTTCCCGCTTCGACCACCAGCGGCTGACCGTTATCAATCGCCTTCGCGACGGCGTGCGCCATCTGACGCTGCGGTTCACGCGGTTTAAAGCCGGTTATCGCCTGCGCTAGCTGGCCATCTTCTGCAAAATCGTCCGTCACGTTACCCCCTGGAAAAATTCCCAGTGATTATGTCAGGCGAACCCCGCTTATGCCAGTCGAAGTCGTGACGCGGCGTCGACATTGTGGCAGTCTTAGCGCGTTTACGTGATGTTAAAAGGAAAATGAAATGACAATTGTACGTATTGATGCCGAAGCCCGTTGGTCTGATGTCGTCATCCATAACAATACGCTGTACTACACCGGCGTACCGGCAAACCTGGACGCCGATGCGTTTGAGCAGACAGCAAATACGCTGGCGCAAATTGATGCGGTGCTGGAAAAACAGGGCAGCAATAAGTCGCGCATTCTCGACGCCACCATTTTCCTGCCGGACGGCGATGATTTTGCCGCCATGAACAAAGCGTGGGATGCATGGGTGGTTGCCGGTCACGCGCCGGTACGCTGCACCGTCCAGGCGAAGCTGATGAACCCGAAATATAAGGTTGAGATTAAGATTATCGCGGCGGTGTAAATCGGTATACCGTGCCTCCCCGGGGCGCTCTGTAGGCCGGATAAGGCGGCACGCTGCCATCCGGCAACGTGCGCCTATTGCCTGATGGCGCTGCGCTTATCAGGCCTACACCCCGGGGTACCACATCAATTGCTCTTTCAACTGCAACGTCTCCTGCGGCAAGCACTTCAGCACGTCGCGATAGCTCGCCGACTGCTTCGGATACCCGCGCACCGTCTGTAATAGCACCCGCAGCGCGCTATCCCAGACGATCCCCTGCAAATCACTGTACGGCCACAGATCCGGTTCGCGGATAAACGGCACCAGGTAATCAATCCCCTGCTTCACCCCACGACCGTCGCGAATGTGATTCCAGCGATCGAACTCAACGTGCTCGGCATAGCGGTTAAGCAGCAGATGCGCCTCGAGATTAAACAGCGAGTAGTGGAACGGAATGGTACGCTCCAGCTCCATCGTCTGCTTGCCGTCCTGGTCAATCTGCGCGGCCATGCGCTGGGTGATCCCCTGCTCAATAATCCGCGCTACCAGCCCTTTATCACCGTAAAACAGCGCATTGACCGCACGCTGGGCGTCGTACCAGGTACCGTGGTTATTGTGCCAGACGTATTCAGAGTGACCGATATCGCTGAAATACATCCAGTGGTTAAAGTCACGGAACCACTGGTGCAAGCCGATGATATCGTCGGTATCCAACACGCTGGCCGCGTTAATCAGCCCGATAGTATCGACCACCATCCACAGCAGGCGCGTGTCGATAAGCCCGGTGCCACGCCCGGAAACGACGCCAGGGATCGCCTGGCCGTAGTTCAAATGCGGGTTCATGCGCGTGTCGCCGTCGAGGAACCAGCAACGAATCTGCGCGGCAGCGGCCTGTGCGTACTGACGCTGGCCGGTGAAGTACCATGCCAGCCCCAGCGTCAGGCAGCGCTCGCACATGCGGATAATGCGCGAGGTATCAGTATCGTTATTCTCACACTGCGGGTTGATATGCCCATCGCGGCGAATATAGGGCAGCCCGTTGGGCCGCCGTGGATTTGGCCACCAGTAGGTGCCCAGACTGTAGTAATCGTGCGCATCACCGCTCGCCGGGCGCAGCTTTTTGTGCACCACGCTTTCCGGTGGCTCACGCTTAAGCAAATCTGCTTCAGCCACCAGTTTGCTCAGGGCCAGTTGCAGCGGAGAGAACGGCTGCTTCAGGCCCGCACGGGCATTTTCCAGGCAGGTTTCATCAAGGGTGTACAGCTTCATCGCCACCTTACTGGCCCTCCAGACACGCTATGCGCAGACCACTTTGGGCATCGAACAGATGCACGCCGGAGAGCTTCGGCTGCAGCCAGATAGTGTCCCCCTCTTTCACCGCCAGACGCTGCTTGAACACCGAGGTAAACGCCCCGCCGCCGGTATCGCAAAACAGCTGCATATCCGAACCGGTATTCTCCACCGCCGTGACCTTCGCCGACAGCGCATCGTCACGGGCTTCGTGTACCACGTTGACCTGCTCCGGACGAATGGCGTAGACCACCTGTTGGCCGTCGGATACCTTTAGCCCAGAAGGCAGTGCCAGCAGCGAACCATCTTTCAGGCGCAGGCTCGTGGTATTGCCACTGAGCACCACTTCGCCCTGCAACTGGTTAATTTCCGGCGAGCCGATAAACCCAGCAACAAACAGGTTGGCGGGCCGATCGTAAAGCTCCAGCGGCGTGCCCGCCTGCTCAATGCGCCCGTCGCGCAGCACCACGATCATCTGCCCCATGGTCATCGCTTCAATCTGATCGTGGGTCACGTAGACGGAGGTGGTTTTCAGCCGACGGTGCAGCTCGCGAATTTCACCACGCACCTGGGTACGCAGCTTGGCGTCGAGGTTCGACAGCGGTTCATCGAACAGAAACACCTGCGGCTTACGCACGATGGCGCGCCCCATCGCTACGCGCTGACGCTGGCCGCCGGAGAGATCTTTTGGCAAACGCTCCAGCAGCGGTTCTAGCCCGAGCAGCGCCGCCGCTTCATCGACTTTCTGTTTGATTTCCGTTTTCGGCAGCCGCGCCATCTTGAGCGCAAAGCCCATGTTTTCACGCACCGTCATCTGCGGGTAGAGCGCATAGCTCTGGAATACCATCGCGATATCGCGCAGCTTCGGCTCCACCTCGGTGACGTCGCGTTCGTTGATGTGCACTTCCCCGGCGGAAATCTCTTCCAGACCGGCAATCATGCGCAGCAGCGTCGATTTCCCGCAGCCGCTCGGCCCCGCCAGCACGCAGAACTCGCCGTCAGGGATAGTCAGCGATACATCTTTAATGACGTGAGCATCACCGTATGATTTGCGCACGCTATTTAATACAACAGATCCCATCGGTAACCCCTTATCCTTTGACTGCGCCGGACATAATCCCGCGGTTGAAATGTTTTTGCAGACCCAGATAGACGATGATGCTTGGCAGCATCGCCAGTAGCGTAATGGCGATAAAAATGTTCGGCGTGATGCTCTCATCGGTACGCAGCGTGCCGAGAATGACCGGAATAGTGTTCAGGCTGTCCTGGTTCACCACAATCAGCGGCAGCAGGTACTGGTCCCAAATCATAATAAAGCCGAAAGTCACCACCGTCCCGAGCGCCGGTTTCACCAGCGGCAGAATGACGTGGAAGAAAATCTGCCACTCATTCGCGCCGTCGATACGCGCCGCTTCTTCCAGCTCTTTCGGGATGGCCGACATAAATTCGGTCAGTACGAAAATGGAGAAGGCCCAGCCCACTACCGGCAGAATCATCCCGAGGTAGCTGTTGTAGAGCGACGCATCGATAAACGGCAGCCGCCAGTTGATAATCATGTACAGCGGAATGGCGATAACCTCTTCCGGCAGCATCATGGTGGATAAAATCACCAGACTCACCAATGCCACGCCGCGAAACTTCTTCCGGGCCAGCGCATAGGCCGCCAGCGCGCTGACCGACACCTGCAGGATGGTGCCGAAGAACACCACCAGAATGGAGTTCAGCAGATACTGCCAGACGCCGATGTCCATCCACGCAAAGATGAAGTTTTCAAACGAGAACTGATTCGGCCAGGCCAGCAGCTCGCCCGGCTTAACCGGCGCGCCGCTAAAGGCGGTAGCCACAATGCCCCAGAACGGCCCGACGAAGACAATCAGCAGCAGCGCGTAGATGCACCAGCGCCCTGCGGTATCCCAACGTTTACTCAACATCACGGCTCCTTAGTAACGTGCGATACGTTTTTTCAGCGTCAAATGACAAATGGTTAAGATTACGGTGAAGGTAAACAGCAGGAACGACACCGCCGAGGCATAGCCATAGTCAAACTGCTCAAAGCCCAGCTTATAGATATGGGTCATGACCATTTCCGTGGCGTTAGACGGCCCGCCGCCGGTGGTGGCATACACCTCGGCAAACACGCGGAAGCCACGAATAAAGGAGAGCATCAGCACCACCGACAGCGCCGGGATCATCCCTGGCAGCGTCACGTAGCGCAGACGGTTCCACCAGTTCGCCCCGTCGACGTTCGAGGCGTCGTACAGGTCACGGCTGATACCCGCCAGACCGGCGATAAAAATCACCATGTTGTAGGGCACCGCTTTCCAGATATGCAGCAACATGATGACCCCCAGCGCCTGATCGGAACTGGCAAGAAACCCCTGATCCGCCACGCCAAACCAGCTGAGAATGTGGTTCACCACGCCGTTTGGCGTTGGGTTGAACAGAATGCGCCACATCTCGGCAACGATCGCCGCACTGGTCACCGCCGGTAAGAAAATGGCGGTACGAATAAATCGCAGGTGGCGCGCCGGGCCTTCCAGCAGCATAGCGAGGAAGAAGGCGAGTATTGCGGCGGCGAACATCGTCACCACCACGTACAAGAGCGTATTCACCACCGCCGCGTGCAGCTCTACGTCGGCAAAAGCGCGGGTAAAGTTATCAAACCCGACCCACTCATCCGGCTGATTAAAGTTGACCTTGTAAAAGCTCATCACCAGCCCCTGAATCATCGGGATGAACTTAAACCAGCTAAAGATAATCAGCGCCGGAGCCAGGAACAGCCACGGAATCAGCGCCCGCTTGCGTTTTGCCGTCAGCCAGCCGGTCGCGTCAGGCGAAGCGGCTTGCTTTAGCGGCGCGGACTTCGTCTCATGCAGCGTCATCACTTACTCCCTCTCACTTAGCCAGCACGTTTTGTTTTTCCAGCTCGGCGTTGACCTTCACGTCGACCGCCTTCAGCTCAGCGCTGATATTGCTATTACAGTCGGCGAAGATACGGTTGAAGCCATCTGCTGCCACCTGACGCACCGGCGTCCAGTTTGGTATTTGCGGCACGTAGCGGCCCTGCTCGTTATACAGTCTGGCGAAGGTCTCCCAACGCGCGTCCTGGTAGATGGCTTTCACATCGACGTTCTTGTTCACCGGCAGACGCACCACTGGAATATGCTGGCTGCCTTTGCCCATGCCAATCTCCTGGCCCTCCTGTGAAATCATAAATTCGATAAATTTACGCGCCGCCTCTTTCTGCTTGCTGCTCTTCATCATAAAGACGGTGGTGCCTTCGGCGAGAGTGGCTTCGCCTTTCGGCCCGACCACCGGTACGACTTCAAAGTTGTCTTTGCCAGGGTCTTTATCAAACAGCGCAATGTGGTACGGGCCGCTGAAGAACATGCCGCTCTGGCCGGAACGGAACGAGGGGATAACGTCTGCGGTGGTGGCGTTAATCGCCCCCGGCTGGGTCACTTTTTCGCACATCATGGTGCGCATAAAGGTCATCGCCTGAACCACTTCTGGGGTATCGAGTGAGGCGCTGAACTTGCCGCCGTTCTCTTTGACGAAATCGCCGCCCGCCTGCCAGATAAAGCTGCTCATAAACCAGCTGGCGTAGCCGCGGGTGGTAGAGGCCGGAACGATAAAGCCGTAGGTGTCGTTTTTACCGTTGCCGTCCGGGTCCTGGGTGGTGAAGGCTTTGGCTAATTTCTGGATATCATCCCAGCTTTTCGGCTGCGGCAGGCCCAGCTTCTCGCGCCAGTCTTTACGTACAAACAGCGCGAAGGTTTGTGCGGACGTTGGCACACCGTAATATTTGCCGTCGATGTTACGGGTACTGTTCCAGGCGGTCTGGTATAACTGGTCGCCGCCGCTGATGGCTTTCGGGTCTATCTCATCGGCAATGCCGAGCTGAATAAACTGACCGAGCGAAGCGGCATCGTTGAAGATCAGATCCGGTAAGGCATTGCCCGCCGTTGCACGCGCCAGTCGCTGTTCGAAGTCGGTAGTGGCATTGAAGTACTCAATCTTAATGCCGGTCTTCTCTTCAAACTTCTCGGCTTCTTGCTTGTAGATATTTTTGGAATCGTTGCTCGCACGGATCCAGACGTTAAGGGTCGTGGCGGCATAGCTTTGCCCGATACCCAGACCTAGAGCTGAAAGAAGTAATAATGAACGTAATTTATTCGCAGACATGGTTGCATATCCTTTATTGTGTAGGGCACAAAGGTAATTAAATTCTTGCCACATGCATTTCCGTGATCCGGATTAACATCTGGAGGTGAATACAACATGCTTAAAAAATTATTTCCGAACATTAAATAGAAATATATTTTTCAATACAACCACACAAAAAAGAAATCGCATTTCAGAAACGCAAAAGTTGAACAAGATCACACACAGAAGTGACGAAAAAAGTGACATTAATTTTTTATCATTTAAATTCAATGAATTAACATTTTGCTCTGTTTTTTGATTAATTCAACAAAATAAGAAAAACGGCTAAAAATGTGAGCTATACTGCATTAAATACGTCATTTTTTATTCAACGCGATAACCATGATGAACATCACAAAAAAAATCACTTTGTCTTTTACACTGCACGCCAACCTATTTATGAATGTGTTATTCGTTAATTAATTCACCTGCTTTTAGTGTTATTAAAATACACTAAAGGCAAAATTCTCTTGTTATCTTTTCTCTATTTGCAGAAGGGTTATCACTATGCGTTCAATACACCGCCGTGGAATATTAGGCATTGCGCTACTCTGCTCTGGGTTCAGCGCCTCACTGTATGCAGCAGAGCCCTATACGCTCGATGGCAAAGATCTGGCGTTCAGCCGTGAGCAGATTGCGGCCAAAGACCCGCTGTTTTTACAGGCGGAAAGCGCGTTGCTGAAAAAGGCGGACGGGGCGTTGAAGCACCCACTCTATTCGGTGATGGACAAAACGCTGGTCGCCGCCAGCGGCAACAAGCACGACTACTACAGCTTCCCCCCCTACTGGTGGCCAAACCCGGAGACCAAAGACGGCCTGCCGTACATCCGCAAAGATGGTCAAACCAACCCGGATGCCAACAGCGACGCCACCGATAAAAACCGCCTGGTGAAGATGAGCAATGACGTCTCCACGCTAGCGCTGGCCTGGTATTTCTCGCATGACGAGCGCTACGCACAGAAAGCCGCCGCGCAGTTGAAAAGCTGGTTCCTCGCACCGGAAACCCGCATGACGCCAAACCTGCAACATGCGCAGGCCATTCCAGGCATTAATACGGGACGGGGCATCGGCATCATCGACAGCCGCGCGCTGGTTGACGTGGTCGATGCCATTGCCCTGCTGCAAGCCTCCGGCACGCTGAGCGATGCCGACGTGACCGAGCTGAAAAAATGGTTTGGCGATTTTTATCACTGGATGACCACCAGCCAGAACGGGTTTGAAGAAGAGAACTGGCACAACAACCACGGCACCTACTTCGATATGCAGGCGGCGACCTTTGCGCTGTTCAGCGGCAAACCGGAAGAGGCCAAAAAACGCCTTTATGTCACCCAACTGCGCCGCATTGCCGGGCAGTTTGACGTTGATGGCCGCCAGATGGCCGAACTGGAACGCACCCGCCCATGGCACTACAGCAACTTTAACCTTGATGCTTACAGCCGTCTGGGCCGTCTTGGCGAAAAAGCCGGGGTGGATATCTGGAACTTTACCCTCGACGACCACAGCCTGCGCAAGGGCTATCAGTACATCGCCGGGTTTATTAATAGCGATACGCCGTGGCCGTGGAAAGACCTCGACAAAATGGATGACAAGAAGGCGCTGCGTAACATCGCCACTGCCGCCCACGCCTGGCCTGACGACGCGCTGTTCCGCGAGAAAGCGCGCTGGCTGCGGGCGAAATACCCCGACGATATCATCACGCTCACTGTACCGCTTACCGTGTCTTCAGAGGTCAGGGAAAACCAAAAATGAGACAATTTTCTGGGCTATGGCCGGAGATCGCCGCGCGTGCTGTCGGCGAACAGGGCCTGATTGAACAGCTCGTGAAGGACGCACAACCGATGCTTGACGCCGCCGTGTGCATTCCGCAAACCGGGATCGCCAGCTGGAATCTCTACTACTTCTGCCCGCACCACGGGGTGCGGCTGACCTGGCAGCCAGACTCACCGCACCACCACGCCTGCCCGGTAGACGGTGAGGTGTTCAGCGGCGAACCGTGGGACGGCGCCTGGTGGCGGGAAATGAACGGCCGTAACGCCAGCGCCTGCCAGCAGTTGGGCTTGCTCTGGCAGCTTACCGGCAACGCCGCGTACCGCGATAAAGTGCGCACCCTGCTGATGGGCTATGCGGATGTCTACCCGGACTACGCCGTACACGGTGATATTCCGCACAATGGCCCCGGGAAAATGAATGCCCAGACCCTGTGCGAAGCCAACTGCATTCTGGATATGGCGCTGGGCTATGACTTTATTGCCGAGGGCCTGACAGCGGATGAGCGTCAGCATATCAGCGACAACCTGCTGCGCTGCGCGGCAACGTTTCTATGCGAGCATCGCAGCCCACAAATCCACAATCACGAGGTCAAAATCGGCGCAGCGCTGGGGGTGCTCGGCTTTGTACTAAAGGACGACAGTCTGCTGGAGTTTGCGGTCAATGCGCCCTACGGCCTGCGTTGGCAGCTTGAGCACGGCCTGTTAGCGGAGGGGCTGTGGTTTGAGGGTTCGGTTCATTATCACTATTACGCGCTTCAGGGGTTCTTTGCCTTTGAGAAGCTGGCGCGCGGCACCCGCTGGAGCCTGATTGATGGCCCGTGGTATCCGCAGATGCTGCACTTCCCGCTTGAGCTGCTGCTGCCGGACGGCACCTTTCCCCGGCTCAACGACTGCCTCGCCGGGCAGGAAAAGCTGCACCATCGGGATCTGTACGAGTTTGCGTGGTTTATCTGGCGCGACCCGCGATACGCGGCGGTGCTACAGTTTACCGCCGGAGAGCCTGATGAGCGCGAGACGCTGCGTTGGCGACATCAGCCGCTGCCGGAAACTCATCTGAATCTGATTCCGCAGCAGTCGCTGTACGCGCCCGGCGCCGGGCTCACGCTGTGGCGACGGCCGCATCAGCAACAGGCGGTGCTGATTAAGCACAGCCCGTGGGGCGGCGAGCACGACCATTACGACCGCCAGAGCCTGATGCTGTGGCAGCGCGACGGCTGGCTGCTGCCGGACCTCGGCACCACCGGTTACGGGGCCAGGATGCACTATGACTATTACAAAAACAGCGCCACCCACAATACGCTAACGGTCAACCAGACCAACCAGCCCCCTGCTAACTCCGACGTGCTCGGCTGGCATATGGGCGAGGAGTATCTGTGGCTGGATACCGAAACCGATTGGGGGAAACCGCCGCCGCAGCTAAACAGCCATACCCGCGTGGAGTGGGACGTCGAGGCCTGGCGCGATGTGCGTTTTCGCCGTCGTTTGCTGTGGCTGGATGATGTGCTGATTGATCTGTCGACGGTGGAAAACCCGCACCGCCAGCAGCTTGATTGGACGCTGCATCTGGCGGCCGATGCGCTGGACCAGAGCGGGGAGCCACAGCCCTTCTCACTCAGCGGCCCGCTGCAAGCAATGCGCAACGCGACCGTCACGCCGCTGCACGGCTGTCAGCCGCGCCACTTCTCCCATCAGGGCGAGACCTTTGCGCTGTGGCTGTCTGGCGACGGCGAGCTCTGGCAGGGGCTGGCGGACGATAATCCGGCGGTCAGGGATTTGAGCTATCTGGTGCTGCGTAATCATCTGCCGCAGGCGCGTTTTGTCTGCGTGTGGGATTTGGCGAAGCAGTCACCGCTGACGGAGGTTCTCGTGCATCACACGGCTGTTGGTACTCAACTGACTATCTGGCGTGGGGAACGGGTGGCGAATGTGACGTTGTATGAGGATCCTGCGCTGCGGCCTGAGTTCGTGGGGCGAGCCTGATATATGTCAGTTTAGTACGGCGGTTCCGTTCATTTTGGATTGGTAAAAGGTTCTGTTCACTTTACGTTGGGTGGAATATGAAGTCCCTTCACCGGTGAACGGGCCAAGGGGTGCGGCCGCGCACCCCTTCGCAATCCCCGCGGCCCCGCAGGGAAATCGGTGCTTCGCACTACGCTCGCCTACGACTCCAGCCTGCGGCGCGGCGAAACTCGAGATTACTCGGCCCATCCATGGGCCTCGCCCCTTCGGGGCCAACGCAAGCGTTGTTCAAAATTGCTCCCGGCAATTTTGTCCTGTCTCGGTTCGCCTCAGTCCGCCATCCCTGGCGTCCTGACCTTGTCTTCCGTGCTACGGCTCGCCGATTTCCAGCGGGGACTCATCGGTTTCAGTGACTTTGGTTTTTGCTGTGAGCTTAAAGGCCGCACGGTTTTTGGTGGCGTCTAAATCGCCGAAGCGTTTCCCGTAGGCCGGGTCAGCCCACAGGGATGTGGGCTGAGGGCGTGGTTCACAGGGACGTGAACTCACGCCCGACCCGAAGCCGGAGGGAATAAGCTGAGGGAACCGCGCAGCGGCGATTTTGCCGCCAGAGCCCGGGGGTGCAGGGGGCGGCGGCGATTGGCCGCCCCTTGCGCGCTCTCTGCGCCAGTGCAATTTATATGGCTAGTACTGGAAGAGAGCGCAACGGAGTAATAAACCCAAATACATCCCCCCTTACCCGATAACCGCCCACAAACGCGTATACAGCAAAGCGTGTTAATCAGCCGCCGCCGGCTTCACCCTCACCCCCGCAAACACCATCACCATCGCCGCCACCAACAGCACCCCACTCACGGTAAACACACCGCTGGCACCATTAAGATCGAACACCAGCCCGCCCCCCGCAGCACCCGCACTGATAGCCAACTGGATAGAAGCCACCATCAGCCCGCCTGCACTCTCCGCTTCATCCGGCACGGTGGTCGCAAGCCAGGTTGACCAACCTACCGGCACCAGCCCAAAGGCAAAGCCCCACAGCGTCACCAGCAGCCCATCCAACAGTGCCAGATGCCCAAACGCCACCATCAGCAACGCCAGCACGCCCATGCCAAATGGCACCAACGCCAGCGTCAGACGCAGGTTACGGGCCAGCAGATGCCCGGCAATCGAGGTACCGACAAAGTTAGCCAGACCAAAGCCCAGCAGGATAAGCGAAATCGTCTCTACGCTGGCTCGGCCTACCGTTTCCAGGAACGGACGCAGATAGGTAAAGAAGGCAAAGTGACCACTAAAGATAAAGATGGTGGCCAGCAGCCCGCCAATCATTCCCGGACGACGCAGCACATGCAGCAGCGTACGCAGGCTGCCGCCGTTTTCCGGACGCATTGACGGCAGCACCCACAGTTGCCACAGCAGCGCCAGCACACCCGGCACCACACAGAGGATAAAGACGTTACGCCAGCCAATCAGGCTACCGAGAAAACTCCCCAGCGGCGCGGCAACGACGGTGGCGATAGAGACACCGGCAAAGATTATCGACAGCGCCTTTGGCACATCGCGCGCTGGCACCAGACGCATGGCGGTCGCCGTCGACATCGCCCAGAAACCGCCAATAGCGACCCCCAGCAGCAATCGTCCCATCAGCAGCACCTGCAACGACGGCGCAAAGGCCACCAGCAGACTAGAGATAATCTGCAATAGCGTGAAGAACATCAGCACCCAGCGGCGGTCAATGCTTTTAGTCGCCGAGGTAATCAGTAGACCGGTCACCAGCGCAACCAGCGCCGTGGCGGTTACCGTCTGCCCGGCCACCCCTTCGGTCACGCCCAGGCTTGAGGCCATCGGCGTAAGCAGACTGGCAGGTAAAAACTCGGCGGTAATCAGCCCAAACACCCCAAGGCCCAGTGACCACACGGCGCGCCAGGCAGGTTTAGCGGGGGCTGATGACTCGCTTTCTGCGACGTATGAATTCATCGGTTAATCTCCGGTTATACAATTGTGATGAGTGTCACAAAGCATAGAAAGTTACGTCAGGACGATCTATGATGGATAATCTTCATTTTTTGATAATTCGTCCGGAGTTGCGATTATGGCCCTGAATGCCCCTGATATGATTAGCGAACTGCTGCGCGGCATGCGCCTCTCCGGCGTCAACTATCGCCGCTTTGAAGCCAGCGCACCCTTTGGCGTGTCGTTCGGCGATGTCCCTGGAAAAGCACAGTTTCATTTTGTCAGCCGTGGACCCGCGATTCTGCGTATGCAGAGCGGCGAGCGCTTTACCCTGAACAGCGGTGACGCGGTGTTTATTCCCAACGGTGAAGGCCATGCTCTGCTCTCTGATGACGCCGCTGCGGTCACGCCCATTACCGATTTTCCCAGCGAGCCTATCTGCAGCCAGGTCCACGATATTCACTGTCAGACCTGCCCGGACGGCGAAAACGTGGTTATCTTTACCGGCTGTATGAATTTCGAACTAGGCGGGATGCAGCCGCTTATCAAAGCGATGCCGGAAGTGATGATGGTCAGCAGCCTGATGTCGTCGCGGCCAGAAATACAGGCGCTGCTTTCCGCGATGGAGCGCGAGTCATTGGGCCGTCAGGTGGGTTTTGCCGGGATTTTAGCGCGGCTGGCTGACGTCGTTGCCGCGCTGATTGTACGCGGCTGGGTCGAGAGCGGCTGCGGGAAAGCAACCGGCTGGATACAGGTACTGCGCGACCCGCGCCTGAGCCGGGCGATCTACGCCATGCACCAGCAGCCGGGCGTAAACTGGAGCGTCGCCGACCTCGCCAAAGAGGCGGGAACGTCGCGCTCCGTGTTTGCCGAACGTTTTCTCTCCGCCACCGGCACCACCCCGGCAAAATACCTCGGCGAGCTGCGGATGCGGCTCGCTATTCAGTATATCGGCCAGGAACAGCAGGCGATTGAAACCGTCGCCCTTCGTCTGGGATACGGTTCGGTCGCCGCCTTTAGCCGGGCGTTCAAGCGGGTGGTTGGCCACTCACCGGGGGCATTACGCGACGCGCTGCCTGTCCCCGAAGAGGTGTAGCCTTCTCGCCTACAGGTAGGTCACATTATCAATCTGGCGCTGCGTTTCATCATTCAGCCCCTGGATATCAAACCCAGGCATATCGCGAATGAATTCGAGGAACGGCGGCGCAATGCCGAGCAGGTCGAAATCCGCCGCGTGCAGCTGATAGCGAATCGTCTCTTCGTTACCCGCGGCCACCTTTTCCACCCAGTTCGGTTCAATGATTAGCTGATGCCCCAGTGCCACAAAATCAATGCCGCTCTGCATCACCTCTTCCGCCTGTTCCGGCGTACGGATATTACCGACAGCGATAATCGGTTTGCGCGGGCTCGCCGCTTTAAGCTGAGTGACAATCGGCGCCGTATTGTGCTTATCACGCAGGGATGGTCGCCAGACGGAACCTAGCGAGACGTGAATATAGTCCAGCGCCGTCTCCTGCAGCTTCTCGACAAAATAACGGGTATCGTCGAGGGTAATGCCGGGCTCTTCAATCTCTTCCGGCGACAGGCGATAGCCGATGATGAAATCCGCGCGGCCGTACTGCTGTTTCACCTTCATCACCGCGTCAATCACCGCCATCGGCAGCGCCAGTCGCTTATCCAGCGAACCGCCCCATTGGTCGGTACGGCGGTTAGAGTGCGGCGACACAAACTGCTGGAGCAGATAGGTGTTCGCACCGTGCAGTTCAATCCCGTCGAAACCGGCCAGAATGGCGCGGCGGGTCGCTTCGGCAAAATCATTGATAAGGCTGACGACTTCATCACCGCTCAATTCACGCGGCGTTTCAGCCCCTTGACGCGGTGCAGCGACCGCGCTGGCGCTGACCGGCTGGAGACCACGAGTGATCCACTGGTTGGTCATACGACCGGCGCTGAACATTTGCAGAATGGCTTTGGCGCCCCGGGCTTTTATCGCATAGGCCAGTTTTGCCAGCCCGGCGATTTTACCGTCATCCTCAACGCCTAATTGCCCTTCAAACCCTTTGCCCTCTTTGTTGATATAGGCCACCGGGGTAATAAACAGCCCTACGCCACCGGCACGCTGCTGCATATAGTGAATTTCTTCCAGGGTGACGGAGCCATCTTCAAATGACATCTGCTCCGTCATGGGCGGCAACACCACGCGGTTTTTAATTTCTACACCATTAGGCAAGGTAATAGGTTTAAGAAAACGATAGTCCTTCATGTCTGCTCCACGATAAAAATACTCAGACCGGAATGGTCATCGATGGTGGGCATACTAAAACAAACATTCGGGAATGTGTGTCCCATATCGGGGGCGTACAAGGCGCAGAAAAGGCTTACGCAGGGGTAATGCGCTCCCAGGGCGCACCGAGCGCCTGCCACTCTTCCGCAATCAGGTCGACAAAGCCGCGGATGCGCGGAGAAAGGTAGCGTTTGCTGGGATAAATAATACGTACCGGGTCCGGCGGGATCTTAAATTCGGTCAGAATAGCCACCAGCGTGCCTTGTGCCAGCGCCTCGGCAGCAAGGTAGTCCGGCAGTTGAATAATGCCAAAACCAGACAGCGCAGAGGAGAGCATCGCCTCCGAGCTATCAATATCAATACGCCCCGGCCCTTCATAGACAAATTCACCGTCGGGCGTTGCATAGCGCCAGCTCCGCCGCCGCTCTGCGCTGCGAAAGAAAATAGTGTCATGCTCGCGCAGCGCCTCGGGGGTGATCGGCATACCGCGCTCAGCGAGATAGCGGGGCGATGCGCAGGTAATCATATGCTGGGTGGCGATGGTACGGGTCAGGATGCGCGAATCCACCCGCGGCGCGCCAATACGAATGGCGATATCAAACCCTTCATCGATAAGATCCACAAAACGATCGGTAAAAACCACATCGGCACGTAGCGCAGGCGATGCCCGTAAAAAGCGGTCAATAACCGGTAAAATATGGCGCTGCCCCAAGGAAAGCGGTGCGGTTAACCGTAGCGTCCCTGTCGGTTTTTCACGCCGCAGCGCCATGGCGTCATCGACCGCTTCAAGGTCTTCCAGGATACGTTTGCAGCGCTCATACATAATGCACCCTTCCTCTGTCAGACTAAGCTGACGGGTGGTACGGGTGAGCAGCCGCACGCCGAGCTGCGCTTCAAGACGCGTAATGCTTTTACCAATGGCCGAACGCGACAGGCCCACGCTGGTCGTCGCCCGGGTATAGCTGCCAGCATCGACCGCGGCGATAAACGCCGCAATATCGCCAATACGGTTGAGTTCCATGTCCGCCTCACTTATACGGGAAAAATATTCCCCAAATACGAGCAGTATAGCGAGCGCAAACATCCCCGGATAGCGACAACATCGGCGTCAGGAAACAGCCAATATTTCGCGAGTGATACCGTCAGGCTTTTTCACGCGACAGTTTGCGCTTTTCACACGGGGCAGCGCCCGCCTGCGGAATGAAAATCGCCTTAATCACATCATAAAAAATATGGCTGTTTCTGATGTTGAATTGATGCATTGCATCGCGCTTGATAGCGCTGACTCTTTTTTCCGAGCGTCCCGTGATGCGGGTTAATAGCTCCGGCTTCATTCCCATGCTGAGCGATAGCAGAATAAACAGTTCATTATCCGACAACGAAAAATACTGCGCCTGTTCAATTTCCTCGCGAGGCTCCCGACTCTGCACATCTATCAGCACGTGGCTCACGTTGTTTTTAATACTATAAACCACCAGCCCCCGGCACTTGCGCAATAAATAGCCAACTATCAAGGGTGATATTGCTTCCGTGAGTACCATGACGTTCTGGTACAAAAATCGAGCGGGCTCTGCCTTCAGGGCATCAATCGTTTGGCGAATATCCAGGTCATTGAGTACGATAATAGCGTCTATCGGCGCATTGTTAATTTTATACTGAGGTGCTTCAGAAGACGAAAAATTTAATATTTCTTTAACACCATAATTAAGAAATATATTATCACTAAAGCTGACAACCTCCATCTACATTACTCCCGGTAGCCTTTTTCACTGTAAAATATTAACCAGCAAGAAATATTATTACAACAGATGCCGCCGTCCATTATTGGACTCATTCTTTGCATCTAAAATACCGATTTCGGACTCCATTAAAGGATTAGTCTTATTCGACATAATAAATCAAAAACAATCATTAACATCAGCTATATAATCCAATTTCGGCATGCTATACTCTTTTCATATTACTTCACCGAGAAATAATGCATGTCGCAATCAGATGATTTACCTCGTCCATTGCACGCCTTCGAGTTTAGCCAAAAAACTAAGCCACTAAAGGCAATAATGGATTTACATAAAGTATTAGCACCTTTTGGTACGGCCTTTACCCTGAATGCCGCCACTAAAATGTTGCTCAGTAACGACAGGGAAACAGCGTTTATTTTATTGGTGACCACCGGATGCTTTTCCGTGAGTCACGCGCAGGTTGATTTGCATATGGCTACCGTATTCGCGCCTACCGTCGTAGGTCTCATCGACGGCTACAGCCTATACTACGATGTTCAGGCACGCCCGCAGCACTATATTCGCGCGGAAACAGACTGTACCGGATGGATTATTCCGCTGGATCTCTTTGTTGAGAAGTGTGATGAATTTAATTTATGGCATGATATTGCCAGGATTCTGGCGCAGCGCGTCATGGTGATGAGCGCCCGCGACAGCGAACTGGTGGGCAACGATGCCTACAGTAAAATTCGCTCACTGTTAATGGAATTATGGCTTTACCCTGAAGATATCCGCCTGCAAATTAAAGTTTCTTCATTTATTCAACGCCGCACGCGAATTTCGCGCAGCCGAATCATGGACGTTCTCGCTGAATTAAAAAAAGGAAATTATATCGAAATGAAATCAGGTGTCCTGACCGCTATGGATAAATTACCTGTCGCCTTCTGATATTATTGAAAACGAGGTTCTTCGCTAAATAATCGTTGCGCTTCAGATTTTAACGTTTGGCCGGCAAACGTATTACCCAAAAATAAATTAACGTTGATCATATTATCGTACATGTCGTCATCAACCCAGATATTTAGCCAATTATCCGCCTGAGCGGTGAACGCCAATAACGCCTGCCGATCGCCGGAATGTTGATATTCCACAATCAATGCCTGTGCGCGATCTTTCTTTAACCGCTCAATACCTAACCCCGTCTCATGTAGCGTTAGCACCTCACGGTAATCGTTGTCGGGCTGTTGTTCAAAACCGGTTAAAACCTCCTGTTGGCGCAGCGTCGCTAAAACCACAAACGCCCACAGCCAGACGCCACTCAATATCAGCGCAGAAAACCATGGGAGCCGTGAAAACGTCAACGTACGCGCAGCGTCCTGCTCAGCGCTGGCAAGACTCAGCAATAAAATAAAGGTTAGCCAGTGCGCGGTCGATTGGTAGAACGGGTATTCCACTTGGGTATGGAGCAGCAAAGGGAGTAAGCAGCACAACAGCGACAGCCTTGAGCGGGTGGTTCGCCGTAGAAATATCACCCCGCCCGCCCACGCCATCATCACCAGCCCCAATAGTGCGACAACACCCCCTTCCACCCACCAGTAGAGGATTTCATTATGCGGATGCGGGATGACGCGTATGCCGTTGTCAATCGGCACCGCGCGGTCGGCAATAAAGTGGCTAAAGTGCCAGACATAGCCACCATATCCCCAACCGAACACGGGATGTTCTGCAATCATGCGCCCGGTTTCGCGCAAAATCATCAGCCGTTGCAGCGTGGAGCCTTGATGCTGTGCCAGCGCATCGGTCAGTGAGATGGGCATCATCAGCGCCCCGACATAGGCCCCGACCACCGGCAGCCCCAGCAGCACAACCCGTCGCCAGACGGGATTCTCTCGCCAGTAGAGACCGGCCATTCCACCATACACGCCGAGCGCACTAAGCCAACCAATGCGCGATTGGATCTCAGTTAGCGCGCAGAACATCACCAGAATCGCCGCGCTGGCCAGCGCCATACGCCAGGTCTCCAGACGCGGATCCTGACAGCGAAAAAAGGGGGACCCGATACTGTATAACCACACCGCCGCGCCACAGGCCAGAAACGATCCCGCCACGTTTCGCTGCTGAAACACGCTGATATTTCCCGGTGACGCTGCCAGCACCTGTTGTTCAAACCCCGGGAGCATGACCGGAAGATGCAGCCCCAACAGGCTGTAGACCGCCTGTATCAGCCCGGCCAGCGCCACCAGATACAGCACTATCTGCCGCTGACGAAGGCTAAAGCGGCAGTTTGTCATCAGTAGCAGCAGAAACACGCCTCCCCACAGTCCGGCGAAGCGCGGCAGCGCCTCAAGCCGCCAATCAGCGCCAGGGCTCCACGCCAGCGGTACGCTCATCAACAGCGCGCCGAAGATTATCCACCGGGTGCCCGGCATCAGGATTAACGTGGTGCGAATCAACGATGACCAGCCGCAGCCGAGCATCACCAATAGGCAAAACCAGACCCACAGCGAGGTCGGCAGTTCGCTACCAGTGCCGCCCATATTGGGTATCACCAGATGCATCACGACGAGGTAAATCACGGCCAACATAACCACTAACATGGTGGAAATCGGGTGGGTAACGTCCCTGTTTTGCTTCTCCATCGCCTTACCTCAAGGTCTGCGTCAGTTCGGGCATGACGCGCCCATAATCATTGATAGTTTGCCACTGCACCACGCAGGCTCCCGCCGCCGGACATCCGTTTTTCGCGTCGCTTGCGAACGGCGCGATCATCCCTGCATTGTCAACCGTGCTACCGTTCACCCGCAGATTAAACAGCGTGACGTAATACGGCGTCGGGTTGCTTATCTGAACCTGCCGCCCCTGCTTTTTCCATACCAGTTGACGATAAGCCTCCTCTTCGCGCCCTTTCAGGCCTGCCGGGCGATAGAAAAGCTTCATCCGACTACGGATAGCCACCTGCAGCGAGTTTGGCGGTTGTTTCCCCTGCGTTTCTGGAATGCTGGCCACGCTCAGCCAGAACAGGCTTTCCCGGTCGGCTGGCAGGTCGCCGCCGATACGCATAATGCGCACAATATTGCTATGGCCTGGCAGCAGTGGAAATAGGGGCGGCGTAGTCATAAACGGCACGTCATTACCCGCCTGGCCCTGCGCATTCAACACTTTCGACAGGACAAGATAACGTTGTTGCGCGGTGTTATTCACCGTAAAGGTGATACTCGGTTTGTCGGCATCAAAAATAAACCGGGTACCGTCAACGGTGACGCCCGCATGGGCCCCAAAGCAGCAAGCCAGCAGCGCAAAAACGGTCTTTTTCATCACAGCGTCCCTCACTATTGCCAGGTCAGCGTAAACGTCGCGGTTGCATTTGCCGTACCGCTGGTCACGCTATTCGCCGTCGCAATATAGCGAGCGTAGAAAGTAAACTGATTGTCGGTGAGCGTCGGGTCCAGCGCATAACGCGCGGAGGCCTGGTTCAGCGGCAGACGGGTATGATCGGCATTTTGCAGTTCGATACCAATCCCCTGCGCCGCATCGCGGTCGCTATCGACAGCCAGCAGCGTTTTATCGTCGTTATCCGCCGCGCCGCTGAAGGTAAAATCGACGCCCGTGGCGGCCGCACCGCACTTTTGCAGGTCGATGACAAAGGCCACCGGCTGCGAACCGCTACCCTGGGTGGCAAACTGTTTCGCGGAGATATCCCCCAGCGGCACAGTTTGGGCCTGTGAGGACGGCGCCACAATACAGGTATTGTCCTGAATGGTACCGCTGACGTTAACGGTGCCGTCGTGAGCCTGAACGCCCGCACAGGCCAGCAGGAGAAGCATGAGGTTAACTTTCATTACTGGTAACTCAGGTCAAAGTACATAACCGACGACGCGTTACCGGCGGTAACCGGGATTTTCGTCGCCATATAGCGCAGGTAAAAGGTCAACGTGTTGTCACCTTCGCCTAGCGCAAAAGGCTTGCTCTGGCTATTCAGCGGGATCTGCCCGCCGTCTTTATCCAGCACCTCGACCCCCACGCCGCTCGCCATATTGCCGCCGCCGCTGGTATCACTGAGCGCCAGTAGCGTGGTGTTATCGGTATCAGCATCGCCGCTGAAGGTAATGGCCCCACCCGCAATTTCTGCCGTGCAGTTATTGAGGGTAATGCTTAATAGCGCTTTGCCCTGGACGTCACCGACGCTGCTAAAGCTGTTGGCGGCAAAATCGCCGATGCGAATATTTTTAGTCTGGCTGTTGCTGTCCACGTCGCAGCTGCTGGCATAAATTGACCCGGTAATATTGACCGTGCCGTCATGGGCCATTGCCGCCAGGCTTAGCGTACTCATCAAAAAAAAGACACAGGCTTTCATCGTCCGCTCACTGGTAGGTCACATCGAAATACATCACCGACGAGGCGTTACCGGCGGTGACCGGGATCTTCGTCGCCTGATAGCGCAGGAAGAAGGTCAACGTATTGTTGTCACCTTCCTGTAACGTCTGGCTGTCGCTTGCAGTGTTGATAGGCACGCTTTTTTTATTGGCATCGAGGATCTCCACGCCGACGCCGGAGGCCATCCCACCTTTGCCTGCGGTGTCGGATAACGCGAGAAGCTTGCTGTTATCGTTATCCTGCGTACCGCTAAACATCACCGAGGCTCCGGCGATGCCGCTGCTACAGTTATTCAGCCGAATCAGCAGGTCCGCCGTGGCTGAGACGTCCCCTACCGCATGAAACGCGTTGCTGCTGAAGTTGCCGATAAAAATGGTTTGCAGCGTGTCTGCCGTTTCAACATCGCAGGTGGACGCCACGACGGTACCGCTCATATCAATTTCCACACCGTTATCCGCCGCATAACCGGTGGACAGGCACAGCGCCCAGCTTGCCGCCAGCCAGTATTTCTGCTTCCCGAACATCATGACGCCTCAGTTAAAGTCGACCACGATATAGGCCTGCGCATGGAACACTCCCTGCTGCGGCTTTTTACCGGTGGCGCTGATAGGAAAGACGGTAAACGGTACCGTCGCGGCGTAGTTATCAAGCTGGAACGCAATTGTGCCGGTGTTAGGGGTAATCACGTTGCCGAGAATATCGGTGAACTGAACGGCGATATCACTGTTGTCGCTGGCAATCGCCGTCGGTTCATTGACGTCAGCCTGCCCCTGAAAACGGAAGCTCAGGCTTGCCATTTCGCTCACGCCCCCCGAACACTTCACCGGCACCTGTTTACTCACTGGAGTAAATCCTGAAGGTTTTTGCCCTTTGGTTTTGAAGTTGCCGGAGGAGAGGGTGCCAAAGTCGATGGTGATCACCTGGTTGCTATTCACCTCACAGCTTTGCGGCACGGTAATCGAACCGCTAAACGAGATGGTATAAACCGGCGTGCCGAACGGCGAACTGTTGTTACGGTTGATGTAGACGTTAAATAACCGCGTCTGGGGGATCGTCACGTTACCAACAAAAGGCCTGGCGATTTTTATCTGCAACGTGATGTTAGAGTCTGAAACCGGGAAGTCACAGCCATCGGAAACGCAGCCATCCTGGCCCATTTTGGCGTAGTTTGCCGGAGCATAAATATCACCCGCGACCGCATCAGTGACCCGCAGCGCCCCCTCAAGATAGTCGTTGAGCTGAAGGTATTTCCAGTTGCCGGACGTCTCAACCACCGGGTAGTTTGAGACGTAGGAACGATAGGTGTAATTGTTCTGGTTAGCGATCACCTTTGGGCACTTTGCACTCATATTGATATCGCCAGAACGCACTACCTGGGTGGTTTTACCCGCCACGTTCGTATCCGCCGTCATTGACGACGAAACGTCAAAGTTCTCGTTTTGTGTCGACCCTGTGGCGTTGGAACAGCTGTCCGACGAGCCAGCAAACGCCGTGCTGGCTGCGCTCAGCAGCAGTAAACTAAACAGCATTTTAATTAATATTTTCATGTGGTTTCCGCAGAGTTATTGGCAGGTTTCCGCCACTCGGTTAAATGTGGTCATCTGGTCAGCTGAGAGTTGATACGCCACCGAGCAGCGTTTATCGTCGCCCTGCCCCCACTGCACTGTCAGCGTGCCAGACTGCGGCAGACCGGAGAGATACACCTGCCCGTCATCACCCACCAGGCTGCTCTGCTGGCTATCACTCAACGTCACCGTCGAACCAAACGGCACCGGTTTGTGGCTGTGATTGAGCGTCATCAGCACCCGCGCGCCGATGTGGGCATTAAATTCCGCACGTACCATCGCGCCCTGCGTCGGTACCACGTTCACCACCGCGTCATCGATGTCAACGTTTTGCCCCATGGAGTTGGTGTCCAGCGCCACGCGATTCTGGCGATAGGTAGTGGCGTAAGGCACGACCGCATAGCCGCGCCAGTCGGTTTTAATGCCGGTGGTATTTTCCAGTTCAACGCCCGCAGCACCCGGCGCTTTCACCAGAATATTGGTGTCACCCAGCGGCTGACTGAGGGTGACGCCGTTGCGATGCACCACCACGCCGCCGCTCATGCCATAGTTACGCTGGTGATATCCGTCGCTGTAGTTGTAGCCCGCTTTCAGGTTACCGTAGGTGCCCTGATAGCTCAGGCTGGCGTTGCCGCTGTCACCGGTGCCATGGTTGCCGTAGCTCTCCTGCACGTTGTAGCTCAGGTTGTTTTCATCCAGCAGCGTGCCGTTGACGCCCGCCGTCTGTGAAGTTTTACCGTGACGGTCGGTACTCATGTTGTACGACGCATTCAGGGTATTTGCCGCGTGATACACGTCAGCGTTTCCGCGCCCAGATAGCCATTCGCCAATAGGCAGCGACACGTTAAAGGCGTAAACCTGGTCAGCCTCGCTCTCCCCGGGTGAACGGTCATAGTTCCAGCTCAAGCCGTAGGAAATGTTATTCCAGCTACCGTTGTAGCCCACCTGAATAAGCCGGTCAGTTTCATCGGTATGCCAGTAGCTTTGTTCCGAACCAGTGACAAAAAGCGATCCGTTATCGCCTACCGACTGCGAAATGTTGATCTGTACCTTGCCTTTTTTGGTGTAGTAGAGATTGTAAAAATCAGTCCAGTCCGGCTTATCCTGCTTGCCATCATGGTCCTCATCCTGAAAAGCGTCGTCGCCGGTATAGCCGTCCATATGCTGATAGGTGGTTTCATCAAGGGTGTAGAACCCTTGCGTCGAATAGCGATAGCCCAGTAGCTGGAAGTTAGTCCCCAGCGAGTTCAACGCCTTGGCGTACAGAAATCGCACGGATTGTCCTTCGTGCTGGCTGCCGTCCACCAACGTACTGTTGGCCTGGGTGATATCCGTCGATACCGCGCCAAAATCGCCCATATTGAGCCCGACACCCAAGGCAAATGCCCGGTAGTCCGATGACACCTGGCTACCGCCATAAGCGGTAAAACCTTTCGGCAACCCCCAGATGATCGTCCCCTGGGTAAAGTTGACCTCATCCTGCTGATCGTTGCTGCTCCGGTATTTCCCGGCGGTTAGCGCATATTTCACGCGCCCTTCACGCTGCAACAACGGCACCGCCGAATACGGCACCGTGTAGCTGTTTTCGCTGCCGTCAGTCTCCTGCACCGTCACCTGTAAATCACCGCTTGATGAGGTGGGATAGAGATCGGTAATGGCAAACGCCCCCGGCGACACGTAGGTCTGGTATATGACGTAGCCGTTTTGCTTGATGGTCACTTTGGCATTGCTACGGGCAATACCGCGCACGGTTGGCGCAAAGCCTTTCAAGCTGTCGGGCAGCATATTGTCGTCAGAGACTATCTGCGCGCCGCGAAAGCCGAGCGAGTCAAACACGTCCGACGGCGTATAACTTTCGCCAAGCGTCAGCTCGGCCTTTAAAGGAATAATGGCTCGCTCAGCGTAGGTGCTGATATGCTCCCATTGGTTCTGCGAATCCCCCTCGCCGTGGCTGTAGTTCCAGGTCGAATAGTCGCGCAAACGCCATGCGCCAAGGTTCAGTCCACTTTGCAGGTTCAGGTAATAACTGTCCTGGCTACTGCTCCCGCCGCTGTTGCTGCCGGAAAAGTCATAGTTCAGGGTCATAGCGTTAATTCCCTGATCCCACTGTTCAGGCGGAATATAGCCGCGCGCGCTTTGCTTCATCCCGGCCTGCGGAATGCTCACGTCCAGCTTCTGGTGTTCAAAATCAAAACGCGTACTGCCGTCAGGAATGGCGGCAAACGGCACGCACTGGTCGGCAGCCAGCGTTTTTAGCGCCGGGAAGGCGTTCTGGTTAAGCCCCATCGCTTCGAGACGCGTAAGGGTGAAGCACGGTGACAGGCCGGTATCGTCCTGGCTTTTTTTATCCGTTTTAAAGTCGACATCTTCGCTGGAAATAAACTGCTGGTTGATATAGATATCAACCCGATATTTCCCCGGAGCTTGTCCATTGCTATTTTCTAAACGCGACAGATCCGCCACCGCAGAATTATCACCGGATAAAAATGCGGGGTTAAAATAGTTATCCGCACACGCCGTATAGGGAATAGCGCCTAGCGCTGCCGGCAAAATAAAGGTGTAGCCATACTGTCGACAGCGCAAAACCCGCGCGATTGACCGAGTGGCATAACGAATGCGCTGTGTCATTATTTCGCCGACCTGTCCCACGAATTAGTCCATTACCGCATGCTGTTTTGGCGTATTCGCGCCGTAATCATTCACCGTCTGGAAGGTGATCTCACCGTGCGCCGTTGATGGCACGCTGAGGCTGCTCTGTCCTAATGGCGGAACCATCGTGGCGGGAAGCACGGCGGTGCCTTCGGTAAGCTCAATGAGCGTCACGTAATACGGCGTGGGATTTTTAATCGTCAGCTGCGAGCCAGTCTGATGAAAACGCAGCTTCGCGGGTGCGTCGGCAGGCGACATACTCAGCCCTTTCGGGCGGACAAACAGTTTGATACGGTTCAGGACGGCAATTTGCAGCGTATTTTTATTTTGCGATTCCTTCGTCGCTGCCGGAATGGCTTTGACGTTCATCCAGTACAAACTTTCACGGTCTTTAGGCAATGATGCCTCCTGGCCGATATACATCACCCGCAGGGTATTTTCTTTTTTCGGTTTAATCACAAACAGCGGCGGTGTGACCACAAAATCACTGCTCTTTTTGCTGTCAGCGTTTTCCACCCACGACTGAATTAAAAAGACGCCCTGGCTATCGGTATTATTAACCGACAATGAAATTTGCTCGCTTCCCTGAGGATAAATAACCCGCGTGGCGCCCAACGCAATACCGCCGTAGTCGGCAGCCTGAGCGAGCGGCGAGAATAACGGCAGGCTGGCTAACGTCAGCGCCGTCGCCCATAAGCCGGTTCGGGAAAAAATAGACATGAGTTACCTTTTAATAAAATACGCCCGCCGCGGCGGAATAATTACATGTAAGTCAGCGTGAACCAGGTTTGCGCATCCGCCTCGCCAGGCGAGACGTTTTCCGCCGTAGCCCGGTATTTGGCAACAAAGTTCAGCACGTTAGTGTCATCTTTTAGCGTGGTAAACAGCTGCGGCGATGTATTCGGTACAATCGTATTCCCACTGCTATCAAAAATGCCGATGCCCACGTGAGCCGCGCTGCCTGCGCCGCTGGTCACCGCCAGTACGGTTGGATCGTTCTCATCGGTCACGCCGTTAAACGCCACGCCGACCTGCTGGCTGATGGTGATGTCACAGTCCTTGAGCACGATGGTGAACGGCTGCGGGTTTCCCCAGGTGCCGGTGCCGCTAAACAGGCTGGAGCGCACCTGCCCCATGTCCACCGTCTGCGCATCGCTATTGGTATCCACCGCGCAGGCGGCTTCCACCACCGCGCCGGTAAAATGCACGTCCCCACCAGGTACGGTCACCACATGGTGATTACCGGCCAAGGCGAGCGGTATCAGGACGTTCAGCAGCAGCGCCAGACCCGGTTGCGATAGCTTCATCCCTACTCCCCTTCACAAAATAGCCGTCCGTGGCTTTGGCCCTTCCTGAAAAATTACTGGTAGGTAACGTTAAAGGTCGCCGTTGCGTCGACGTTACCGGCGGTCAGCGTACTGGAAGTGCTGACGTAGTCCGCAGAGAAGCTCATGACGTTATCACCGTCGATAAGCGTGGCGGCTTTAGACGCTTTGCCCAGATCAAGCGCAGTGCCGTCGGTGTCATAAATCTGCACGCCAACCCCCTGCGCACCGCCCGCACCGGCCATGTTGTCCAGTACGCCAGCGCTGCCTTCCGCCGCCGCACCGTTAAAGGTCACGGTTGCCTCGGTAGACACCTGAGTGTCACAGTCGGTCAGCGTGATGCTGAACGGGGTTTTCTGGTTTGCCGCCGTGCCCGCCACCGGTTGTTCACCGAAGGCCGCCAGACGAACCTGACCCATATCAACAGTTTTGTTGACGGAGTCTTGCGCAACAGCACAGGCCGCGTTAACCACCGAACCGGTAAAGTGAACGGAACCACCGGTCACAGTCGTTGGACCCGTTGCATCGCTAGAACCGCCCATTGCCATTGCGGACGTCCCCACCATCATTAATGCCAGTGCCAGTCCTTTAACCGTAAAATTTTTCATTCTCATTGCCTTTGGGTTGTCAAAATTAATATTTCCGTGATGTTTAAGACAAAATAAGGGAACGTTCCCATTTAATGAATTAAATAGTCTGCAAAGTAATTATTGAATTGGATAATTTTTCTCGCAGCAATCGCTACTAATAATATTCTGTCGTCAGATCGTCCTGACCTGATGGCGGCGATTATCCACAATAGGACTATTGATTTACAACGCCGTTTTTTTCCGATAGTGGACAGTTATTTTTTCTTTGATTGATGCTTCATTCGAAGCTGGTGACATAACATATTGTTTTTCATCAACATGAAAAAACAGAAAAATGTTAATTTTGTGTTTAAATACCACCTAGGTAGTATTTATATGATGAAATGGAATAGCGTTTCAGCGGTAGATAATATTTATTATTTTATACCCCAAAAATAAACCTTTCGGGTAAAAATAACAGTAAATAATAATGCATTTTTTATTTATAAAAATGTTTGCAGGACATTCATAGGAAAAGACTTTTTTACTCGTCGTTTTCTTACTAGTTTAGTAGGGGATTACCGTCTGATGAACGAGATAATGTACAAAAAGAACGGAAAAACGGCCTTCCCACCTGGCAGGAGAAGAGCCGTTTTTTATCGAAAACTTAAAAATAGTTAATGGTTACTTCGCGAAGTTCAGGATGACCGGGTAACGTTCTTTGACTGACGGAACCCAACGATTGCATAGAAATCGAATCACCAGAGGTCGGAACCACCATCTGCTGCATCTGTTTTTTGCCGTTTCGATAACAGGTAACCTGCAGGGTTTGCCTCTGGGGGACCGCATTGCAAGCGCCCTCAACGATGCTGCCAACGAAGTGAATTCTTCCCGATGTGGCTCGGTCCTGGGCCTGAGCCATTGGTGATAAGGTTAAAGCGGCCAAGGCCAGACAAACTACGCGTGCTGTATTCATTTTCAGACCCCACATCCTGTGAGCAATACCGGCAACGCGATTTTTCGCCCTGCCTCCTTTTAATGCCTGTTTCGCAAAGAAAAAGTCATCCAGATAACTATAGCTCCCATCATTTTTTCCGGTATCCGTTATTTGTCGTATTTATCGGTTTTATCCGTAATTTTGCGAGCTGTATCATATTAATTTTAAGATTAACCCTAGCCTAAAAACACAATAAAACGGTCATTTTGCAGGTATTCCGGATTGCCAGCCCGTCACGATATGTTATGGTAAAGTTATTATTGTTAATTAACTAAGGAATTGTTTTCACACCTTTCTCTATTTCCACCTTTTATCCAAGCGGGAATAACCTGTCACTTCTGGCTTAACACGCGAAAATAACAAGGTCTATTATGCAAACTACAACAAAAAGCGCCTTTACTCTGGTCGCCATACTAACCTCTTCTACACTCTATGCCGCAGACCTTCCCGGCACAGGTATTACGGTGCATCCGGTGCAAAGTCCCCTACCGGAAGAGACCTTTCAAACCGAGATTATCAACCGCGCGCTGAAGCAGCTTGGCTACGATGTCGCCCCTATCGAAGAGGTGGAGTACAACGTTGCCTATACCTCGATTGCTTCCGGTGACGCCACGTATATGGCAGTCAACTGGATGCCGCTACAGCAGGATATGTACAATGCCAGCGGCGGCGATAAAAAATTCTACCGTCAGGGCACCTATATTAGTGGCGCGGCGCAGGGCTATTTGATCGATAAAAAAACCGCCGACAAATACCACATTAGCGATATTTCGCAGTTGAAAGACCCTAAGCTCGCGCAGCTATTTGACGCCAACGGTGACGGCAAAGCGGATTTAGCAGGCTGTAACCCCGGCTGGGTGTGCGGCTCGGTGATTGATACCCAAATTAAAGCGTACGGTCTTGATAAGACGGTGACGCAAAACCAGGGCAACTATGCGGCGATTATTGCCGACACTCTCTCCCGCTATAAGGCCGGAAAGCCGGTACTCTACTGGACCTGGACGCCGTATTGGGTCAGCGATGAGCTAAAACCGGGGAAAGACGTGGTGTGGCTGACCGTGCCGTTCTCGGCGAATCCGGGCACGCTTAAGGATTTGAATACCGAGCTGCCAAACGGCAAGAACTACGGTTTTGCGGTGAACAACGAGTACATCGTCGCCAATAAAGAGTGGGCGGCGAAAAACCCGGCGGCGGCGAAGCTGTTTGCCGTGGCGAAACTGCCGCTGGCGGATGTGAATGCCCAGAATCAGCTGATGCATACCGGGAAATCAACGCCGGAGGATATTCAGAGCCACGTTGACGGGTGGATTAAAGCCCACCAGCAGACGTTTGATGGTTGGATAAAAGAGGCGCTGGCGGCGAAGTAAGGCGCAGTCCCGGGGTCGCATTCGCTCGCCCGGGCTACCATAGAGTGTAGCCCGGCCAAGCGCAGCGCCGCCGGGGCGGCACCGCGCCTCAAATCACTCCATCACACGCGCACGCTTAATCCGGCTCTCTTCGCTGGTCTCAGCGGATTCCACCAGCGCAAAGCTAAAGCTTACCTCGGTATGAGGTTGGTTGATGTTGCGTTGCTGAGAAAGCGCCTCATCGGTGATTTTCACCGGGTCGGCAATCAGCTCTTCGCGGGTGGCGAAGGCAAAATCGTCCCACAGGTAGGCATCGCCATTGAGGTTAATCTGCGTGGTCAGGTGCTTATAGCCCGGTGCCGACACGAAGAAATGAATGTGCGCCGGACGATTACCGTGACGGCCTAACTGGTTCAGCAGCTTCTGCGTTGGGCCATCCGGCGGGCAGCCGTAACCGCAAGGCACAATGCTCCGCACCGCGTAGCGCCCGTCTGCGCCGGTTTCCACGCGACGGCGCAGGTGGTATTCACTCTGCGACTGGTCAAAGAACGAGTAGCCTCCCAGCGTGTTCGCATGCCAGATATCCACCACCGCACCCGCCACCGGATTGCCGTCGAGGTCAGTCACCTGCCCGTGCAGCCACATCGGCTCGCCCTGCTCGCTGCCATCGTCCATGCGCGCAAACTGCTTGCTGAGCGGTGCGCCCGCCACGTACAGCGGCCCTTCGATGGTGCGCGGCGTGCCCACGTTGTGACCGGCGGCGGCCTCTTTTTCATCGGCGCGCATATCCAGGTAGTGCTCCAACCCCAGCCCAGCCGCCAGCAGCGCCGCTTCTTTGCGCTCGCCCAGCTCGTTCAGGTAGTTCACCGCCAGCCAGAACTCTTCGTCGGTGATATCAAATTTGCGGATGGTCTGACACAGGTCGCTCAGTAACTGATGCATGATAGCTTTGAAGCGATCGTTGCCCTGCTCGGCGTTCAGTCCACTGCTGATGGCCAGTAAGGATTCCAGTTCGGTCTGTTTTGCGGGATTAACGGACATTGCGTATTCCTCTTCGTAGGGTAAGGGTTGTTGTTTTAATCAATGGCCGACGGGTGTCGGCATAACGGCTGCACGCTGATCTCCATAAACGGATACAGCGGCAGCGCGGTTAAGAGGTCGTGGAGTTCCTGGTTATCGGTCACGTCAAAAATGCTGACGTTGGCGTAGAGCCCGGCGACGCGCCAGATATGCAGCCATTTCCCTTCGCGCTGAAGCTGCTGGGAGTAGGCTTTCTCTTTCGCCTTAATCTCATCGGCCTCGGCTTTGGGCAGCGACGACGGGATATTGACGGTCATTTCAACTTTGAACAGCATCGGGGTGTCCTTTTAGTGGCGCGCGTAATAACGCAGTTTGTCGAGGTCAATTTCCACGCCCAGCCCCGCCCCCTGCGGCAGCGAAACCTGCCCCTGGCGGTAGTCGAGCGGCGTGACCACGATGTCGTCTTTCAGCAGCAGTGGGCCGAACATCTCGGTGCCCCACTGCATCCGTACGGTGGACCAGGCGTGCAGCGAAGCCACCGTGCCGAGCGTGCCTTCCAGCATGGTGCCGCCATACAGCGCCACGCCCGCCGCCTGCGCGACGTGCGCCAGCTTCAGCGCCTGCGCCGGGCCGCCCGCTTTGGCAATCTTCAGCGCATAGGCACCGCTAAAACCGCCGTGCGCCAGCGCATAGCCGTCGTAACTGGTTGCCACCGCTTCATCGGCGAGAATCGGGACGTCAAAACGCTGGCTCAGGGTAATCAACCCCTGCCGGTCCCACAGCGGGGTTGGCTGTTCAATGAGGTCAATGCCGCCGTCCTGTAGCTGGCTCATCCCTTTCACCGCGGTGGTGAAGTCCCACGCCTGGTTCACGTCAACGCGAACGCTGACCTCGTCACCGAGCGCCGCCTTAATCGCCAGCGCGTGGCGAATATCGGTTTTAAGATCCCGGGCGCCAATTTTCAGCTTGAAGGTATCGTGCCGCCCTTCCGCCAGCAGCCGTTTGCCCTCTTCAATGTCGTTGTCGGTATCGCCGCTCGCCAGCGTCCACAGCACCGGCAGGCGGTCGGTTATCGCCCCGCCGAGCAAGGCGCTAACCGGTAGCCCCAGCAGCTTGCCCTGCGCATCGAGAAACGCGGTTTCCAGCGCCGATTTGGCAAAAGTGTTGCCCTTGACGCTGGCATTCATCTTCTCCGCCAGTGACGCCACGCCGCTGAAGGTCTGGCCGCACAGCAGCGGCGACAGGTAGGTTTCAATGGCCGAGCGAATGGCCTCCGGGCTTTCCGCGCCGTAGCTCAACCCGCCGATGGTGGTGGCTTCCCCCCAGCCGACCACGCCCTCGGCGCACTGCATACGCACGATGGTCAGGGTCTGGCAGCCCATGGTGGCCATCGACAGTTTGTGCGGGCGAATGGTGGGAATATCCACCAGCCAGCAGGTCAGTGATTCAATCGTTAACATCCGTTGCTCCTGCATTTTTGTGTTGTAAGGAGGTTGAAGGCAGGCTTCTCAGGGCAATCCATGCCAGCAGCGCGTAGGCCATCAACAATAAAGAGACCGGCCACGAGGCATCAAAAGCCATCAGCAGCGCCACCGCCAGCATCGGGCCGAGGCCGCCGGAGAAGATCGACCCCACTTCGTGGCCCAGCGCCAGTCCGGAGTAGCGCACCCGCACCGGGAAGAGGTCACTCATGATGCACGGCTGGGTACCAATCATCGCGCCGTGGCACACCGGCAGGCCGAGGAACATCGCCAGCATCACCGCGCCGTAGTTGCCGGTGGATAGCAGCCAGAAGAACGGGAACGCCATCACCAGCAGGCCAATCACGCCGATGTAGTAAACGGGCTTCAGGCCAATCTTGTCCGACAGCGCGCCCCAGAACAGGATCGAGAAGAATTCAATCAGCATCGCCAGCGTGACCGCGCTGATGATCTCCCCGGTGCCGATACCAATGTGTTTGGCGTAGACCACCGAGAAGGTGAAGAAAATATAGGACGCCCCGTTTTCCGGCAGCCGCAGAGCTATCGCCTGCAACAGCGCTTTCGGGTGCTCGCGTACCAGCACCAGCAGCGGGATCTTTTCGTGCTGGTCTTCCGGCTTCGCCTGGGTGAAGGCTTTGCTCTCGCGGATGTTTTTGCGGATATACACGCCGACCAGGAAGATGGCGATGCTCAGCAAAAACGGTACGCGCCAGCCCCAGCTCAGAAAATCACTTTCCGGCAACTGCTGGACGAGATAAAAGGCGAAGGCCGAGAGCACAAAGCCGCCGGAGACGCCCATCTGGCTCCACGCGGTATAGAATCCCCGGCGTGAGGCCGGGGCGTTTTCGCTCAGCATCAGCACGCCGCCGCCCCACTCGCCGCCGGACGCCACGCCCTGTAAGAAGCGCAGGATGATGAGCGTCAGCGGTGCCCAAATGCCAATCTGCGCGTAGGTCGGCAACAGGCCAATCACAAATGTCGTTGCGCCCATCAGCGTCAGCGTCATGATAAGCGTCATCTTGCGGCTATAGCGGTCACCGATATGGCCGAACAGGATGCCGCCGAGCGGGCGCGCCAGAAAGCCAACCGCAAAGCCGGAAAACGCCAGCAGCGTCCCCTGTAACGGGTCGCCGCCGACCGGGAAGAACAGCGGGCCAAACACCAGCGCCGCGGCGGTGCCATAGAGAAAGAAGTCATACCATTCCAGCGCATTACCCAGCACCGACGCGACCACCAGCTTGCGCATTTGCTGCGCGTCATGGTGGACGGTGGTTGATGTGACGGTAGTTTCAGAAACGACATTGCTCATCCGACCTTCCTCTTCTCGTTATCAGGCTTCCACGTCGCAGCCAACCGTGTGGTAGCGGCGGTTGAAATAAACCAGCCCGCGCGGCTGCTCGCTGATGCGAATCGCCTGCACCCGGCAGTAAAAGACCGAGTGGCTGCCCACTTCGTGGCAGTCATCAATCAGGCAGTCGAAGCTTGCTACCGCAGAGCTCAACACCGGCGCGCCGCTGGCCATCACCTGCCAGTTGTCGTGGCAGAAACGCTCTTCAGAGCGCAGGCTGGCGTTGGCAAAAATGCCCGACAGCGCCTGGTGGTCGCTCGACAGCACGTTGACGCACAGCGCGCCGTTTTGCCTGAAGTGCGCGTGGGCAAAAGAGTTACGGTTCATGCACACCAGCAGCGTCGGCGGCTGATCGGTCACGCTACACACGGCAGAGGCGGTGAAGCCAAATTTACCCGCCGGGCCGTCGGTGGTTATCACCGATACCGCGCTGCCCAACTGCGCCATGGCGTTACGAAATTCGGTTTGCAGAGTCATAGAGAAGATCCTCAAAGATCGATTATCAGACGGGCGCTTTTCGCCCGGGAGCAACACAGCAGGATCTGATCGCCATCGGCCTTCTCTTCGTCGGTCAGATAGTGGTCACGATGATCCGGCTCACCTTCCAGCACGTCGGTCAGACAACTGCCACAGATCCCCTGTTTGCAGGAGACGCAGACCTTGAGCCCCGCCAACGCCAGCGCTTCAACGATGGTCTGGTTTGCCGCCACCTGAACGGTGATGCCGCTGGCGGCTGCCACCACTTCAAACGGCTGGCCGCCGGTTTCCACCTCGGCGCTAAAGCACTCCTGGTGGATCTGCTCCGGCGCGTAGCCCTGTGCGGTGGCCTGCTCGCTGACCGCATCCATCAGCCGCGTCGGGCCGCAGACGTAGACGTGAGTGCCAGCAGGCACGTCGCACAGCACCGCAGCAAGGTTGATACGCTGCTCGTCGCTAAAGTGCAGATGCACCTGCGGGGCATAGGCCGATGCCGTCAACTGGGCGACAAACGCGGCCTGGGCGCGGCTTCGCGCACAGTAATGCAGGCTGAAAGCGCGCCCGGCTGCCAGCAGCTCCGCCGCCATCGCCAGCATCGGCGTAATGCCGATACCGCCGCCGATAAGCAGGCTGTGGCTGGCCTTTTCATCCAGCGCAAACAGATTGCGCGGCTCGCTCACCTGAATCTCATCGCCTTCCTGAAGCCGGTGCACGGCGAGCGAGCCGCCTTTTGACTGGCTGTCTTTCAGCACGCCAAGCTGGTAGTGATGGCGTTCAAACGGATCGCCGCACAGCGAGTACGGACGCACCAGATCGTCGCCCAGATGCACGTCGATATGCGCCCCGGCGGTGAACGCGGGCAGCGCCGTACCGTCGGTTTTCGCCAGCGTCAGCAGCAGCACCTCGCCCTGTAGCTCGCGGCGGATAACCTGTAATGTCAGCATTTCCGCCTCCTTAACGCATAAACAGCCCGCCGTTAATGTCCCAGGTGGCCCCGGTGACAAACGACGATTGTTGAGAGGCCAGCAGCGCTACGGCTTCGGCGACAAACGCCGCGTCGCCAAGTTCGCCGACCGGGATCATCTGCAACAGGCCGGGCATCTTCTCTTCCGGCACCAGCGCGTGCACCGTCGGCAGGTCCATTGGCCCCGGCGCGATGGCGTTGACCGTCACGCCGGATTTCGCGAGCTCGCGGGCAAAGACTTTGGTCAGCGTCAGAATGCCGCCTTTTGACGCCGCGTAGTGCGCCCCGGATGCGGTGCCGCCGTTCTGCCCGGCGAGCGACGCCAGGTTGATGATGCGACCGTAGCCACGGCGGGCGAAGTAGCGCCCCATCGTCTGGCAGCCGACGAACGTGCCGCGCAGGTTGGTGGAAATCACCTGGTCAAACTCCTCTGCGGTGATCTCCATTACCGGGGTCGCGAGGGTCAGCGCGGCGTTATTGACCAGCACCTGTAGGGTGCCAAAGCGCTCAATCGTCGCCGTCAGCGCACGGTCAAAGGCCTCCGGCTGGCGGATATCCAGCCCCAGCGCCAGGACTTTGCCTTCGCCGTTATCGAGGTTTGCCGCCGCGGCTTCGGCGCGGGCGGCGTCGACATCGGTCAGCACCACCTGAAAGCCCTCGGCCAGCAGATGAGCGGCAATCACGTTGCCGAGACCGGAAGCCGCCCCGGTCACTAATGCGGTTTGCGTCATAAACGGTTCCTTACAGGATGTAGCCGATGCTGTGCAGCACATCGTCGCTGTTGACCAGGCGAATCACCTTCTGGGTAATGCGCCAGCCGCTTTCCTGCGGGCGCAAGTGCCAGGTGATGTCGGCGGCGTAGTGGCGGCTGTGGCCCTTGCGGTGTTCCCACAGCGACTGTGCGCCGCGTATCACCACTTCGTTTTCGCTGGCTTCCAGCAGGCGGAAGCGCGACAGCGTGCGCAGGGTTCTGGCACGCGGCGTGGTGGAGATAGACTCGCCGCTATAAAGGCGCTTTACGCGCTTGGCGCGCATTTCGTGATCGTCGCAGGCGTAGTTGAGCGTGTTTTTGAAGTCGGTCTCGGTCGGGTCGATCGGCACCACATACAAGCCGTCGTGCTGCCAGAGATCCAGCCAGGCATCGAACTCGCCCTGATCCAGCAGGTCGCCTTCGAGGTTGATAACCGCGATGGCGTTAAACAGTACAGATTCAGCGGTCGTCATTTATTCCATCTCCGTCATCAGTTTTTTCCACTGCTGGTAGGCCGCGCGCATGCCGGTTTCGGCGCTAACGTCGCTACGCAGGCCATCGTCGGTGCGGTATTCCCCCGCCAGACCACGGTTGAGCATGATCCACAGGTCGTCACCGGCGGTAGCCCCGCGCTGGACGCGCTCCCACGCTTCCGAGTCGTCCGGCGTGCCAAAGCCCATCGGCCCCTGGAAGTGCTCGTGCAGACGCAAACGCGCCTGGTTAGCGATTTCCGGGCCGCCGTCCATGGTGATCACCGCATGGTGAATTTCGGTTTCGTTTACCGACACCGGCTGCAATACGCGGAAGAAGGCCATCGAGCAGGCAATATTCGGGAAGATATTGAGGTTGAAGCCAGAGCCACCGACCGCACGGACGATACGACGCACCTGATCCTCGTCGTGATCGGTGCGCAGCGCGTCGGCCAGTTCGGTAAAGCGCTCCGGGATCGGCGCGTCCAGATTGGCTTCCAGATCCACCAGTTCCGGGATCATCACCATCACGCTATGGCCATTGCCGAGGTCTTCAACGTAGCCGCTGCCGTCGACAAAGTTGAGCATATCTTCGGTCTGCTTATCGACCGAGCTTAAGAACGAGCGGTGCACCACCGGGAAGTGGTAGCCATCGGTGGTGTTCTCGAGCTGGATTTTCCAGTTGCCGGGGAAGCGGAAACGGTGCGCCGGGCCGGTTTTTATCGGGTAGCCCGCGCCCTGCTTCATAAACAGATCCATCCACTTTTTCGCCGCGCCGAGGAAATCTTCCAGCGGTTCAATATGGTCGTTAAAGGTGGCGAAGATCATGCCCGCGTACTGTTCAGTACGCAGGGACACCAGCCCCAGCTCGCCTTTTTCTAACTGGTCGGCATAGCTTTCCGGGTGCGGCACGCCGCGCAGGCTGCCGTCCAGCGCGTAGCCCCAGCCGTGGTACGGACAGACAAAGCTGTTGGTTTTGCCGCTGCGGTGTTCGCAGACGGTAGCCGCGCGGTGGCGGCAGCGGTTCAATAGGGTGTGGATGGTGCCTTTACGGTCACGCACCACAATCACCGGCTGGGTGCCAATTTCGGTGGTTTTGAAGCTGCCGGTCTCCGGGATTTCGCTGGCGTGCGCCACCCAGACCCAGGTTTTGCCGAACACGCGATCCAGCTCCAGATTGAACAGTGCATCAGAGGTGTACAGCGAGGTGTGTACACGGTCGTGCTGTACCAGCGAGGCAATCTCGTCGCGGCTCGGCGCGTTTGGCGTCGTGGTATCGATATTTTTCACATGAATCAGGTGGTCACACTGCATGTCCATTCTCCTGCACGTCTTCGACGGTCTGATTTTGGTCCGGCACCGGGAGGGTATCCTCGGCGTGCCAGTGGCTTACGGGTCGGCTAAACAGGTTGCGGGTGGTGAAATGGTGCATCACCATCTCCCCCGCTTCGCGCCGGAAGGTGACGTTTAATTCGGCGGCGTTGAGGTGCGCGCCGCCCGCGCTGAAGGCCGAGGTTTGCAGCATCAGCCAGCGGCCCTGTACCTCTCCACCTGCTGCCATCGTCAGCGCCTCTGAACAGAGAAAGTGCGCGTTCATAGCGAAGTGCGCGGGCTCTCGGACGTAGCCCGCCATCATCGCAATAATCGCCGCGCGTCCCTGATGACGCCCCAGTCGCGTGGCGTAGGGTTCGCCGACGCCTTGCCAGCAGGCATCGACGCTGAACAGCGCGCCAATGGCCTGCACCGTGTCGAGTGAATCCAGCCGGTCGCACAGGTGCATGTAGTGGCTGATACACACCCGCGCGGCCTGCTGGTCTTCGAGCTGCTGAAGGCGCAGCGCATCCTGAGAGGTCATCATCTGCCCCCTTAGCCCTGGATAATCAGCTCGCGACCGACGCGGGCTTCGATTTTGCAGTACTTCCACAGCTTGCTGCCGCTGTCGCCGACCGGGGTGGTGCGGAACAGGTTGCAGACCGCGGCCACGTTTTCCAGCGCCTGGGCGTCTGCCAGTACGTAGGTGGTCCATGGTGCGGTAGTGGACGGGCCGACCATCAACTGGTCATCGTCCATATTGCCGATAACCGTGATCCCCGGGGTCTCTTCGATTCCTTTCATCATCACGCCGAAAGCGGCCCATACCTGTTTGGCTTCCGCCGCGCTGGCGTCAAAAAAGTTCTGGTTCACGCCGATGCAAAACAGCACGCGCAGTGTGGTTGATTGGCTCATTGGTTGCTCCTTAGGTTAAAAATTACAGGTAACCGGGCATCGGTTTACCGCCGAAAAAGACCGTACCGGCGTTGAGGTACGAGAGGTCGCCCATAAAGGCGTGTTGGGTAATCACCATCGTGTCGCGGACGTAGCGCTGCAGCGGGCTGGTCATGGTGACGCCGCCCATACCGTTCAGTGCCAGCGCCTGGCGTGCCACTTCGGCAGCGACGCGGGTCACGTGGGTTGAGGAAAGTCGTAAGGCGTTGATCTGCGCGCAGTCTGCGTCATCGCCTCTGTGCAATTGCTGCCAGACGTCGTCGATGGCGTCATAGAACCAGGCGCGCGCGGATCGCAGGTCGGCCTCGCAGCGGGCAATTTGCATCTGCGCCTGCGGGCGGTCCGCCAGACGCGGCGCGCCGGTTACTGACTGCTGACGATGGGCAATGGCGTAAATTTCGTTGAGCGCCGCGCGGGCCACACCGAGCGCCACCACCGAGAGCACCTGGGTGGCTAACGAGAGTACCGGATAGCGGTACAGTGGGCCTTCAAGGTTCAGCGCGCCGCCGCGTATAAAGGTCCACTCCTGTGGCACAAACACGTCGTCTACCAGCAGGTCGTGGCTGCCGGTTCCGGCGAGGCCCACGGTGTCCCAGACCGGGTCAATCTGCACGCTGGCGCGAGGCAGTACCGCCATGCGCGGAAGCGCCTGGTCGCCATCGGGGAGAATGCCTACCCCCAGCACCGACGCGCCCATACTGCCGCTGGCAAAGCTCCAGCGTCCGCTGACCCGGTAGCCGCCGTCGGCCTGACGCGCCTTTTGCGTCGGGAAAATCCCGCCCGCAAAGACCACGTCCGGGCCGTCGCGATACAGTTCTTTTAACGTGTCTACCGGCAGCGCACCGAGGTAAAACGGGCTCATGCCGAAGCTCGCCACCCAGCCTGCGGAACCGTCCGCGGTGGCAATCTGTTCAATCAGTTCGCAGAACTGCGCCGGGGAGCACTCATCACCGCCGTAGATTTTTGGCACCAACGCGCGATAAACGCCCGCCTGTTTAAAGCCGGTAATGATGTCGTCGGAAATATGGCGTTGATGCTCAAAATCGGCACTGCGCGCGCTCACTTCGCTCAGCAGCGGAACCAGCGATTCACGAACCTGGATGGCAGACATGGCTTTCTCCACAATTTTTATAGGCAGCCGTTCGCAGGGCGAACGAGGCCGCAATGAGTCGAACTCACTGAGTCATCAGGGAAAAGGTAAAACGGGTTGGCTTAGCGGCGTTGTCGCGCCGTGAGCCATTCGGCGGCCTGTACCAGCAACCCTTCGGCACCTTTACGGGCCACCAGTTGCAGGGCAATCGGGCGACCATCATGCGTGCCCGCAGGCAGCGTAAGCGCCGGATGTCCGCTAAGGTTGAACGGCCTCACCAGCCGGGTCAGGTTGACCACGCTGAGCGGGTCTTTCGCCTCGGTAAGCGTCGGTGGCAATTCTGGCAACGTGGCAAGCGCCACTAGCGGCGTGGTCGCCAGCAGCGCATCGACATCGTCGCTGAAGCGCTGCCGCACCTTTTCCGCCTGGGACAGCGCCTCGGCGCTGATGTTAGCCCCGGCACGAATGCGGGTTGCCACATCAGCTGAGACAGTGTTTTTCGCCAGTAGCGCGCGGAAGGCCTGCCAGTTTTCATGGCTGATAATGGCGACACCCGCAAGATGGGCATCGGTGAGCGTTGGCAGTTCGCCGTGCTCTGGCTGCACGTGCGCGTCAGCAAGGAAACGCAGCAGTGCGGCATCAATTTCCGGCAGCGCCGCAGAGATAAAGGTGATGGCTGGCAACGCGTCCAGTGGGGATGAGACGGCAATGTCCAGGCGGTTTAGCGCCTGACGAAGGGTGTCCGCATCGCGGGTAAACAGGCCGACGCTGTCGAGCGAGCTGTCGGCGGGCATCACGCCGTGTCGACTCAGCACGCCATAGCCGGGCTTGAGGCCAAGAACGCCGCAGCAGGCTGCCGGCATGCGTACCGAACCACCGGTATCGGTGCCGAGCGCAAAATCGACCTCGCCCGCCGCCACAACCGCTGCCGAACCGCTGGAAGACCCGCCGGGAATAAGCGACGGGAAACGTGGATTCAGCGGGGTACCGCTCCAGGGATTTACCCCAGTCACGCCAAACGCCAGTTCATGTAACGTGGTTTTTCCTGACAGCACGCAGCCGTTCGCCAGCAGGGTGGCAACAACGCTCGCATGCTGCGCGGCGACCGGCGTATCCGCCAGCGCCTGACAACCCGCCTGGGTGCGGAATCCCGCCACGTCCAGGGTGTCTTTGACGGCAAAACTCAGGTCGCCCTCGCCGAGGGTGAACCGTTCGACAAACCCATTGCTCTCACAAACTGGCTGCATGATTAACACCTTAACCAGAAAAAATGAATCATATTCAGGCGCGCAGTCATTGCTGCTTTTTTGCCATGACCAATGTGTAATCACTATGGAATATTTAGATGAAAATTCAAGTAAATTTTCACGTTAAATTTACGGTAAAATAACAATTAATTAACCTTTTATTGATAAGGGTTAATCACGCAGTTTGATGAATTACAACGCAAAATAGCGAATACAGGCGGGCGCTACCGTTGGCGGCGAGGCCGACGGTAGTCATAAGAAAAGAGTGTATTTACAGGGGGTTATGATAATTTTCTACGCGGGTCACAATTTTGTCATTGTGTCGTATTGGGGCTACAGCTCATTAAGATTATCCAGCACTTTCGACAGCGACTGGTTCATTTTTTCCACCTGACTTGCGCTCATTCCCTTAAAGCCTTTGTCGAAAATCTTCCCCACCAGCGGCATCGCTTCCGCCACTTTCTGCTGGCCTGCTTCGGTGAGCATCACCACCGTTACCCGCGCGTCGCTTGCGCTATTTGCGGTGGTCACCAGGCCATCATCGCGCAGGCGGCCAACAATTTTGGTGACCGTCGGCATCTTCGCCAGCGCGTATTCGGATATTTGCGAGATACTCGCCTCGCCGTACTGGTGCGTGATCATCAACACGCGAAAGCGCGACACGTCCAGCGCAATCTTTTTCAGCGCCACTTCTACGGTTTGGGTGTAACGCGCATAGACGTTAACAATCCAGTAGAACGGAAACTCTTCACGATGAAAGGCGGTATCGTCCGATACTTTTTTTGTATGACTCATGCGTTTCCTTACCCCATCAAACCACAGATTTTTCGATTATACCCTGAGTCGTTACGCCCGTCCTGACCCCTTTTCGCCCCGAATACCGGCGGCTTGGGAATTAGCGCGACGCAGATCTCATTATGATTCACAAATGCCACACGCATAACAAATACGTATCATTTTATCTACGTAAAATTGACATCTATGATGGCGATTTTCTATACGTTAGCAGCCTGCATCTCGGTACCCATACTAATAAACACAATGTGGAGCTTTTCATGAACGATAGCCCTTCTCTGGGACACAAACGCGACGGGGAGCTTGCCACTCCGCCCCCGGCGCAGCAGCCGCTGAGCCCTCGCCAACAGGCGGTTATCAATAAGCTTTTCCGCCGCTTGATCGTGTTTTTATTTGTGCTGTTTGTTTTCTCCTATCTCGACCGTATTAATATCGGCTTTGCCGGCCTGACCATGGGCAAAGACCTGGGGCTGACCAGTACCATGTTCGGTCTCGCAACAACCCTGTTCTATGTGATGTACGTGGTGTGCGGTATCCCCAGCAACGTGATGCTGACCATCGTCGGCGCCCGCCGCTGGATTGCCATCCTGATGATAGTCTGGGGCATCGCCTCGACCGCCACCCTGTTCGCCACCGGGCCAAATAGCCTGTACGCACTGCGTATGCTGGTCGGTATTGCCGAGGCCGGTTTCCTGCCCGGCCTGCTCTACTACTTAACCTACTGGTTCCCGGCGCACTATCGCGCCCGCGCCAACGCCCTGTTTATGATTGCCATGCCGGTGACCATGGCGCTGGGGTCGCTGGCCTCCGGCTACATTCTCAACATGGACGGTCTGCTGAACCTTAAGGGCTGGCAGTGGCTGTTCCTGCTGGAAGGCTTCCCGTCCGTGCTGCTCGGTCTGGTGGTCTGGTTCTGGCTGGACGACAGTCCGTCGAAAGCCAAATGGTTGACCGACGACGATAAGGCCTGCCTTGAAGAGATGATGGAGGCCGACCGCCAGAGTGCGCTGCAAACCCAGAGCGCGATCCAGGCGGCATCGGTGGGGCAAAAGAGCGTGATGCGCGAGCTGATGACGCCGACCATCATGCTCTATACGCTGGCCTACTTCTGCCTGACCAATACGTTGAGCGCCCTGAGCGTCTGGACGCCGCTTATCCTGCGCAGTTTCAACGCCGAGAGCAGCAACGTGACCATCGGCCTGCTCAGCGCCATTCCTCAGGTTTGTACCATTATCGGGATGATCTGGTGGAGCAAGCGTTCAGACCGCCATAACGAGCGTAAGCTGCACACGTTGCTGCCCTATCTGTTCGCCGCCGCGGGCTGGGTACTCACCGCCACCAGTCCGTATCCGCCGCTGCAGTTTACCGGCATCGTGATGGCGTCGATGGGGGCCTTTGCCGCGATGGTCATTTTCTGGACCACACCGGACAGAGCGCTTTCCTTGCGCGCCCGTGCGCTGGGTATTGCGGTGATTAACGGCACCGGGATGACCGGCGCCGCGCTCGGCCCGCTGCTGATGGGACTGATGAAAGACGTGACCGGCAGCTTCAACGCGGGGATCTATATGGTCGCCGGGTTCCTGGTGCTGGGCGCGGTGATTATCGCGTTTATTCCGATGAAGGCGTCGCAGCGACAGTCTGTTACCGCTGGTGCCGCCCCGGAGTCGGCGTAAACGCCTCGTCCGGGCTACAGTAAACCATCCCGTAGCCCGGAAGCTATTTGTAGGCCGGATAAGGCGTTTCGCCGCCATCCGGCACCAGGCCGCACGGTGCCGGATGGCGCTACGCTTATCCGGCCTACGCTCAGAAGGTGTAACTTGCCCCAACCTGCACCGTCCTGTCACGACCAATCCAGCAGTTGGTGCTGTCATAGCAGGTCAGCGTTTCTTTATTGGTCAGGTTCTGCGCGCTGGCTTTCAGCATCAGCCCTGCCAGGCTGCTGTCCACCGCCGACATATCGTAAGAGAGCGACATATCGTACTGCGTGGTGCCACCGAGTTTGCCTGCGGTGTTATCCGGCGCAATTTCCATTGGCCCGGTATAGCGCACCCCGGCCCCCACCGTCAGCCCGCGCACCAGACTTTGATCGAAGGTGTAATCCCCCCACAGGTTAAACGCGTTTTCCGGAACCTGCGTCGGACGTTTACCCTGATAGGTTTCATCTTCGGTATTAATGGCGTGCGTATAGGCGTAGTTGGCTATCAGATTGATGTTATCGGTTGGTCGGCTAATGGCCGACAGCTCCGCACCGTTTGATTCAATCTCCCCCGTCTGATGGTAGTTCCAGCTCGGGTCCAGGCTCAGCACGTTTTTCTGCTTAATGTTAAATACCGAGGCGGTGAAGGTGGTGGCATATTCCGCCAGCAGGTACTTCACACCACCCTCCACTTGTTTACTGGTGGTCGGTTTCACCTGGTCGGCCGTCAGGTTACGCGCCGGTGATACCGGCTTAAACCCTTCGGAATAGCTGATAAACGGCGAAATACCGTTATCAAAGGCGTACAGCGCCCCGAGCCGTTTCGTTACCCGGTCCTGAGAAATCCACGTTTTCTGGTCGTCTTTAAGATAATCGGTAGTGGCAGACTGGTACTCATCGTAACGCAGGCTGGCGAGAAGATTCAGACCGCCAAACTCAACCTGATCCTGAAGGTAGTACCCTTTCTGGTTATAGGAGAGACGGTTTTTCTGTTCCGTATACAACCCCAGCGCGTCTTCATTGACCAGGCCGAAATCCGGGTTGCGCATATCAATACCCGGCGTCGTTGACGCAGGCGCATAGCGATAGTGGTAATGCGAGTTCAGCTTCTGGTAATCAAACCCGGCCAGCAGGTGGTGCTGCCACTCACCAAAGGCGAAGGTGCGCGTCACCTGATTATCGATGTTGAAGCTATGCAGGTCTTCATCCGTGGTGTAAGCAAAACGGTCTAAGTCATAAACGGGATTGTCCGTATTCCCCGTGGAGTAAATGCTCTTCTGGTGGGTATCGATATCAAAGTAACGCGCTTTCTGCGCAATGCCCCAGCCGCTATCAAATTCGTGCTCGAAGCTATAACCCACCATCCACTGGCGCTGTTTAAAACCGTTCCATTTGTCACCGGCATAATCGCGCTTGTCGGCATAGCTTGAGCGCAGATAAGAGAGCGGCAGCGGGTTCGACGGCGTCAGGCTTGGGGTGTTTTGCGCCAGCGCATCAATCGTCAGCCGGGTTTTATCGCTCGGTTGCCAGGTGACGCTCGGTGCCACCAGATAATCCTCGGTGCGGGTGGTGTGCGGCTGATCGTCGCCTTCCGTCGCTTTACCCAGCAGGCGGTAGCTCCAGTCGCTGTCGGCAATGCGCCCGGTGGAATCGAGATACCCCTCTTTCAGATTACGGGTGCCGGTATTAAAACCCACTTCGGTGCGCGGCGTCGTCTGCGGTTTTTTGCCCTGAATGTTAACCAACCCGCCCGGCGAGCCGTTGCCATACAGCACGGAAGAGGGCCCTTTCAGAATATCGACGCTCTCGATCAGCAATGGATCGATACGCGCTTTAGTATTGCCGGTAACGTTATAAGGCAGTTGCAGACCATTGTAGAACTCATTATCAACGGTAAAACCGCGGATTTTGTATTCGCTCATATAGGTGGTACTGCCGCGGGATTCGGTCGAGACGCCCGGCGCATAGCGCAGGATCTCATTCACCGATGTCGCATGGCGTTCGCTGATTTCATGCTGACTGATGGTGTTGATCACCTGCGGCGTTTTACTCTCCGCCACTGCGGATTTGGTGGCGCTGTTGGTCCAGGCCGGGAGCTCACCGCTCTCGCCTGACCCGGTAACTATCATCGTGGTTTCATTTTTATCAGCCCAGGCCGATGTGGAAAGCGCAACGGCAATCATCCCTGAAAGCGTACAACGACGAAAAACGGTTTTTTTCATTTTATAAGTGAACCCAAAACGCACAAAGAACGATAATTATTATCATTTGTGTTTTTAGTTCAACATAAAAATGCAGGCAACGACGAAAAGTGGAAAAACGCGGGGGATAAAACGAAGAACGGCCCCTTACGGGGCCGTTGCGAGACATTATTCGCGGCGAATCAGGCGGAAAACCACCAGCACAACGATGGCACCCACTACGGCGACCAGGAAGCTGTGCAGGTTAAAACCGGTGACGCTGCCGCCGAGGCCAAACGTGGTTGCTAACCAGCCGCCCACAACCGCACCAACTATCCCCAGGATGCAGGTGAGGATGAATCCACCCCCATCACGCCCCGGCATAATCAGTTTGGCAATAACACCGGCAATCAGACCAAAAATAATCCAGGTAATAATACCCATTTTCCCACCTCTTCAGTTCCATTAAACAGCCATAAAAGCGCCGACATTCTGCGCCGCTAATACTTCAAGTATAGGTAATTGTTCTTAAAAAACCTGGAATGGCGATGATATTTTATACGGATAAATACGAATATTGACGTAAGCACTGTCTTAAGTGCTTACGTCAGCCTAAAGCTGCGAAGATGTTAAATATTTTCATTTGGGCGCTGAAGTTATAGATTGCTACGCCGATAGATAATTAAGCCTCTGCCATTCAGGAGCCATTCCACGTGAGTGAGCACAACACACAGTTCCTAAAGCAAAACCCATTAGCCGTATTGAGTATTCTGCGCGATCTTCAGCAGGCTAACGCCGCGCTGCGCGTCAGCTGGTCGTCCCGACAGTTTATTAGCCGTATTCTTGATGCCAGCCAGCAGCGGCTGGTGATTGATTTTGGCAGCCGGGAAGAAGATAACATTGCGGCCAGAACGGCAAAAAATATCACCATCGTTGCCGAAACTAACGGTGCCAAAATTGAATTCACGGTGCCAGCCATGGCGGTCGAAGATTATCAGAACCTGCCTGCCTTCGTGATGCCTACGCCTGCGGCGGTCTGGTTTATTCAGCGTCGGGAGTTTTTCCGCATTCCCGCCCCGCTGCATCCGCCCTATTTTGGTAAAGCCACGCTGCCGGATAAAAGCACGCTGCGCTTCCGTCTGTACGATCTTTCGCTCGGCGGTATGGGCGCACTGCTGGATGCGCCAGCGCCGGAGGGATTAGTGCCGGGTATGCAACTTAAAGAGATTGAGCTGGATATGGCGCAGTGGGGGCGCTTTCGCTTTGATGCGCAGCTGTTGGGAATAAGCGAGCGCAAAGTGGTGGATAGCAAGAACGAAACCATCGTCACGCCGCGCTTAAGCTTCCGTTTTCTGAATATGAATCCGGTGCTTGAGCGCTCGCTCCAGCGCATTATCTTTGCGCTGGAGCGTGAAGCGCGCGAACGGGCGAATAACGTCCGCTGATTACATGGCGTCCATCGCTTTCTGAACCTTCCAGATATAGCGAGGCGCCTGCGGCGCAGGGTGATTCTTCACGACGTGCTCGAAGAATTCATCCTTATCTAGGTCGTTAATTTTGGCAATGGCCTTTTTACGATCCGATGAGAAGGTGCGCAGCAGCGCACCGGCACCGTTGGCATACGAGACCACCAGCGCATATTGCATCACTTCCGGATCGGTTATCCCAGCAAGCGAACCATGTTCGAGAATGCTCAGATAAGCGGCTCCCATTGAGATATTACGCTCCGGGTTTTTCAGCTCGCTGGTTGACGGCTGCCCGCTCCAGCCCATATAGCGGTAAACGTCCAGACCAGAGGTGGAAGCTTTCAGCTGCATCAGACCCACTGCGTTCGATTTACTGACAAGCGACGGGTTACCGCCGGACTCTACGGCGATAATCGCGGTTATCAGGCGCGGGCTGACGCCCCAGGCCGCACCGGCTTTTTCGCTGATAGGCATCCACTGCATTGCTCGTTTCACCGGCACTTCGGGATTCCAGGGCGGGTTACGGTAATCCGATTTAGAACTACACCCTGCAAGTAATACAATTAAAAAAGCAAACCATCTCAATTTCACGCATCTATCCTTTTAGCTGAACTTTGCCGCCGTTAATGACAACCATGGGCTCAGGCGGCATGATACTCGTTTCATTCTCTGCAAGGAAATGCCATGTCTCAGTTTCATCTCGTCGCCCCTTCCGGTTATTGCATCAATCAGTCCGCCGCGCAGTGCGGGGTTAAGCGATTAGAAGAGGCCGGGCATCGGGTCAATAATCAGCAGGTTATCACTCGTCGCGATCGCCGCTTTGCCGGAACGGAAGCGGAGCGCCTGCACGACATCAACGCGCTGGCGACCCTCAAGGAGAAGAATCAGATAGTGCTGGCGGTACGCGGCGGCTACGGCGCCAGCCGTCTGCTGGACAGCATTGACTGGCAGGCGCTGGCTGCCCGCCAGCGGCAGGACCCGCTGCTTATCTGCGGCCATAGCGACTTCACCGCTATTCAGTCCGGACTGCTGGCCAAAAGCAACGTGATTACCTTCAGCGGCCCGATGCTGGCCGGAAACTTCGGCGCGGAAACCCTGAATGCGTTTACCGAACAGCACTTCTGGCGCGCCCTGCGTCAGCCCCGCTATAGCGTTGAGTGGAACGGCGATGGCCCGGTATGTGATGAACAAGGAACGCTGTGGGGCGGCAATCTGGCGATGCTCGTCTCCCTGATTGGCACGCCGTGGATGCCGGATATTGCAGGCGGGATTCTGGTGCTGGAGGATATCAACGAACATCCGTTCCGCGTCGAGCGTATGCTGCTACAGCTACTCTATGCGGGTATTCTGCCGCGCCAGCGCGCCATCGTATTGGGTAGTTTTACCGGCGCGGCGCCGAACGACTACGACGCCGGCTATTCCCTCGAGTCAATGTATGAGTACCTCCGTTCACGGCTGTCTATTCCGGTCATCACCGGCCTCGACTTTGGTCATGAACAGCGCACGGTGACGCTGGCGCTCGGCGCACAGGCACAATTGACCCACGCCGCAGGGCAATCCCGGCTGACAATAACCGGCCATCCTGTATTAGTTGAATAAAAAACAATAATCACCGTTTATTAGTCCAATGTTCGCGCCGCAAGTATGGTAACGTTTTGTAACTAGCTTGTACGTTATCGGGGAGTGCGTGAACATTGGACGCCACGGCAGTCATTAGTCTCTTTATTTTGGGTTCAGTTTTAGTAACCTGCAGTATTCTCTTAAGCTCATTTTCTTCCCGCCTCGGTATTCCTATTCTGGTTATCTTTTTAGCCATCGGCATGCTGGCGGGCGTTGACGGCATCGGCGGTATCCCCTTCGATAACTACCCTTTCGCCTATATGGTCAGTAACCTGGCGCTGGCGGTTATCCTGCTTGACGGCGGGATGCGTACCCAGGCCAGCTCCTTTCGCGTGGCGCTAGGCCCGGCGCTGTCGCTGGCGACCGTCGGGGTGCTAATCACCTCCGGGCTAACCGGGATGATGGCAGCGTGGCTGTTCAAACTCGATATCATGGAAGGGATGCTGATTGGCGCTATCGTCGGCTCAACCGATGCGGCAGCGGTGTTTTCGCTGCTCGGCGGCAAAGGGCTGAACGAACGCGTAGGCTCTACCCTTGAGATTGAGTCCGGCAGTAACGACCCGATGGCGGTGTTTCTGACCATTACGCTTATCGAGATGATCCAGCAGCACGAAAGCGGGCTGAGCTGGATGTTCCTGGTGCACATTATTCAGCAGTTCGGTCTGGGGATTCTGATTGGCGGCGCTGGCGGCTACCTGCTGCTGCAGATGATCAACCGCATCGCCCTGCCCGCCGGGCTGTATCCGCTGCTGGCGCTGAGCGGCGGGATCATGATTTTCGCCGTGACCACTTCGCTTGACGGCAGCGGTATTCTGGCGGTCTATCTGTGCGGCTTCCTGCTTGGCAACCGGCCAATTCGCAACCGCTTCGGCATTCTGCAAAACTTCGATGGGCTGGCCTGGCTGGCGCAAATCGCTATGTTCCTGGTGCTGGGGCTGCTGGTGACGCCGTCCGACCTGCTGCCAATCGCCATTCCGGCGCTGCTGCTTTCTATCTGGATGATTTTCGTCGCCCGTCCGCTGTCGGTGTTCGCCGGGCTGCTGCCGTTCCGCGGGTTTAACCTGCGCGAGCGTACGTTTATCAGTTGGGTTGGTCTGCGCGGCGCGGTGCCCATCATTCTCGCCGTTTTCCCGATGATGGCCGGGCTCGATAACGCGCGTCTATTCTTTAACGTCGCCTTCTTCGTGGTGCTGGTGTCGCTGCTGTTACAAGGGACATCGCTCTCCTGGGCGGCGAAAAAAGCCAAAGTGGTGGTACCGCCGGTCGGCTGGCCTATCTCTCGCGTCGGGCTTGATATCCATCCGGAAAATCCGTGGGAGCAGTTTGTCTATCAGCTGAGTGCCGAGAAATGGTGCGTTGGTGCCGCGCTGCGCGACCTGCATATGCCGCCGGAAACGCGGATTGCCGCGCTGTTCCGCGACAATGTGCTGCTACACCCGACCGGCAGCACACGTCTGCGTGAAAACGATATTCTGTGCGTGATTGGCCGCGAACGTGACCTGCCGTCGCTGGGTAAAATGTTCAGCCAGTCGCCGCCGGTCGCGTTGGATCAAAGCTTCTTTGGTGATTTTATTCTGGAAGCCGGGGCGAAGTTTGCCGACGTTGCCATGATTTATGGTCTGGATGGCGGTGAAGAGTTCCGCGATAACCAGCAGTCGCTGGGGGATATTGTCGAGCACCTGTTAGGCGCAGCGCCGGTTGTGGGTGACCAGGTGGAGTTTGCCGGTATGGTGTGGACGGTGGCGGAGAAAGCGGAAAATCAGGTGCTGAAAGTCGGTGTGCGGGTGGCTGAGGAAGAATCGGAGTAGTTTGTTGTGCCGGATGGCGCTGCGCTTATCCGGCCTACAGGCCCGGTGAGCGAAGTGCCACCGGGCAATGCCATAAAAGTTACACTGTCACAACTGGCACACGCGGCGCCAGCGCGCACATAAGCTCGTACCCGACGGTTCCCGCGCTGGCGGCCACTTCATCAATTTTAATCTCCTGCCCCCACAGCTCAACGGCGGTACCAATTCCGGCATGTGGACACGGCGTTAAATCCACCGCCAACATATCCATCGAAATCGCCCCGATGGTGCCGGTACGGATACCGTCCACCAGCACCGGCGTGCCGTTAGCGGCAATGCGCGGATAGCCGTCAGCATAGCCACAGGCCACGATGCCAATACGCTGCTCCTCTTTGGCGCGATAGCGGCTGCCATAGCCGACGGCATCGCCCGGCTTCAGGTTCTGTATCCCGATTATCTGGCTGCTGAGGCTCATGACCGGTTTTAGGCCGGTATTGGCAATATCCTGCCATTGGCCGGACGGCGAAGCGCCGTAGAGCACGATTCCTGGGCGCACCCAGTCGAAGTGGGTCTCCGGGTGCCAGAGCGTTGCCGCCGAGTTGGCGAGCGAGCGCGGACACTCCAGCCCTTCGGCGGCCTGCTCAATACGCTGCATCGGCTCCGCTACGCCGTCGGTCAGTTCCGACTGGGCAAAGTGCGACATCAGCGTCATCGCGCCGACGTTGCCGATGCCCCGTAGCTGCTGCCACACGGTATGGATGCGTTCCGGCGCAAAACCGAGGCGGTTCATACCGCTGTTGACTTTGAGGTAGACATCAATCGGCGCATGCAGGCGGGCGTTTTGCAGCGCCTTAATTTGCCAGTTGCTATGCACACTGGTCGTTAACCGGTATTTATCGAAAAGCTCCAGCTCATCGGCGTGGAAAAAGCCTTCCAGCAATAGAATCGGCCCTTTCCAGCCGCGTTCGCGCAGCAAAATGGCCTCTTCAAGATTGAGCATCGCAAAACCGTCGGTTTCCCGCAGCGCATTCCAGATGCGATCCAAACCGTGGCCGTAGGCGTTGGCTTTCACCACCGACCAGACGCGAGCACCGCCCGCCGCGCGGCGGACAATGCCCAGATTCTGCTTCAGCGCCTGCAAATCAATCGTGGCGAGCACGGGACGTGACATGCGTTCTCCTTATTGGTGTGCGCCATGCAAATGCTGAGGATGTGCCGGCGTAAAGCCCGGCGAATAGCGTGCAACGCTAAGATCATCATAGGGGATAGACGGCATTCGGCCAGACATTAAATCACTCAGCAGCTGACCGGAACCGCAGGACATGGTCCAGCCCAGCGTACCGTGCCCGGTATTGAGCCACAGGTTTTTGAACGCGGTTTTTCCCACCACTGGCGTGCCGTCTGGGGTCATCGGGCGCAGCCCGGTCCAGAAAGTGGCCTCTTCAATTTTGCCGCCGCGCGGGAAGAGATCGCCCACCACCATCTCCAGCGTTTCACGACGCGGTTGCAGCAGTTCGGTGTTAAAGCCGACGATCTCCGCCATACCGCCGACGCGGATGCGGTTATCAAAACGGGTAATAGCGATTTTGTAGGTTTCGTCGAGGATGGTCGAGACCGGCGCACCGCGCTCTTCAACAATCGGAATGGTCAGCGAGTAGCCTTTCAGCGGGTAAACCGGAATATCCACCAGCCCTTTCAGCATGGCGGTTGAGTAAGAGCCAAAGGCCATCACGTAGGCATCGGCTTTCACCATTTCATCGCCACACTTCACGCCGACGATGCGATCCCCTTCCTGAATCAGGCTGTCGACCGGCGTATTAAAGCGGAACTGCACGCCCGCCTGTTCGGCCATTTTTGCCAGACGCTGGGTGAAAAGCTGGCAGTCGCCGGTTTCATCGTTTGGCAGACGCAGGCCGCCGGTCAGCTTGTGGGCCACGTCCGCCAGCGCCGGTTCGACTTCCGCCAGGCGCGAGGCCTCCAGCAGCTGATACGGAACGCCCGCCTCTTCCAGCACCGCGATATCGCGGGTGGCGTTTTCATACTGTTGTTCGGTACGGAATAGCTGCAGCGTGCCGCCCTGTCGCCCTTCGTAAGCGATACCGGTAGTTTCACGCAGCGTCTTCAGGCAGTCACGGCTGTACTCGGCAAGCCGCACCATCCGACCTTTATTTTCCATATAGTGGCGGGTGTCGCAGTTGCGTAGCATCTGCCACATCCACTTCAGTTGAAAACCGGTGCCGTCCAGACGGATCGCCAGCGGCGCATGGCGCTGGAACATCCACTTAATCGCCTTCAGCGGCACGCCGGGTGCCGCCCAGGGAGCCGCATACCCTGGCGAAATTTGCCCCGCGTTGGCTGCGCTGGTTTCCAGCGCAGGACCGGCTTCCCTGTCAATGACCGTAACCTGATGCCCCGCCTGACTTAAATACCAGGCGCTGGTTACGCCAACCACGCCACTTCCCAGTATGACAATGTGCATAGCCACTCCAGAACAAGTAAAAGAACAATCTTCTAATTACAAATTGATAACCCAGGTGAAAATATTATTCAACATATGCTTTTTTTATGGTGACTTACCTCACAGAGTGCCCATCACACGGGCTAGCGGAGAATTTGATATCTCCTGCTACCCTCTATTTTTTGTCAGCATAAAATTCTGCAAAATTGAAAAATAGTCGCTATCAAAATGAATAAATCATGAAGAAAAGAAATGGCGCTTGTTACAGAATTTCTGCGGTGTTCTATTCTTGAAGAGAGGCTCTCCAGACAGAGAGAGTCGCCAACAATGAGGGCGCGCTAATGGCTACGATTGACTCGATGAATAAGGACACCACTCGTCTGAGCGATGGACCCGATTGGACGTTTCCGCTGCTCGAAACCTACCTGGCGGAAATCGACCGGGTGGCGAAGCTGTACCGGCTGGACACCTATCCACATCAGATTGAAGTCATCACCTCCGAGCAGATGATGGACGCGTATTCCAGCGTCGGGATGCCGATTAACTATACCCACTGGTCGTTTGGCAAAAAATTTATTGAGACCGAGCGTGGCTATAAGCACGGGCAGCAGGGGCTGGCCTACGAAATCGTCATCAACTCCAACCCGTGTATCGCCTATCTGATGGAAGAGAACACCGTGACCATGCAGGCGCTGGTGATGGCGCACGCCTGCTATGGCCACAACTCCTTCTTTAAAAACAACTATCTGTTCCGTAGCTGGACCGATGCCAGCTCCATCGTCGATTATCTGCTGTTCGCCCGCAAATACATTGCCGACTGCGAAGAACGCTATGGCGTGGACGAGGTGGAGCGCCTGCTGGACTCTTGTCATGCGCTGATGAACTACGGGGTGGACCGCTACAAACGGCCATCCAAAATCTCCATGCAGGAAGAGAAAGCGCGGCAGAAGAGCCGTGAAGAGTATCTGCAAAGCCAGGTGAATATGCTGTGGCGCACCCTGCCGAAGCGTGATGAAGAGAAAGCCATCGAGTCGGCCCACCGCTATCCGTCTGAGCCGCAGGAAAACCTGCTCTATTTTATGGAGAAAAACGCCCCGCTGCTGGAGCCGTGGCAGCGTGAGATCCTGCGCATCGTGCGCAAGGTCAGCCAGTATTTTTATCCGCAGAAGCAGACCCAGGTGATGAACGAAGGCTGGGCGACCTTCTGGCACTACACCATCCTTAACCATCTGTACGATGAAGGAAAAGTGACTGAGCGCTTTATGCTCGAGTTCCTGCACAGCCATACTAACGTGGTGTACCAGCCGCCGTACAACAGCCCATGGTACAGCGGTATTAACCCGTATGCGCTGGGCTTTGCCATGTTCCAGGATATTAAGCGCATCTGCCAGAACCCGACCGAGGAAGATAAGTACTGGTTCCCGGATATCGCGGGCTCTGACTGGCTCACTACCCTGCACTTCGCGATGCGTGATTTTAAAGACGAGAGCTTTATCAGCCAGTTCCTGTCACCGAAGATCATGCGCGATTTCCGTCTGTTCACGGTGCTGGATGACGATCGTAATAACTATCTGGAGATTTCGGCTATCCATAATGAGGAGGGGTATCGGGAGATTCGTTCGCAGCTTTCGTCCCAGTATAACCTCAGCAATCTGGAGCCGAATATTCAGGTGTGGAACGTGGATCTGCGCGGCGACCGTTCGCTGACGCTGCGCTATGTGCCGCATAACCGCGCGCCGCTGGATAAGGGGCGTCGCGAGGTGCTTAAGCATGTGCATCGTCTGTGGGGGTTTGATGTGCATCTGGAGCAGCAGAATGCGGATGGTAGCGTGGAGTTGCTGGAGCGTTGCCCACCGCGGCCGAATACGCTGTAACCTCTATCGTAGCCCGGACGAGGTGCAGAACGCCGACTCCGGGGTGGCTTACCGTCTCTGTTGTAGGCCGGATAAGCGAAGCGCCATCCGGCAATGTGCTACAGAGTGCCGGATGGCGCTTCGCTTATCCGGCCTTCAGGGAACGAAAACAACGCAGAGATTAGCGGCTATGAATCGCCAAATCCCCCGGCAACGTCTTCTGCATCCGATGCCAGATCTCACCGCTGTCATGACCATAGCGACGCACCGTCTCATACACCTTATCGTGCGCGCCTTCTTCACACAGCTTCGCCAGTTCGTGGTAGAAACCCAGCGCCAGACTACGTGCTTCAGGGCTAGAGAAATAGTGACGCCCCAGACGCGTGTACAGCCCCTTCATCCCGTTCAGAATCAACCCATAAATAGGGTTGCCGGAAGCGAACGCCAGACCACGGAACACCCCGTAATCGAGTTCAGCAAACGCATCGGCGTAATCTTCCACTTCGCGGGTTGCCGCCAACACTTCCAGCGCTTTTTCTGGATGTTGACGGAAAGCGGTACGAATGTAGATGGTCGCGATATTGGTGCGCACGGACAGCAGATTATCAATCAGCTGCGGTACGCTATCGTGATCGAGACGCGCCAGCGTTTCCAGAATATTCAGACCGGACGTCTCCCAGAAGTTATTCACTTTCGTCGGCTTACCGTGCTGAATGGTTAACCATCCATCACGAGCCAGACGCTGCAACACTTCACGTAAGGTGGTGCGAGTCACACCAATTAATTCAGAGAGTTCACGTTCAGCGGGAAGAATAGACCCTGGAGGAAAACGGTTATTCCAGATACTTTCAACAATATACTCTTCCGCGAAACCCGCCGGGCTTTGCGCCTTAATGACCATAGTAAGAATTCCATTACACAGCGTTGCAATTAGACTCATCATACCAGAGGCAACATAGTGCAGGTAGCAGGACAAATGAATTAAAAAGGGATCGCCGTTTCATTTTTCACATTTCTTTTTTGTATGAGAAAATCCCCACACGGGCTGAATTCTGGCAGTACCACTGATTTAGTGGTAAAAAATGACATCTTTTCAGAAGGGAAACGGTTGTCATGGAAATCTCTTACGGTCGCGCGCTGTGGCGTAACTTTCTTGGTCAGTCACCGGACTGGTACAAGCTGCTGCTGATTATTTTCTTAATCATCAACCCGCTGGTGTTTTTAATTAATCCATTTGTCGCCGGATGGCTGCTGGTCGTGGAGTTTATCTTCACGCTCGCGATGGCGCTGAAGTGCTACCCGCTTATTCCCGGCGGGCTGCTGGCTATCGAATCGGTGTTTATCGGCATGACCTCCGCTAACCACGTGCGCGATGAGATAGCGGCCAACCTCGAAGTGCTGCTGTTGCTGATCTTTATGGTCGCCGGCATCTATTTTATGAAGCAGTTGCTGCTGTTTATCTTCACCCGGCTGTTGCTCTCCATTCGCAGCAAGCGCCTGCTGTCGCTGGCGTTCTGTCTGGCAGCCGCATTTCTGTCGGCGTTTCTTGATGCGCTGACGGTAGTGGCAGTGATTATCAGCGTCGCCGTTGGTTTTTATAGCATCTACCATCGGGTGGCATCATCGCGCCCCGATGATGACGACCTGCTCGACGACAGCCATATCGACAAGCATAACCGCATCGTGCTTGAGCAGTTCCGCGCCTTCTTACGTAGTTTGATGATGCATGCGGGCGTCGGTACGGCGCTTGGCGGCGTGATGACGATGGTTGGCGAGCCACAGAACCTGATTATTGCCAAAGTGGCTGGCTGGCACTTCGGCGAGTTTTTCCTGCGCATGTCGCCGGTCACCGTGCCGGTGTTTATCTGCGGGCTGCTGACCTGCTGGCTGCTGGAGAAGTGCAAAGCCTTCGGCTACGGCGCCGAACTGCCCGACCCGGTGCGTAAAATCCTGTACGATTTTGATGAACGCAGTCGTCAGCAGCGGACGCCACAGGAGAAAATGCGGCTGATTGTTCAGGGCATCATCGGCGTCTGGCTGGTGCTGGCGCTGGCGCTGCACCTGGCTGAAGTGGGGCTGATTGGCCTGTCGGTTATTATCTTCGCCACCTCGTTTACCGGCATTACCGACGAACACGCTATTGGTAAAGCCTTTACCGAAGCGCTGCCCTTTACCGCGTTGCTGACGGTCTTCTTCGCCGTCGTCGCGGTCATTATCGACCAACACCTCTTTGCGCCAATTATCGACTTTGTGCTCCAGGCTTCTCCGCATGCCCAGCGCTCGCTGTTCTACGTCTTTAACGGCGTTCTGTCATCCATCTCCGATAATGTGTTTGTCGGTACCGTTTATATCAACGAAGCAAAAGCCGCGCTGGATAACGGTGCAATCAGCCTGCCGCAGTTCGAGCTGCTGGCGGTGGCCATCAACACCGGCACCAACCTGCCGTCTGTTGCAACGCCAAACGGTCAGGCAGCCTTCTTGTTCCTGCTCACCTCGGCGCTAGCGCCGCTCATTCGCCTCTCTTACGGGCGCATGGTGTGGATGGCGCTGCCCTATACTCTCGTGTTGACGATTGTCGGCCTGCTGTGCGTCGAGTTTACGCTGCAGCCATCGATAGACTGGATGATGAATAATGGGCTGTTAGTTTTGCCTAAGTAACATCTTAATAACGTTCAGTGATTACCGCCCGACAACTTTTTTTCGGGCATTGATTCGCTATTTATGAATAATTACGTATAGCCGGATGGCACAGCTATCGTTTTCGTTTACACTGCGCTTTCAAAGCACGTTCCAGGGAAATGTATATGTTGCGATATTTAAACCAGAGCTCACGTGGCCGCAGTGCCTGGTTATTACTGGCGTTAACCGCTTTTGCGCTTGAGTTAGTGGCATTATGGTTCCAGCACGTGATGTTATTAAAACCGTGCGTACTCTGTATTTACGAGCGCTGTGCGCTGTTTGGGGTTATGGGCGCGGGGTTGGTTGGTGCTATCGCACCGAAAAGCCCGTTACGCTATGTGGCCCTGCTCATCTGGCTGTACAGCGCTTTCAGAGGCCTGCAGCTGGCGTGGGAGCACACTATGATTCAGCTTCACCCCTCGCCGTTTATGACCTGCGATTTTATGGCACGATTCCCAAGCTGGCTGCCGCTCGATAAGTGGCTGCCGCAGGTATTCGTGGCATCCGGTGACTGCTCTGTTCGTCAGTGGGAATTTTTATCGCTGGAGATGCCGCAATGGCTGGTCGGTATTTTTGCCGCCTACCTGATTGTGGCGCTGCTGGTGCTGATCGCCCAACCGTTCAAACCGAAAAGACGCGACCTGTTCGGCCGCTAATCACCACCTTGCCAGTGGCCTCTCGCAGGCTACTGGCAAGTTTGTTTCCTATCTGACAAACGACCATATCCCATACCCTGCCGCAAGCACCAGGCCCCAGCCGCCGAGATTGATGGCTAACGCCAGCATTAAGAGTTTTATTGGATTACGCATGAGCGTCCTTATACCGAGATTATTTTATTCTCTATCGACCCGGTATAAGAATTACGTAGTGATTTTCAGCTGCGGATATAAAAAAAGTGAATGGCTTCGCAAATGGCGGTTTATTCAGCCCAATCCGGTTTATTTAAAATATGATCCTGCCAATCTCGGACTTCCGATTCTTTCACCGCAATATGACGAACGGAAATACGCTCACCGTGCATTGCGGCTTTTGAACCGGTCATCAGCGGGTGCCACTGCGGTAAAGGTTCCCCTTCCGCCAGCAGGCGGTAGGCACAGGTATGCGGCAGCCATTCGAATGTAGGCAGGTTGTCTCGGGTCAGCTTGATGCAGTCCGGCTCGTACTCGAAACGACGTTCGTAGTTGCGGCACTGACAGGTTTTGATATTGAGCTGACGGCAGGCGACGTTAGTGAAATAGATTTCGTCGGTGTCTTCATCCATCAGTTTATGCAGGCAGCACTGCCCACAGCCATCGCACAGCGACTCCCACTCCGCATCTGTCATTTCATCAAGGGTTTTGCTCTGCCAGAAAGGTAATTCGCTCATCAGGATGTCCACATCAAAAATCAGGGTGCTTCTTATAACCAGTCTGGCACAGGGATGCAAGTTTTGCCGCCCGAATGGGGCGGCAAGGAGGGCTTACAGTACGCGGGTCGTCAGAGACAGACCGTTAAGCTGCACCTCAAGCTCATCGCCTGCATGCAGTGGGCCAACGCCTTCCGGCGTACCGGTCAGCACAACATCACCCGGTTTCAGGGTAAAGAAGCGGCTCATATAGGCAATCAGCGGCACTATCTTGTGGATCATATCGGACGTACTGCCCTGCTGGCGGACTTCGCCATTGATGGTCAGGCCCAGCGAAATATTCTGCGGGTCGCCCTCAAAGGCGGAAGCGGGAATAAAGCCAGAAATTGGGCAGGAGTTATCAAAACCTTTGGCTTTTTCCCACGGCTGACCGGCCTTCTTCATTTTCCCCTGCAGGTCGCGCAGGGTGAGATCCAGCGCCACGCCGTAGCCAGCAATCGCCTGCAGTACGTGGTCTTCGGTCGCCTGGCGCAGCGTGCCGCCAATCAATACCGCCAGTTCGACTTCATGATGCACAGAGCCAAGGCCCTGGGGCAGGATCAGCGGCTGGCGCAGATCGCACAGCGCCGTTTCTGGCTTAATAAAAAGAACGGGTTCTTCCGGCGTTGCGCTGCCCATTTCCTGGATATGCTTAGCATAATTACTGCCAACACAGACAACTTTGCTTACCGGGTAATCCAGCAGAGCACCCTGCCAGTTATGATGCTGATACATGCTTTTCCCTTACTCGTTGTTCATCGTGGACGCATTTTGGCCGGAAGCAGAGCGGTTACTCGCCCTTATTTTTCGACTCAGCCAAATGCTGCTTTAACAGATTTTCAGGCGGTGGCGGGATCTGTAAATAATAGCCCTGCTCTTTAAGCGCCTGTTTTACTTTTTCCAGATCGGCATTGACTGTCTTCTTACGTCCGTCAAGCGGCAACAGCATTGCTAACTGAGGCTGGCCGAAGCCCTGCATCAGTTCTGGCGGCACGCGAGAGAAATCGTCTTTTTTTTCGACATACAAATAGGTTTGATCACGTTTAGAACTACGATAAATCACACAAAACATACTTTATACTCTTAAAATCCTCAAAATTGAGCCTACGCTAACACCAATGAAACCCCTACGACAAGCCACATACGGGACTAAAATCAGGTTACTTCCTCGATAGGTACATTTCGTTAGCTTACAGACGCAAAGTTGTTGCAAGGTATACGCATTCCCAGACTTGGCTGTGACTCGACACAGAGTTAGCAAAGTGAAATATGACGTATCGATAACTTCATAGAGATACATCCAACTACGCTTTAACTCTGGTTGTGAAACACCAATTCATAGTCGTAGAAAATGGTTCGCCAATAGCGTACAATACATAACTTATTGAAAAATAGTCCTTAATACACCCAGAGAATTTATAATGTTAAAATGTTTTCGTCAATCATATTTGACATCAGCATCGATAGCCTTATTCATTATCACGCTGCTAACTTTAAACTACCTTAACCCTATGCAGTCTGACGATTACGGGTATAGTTTAATGGCTTTCAATTTTGAAGCCCATTTATCGCATTATATGACCTGGAGCGGTCGAGTAGTTGCTGATTACATTAGCCCAAGCCTACTCGCAATCAATAATAAAGCGCTACTATCATTAATTCAAACAACTGCTGTAGCATTTTTGATATTTTTAATGGTTCAGCATACTTGCATCAATAAAAAAAATAGAATGTTTTTTTATTCTATCGCTGCAATGATATTCTTCACCTCTCACCCTAGTTTTGGTCAAGCCAATTTATGGGTCGTAGGCAGCGCAAACTACCTATGGCCGTCTATTTTTTATATTTTCCTGACAAGTCAAGTCATTAACTATATATTAAATAATAAATTCTCCACATTTACTTATCCAGTTGCACTATTTGCAGGATGCAGTAACGAAAATGCTTCCCTGGCTGTAATTGGACTCATTATTATTGCAATTTCATTTATCTATTTTTCGACTAAGAAAATTGATACTAAGTTGGTTGCTTTACTTTCCATTACCATTGTTGGTGCCATAGTTTTGCTCGCTGCACCGGGTAATGAACACCGCTTAATGGACTCTGCTTTTGCTGAATGGCGAAACTTATCCACTTTTGATAAATTCAAAGCTCACTTTACCAAACAGATACCAGATACACTGAAGGCATCAAAATTATTGTACATAACCACTACAGTTCTGGTTCTCTATGCAGTTTTTACCGTCAAGAATAATAAGTATATCCAAAATAGAAAGCCGACTTTACTATCCATTTCCATACTATTGTTTCTTATGTCTCTTGGTTGTTCGGCTATTATGGTTTTTTCGCCTGGATATCCTGATCGAGCCAAAACAGCAGCATTTACTTTTTGCCTAATGTCATTAATTTACGGTCTAGCTTTCTTCGTCGAAAGAGATATAGCCATTAAAAAAATCACACACTTCCAGACAATGTTATTTGTTGTTTTTATATTTTTCATCCCACCAACAATTAGCACATACAAATCAATTAACAATCAAAATAAAATCAGATTAAATATCATTAAGTCTGAAAACTCCCCTGTCATCCCCGATTTTTATTTTAATTATCTGCCATCAAAAACATATAGGTTCGACACTTGGCAAAACATCCCTGCGATGTCTAAATACTACAGTAAAAATATTTCAACCTCGGGCACTGATATGGATTACTCAGTGCTTTCAGAGAACCCCTTAAGTCGCCTCAGTAACCCCAAAATTACTGATTCTGTTCAATCATCAGATGTCTATCTGTACAATGAGCGCTACACGCTAGACACCGTGATCATTGTATCGGTTCCCTTTACAAATGATGCTACATCAAATATGTGCTCGAAAGTATCTGTTCATGTCACCGATTACCTCGGTAAAAGACATGCAGCAAAATGTCCTAAAAATACAACAGAAATAAATGGTCAAAAATACCTGGCATTTCGCCTGAAGTATACTCCGTCGTGGTTCATTGATACGATATTTGTCACTCAAAATAACGCGGATAATCACGTCGAGCAGCTTTACCACAGATAGCTATCATCCAGCATCACTCCGCGGTTTCAGACCGGCCTTTTGTGAGAGAGGCTGGTCCATTGAGAAGTAACATACGTTACTAACGAAATGATGACCTTAGATAAACAGTCTCAAAACAAGCTGATATCTAAGAAAAAAGAACTATTGGAACATCGGGTTCAGGCCGAAGGCCACCTAAATTAAACCCCAAGCCCCCCATTCCAAGCGCTTCACTCAAGGTGAAAAACGCCCTAAAGAAGTCGCACGACGATATGTGCACCAAATGCTAACGACGCCATTGAGCACACTTGTTCTGAAAATGCGACTTTTACTTCGAATTAGACCGATCGTGACTTGCTTGAATATATTAGTGACTATAACATGACTGATAGTCTTCGGAATATCGTCGCGCAACGTGCGGCGATAAATAGCAAATTGAGTAAGGCCAGGATGTCAAACACGCCAATCGAACTTAAAGGCAGTAGCTTCACCCTATCTGTGGTTCATTTGCATGATGCAAAGCCCGAGGTTATTCGTCAGGCGTTGGAAGACAAAGTCGCCCAGGCTCCGGCCTTTTTCCGTCATGCCCCTGTTGTGGTTAATGTCGGTAACCTTGAAGAATTCACCCAGTGGCGTGCTATTCAGCAGGCCATTATGTCCGTGGGCTTACGGATTGTAGGCGTGAGTGGTTGTAAAAACCCTCAATTTAAAGCGGCTATCGACCAGTCAGGTCTTCCATTACTGACTGAAGGCAAAGAAAAAGTTGTCCGCTCGGCCCCCGTAGAGCAGCCCAAACCGGTAGAACCCGAACCAATTGTTAGTCCGATCACAAAAACGCGAATGATTGATACGCCAGTACGTTCCGGTCAGCGCATTTATGCACCAAACTGTGATCTGATTGTGACAAGCCACGTCAGCGCGGGCGCTGAGTTGATTGCCGACGGCAATATTCACGTTTACGGCATGATGCGTGGACGCGTTCTGGCCGGTGCCGGCGGGGACCGGGAAGCACAAGTATTTTGTACCCACCTGGCGGCGGAGCTGGTCTCCATTGCCGGGGAATATTGGCTGAGCGATCAGATCCCAGCCGAATTTTATGGCAAAGCGGCGCGTCTGCGTTTAGACAACAGCGCTTTGACTATTCAACCGTTAAATTAATCCCTTTTTAACAAGGAATTTCTATGGCACGCATTATTGTTGTGACTTCAGGTAAAGGGGGCGTGGGTAAGACCACCTCCAGCGCGGCCATCGCAACTGGTTTGGCGCAGAAGGGAAAGAAAACGGTCGTTATCGATTTTGATATCGGTCTGCGTAACCTTGACCTAATCATGGGCTGCGAACGTCGTGTAGTTTATGATTTCGTGAACGTTATCCAGGGCGATGCCACGCTGAATCAGGCATTAATCAAAGATAAGCGCACCGAAAATCTTTATATCCTTCCTGCTTCTCAGACCCGTGATAAAGATGCGCTGACCCGCGAAGGCGTCGAGAAAGTACTCGACGAGCTGAAGAAGATGGAGTTCGACTTTGTGGTCTGCGACTCCCCTGCCGGTATCGAAACCGGCGCGCTGATGGCGCTCTACTTCGCTGATGAAGCGATCATCACCACTAACCCAGAAGTGTCGTCCGTTCGTGACTCCGACCGTATTCTGGGCATTCTGGCGTCGAAATCCCGCCGCGCCGAGAATGGTGAAGATCCAATTAAAGAACACCTGCTGCTGACGCGCTATAACCCTGGCCGCGTTAACAAAGGCGATATGCTGAGCATGGAAGATGTGCTGGAAATCCTGCGCATCAAACTGGTCGGTGTCATTCCGGAAGATCAATCCGTCCTTCGCGCTTCTAACCAGGGCGAACCGGTTATTCTGGATACCGTGTCTGACGCAGGTAAAGCCTACGCCGACACTGTCGATCGTCTGTTGGGAGAAGAACGTCCTTTCCGCTTCATTGAAGAAGAGAAGAAAGGTTTCCTCAAACGCCTGTTCGGAGGATAAATCATGGCATTACTCGACTTTTTTCTCTCACGGAAAAAGAATACCGCCAACATTGCTAAAGAACGCCTGCAAATCATTGTCGCGGAACGCCGCCGCAGTGACGCAGAACCGCACTATCTGCCGCAGTTAAGGAAGGATATTCTGGAAGTGATTTGCAGGTACGTGCAGATTGACCCAGAAATGGTCACGGTGCAGTTAGAGCAAAAAGACGGGGATATTTCGATTCTGGAACTCAACGTCACGCTACCGGAAGCAGAAGAGTCAAAATCCTGACTTTCGGTGGTGTAAAAAAAAGCGCTAGTGATAGCGCTTTTTTTGTGTCCGGCGTTTGGTGCTTCCCGGCGTCGCTTCGCTCGGCCGGGCTACGTATCTTATTCAGGGCTCGCCGCTGGCTTCTTGCTCTTCCCTTTGCTTTTACTGAACGACTTCTTCGCGCCGCCCGGCGCAACCAAGCCGCGGAACTGCCTCACCGGCGTGCTGCGTGCCTGATCGATAAGCTGGAACAACGTCCCCACCAACGGCTGCATAAAGTCCTGATAGCGGCACTGTTTCTCGCTGATTTGCGTCAGCGTCGACTCCCAGTGCGCCGTCATGTCCGGGCGCGTCGCCATCTCCGGCAGCGAGTGGAACAGCGCTTTCCCGGCGTCAGTCGAGTGAATATAACGCCCTTTCTTGGTCAGGAAGCCGCGCTTAAACAGCAGCTCGATAATCCCTGCACGCGTCGCTTCGGTGCCTAAACCGTCGGTAGCGCGCAGGATCTTTTTCAGATCTTTATCTTGTACGAAACGGGCAATCCCGGTCATCGCCGACAGCAGCGTGGCGTCGGTGAAATGGCGCGGCGGCTGAGTTTGTCGCTCCACTACTTCGCCGTTTTCGCACAGCAGTTCATCCGCTTTAGCCACCACCGGCAGCGGCGTGCCGTCGTTCTCTTCATCGCGCTCTTTGGCCCCCAGCAGCGTCCGCCAGCCGGCTTCCGCCAGGAAGCGCGCCTTTGCTACGAACTTACCGTTAGCAATATCGAGGTCAATCTGACATTTGCGGTACACCGCATCCGGGCAAAATTGCATCAGATACTGACGGGCGACGAGGTTATAAACCTTCGCTTCGTTCTCGCTGAGATTGACCTTGCTCGCACGCGCGGTAGGAATAATCGCGTGGTGAGCATCAACCTTTTTGTCGTCCCAGCAGCGATTGCGGGTATCGGTGTTCACCACCGGCTGCGGCAGCAGGTCCGGCGCGTGTACGCCAATGGCGTTAATCACCGAGTGTCGTCCAGCAAAATGCTCTTCCGGCAGATAGCGGCTATCGGAACGCGGATAGGTGATGAGCTTATGGGTTTCGTACAGCTTCTGGCAGATATCCAGCACGTTCTGCGCGCTCAGGCCAAAGCGTTTGGCCGCTTCAATCTGCAATGCCGACAGTGAAAACGGCAGCGGAGCCGGTTCAGAATCGCGCTTATCGTTGTAGGCGGTGACCAGCGCAGGCTGGCCGCTAATGCGCGTCACCACGTGCTCAGCCAGCGCGCGGTTCAGCAAACGACCCTCTTCATCCTGATGCGGCTCGCAGGCCTCGCTCGGCTGCCAGATGGCCGTAAAGCGTTCATCTTTCGGCGTGACAATATGCGCTTTGACTTCGAAGAAATCCTTCGAGACAAAATGCTCAATCTCTTCATCGCGACGCACCACCAGCCCCAGCACCGGGGTCTGCACTCGCCCCACGGAGAGCACGCCCTGATAACCCGCATTACGCCCAAGAATGGTGTAAGCACGGGTCATATTGATGCCGTACAGCCAGTCGGCGCGGGCGCGGGCCAGCGCCGACACGCACAGTGGGATAAACTCGCTGTTGGCGCGCAGACGCGAAATCGCCCGCTCCACCGCCTGTGGGTTAAGATCGTTGATTAAGCAGCGCTGCACCTGGTGGCGCTTTTCCGCCGACAACTGCAAATAGTCCAGCACCTCATCCACCAGCAGCTGCCCCTCTCTATCGGGGTCACCCGCGTGGATGACTTCGCTGGCTTCATGCAGAAAGCGCTTAATCACGTTGAGCTGTTTAGTCACCGATGGCCGGGGCTGAAGCTGCCATTTTTCCGGCACAATCGGTAAATCCTGCAGATTCCAGCGCGCATAGCGGCTGTCGTAAACATCCGGCTGAGCCTGTTCCAGAAGGTGGCCGATACACCAGGTCACAACCTGACCGTTGCCGCACTCGATAAAGCCGTCGCCCTTTCGATGGGGCTTCGGCAATACGTCAGCGATGGCACGGGCCAGACTCGGTTTTTCCGCTATGAACAGCCGCATGGGTTCAGCGCAGCTCGATCATCGGACGGCCACCGCGCGCGGTCACCAGTTCGCCGATGGCGGTCAGTTTGATACCAAATTCTGCGGCAGCCGCCTGCACCGCGTCTTCTGCGTCTGGCGTCACCGCCAGCAGCAGCCCACCGGAGGTTTGCGGGTCGCAGAGCAGCGCGCGCTGAGAGGCGGTCATGGTGCCCATCAGGTGACCGTAGCTGGCAAAGTTACGCTCGGTCCCGCCCGGCACGGCGCCAAGCTCGATGTATTCTTCTACGCCCGGCAGCTTAGGCACCGCCTCGAAATCAATCTGTGCCTGTACGCCCGCGCCCTGGCACATTTCGCTCAGGTGGCCGAGCAGGCCAAAACCGGTTACGTCGGTCATCGCTTTGACGCCTTCGATGTTGGCAAACGCGGAGCCGACCAGGTTCATCTGGCACATCACTTCCGTCGCCAGCCCTTGATGTTCTGGCTTCAGCAGCGATTTTTTCTCGGCGGTGGTCAGCACGCCAATCCCCAGCGGTTTAGTCAGGAACAGCTTGCAGCCCGCCTGCGCGGTGCTGTTCTTCTTCACGCGTTCGGTCGGGACGATCCCGGTGACCGCGAGGCCGAAAATAGGTTCCGGCGCGTCAATGGAGTGACCACCGGCCAGCGCAATACCGGCCTGTTTACAGGCAAAGCGCCCGCCTTCGGTTACTTCACGGGCAATTTCCGGTGCCAATTTGTTAATAGGCCAGCCGAGGATCGCAATCGCCATAATCGGCTTACCGCCCATGGCGAAGATATCGCTGATGGCGTTGGTCGCCGCAATGCGGCCAAAGTCGAACGGGTTATCGACAATCGGCATAAAGAAATCGGTGGTGCTGATGACCGAGGTACCGTTACCCAGGTCATAAACGGCGGCATCGTCGCGAGTTTCGTTACCGACAAGCAGGTTCGGGTCGATAAACTTCGTCTGCTCGCTGTGCAGGATGGTTTCCAGCACCTTCGGTGAAATTTTACAACCGCAACCCGCTCCGTGGCTGTACTGCGTTAAACGAATGGCCTGCTCGCTCATGGACAACTCCTGTCATTGCTCTGGCATTTGCATAGGGGATGTATGTTAACGCCAGAACAGAGCCGTGATAAGTACGACTGTCTGAATTCGGGGGCAGTTGCCTATAATCCAGACAATCGTCGCGGTTTTTTTAGAGATAACGGACGAACGGCGCCGTATCCGGGAAGGTAATGGTGGTGGAGGCTTTGAGCTGTGGAGTGCCCAGATAGAGGAAGCCGACAATTTTGTCCTGCTCGCCGCACTGGAACCCTTCACGCACGACCGGGCTTTCGGTCAGCGCACCGCTGCGCCAGATACCGTTGAATCCCTGAGCGACGGCCGCCATCTGCATCGCCATCACCGCGCAGCCTGCGGACATCTCTTGCTCCCATTGAGGAACTTTCGGGTGTTCCTGGCATTTTGCAATCACGGTGATAATCATCGGCGCGCGGAATGGCGCATTACGCGCTTTCTCAACGGCCTTCTCATCGCTTTGCGCCGCCACCGCGCCCTGCTCCAGCAGTTGGCTAAAACGCTCGCGGCCTTCGCCTTCAATAATTACAAACTGCCACGGCTGCAGCGTGCCGTGATCCGGTGCGCGCATACCGGCACGGAGGATATTTTCCAGCGCTTCCCCGGTAGGTGCGGGCTCTGCCAGGCGGGATGCGCTACGGCGATTAACGAGTAATTCAAGTGCGTCCATTGAGTAACCCTCTCATGTTATTTTTCATAAAATTAACATGCGCGAGGATTTTGTTACAGCGCCACAGGCGATTCCTGCTGACAAGCGGCGACGGTCTATTTAGGATAGCCACACGTTTCACCGTTTCGGTGAACCTTTTATTTCTTGCAGGGAGAATACATGCGAACCCTATGGCGCTTTATTGCCGGATTCTTTAAATGGACGTGGCGGCTGCTCAACTTCGTACGTGAGCTGGTGCTGAACCTGTTCTTTATTCTGCTGGTGCTGGTGGGCGTCGGCATCTGGATGCAGGTGAGTAGCAGTAGCACAAGCGAGAGCAGCAGCCGTGGTGCACTACTGATGGATATCAGCGGCGTGGTGGTGGATAAACCTTCCGCCAGCAGCAAGCTCAGCGTGATTGGTCGCCAGGTTTTCGGCGCCAGCTCTGACCGCCTGCAGGAAAACTCGCTGTTCGATATCGTGCAGACCATTCGCCAGGCCAAAGATGACCGTAATATCACCGGCATCGTGCTGGATCTGAAAAACTTTGCCGGTGGCGATCAGCCGTCGATGCAATATATCGGCAAGGCGCTGCGCGAGTTCCGCGACAGCGGTAAGCCGGTCTACGCCGTCGGCGATAGCTACAGCCAGGGGCAATACTACCTCGCGAGCTTCGCCAACAAGATCTGGCTATCGCCGCAGGGCGTGGTGGATCTTCATGGCTTCGCAACCAACGGTCTGTACTACAAGTCGCTGCTGGATAAGCTCAAGGTCTCGACCCACGTGTTCCGCGTCGGCACCTATAAATCCGCCGTTGAGCCGTTTATCCGTGACGATATGTCCCCTGCCGCCCGTGATGCGGACAGCCGCTGGATTGGCGAGCTGTGGCAGAACTATCTGAACACCATCGCCGCTAACCGCCAGATTACCGCACAGCAAGTCTTCCCTGGCGCACAGGGTCTGCTCGACGGTCTGCGTAAAGTCGATGGCGACACGGCAAAATATGCGCTCGATAACAAGCTGGTCGACGCGTTGGGCTCAAGCGCTGAGATCGAAAAAGCGATGACCAAAGCGTTTGGCTGGAGCAAAGCCGATAACAACTATCGCGCGGTCAGCATGTATGACTACGCGGTGAAAACACCGGCGGATACCGGCGCCAGCATTGCGGTCATCTTCGCGAACGGCGCTATCATGGACGGTGAAGAAACCCCAGGTAACGTCGGCGGTGATACCACAGCATCGCAGATTCGCGATGCGCGTCTGGACCCGAAAGTAAAAGCCATCGTCCTGCGCGTGAATAGCCCAGGCGGTAGCGTCAGCGCCTCTGAAGTGATCCGCGAAGAGCTGGCAGCCGCTAAAGCGGCAGGCAAACCCGTGGTGGTTTCAATGGGCGGTATGGCGGCATCCGGTGGTTACTGGATCTCTACGCCAGCAAATTACATCGTTGCCAGCCCAACCACGCTGACCGGGTCGATTGGTATCTTCGGGGTCATCAACACCGTTGAAAACACGCTGGATTCTATCGGCGTCCACACCGATGGCGTGGCAACTTCGCCGCTGGCTGATATGGCGGTAACGAAAGCCCTGCCGCCGGAAGTGCAGCAGATGATGCAGCTTAGCATTGAGAACGGCTACAAGCGTTTTATCACGTTGGTGGCGCAAGCGCGTAACAGCACGCCGGAGGCCATTGATAAGATTGCACAGGGCCACGTCTGGACCGGTGAAGATGCGAAAGCCAACGGCCTGGTCGATAGTCTGGGTGACTTCGACGATGCGGTAGCAAAAGCCGCTGAGCTTGCGAAAGTGAAAACCTGGCATATCGACTACTACCAGAGCGAGCCAACCTTCTTCGATATGATCATGGACAGCGTCTCCGGTTCGGTGCACGCCGCACTGCCGCAGGCCATTCAGGCTTATCTGCCAGCACCGCTTGCCTCTGCTGCAAATGCGGTGAAAGCCGATAGCGACAAACTGGCGGTGTTTAACGATCCGCAAAATCGCTATGCATTTTGCCTGACCTGCGCCAATATTCGCTAATCACAATCCCCTCCGCATGGAGGGGATTTTCTTTCGATTAATCATTAGACGACCCCATGCAAAAAAAATCCATTTACGTCGCCTACACCGGCGGGACCATCGGGATGCAGCGCTCCGATCACGGCTACATTCCGGTTTCCGGTCACCTGCAGCGCCAGCTAGCGCTGATGCCAGAGTTCCATCGCCCCGAGATGCCGGACTTTACCATCCACGAATACGATCCGCTGATGGACTCTTCCGACATGACGCCGGAAGACTGGCAGCACATTGCCGACGATATTAAAACGCACTACGACAAGTATGACGGCTTTGTTATCCTGCACGGTACCGACACCATGGCATTCACCGCCTCGGCGCTGTCGTTTATGCTGGAGAACCTCGGCAAGCCGGTTATCGTTACCGGCTCGCAGATCCCGCTCGCTGAACTGCGCTCCGACGGGCAGATTAATCTGCTGAACTCGCTGTACGTCGCCGCGAATTTCCCGATTAATGAAGTAACGCTGTTCTTCAATAATCGCCTCTATCGCGGCAACCGCACCACCAAAGCGCATGCCGACGGTTTTGATGCCTTCGCTTCACCTAACCTGCAGCCGCTGCTGGAAGCGGGGATTCACATCCGCAAATTAGGTACTCCACCTGCGCCGCACGGTGAAGGCGAGCTGATTGTGCACCCGATTACGCCACAGCCGATAGGCGTAGTGACCATTTATCCGGGTATCTCCGCCGATGTGGTACGTAACTTCCTGCTTCAGCCGGTAAAAGCGCTTATCTTGCGTTCCTACGGTGTGGGCAACGCCCCGCAAAACGGCGTTTTCGTCAATGAACTGGCGGAAGCCAGCAAGCGCGGCATTGTGGTGGTCAACCTCACTCAATGTATGTCCGGCAAGGTTAATATGGGCGGCTACGCCACCGGTAACGCGCTGGCGCAGGCGGGCGTGATTAGCGGTTCTGACATGACGGTGGAAGCCACGCTGACCAAATTACATTATCTGCTAAGCCAGGGGCTGGATGCCGACGCCATTCGCCGCGCCATGCAGCAAAACCTGCGCGGTGAACTGACCCCGGACGAGTAAGGAGAGCGAGATGACGCAACGCGCACTGTTATTAGTGGATTTACAGAACGATTTCTGTGCCGGTGGGGCGCTGGCCGTCGCCGACGGTGACAGCACTATCGACGTCGCAAACGTGCTGATTCGCGCCGCTAAAATTCGCGGCGATGCTGTTGTAGCAAGCCAGGATTGGCACCCGGCTAACCACGGCAGTTTTGCCAGCCAGCACGGGGTTGACGCCTACAGCCAGGGCACGCTCGACGGCCTTGCGCAAACCTTCTGGCCGGATCACTGCGTGCAGCACAGCGACGGTGCGGCGCTGCATCCTCTGCTTGCAGCCCAGAATATTGATGCCGTGTTCCACAAAGGTGAAAGCGTTAATATCGACAGCTACAGCGCCTTTTTCGACAACGGTCATCGGCAGAAAACCGGTCTGGACGCGTGGCTGCGCGAGCGCAGTATCAACGAGCTTGTGGTGTTAGGGCTTGCGACCGATTACTGCGTAAAGTTCACCGTGCTGGATGCCTTGCAACTGGGCTATGCGGTTAACGTTATCACCGATGGTTGTCGTGGGGTGAATATTCAGCCGCAGGACAGCGCCAACGCCTTTATGGAGATGACCGTCGAGGGGGCCACGCTGTATACGCTGGATGACTGGCTGGAAATTCAAGGTTAACACGTAGGCCGGATAAGCGAAGCGCCATCCAGCAGACACCTAGCACATTGCCGGATGGCGCTTCGCTTATCCGGCCTACCATTTCAACTTCGCCTTTCTTCCCCTCGTGAACCATCTCTCAGATTTAACTTAATAGCAGTGATATGTTCGAACGGTTGTTTTTTCGCCACGCCATTTCCGTGGCGTGTTTGCTTTTTTAATGTCAAAGAGGACCGTTTATGAAACTTTTGCCTTTGCTGGCAGCATTACCCCTGCTCTGCGCCTCGGTTGTTTCCGCAAATTCCTTGATGTCCGTCGGCTACTTTAACGGTGGCGGTGACGTGACGGCCGGGCCCGGCGGCGATATCAATAAGCTCGATGTGCGTCAGATTACCCACCTGAACTACTCGTTTGGCCTTATCTACAACGACGAGAAAGACGAAACCAACGACGCGTTAAAAGACCCGACCAAACTGCACCAAATCTGGCTCTCGCCGAAAGTCCAGGCTGACTTAGAAAAAATCCCCGTACTGCGTAAACAGAACCCTGACCTGAAAGTCCTGCTCTCCGTCGGCGGCTGGGGTGCTCGCGGCTTCTCCGGCGCGGCGGCAACGCCGGAATCCCGTGCAGTGTTTGTCCGCTCGGTGCAGGATGTGGTGGCAAAATATGGCTTAGACGGCATTGACCTTGACTGGGAATACCCGGTTAACGGCGCGTGGGGGCTGGTGGCAAGCCAACCGGCGGATCGCGATAACTTCACCACCCTGCTTAAAGATCTACGTGCTGCGTTTGGTCATAAAAAGCTGGTGACGATTGCCGTTGGCGCGAATGCGGAAAGCCCGAAAAGCTGGGTCGACGTAAAAGCCATTGCACCGCTGCTCGATTACATCAACCTGATGACCTACGACATGGCGTACGGCACCCAGTATTTCAACTCAAACCTGTATGATTCGACCCAGTGGCCGACGGTTGCCGCGGCGGATAAATATAGCGCTGATTTCGTGGTAAATAACTATCTGGCGGCCGGACTGAAGCCGAGCCAGATGAATCTGGGTATTGGTTTCTATGGCCGGGTGCCAAAACGCACCGTTGAGCCGGGTATCGACTGGAGCAAGCCGGACGCGCAGAAAAACCCGGTGACCCAGCCCTACTTTAGCGCGCACGAGGTGGCGTTGTTTAAATCGCTTGGTTTCGATTTGAGCAAAGATACCTACGTGAAATACAACGACATTGTGAGCAAGCTGCTGAACGATCCGCAGAAGCGCTTTACCGAGCACTGGGATGACCAGGCGAAGGTGCCGTGGCTGTCGGTGCAGTCAACGGATGGGAAACCGCTGTTTGCGCTCTCCTATGAAAATCCACGTTCGGTGAGCATCAAAGCCGAGTACATCAAGAGCAAAGGGCTGGCAGGCGCGATGTTCTGGGAGTATGGCGCGGATGACAACAACCAGTTGGCAAAACAGTTGGCTGAGTCGCTCGGGATAAAACACTAGGCCACCTGGGTGACCTGGTGTCGATACGAGATACCGAGCCATCCCGGCGGCGCTTCGCTTGGCCGGGCTACAAGCTTCGCGTAGCCCGGACGAGGCGGCACGCCGTTTCCGGTTAGGCCGGCGTTAAAATCCCGCTTTGTTCATGAATACGGTAACCTGCTCCCGGATGCGGCGTCTGCAACCGGGGGCTGCCGCCGAACAGCTTTTCGCGCAGCGTGCCCTGGCTGTACTCTTGCTTATACACCCCGCGTTTTTGCAGTTCAGGGATCAGCAATTCGACCACATCGGTGAACGTTTCGTGCGTGACCGCGTAGGCCAGGTTAAAGCCGTCCACATCCGTCTCTTCCACCCACGATTGCAGCTCATCCGCGACCGTTTGTGCGCTGCCCACCATCAACGGGCCAAAGCCGCCAATGCCGACCCAATCCGCCATCGCTTTTACCGACCACTGCCGCTCCGGGTCAGCGGTTGAGAAGGTATCCACCACCGATTGAATGGCGTTGGTTTTTGAATAGGTGAACACTTCATCCGGTTGATACTGACCGAAGTCTATCCCCGTCCAGCCAGAAATCAGTGCCAGCGCGCCTTCGTAGCTGGTCCAGTTTTTATACTCTTGCCACTTCGCCTGTGCGGCTTTGTCGGTTTCGCCAACGATAACCGTCTGCATGTTGAAGATCAGAATGCTGCGCGGATCGCGTCCCGCTTCTTCGGCGCGACGGCGGATATCCGCAACCGTCTTTTTCAACGCGCTTTTTGACGGCGATGCGACAAACACGCATTCGGCGTGGCTTGCCGCAAATTGCTTACCACGGCTGGATGCCCCCGCCTGGTAGAGCACCGGCGTGCGCTGCGGCGACGGTTCACACAGATGATAACCCGGCACATCAAAAAACTTGCCGTGGTGGTTAATGGCGTGAATTTTACTCGGGTCACTGAAAATTCTACGTTCACGATCGCGCAGAATCGCCCCCTCTTCCCAACTGCCTTCCAGCAGTTTATAGATAACCTCCAGGTACTCATCGGCGTAGTCGTAACGCGCGTCATGCGCCGTCTGCGCCTGCTGGCCGATATTGCGCGCCCCGCTTTCCAGATAGGAGGTCACAATGTTCCAGCCCACGCGCCCTTTGGTCAGGTGGTCCAGCGTCGACAGACGACGGGCAAAGGGATAAGGATGTTCAAACGATAGCGATGCGGTAAGACCAAAACCCAGATGCTCCGTCACCAGGGCCATTGGCGTGACCAGCGCCAGCGGGTCGTTAACCGGCACCTGAGCCGCCTGGCGAATGGCCGCATCACCGTTACCGTTGTACACGTCATAAACGCCCAGCACATCGGCAATAAACAGGCCGTCAAACTTGCCGCGCTCAAGCAGGCGCGCCAGATCGACCCAGTAATCCAGGTCTTTATACTGCCAGGAACGATCGCGCGGATGGGCCCACAGCCCCGGTGATTGGTGGCCGACGCAGTTCATATCGAAAGCGTTGAGACGAATTTCACGTTGTGATGACATAGCATTCTCCCACGACGCCCGGCTAAAGCCCGGCGTCAAAAATAGTGTTGGTGTGTTTACGATAAAACGCGCTGACGACAGTCCAGTTTTTCCAGCACGGCGTGTGCGACCTGCTGCGCGTGATCGGCAACCTGCGGCAGTCCCATCAGTTCGCCAAAACGTCCGCGCGCGGCGGGGCCCGCAACCCAAATCGGTAATGTGCTGCCGACAGGCTGCGACTGCGCGTTAACGTCAATGCCCATCCCCAGTGAATCGGCGCGGATAATTCCGGCCTGCTGGAGCGCGCTTAAAAACGGTTGGCCGCTAATCAGATTGCTGTGTGCAGGGCCAGTGGTGAGGACCAGATAGTCCACCGTTTCCACCTGTGGTTCGCCACCGCGCGCAAGTAGCGCAAGATGTAGCGTGTCGCCATGAAGGCGGGTGTTCTTCAGCCGTGCGGCCAGCACGCGCAATGTGCCCGCACGCTGCCGGGATTCAATCGCTTGCGCCACCTGTGGAGCAATACGGTAACGATGCACGTCCCAGAAACGCCGCAGATGGCGCTGGAACTGACGCTTTTCCTTGTCACTCATCTGCTGCCAGATAACCTGTCCCTGGCTGCGCACCGCATCCAGCACCACCTGCCACGGCAACCCTGCATCAGCGGCGCGGCGAATATCCTGGCGTATCTGCTTCAGACGCTGGCGCAACGGCCCTGCCAGAACATCGATCGTCCATTTCGGCAAATTGATTGGCGCATTGGGACGTGACAGCAGCCCGTGGCGTGAGAAAGCGATAATGTCCCCCTGATGCCCCTGGCGATGAAGTGAAGCCACCACGTCGCCCATGCTGAGCGCCGTCCCCATAACCGCGACCTTTGCCGTAGAGGGGATGGTCGCTAATGCATCGGACTGCCACGGGTTCGCTATCACCCGCGGGTGGTGCGCCAGTTCACCTACCCCACTAGGTAGCTGCGGCGGCGGGTGGCTAATGGCCAGTACCAGACTATCGGCCTGGAGCCGCTCACCTTTTTCTGTCACCACCTGCCCGTTGCACCAATCAACCGCCCGGTCCTGAAGATGTCTCACCCGCCCGCGCTGTGCGCTGACTTCACTTGCCAGCGCGGCCTGAAGATAGCGGCTAAATGCCCCACGCTGCGGGTAGATGCTGCCATCGGCAAGCTGCGCCTGCGGGTCCTGCGGAAAATCACCATGACGCCGATACCAGCGGTCAAACGTGCCATCATCATCTCCCGCAAGCTGCATGCGCGCGGCGGGAACGTTAATCCGATGCGCCGGGTCACTGGCTGAATAGGCGACTCCCTGCCCCAGCGCGTTGCGTGGTTCAATAATGCTGATGTTTACCGGTCGCGCCGCCTCGCGCAGCAAATGGATGGCGACTGCCGTACCGCTAAACCCGCCCCCGACGATCACCACATGGGGCTCGCTCATCCGTGGTTGCATGACACCGCCTCCTTCAGCTCGCGCTGACCTGTTTGACGGGGCGCGCCGCGCCGCCGATGGTTTCACCGAAGGGCCCGGTGTTAAGCTGCCCTTTCGCCGAACGTGGCTGAGTGCTGGTTGGCAGCAGCGGCATCACCAGTTCGGCAAAGCGGTGCGCCTCTTCCAGATGCGGGTAGCCAGAGAAGATAAAGTTGGTTATCCCCAGCGCCTGATATTCCCTGATGCGTTCGGCCACCTGTTGAGGGCTGCCCACCAGCGCGGTACCGGCACCTCCGCGCACCAACCCAACGCCCGCCCAAAGGTTCGGCGCAATACGCAGGTTGTCGCGGTTACCGTTATGCAGCGCGCTCATCCGCGCCTGGCCGGTTGAATCCATGCGAGAAAAAATCTGCTGCGCCTGCGCGATAGTGTCGTCATCAAGATGGGCGATAAGCTTATCGGCGGCGGCCCAGGCCTCGTCTTCCGTTTCGCGCACAATCACATGCAGACGGATACCGTACTCCAGCGTGCGCCCTTTCTCTTCCGCCCGCGCTTTAACCACCGCCAGTTTCTCCGCCACCTGCGCTGGCGGCTCGCCCCAGGTCAGGTAGGCATCGATATGGTCGGCGGCAACATCAATGGCCTGCTCCGACGATCCGCCAAAGTAGAGCGGCGGCCCGTTGCGCTGTACCGTCGGAAACAGCACTTCTGCGCCTTCCACCTGAATATGCTGGCCGTGATAGTCCACTTTTTCGCCCGCCAGCAGCCGACGATAAACCTCAAGAAACTCATGCGTGACTTCATAGCGTTCGCTATGGCTTAAGAAAATGCCATCCCCTTTATTTTCAACCGGGTCGCCGCCGGTCACGACATTTATCAGCAGGCGGCCTTCAGAAAGTCGGTCAAGGGTGGCGGCCATTCGTGCTGCCAGAGTCGGAGGCTGCAAACCGGGGCGTACCGCCACCAGGTAACGCAAATTTCGCGTTATCGGTGCCAGCGCGGCGGCAACAAGCCAGGAGTCTTCACAGCTTTTTCCGGTGGGGATCAATACCCCGTAGTAGCCAAGGCTGTCTGCCGCCAGCGCCACCTGTTGCAGGTAAGGCAGGTCTACCGGCCGCCCTCCTTCGGTGGTGCCCAGGTAGCGCCCATCACCGTGGGTGGGTAAGAACCAGAAGATATTGATGTTCTCTGCGGCTTGTACGGTCATTATCCATTTCCTTTATAACTATATTTGGTATTTATAGAAGTGGTTATTTGAGTCAGTTATAAAGGAGTTAGCGAAATACGTGCCAGTTTTTAAAAATATCAATCACTTTTAAAATCAATAAATTAAACAAAACCCCGGCGCCTACTCGCTGTTGCAAATGCAACAGCGAGTAGGCAAAAACTGCTGCAATGGCAACAGACTGCGCCTGTTCCCCTCTGGAAAATTTATCGCGCAAAAGATACCGTCCAGACAGGAATAAGCCGGAGACTCACGATGCGCAATGCAGAACTCACTTCATCAGGCCCGATACTGGTCGACCCCGCCTCACAGGCCTTTCAGAAAGTGCTGAACCGGCTTGCCCCGACGGATGCCACGGTGCTGATTATTGGCGAAACCGGCACGGGCAAAGAGGTGGTGGCACGCTACCTTCATCACCATAGCCCGCGCGCCCATGCGCCGTTTCTGGCGGTGAACTGCGGCGCGTTAACCGAATCGCTGGCGGAGTCCGAACTGTTTGGCCATGAGAAAGGCGCATTCAGCGGTGCGACGCACCGTCATGAAGGCTGGTTTGAAGCCGCGGAAGGCGGCACCCTGCTGCTCGATGAAATTGGTGAGCTGAGCCCGTCGCTGCAGGTCAAGCTACTGCGTGTGCTTCAGGAGCGAGAAATTACGCGCGTGGGGTCCCACAGGCCGGTTCGCATCAACGTGCGGGTGATTGCCGCGACGCATGTCGATCTTAAACGCGCCATTCAGGAGCGTCGATTCCGCGAAGATCTCTTTTATCGCCTGAATATCGCCGCCGTGAATCTCCCACCGCTGCGCCAGCGTAAACAGGACATCCCGGTGCTGGCCGCTCATTTTATCCAGCGCTATGCCCACAGGCTGGGTCGAGCAGAGCAGCAGATTGCTCCGGAAACGCTGGCATTGATGCTGGCGTATCCCTGGCCTGGCAATATCCGCGAGCTGGAAAATACGCTGCATAATGCGGTGTTGCTGAACCCCGACGTACTGCTCTTGCCGGAGCATCTGCGGCTCACCTCAGCCACTTCGCCACCGCTCCCTGCGCAGGATGAAAGCGACGAGCTGACCATCTTTATGCGCCGTCAGCTACAGACGCATAGCGGCGCGTTGTACGATCGTATGCTGCGCGCCATGATCCAGACGGCCATGAGCCAAAGTGATAACAACCAGAGCCAGGCCGCCTCGCTGCTCGGCATGAGCCGCCATGCGCTGCGCACCCAGTTGGCTCATCTGGGGGTCATTAAGCAACGTCGCAAACCGGGTGAGCCGCTGCCTGCGCCGCCACGCGAACGCGAACTGCGTATTGGCTACCAGCGTTTTGGTAATCTTGGGGTGCTGAAAGCGCGTCAGCTTCTGGAGCAGACCTTCGCCGATTCAGGGGTAAACGTGCTGTGGAGCGAATATCCCGCTGGCCCGCAGTTGCTGCAAGCGCTGAGTAACGATGAAATTGATTTTGGTACCACCGGCGAAGCGCCGCCCATCTTTGCTCAGGCGAAGGACAACGCGCTGCTTTACGTGGCCTGGGAGCCACCAGCGCCGCGTAGCGTGGCAATGGTGGTGCCGCATGACAGCGATATCCGCGCCATTGAACAACTCAAAGGCAAGCGTATTGCGCTGAATAAAGGGTCAAACGTGCACTGGCTGCTGGTACAGATTCTGGAAGAGGCCGGGCTGGGGCTGGGAGACGTCAAAGTGGTGTATGCCCCGCCTAAGTTTCCTTTAACCGCCAGCGACTATCTGGCAGCGGATGCATGGATGATGTGGGACCCGGTCCTCAGCGCGGCGGAGCGCAGCGGTACTCTGCGGGTGCTTGCCACCGGGGAAGGCCGGGTGAATAACCATCAGTTCTATATCACCCGCCGTCAGTATGCTCAGCATAACGAAGAGATTATCAGCGGGATCGTCGCGGCGCTGGTGAAAACCGGCAAGTTTATCGATAGACACCGCCATGAGGCAGCACAGCTTCTGGCAAGCGAACTGGGGTTGGATACGAGCGCGCTGGTCTGTGCGCTGGCGCGGCGCAGCCATCAAACGCGTGAAATGGATCTGCAGGCGATACGCGCGCAGCAAACTATCGCCGATCGTTTTTACGCACTGGGCCTGCTGAACAGGCCCGTAGCGGTCAGAGAGGCGCTGTGGTATGCCAACGCGCAGTGGGTTGAGCCCTGGGCGGCAGCTTAGTGCTGTTTAAACGTCGCAATTGGCTTCGGTGTGATACCGAAGTCTTCTTTTAACTGCTGCTTGCTCTTCATCACCATCTGCCCTTGCGTGTCGATAGTCATGTGCTGCGCATCATCGTTGTAGCGCGACTGCCACAGCATCACCAGTTGCAGACTGTTTTCTTTCTGTTCGGCCGTCAGAGCCACGCCGTCGGGCCATTTTCCTAACTCCACCGCGGTGACTAAACGCTGGTAAATTTCCGGCGTCATATTGTCGATCATTTGCTCAATACTCATCGTCAGCGCCCTCTCCTCAGGAATAATTTGCTGAATCGTTTCTTCAACCCTTAGTGGCGTCGCCGTTCTCATCATCCGTGAAGCTCAACGAAGCGGAGTTGACGCAAAAACGCTCACCGGTTGGCTGCGGACCGTCAGGGAACACATGCCCGAGGTGCGCATCGCAATTTCCACAACGGATTTCAGTGCGTTGCATGCCGTGGGAGTAATCATTGAGGTAACGGATAGCCGTGTCGCTCACCGGCTCATAAAAACTGGGCCAGCCGCAACCGGAATCATACTTACTTTGGGAGTGGAAAAGCGGCGCATCGCACACCAGACAATGGTAAATCCCATCACGCTTATTGTGCAGTAAACGCCCGGTAAACGGCGGTTCTGTGCCATGTTTCTGAGTCACGTAGAACTGCATTTCACTCAGGGTATTTTTCAGTTCTTCTGGGGTGTTTTTTTTCACCATTTTGCTCACATCTCATTATGAAAAATACATATGCCAGACGATTCTAACAAAACATTAACAATGAAGTGTGAACTTTTGTTCTAAACTTAATCGGCGTGAAAAGGCACCCGGGGAATTGTGACTTAAATCACATTTTTATCTTCTGCGCCCTTTAAAATCCCCGGCGCCGCCCTCATGTGGTTTCAAGCTCATAGGAAGAGTGAGGCATGTCAGTCGACTAAAGCTTAGGCAGAGGATTGATTTGTCGCAATGATTGACACGATTCCGCTTGACGCTGCGTAAGGTTTTTGTAATTTTACAGGCAACCTTTTATTCACTAACAAATAGCTGGTGGAATATATGACTATCAAAGTAGGTATCAACGGTTTTGGCCGTATCGGTCGCATTGTTTTCCGTGCTGCTCAGGAACGTTCTGACATCGAGATCGTTGCAATCAACGATCTGTTAGACGCAGACTACATGGCTTACATGCTGAAATATGACTCCACTCACGGCCGTTTCAACGGTACCGTTGAAGTGAAAGACGGTCATCTGATCGTTAACGGTAAAAAAATCCGTGTTACCGCTGAACGTGATCCGGCTAACCTGAAGTGGAACGAAGCAGGCGTTGACGTTGTTGCTGAAGCAACTGGTCTGTTCCTGACTGACGAAACCGCTCGTAAGCACATCGCTGCTGGCGCGAAAAAAGTGGTTCTGACTGGTCCTTCTAAAGACAACACCCCTATGTTTGTTAAAGGCGCTAACTTTGACAAATACGAAGGTCAGGACATCGTTTCTAACGCATCTTGCACCACTAACTGCCTGGCTCCGCTGGCTAAAGTTATCAACGACAACTTCGGTATCATCGAAGGTCTGATGACTACTGTTCACGCGACCACCGCTACTCAGAAAACCGTTGATGGCCCGTCTCACAAAGACTGGCGCGGCGGCCGCGGCGCAGCTCAGAACATCATCCCATCCTCTACCGGTGCTGCTAAAGCAGTAGGTAAAGTACTGCCAGAACTGAATGGCAAACTGACTGGTATGGCGTTCCGCGTTCCAACCCCTAACGTATCCGTAGTTGACCTGACCGTTCGTCTGGAAAAAGCTGCTTCTTATGAAGAAATTAAGAAAGCAATCAAAGCTGCTTCCGAAGGCGCAATGAAAGGCGTTCTGGGTTACACCGAAGACGACGTTGTATCTACCGATTTCAACGGTGAAGTTTGCACTTCCGTATTCGATGCTAAAGCGGGTATCGCTCTGAACGACAACTTCGTTAAACTGGTTTCCTGGTACGACAACGAAACTGGTTACTCTAACAAAGTTCTGGACCTGATCGCTCACATCTCCAAATAAGTTGAGATGAGTATCTGATCCAAAAAGGCGACTTCGGTCGCCTTTTTTTATACATTAACACATTGATTTTGCTAGAGTTTTTAAATCAGTGTCCACATATTGCCCCAACGTTCCCCCAAAATCTCAACGCATTTCATTTTTTAGGAGCATTTATGATGGAATCGGTATTAGAAAAAATAGACAGATTCAATCAGTACAACAAAACAATGATTGAGGTTGCTCTTGCGGAATCAAACCGATCCTATCAAGGAACCCCGGGTAAGCTATTGCTTTGTGCAATCTTTGATTCTCTTTCAAAAGTAGCGTTTCCTGATATCGGCAAGAACAATGAACGGTTCAAAAAAACAATCGTTGAGTATTCGGGTTGGTCTGAATGCAACAGAGTGAGCCTTTTGCAGCTGAGATATGCATTTGAGCATATAGGTGAGGTTCCAGAAGAGTTTCTTGGTCTTAAAGAATGGGTACTCTCTGAGCTGCTCGCTAAACTTCCTAAGCCAAACAGCTTAATAAATAAACCTGAATACCTCAGTATTGATCCAGAGATGCACATGGTGCTCTCATTGTGGCCACATCAAGAAGGCAAGCCGGTAAAACTTAACCGCCAATATGCGCCAGATGAGTTTACCCACCTGCATTTACTATGGAAATACAGAAACAAACTGGCTCACGAACTAAGAGTGCCCGGTACAAGTAGCGAATTTCCTACTGAATCGAGCCGGATTCCCTACTATGTAAACCTGAACCAGGTTAACGATAAGGGCTTGCTTATCAATGGTAAATGGTTGCTTATCTACCCCATAGATTTCTTTGCTGAAATAACCGATAAAGCTATTGATACGCTTTGCTCATATTACCGCACTAAAAATACAAGTCCTTTCCTGCACTACACTGAGGGTGCCTTTTGGCTTAAGCGATAGCCTTCACAATCCTTTCTTTAATACTGGCCATTAGGGTTATACAACATAAAAAGTCTTTCCTCTCCCTCGCTGGGTGAAATGTCCTTAAATGTCGTAATGTAGAACTCGATCCATTGGTTGGCCTCGCGCAGCGACCAGTGCCAGTTAACATCGTGCAGCTCACGCACGAAATCTTTTGTTGTAACCGTCCTGCGGCCGTTTGACTCCACCCTGATGGCTTTCTTAAAAGCGACGTTTATCTCATCTGCTCGCGGCATAACTCACCCCACACAAGCACTGTTCTTGCATACAGTATAAACAATATCACATCGCCACTGTGGCCGAGATTAATGCAATGGCTCAGCGTGGTGATTCTGCCGGCAGCAGCGCCGGTACCGGCGAGGAGAAGAAACAGAAGAAATACCGCAAAAATGACGTTTCTGAGTTAACCGCCGAGCGCCTTGATACCTTCGCACGTGAACACCTTTTTGATTACCAGCTCTATTGCCGCGAGCACAAGCATGAGGACTGGCGTTTTATCCTCAAATCGCGACAAATCGGCATGACGTACTATTTCGCATTTGAGGCATTTGAGGATGCGGTAACAACGGGCGAGAGTCAGGTATTTTTCTCAGCATCAAAGGCTCAGGCCGAGATTTTCAAGCAGTACATTTTTGAGATTGCTGAGCAGCATTTCGGTATCACGCTCACCGGCGCCGGCAATAAAGTGCGCCTGAGTAATGGCGCGTTGCTGCGCTTCCTGTCGACCAACTCAAGCACCTCACAGGGGTTCAATGGCCACCTGTACGGCGATGAGGTTTTCTGGATTCCCCGCTTTAAGAAATTGCACGACGTGGCCAGCGCCATGACCACACAATCACGTTTCAGAACGACCTACTTCTCAACACCGAGCGCGAAAACTCACGAGGCGTATGAGGTCTGGACGGGCGACCACTGGAAGGACGACGACCCGAAACGCAAAGTGATCCCATTCCCTACCGATAAAGCACTGCAGGGAGGTGGCCAGCGCTGCCCTGATACGATCTGGCGCTATGTCATCACTATGGAAATGGCCATCGCCGGCGGCCTCGGAAAACTGGTTGATATTAAACGCCTGCGCGACCGCTACAACGAAACCACATACAACATGCTCTATATGTGCATTTTCGTTGATAGCAAAGACGCCGTTTTCAAGTTCACCGAGCTGCAGCGCTGCGCCATCGATGCGGCGCGTTGGGGGGATTACGATCCCTCGGCTGCGCGGCCATTTGGTGATCGCGAGGTCTGGGCAGGGTTCGACCCGGCGCGAACAGGCGACAATTCCACCTTTGTGCTCATTGCGCCGCCAATTTACGCCGTTGAGCGCTTCCGTTTGCTGGCTGTGTACCACTGGCAAGGCTTGAGCTTCTCGCACCAGGCTAAGCAGATACAGGAGCTCATGCGGCGATTTAACATCACTCACATCGGCATTGATATCACCGGTATAGGCCGGGGCGTTTATGAGCTGGTATCTAAGTTCGCGCCACGCGAGGCCATGCCGATCCATTACAGCCTTGAAACTAAAACGCGCCTCGTCCTCAAGATGATTGATGCGGTAGAACGCCACCGCATTGAGTGGAGCAAAGACGCGATAGATGAGGTGAGCCGGGAACGTGCGGAAATCATACCCAGTTTTATGGCCATCAGGCGCATGACGACTAAAAGCGGCGGCGCAATGACCTTTGTTGCTGAACGTTCGGAGAAAACCGGACACGCAGACATCTTTTTTGCAGCATCACACGCAATGATAAACGAGCCGCTTGATCATGAATTTGAGCGCTCATCAACCTGGGCATTTGGGAAGCAAGCAGCATGAGAAAACGTAATAAGAAAAAACCATCTGGCGCGGCAGCTGCTGTGCAGAAACAAGAATTATCCATCGGGCGCAGTAGCGTGATCACTTTCGGTGAGCCTGAGCCTATCCTCACGACCGGTACGGATTACTATAACATCTGGTACGACAATAAGGCCGACCACTGGCGCCTGCCCATTGACCGCGTGGCACTCTCTCAGCTGCCAAATCTCAACGGCCAGCACGGTGGCATCATGTACGCGCGGCGTAACATGTTTACCGCTGGTTATACCGGTGGTGGCCTGAATCATGACCAGATTGAGGCAGGTATTTTTGATTATCTGCTTTGTGGTGATCTGGCCATCGTTAAATTGCGCAATTTCTTTGGCAAAGTTATCGGGCTGCACCCGCTGCCGTCGCTCTACTTACGCCGGCGCAAAAGTGGTGATTTTGTTGTGCTGCAGGAAGGTGAGCCGCTTGTGTACCCCGCTCAGGATAATATTTTTATCCGCTCTTATGACCCGTTGCAGCAGGTGTATGGCCTGCCGGACTACATCGGCGGCATTCATTCGGCGCTACTCAATTCAGAGGCAACCATTTTTCGCCGTCGCTACTACCACAACGGCGCGCATATGGGCTTTATTCTCTACACCAACGATCCCAACATCACGGCCGAGGTTGAAACCGAGATTAAAAGCTAGATTGAGCAATCAAAAGGCGTCGGCAACTTCTCAAATCTGTATGTGAACATCCCGCGCGGCAATCCTGATCGCGTGAAGCTCATTAACATCGGTGAAGTGACTGCAAAGGATGAGTTTTCGAACGTGAAGAATATCACCGCACAAGATATCTTAACGGCTCACCGCTTCCCCGCAGGCATCGCCGGTATCATTCCTCAGAACGCGGCCGGACTTGGCGACCCGGAGAAAGCCGAAAGCACATATCAAAAAAATGAAATCGCGCCGCTGCAGCGTAAATTCCTGCGCGCGGTGAATGATGACCCGGAAGTGCCGGAAAGATTGCATTTATCTTTCACGATTGATGAGGAAAGCAGCGAAAAATGAGCGAAAAAGCGCTAAGATCGTGGGGTTGTTTAAGTGACCACGCAGGAACGATGAATATGCGCGTTTTAAAGTTGTCTTGCCCTGAGTGTAGTGCGCCGGCCGTGATCCGCCGTTCGGTAGCGAAAGACCCGCGATTCTCTGATTTGTACTGCGCCTGCACTAATGTTGAGTGCGGCCATACTTACGTATTGAATCTGACGTTCTCCCACACTCTGAGCCCCAGCGCGATGGCCACGGATAGACTCGTCAAAGAGCTTGTCGGCCAGCTCACTCCCCAGCAGCGGCAATTTGCGCTAGATTTGCTGCAGACTAACTCATAAAACACCCCGCGCTGGCGGGGTGTTTTATTACAACTTTAGACATCTGCAGATTTCGCTTCACCTTGTGCGCTATCCGAGCTTTTTGCAGTGGAAACTGGCTGACCTTTTTTGCTTATAATCCCTTTAACAAAATTAACATTATCTATTGATGCATCGAGAAACTTTTGGAATGAATTCGAATTAAGCATTTCTGCCCAAGGCGTTGAATGTTCATCATCATTAATCAGTCGCAGAGGTGCTTCTTCTAATCTAGAAAGGGCTGAATCAAATAGTCTTCTTTCAAAGTCACCATCAGATACCCTTGCTGCTTCATTTTTGTAACCTTCATAGGCTTTAGCGACTGCAGATTTAAACGCATAATCCTCAGCCAATTTAAAGCGCTGATTAATTTGTTTTGTTGATATCCATGCGAACCATAAAGGTGCGCCAACACTAAATATTGACAACACCAACTGAGTTATAATAACCGCAGTGCTTGGACTCCCTGTTTCCAATACTTTAGATAACACTTTCAAACGTTCAAAACCAATATAACCGCCAGCCCCTAAAGCAACTAACAAACCTACCACCCAAGCTATTATTGAGTGATTAAGGTTTTTTGCCTTTATTTCGAATGCTCCCGCCAGTCCTTTTGATGTTGAGGCAACTATTGCCTTTTCACACAATTCTAAATAGTCTGTAGCTTTCTTGTTTTTTTCTTCCAGCGCGGAGAGTTGAGCACTGCTCTTTTTTTCTGCATCTTCTAAGCTGAATTGAATTTTTTGAATCCCGTCCTTTAAATTAGACGCTTCATTATTATATGTTTTTAGCTGTTGCATATCGATTGGGATGTTCTCAGCAACGCTATGCGCCTCATTAATCGATTTTATTTTCTCATCTAATCCTTCAATATCTGGTGATATATCATTAAGCCTTGCTTCAAAACTTTTTACTCTGCGTGACATAGCCTTTGGAATTAAATGAGATTTCTCTAAACGCTCATAACTAAACAAATCATCAAGAGCCATATTGATGAATGCAAATGTAGTCATAAAAGCGGGAATGGCCTGAGCACCATTTCCATTGAAAATATATGGTGCAACCCCAGCCCCAACACCATTTATTCTAATTGGCAAAGAGGAAACAAATTCATACTCACTATCAGAAAGTTCAATCTCTCCATACTTAATGATCTTTTCTTTTGTCATAAAAACAACCCCCACAAAATCACTGGGGTATAGTGCGGGGTGGTGAAAATTCACCGTTTCACTTAACAACCTGTCGTCAGTCTTAATACTGTGCAACTGATTTTGTAAGGCATCTAGTGCAGCAACGGTGCCTTTAAATGCTTCATTCATATTTTTGCCATCAATGTGTAGTAGAAAAATTATTTTAGCTAAACCATATACCGCACACCACAAAATAAAGAAAAAAATGTGATGAATCAGTGCTTATGAACAACTATATTTGTTGCTGTTCAACCTACAAAAAACCCCGCCAGAGCGGGGTTTTTACTATGCAGCAAGTATGTGCTGAATAGCGAGAAACATTGGAATCGCGCCAAACGCGTTTGGCGGCTCCTTTAATTCAGTGAACCCCAGACGCACATAAAAGTTTACGGCATCAGGATCAGCATCCAAATACACGCCCTTAATAGGGAGCGCTTTATGGATCAATTTCACATGCTCAAAGAACTCGCAGAGCAGGTCTTGCCCGTAGCCTTTCTTTTGCTCTTTAGTAGCTACACCCAACATGATTAGACGAACTACCCCGACATCATTTGGCAAAGAACCACCCAAAGCTCCTACCAACTTTCCTCTCTCGAGCGAATATGCGCTAAAACTACAAACACCAATCAGCTCACCGCTTTTTTCATCGATTAGTGCCTTTGCAGCGCAGTTCCCATCTTTGACGCTCTTCTTTAAGGAGTTGCGTACATAAGAATTGATGACCGTATTACCGCAATCAAAATGTTTAACACCAGGGTATGTAATATCAGCTTGATAAGTACAGACCATAAGACCGTTATTTACAGCATCAAGATTGTTTTCCATCTTCGTCTTTCCTTCTTCGCATTAGCGCTTTCAACGCAAGCGTAGGCGCAGCAGGCTCAGAGAGAAGTTGGTTAACCTGTTGCCAGCTCTGCTCAGATAGCTTACGGCGGCGCTGATTCTCCAGCACGCTTTCGGCCCTTTCCAGTGCGGCGTTCAGAATAAACGCACTCAAATCCAAACCTGCAGCCATTGCTGCTTCACGGAGCACATCCTTTAGGTCAGTGCTTGTTTTCAATTCCACCCTAGCGTTTTTGACGTTTTTACCGTCTGCCGGGAATTGTGCAACACATGTTGTCATTGTCTTACCCTCATGTTTACGTAAGACACCTTCTATAAAACATCAGAACACAAAGCTAAGCGATTGACTTTCTTTGAAAAGTCAAATTAAAAATCTTCTGATTAGTTTTATTAGCGTGTTTCTTACGTAATTTTCCCCAAGTTTGTACTTAAATAAGTACATAAAAAAACTCACCAGCTACCATACGGCTACTAGCCGTACAGATAAGTTACGCCGATAGGGTGTGATTGTCAAATGTACGGCTAATAGCCGTATGAATGTAATTCAATCATATACTTTCCGGGGACTTATTGGTCATAGCAGTCTTTCAATCTCGCAAAGCCTCCTGAATGCCTTGCCTCGTGGCGTGCCCCTGAAAAAATTAGGTTTTTTAATGTTATATTTCAGTAACTTGAATAACTTCCCGCCATATATATAACGAGAAATCCCTCTGGTGCTTAACTCTGTTTTCCGGCGTATATTTTTCACTTTGCCTAGTTGTAGTCCTCGTGGAAGCGGTAAAGGCATGTCATTTTGGGCTTCACTAATTTTTGCGTTTGAAGATCCAGCAATGGTATGACTCCGGTTTACAATTTGATGCTACCTTGCCGGCGTTGTGTAAGCGGCTCACATAGCTATATACCGAGCTCGATTTGACATATATGCGCTCTCTGCCGGTCTTGAGCAGCTTTTTAATCTCAGAAATACTGAATGGCATCCGCTGTCGGTAACCTCATGAATTTTATGCCTCGCTAAGTGCGGGGCTTTTTTTTCTGAGTGTCCACAAATTGCCCCAAATACCGATGTAAGGTGTGGTTTTGTGATGTAGAATGACGTACGCGCATTACAGACAAAACAGTAACTTACTGATTTTACAGATGAAAGAAAGACCACTTCGGTCGCCTTTTTTTATGACCAAAATATTTAAACACCAAGGATTGCATCATGATTAACAAAATTTTCGCTCTCCCGGTCATTGAACAGCTTACCCCTGTCCTCTCTCGTCGCCAGCTTGATGAGCTGGAGCTTATCGTTGTCGACCATCCAAAAGTCAAAGCGTCCGTCGCTTTCCAGGGCGCGCACCTGCTCTCCTGGAAACCAGCGGGTGAAGAAGAAGTGCTGTGGCTGAGCGACAACACGCCGTTTAAAAATGGCGTCGCCCTGCGCGGTGGCGTACCTATCTGCTGGCCGTGGTTTGGCCCAGCGGCACAGCAGGGTTTCCCGGCACACGGTTTTGCGCGTAACTTGCCGTGGGAGCTGAAAGCTCACAATGAAGATGACAACGGCGTCGTGCTGACCTTTGAACTGAAAAGTAGCGATGCCACTCGCCAGTACTGGCCACATGAATTCTCCCTGCTCGCCCGTTTCAAACTGGGTAAAACCTGTGAAATGGAGCTGGAAGCACACGGTGAATTCGAGACCACGACCGCGTTGCACACCTACTTCAACGTCGGTGACATTCACGCCGTCAAAGTCAGCGGCCTTGGCGATCGTTACATCGATAAAGTGAATAACGCCGAAATTGGCGTACTGAGCGACGGCGTACAGACCTTCCCGGACCGTACTGATCGCGTATACCTGAATCCGGAAGCGTGCAGCGTGATCAGCGATACGTCACTGAACCGCACTATCGACGTGATTCATCATCACCACGTCAACGTTGTGGGCTGGAACCCAGGCCCGGCGCTGTCCGTCAGCATGGTCGATATGCCGGATGATGGTTACAAAACCTTCGTCTGTGTTGAAACTGCCTGCGCTAGCGCAACGCAGAAAGCCAGCGAAGAGAAACCGGCGCGTCTGTCGCAAACCATCAAGGTGACGAAGCGTTAATTTTACGCATCATCTTTCACGTTGATCCGGCGTGGCTCGCTACGGCTACTGCATAGCCAACGCGCTGCGCCGGTTTTTTTCGATTTACACCACATCCAGCGCCACTTTTTTCCCCGGTGCCCGAAACGCCTTATCCAGTCGCTGCAGTTCTTCGGCGGTGAGTATTAGCGCCAGCGCCTCAGCATTCTCTTTTACGTGTGCCATCGTGGCCGCTTTTGGGATCGCCATGACCCCATTATGATGGATCACCCACGCCAGTAAAACCTGCGCCACCGTCGCCCGATGGTTGCTGGCAACCGCCTGGACATCAGGATGAGCAAAAAGACCGTCACGTAAACGTCCAGCCTGAGCGAGCGGGCAGTAGGCCATCACCGGCACCTCGTGCGATTGGCACCAAGGCATCAGGTCGTACTCAATGCCGCGCGAAGCAAGATGGTAAAGCACCTGATTGGTCGCACACGCCTTGCCACCCTCGACTTGCCACAGCGCTTGCATATCGTCGATATCGAGATTTGACACGCCCCAGTGACGAATCTTGCCTTCCGCCACCAGCGCTTGCATCGCTTCCACCGTCTCCTTCAGCGCAAAACTACCCCGCCAGTGCAACAGATAAAGATCGAGATAATCCGTGCCAAGTCGCTGCAAACTCGCTTCGCAGGCGGCAGCCATTTTTTGACCGCCCGCATTCCACGGATACACCTTAGAAACCAGGAAGACGTTATCCCGCTGGCCGCGAATCGCTTCACCGACAATCGTTTCCGCGCCACCGTCGGCATACATCTCTGCCGTATCAATCAACGTCAATCCCTGCGAAATCCCGGCTTTTAGCGCCTCGACTTCCTGGCGACGAGCTGACGCATGCTCTCCCATATACCAGGTCCCCTGACCTATCGCTGGTAAACGCTGCCCGCAAAACATGATGCTAGTGTCCGTCATGATGTTCTCCTCTTTTTCTCGCTATCCTAAAGGATAACCCATCATCGGAACGTAATTTCAATGCCCAGATTTCGCGCCCCGCCATTGTGCACCTGCCAGAAAACGCACCAAAAAAGAGCAAAAAAAAGCCCGCTAGAAGGCAGCAGGCTTAACAATAGTGGAGACAGCGGAGATTAGAAGGTGTAAGTCACACCGGTAGACAACAGGCCGGTCCAGCTTTTGTCAACCATCGGGCTGTCGGTGATTTCGTCAGACAGACGGGTATAGCGCGCGGTTCCGTATACGCTCCAGCTGTTAGCGAAGCGATAGTTGGCGGTCAGTTCAAGATACGGGTTCCAGCTATTGCTTGGGTCGTAGCTTCTCAGACCACTTTTGGCCGCTTCGTGATGCGAAACGCCGTAGTAGTACTGGTTCTGGTTTTCACTGTTCCACTCAACACCGATACCCGGCGTTAAGGTCAGGCCACCGTTGGTGTAGCGATAAACCCACGCGGTATCCCATACAACACCGTTACTGTTATCCAGCACGTCACCCGACAGCGCGGTACGCAGAGAACCATACTGCGTGTGGTGCATCCAGGAGACTCCCGCCATCACGGTAGATTTACGCTTATCCAGTCGACGCAGCTGGCTGTTGTCACTGTCGCCTGGCTTGAAGTACATCGGAGACCAGTAGCCCATCAGCGAGAGCTGGTCAGTGCCGTCGTTCCACAGATAGTAACCACCGCCGAGACCGTGGAACCAGAAGTTATCCCCTTCATAGCTGATAACTGGTACAGGATAAATATCATGGTCGTACTGCTTATATGGATGCTCAACAATCCCGACACCCGCACCCAGAGTCAGCTTACTTTCCGCCTGTACTGCGGTAGCAGAAGTGGCAATCAGGACCCCTAAAGCTAGAAGTTTGATTCGATTCACAATCTGTCATTCCTTTTTTCAACATTTCAGCGGGCTGAAGTTTACCTTTCACACAGCCCAACGACAAATTTTTTACCTGTAATATCAGAATACGACTCATCATTATCTCGCCTATTGATGGCAACACGCTTGCAAATACGTGACAGCACTATGAAAGCGTAAAAAATAGTAAAAGAATTAATGTCCGTATTTTTTGATGAGTTATTGATATGTCATTGAAAATCGTTTTTCCCGCCATGCAAGTTTTGCAAATGCCATCTACGCTTAATTTTAGAAGGTGTAATCGCCGCGCACGTTACCGTTAATCGTCCAACAACCTGGCACAAGGGTTGCTGGATTAAGGAGTGAGCGTCGTTCGGCTTACCTCTTCCGGGAGCCCCCACTATTCATACCAATGGCTCTTAACCTGTGCTAAAAAATGAAAGGACGGCATGCCATGAATATATTCGATCACTATCGCCAGCGCTATGAAGCTGCCAAGGACGAAGAGTTCACACTGCAGGAGTTTCTTACCATTTGTCGGCAAGATCGCAGTGCCTATGCTAACGCAGCAGAACGGCTATTAACCGCTATTGGCGAGCCCGTAATGGTTGATACTGCCCAGGAACCGCGGCTTTCCCGTCTCTTTTCGAACCGAGTCATCGGACGCTATCCGGCGTTTGAAGAATTCTACGGCATGGAAGAAGCGATTGAACAGATCGTCTCCTATTTGAAACATGCCGCCCAGGGACTGGAAGAAAAGAAACAGATCCTCTACTTATTAGGCCCGGTCGGCGGCGGTAAATCCTCGCTGGCAGAGCGTCTTAAAGCGCTGATGCAGCGCGTGCCTATTTACGTGCTGAGCGCCAACGGCGAGCGCAGCCCGGTTAATGACCACCCTTTGTGCCTGTTTAACCCGCAGGAAGACGCGCAGATTCTGGAAAAAGAGTACGGCGTGCCAACTCGCTATCTGGGCACCATTATGTCGCCGTGGGCTGCTAAGCGCCTGCACGAGTTCGGCGGCGATATTACCAAATTCCGCGTGGTGAAAGTCTGGCCATCCATCCTTGAACAGATTGCGATTGCCAAAACTGAACCGGGCGATGAAAACAACCAGGATATCTCCGCGCTGGTCGGTAAAGTTGATATCCGTAAATTGGAACACTTCGCGCAGAACGACCCGGATGCCTACGGCTATTCCGGCGCCCTGTGCCGCGCCAACCAGGGGATCATGGAGTTCGTCGAGATGTTTAAAGCGCCCATCAAGGTGCTGCATCCACTGCTGACGGCCACCCAGGAAGGGAACTACAACGGGACCGAAGGGATCTCCGCCCTGCCCTTTAACGGTATTATCCTGGCGCACTCGAACGAATCGGAGTGGGTCACTTTCCGCAACAACAAAAACAACGAGGCGTTCCTCGACCGTGTTTACATCGTCAAGGTGCCTTACTGCTTACGCATCTCTGAAGAGATCAAGATTTACGAAAAACTGCTTAACAACAGTGAGCTAACCCATGCGCCTTGCGCCCCTGGCACGCTGGAAACGCTGTCACGCTTCTCCATTCTGTCGCGTCTGAAAGAGCCGGAAAACTCCAGCATTTACTCGAAAATGCGCGTGTACGACGGTGAAAGCCTGAAGGATACTGACCCGAAAGCGAAATCCTACCAGGAGTACCGTGACTACGCGGGCGTGGACGAAGGGATGAACGGTCTCTCCACCCGTTTCGCCTTTAAGATCCTCTCGCGCGTGTTCAACTTCGATCAGGCCGAAGTGGCGGCGAACCCGGTGCATCTGTTCTACGTACTGGAACAGCAGATCGAACGCGAGCAGTTCCCACAGGAGCAGTCAGAACGCTACCTGGAGTTCCTCAAAGGCTATCTGATCCCGAAATACGCCGAGTTTATCGGTAAAGAGATCCAGACGGCGTACCTCGAATCCTACTCGGAATACGGACAGAACATTTTCGACCGTTATGTCACCTACGCCGATTTCTGGATTCAGGATCAGGAGTATCGCGACCCGGATACCGGACAGTTGTTCGACCGTGAATCGCTGAACGCTGAACTGGAGAAAATTGAGAAGCCTGCCGGGATCAGCAACCCGAAAGACTTCCGTAATGAGATAGTCAACTTCGTACTGCGCGCCCGCGCCCACAACAACGGCCGCAACCCGAACTGGACGAGCTACGAGAAGCTGCGCACGGTTATTGAGAAGAAAATGTTCTCCAATACCGAAGAGCTGCTGCCGGTAATTTCGTTTAACGCGAAGACCTCAACCGATGAGCAGAAAAAGCACGACGACTTTGTCGACCGGATGATGGAAAAAGGCTATACCCGCAAACAGGTTCGCCTGTTGTGTGAATGGTATCTGCGCGTGCGTAAATCGTCATAACCACACGGTACCCGGCAGCGTTCGCGCTGCCGGACCGACAACAATGTCCCGTAGGCCGGTTCATCCGGCACTTACAGGCGCAGTAAGTTGGCAAAAAGCAGTTCAGGAGGGGCTATGACCTGGTTCATTGACCGGCGTCTGAACGGCAAAAACAAGAGTGCGGTTAACCGCCAGCGCTTCTTGCGCCGTTATAAAGCGCAAATAAAACAGTCGATCTCCGAGGCCATCAACAAACGTTCGGTGACCGATATCGACAGCGGTGAATCTGTCTCCATTCCGACGGATGATATTAACGAGCCGATGTTCCATCAGGGGCGCGGCGGGTTGCGGCATCGGGTTCATCCCGGCAACGACCACTTCGTACAGAACGATCGTATCGAGCGACCACAGGGCGGCGGCGGTGGTGGCGGTAGCGGTCAGGGACAGGCCAGCGCCGATGGCGAGGGCCAGGATGAGTTCGTGTTCCAGATTTCCAAAGATGAGTATCTGGACCTGCTGTTTGAAGACCTGGCGCTGCCGAATCTCAAACGCAACCAGCAGCGACAGCTAACCGAGTATAAAACGCACCGTGCGGGCTTCACCGCCAACGGCGTACCTGCCAATATCAGCGTCGTTCGCTCGCTGCAAAACTCCCTCGCCCGCCGTACGGCGATGACTGCGGGCAAACGTCGCGAACTGCACGCGCTGGAAACCACGCTGGATGAAGTGGCCAAAAGCGAACCGGCGCAGCTTCTGGAAGAGGAACGTCTGCGTAAAGAGATTGCCGAACTGCGGGCAAAAATCGACCGCGTGCCGTTTATCGACACCTTTGATTTACGCTACAGAAACTATGAAAAACGCCCAGAGCCTTCCAGTCAGGCGGTGATGTTCTGTCTGATGGACGTCTCGGGTTCGATGGATCAATCCACCAAGGACATGGCAAAACGCTTTTACATCCTGCTCTATCTGTTCCTGAGCCGGACCTATAAAAACGTCGAGGTGGTCTATATTCGCCACCATACCCAGGCCAAAGAGGTGGATGAACACGAGTTCTTCTACTCGCAGGAAACCGGCGGCACAATTGTCTCTAGTGCGCTGAAGCTGATGGATGAAGTGGTGAAGGCCCGCTACGACCCGGCACAATGGAACATTTACGCCGCCCAAGCGTCGGATGGCGATAACTGGGCGGACGACTCCCCGCTGTGCCATGAAATTCTGGCGAAGAAAATTCTGCCGGTGGTGCGGTATTACAGCTACATCGAAATCACCCGCCGGGCACACCAGACGCTGTGGCGCGAGTATGAGCATTTACAGCAGACGTTTGATAACTTTGCCATTCAGCACATTCGCGATCAGGAAGATATTTATCCGGTCTTCCGTGAGCTGTTCCACAAGCAAAGTAGTGAAAAATAACGCTAACCGGCTGTCTCTTCAGAGGCAGCCCCTTCCCCGATGTTTTCAAAACATTTCTATCGCTAATGCATTGCTAGAGATACCGGGCACGCCATGTTAATATTCAGACAGACATGGAAGAACATATAATTTCACTATGAAACTGCAGAATAAAATACTGCGATTTGTCATTTCATCAGGCGTTGTCATACTGACATCCTCTTTCCTGATTTATGAATTAGTCGCCAGCCATCGGGATATGTCCGAATATATGCGATATATCATCGATAAAGGTGAATCGGCCTTTCTCTATGAGAAATACCAGAACCAGCTGATTATATCGCAGTTTGCTCAAAAACTGGATGAACGGCCCACTGCCGAGGAGGCCGCACATGCCTGCGCCAGCGTACAGCATCATGGCAGCATTAACGGTCTGAACATCGATGGCTACACCTATTCGATGCTATCCGGCTCGCTTACTGCGGGCAAAACCCCCTGTGATAAATGGGTACAAAGCCTCCCGGCCCTCGAGGCTTTTGACTCGGCCATCGATGATAGTTCCATCTGGAAACCCCGCCTACCCGATGTGGTACCCCAGCAGAAACGTTTTCGTTATTATATTGATGTAGTAAATCAATATATCTATTTTAATTCACCAGTAGTTATTAATGACGCAACGTTAACCAGCTGGAATTTCCTTTATGGCGATCGACTGGGTATATCTCCGGCCAGCCTGGAGAATTTATTCCTTGGTCGAACGGTGGTATCCAGTATCTATATTGATACCTTTACTCATAAAAATATCTTAACGTTTTTAACACCGCTCTATCATCATGAAAACCTGCAGGGCATCGTGATGGTCGATCTGTCCCATCAGGACCTGCATGATATTTTTTATACCCGTGACCGTCCTCATTTCTGGCGCTATCTGGATATCTCATTTATTGATTCCGATAATAACGCCCATATCGTGGTCCATCGCAGTGCGTCTCACCTGCTGAGCTATGTACACTACAGCCACCCGCTGGCGGAAAATATGCGCGTGGTGCTGTCACTGGATGTGATGTACTTCCTGCTGAGTTCGTGGAAACTGTTCCTGTTTTATCTCATCTCCACCGCCGCCTTGCTGCAGCTGGTTCGCACGCATTTCCGCCTCTACCGGACGGTAAGCCAGGAGAACATCAGCGATGCGTTGACCGGGCTTTACAACCGTAAGATCCTCTCGTCAGTGCAGAGCATGCGCTTACAGCGCCTGACGGAACAGGGAGTGGGCATTGTGGTGATAGCGCTCGACTGCGACAGGCTGAAGATTATCAACGATACCTGGGGCCACGATGAAGGCGACCGTGTGATAATCATGCTAGCACAAGCGATATCGGCCACGATCCGCAAGAGCGATTATGGCGTTCGCCTGGGTGGCGACGAGTTTTGTATTATCCTGGTTGACTACGAAGAAGCCGAAGCGCAGGTGATAACCGAACGTATTCAGGAGCATCTGACGCTTATCGACACCGAAAACCGCGTGAGTTTCTCCTGGGGCGCCTACAAGATGCGCCTTGGTGATACCCTTGAAGAGTCGATGAAAATAGCCGACCGGCGCCTTTACCAACATAAACAGCGTAACAGAACCGCTTCGGCGCAGACGCATGGAATAAATAATGATTGAACCCGTCACTGTAGATATTCATCAACGGCTTTTGGGCCTGCTCGACGAGCACCAGGCGCGGTATCGCGTGATGACGCACGATGCCGTGGGTAAATGTGAAGCTGTGTCTGAAATTCGCGGCACCGCGCTAGGCCAGGGCGCCAAAGCGCTGGTGTGCAAGGTGAAAGGCAACGGCGTAAACCAGCACGTACTGGCTATCCTCGCCGCCGACCAGCAAGCCGACCTCGCGCAGCTGGCCCACCATATCGGCGGCTTAAAGGCGTCTCTCGCCAGCCCAGCTGAAGTGGATGCCCTCACCGCCTGCGTGTTTGGCGCAATTCCGCCATTCAGCTTCCACCCGTCACTGCGTCTGGTGGCCGACCCACTGCTATTCGACCGCTTCAAGGAAATCGCGTTTAACGCTGGCAGTCTCGAAAAGTCGGTGATCCTTAATACTGAAGATTATCTGCGTATCGCCCAGCCAGAGTTGGTCTCTTTCCGCCGTCAGTCCTGACGTTTCGTATACCGTAGGCCGGATAAGCGAAGCGCCATCCGGCACGCAGTCACCGATTGCCGGATGGCGCTTCGCTTATCCGGCCTACAGCACCCCACCGCTGCTCTCGATTTTCCGGGTTCACCCCGTCGTTACATTCACACCCATTCAATCTGTTACCGGTATCACGCAAATCAGTTTACGTAAGCGTAATACGGAATATCGCAATTGTTAACTTTTCTCATTCATCCACACTGTATGGCGTCTTTCCCCACAATCGTGCTGTAACGACACCAGGTGATACGATGAACATGAAAGTTACCCGTAAAGAGAAAATCAGCTATGGATTAGGCGACATGGCCAGCCATATTGGTCTGGACAACGTCATTATCTTCTTAACCTTCTATTATACCGACGTGGTTGGCCTGCCTGCCGCCTTCGTTGGCACCATGTTTTTACTGGCGCGTACCGCCGACGCCATCATCGACCCGGCAATGGGCTATCTGGCCGACCGTACCCGCTCGCGATGGGGCAAATTTCGTCCGTGGATGCTCTGGCTGGCGCTGCCTTTCGGCGTGAGCTGTCTGCTGACCTACGCCGTACCGCAGTCGCTGGATATGTCTGGCAAAATGATCTTCGCCAGCGTCACCTACACCTTCATGATGCTGATGTACACCGCCATCAACATTCCCTATTGCTCGATGGGCGCGGTCATTACGCCAGACAACGATGAACGCATCTCGCTGCAATCCTGGCGCTTTTTCCTGGCCACCCTCGGCGGCGCGATGTCGACCTTCTTTATGATGCCGCTGGCCGAATATCTCGGCGGTGATGACAAACTGATGGGCTACCGCTCGGCGATGGCCATCATGGCCTGCGTTGCCGTGGTGATGTTCTGGATCTGTTTTGCCAACACCCGCGAACGCATTAAGGCCCCGGCCACTCACAACAACTACCTCGCTGAACTGCGCGACCTGCTGCGTAACGATCAATGGCGCGTGGTCGCCGTCCTGGTGATGACCAACATCGGCTTCGGCGTCATTCGCCTTGGCGCCATGATGTACTTCGTCACCTACTACCTCGGCAGCGCCGCTTACTTTATGTGGATGCTGGCCGCGCACATCATCGGCAAAGCCGCCGGTAGCCTGCTAGCTAAACGCCTGACCTGCAACGCCAACAAAGTTCAGATGTTCGGCTACTGCGCCGTACTGGCCGGGGTACTGAGCATTGGGCTGTTCTTCGCGCCGAAATCGGTCATGGTATTGGTGCCGCTCACGTTCATCGTCTCCACCCTTTATCAGTCCACCACCACCCTGATGTGGGTGATGATGGCCGACGTCGCCGACTACGGCGAATGGCGTCAGGGTAAGCGTATGGACGGCATTATCTTCTCGACCTTCCTCGCCGTGCTCAAGCTGGGTATGGCGCTGAGCGGGGCCATCGTCGGCTGGACGCTTGGCTTCAGCGGTTATGTCGCCAACGCGCCGGAACAAACGCCGCTGGCGATGCACTGCATTGTCGCCCTCTTTACCGTGGTGCCTGGGCTGCTGTCACTGGGCGCATTCATCACCCTGCGCTGGTACAAGCTCGACGACTGCACCATGCAGGAAATCAATCTCGCGAAAACCCAATCTCTTGTTAAAGGATGAGTCAACCATGAGCGAACTAATTCAGCATCCAAACGCTATCGAATGGCGCTTCGAACGGCAGATACTACGTGTAGAACCCTGGGGAGAACACAGCCTCCGCGTCCGCGCCACCTGTGCTCCAGCGTTCAAAGCTGAACTTAATGCGTTGCTGCCCCAGGCCGAAGGCCAGGCGGTCATTCAGCAGGATGCGGAAACCCTGACCTTAACCCACGGCAATATTCGCGCAGTATTGAATCTCAAGGGGCAACTGGCGTTTTACAATCAACGCGGCGAACTGCTGCTGGAAGAGATGTGGCGTCAGCGCTCAACGGTGGGAATTGGCGCCAGCGAAAAGAGCCAGGACAAATACGTCAGCGCCCTGAAGCTTGACGGTCGCGAATTTAAACCGCTACCCGGCGGTAAGTATCAACTGACGGTGCGTTTTGAGTCGCGCGATGGCGAGCGGCTGTACGGCATGGGCCAATACCAGCAGCCGTGGCTGGATCTCAAAGGCTGTTCGCTGGAGCTAGCCCAGCGTAATTCCCAGGCCAGCGTGCCGTTTTTACAATCCAGCCTCGGCTACGGCCTGCTGTGGAATAACCCGGCCATTGGCGAGGCGGTGCTGGCGAAAAACCACACCTGGTGGACCGCGCGCGTCACTGAAGAGATGGATTACTGGATAACCGCAGGCGATACCGTCGCCCAAATTACCCGTCAATACGCGCGCGCCACCGGTACGCCGCCGCCCGCGCCGGAATTTATCAGCGGCCTGTGGCAGTGCAAGCTGCGCTATCGTAATCAGCAAGAAGTGCTGGAAGTGGCGCGTGAATATCATCGCCGCCAGCTACCGCTCTCGGTGATGGTTATCGACTTCTTCCACTGGCCGAACCAGGGGACCTGGTGCTTTGACCCGGTTGACTGGCCAGACCCGAAAGCGATGGTAGAAGAGTTGGAATCACTCGGCATTAAGCTGATGGTCTCCGTCTGGCCGACGGTAGAAGCGCGCAGTCCGTTGTTCCCACACATGAAAGCCAAGGGCTGGCTGGTCACCAGCGATCGCGGAGTGCAGGTCAATCTCGATTTTATGGGCAACACCACCTTCTTTGACGCCACCCACCCGCAGGCGCGGGAGTTCGTTTGGGAGACGGTGAAGAAAAATTATTACGATCTCGGTATCAAACTGTTCTGGCTGGATGAAGCCGAGCCAGAGTACCGCGCCTACGATTTCGATAACTATCGCTATCATGCCGGTCCGGTACTGGAAGTGGGCAACCGCTACCCGCGCGATTTCGCGCAGGGCTTCTACGATGGGCTGCACGACGCAGGCGAACGCGATATCGTCAACCTGGTGCGCTGCAGCTGGGCCGGAAGCCAACGTTACGGCGTGCTGGCCTGGTCAGGTGACGTGCACTCGTCGTTCCATGCCTTCCGCAACCAGCTTGCCGCTGGGCTGAATATGGGTCTGGCGGGGATCCCGTGGTGGACCACGGATATCGGCGGTTTCCAGGGCGGTAACATTCACGACCCGGACTTCCACGAACTGCTAATCCGCTGGTTCCAGTGGGCGGTGTTCTGCCCGGTGCTGCGTATGCATGGCTACCGCGAACCGCGCGTTCAGCCGCCGGAAAGCTACCGCCACGGTATTCCGCAGTGCGACAGCGGTTCGCCTAATGAGCTGTGGAGCTACGGTGAAGAGAATTTCGCCATTATGCAGCGCTGGCTTGGCGTGCGTGAAAGCCTGCGCCCGTATATTGACGCGCTGTACGATAACGCCCACCGCCACGGCGACCCGCTGATGCGCCCGCTGTTCTGGCACTACCCTGACGAACCACAAAGCTGGCAAACGGAAGATCAGTATCTGTTCGGTGAGGAGCTGCTGGTTGCGCCGGTGATGCACGCAGGACAGCGCCAGCGCGATGTCTGGTTACCGAGCGGTAATGCCTGGGTTAGTCTCGACGGAGAACGCTATCAGGGCGGCCAGCGCATCACCGTCGCTGCCGGGTTAGAGACGATTCCACTGTTTATTCGCGAAGGCAGCCCATTAATAACGGTATTGGTCAGATAATCAGGCAAATGCCTGAAATCCTCGATAAAAATTGAAAAAGACCTGTGTACGCCCCGCTTCTTGCGTACAGTAGAGTGACAAACCAGTAGCCCGGCCGAGCGCAGCGACGCCGGGCTACGATAATGCAGTCTTTTTTTCTTTTTCTGGCAAGGATTACCGCTCTATGCTCGATACCACCCTACTGATCCTTCTGGGTCTGGCGGCGCTTGGCTTTATCAGCCACAACACCACCGTCGCCGTCTCCATTCTGGTTCTGATTATTCTTCGCGTCACCCCGCTAAGCACCTTCTTCCCGTGGGTCGAAAAACAGGGGCTCAGCATCGGAATTATCATTCTAACCATCAGCGTGATGGCGCCCATCGCCAGCGGCACGCTGCCCGCCTCCACGTTGATACACTCGTTTGCCAACTGGAAATCGCTGGTTGCCATTGGCGTCGGCGTATTTGTCTCGTGGCTCGGCGGGCGCGGCGTGACGCTGATGGGGACTCAGCCGCATCTGGTCGCCGGATTATTGATAGGCACGGTGCTGGGCGTCGCGCTGTTCCGCGGCGTGCCGGTGGGGCCATTGATTGCCGCGGGCCTTGTCTCGCTGCTTATTGGGAAGTCGTAGTCAGCGCCGCCAGATAGCGCCCCGGCGTTTGCCCCAGCCCCTTACGGAACATGGTGATAAACGCCGTGGTGGAGTCGTACCCCAGCGATAGCGCCACCTGCTGTACGTTAAGCCCGCGTATTAACATCTGCAGGGCGAGAATCAACTGTAGCTGATGCCGCCAGCGGCGAAAGTTCAGCCCGGTCTCTTTTACCACCAGCCGGGCTAGATTGCGCTCGCTCATGGCAAAGCGCTGCGCCCACTGCGCCAGCGTCTGCCACTGCGCGGGCTCCGCTTCCATAGTCTCGACCATCAGACGAATTTTCGGGTGCGCGGAGACCGGCAGCTGTAACTGCTGCTCGGGCTGCTGCGGTAGCTCATCAAACAGAACCTGTATAAGCCGCTGGGTTTCTGGCTCCAGCCGCTGCGCTTCATCGCGCTGCGCCAACGATAAAATCAGCTCGCGTACCAACGCCGATATCTTCAGCGTGCAGCAGTGCGCTGGCATCTGCGCCGCACCGGGTTCGATAAACAAAAAGCACAGTTCCGCCTGCGGCGTAGCCCGATTGCTGTGCGGCACTTCACCGGGGATCCACACCGCAAACTGTGGCGGCACCATCCACATCGCATTTTCCACTTCGCAGGTAATCGCACCGCGCAGCGCAAGAATCAGCTGCCCTTTTCGGTGCTGATGCCGTGGAATATGCTGCTCACTCTCTGCCACCTGTACCCCAAACGCGACGGCCGCATCCTGATAGCTATCCGGGTGATAGCCGCCTAAACCGAGTCCCAGCATCATTTTGTCCGAATTTAGCGATAATCTGTCATTTTAGCTTGATTTCAGCAAAGGCTAAACCGGGTATTGTAGTGCTCCCACTCTTTTGTCGAGATGACTATGTCTGATGTTGTGACGTCTTCCAGCCGTCGTTGGCTGCTGATTATTGGTATTTTATTGATTGCTTCGACGCTGCGTGTCACCTTTACCGGCGCGGCCCCCTTGCTCGATGCGATTCGCGCTGAATACGGCCTGACCACCGCACAGACCGGGCTGTTAACCACGCTGCCGCTGCTGGCGTTTGGCCTGGTCTCACCGCTGGCGGCCGGGGTTGCTCGCCGTATTGGTATGGAGCGCAGCCTGTTTATCGCTATGCTGCTGATTTGCGCCGGTATCGCCGTGCGCTCCCTGCCGTCGGTCGCGCTGATGTTTATCGGTACCGCCATTATTGGCTGCGGGATTGCGCTCGGCAACGTCCTGCTGCCGGGGTTAATCAAACGTGATTTTGCCTCCCAGGTGGCGAAATTCACCGGGGCCTACTCGGTCACCATGGGGGCCGCCGCCGCGTTGGGTTCAGCGCTGGTGGTCCCTATTGCGCTAAGCGGTTTTGGCTGGCGCGGCGCGCTGCTGATGTTGATGGTATTTCCCGTATTGGCGCTGCTGTTCTGGCTGCCGCAATGGCGGGCAGCAAAAACCACGGCCATCTCCAGCAGCGGCGCCATGCATAACCGCGGCATCTGGCGCTCGGCGCTGGCCTGGCAGGTGACGCTGTTCCTCGGCCTGAATTCGCTGGTCTACTACGTGATTATCGGTTGGCTGCCGGCAATTCTGATTAGCCAGGGCTACAGCGAAGCGCATGCTGGTTCTCTGCACGGCCTCCTGCAGCTTGCCACCGCCGCTCCCGGTTTTGTGGTGCCACTGATCCTGCATCGGATGAAGGATCAACGTGGGATCGCCATTACCGTGGCGCTGATGTGCGCTGTGAGCGCACTGGGCTACTGGCTCTTTCCCTCACAGGCGGTGCTCTGGACGATTATCTTTGGCTTTGGCTCCGGCGCAACGATGATTCTGGGCCTGACCTTTATCGGACTGCGCGCCAGTTCGGCGCATCAGGCCGCCGCCCTGTCGGGGATGGCGCAGGCGGTGGGTTATTTGCTGGCAGCGTGCGGACCGCCGCTGATGGGGAAAATTCATGACGCAACAGGCGCATGGCATATCTCATTAATAGCAGTGGCAATTGTTGCGCTGGTCATGGCGGTGTTTGGCGGGCTTGCCGGTCGAAATAGAGAAATTAACGTCGGGTAAAACGCCGCCCGACGTCGGGGAACCTATCCTGTAGGCCTGATAAGCGTAGCGCCATCAGGCAATATTGCCGCACATTGCCGGATGACGGCGTTGCCTTATCCGGCCTACATGATTTTACTGGGCTGCGGCGTGCAGGAAGGCCTGCACCAGCGGTGCAGGACGCCCCGCCAGCGCGTTACGTTCATGCTGGAACAGCGTGGCCACGAAGAACGGATGCGTCACCAGTTCCACCGCACGAATGTCTCCATTTTCATCCCAGCCGGTTACCCGCAGCGCCTGTGACTGCAAGGCATCGGCAAATTCGCCAGAGATGCCGTAGTTGCAATGATAACCCTCTTCAATGCTGTCACGACCGTAAGCGCGGGCAATTAGCGTGTTGGCGCGCAGTTCAATGGTATCGCTCTTCTCCACCAGCGAGCAGGTAAGCGGCGCAATCACCATGCGGCCTTCGGTATCCGTTTCCGCATGCGCGGCATCTTCCCAGCCCATCACGTTACGCGCGTATTCCAGAATGGCGTGCTGGAATCCCCCGCACGTCCCAAGAAACGGCAGACTATTTTCGCGAGCATAGCGGGCGGCAATCAGCGCACCTTCGGTATTTTGATACGGGCTCGCCGGTACCAGCCAGATGCCATCAAAATCGGCGAGCGCGTCAGCGCTATGCACATCGCGCGTCGCCACCCAGCGATATTCAATAGGACGTTCCAGCACCGCAGCGGCGTCATCAAGCGCCAGCGGAATGGCCTGATGCGCAAGGACATCAGCATTGTAGTCGCCCACCAGGGCAATGCGAAGAACAGGGGTAGTAGCGGAGTTTTCCATGGGAGATCCTTATGTACAGACATGACGAACGGCATAAGGAGCCTCAGATTAGCGATGTCGTCGTGCTTTAGCAATACCCGGAGGGCGAACCCCACGAATCTTTGTGGTATGGTCGAATGGAAAAAGGGAGGAAGGATATGATCCAGTGTAAACGCGTGTATGACGACGCAGCACCTGACGATGGTTACCGTGTCCTGGTCGACCGGTTGTGGCCGCGTGGCATCAAAAAGGAAAACCTTATCTACGATGAATGGTGCAAAGACCTTGCCCCTTCAGCCGAGCTGCGCAAGGCCTACCACGGCGAGGTCATCGACTTTGCCACTTTCTGTCAGCATTACCGCGAAGAGCTTTCGCACCACCCGGACGAAGGCCAGCGTCTTGCTGACATTGCGCAAAAACAGGGATTAACGCTGATTTACGCGGCCGCCAATACCGCACAAAACCATGCGCGCGTACTCGCCGACTGGCTAAAAAGTCGCTAAGCCCTGAACGCGATGTCTGCGGACATCGCGTTATCCCACCAGGGCCGCGCGCCCTTGCTCAACCCGCGCATCCGGGGTTAATGGCAGTAGATACTCTGAACGGACAAACGCAAACCCCTGCTGCCCCTCACCTGCGCTGACTTCACCGGTAACCAGCCACAACGCACGCGGCGCATCGGCGGACAGTTCGGTCATCACACCGTTAACCGGGTTCAGGCAACGCTCTCCTGGGTTAATCAGCGCAAACAGTTCAACACTCTTACCAATATTGGCTCGGCCAGCAGCAGTACGGGCACCGATGATAACGGCGATGGTACCCGGTTTTAGCGAAAACATACGTCTCTCGTTAATCAGAATTATCTTAGGTGCGCAGTTTACTGGATAGAGAATGTACTGTCATTTTTTCTGTGGATGATCGCGTCGCCACAACGCCCACTCCTCAATCGTTTCACCATTCGGCAGTTTGCAGAGGCTTGATTCACCCTGTGCGTTGACCTGACGAATGCTTTCTCCCCCTTTCTGCTGACAGTAAACCGCAGCAGGATTTGCCATACCGATTTGCGGCGGTAAAGGCGCTTCTGGTTCAGCCTGTTTTGCACACCCTGCAAGCAGCAATGGCAGCAGTAAAACGTAGCGACGGGACATCATTTCTCCTTAGTTTCACACTGGAATTTAGCTTTAAACTCCATAATTTCTTCAAATTAACTACACTTTTGCGACGTAAAGTACATTTCGTTCTCAACTGACCAGAGAACAGAACATTCCATAATCAATGAGTTATTTTGCCCCATCTCCCCCGATGGGGCTTTTTTTTATCTGTAATAAGAAGCAGATAACCTCCCGTTACACACCTTTTAGCCACAGAGTGCTTACCTTCTGGATACATAATGTATAAAATTTAGTGAGTCTGGATCGCATTCAGGCGCAAATACTGCCATTCACGCTATCGTAGGGACCCTCGTTTTCATGTCAGATATTATTCTTGCTCGGGTATCGCAAACGCTTGCCACTGAACAATCGCTGGAAAGTCTTGTTCGCCAACTGCTTGAGATGCTTGAACTGGTGACCAATATGGAATCCACCTATCTGACGAAAATTGATACCCAGGCCGACCTGCAGCATATCGTGTATTCGCGCAACAGCGGCGAAATGAACATCCCAGAGAATCTCTCCGTTCCCTGGGGCGATACCCTGTGTAAGCGCGCGATGGACGACGGCTGTTTTTACAGTGACCATGTTCCTGAGCAGTGGGCCGATTGCGATGCGGCCAAAGCGCTGGGTATCACCACGTTCCTGAGCACGCCGATTCACCTGACCGACGGTTCGCTGTTTGGCACGCTGTGTGCCACCAGCACCAAGCAAAAGCCGCTCAGTTTTAATAGCGAACACGTGCTGCAATTGTTTGCCAGCATTATTGCCCGCTATATCGAAAAGGAGTCGCTGGTCGCCCAGCTTCAGGAGGCGAACGCCGCGCTGATTTATCACTCCTATACCGATGCCCTCACCGGCCTTCCCAATCGCCGTGCCGTTTTTGAAAATCTGGAGACGCTGTTCTCGCTTGCGAGACACCTAAACCACTCGGTGATGCTGGCCTTTATCGACCTCGATAAGTTTAAGATGATCAACGACTGCTATGGGCATCAGGCGGGCGATGCATTTTTACAGCAGGTGGGTCAGCGTCTCAAGCTTGGCATCTCCCCCGACGACCAGCTTGGCCGGTTGGGCGGCGATGAATTTATGGTGGCCACGCTTGCCCGTACAGCGGTACAGCTTGAGCACTTTGCCGAAACGCTACGCCAACTGCTAGTGGGTGATTATCTTCTTGGCGATACGCTGATTCACTATCCCGGTGCCAGCATCGGCGCCATTGTGGTCGACCCCAACGTGATGGATCCTGATAGCGCGCTGCGGGCGGCAGATAGCGAAATGTATCAGGATAAAAAATTCCGTCATCGTCCGGAAATTAGCGCCCAACGGATTGAGTAATTACAGTATCATACGCGCTGTTTATGGAAAAATTCAGGATGTCACAATGAGATTGGGTATCGCCTTCCCCATCGTTATCTTCATTATCGCCGTGATCTTTCTGGCCTGGTTTTTTATTGGCGGTTACGCGCTGCCGGGAGGAGCACAATGAGAAAGACCACGATTATTATGCTGATCATCGCCGTCATTACCGTCGTAGGCGTTCAGCTAGGCTGGTGGTAAACCAGAGATAAGCCGAGCATTGCCCGGCTTATCGCCTTTCCTCGCGACGCTTCTTCATCTGATACATCTCTTCGTCGGCCTGTTGAATCGCTGCATCCAGCGTTGTTACGCACGGCGCAACGCCCCAGGATACCGACAACGGTACCGACTGTCCCTGCGGGTTGAACGGAAATACCGCAATCTTTGCCGCAATCCTTTCTGCCACCATGTGCGCATGCGCAATATCAGTACGGCTCAACAGCACCACAAACTCATCACCGCCGCTACGAATAACCCAATCGCCATTCGCCCGAACATCGCTCAGCATACACTGCGAGATAGCCTGTAGCGCCCGGTCTCCGGCCTGATGACCATAGTTATCGTTGATAGCCTTAAATTTATTGCAGTCGAAAAGCACCACCGTCATAAAGGGCAACCCACGTTGCTGAATCAGCGCGAAAATATTGCGCGTAAAGCAGCCGGTCAGCGGGTCGCGGTAAAAACGCAGATCGGCGTGGTTGAGGTGATAGCGAATCAGCAGGAACAGTAAAAGCAGCAGCACCGGCGCCATCGCCAGAATCGCCAGTGCATAAGGGTTGTGCGTAATAAACAGCCACACGGGAAGCGCATATTTTATTTCATAGCGCGACGATACCGTGTGAATACGGTAACTATCCAGCCAACGGCAATTACCGGTAATACACAGCATCTCGCCGGTTTGTTTGCTTTGATAGCCCAGAATCAGCCCGGATGGCACCTGCTGATTGAAGGCCAGGGTCAGCATTCGCAGTAGTTCGGCGCGAGAGAGATCGTAGGCCAGATAGCCGATGATGTGATTGCTCGGCTCTCCTTCCGAGAGATCGTAGATATAGCTCACCACGCTGTAAGCTTTATCGCCGGTGATTTTATCGGCGTAAAAGGTGGTCGAGCTGAGTGATTTTTTACGCACACTCTTTTGCAGCACGCGATCGTAGAACATCTCCGGCTCATTGAAAAAATGAGTCGGATCGTGCGCCATCTGCGAGGTTTCAAAGCTAAACGGGATGGAATCTGTTGGGGTGAACCAGTAAAACCAGCGGCCATCGCTGGCAATAATATAGCGATGAATATCATGCTGTTCGGGGTTCAGTGCGCGAACTTTATCCCGAATGTACTCGGCGGCAACGTAAATGCAGCGGGCGCTGCGTTCCGGGTTGCGGGTTATCAAAGCACCATGCTGATTATCGATATTTTTCGGATCGGCGTTAATCCCCCAGGCATCACCACGAGGCTGAAAAACGTCAGCATCACCACACAGGTAGTGACGACTTATCTGCTGATAACGCACGCCGGAGGCTTCCGCCATCAGCTCATTATCGTTAAACAGCGTCACCATCTGATTTTGAAGCTCGTGAACGCCTTCGTTTACCTGTGATATCGTTCGTTGGTATAAGAAAAAAACGGCAAGGCAAATAAGCAGACAGGTGACCGCCCCTGAAATCAGCAGGGACTGCTTTTTACGCAAACTATCCTGAATAATTCTCACTGACACCCCGTGTGGATGGGTTAATTCCCTAAAACGCCACCCGCGCAGTCAGCCACAGCGTCACGGTACGTTTTCAATACGTATCAGAACATTATGGACGAGAACTTTCGCAAGCGAGAATTTGATCCTGTCAGGAGTCAGGCCTGATGGCAATAGGATTTCAGATAGGGTGAGCACGGACTCTCACCCGAAGTGATTAGTGTTGGTTATCGGAACCTAAGAAATAAAACCCCAGCGGGATGGAACACAGGATGGTAAATATCGAGCTATAGACCATCACCATCGCGCCCTGCAGCACAAACATACCCGTGGTCCACTCGGCGTACGGCAGATTATATTCTCTGACCACACCACCAAAAGTCGCTCGCCCTACCACTATCACAGCAATGGTAAATACCACCACAGCACACAGCAGGAATTTCTTGCCGTTTGGTGTCCGCAGTTTCTCCAGAATCATCGCATCCTCCCGACGCTGACCACACGATATTTTGCTGTATTTGTAACACTAATGAAGCATGAATTGAATGTTTTTGTTTGAGTAAGGTAACTAAGTGACGACCAGAACGGACGCGATTCGTTCCCGTCTTGATGCGGGTCATCATGCTAAAGCATGACCATAGTGGGCCATATTCATCCTTTTGCAGGAGCGCCCTTCTGTCTTGATTTGCCATGTTTAAAACAACGGCAACGGAGGACAAGACGATGGCCTGGCAACCTTTTCTCTATGTAATAACCAATGCAACCCCGCGTCGTTCGGCAAAACGCGGCAAGCTCACACTGGTTAAAAAACGTTAACGCCGCCCGCAGGCGGCGTTGGGGGATTATTCGAAGAAGACTTCCGGGTTATCCGCCAGGGAGACAAACGTTTTGGTGTTTTTATCCAGCGCGCGAATAGCACCGCTTTCAATGTCATACACCCAGCCATGCAGACGAATCGCGTTATCGCGCAGACCAACCGCTACCGACGGGTGGGTTTTGATGTTGTTCAACTGCGCAATGACGTTCTCTTCAACCATCGCGTTCACCTTGTCGGTTTCGTTCGCGTAGGTTTTCTTCTCAACAACCGCTTTAGCGGCATCGGAATAGCGCAGCCAATGGGAAACAGCCGGCATCGGCTCCAGGCACTGGCAGGTAGCAATCGCTTTCATTGCGCCGCAGTTAGAATGGCCACAAATCACAATATCGGTAATGCCAAGCGCTACCACCGCGTACTCAATGGTTGCAGATACCCCACCCGGCTCCGGGCCGAAGGACGGCACGATATTACCGGCGTTACGGATAACGAACAGCTGCCCTGGCTCCTGCTGGGTCACCAGTTCAGGGACCAGACGGCTGTCAGAACAGGAGATGAACAGCGCTTTTGGATTCTGGCTGGACGCCAGGCTGCGGAAGAGTTCCTTACGTTGAGGAAAAACTTCTTTCTGAAAGTTGAGGAACCCTTCAATGATATGTTGCATAGCAGTATCTCTTTTTCGTTTTTACGCAGGTCATGATTGAAATCACATTTTCAGTGTACCACCTGTGAGCAGAAGAGAAAGCACTCAATAGTGTTACCCCTTCGTTACTCACTGACAACAACTCGGTTTCGCCCACTCCTTTTGGCGGCATATAACGCTTTGTCAGCGAACGAAATGCACTCATCTGCCGTGAAACGTTTATCCACAGAGGTAAACACACCGATACTGACCGTCATTGGTTCCGGTGTGAATTGTGGCGCATTTTTTTCGGTCTCTATCGCCATGAGACTCTCCGAAATCTATAGATAAAAAACCGGCATGATTACCATGCCGGTTTGCTTGTTTACCTATTCAGGTAGCGCTGTTGTTAGAAAGCATATTTGAAAGAAACCGTCCCCGCCTGTCCGGTTTCATGCTCAGAGGTTGCAAGATTGTAGCTAATACCCCAGGTCATATTACCTTTCTGCATTTTCACGCCCAACTGACCGTTAAACGATGTATCGTCCATGACCTGCGCATTCATTGTATCGGTGGCGCTAACACCATAGGTGCGCACTTTTGTATTGGCGTGGGTATCGCCTGCAACTGGAACTACGGCCAAATCAGCCTGAGGACTGACATTCCAACCGCTGCCAACTGCAAAGTTTTTACTCAGCCGTACCCCGATAGGGAATTGCCAGATATCCTGACGCTCTTTCCCTGTACTAAACATGGCTTCGTTATTCACCTTAGTTGTAAAACCTTTTGTAGTCAGCTGGTTATAACGTACGCCAGCATAAGGGATAACATCAACCACATCCGTTTTGAACAGATACTCTCCGATCATCCCGACACTAAGAAGCTGCGCATCAACACTGCCTTTGATTTTGCTGCCCATGCCGAAATAACCAGGAATGCGCTGTTGCAGATCGTTATTGCTGGCTGAATATCCTACATCCGCATTGATACTGAACGAATCAACCCTCCAGCTTTCATACAGACTCGCGCCAAAGAAATTAAAATCGTTCTTAGTACTGTTGAAATCACCTGATGAGTTTACTTTACCATTACCCGCATGGAGGGCAGCACCACTTCGTAATTGGCCGGGGCCTACATCACGAGTCACATCAGCCCCTGCAATGACGCCATAAAAGTTAGTGTTATATCCATAATCCATGCTACCCGCGCTAAAATCACGGTTACGGTTATTGCCATACAACACGTTAACCCATACATCCGCATCCTGGCCTCCGTTGCGCACAGAATGGTTGGCAATGGAGTTATGGTCCTGGATAGCTCTCGTTGCCGCGGCGGTTGTGGTAAGCAACGTATTTTGCACCGCCCCTGCAGTTGCCATCTGAGCTGCGCTATTCACCGTGCGAACGATATCACTGGTCGATGCCTGAGGAGCATCCAATACTCGGGACAGAAAACGGATCCCGGCAGAAGGACTCGTAGCTGAGTTAAGGCCATTTTGAATCATACTGTCCAGTGTGTTAGGTAGCACCACTCCAGGTAACGCATCAGCAGCCGCTTTCGCTGTGGTCGTTACCGTAACGGATTCCCCCTCTACCGTGCGTTGTCCATTCAGCATCCGATTGAGAATCAGATTCGACCCAGCCCAGCCATTGTCACTAACTGCTGAACTGCTGAAACCGTTCGTGATGTTATAGGTGCTATTGACCTTCGCCCCTGAAATATAGAGTTTTGCACTGTCTGCAACATTCAGCGTACCGCCGATAGCGCTAAGTGCAGCCTGACCTGCTGCCGCATCAGCATTGACCATCAGTAAAGAGTTGTCAGCAAAAGTTGCCTGATTAGCAGTTGCATCTCTGTCTTGCGACAAACTTATCAGCCCCCCGTCTACGCGCAACCCACCTTTGGTAACATCAAGAGTTTGTGGTGCGACAATACTCAATGCTGCGGTAATACCATCAGCACTCCAGTTCAAGCCTGTGTTAGCAAACATAGTACTTGTGTTATCAAAAGCGATATCGCCCAATACCAGCACCGAGTTCTGACCTGCAGAGAGCAAACCATTAACAACGCTGCCGCCCAAAACGGCGCGAGAAGCAGTATCAATAATTGAACCATTCTGCCAAACAGGATCGAGGAATACTTTTGCGCCATTCAGGTCCACAATTCCCGCAAGCAAATTCCCCGCACTATTGCCATTCCCGACAGAGATAACTGTGCCCGTATCTGCTGTCAGTTTATCTGCTTGCAAACTTCCTAGCACGGTCAAGGTTGACTGACCTGTTAAGGTGACATCTGATTTCAATATTGCAGCATCATCAATGGTGACCTGACCGCGACTGTTAACCCCCTCTCCTGTAATCGTATGGGTACCAGCAGCAACAAGCATCTCTCCCGTTTCACCGACATTAACAGTACCGTTTAAGGTTCCTGTCGCGTTGGGAAGGACACGGGTACCCAGTTGCAGGGTGCCCTCTTCAATAGCGACATTCACAATTGCATCTGGTGTATCCAATACATCAATAAGTGCTCCACCATGCGCCCCTGTTAAGGTAAGGAATTGCCCATTGCTAATAGTCACTTCGTTCGGTCCCCCCCCCGGTACAGACGCTAACTGCAGGCTTGAAGCACCAAATCCCTGCAACGTTGCTTCCGTGTTCAAGTCATCAGATATTTTCCCAACGATTAAGTGACTTTTATCAGTCCCGACATCTACCTGCACCAGCGTCGAACCGGTACTTGCAGCTTCAGCCACTGTCGCCTTGTCAACGACACCATCACCATCGACCAGTTGCCCTTCCATAAGCAGAGTCGTTCCGCCCATTTCGCCCAACAACTTGTGCACTGACTGAACGTAAGCCAGGTTATAAGCCAAATCATCCAATGACAGCACACTGCTATTAAAAGTGATTCTTTGACCTGTGGTGTTAAAGTCACCCGCAGTAGCAACCTTTCCTGCCACATCAAGAGCGTTGGTAAAAATTTGCTGGGAGTTAGTACGCAATCCACTATTATTTAATGTTAATGAAGCAGACTCCGTTAATGCGATGGTATCCGCCAGTAGCTTCCCGTGATTAATCACCAAACTACCGCTGCTGAGATTAATCGCTGATGTCAGCGCACCATCACCGGTAACGTTAAGACTCCCCTCCACTCCCACTTGGCTGTTCGTTAATCCGCCAACCAATAATGTGGGACCGTTAATTTCTAGCGAATCAAAACCACTGAAGTTATTACTAAACGAACTGGTTTCTTTCCCAAGTGAAAGCATCCCTCCGTTATTAGAAGTAATGGATCCATCAACAGTCGTCGCATCTAATGAAACTGTGCCCTTATTGATACTAATATCACCATGGACTGCACTTTTCACCATGCTCAGAATAGTCTGTGCAGAGTCATTTAGATTGAGATCACCAGTAAGACTGCTGTTTTTAACCTCAATTTCAGTTAGCAACCCAGATGCATAAATAGCGTTATCACCCGCCTGAAGCTTGAGATACGGGTTAGCTGTCGAACTGTTACTGTTATCAACCGTACTATTATAAATATTTATTTTATTACTTCCGGCACCAAAGACAATTATTGCCCCACCGGCAATGACACTACTATCTATATCAATATCCTGAACCCCAGCACCTCCCGTAACAATATTCCCAGTAAGGGTGCTATTATTCAAAATATCAATAGTGTTATCACCAGAATCTGCCGAGTCATTGTAAATAGCAACGCCCTGTAGCCAGGGTTTATTTTTATTATCATAAGTCGCAGATTTACCGCCATGAATCGTAGAACCATCAACTACAATATAAGTTGTAGTGCTCGCATTACTGTTACTGGTTTCAATAACATCAATTTTTGAACCATTAGTCAGGTTAACCGTAGCCTCTCCACCATAACTAGTGTTAATCAAATGACCAGTTAAATTCGTACCTGATAGCGTAAGTGTCTGGTGCTCCCCCACCTTACGCAGCGCTTCACTAGAAAAATAGATGCTAGCTGCTGTATCTGGGGTACCCGTTAAAGTTGCGATACTACTTTCGCTTGGAGATCTTAGCCCCCACAATCTCTGTGAATCATACCAGTTAATACCAGAGCACTGGGAAGACTGACCGTTGCATGCCTGATCTTTGATTACAACTTCCGCAGCAACTGGCATCATTGGACTACTTCCCAATATGAGTGCTACACTTTGCGCAATAATTGTTAATTTTATATTATGTTTCATGGTTCGTTCCCTCGCTTTGTATAACCCCCTGAAATCAGGAAGTTATCACTTTGCTATGCCTAGAACTATTCAAACCGGGGTGTCAAAACCACCCTTAAACTGAAACATCATTTATAGCTTGATTCGTTGAAGGCTATAATTAGTAACCACATGCAACGCCCCTACGATAAAAAACACCCACGTTACAAATTGAATCATAATTAATACATTTTGAAATATCTTTCAGATGTTCCTGCGTGGTTGTGGAAAAATCTCATAATTCAATGTATGAAATTGATTTATAAAGCATTTCATTACAAAAATACACATAGAGCACAATTTGCCATTAAAAAGTTAAGAATTTTCCTATCATATCGCGCAACTTCCCAATTGCAATTAATCAGGGAACCAGCAATTGTTTAATCGTCCACTTAATTTACAGGGCTGAACAGGGATGATCGTAGTCGTTTCATCGTGCGTTTACTTTAGAGAAGGATTTAAGTCATTAATTTCTGAATTTATTCATCAAATTAACGACTTCAAAGAAATTATATATGTAAATAATGTGAAAGAGATAACACCATCACTCTTTGCATCAGCCAAAGCTATTATTGTTGATTACGGGCAACCTGACATAAGTTGCTTAATATCATTTTTTGAAAGTAGAAATACACCTCACAATACGTATTCTATTTTTATCACAAGAGATAGTTGCTTTGAAAACGCTTTAGAGAATGTGCTTATCAACACAATTGCAGATTTTACAATAGATAGCAAAATGTCGATCACTATGTTGAGGTTAAGTCTCGCACATCTCTCACGAGTAATGGATAAAACAACCTATTGCAAAGACCGAAATTTACGACTAATTGAACACACTCACAGTCTAACAAAAATAGAGACAATATTACTCCCGTATATTATCTCAGGCAAAAAAAACAAAGAAATATCACGTTATATTGATATGAGCGACAAGATAATTAGTCATCACCGTCGAAACATATATAAGAAATTTGATGTTGATAGTATCAGCGGGTTGTATCACGCATTTGAAAACCCTGGAATAAAATCAATCAAGGAGTAAATACTCAAATATTGATGGGACGTGCCAGCCAGGCAATGACAGACCAGGGCAACGACTCGAGGGGAAAAGAGTGGAGAATGCCGGTAATATAATAGCCAGTTTGCGCTAGAGCTAATAAAGGAGAACGCCGCCCGAAGGCGGCAAGAGGATTTATTCGCTGATGTCCAGCGCGTCCTGGATGGCGTCAGCCAGTGCGGCAACTTATTCAGAAAGCTCGATCGGTGTCAGATATTCCAGATGCAACGGTTCTGCTAACAGATTGTCCATTTGTAAAATGAATGCCTGAAAATGAGGCATTGCGATGTGCTGGTCCAGTCCTTCCTGTCCAAGCCAGGACTCGCGCATGTAAAACACCTCTGGCGTATCACGTAGCTGAAAGAGCATATATTCAACATTACCCGGCTCGCGACGAGTCGGCAGAAGCAGTACTTGAAGTGCCTGCCTAAGCTCATCAATCTTTCCTGGTTTAGCCTTAAGGGTTGCAAGAATAGAAATAACGTCTGCACACGGCATATCAAAAACCCTCCAATACAATTTTTCCTACAACACGCCCGGTTTCAATCTGTGCGTGAGCTTTTTGCAAGTTTGCAGCATTGATAGTGCCAAAATGCTCCCCAAACGTGGTGGAAATTACGTCAGTGTCAATAAGCTGTGCTACACGAGTCAGTAACTGATGTTGAGTAATGATGTCAGGAGTTTCAAACATCGACCGGGTGAACATAAACTCCCAGTGAAGAGAGATGCTTTTCGCTTTCAGGGGGCGTGCATCCAATATTTCAGGATCATCAATCAGCGCCAGTTTTCCCTGTGGCATCAAGGCGGCAATAATTTGCTGATAATGCTGTTCGGTATTATTCAGGCTGGCGACATGTGTCACCTCTTTAATACCAATACGTTTCAGTTCTTCAGTCAGTGGTTTGTTATGATCAATCACATGATGCGCACCCGCTTCACGAACCCACTTCTGACTTTCTGGACGAGAGGCGGTGCCAATGACCGTTAATTTTGTCAGTTTTCTGGCGAGTTGGGTCAGAATCGAACCTACACCGCCCGCAGCACCCACAATCAACAAAATATCGCCTTCGTTTCCGCCTTCCTGAATAGCAAGCCGGTCAAACAGCAGCTCCCATGCAGTAATGGCGGTAAGCGGTAACGCTGCCGCGGATGCGTTATCCAGCGTTTGGGGTTTCAAGGCAACAATGCGCTCATCGACAAGTTGAAGCTCACTATTACTGCCAGGACGACCTAAAGCACCGGCATACCAGACTTCATCACCAGGTGAAAACAGCGTAACAGATTCACCGACAGACTTTACTGTCCCTACCGCGTCCCAGCCTAGTACACGCGGCGTTGCTGCACTAAAACCAGCACGAACTTTCGTATCTACCGGATTTACAGATATGGCCTTAACTTCAACCAGCAAGTCGTATCCCTTTGCGACCGGGTCCGGCAGGCTTATTTCTTCTAAAAACTCAATGTTGCTACCGCCTTCTGTAGCGCGAGTAATACCGATTGCTTTCATGATAACTCCCAACCATTTATCGAATGCAGGTACGATAATCTTCTTATGGCATGGGAAAAATAGCCCTACGGGAATAAGACTTGTATCCGAAAACCGAAAATGAGTATCCGGTGGATGAGGCCAGTCGTATGAAAAGCCGCTTGCAGGAAACCAGAGAATCCGTGGTCTATGACAAAAGAAGGAACCCCCGCTAACCTTTCGCAGACAGTGTTCATTATCTGAACGGTTATATCGCGAGCAGGGCGTAAATACTCAAATATTGATGGGACATGCCAGCCAGATAATGACAGACCGGTACAACGACTCGAAGAGATAAGAGTTTTACAGAAGCGCGATGAACGCCGCCCGAAGGCGGCAAGAGGATTTATTCGCTGATTTCCAGCGCGTCCTGGATGGCGTCAGCCAGTGCGGCAACTTCCTGAGAAACGTTGCGAAGGTCCATCTGGGAGCGGATCCCCGAGTTTGCGGTGGACGCAGAAACGGACGCTTTGGAGATCTCCAGAGCGGCCTGAACGGCCAGTAAGCGCTTGTGGTTTTCAGCGGCATCAACGCCGGTGGCGCCGTCGAGATCGAAGTACCCTTCTAACATGACTCTCTCCTTATAGTTTCGTGCCCAGTGTAGGGTGATATGTGCGATCGCGCTATCACATTCGCCACTGATGGCAGCAACACTCAGTAACAATTGAAATACTATTACAATTACCTTACAGACCTTAAAATGACAGACGTAAACTATTAGGATTTTAATTTATTTACAAGTTAACTATTCATCAACACAATTTGTTAAAACAATAATAACCATCAATACAACAAGCGGAATGCATAGAGGGTGAAAATGGAATTTAATGAAATGCTCAGTGGATTTTTTGAGCAAGTCAGAAGCAAATCCGACTTCCTTCAATTTTTAACAGAGTTAAAACAAAACAACATTTCCTACTACATTTACTTTGTTGCTACCGGAAATGTCAAAATAGTGACCACCGCGGACACCTATATGTCGATGAAAAGTGACCGTGGCTTAATAAAAATCAACTCAGAAGCCAGCAGTTGCCTGACCCGAATTGCGGCTAAACGTCACTTCACTCACGTGACCGCTTTCGAACAGTACTGCCGGGAGCTCGCCAGAGCCGGGGTGTTTAAGTGGGTTGTGGATGTTAATGAAGTAAATCGTTATTACTGGTCGAAGGATAATCAGCTGTTACATACAGAGAATATTATTAGCCCTACGTAATGATGCCGATACCAAATAAATGACCGCTCATCACGCAGCGGTTTTGTTATTTTCATTTCACCAGCAGTAAATCGCTATACCGGGTTGTGTACCGCGGCGACAGCATCTCTCTTTTCATTTGCCACTCCTGCTGAATCCCCTGTCCGGCAAAATAGAGCGTCCCCCTACCCACCCTGGTATTAATGCGATCCAGAGCATCCATCAGTTGCGCACTTTTATGTCTCGGCGCGCGCTCATCGAATAGATCGAGCTGAGCAATTCCCTGACTGTAAAAATCACCCAGCATGACGCCCGCTTTTTGGTAACGGTGACCGCTCTCCCAGATGGCATCCAGACAGCGCGTGGCTGCCGCGACAATATCCCTGGTATCCTGCGTCGGCGTAAGCAGTTTCACTGATGCACTGTTACTGTAATACGATTCTTTCACGGCAAAAGGGGACGTTTTAACAAAGGCTGAAATGAATCGGCAGTACTGGTGCTCGCCGCGCAGTTTCTCTGCCGCGCGTACCGCATAGCTACAGATGGCTTGCCGCATCTGTTCATAATCCGTAATACGTTCACCAAACGACCGGGAGCAGATGATTTCCTGCTTTACCGGTGTAAACTCCTCCAGCTCAAGGCACGGTTCGCCGCGCAGCTCGCGTACCGTTCTCTCAAGGACCACGCTGAAATGCTTCCTGATAAAACGGATATCGGTGTCCGCCAGTTGCAGCACCGTTTTGATGCCCATGTTCTGGAGTTTTATGCTTATCCGTCGGCCAATTCCCCACACCTCATCAACCGGTAAGGCGGCCATCAGCTTACGCTGGTTATCCACATTGGACAGATCAACGACGCCGTTGGTTTGCTGCTGCCAGCGCTTGGCGGCATAATTTGCCAGTTTGGCAAGCGTCTTGGTCTGCGCTATTCCTACGCCGACGGTCAGGTGCGCTCGCTGGAACACTGTCGCACGGATCTCCCGGCCAAAATCGGTCAGGTCGCGACAGTTTCGGACTCCGGTCAGATCACAAAACGATTCATCAATCGAATAAATTTCACACCGTGGCATTAGCTCTTCAAGCGTGGTCATCATGCGCACGCTCATATCAGCGTACAGCTCATAGTTGCTTGAAAAAAAATGGACGCATTCAGGAAACGACACATTTTTCAGTTTGAACCAGGGCGTGCCCATTTTGATCCCCAACGCTCTGGCTTCAGCACTACACGCAATCACACAGCCGTCGTTGTTGCTCAGCACACAAACAGGTTTGCCCCTAAGGTCAGGCCTGAATGCAGTCTGGCAGCTCGCATAAAACGAATTCGCATCAACCAGCGCAAACATCAGCCAACCGTCTTCAGAACATGGGTCACGACGCCGAAGATATCCAACGACTCTTCCCCCCCAACCAGAATTGGGCTGTAGGCAGGGTTTTCTGGCACCAACATAACCGAAGGGTGCGTTTGCAACCGTTTTACCGTAAATTCGCCATCAACGGCGGCGATAACAATATCCCCGTGATGCGCAGTTTTAGCGCTGTCGACCACCAGTAAATCACCACTGCCGATACCCGCGCCATTCATGGAATCACCCGCAGCGCGGACGAAGTAGGTCGCACTCGGGTGTCTGATAACCAGTTTATTTAAATCAATGCGCTGCTCAACATAGTCCTGCGCCGGGCTCGGGAACCCACACGGAACCCGATCGCTAAACAAAGGAAGCGCCGCTATCTGGCCGAGGCCAGTGGGTGAATAAAACTTCATAATGAACTCACTCGTGTTGACACTGTTTATATATCCAGTATATATACTGTTATTATATCCAGTAAAGAGGCGTTAGAAATGTTCGTGGAACTCGTTTATGACAAAAGGAATTTTGAAGGTTTGCCCGGTGCAAAAGAGATAATACACGGTGAACTGAGCAAGAGAATTCACCGTATCTTCCCGGATGCCGAGGTTCGGGTGAAACCGATGATGACGCTGCCGGCTATCAATACGGATGCCAGCAAGCATGAAAAGGAGCAGATAAGTCGTACAGTACAGGAGATGTTTGACGAGGCGGAGTTCTGGCTGGAGAGTGAATAAACACCGCTAGCGGCCTTTTCCGGCACCATATGGGTTATGCCAGGGAAATGCGCCGCTTTTTACAGCATAAAGAACATATCGCTGCAGCACAGGTCTGCTAGCGCTGCAGCGAAAGAATCAAAAACAAAACCCTGCTTCTCATAGAAATGCGGGGCATCAGCCGTGGAACCATATAAATGCTATGGGATTCAGGTAAGGCTAATATACCGATAAATAAAGCAGCAGCCCGCAAGCACTATTCACATAGTGTCTCAAAATCTCGGTGCTACACCATATTTCGGTGATTTGATATTGGCAGCCCATACTTTGATATCATTCTGCAGCAATAACGTGAAATCAGAATTGAGGCTGCTCACCATGTCATTGACTTGTTCGGCATTGTTCACGGCAAAATGTTCAATCTTGTTCTTTCCTACTGGCACACAACTGTATTTAGCGGAAATATTTTTTCCATTGACATTCAATGCCCTACCGGCATCAACGCACGTCCCCTCCGTTAGATAAGAGACCACCATATTGGCCCCGCTTCGCCCTGGCTGCGAAATACTCAACATGACGGGGAATCCATCTGAAGTCTGCGTCATATCATAAAGAATGGCATCTTTTGAATACCAGGTATTGTATTCCCGTTCCTGAAAAGCTGAATGTGTCGTGATGGGAAAAGAAAGCAGCGCAATGATTGTAATAGCATGAATTTTCATAAGACATTGCCTTTAATGGTTATTATATGCATTATTCAGATCATGATAAAAACAACAACAAATTAAAATTATTCCTACTATTTTTGGTTGTTATATATTGGCTCCTGGTCTGGTGCCCCCCCATCACACCCAAGCGATTCGTCAAGCGGCACAAGCGGATCACCAGCACGCGAATTCTATTTTCCCGCTGTCGCCAGTGCCATTATAGACAGCAGAATGATAACTTGATGTATACCTCATCGATCGTTGCTTTTTGTTGGACGCTCTACACCATTCGAATGCTAATAAATTTTGATGGTCTGCCTGGTGCAAGGGACATCATTCTGGGGAGTTGAGCAAGAGGGTACAGCGCATCTTCCCTGATGTAGATGTGAGGGTGAAACCGATGATGACACTATCAGCTATCAATACTGATGCCAGTTAGCATGAGACAGTAATTTCCAGTATAGATACCCCCTCGCGGTTGCTCTTTCGCTGTTCTGACCACCAAACCAACTAGAGTTATCCATTCATTGACATTATACTGTTTAAATAAACAGATATCGGAGGGAGCTTGCCCATACAACGCCTTAGATTTGAGCCTTCAGTGATTTATGAATATCCCGAGCATCTCCGTCGGTATCTCTCTGAAATTCCGCCATTATCTGGCGTCTATGTATTCCACGGAGAAAGTGAAACGCTGCCGCTCTACATAGGGAAAAGCGTGAATATACGCAGTCGCGTGATGTCACACTTCCGTGCCCATGATGAAGCATCAATGCTCTACCAATCAAAAAAATAAGCTGGATACGTACCGCCGGAGAAATTGGCGCGCTGCTGCTTGAGGCGAAAATGATCAAAGAGCAGCAACCACTCCTCAATAAACGTCTTCGTCGTACCCATCAACTTTGTTCATTACATGTAGAGGAGAGACAACCTAAGGTGGTGTATGCAAAGGAGATAGATTTTTCTCATCAACCAAATTTATATGGCCTATTTTCTAATCGACGTAATGCGCTTGAAGCATTGAAATCTATCGCAAATGAACATCGTCTCTGTTATGGATTGCTTGGCCTGGAATCACTGAGTGGCAATCGCGGTTGCTTTCGCTCGGCACTACAGCGATGCGCAGGCGCCTGTTGTGGTAAAGAGACCATCGAATCTCATCACCAGAGGCTATTGTCGGCGCTTGAACGCCTACAGCTTATATGCTGGCCCTGGAACGGAGCTATCGCAATCAAAGAAGAGAGTGCTGATTTGACTCAGTACCATATTATTCGCAACTGGATGTGGCTTGGTTCTGTCAATTCACTCGCCGAGGCAAAAACGCTATCACGACAACAGGTTGGTTTTGATCAGGATGGTTATAAAATTTTATGTAAGCCCCTCCTGTCCGGCAACGAAAATATTATTGACTTAAAGGTGTAAGAGCTTATCGGCGTGGGAACCTACCCGTTCAATGAACCTGGCATTTAGAAACCAACCATCTAATTAATTACAAATAATCTCATGACGTTTTCAAGATATTAGCGTCACATCATTTACCTAACCCGCTGAATGAAAAAAAATTAGGTTTTGATAATCACTATAAGCTAAGAACTTATGCGAAATCCAAGGTCTGCGAGGAGCGGATATTCAAACCTGCTCCGATAATAATCCTCAAGGGAAGATCTGTTGATAAAAAATCACTAAGCAATGGCCAGCATATTTATCTACAGTAAGCTGTTGAGGATTTAAAGAAAGATAAAAGTCAATAACACCCTCACTGTAACGATTAAAAAGCGGGCTATTCCTTCATGAATTTATAAAACTAGTTATAAGGACGATGAGCGTACATGATACAATTTCTCCCCGCTTTTTTGGCTCGATAAAGCGCATCATCAGCGGCGGTGATAACGTCAGAAGATGAATCATTTTTCTGTTTAATTGCTGCACCAATACTTAAGGTAACACTAATACTTCCGTTGCAACCATCTGAAACTGATGTTTTTATGTTTCTAACAACCCTCTCGATATCAGTGTCATCAAAAATAATAATTGCAAACTCCTCGCCTCCAGATCTAGAGATAAAAACATTATCTTTCATGATATTTTTCAACCTCAGCCCTATGTTTTTTAATACATTATCACCAGCTTCATGACCATATGTATCGTTTATTTTTTTGAAGTGATCAATATCGGCAATGCAGATTACTCCAGACCTATCTTCTATCTCTCTGAGTTTAACGTTCAGATGTCGTCTGTTTGGTAATCCTGTTAATTCGTCCGTTAGTGACAAACGCACCGCAGAATTATAATTAACATTCACGTATGATATGAATTTATTAAACGAATAGATAATCATCAGCATGGCAGGAATATAAAGAAGAGATGCCAATACAGATGCTGTATCCCTCTCAATCAAGTTTAGCCCCCCAGCCATAGAAGCCAGAGATGAATTCAAAAGTAAGAATAAACTAATCCTGAAAATCAATAAGTGCCTATCTTTCGAGTAAATGTTAAAAGACTTTCTAATAAACCATGCCATTACTATTACAGTGCAAGAGTTTATAAAAAAGTAAAAGTTTAATTTGGATGTATCGCCTACAGCCCAAAATAGACTAATAATGAGCATGAACATACAACAGGTGTAAACGATTACCATTCGATAAAGCAGGCCATCAGGGGATTCAACTTCATGAATGAGTTTGTCGTGTATCTTAAAATTCATCACACAATCCTGATTTGGTTTAAAATGCGATAATACCACGAGAGAGATGCTAAATGGTACACTTACGCCATTTAAGATATTGAATTGGTTACTATCCATGAAGAAGTGGGATGCAAAAAATTATGTTGGAATTAGCAATCTCCCCTCAGTTTTCTATGAATTTCCCATAAACCATCAGGCTTTATAAATGCTGCAATGTATTGTCAATTTCACCTGTGGCCTTTCTAGCTCCAGCCTTTTTACAGCTCAGATAGGAGTATCCCTGCCTGAATTGCCTGAATGGGGCATAACTCGATCCATCCCGGTAGTTGGGCCCACTGGCAATGAAATAAGGCCGACTATGGCGAATTCGTGAGGACGTCGAGTTAGTTGGAGAAGGGGTAACACCAGCAATCAGGTAAAATGACGCATTGCTATTACAACGGATTTTGAGTGATGGCAGCCTGGCCGCGTGAAATAATATTTCAGTCCCTAACTTATATCTGCTCTATCGTAGAAAGGTAAATAAAGTCTATTGTCGGTATAAGTATTCAGTAACAGGGAATGGAACTAAAGAGGTTGAAGCCATTGCCGCTGAAGCCAATACACACCTGTCTGAGCAAAGAATTAGGCTATTAGTGACAGAATCGCAACCAGAAAAGGAAGAGCAATCACAACGTCAGCAGGGTTAGATCGTTACCCAATTATCTAGGGTGATAGGTTGAAAAGTGGCGATATAAGACTCAACGCTTATAAAAAACGGGAGCGTCACGCTCCCGTTAATGAATTTAACAAATTACCGCATTACATGTTTTCGATGATCGCGTCACCAAACTCTGAACATTTCAGCAGTTTAGCGCCTTCCATCAGACGTTCGAAGTCATAGGTCACGGTCTTGTTGTTGATAGCGCCTTCCATACCTTTAACGATAAGGTCAGCCGCTTCGAACCATTCCATATGACGCAGCATCATTTCTGCGGACAGGATGATAGAACCTGGGTTCACTTTGTCCTGACCTGCATACTTCGGTGCAGTACCGTGGGTCGCTTCGAACAGTGCGCATTCGTCACCGATGTTTGCGCCTGGGGCGATACCAATACCACCAACCTGTGCAGCCAGTGCATCGGAGATGTAGTCACCGTTCAGGTTCATACAGGCGATAACGTCGTATTCAGCCGGACGCAGCAGGATCTGCTGCAGGAACGCATCGGCGATCACATCTTTAATGATGATCTCTTTGCCGGTGTTCGGGTTCTTGATTTTCTGCCATGGGCCGCCGTCAATCAGTTCGCCGCCGAATTCTTCGCGAATCAGCTGGTAGCCCCAGTCTTTAAACGCGCCTTCGGTGAACTTCATGATGTTACCCTTGTGAACCAGGGTCAGAGAATCACGGTCGTTAGTGATTGCGTATTCAATCGCCGCACGCACCAGACGCTTGGTCCCTTCTTCGGAGCACGGCTTGATGCCGATACCGCAGTGTTCAGGGAAGCGAATTTTCTTCACGCCCATCTCTTCGCGCAGGAATTTAATCACTTTCTCAGCGTCAGCAGAGTCAGCTTTCCATTCGATACCCGCGTAGATGTCTTCAGAGTTTTCACGGAAGATGACCATATCGGTCAGTTCTGGGTGTTTAACCGGGCTTGGGGTGCCCTGGTAGTAGCGAACTGGACGCAGACACACGTACAGGTCGAGTTCCTGACGCAGCGCAACGTTCAGAGAACGGATGCCGCCGCCAACTGGCGTAGTCAGAGGGCCTTTGATTGCAACACGGTAGTCGCGGATGAGATCCAGCGTTTCTGCTGGCAGCCATACGTCCTGGCCGTAAAGTTGGGTGGATTTTTCCCCGGTGTAAATTTCCATCCAGGAAATTTTACGCTCGCCTTTGTAGGCTTTCTTAACAGCGGCATCAACCACTTTCAGCATTGCTGGGGTGACATCAACACCGATACCGTCGCCTTCAATAAATGGGATAATCGGATTGTGTGGCACATTCAGCTTGCCGTCTTTCAGGGTGATTTTTTGACCTTCCGCCGGAACAACTACTTTGCTTTCCATTCACCTCTCCTTCGAGCGCTTCTGGTGTGCTCGTCATCCTTTACGCCACAGGTTCTTGCCGCTACTACGCCCACTCCACTAATCCTCTTCAGGATATAGCCTGGAGATGCACTGTCTTACCGTCTTCCTGCAACACAAAGAGTTAGAGCATTTTGTTAATGTTTTGTAATAAGCCTGTCAATACTACCTGATTGTTTGTCGCCATGAAAGACTCTCGTTATTAGGCTATAATGCGCGAATCGATAAGGCCTGAAAATACTATGATTAAGACTTCATTTAGAAAAAACCAGCTTGAGCGATTCAGCTCACGACAAGCCACCAGGTCGCGTAAAGATAACCAACCAAAACGCGTCATTCTGTTCAATAAACCCTACGATGTGTTGCCACAATTTACCGATGAAGCAGGACGTAGCACGCTAAAAGATTATATTCCTGTGCAAAATGTCTACGCTGCAGGTCGCCTCGACCGCGATAGCGAAGGGCTGCTGGTGTTAACAAATGACGGCGCCTTACAGGCCAGACTGACGCAGCCAGGCAAACGGACAGGGAAAATTTACTACGTTCAGGTCGAAGGCGAACCGACGGAAGAGGCCATGGAGGCGCTGCGTCATGGCGTCACGCTAAACGATGGTCCCACGCTGCCGGCCGGTATTGAGCGCGTTGACGCTCCCGATTGGCTGTGGCCACGTAATCCTCCCATCCGCGAACGCAAATCCATTCCAACGGCCTGGCTGAAGGTCACACTATATGAAGGGCGCAATCGTCAGGTACGACGCATGACGGCTCATGTGGGGTACCCAACGCTGCGCCTGATTCGCTATGCCATGGGCGGCTATACTCTGGATAACCTCAACAACGGTGAATGGCGAGAAGCCGACGGCGAACGCGGATAGCGTTCGCCCGGCAGTGGGTTTCAGGAAATATCCGGCACAATAATACTCTTATATTTTTCCAGCACCGGTGAGTTAATGTCAGAAGCGTTCTTCAACTGCCACAGATTGCGAGAGAGACCGTCATTCACCAGATAGATGACGCCAGTTTCAATCGCCGACATCAGACACAGCATCACCGGTTCGTTGACCGTGTAACCCACTTCACCTTCCAGCAGGCGCTGATAGTCGATGTAGCGGAAGACTCCAGCCTGGAACTCATAGGAAAGGATCGTTTTGCTGGTATTCACCGAGGAAAGCACTTCGCCAGTACTGACGTTAACCACCCTCAGGTTAACCGCAATCTGATCGAGCTGATACTGCGTACTCGCCCCGATGCCAAAATACCGCGCCCCTGCCCCGCCCGATTTGACGTTGCTTTCATAACCGATGATGGAACCTTCAATCAGAATATTGGCCGCGACCAGCGATGGAAGTTGAGTACGGTTATTCACCGCCACGGTGCCATTTTCTTGCGCCGCGCGAATAATTTTTCGTTCATTAAGCAGGTTTTGTAACCCCTGACGCTCCAGCGGAATAAACCAGTTAGAGTCCTTCAGCGCCGACACCAGCATCGCGGTGGCACTTTGCGGAACTGACGTGGAAAAGTTACTCGCCGGATAAGGCTTGAACTGCCCGGTCTCATCCGAGATGTTATAAACCGAAACAAACAGTCTACCCTGCGGCTCCGGCAGATGCGTTAAATCCTGGTAGCTCTGCGAACGCGGTAGCAGAGTGGGTTTCGCCGCCTGCTTTGGTGGCGAAGTAATACAGCCCGTCAACACAAACAGGCTAATAAAAAGAGCCACTACCCCAGAGATATTTTTCATGTCAGCTTCTCGCCACTGATTAGTTCGTTGAAATGCTGCTCAGGCCGCTGACCTGAATGGTGGACGATTTCCCGGTAGCACGATCAAGAATATTCATCATCAGTTGACCGTCGGTGTTGGTGATATCCACAATAAAATCTTTAGTCACCAGACGCCCGGGCTTACCGGTGGAAATATTCCCCATCAAGCTGCCAAGAAGTTGTGATTGAATAGCCGCAGTAAAATTATCAAGAGCAGAGGTTCCTGTTGATCCACTGTTCCAGTCATAGGCATCAGGATCTTTATAGGAGTTTTGCGCATTAGCCTGTGAAAGCAAAAATGCGCCGTTATTTGGGTTGCCGCCAAAGTTGGGGTTAACAAACTGGAAAGTCAGATTTCCAGCTTGTACGGTGGTAGATAAAAAACCAATGCCAAGAATCAAAGAAAGCACTTTCATCGTACACTCCTAGAACTCATCGCTGGTTAAATCGCCGGTATTTAATAATGCTTTATTAATCGCACGTTTCGATAGCGCCTCATAAACCGAGGCCAACGCGATATTAACTTGCCTATTAAAGTCATTCTTACTGGGAAATAAGAACGTTTGGTATAATAAATCCTGGTCAACCTTAATGGTTATCCAACTACCCCAGCGGGCGCTCGGGCGCTCATTAATAGTAATCGCCCCCGGATATTCCTCCTCCCAATGTTCGGTAAATGCACGATAGAAATCATGACCCACACGAGTGACCGTATTATCCGTCACTAACCCAGGTATTTCTATTTCCGCAGAATAACTGGCGCACGGCGCCAGCAGCATCATTAAAGATACTGTTACCACCATCAGATATCTCATGTTTAGCGTCTAAGGTTTTCGTTGGCCCAGGTAACCGCCTGCGTCCTATTTTTTACCGCTATTTTTCGGAAAAGGTTATATAAATGCGTCTTTACCGTATTTTCGCTAATAAATAGCAAGCGAGCAATTTCAATGTTAGAAGCCCCCATCCGGAGTTTATTGAGAATATCTCTTTCTCTTTGCGTCAGCCCACTGGTATCGTCATGATATCGGTAATTACCGGACTGATTAATAAGATAGCTGGTAAGATCGTGGGGAAAATGGCAGCCGCCGCTCATCACGTTACGGATACCGCCCACCAGCGTAGATTCATCAACGGAGAGCTGAAAGACGGCGCTGATCCCAAGCCAGGACTCAACTTCATGAAATTGATAGTCATCTGGCATATTGATCAGCAACACTTTAACTTTGTCACGTAATCGTCGAAGCTCGGTCTGCCACAGCATCGTTCTTCTTTTGTCCGACTCGCTAAGGTCAAAAAGTACCAGAATACGCCCAGCGCTCGGCTGTTCGAGCGTTTTTTGAATATTCTGTATTTTGACATTAATCGTTAATGAAGTTTTGAGCTGATGGACCAGGGCGGTTGCCTGCAAAGACGGCCTGGTTATTAACAATAAAATATCGTTATACACCGGTTCATTTACTTTCGGCATAATGCAATCCTATCCCGCTTGCTGCGTGGAACGCGTGCCCTTTCTGTTATGCACAAACGAGTGCATATACAGAAAGGGTCGCTGTTCTGTGTAGTTGCTGATTAATAAGTATGACAATAAAGGGATTAAGCACGCATTAGCGCTTAAATCCTAAGTGCTGCAATACTGTTCAATCTAGACATTGCCATTTTTATAGCAAGGGTTATTTGTGTTTCAAAATGTAACAATAACATGTCATTTTATTACAAAAGATTTTGCCTTTCTTCATGATTAATATAGAAAAAAAAGCCATCAAAATATTATTCAGGCAAAGTGTGAAATGACGTATTTACATTTCAAACCATTAGCAATAAGTCAATCACAGACAACAATTCGCCGAAGTGTAAACTTTATTTTCCAAGATATTGGCTCATTACAAGCAGGTTACAGCCAGAGTGTAAACCTTAGCGTACTCAAACATCGTCAGCCTTGACGGATTGTTACGTACGGCTTTCATACCGCGCCACAGCGAATCCCTCATTCCTGCATTCTCATACTATTGACTGATGCTCATTTTCAAAATACGCAATCCAGGTGAAAAGCAGGGATATTAGCCTCAGACATACTCAATCCATAAATCAGTTTCACCCCTAATCCATTATCGGCTTAAGGTGTGCTGATTTAACTCCTGACTTTAACCATCGGTTAAAACTAGGTGCCATTATGAAACAATGGTTTTTATTAATACCCTTATTGGGCTATTCATATCTGTCCACGGCGGGGGGCGATCTTGCTGGTTCTGAATTTTCAGGGCTGAATAATTATCGTCAAGGCTACAATATGGTTGCCATCACTGGCCAGCACGGCAGTGATAATACTGCGTCTATTAAACAGTCAGGCTCGCATATTTATGGTTCTATCTCGCAGGTTGGTGGGTATAACAACGCGATATTAAATCAGAATGGTTTTAATAATCGTGCGGCAATAGCACAGTACGGTAATGGTAATAACGCCACGGTAAGCCAATCAGGGACGAACAACTCTGCCGTATTAGTGCAGGCAGGAACGGGCAACCAGGCAGATATTACGCAAACGGGTTTTGATAACTCTGCTGAGATTGTCAATAAAGGTGTTCGCAATCTCACGCAGATCAATCAAACGGGCACAAGCCGCAGCGCGGCCGTTGTGCAAAATTCGGCAGGAATGGCAATTCGTATTACCCAAAATTAGTGTTTGAACTGGCTTACCAATCTCTAAACCTATGGGGTATCTCATGAAAAAGTGGAACATTGTTATTTTGTCAACGTTGTTAGCATCCGGTACGGCACTGGCAAGCGGTGGCGGCAGTGGCTGGACACCGCCTCAACCACCTACCGGGAGCGGCGTCAGCATTCCCCACGTAGGCTTTACCACACCAACAAAACCGGTTCTTCCTGCTGCGGGGAAATGGGATGGCGTGGTGCATATTTATCAGGCAGGCAGCAATAACGATTCCTATGCCAGCCAGACTGGGGCATCCGGTTCCACTATCGACGTCCATCAGAACGGCGATTGGGGTCGTTCAACGGTGAACCAGGTCGCTACCAAAAGTGCGACCGTCGTAAATCAGTACGGCACGGGCAACCAATCCTACGCCACTCAGGCAGGGACAGGTAACTCGATTGCGGTCACACAGTCAGGGACCTCAAACGCCTCAACAACGCTGCAAGCGGGCTCAGGTAACGCTATTAACGTGTCGCAGAGCGGCAACAACAATAGCTCGTATATCGACCAGAAAGGCAAAAACAGTTCGGTTGATGTCACCCAGGTCGACTACCGTAACAGCTCAACCGTTAACCAGAATGCAGAGGGTTCAATGGTGGTGGTGTCACAGAGCGGCAATTATAACAGCAGCTATGTCGATCAGGGTCGCAACAATACGCTGGCTTACGTTCAGCAAGTTGGCGGTTCCGGCAACAGTTCAACGGTACTGCAGCACTAATAACACCGGCCGGATGAACATTCATCCGGCCGATATTTCCGCTATCACGAGGCCCGCCATGCATTTACTCCTTATTGCCGCCGCACTCAGCAACCAACTGTGGTTTGAAACCCAGGCGCAGGCCGAAACGGTGGTGATCACCCCGATGGCCAGTCTGACCCGCGACTGCGACTGCCAGTTAACCATCAATGTTATTCATCAAGGCCAATCCGGCACCAGCAACAGCAGCCAGAGTGGGCAGGTAACCCTGAAAGCCCAGCATCCCCAGCAGCTTGCCAGCCTGCACCTGGATATTCCCCAGGGTGAGTGGACACAAATCACCGTCATTTTAAGCAATCAACAAGGGGTGATTATGCAGCAAAGCTGGAGTTCTCCGGCTCGCGTTTGATTCCCTTCCCTCTTCTTTATATCCTTATCTTCTTTCTCGCTCGATAAGGATGCCGCATGTTCAAGCCACACGTTACCGTCGCCTGCGTGGTTCACGCTGAAGATAAATTCCTGGTGGTTGAAGAAACCATCAACGGCAAAGCGCTATGGAACCAGCCTGCGGGCCATCTGGAAGCAGATGAGACGTTGGTCCAGGCCGCCCAGCGTGAGCTATGGGAAGAAACTGGCATTCGCGCCACACCGCAGCATTTTCTTCGTATGCATCAGTGGCTCGCCCCGGACAACACGCCTTTCCTGCGTTTTCTGTTCGTTATTGAGCTCGATAACATCTGTCCCACCGAGCCGCACGACAGCGATATTGACCGCTGTTTATGGGTGAGCGCTGAAGAAATTTTGCAGGCCAACAACCTGCGTTCCGCGCTGGTCGCCGAAAGTATTCGTAGCTATCAGCAAGATGCACGATATCCGCTGTCATTAATCGGCGAATTTAACTGGCCGTTTACAGAGGGTGTCAAGTAAAGGGCTGCGTGCTAGAATATGCCGCCTTGAAGTCCAATGTCGTGAGTATTCCAATGTCAGAAAGCCAGAAAAAAGTGATCGTCGGCATGTCCGGCGGTGTTGATTCCTCCGTTTCCGCCTACCTGTTGCAACAACAGGGCTATAAGGTGGAGGGCCTGTTCATGAAGAACTGGGAGGAAGACGACGGCGAGGAATACTGCACTGCTGCCGCCGATCTTGCCGATGCGCAAGCGGTATGCGATAAGCTCGGCATTGAGCTGCACACCGTTAACTTTGCTGCCGAATACTGGGATAACGTTTTTGAGCTCTTCCTGGAAGAGTACAAAGCGGGTCGTACGCCGAACCCGGACATCCTATGCAACAAAGAGATCAAATTTAAAGCCTTCCTCGAATTCGCTGCTGAAGACCTGGGCGCTGACTACATCGCGACCGGTCATTACGTGCGCCGTGCGGATGTGAACGGCAAAAGCCAGCTTCTGCGTGGCCTCGATGGCAACAAAGACCAGAGCTACTTCCTTTATACGTTGGGTCACGAACAGATAGCACAAAGCCTGTTCCCGGTCGGCGAACTGGAAAAGCCGCAGGTGCGTAAAATCGCCGAAGAGCTGGATCTCATCACCGCGAAGAAAAAAGACTCTACCGGTATCTGCTTTATCGGCGAGCGTAAATTCCGCGAGTTCCTCGGTCGCTACCTGCCCGCGCAGCCGGGTAAAATTATCACCGTTGACGGCGAAGAGATCGGCACCCATCAGGGGCTGATGTACCACACGCTCGGTCAGCGTAAAGGTCTGGGTATTGGCGGGACAAAAGAAGGGACGGAAGATCCGTGGTACGTGGTCGACAAAGACGTTGAAAACAACGTGCTGGTTGTCGCCCAGGGTCACGATCACCCGCGTCTGATGTCCGTTGGTCTTATCGCACAGCAGTTGCACTGGGTTGACCGCGAACCGGTCACCGGCACGTTCCGCTGCACCGTGAAGACCCGCTATCGCCAGACCGATATCCCGTGCACCGTCACCGCACTGGATGAAGGCCGTATTGAGGTTCGCTTTGAAGAACCTGTTGCCGCAGTGACACCAGGTCAGTCCGCCGTGTTCTACAACGGTGAAATCTGCCTCGGTGGCGGCGTGATTGAGCAGCGACTGCCGCTGCCAGTGGAATAAAGCCCTGCTTCGATAGGGTACAACGCAATCTGGCCCGCGTCGCGCCGCAGGTCAGATGCCAACAAGGAGTGAGCGTGGCGAAGAATTACTATGACATCACCCTGGCGCTGGCCGGTATCTGCCAGTCAGCCCGTCTGGTGCAGCAACTGGCCCATCAGGGACATTGCGACGGCGACGCGTTACACGTTTCGCTGAACAGTATTATCGATCTGAACCCGGACTCTGCGCTGGGCGTGTTCGGTGGCAGTGAAGCCAATCTTCGTCTCGGCCTTGAAACCCTGCTCGCGGTGCTGAATGCCAGCAGCCGTCAGGGTCTGAACGCAGAGTTGACCCGCTATACCCTCAGCCTGATGGTGCTGGAGCGCAAGCTTGCCGCCGCCAAAGGGGCGATGGATATCCTGGGCAACCGTATTACCGGTCTGCAGCGTCAGCTCGACCATTTTGATTTACAGTCAGATACCCTGCTGAGCGCGATGGCCGGTATCTATGTTGACGTGATTAGCCCGCTCGGCCCGCGAATTCAGGTAACCGGTTCCCCTGCCGTGCTGCAAAGCCCGCAGGTGCAGTCCAAGGTCCGCGCTTCGCTGCTGGCAGGTATCCGCGCCGCGGTGCTATGGCACCAGGTTGGCGGTGGCCGTCTACAGCTGATGTTTTCTCGTAATCGCCTGACCACTCAGGCAAAACAAATTCTTGCTCATTTAACCCCGGAGTTATGATCTATGGAATTATCCTCACTGACCGCCGTTTCCCCCGTCGATGGACGCTACGGCGATAAAGTCAGCGCGCTGCGCGGGATTTTCAGCGAATACGGTTTGCTGAAGTTCCGTGTACAAGTCGAAGTACGCTGGCTGCAAAAGCTGGCCGCACACGCAGCCGTCAAGGAAGTTCCTGCTTTTGCTGCCGACGCAAACGGTTTCCTTGATAGTATCGTGGCGAACTTCAATGAAGAAGACGCGGCGCGCATTAAGACTATCGAGCGCACCACCAACCACGATGTGAAGGCGGTTGAGTATTTCCTGAAAGAAAAAGTCGCGTCCGTGCCTGAGCTGCACGCCGTGTCTGAATTCATTCACTTTGCCTGCACCTCCGAAGACATCAACAACCTGTCCCACGCGCTGATGCTGAAAACCGCGCGCGAAGAAGTGGTGCTGCCATACTGGCGCAAACTCATTGACGCCATTAAAGACCTGGCCGTTCAGTACCGTGATATTCCACTGCTCTCCCGTACCCACGGTCAGCCGGCTACGCCGTCAACCATCGGTAAAGAGATGGCCAACGTGGCTTACCGTATGGAACGTCAGTACCGCCAGCTCACACAGGTTGAGATCCTCGGCAAAATCAACGGTGCGGTCGGTAACTATAACGCCCACATCGCCGCCTATCCGGACGTTGACTGGCACCAGTTCAGCGAAGAGTTCGTCACCTCTCTGGGCATTCAGTGGAACCCGTACACCACCCAGATTGAGCCGCACGACTATATCGCCGAGCTGTTTGACTGCATCGCACGCTTCAACACCATCCTTATCGACTTCGATCGTGATGTGTGGGGCTACATTGCGCTCAATCACTTCAAGCAGAAAACCATTGCCGGCGAAATCGGTTCTTCCACCATGCCGCACAAGGTCAACCCAATCGACTTCGAAAACTCCGAAGGCAACCTGGGCCTGTCCAACGCTGTGCTGCAGCACCTGGCCAGCAAACTGCCGGTTTCCCGCTGGCAGCGTGACCTGACCGATTCCACCGTGCTGCGTAACCTGGGCGTGGGTATTGGCTATGCGCTGATCGCCTACCAGTCCACCCTGAAAGGCGTGAGCAAGCTGGAAGTGAACCGCGACCGTCTGCTCGACGAACTGGATCACAACTGGGAAGTGCTGGCTGAACCAATTCAGACCGTGATGCGTCGCTACGGTATCGAAAAGCCGTACGAAAAGCTGAAAGAACTGACCCGCGGCAAGCGCGTGGATGCCGAAGGCATGAAGCAGTTTATCGACGGTCTGGCGCTGCCAGAAGAAGAGAAAACTCGCCTGAAAGCCATGACCCCGGCTAATTATATTGGCCGCGCCATCACCATGGTTGATGAGCTGAAATAATCCAGCCTCTCCTCTCCTTCATCCTGAAGGAGAGGACTTTCCTGCCAATTTAATCAATGTTTATCTCCATAACGTCATAATCAGCGTTAAACTATTCACGTCATTAATTAAATGGAGAAACAGCATGCGCGTACTCGTCGTAGAGGACAACGCTCTGTTACGTCATCACCTGAAAGTTCAGCTCCAGGAAATGGGCCATCAGGTCGATGCCGCAGAAGACGCGAAGGAAGCAGATTATTATTTAGGCGAGCATATTCCAGATATTGCGATTGTTGATTTAGGCCTTCCTGATGAAGACGGTCTGTCGCTGATTCGCCGCTGGCGCAGCCACGATATTTCGCTGCCGATTCTGGTGCTCACCGCACGTGAAAGCTGGCAGGATAAAGTGGAGGTGTTGAGCGCTGGCGCCGACGATTACGTCACCAAGCCTTTCCATATTGAAGAGGTTGCCGCCCGCATGCAGGCGCTGATGCGTCGTAACAGCGGTCATGCCTCGCAGGTTATCTCCCTACCGCCGTTCCAGGTTGACCTCTCTCGCCGCGAACTCTCCATTAATGACGAGGTGATTAAGCTCACCGCATTCGAATACACCATTATGGAAACGCTCATCCGCAATAACGGTAAGGTGGTTAGCAAAGACTCCCTGATGCTTCAGCTCTATCCGGATGCGGAGCTGCGCGAGAGCCACACCATCGACGTCCTGATGGGACGCCTGCGTAAGAAAATTCAGGCTCAGTATCCCCAGGACGTGATTATTACCGTGCGCGGTCAGGGCTATCTGTTCGAACTACGCGAATGAAGAGTTTACGTCGGCATTTCCTGCCGCTTTCGCTGCGGATGCGTTTCCTGCTGGCGACGGCCGCGGTGGTTATCGTGCTGTCGCTGGCCTATGGCATGGTGGCGCTCGTTGGCTATAGCGTAAGCTTTGATAAAACCACCTTCCGCCTGCTGCGCGGCGAGAGCAACCTGTTCTATACCCTCTCCAAATGGGAAAACAGTAGGCTCAGCGTCGATATTCCTGAGAATCTCAATATGCAGGGTCCCACGGTGGCGTTGATCTACGACGATCAGGGCAAACTGCTGTGGCAGCAAAAAGATCTCCCGTGGCTGGTGAACAGCATTCAGCCCGAGTGGCTTAAAGGCAACGGTTTCTATGAGATAGAAGCAGATGCCAGCGCCAGTAGCACCCTGCTGCGCGACGATCATGAGATACAAAAAGAGCTCACCGAAATGCGTCAGGAAGGCGACGATTCGGAGATGACCCACTCGGTAGCCGTTAACAGCTACCCGGCCACCAATCTGATGCCAGCATTGGTTATCGTGGTGGTGGACACCATTCCTATTGAGCTTAAACGCTCCTATATGGTCTGGAGTTGGTTCTCCTACGTGCTCGCCGCCAACCTGCTGCTGGTTATCCCGCTATTGTGGATTGCCGCACACTGGAGCCTGCGCCCCATTGCGGATCTGACCCGTGAAGTCCGCGAGCTTGAGGAGCATCACCGGGAGCATCTCAACCCCGACACCACTCGCGAGCTGACAAGCCTGGTACGCAACCTGAACCGGCTGCTGAAAAGCGAACGCGACCGCTACGATAAGTACCGAACCACGCTGACCGATCTGACCCACAGCCTGAAAACACCGCTGGCGGTGCTGCAAAGTTCGCTGCGTTCGCTGCGCAGTGAAAAAATCACCGTAAGCGAGGCCGAACCCGTCATGCTGGAGCAGATAAGCCGTATCTCACAGCAGATTGGCTATTACCTGCACCGCGCCAGCATGCGCTCCGATAGCACGCTGTTCAGCCGCGAGCTTCATCCGGTGGCCCCGCTGCTGGATAGCCTGACATCGGCACTGAACAAGGTCTATCAGCGTAAGGGGGTCAACATCACCCTGGACATCTCGCCGGAGATCTCCTTCGTCGGTGAGAAAAACGACTTTATGGAAGTAATGGGCAACCTGCTGGATAACGCCTGTAAATACTGCCTTGAATTTGTTGAGGTTTCCGCCCGCCAGACCGATGATTACCTGCATATTATCGTCGAAGATGACGGCCCTGGCATTCCGCAAAGTAAACGCGATATCGTCTTTGACCGCGGCCAGCGTGCCGACACGCTGCGTCCTGGACAAGGGGTAGGTCTCTCGGTTGCTCGCGATATCGTGGACCAATATGACGGCCAGATTATTGCCCACGAAAGCCTGCTCGGCGGCGCAAAAATGGAAGTTATTTTCGGTCATCAGGGCCCGGACAGTCACGAAGGGTAAATAATGTTTCCGTAGCAGGGTAGTTTTGTGAATACGATGTATAATCCGGACATACATCTGCTGCGGAAATATCAATATGGAATACCACTTAACGTTAAACTGGCCCGATTTTATGGCGCGCTACTGGCAAAAGCGCCCGGTAGTGTTGAAACGCGGCTTCGCCAACTTTATTGACCCTATTTCACCGGATGAACTGGCTGGTCTGGCGATGGAAAATGAAGTGGATAGCCGTCTGGTGAGCCATCTTGACGGCAACTGGCAGGTTAGCCACGGTCCTTTTGAAAGCTACGATCACCTGGGCGAAAGCAACTGGTCGCTGCTGGTACAGGCGGTTGATCACTGGCATGAGCCTTCCAGCGCGCTGATGCGCCCGTTCCGCACCCTTCCCGACTGGCGTCTTGACGATCTGATGATCTCCTTCTCGGTACCGGGCGGCGGCGTTGGCCCGCACGTCGACCAGTACGATGTCTTTATCATTCAGGGTACCGGCCGCCGTCGCTGGCGCGTGGGCGATAAAACTGCCCTCAAGCAGCATTGCCCACACCCGGACCTGCTTCAGGTTCAGCCGTTTGATGCCATTATCGATGAAGAAATGGAGCCCGGTGATATTCTCTATATCCCACCAGGATTCCCGCACGAAGGCTACGCGCTGGAAAACTCGCTCAACTATTCCGTAGGCTTCCGTTCACCGAACAGCCGCGAGCTGATAAGCGGTTTTGCCGACTATATTCTGCAGCGTGACCTCGGCAGCCAACACTACAGCGATCCCGACGTACCGTCACGCGATCACCCGGCGGATCTGCTGCCGCAGGAAGTGGATCGTCTGCGCGACATGATGCTGGGCATGATCCAGCAGCCGGAACACTTCCAGCAGTGGCTGGGCGAATTTATCAGCCAGTCGCGTCATGAGCTGGATATTGCTCCGCCGGAGCCGCCTTATCAGCCGGATGAGATTTACGATGCGCTGCAACAGGGCGACATGCTGCAACGTCTGGGCGGCCTGCGGGTGATTCGTATCGGGGATGATTTCTTTGTCAACGGCGAGAAGATCGACTCACCGCATCAGCAGGCGCTGGATGCCATGGCGGGCAGTATTATGCTGGAGAGCCAGCATTTCGGCGAGGCACTGGATGACCCGTCCTTCCTGGCGATGCTGGCCGCGCTGGTGAATAGCGGGTATTGGTTTTTCGCAGAATAGATAATACGTAGGCCGGATAAGGCGAAGCCGCCATCCGGCAGAACGACGCACATTGCCGGATGGCGGCTTCGCCTTATCCGGCCTACAAAACACCCGGCTCAAATATAAGCCGGGTTTTCTTTTCCGATTAACCGCGCTTCGCCGTCAGTTCCGCAATACGCACAATCACCTGCACCGCTTTCTCCATGCCTTCCAGGGTCACAAACTCGTGCTTGCCGTGGTAGTTATAGCCACCGGTAAAGAGGTTCGGGCACGGGAGTCCCATAAATGACAGCTGCGCGCCGTCGGTGCCGCCACGAATCGGTTTGAGATCCGGCTCGATATCACAATCGCGCATCGCCTGTTGCGCGATATCCAGAATGTGAGGATGATCGGCCACCTTTTCGCGCATATTGTAATAGCTGTCTTCAATAATCAGCTCAATATAGCAATCCGGGTGCAGCCCTTTGCCGACCTTCTTGGCGATTTCCATCATCTTGCGCTTACGCGCTTCAAACTGCTTACGGTCGAAGTCGCGAACGATGTAATGCATCTCTGCGCGATCCACCGAGCCTTTGATGCTGGTGAGATGGTAGAAACCTTCATAACCTTCGGTGGTTTCCGGGCTCTCATCGGCCGGGACTTCCGCGTGAATGCGGGCCGCCAGCGACAGCGCGTTGACCATCACCCCTTTCGCGGTCCCCGGATGCACGTTGTTGCCAACAATCTTGATGGTAATAGAGGCAGCGTTAAAGTTTTCAAACTCCAGCTCACCCACGCCACCGCCGTCCACGGTATAGGCCCACTGGGCGTTAAAGGCTTCGACATCAAAGTGCTTCGCCCCTTTCCCGACCTCTTCGTCCGGGGTAAACGCCACGCGAATATCGCCGTGTGGAATGTTTTTCTCTTTCAGCACCGCCAGCGCGGTCATGATTTCGGCAATACCGGCTTTATCATCGGCACCCAACAGCGTTTTGCCGTCGGTGGTGATAAGCGTTTGCCCCAGCAGTTGATGCAGCACCGGGAACATCACCGGCGACAGCACTTCATCACCGATACCCAGCGCGATATCGCCGCCGCGATAGTTTTCAACAATTTGCGGATTAACGTTTTTACCGCTGAAATCCGGTGCGGTATCCACATGGGAGATAAAACCGATCGCCGGAATATCGCCGCTGACGTTCGCCGGGAGGGTGCCCATCACCGTACCCTTCTCACTCAGCGTGACGTTAACCAGCCCCATTGTTTCCAATTGCTCTTTGAGCAGATGTAATAGTTTCCACTGCCCTTCGGTACTCGGCACCTGACGCACGCCGGGCTTCGACTGTGTGTCCAGTGAAACGTACTGCAAAAAACGCTCAAGCAATTTATCCATGTAGCCACCCTCACTTTTTGTGACAACATTATCAATAAGCAGGAAAACACAAATATTGCGTCAGGTCACTTTTAGTCCGGCAAAGGCCATTTTTTTCATCAATACGTCGCTAATCATCAGATATACCTAAGGTAGCTTAGACAAGGATTGGCGATTGAGTATCGTTTGCCGTAGAATGCCAGCCCTTATTAATAAATATCAGACCTCTAAACGTCTAAAGGTGGATAACCACAAACCCCGCATCGGTAAGCCATCCGGTGTGTTGACATGGGACAGAGTAAGAAATTGAATACAAAATCGCGTTCGCTTTCACCGCTGGTGCAACTGGCGGGAATTCGCAAAGATTTCGATGGAAAAACGGTCATCTCCGATCTGAACCTGACCATCAATAACGGCGAGTTCCTCACGCTGCTTGGCCCCTCTGGCTGCGGTAAAACAACCGTTCTTCGCCTCATCGCTGGGCTGGAAAACGTCGATGCCGGGAAAATCCATCTGGAGGACCAGGACATCACCGACGTGCCTGCCGAAAACCGCCACGTCAATACCGTGTTCCAGAGCTACGCGCTCTTCCCGCATATGACCGTGTTTGATAACGTCGCCTTTGGCCTGCGGATGCAGAAAACCCCGGCGAACGATATCACCCCACGGGTGCACGATGCGCTGCGCATGGTACAGCTTGAAGAGTTCGCCCAGCGTAAACCGCACCAGCTCTCTGGCGGGCAGCAACAGCGCGTGGCGATTGCCCGCGCCGTGGTCAACAAGCCGAGCCTGCTGCTGCTCGATGAATCTCTCTCCGCGCTCGACTACAAGCTGCGTAAGCAGATGCAGAACGAACTGAAAGCGCTGCAGCGTAAGCTCGGGATCACTTTCGTGTTCGTCACTCATGACCAGGAAGAAGCCCTGACCATGTCCGACCGTATCGTGGTCATGCGCGACGGCAAAATTGAGCAGGACGGCACGCCGCGTGAAATCTACGAAGAGCCGAAGAATCTGTTTGTGGCGAGCTTTATCGGCGAAATCAACATCTTCAACGCCACCGTCATTGAGCGTCTTGACTCGCTGCGCGTTCGCGCCAGCGTCGAAGGCCGCGAGTGCAATATTGACGTCAAATTCCCGGTCACCCCGGGGCAAAAACTCAACGTCCTGCTGCGCCCGGAAGATCTGCGCGTCGATGAAATTCACGACGGCACCGACGTTGACGGCCTGATTGGTTACGTACGCGAGCGTAACTATAAAGGTATGACGCTGGAGTCAGTGGTTGAGCTTGAAAACGGCAAAATGGTGATGGTCAGCGAATTCTTCAATGAAGATGACCCCGACTTTGACCACTCGTTAGATCAGAAAATGGCGATTAATTGGGTAGAAAGCTGGGAGGTTGTACTGGCTGATGAAGAGCACAAGTAAGTTCCAGAATGTGGTGATTGCCACCATCGTCGGTTGGCTTGTGCTGTTCGTGTTCCTGCCCAACCTGATGATCATCATCACCAGCTTCCTGACGCGTGATGATGCCAACTTCGTCCAGATGGTCTTTACCCTGGACAACTACGCCCGGCTGCTTGATCCGCTGTACGCCGAGGTGCTGCTGCACTCGCTGAACATGGCGTTTATCGCGACGCTGGCGTGCCTGGTGCTGGGCTATCCCTTCGCCTGGTTTCTGGCGCGTCTGCCGCATAAGGTGCGCCCGCTGCTGCTATTCTTGCTGATTGTGCCGTTCTGGACCAACTCGCTGATTCGCATCTACGGGCTGAAAATTTTCCTCAGCACCAAGGGCTATCTCAACGAGTTCCTGCTGTGGCTGGGCATTATTGATACCCCGATTCGCATCATGTTCACCCCCAGCGCGGTGATTATCGGCCTGGTCTATATCCTGCTGCCGTTTATGGTGATGCCGCTCTACTCCAGTATTGAAAAGCTCGATAAACCGCTGCTGGAAGCGGCGAAAGATCTCGGCGCTAGCAAGCTGCAAACCTTTATCCGCATCATCATTCCGCTGACCATGCCAGGGATTATCGCTGGCTGTCTACTGGTGATGCTGCCAGCGATGGGGCTGTTCTACGTCTCCGACCTGATGGGCGGCGCGAAAAACCTGCTGATTGGTAACGTCATCAAGAGCCAGTTCCTCAACATCCGCGACTGGCCGTTCGGTGCGGCCACCAGCATTACGCTGACCGTGGTGATGGGGCTGATGCTGCTGGTGTACTGGCGCGCCTCGCGCTTGCTGAATAAGAAGGTGGAACTGGAATGATCGGTCGACTGCTGCGCGGCGGTTTTATGACCGCCATCTACGCTTATCTCTATATCCCGATAATCATTTTGATCGTCAACTCGTTCAACAGTTCTCGCTTCGGGATCAACTGGCAGGGTTTCACCACCAAGTGGTACAGCCTGCTGATGAACAACGACAGTCTGTTACAGGCGGCCCAGCACTCGCTAACGATGGCGATTTTCTCCGCCACCGCCGCGACGCTGATTGGCTCACTCACCGCCGTAGCGCTGTACCGCTATCGCTTTCGCGGCAAACCGTTCGTCAGCGGTATGCTGTTCGTGGTGATGATGTCGCCGGATATCGTGATGGCGATTTCCCTGCTGGTGCTGTTCATGCTGCTCGGTATTCAGCTGGGCTTCTGGTCGCTACTGTTCTCGCACATCACCTTCTGCCTGCCGTTCGTGGTAGTCACCGTCTACTCGCGCCTCAAAGGCTTTGACGTGCGCATGCTGGAAGCGGCGAAAGATCTCGGCGCCAGCGAACTGACCATTCTGCGCAAAATTATTCTGCCGCTGGCGTTACCGGCGGTGGCTGCAGGCTGGCTGCTAAGCTTTACCCTGTCGATGGATGACGTGGTGGTTTCGTCATTCGTGACCGGGCCAAGCTATGAAATTCTGCCGCTGAAAATCTACTCGATGGTGAAAGTTGGCGTATCGCCGGAAGTGAACGCGCTGGCGACGATTTTGCTGGTGCTGTCGCTGGTGATGGTGATTGCCAGCCAGCTGATTGCACGAGATAAAACTAAAAGCCTGAAGGTCAGGCACTAAACTCAGGGGACGTAAAATGAAAAAATGGTCACGCCACCTGCTCGCGGCAGGTGCTTTAGCGCTCGGTATGAGTGCGGCCCACGCGGACGATAGCAAAACGCTCTATTTCTATAACTGGACGGAGTACGTGCCGCCAGGACTTCTGGAACAGTTCACTAAAGAGACCGGCATCAAGGTTATCTATTCGACCTATGAGTCGAACGAAACCATGTACGCCAAGCTCAAGACATACAAAGACGGCGCCTACGACCTGGTGGTGCCGTCGACCTACTTTGTCGACAAGATGCGCAAAGAGGGAATGATCCAGAAGATCGATAAAAGCCAATTGAGCAACTTTAAGAACCTCGACCCAGAGATGCTCAACAAGCCGTTCGATCCGAACAATGACTACTCGATCCCGTATATCTGGGGCGCAACGGCGATTGGTATCAACAGCGATGCCATTGACCCGAAAACCGTCACCAGTTGGGCCGACCTCTGGAAGCCAGAGTATAAAGGCAGCCTGCTGCTGACCGACGATGCCCGTGAAGTCTTCCAGGTGGCGCTGCGCAAACTCGGCTATTCCGGTAACACCACCGACCCGAAAGAGATTGAAGCGGCCTACAACGAGCTGAAAAAGTTGATGCCAAACGTGGCGGCGTTCAACTCCGACAACCCGGCTAACCCGTATATGGAAGGCGAAGTCAATCTGGGAATGGTGTGGAACGGCTCGGCGTTCGTGGCCCGTCAAGCCGGTACGCCGCTGGAAGTGGTATGGCCGAAAGAAGGCGGTATCTTCTGGATGGACAGCCTCTCTATTCCCGCCAATGCCAAAAACAAAGAAGGCGCGCTGAAGCTGATTAACTTCCTGCTGCGCCCGGACGTGGCAAAAGAGGTGGCGGAAACCATCGGCTACCCAACGCCGAACCTGGCGGCGCGTAAGCTGCTGAGCCCGGAAGTCGCTAACGACAAGTCGCTCTACCCGGATGCCGAAACCATCAACAAAGGCGAATGGCAGAACGACGTCGGCAGCGCCAGCACACTGTACGAAGAGTATTACCAGAAGCTGAAAGCGGGACGTTAACCGCGCCGAATTGCCTGATGGCAGCAATAAAAAAGCGGAGCCTGCGCTCCGCTTTTTATCAGCATAACCAAAACATCAAATTTCTTTCAGCAGCTTCGCTACGTACGCTGGCACCACTTCGCTTGCCAGACCATAATGCTTCTCTTCAAACTCGCTGCCGACCTGGCTTGGCTCAAGATTCAGCTCAACGGTGTGCGCACCGTGCAGCTTCGCTTCGTGAACAAAACCCGCCGCCGGATAAACATGCCCTGAAGTGCCGATGGCGATAAAAATATCCGCTCTCGCCAGCGCCATGTAGATGTGGTCCATCTCAAACGGCATCTCGCCAAACCAGACGATATGCGGGCGCAGCGGCGCCGGGAACTGGCAGCAATGGCAGCGGTCGTCCACCATCAGGTCGCCTGGCCAGTCGAACACCTGGCCACTTTGAGTGCAACGCACCTTCAGCAGCTCACCGTGCATATGCAGCACGTTTTTGTTGCCCGCGCGCTCGTGCAGATTGTCGATGTTCTGCGTCACCACCAGCACGTTCTCGCCCAGCGCCTCTTCAAGCCTTGCCAGCGCCAGATGCGCCGGGTTTGGCGCAATTTCGGCCTGCTGTAGCTGACGACGGCGATCGTTGTAGAAACGCTGCACCAGCTCAGGATCGCGGTGATAGCCTTCCGGCGTCGCCACATCCTCAACCCGATGCTCTTCCCATAGCCCGTCCGCCGCGCGGAAGGTCCGAATGCCCGACTCCGCCGAAATGCCTGCGCCCGTCAGTACGACCACTCTTGGTTTATCCATTTCTTCTGGCATCACCCTGTCCGTAAAGAAAATTCGCTGACGCAGACGCTGGCGCAGCTGACGTTTATTCCGACGAAAACGGCTCAATCGATGTAAGCGGCGCGACTGCATATCTACTCCATGTTAGTTGGTCAGATGAAGGAACGCCGCGCCGCGCATTCCCCCTGCATCACCATGACGGGCGCGCTCAATGCGCGGCGTACGGGCTACAGGCAGTAAATGACGCGGTAAGCGTTGCGCTAGTCCATCGGCGATCGCTGTAAAATTAGATAACCCACCGCCGAGCACCACCAGATCCGGGTCGACGATAGTCAGGATGTTGCCCAGGCACACCGCAAGCAAGTCCAGATAACGCTCAACGTGCTCACGCGCGTTGTGGTCGCCTTGCTGCCAGAGGGCAACGATTTCCGGCGAGGTCAGCGGCTGCTGGTAAAAATGTTGGTACAGCCACGCAAAACCACGACCGGATAAATAGTTTTCAATGCAGCCAGACTGGCCGCAGCCGCAGCGGGTGAGCGGAAAATCACGCCCCACCACCTCCAGCGCATCCACCGGCAGGCGGATGTGGCCAAACTCGCCGGTAATATAACTATGACCGGTAATCGATTTACCGTTCAGCACGATACCGCCGCCGACGCCGGTGCCGAGAATCAGCCCCATCACCAGCGGATACTGGGTGAACTCGTCGTCCCAGGCTTCGGAAATCGCGAAGCAGTTGGCATCGTTATCAAGGCGCACGTCGCGATCGAGCAGGCGACTCAGGTCCGCGCGCAGCGGTTTCCCGCTGGCCGCCGGCACGTTCGCCGCATACAGCAGGCCGCCTTCGGTTTCCGGCATACCGGGAATGCCAATGCCCACCGTCCCCCGACAATCAAAGCGTTCGTCGGCCTCTTTGACCAGCGCGATGACCGCGTCGAGAAAGCTGTCATAGCTCTCTTTCGGCGTCGGAACGCGTTTTTCCCACCGTAGCTGGCGCGATGAATCAAATACGCCGAGCGCGATTTTGCTGCCGCCAATGTCAAATCCATAATGCATCATGGTCAATTCCTCTTTGCTGACGCGTGCAGCAGCAAGGCCACACGGTCAGGACGTCAAATTACTGGCCACTCAGCACCCTCGCAGGGTCAATTCGGCTGGCGCGGCGGGCGGGATACCAGCTCGCCAGCAGACTCAGCAACAGTGCCGTGACCAGCACATAAACGACATCCAGCCAGTGCAGTTCAGACGGCAGGAAGTCGATAAAATAAATGTCGCCAGATAAGAACTGGTGACCAATAAGTTTTTCAATCACGTTGATAATGTTGGTCAGGTACAGGGAACCAAGCACCCCAATCACCACACCACACACGCTGCCTAACAGGCCAGCCAATAAACCATACCACACGAAAATGGCGCGAATCAGCCCGTCTTTGGCGCCCAGTGTGCGCAGTACCGCAATATCGCTGCTTTTATCTTTCACCGCCATCACCAGCGTGGAGACGATGTTAAAGCAGGCCACGCCAATCACCAGCACCATCGCCAGATACATGATGGCGCGGATCATCTGGATATCGCGGTACATATAGCCGTAGGTGCCAATCCAGCTTTTGATATAAACGTAGTTATTAGTGACTTCGCCCGCATCACGCACCAGCTTGTTGGCGTTAAAGACGTCGTTCACTTTGATGGCGATACCGGAAATGCTCTCGCCCATGTCGAGATACTGCTGGGCATCCTGCATCGGGATCATCGCAAAGCTGTGGTCGAGCTGACCGCTCAATTGCAAAATTCCGGTCACGTGCAGGCGCACGCGTTTTGGCTGCAGCAGCTTATGTTCCGGATTCGAGTTCGGGATCATGATTGAAACCCAGTCTCCTGCCTTCACCTTCAGCGCATCGGCTACGCCTTTGCCGAGAATAATCTGCTGTTCACCGGCTTTAAAATTGGCCCAGGCTTCAGCCTGAATAAAGCGTGGCAGCGCGCTGAGTTTGCTTTCCTGTACCGGGTCAACGCCCTTCACCTGGATGGCGCGCAGGTTGCTGCCGCTCTCGACCAGGCCGGTAAAGTTGATGTACGGGGCCGCCGCTTCAATACCTTTCACCGCTTCGACTTTCGGCAGAACGTTTTGCCAGTGATTCCACGGCTGGTTTACCGCTTCAATTTCACCGTGCGGCACCACCGCCAGAATGCGGTTATTCAGCTCACGCTCAAAACCGTTCATGGCGCTGAGGCCAACGATCAATACCGCTACGCCCAGCGCAATACCGACCGTAGAGATAACGGAAATCAGCGACACCATGCCGCCGCGCCGACGGCCGCGGCTAAAGCGCAGACCAATCAGTAACGAGAGGGACGGAGCCATTAATGCGCTCCCATCAGGGTCAGTTGGTCGCTCAGGTGACCATCGCGCATCTCAAGCTGGCGGCCCATGCGTTTCGCCAGTTGAAGGTCGTGCGTCACCACCAGGAAGGCGGTGCCTTGAGACTGATTCAGCTCGCCCAGCAGTTTAAAGATGCTGTCGGCGTTTTTCGCATCGAGGTTGCCGGTCGGTTCATCAGCCAGCACCAGGCGCGGGTTATTCACCAGCGCACGGGCAATCGCCACGCGCTGACGTTCACCGCCGGAAAGCTCCGACGGACGGTGGTGAGCGCGATGCTCAAGCCCAACCGCTTTCAGCATTTCCAGCGCGCGCGTGTTGATTTCGGCGGCTTTCTTTTTGCCAATCAGCAGCGGCATTGCCACGTTTTCCAGCGCGGTAAAGTCCGGCAGCAGATGGTGGAACTGGTAGATAAAGCCAAGCTTCTGGTTACGCAGTTCAGCTTTCGCCGCCGCAGAGAGCTTGCTCATCGGCTGGCCGCTGAAAATGACGTCGCCGGACGTCGGCGTATCCAGCCCGCCGAGCAGATGCAGCAGCGTACTTTTACCGGAACCGGAAGTGCCAACAATCGCCATCATTTCGCCTTCGCCAATGCTGAAGCTGACATTGTGCAGAACGTCGGTTTGCACAGTGCCTTCCTGATAGCGTTTGCACAGGTTGTCGCATTGCAACAGGATCTTATTCATAACGTAAAGCCTCAGCGGGTTGAGTGGCGGCAGCGCGCCATGAAGGATAAAGCGTAGAAAGCAGCGCCAGGAGCATCGCCACCAGCGCAATCACGATAACCTGCAGCGGCTCGATGGCAACCGGCAGCGCCGCGCCGTCGAGGAACGCGCCGATAATCGGCATTAAATTGTTAAGCTGGCTGGCCAACAGCACCCCAAGCACCGCGCCTAATAGCGCGCCGATAATGCCCGCGCTGGCGCCCTGCACCATAAAGACGGTGAGGATCTGTCGCGGCGTTAGCCCCTGGGTTTGCAGAATGGCGACTTCGCCCTGCTTTTCCATGACCATCAGCCCGAGCGAGGTGATGATGTTAAACGCGGCCACCGCGACGATAAGGCTCAGCAGCAGCCCCATCATATTCTTTTCCATGCGCACGGCCTGGAACAGCTCGCCTTTACGCTCGCGCCAGTCCTGCCATTTGGTGCCATGCGGCAGCGTTTGTTGGCTCAGGGTGTCGACCTGCAGCGGTTGTTCCAGCCACAAACGCCAGCCGGTGATATTGCCCAGCGGGTAGAGCATCAGGCGGGAAGCATCCTGGATATTGACCAGCATCTGATAACCATCGACTTCACTGTCGGCGGCAAAGGTGCCAATCACCGTGAACAGACGCTGGCTCGGCAGGCGACCCATCGGCGTAAACTGGCTGGCGGAAGGCACCATCACGCGAATTTGGTCGCCGCGGTTCACCCCAAGCTGCCCGGCAAGCTGTTCGCCGAGAATGACGTTATATTTTCCAGCGGTGAGATCGGTCTGTTTGACGTTGACCAGGTACGGCGTGAGCGGATCTTTTTGCGCCGGGTCGATACCCAGCATCACCCCGACCGACACGCTGCGAGCGCTTTGCAGCACTACATCACCGGTGGTGAGCGGCGCGACGCGCGTTACGCCCTGTAACTTCGCGCTCGATTCCGGGTGCTGTTGCGGGTTGAGGGAGCCTTGATCCGCCGTCAGAATGGCCTGCGGCATCAGCCCCAGGATGTTGTTTTGCAGCTCGCGTTCGAAGCCGTTCATCACCGAAAGTACGGTCACCAGCGCCATTACGCCAAGCGTAATGCCGATAGTCGACAGCCAGGAAACAAAGCGACCGAAGCGGTCCGCTGCTCGCCCACGCATGTAGCGCAGGCCGATAAATAGTGCGACAGGTTGGTACATGTAATCCGTCTGGTTGCTGAAAGCAGATGCACGAGTATATAAGCGAAAGCAGGATGGGTAAATGACTGAACCGTAAGCGCAAGGCTGACAATCGCTGACGAAAGGACGTAAACATTGAAATTTTGGCCGTCACGGACAATAGTGTTGTTTTCCCTTTATTTGCGAATTCATGATGATCCGCACCGTTAATCCTCTGCTGTTATCCACAGTCGCGGCGCTTATGGCGCTGTTCCTGATCTATACCGGCGTGAGCGCCGCTGAAAAAGTGACCTGGTTGATGGAGGTCACCCCGGTGATTATCGTTGTCCCGCTGCTGCTATTAACGGCGAAACGCTATCCCCTCACCCCGCTGCTCTATACGCTGATTTTCTTTCACGCCATTATTCTGATGGTCGGCGGTCAGTACACCTACGCCAAGGTGCCGATTGGCTTCGACGTGCAGGCCTGGTTTGACCTCAGCCGTAACCCGTACGACAAACTGGGGCATTTCTTCCAGGGGCTGGTACCGGCGCTGGCGACGCGCGAAATCCTGCTGCGTGGGCACATTGTCCGCGGACGTAAGATGCTGGCATTTCTGGTCTGCTGTGTCGCACTCGCCATTAGCGCAACCTACGAGCTGATTGAGTGGTGGGCGGCGCTGGCCATGGGACAAGGCGCGGATGATTTTCTCGGTACCCAGGGCGACCCGTGGGATACGCAGTCGGATATGTTCTGCGCCCTACTGGGTGCGCTGACAACGGTGATTGTGCTGGCGGGCTGGCACTGCCGGCAGTTAAAAGCTGCCGGATGGCGCTAACGCTTATCCGGCCTACAGTGAGTTTCCCGTAGGCCGGATAAGGCGCTTGCGCCGCCATCCGGCAATCCTTTCTATCCGCGACGAAACTTGATAATCAAAATCGGCATGGCGAACACCAGCGTCAGAAAATTCGCCATGCTGACCGCCGTATCCTCAATCATCACGCCGTAAATCAGCCACATGACAAGTCCGCAAACGAACATGATATACATCAGGCCGGAGATCCCCTGGGTATTGCGGGTGGCGATCACCTTAATGGCCTGCGGTAAGAACGACAGCGTCGTCAGGCAAGCAGCCAGATAGCCAATCAAAGAAACCCACTCCATGATTACGCCTGCGCATCGCGAGTAACGGTAAGCGGACTTACCGGCGTGTCTTGCGGTGCGGCGGGCGTCGGCACTTTGCGGTATTTATCCAGAAGGTGAATTTGAATTCTACGCAACTGGTCGCCGTTCAAACGGTAGTAGCGGAAATAGAGCACCAGGGTAATCGCAAAGAACACGACAGGCAGCACAATCATAATAAACTGCATCCCGAGCACGGTTTCGGCAGACTGGGCAACGTTTGGCGTATAGCCAATTACTCCGAGCACCACCGCGATAAAGAAGGCGGCAAACGCCGACCCGCCCTTCACCACCATCGTCTGCACCGCGTAGGCGATGCTCTCGCAGCGAACGTTAAACTTGTACTCACCGTAATCGACGGTATCCGCCACCATAATCACCTGCAGTACCCAGAACAGCGCGGTGCCGATGTTCAGGAAAATCCCCGCAATGCAGATAACCAGCACGTTTGCCGACCCCGCCAGCGCCATCAGCAACAGCACGCCGCCGCTGACCATCGGCAGGATTGACGCCCCCGCCCACAGCACGCGTCGTGACAGCGCTTTCGCCAGACGCGGGAACAGCACCAGCGTCAGCAGGTTGGCCGCCCCGGCATAAGAGAGGTAGTACGGGAACAGATCCGCATCGCCAACCACGTAGGTGAAATAGTAAATGGCAAAGCCGGTGATGATATTCGACGCCACGTTGTAGGCCAGCGCCATCCCCAGTAGGCAGGAGAGCTGGTCGTTTTTGTAGATGAGGGCAAGGATTGATTTCAGCGACAGACGGCTGCTGTCCGCCGTGGCATCGCTGTCTGATGAGAAGACCTCATGAACATTACGCAAGGTGACAATCGTCGAGGCGATAAAGAAGGCTATCAGCACCAGCGTGAACATCTGGAAGCCAAATCCCCTGTCCGCTCCGCCCACGTAGTTCACGAACGGCAGCGTGATGCCCGCGGTGACGAACCCGGCGAGGCTGGCAAAAAAGCGCGGGAACGGCACCAATTGTTCACGTTCGCGCTTATCCAGGGTGATGGTGGGCACCAGCGACCAGAATGGAATATCCATCAGGGTATAGGTCGTGCCCCACAGAATGTAGGTGATGCAGACGAACACCACCTGCGTGGTGCCTTCAAACAGGTGAGCGCTGAACAGTAAAAACAGCACCAGTGAGTTCGCCAGTGTGCCGAGCAGGATCCACGGCTTAAACTTGCCCCACCGCGTCCGCGTCGCGTTCACCACCCAGCCCATGATCGGGTCGTTGAACGCGTTCCAGATTTTAGCCACCAGAAACAGCGTGCCCACCAGGCCTACCGATAATCCCACTACGTCGGTGTAGTAGTACATCAGATACATGTAGACGATACCGATGGCGAAATCCTTACCAAACGCACCGAATCCGTAACTGAGTTTTGTTGTCAGAGAGATGCTCATAGGGTACCGGGTCGCTGTTACCAGCGCCCGCCTTCTGTTATTAGAGAGGTAAGCGCCGGGTCTTACGCCCGGCGCGGTGTGACTTAACGGTGCAGCCAGGCTGGGAGCCAATCGCCGTGCGAGGCAATCAGGTCATCCACCAGCGCATAAATCTCTTCAATGCCCAGCACCGCCGCGGTGTGCGGGTCCATCAGCGCCGCATGGTAAACGCGGTCGCGGTTTTCGGTCAGAATCGCTTCAGTCAGCAGCGTTTGTACATTGATGTTGGTTTGCATCATGGCCGCCAGATGCGACGGAATCGCCCCCACTTTGGTTGGCTGAATACCGTTGGCATCCACCAGACACGCCACCTCAACGCAGCTTCCCTGCGGCAGGTTATCAATCAGGCCGTCGTTACGGACGTTACCGTAAATCACGCTCGGCTCGCCGGTCCAGATAGCGTTCATAATGGTGCTGGCGTATTCGCGCGACGGCTTAATATCGATGCGATCGGCGGTTTTGTACTCTTCCAGCTCTTTATGCCAGTTCGCCAGCTGCTCGACGCAGCGTTTCGGGTACTCGTCCAGCGGCACCTTATAGCGCTCAATCAGATCTTCGCGCCCAGGCTTAATAAACCACGGGGTGTATTCCGCAAAGTGCTCTGACGACTCGGTGACGAAATAGCCCAGCTTTTTAAACATCTCATAGCGCACAATGTTCTGGCAGCGTTCATTGCCGTGAATATTCGGTTTTGGCGCCTGCCCGGCTTCATAGGCGGCCAGCAGCTCGGGATAGAGGTTGACGTAGCGGCCATCGGCGGTTTTACGCTCCAGCTCCAGATAGAACGCCATATGGTTAATCCCGGCGCTGCGATAGCGCAGCGTGGCAGGGTCGATATTTAAATCACGCGCCAGCTCTTCCGCCGTGCCCTGCACCGAGTGGCACAGCCCCACCTGCTTAATGTGCGGATAGCGGGCGTACATGGCCCAGGTGTTCATCGCCATCGGGTTAACGTAGTTGAGCATCGTGGCGTCAGGGCAGACTTCCGTCATATCGTCGCAAATTTGCCACAGGTGTGGAATGGTGCGCAGCGCGCGCATAATGCCGCCGGGGCCGAGGGTATCGGCGATGGTCTGCTCCAGCCCGTGGCGCTTGCAGACCTCAAAATCGGTCACGGTGCACGGCTCGTAGCCGCCAATCTGGAAGGCGACCACCACGAAATCGGCCCCTTGCAGCGCCGCTTTGCGGTCGGTATGGCAGCTGATGTGGCCAGACGCACCGGCGGAGTCCATTAGTTTGCGCACCACAATGTGCGACTCTTCAAGGCGCGTTTCGTCGATATCCATCAGGGCGATATGTGCCGATTTAAGCGCCTCACGATGAAAAACATCGCCCAGAATATTTTTAACGAAAATGGTGGAACCTGCGCCGATAAAGGTAATTTTTGGTGCTGTCATCATGACTCTCCAGAAACAGTAGTGAACGCCTTTATCGTGGCATGCGCTCGGGGCGAAAACCTCCGGCTTCCCCGATGAGCATTCCCGAAAACTCAGATCTGCTGGTGGTCGCGACAAGATCTGAGCTTTTGGGAGTAAATAGACTAAAAAGCAGAGTATCCGGCCTGCTAATCAGGCTAATATCAATGATAGCGGCGGCATTTGAGCCCGCCCTGCTGGCATGATTCTGATATTTCAGGAAACGGAGTAACCATGAGCGACGAGCCAATTACCTTTCTGCCCCGCGACCCGCATATGTGCAACGGCGATGAAAAGCAGACCCGCAGCCCGCTGTCGCTCTATTCCGAATACCAGCGTATGGACATTGAGCTACGACGACCGCATGCGATGGCCGCCAGCCACTGGCACGGCCAGGTAGAGGTTAACGTGCCGTTTGACGGCGATGTGGAATACCTGATTAACAACGAAGTGGTGCAGATAAAACAGGGGCATATCACCCTGTTCTGGGCCTGTACTCCCCACCAGTTGACGCGACCGGGCGACTGTCGACAGATGGCAATTTTCAGCCTGCCAATGCACCAGTTTCTCTCCTGGCCGCTGGACCGGGAACTGATTAACCACGTCACCCACGGTATGGTGGTGCAATCACTGGCCACCCAGCAGCTCAGCGCCTTTGAAGTCCTGCGCTGGCAGCAGGAGGCCTACAGCCCGAATGAACAGATTCGCCAATTGGCGATCGATGAAATCGGCCTGATGCTCAAGCGCTTTAGCCTCTCCGGCTGGCAGCCTATTCTGCTCAACAAAACCTCGCGGACCCACAAAAACAGCGTCTCGCGGCACGCGCAATTTTACGTCAGCCAGATGCTGGGCTTTATTGCCGATAACTACGATCAGGCGCTGACCATCGACGACGTGGCGGATCACGTCAAGCTTAACGCCAACTATGCGATGGGCATTTTTCAGCGCGTCATGCAGCTCACCTTAAAGCAGTACATTACCGCGATGCGCATTAACCACGTACGCGCCCTGCTGAGCGATACCGACAAAACTATCCTTGATGTGGCGATGACGGCGGGCTTTCGTTCCAGCAGCCGCTTCTACAGCACCTTCAGCCGCTACGTAGGGATGTCACCACAGCAGTACCGCAAGCTGAGCCAGCAGAAGCGACAAACGCTCTGATCCACCGGTTTCGCTATTTTCAGCGGTTGCACTCCCGCCGCCATCACGGATAATAAGTACAGCAAATTTATATTATTACCGTGAAGACACGGCTTTCTGGAGAACGTGCGCCGACTATGCCTGAACATGCCCGTTACGACCTACCGAGTAAACCTGGCGACCAGCGCCAGCTTGGCGAACTGACCGGTGCCGCCTGTGCGACGCTGGTGGCAGAAATCGCCGAACGTCACGCCGGTCCGGTGGTGCTTATCGCCCCGGATATGCAAAATGCGCTGCGTCTGCACGACGAAATCAGCCAGTTTACCGATAATCTGGTGATGAACCTGGCCGACTGGGAAACGCTGCCTTACGACAGTTTCTCCCCGCATCAGGACATTATCTCCTCGCGCCTGTCGACGCTGTACCAGTTGCCAACGATGCAGCGCGGCGTACTGATTATTCCGGTCAGCACGCTGATGCAGCGCGTCTGTCCGCACAGCTTCCTGCACGGCCACGCGCTGGTGATGAAAAAAGGCCAGCGCCTGTCACGCGATGCTTTGCGTAACCAGCTCGAAAGCGCGGGCTATCGCCACGTCGATCAGGTGATGGAGCACGGGGAGTACGCCACTCGCGGCGCGCTGCTTGATCTCTACCCGATGGGCAGCGAGCAGCCTTATCGTCTCGACTTCTTCGATGATGAAATCGACAGTCTGCGCGTCTTTGACGTCGACAGCCAGCGTACGCTCGAAGAAGTGGATGCCATTAACCTGCTCCCCGCGCACGAATTCCCGACGGACAAAACCGCCATCGAACTGTTCCGCAGCCAATGGCGCGATAAGTTCGACGTCAAGCGCGATGCCGAACATATCTACCAGCAGGTCAGCAAAGGTACGCTGCCTGCTGGTATTGAATACTGGCAGCCGCTGTTCTTCAACGAACCACTACCGCCGCTGTTCAGCTACTTCCCGGCCAACACGCTGCTGGTCAATACCGGCGACCTCGACGCCAGCGCGAGCCGCTTCCAGACCGATACCCAGGCGCGATTTGAAAACCGCGGCGTCGATCCGATGCGTCCGCTGCTGCCACCGGCGCAGCTCTGGCTGAAAACGGATGAGCTTAACAGCGAGCTGAAAAAATGGCCGCGCGTGCAGCTCAAAACCGAAAGCCTGCCGAAGAAAGCCGCTAACACTAACCTCAGCTTCCAGCCGCTGCCGGAGCTTGCCGTTCAGGCGCAGAACAAGTCGCCGCTGGAAAACCTGCGTAAGTTTATTGAGTCCTTTACCGGGCCGGTGATCTTTTCGGTAGAGAGCGAGGGGCGTCGTGAAGCGCTGGGGGAACTGCTGTCGCGCATTAAGCTTGCGCCAAAGCGCATTCAGCGTCTGGATGAAGCCACCGGCAACAACCGCTATCTGATGATTGGTGCCGCCGAGCACGGCTTTATCGATACTCAAAATAATCTGGCGTTAATCTGCGAAAGCGACCTGCTCGGCGAGCGCGTGGCGCGCCGTCGTCAGGATGCGCGTCGCACCATTAACCCGGATACGCTTATCCGCAACCTGGCGGAACTGCATATCGGCCAGCCGGTGGTACACCTTGAGCACGGCGTTGGCCGCTATGCCGGGATGACCACCCTGGAAGCCGGCGGCATTACCGGCGAATATCTGATGCTCACCTACGCCAGCGATGCCAAACTGTACGTGCCGGTCTCCTCGCTGCACCTTATCAGCCGCTACGCGGGCGGCGCAGAAGAGAACGCCCCACTGCATAAGCTCGGTGGCGATGCGTGGACGCGCGCGCGGCAGAAAGCCGCCGAGAAGGTGCGCGACGTGGCGGCCGAGCTGCTGGATATCTACGCCCAGCGCGCCGCCAAAGAGGGCTTTGCCTTCAAACACGACCGCGAACAGTATCAGCTGTTCTGCGACAGCTTCCCGTTTGAAACCACGCCGGATCAGGCGCAGGCCATCAACGCGGTGTTGAGCGACATGTGCCAGCCGCTGGCGATGGACCGTCTGGTGTGTGGTGACGTGGGCTTTGGTAAAACCGAAGTCGCCATGCGCGCCGCGTTCCTTGCCGTCGAAAACCACAAGCAGGTTGCGGTACTGGTGCCAACCACCCTGCTCGCCCAGCAGCACTACGACAACTTCCGCGACCGTTTCGCCAACTGGCCGGTACGTATCGAGATGCTGTCGCGCTTCCGTAGCGCCAAAGAGCAGACGCAAATTCTGGCCGAAGCCGCCGAGGGGAAAATCGATATTCTGATCGGTACCCACAAGCTGCTGCAAAGCGACGTCAAGCTACGCGACCTGGGGCTGCTGATTGTCGATGAAGAGCACCGCTTCGGCGTGCGCCATAAAGAGCGCATTAAGGCGATGCGCGCCGACGTCGATATCTTAACCCTGACCGCCACGCCGATTCCGCGCACGCTGAACATGGCGATGAGCGGTATGCGCGATCTGTCGATTATTGCCACGCCTCCGGCACGCCGCCTGGCGGTAAAAACCTTCGTGCGCGAGTACGACAGTCTGGTGGTGCGCGAAGCGATTCTGCGTGAAACGCTGCGCGGCGGCCAGGTTTACTACCTGTTCAACGACGTCGAAAACATTCAGAAAACCGCCGATAAGCTGGCGGAACTGGTACCGGAAGCGCGTATCGCCATCGGCCACGGCCAGATGCGCGAGCGCGAACTGGAACGGGTGATGAACGATTTTCACCACCAGCGTTTCAACGTGCTGGTGTGTACCACCATCATCGAAACCGGCATCGACATTCCAACCGCCAACACTATTATCATCGAGCGAGCGGATCACTTCGGTCTGGCGCAACTGCACCAGCTGCGCGGTCGCGTAGGCCGTTCACACCACCAGGCCTACGCCTGGCTGCTGACGCCGCATCCGAAAGCGATGACCACCGACGCGCAAAAACGTCTGGAAGCCATTGCCTCGCTCGAAGACCTCGGTGCGGGCTTTGCGCTGGCAACCCACGACCTCGAAATTCGCGGCGCGGGCGAACTGCTCGGCGAAGATCAAAGTGGCTCCATGGAGACTATCGGCTTCTCGCTGTATATGGAGCTACTGGAAAACGCTGTCGATGCGCTCAAAGAGGGTCGCGAACCGTCGCTGGAGGATTTAACCAGCCAGCAAACCGAAGTCGAGCTGCGCATGCCGTCGCTGTTGCCGGACGATTTTATCCCGGACGTCAACACGCGCCTGTCGTTCTACAAGCGTATCGCTAGCGCGAAAAGCGAGAATGAGCTGGACGAAATCAAGGTTGAGCTGATTGACCGCTTCGGCCTGCTGCCGGACGCCGCGCGCAACCTGCTGGATATCGCCCGTTTGCGCCAGCAGGCGCAAAAACTCGGGATTCGTAAGCTTGAAGGCAACGAGAAAGGCGGCGTGATTGAGTTCGCCGAGAAGAATCACGTCAACCCAACGTGGCTAATTGGTCTGCTGCAAAAACAGCCGCAGCACTATCGTCTCGACGGCCCGACGCGCCTCAAGTTCTTCCAGGACCTGAGCGAGCGTAAAACGCGTATGGAGTGGGTGCGCCAGTTTATGCGCCAGCTTGAAGAGAACGCGGTCGCCTGAGTCTCTCGTCTCCCCCTGCCGGGTAGCGCGACGCTTACCCGGCTAACTCCCCTGCTGATATAGGCCCGGTAAGCGCAGCGCCACCGGGCAATCTCCCTGAGCGCCTCTAAACCCGCCCACTGAAAAACCGTTTCATTTCCTACCATTTCGCGACGTACTTTTGTTTACATATGAATAAAAATGCGTATATTTCTCGTTTGCATTTACTTTCAAGTGCGCAGTGGCATATTTCATTGACCGTGGACACAGAGCTACGGAACACAACAACACTCGTTATATTAAGGGTTTACCATGTCTTTCATTTCCACTACCCGGGATAACCGTACCGCCCCCTCTTTGCTAGCCGTCGGCATTGCACTCGCGCTTTATCCCCATCTTGGGCTTGCTGATACCGATACCAAAGACGATACCATCATCGTTGAAGGCAGCGATCAAACCAGCCCAGACTCACAGCAGCAGGACTACAGTGTTAAAACCACGACGACCGGTACTAAGCTTCTGCTGATCCCGCGCGATATTCCGCAGTCCGTCAGCGTGGTTAGCCAGCAGCGTATGAAAGATCAGAGTCTGAATTCGATTGGCGAAGTCTTAACCAACACCACCGGCATAACCGCACAAGTGCAGGATAGCGACCGTACCGTGTTCTACTCCCGTGGCTTTTTCGTTAGCAACTATGCCTACGACGATCTGCCAACCTCAATAAGCGAAGTGTGGAACTTTGGTGACACCACCACCGATACCGCGATTTACGACCGTATTGAAGTCGTTCGTGGTGCAACCGGCCTGATGAGCGGCTCTGGTAACCCCTCAGCCTACGTCAATATGGTGCGCAAACATGCCGACAGCCGCGAGTTCCAGGGCAACGTTTCGGCAAGCTATGGTAGCTGGGACAAGCAGCGTTATGTACTGGATCTACAGGCGCCGCTGGTTGAGTCCGGTAACGTACGTGGGCGCATGATTGCGGGTTATCAGGACAACGACTCCTGGATGGATAACTATCACTATCAGAAAAAATTCCTCTACGGCGTGGTGGATGCCGACCTGACCGACATGACGACGCTGTCGGTGGGCTACGAGTATCAGGAGAGCAATACCGATGACCCAACCTGGGGCGGGCTACCGACCTGGTACAGTGACGGTAGCAGAACGCACTACGATCGTAGCGACACCGTTGCGCCAAACTGGGCCTACTCCGATAAAGACAGTAAGAAAGTGTTTGCCAACTTTACTCAGCGCTTCGACAGCGGCTGGGAAGCCCACATCAACGGCATGCATACCGAAACCAATTTCGATACCAAAATGATGTACATGTACGGGTATCCCGACAAAGATACTGGCGATGGTATGGTGGGCTACGGCGGCTGGAACCGTGGAGAGCGTAAACAGGATGCGGTGGATGCATTCCTGCGCGGTGGCTATGAGCTGTTTGGTCGTCGCCATGAGCTGATGTTTGGCGGTAGCTTCAGCCGCCAGCGAAACCATTACGATAACTCTATGCCTGCCACCGCGGGTACAATGGTTGACGTGGGCAGCTTCAATAACTGGAACAGCAACATTGCCGACCCTCAGTGGACACCGTGGAAACTCTATAGCAAAGACGATATTCGTCAGTCCTCGGCCTACACCTCTACACGTATTTCGCTGGCAGACCCGCTGAACCTGATCCTGGGGGCTCGCTATACCAACTACAACATCCGCTATAATCCAGCTGGCGCACCGTCTACCCACCTTGAAAGCACCAAGAGCGACGTAACGCCATACGCAGGACTGGTTTATGACATCAATGACACCTGGTCCGCCTACGCCAGCTACACCACCATTTTCCAACCTCAGGATAAGCGCGATGCTAACGGTCGCTACCTTGATCCAACCACTGGCAAGAGCTATGAAGCTGGGGTGAAAGCAGATTGGTTTAATACTCGCCTGACAACCTCACTGGCAGTATTCCGCATTGAACAAGATCATGTGGCAAGCAGCACTTACGATCAGTTGCCAAGCGGCGAGTCTATCTATGAATCGCTGGATGGTGTGGTCAGTAAAGGGGTTGAGTTCGAGCTGAACGGCGCGCTGACCGATAACTGGCAATTGACCTTTGGCGCAACCCGCTACGTAGCAGAAGATAAAGACGGCAAAGCGGTGAGTTCCGATCAGCCTCGTACCACGCTCAAGCTATTCACCCGCTACCAGTTGCCAATGGTTCCTGAGCTGACGGTTGGTGGCGGCGTTAACTGGCAGAATAAGATCTGGAACAACGTAAGCGACGGTCCGAAAGGTGCCGCCTATATCGAACAGGGCAGCTATGGGTTGGTGAATCTGTTTAGCCGCTATCAGGTGACCAAACAGTTTGCTCTACAGGCTAACATCAATAACCTGTTTGATAAGAAGTACTACGATTACGTGGGCTCGTACCTGGTCTACGGCGCGCCAATGAACGTTTCTATCTCGGCAAGCTACGATTTCTGATACTGATGTTTCCCGGGGTCGGCGGATGCACGCCTCGCCCGGGCTACATAGAACCTGTAGCCCGGCCAAGCGAAGCGCCGCCGGGATTGACTCCCATCTCACAGACATAAAAAAGGCAGCCATTCGGCTGCCTTAGTCTCCCCAATTTTACGACCTCGTAATCAATCAGTGATTACGAATATAGTCGTCCATCTCGGTTTTCAGGTTATCGGATTTAGTACCGAAAATCGCCTGAACGCCGGAACCTGCAACGACCACGCCGGCAGCGCCCAGTTTTTTCAGGCCAGCCTGATCAACTTTCGCTACGTCGGCCACGCTCACGCGCAGACGGGTGATACATGCATCAAGGTTCGTGATGTTTTCTTTACCGCCGAAGGCTGCAATCAGCGCCGGAGCCATCTCACTGGTTGCGGTTGCTTTGGTGTCTTCAGTGTTATCTTCACGACCTGGGGTTTTCAGGTCCAGTGCTTTAATCAGCACGCGGAAGACAACGTAGTAGACGATCGCATAGCAAATACCGACGATTGGGAACAGCCACAGTTTGCTGCTGTTACCGGACAGTACGATAAAGTCAATCAGGCCGTGAGAGAAGGAAGTGCCGTCACGCATACCCAGCAGGATACAGATCGGGAACGCCAGACCAGCCAGAATCGCGTGGATGATGTACAGGATCGGCGCAACGAACATGAAGGAGAACTCGATCGGCTCGGTAATACCGGTCAGGAACGAGGTCAGCGCTGCGGAGATCATGATACCGCCCACTTTTGCACGGTTCTCTGGCTTAGCAGAGTGCCAGATGGCAATCGCAGCAGCCGGCAGGCCGTACATTTTGAACAGGAAGCCGCCGGACAGTTTGCCCGCAGTCGGGTCGCCTGCCATGTAGCGAGGGATATCACCGTGGAATACCTGACCTGCGGCGTTGGTGTATTCACCAATCTGCATCTGGAATGGAACGTTCCAGATGTGGTGCAGACCGAACGGCACCAGGCAGCGCTCGATGAAGCCGTAGATACCAAACGCGACAACCGGGTTCTGGTAAGCAGCCCACTGAGAGAAGGTCTGGATAGCAGTACCGATTGGCGGCCAGATGAAGGACAGGATCACGCCGGTAAAGATAGCGGCCAGACCTGAGATGATCGGAACAAAGCGCTTGCCCGCAAAGAAGCCCAGATATTCTGGCAGCTTGATGCGGTAGAAGCGGTTGAACATGTATGCAGCAATTGCACCGGAGATAATACCGCCGAGAACACCGGTATCAGCCAGGTGTTTAGCGGTGATTTCTTCAGCCGGTAAGTGCAGCACCAGTGGCGCAACCACAGCCATGGTTTTCACCATGATGCCATAAGCGACGACTGAGGCGAGTGCGGATACGCCATCGTTATTGGTGAAGCCTAATGCCACACCGATAGCGAAGATAAGCGGCATGTTAGCAAAAACAGAACCGCCTGCTTCTGCCATAACATGAGAAACGACGGCTGGCAGCCAGCTGAAGTTTGCGGAACCGACGCCCAGCAGGATACCTGCGATAGGCAGCACGGAAACCGGCAGCATCAGCGATTTACCGACCTTCTGCAGGTTAGCAAATGCATTCTTAAACATAATTAGGAGTGCTCCTGAGTATTTGTACTTTTGTTATACACGTTGTGTATATCTACGTTTTCACGCATTGGTGAGAGGGGAGAGACTCACCAGGGACAGGACATCTAAGTGCCCTTTTTATTTATTACACAGAGTAAAATAATTCACTCCGTTTTTGTTTGACGGCTATCACGTTTCAAAGAGCTATGGCGCGAAATCTTAATCTTCTTTACACAAAAAGTGTCTTTATGTTTCAGAAATAACATTCACCGCCACTTTTATGGCGGTGAACTGTACTCGCTTTAACCATTAATTACGAGCAATAAAATAAGCTAAGAAATCAGGCAGATTGCAGGCGGGAAGGCTCGATGTGGAAAAGGGTCGCAAAGTTATCGGTCGTCTGCTGGGCAAGCTGTTCAAGGCTTACGCCCTTAAGCACAGCCATGTATTCAGCGACGTCTCGCACCATCGCCGGCTGGTTCTCTTTGCCACGATGCGGAACCGGAGCCAGGTACGGTGAATCGGTTTCGACCAGCAGCCTGTCCAGCGGCACGTAGCGTGCAGCATCGCGCAGCTGCTCCGCATTACGGAAAGTGACAATGCCGGAAAACGAGATATAGAAGCCCATATCCAGTAGCTTACCCGCCGTCTCTCTATCTTCAGTGAAACAGTGTAGTACACCGCCGCAATCCGTCACTTTTTCTTCCTGCAGGATAGCCAGGGTATCAGCACGCGCGTCGCGGGTGTGAACGATAACCGGTTTGTTCAGCTCGCGGCCAATCTGGATGTGCTGGCGGAACGAGAGCTGCTGCTGCGCTTTCGTCTCCGGCGTATAGAAATAGTCCAGCCCCGTTTCGCCCATGGCGACAACGCCCTCTTCCGCCGCCAGACGGCGCAGTTCTTCTACGTCGTACGGCTCATCCTGGTTCAGCGGATGAACGCCGCAGGAGAAGACCACTTCCGGGCGGTTGCCCACCAGCTCACGCATGCTGCGATAACCCGGTATGGTGGTGGCAACCGCAAGGGCAAAACGGACGTCGCGCGCGGCGGCTTTCGCCATCACATCGTCAACGTCTTTGTGCAGGGATTCATAGTTAAGGCCATCAAGATGGCAGTGCGAGTCGACTAAAAACATGGTGTCTCTCTTAGAGGTGGGATACTGGCAGTACCGCACCAGGTTGCAAATACTGTTCCCAGCGCAGCAGGCGCTCGGTGAGGATCAATTCTCGGTTCAGCCCGGTGACGCTCAGCAGCTGCTCACGGCAGGTGCAGGCATCGGCGGCAATCGTCTGCAGGCGCGATGCCGACAGCGCGTTTGCCAGCTGATTCACCAGGTCGATGCTATCGGCATTGGTCAGACGCGTGATCCGCTGCTGATGCTTCAGGGCATCCAGCAGCAGCGACGAGAACCAGTGCAGGCGCGCCACGGCTGAATCATGGTTCAGCGACGGTAAAAGCGCCAGCCAGTCACCGCTAATTAAGGTAGCGCTCAGCGCCTGACAGAGTTTTTCGCGCGCCCCCCAGGTATCCGCCGCCAGCAGTTCCAGCGCGGCGGCAGGGGCGTGGTCACACAGGCGCAGCGCGGTTAACAACATTTCACGCGGCTGGCTGGTTTCGCGCTCGAGCCAAGCCAGCGCATAGGCTTCGCTCGGCGGTGCCAGATGGTAGAAACGGCAACGGCTGCGCAGCGTAGCCAGCAGGCGCGCAGGCTCTTCACAGGCGAGGAAGAACCAGGTATTTTTCGGCGGCTCTTCCAGCGTTTTTAACAGCGCATTCGCCGCCGCTTCGGTGAGCAGTGCCGCATCGGCAATCCACACCACTTTCGCCCCGCCAAGACGTGAATGCTCATACAGCTTTTCGCTGGTTTCACGCACTGCATCAATACCCAGCGTGCTTTTGCCTTTTTCCGGCTGTAGCACGTAGTAGTCCGGGTGCGTCCCCGCCTGCATCAGCTGGCAGCTATGACACTGACCGCAGCTTTTATGACCGTCGGGATTCTGGCACATCAGAAAGCGAGTGATGGCATAGGCCAGTGAGTCGGCCCCCATTCCGCCGCGCGCCTGAATCAGCAGCGCGTGGTGACCGCGTCCAGCCTGATAGCTTGCCACAAGCTGCTCAAACGGTGGGCGCAACCACGGATACCATTTCATGCCTGCTGCTCCGTAAACCAGGCGGTCACCGCGGCGCGGATATCGCTCATCACTTTTTCCAGCGGCTGGGTGGCATCAACGGTAATGATGCTGCTATCTTCCGCCGCCAGCTCAAGGTAGCGCGCGCGGGTGCGGTTGAAGAAATTCAATGATTCCTGCTCAATCCGGTCAAGGTCGCCGCGCGCACGGGCGCGTTTGAGGCCCACTTCCGGCGTCACATCGAGATAAAGGGTCAGATTCGGATGGAAATCGCCCAGCACGGCATCGCGCAGCGTCGCCAGCATCTTTCTGTCGATACCGCGTCCGCCGCCCTGATAGGCCTGAGTGGACAGGTCGTGGCGGTCGCCAATAACCCATTTTCCGCTCGCCAGCGCCGGTTTGATAACCGAGTCAACTAGCTGCACGCGGGCAGCGTAGAACATCAGCACTTCTGCTTTATCGGTAATCACTTCGTCGCCGACCGATTTGATGTCCAACACCAGGCTGCGCAGTTTTTCTGCCAGCACGGTGCCGCCCGGTTCACGGGTAAACAGCAGGTCGTTTACGCCGAGGTCGCGAAGCGTTTCGACAACCACGTCGCGCGCGGTGGTTTTGCCCGCGCCTTCAAGTCCTTCAATGACGATGTAATTACTGCGCATTTTTATCCTTTAGCACTTTCAGGTAATCCTGTACCGAGCGGTTATGGCTCGCAAGATTGGTATTAAACGTATGCCCGCCTTTACCGTCAGCCACAAAATAGAGGTACGGCGTTTTGGCCGGATGCGCGGCGGCATTCAGCGAGGCTTCGCCCGGGCTGGCAATAGCGCCCGGCGGCAGGCCAGAAATCGTGTAGGTATTATACGCGGTTGGGGTCTCAAGATCCTTACGGGAAAGCTTTCCATCGTAGCTCTCACCCATGCCATAGATGACGGTCGGATCGGTTTGCAGACGCATACCAATGCGCAGGCGGTTGATAAACACCGACGCTACGCGATCGCGCTCTTCAGGCACCGCGGTCTCTTTCTCAATGATAGAGGCCATCGTCACCAGCTGATTTTTGTCGCTGTACGGCAGGTTATCCGCTCGGCCTTCCCAGACTTTATCAACCTGCGCGACCATTTTCTGGTGCGCGCGCTTGAGGATAGCCACATCGCTGGTGTTGGCGGTGTACATCCAGGTGTCAGGCCAGAACCAACCTTCAACCCATTCCGGATTGTCGAACTTCAGCGCTTCGGCCACCGTGGCGTATTTGTCATCGCTCAACGTGTGTTTGATGTACGGTGCTTCACGCAGCTGTTTGAGGTAATCGCTAAGACGCATACCTTCCACAAAGCGCAGTGGGAACTGCGCCTCTTTGCCGCTGCCCAGCAGTTGCAGCATTTCACGCACAGTCATCTGCGGCGTTAAGCGATAGGTACCGGCCTTAAAGTGGGAAAGTTCAGGTTCAAGACGCAGCAGCCACTGGAATACCCGCGGGCGGTTGAGCACTTTCTCCGCATAGAGCTGGTCGCCGAGCGCCAGTCTTCCGGTGCCGGTTTTAAGCGTGAAGATCATCTCTTCTTTAATCAGGAGCGTACTGCTGGCGAGCTGTCGCACTTTCCACACGCCGACGCCGGCGGCAATGCCGAGGATAACCAACAGTAACAAAACTACGCGTAACATTTTCTTCATGCTAATCAGGCGACTCACAAAGTGGGACTAAATATCGGTAAAGTTCGCGGGCAGACCACTGCTGCTCCGCATAGCGCTGAACGGGGATAACGGGCATTAACGCGTTACAGATGAGTACTTCATCCGCCTGCGCTAACGCCGTCAGCGGCGCATTGACTTCGACAACACGAAACGGCGAGTGTGCCAGTTGGGCAAGAATAAATTGCCGCATAATGCCGTCCACCCCGGCCTGATCAAGCCGCGGCGTATAAACATCCTGCCCGCAGCGCCAGAACAGATTAGCGGCACAGCATTCCGTAAGCCACCCGTCGCTGTCAAGGACAAGGGCTTCATCGGCGTCTGTCTGCTCAAGATGAGACCGGATCAGTACCTGCTCAAGGCGATTCAAGTGTTTGAGCCCGGCAAGCATAGGATTACGACCCAGACGCACAGGGCTTAGCGCCAGCGTAATGCCGCGTTCTCGCCAATGGTGATAATGCACCGGAAAAGCGGAGACAGAAAGCATACGCGTAGGCTGCTGGCAGCCAGCGGCACTATAACCGCGGCCACCCGCACCACGAGTGATCATGACTTTAAGCACCCCGTCCTGATGCGATTGTGCCAGGCGCTGCATCTCTTCCGTCAGCACAGTCCACTCAGTAAAAGGAATAGCCAGACGAGCGCAGGATTGCTCAAGACGAGAAAGGTGACGGGGAAATAATGCAATTTTACCGGCTACAATGCGCGCAGTGGTGAAACAACCATCACCAAATTGTATGCCTCGGTCATTGGCGGCTACCCGCTCAGACGACGCGCCATTAATCAGATACATTCACCCTCCAGATTTTAGTTTGCCAGAGTGTCAGGTGAACGTCCTGCCCGCAAGTTTTTTTGCCCGTTAAAGCCGGGTTTTACCTAATTGCCATCAAGTTACATCAACAAAATAAATATAAATCGCACTTATAGTTTTATCGATTAATCCAAATGACATTTTCCATATAAATATTTAGAGAAAATTAACACCACCTTAAGATATTATTCATGGTCGCGGGCGTAACATTTATACATAATATCGTCATGTTCGCCGTATATTATCCATACGTCCAACATACTATTAAACACAAGCGTAATCACATTCTACTCTCCAACAACTCAAAGTCATCTATTACTTGATGATTTTGATGAATACTGCTGTAAAACTGATAAAAAGGAACTGACGTAATGAAAGGAAAATTGGCTACAATTGCATTCTGTACCACAATGGGAATCGCCTCTACCGTAATGGCACAGGATGGTCAGGTTAATTTTACAGGCAAAATTATTGAAGCAGGCTGTCAGGTTGACAGCACCGTCGCCAATCCGCAGACCGTAAAACTGGGTGAAGTCGCCAAAACCGCATTTGCTGGTGAAGGTGATACTGCCGCCACAACCGCATTCACGCTGGTGCTGAGCGGCTGCCCTGATGAACTGCTGGGCAAACCGGTTTCCGTTAAGTATGACGGCACACCAGACACCATCAACAATGACTACCTGCAGCTCACCAGCTATGGTACAGCAGGCATCGCTACTGGCGTTGCTATCCAGCTGTTAAATGCCGATGGTTCTGAGCTGCCGCTGGGTGTGGCATCTAACGCCGTCACCATCAACGCGGATAAAGCCGAATCAACCAACCTTGATTTCTTCGCCCGTTACATCGCCACCGAAGCTTCCGTTGGCGCGGGTACGGCAGATAGCTCCGCTAACTTTACCCTGACCTACAACTAATTCCTCCGCACGTTTTTATTTCCGTGCAATTGGATATTTATAAAGCCGGGTTATGCCGGCTTTATTTATCGAGGTGATATAGATGAATAAGTTCATTCCAGCCGTTGTCACTATGATGTGTTTATCAATGGCATCGGCTCATGCTGGCATCATCGTAGGTGGCACCAGAATTATTTATAACGGTGATAAAAAGGAAACCTCGATCAGCGTCAAAAACCCAGACAAAGCATCTTATTTAATTCAGTCCTGGAGTGACGCCGGTGAGAAAAGCAATGACAAGTCACCATTTATCGTCACACCGCCATTATTCCGCCTCGGTGGCGGGCAGGAAAATAGCCTACGCATCATCCGCACCGGCGACAACCTGCCTGAAGACCGCGAATCGCTGTATTGGATGAACATTAAATCGATTCCGGCTACCGAAAAACAGGAAAACGTCAATACATTGCAAATTGCAGTTAAGACGCGCATTAAGCTCATCTATCGCCCACAGACGCTCACGCAACAGCCTGAAAACGTGAGCGAAAAGCTTACCTGGAAGCGTAGCGGTAGCACACTGACCGTCACTAACCCTACTGCGTATTACATGAATTTCAGCACGTTAAAGGTCGGCATTAATACGGTGAAAGAGGCTACCTACGTTGCGCCGATGAGCTCGGCCAGTTTTACCTTGCCCGCGGGAGCTAATGGAGACGTGGTGTGGACCATTATTAGCGATTTTGGCGCCGTGGGAAATGAACACCGCTCTCGCCTCTAACGCCAATACCGAAAGGAAATCGGGATGAATGCAGAAGGACACCAGAAAAGAATCACCTTAAGCCAGATCGCCTGTTTTATCGCATTACAGTGCGCCCTGCCCTTTAGTACCACCGCGCTTGCACGCGAGTATTTTAACCCCGCGTTACTGGGTATCGACGGGCCGGGACAAGAGCTGACGGATCTCTCCGCCTTTGAAGAGGGCGTGGGACAAATGCCCGGTAACTATCGCGTTGACGTGATGGTCAACAAAACCTCGCTGGGTACGCATAACATCGACTTTATCATGCACAAGGACAGCAATGGTAATTCATCACTCCAGCCGTGCCTGAGCGTTGATACCCTACATGAATTCGGTATTCGGACCGAGCAATTCCCGCGTCTTGCCGGTTCGGGCGACTGCGCGGTTCTCGCCGCGATCCCACAAGCCAGCGCCGAGTTCGTCTTCAACCAACAGTTGCTTCGTCTGTCTATCCCACAGGCCGCGGTGAGTAACCACGCGCGTGGATATGTCGCGCCGGAACGGCTGGATGAAGGCATCAACGCCCTGCTGCTGAACTACAACTTTAGCGGCGCCAATACCGAAGCACGCCGTCACGATATGACGGACTCCGATAGCTACTATTTAAGCCTACGCCCCGGTCTCAATATCGGGCCATGGCGTATTCGTAATTACAGTACCTGGAATCGCAACACCAGCGGCGACAATGCCCAGGAGAGCTGGGATTCGCTGTATACCTACGCCCAGCGCAATATTATTGCCCTCAAGAGTCAACTGACGCTGGGTGACAGCACCGCACCTTCAGATATGTTCGATAGCGTACCGTTCCGCGGCGCGCAACTGGCATCTGATGACGATATGCTCCCCGACAGTCTGCGTGGCTATGCGCCTGTGGTGCGCGGTATCGCCCGTACCAATGCGCAGGTCATCATCAAACAAAATGGCTATACCATTTATCAAAGCTATGTCTCCCCAGGCGCATTCGAAATTACCGATATGTACCCTACCGGCAGCAGCGGCGACCTTGATGTCACGATTAAAGAGGCTGACGGCAGCGAACAACACCAGACCGTTGCTTTTGCCTCCCTCCCCGTATTACAACGCGAGGGGCGACTCAAATACAGCCTGACCAGCGGCCAGTATCGCCCCTACGATGGCGATATTGATAAAGAGCTGTTTACTCAGGGCACGATGATCTATGGCCTGCCCGCCGGGTTTACCCTCTACGGTGGTGGCCAGTTTAGCCAGCATTATCAATCGTTGCTGACCGGTTTGGGTAAGAACTTCGGGACGCTGGGCGCTATCTCTATCGACGGTACCCAGGCATGGTCTGAACAAAAAGATCAGGACAAACAAATCGGTCAATCGTGGCGCGTACGCTACAGCAAAAACATTGTAGAAACCGGCACAAACTTTTCGATTGCAGGCTATCGCTACTCCACCTCTGGCTATTACACCCTGTCAGAGGTGCTGGATACCTGGCGCGATGACGAATGGCGTATTAATAACGATCGCCGACGCAACCGCGCAGAATTCCAAATCAATCAGAATATTGGCGACCGCCTAGGCTCGCTGTCATTCACGGCAATGAGTGAAGACTACTGGAATAGCGACCGACAAATGCGATCGCTTAGCGTCGGCTACAGCAATAACTGGGCGGGTATTTCGTATAACCTCAACTACAGCTATAACCGCAATACCCTTGATTCCGACAACAACAAAACCTACGACAAAGATCAGATCTTCTCACTTAGCGTCAGCATCCCGCTCGATCGTTGGTTAAGCAACAGCTATGCCAGCTACAACCTGAATACCAGTAAGCAAGGTGACACCAGCCATACGGTGGGGTTAAACGGCTCGGCACTGGAGCACGATAACCTCAACTGGAGCGTACAACAGAGCCAAACCAACCACGGTGTAGGCAACGGTGGGTACGCCAGCCTGGACTACCAGGGCACCTATGCGCGCATCAACTCCGCCTATAGCTACGACAACGATCAGAAACGCGTTAACTACGGCATTGAAGGCGGTGTCGTCGCCCATGCTAACGGCGTCACCCTCAGCCAGGCGCTGGGAGAAACATCGGCGTTAGTCGAAGCGCCGGGCGCAGGTGGCGTTACCGTGAATAACCAGACTGGGGTGCGAACCGACTTCCGCGGTTACACCCTTATTCCTTACGTTACTCCTTACCGAGAAGGAACGGTCACCCTGAGCACTGAAACCCTGCCGGATGATGCGGATATTGGGCTCACCAGCCAAACCATTACGCCTACTCGTGGCGCGATTGTGCGAGCACGCTTTGATACCCGCGTAGGTAAGCGGGTGTTGATAACGCTGATCCGGCGCAACGGCCAGGCGGTTCCATTTGGTGCAATGGTGACCGATAGCCGCTCCGTCAGCAGTATCGTCGGTGACAACGGACAGGTCTATCTTTCCGGGATGGAGAACAGCGGTACGGCCACGGTGAAATGGGGAAATAGCACCAATGAACAGTGCCAAATCCACTGGCAACTGCCGGAGACCACGCCAGCAAGCGGTGTCGTAGAACTGACGACGGTATGTCAATAAAGAGAAAGGGATACACTCTATGATAAGTAAACTACATACCCTATTGATGCTCAGCTGTCTGGTGATGATACCTGCGGCACAAGCCGATTATTTTTCCGGGGTAACGCCTAAAACAATGGGTTATGATTTCAATAACTGGGATGTAGGCATCCCAGCAACCGTTGGCGAAAGTTCGTCTTACTGGACAGATCCGACCTCCATTGGCATAAGCACCGCCACGAGCACCACTACAGGCTCTTATATAACGTTATCAGTTGATGGCACATATCTGGGTAATAACACCTACGCAACAAGCAATTCAGCTATCGGCATCAAATTTAAAACCAACGTTTCTTATACTACTGAGACGGGTGTTGGTACAGAAACAGCACCAGACTTTCGTTACAATCTGACAGATCAATTGGCTGTAAACGCCTATACATACCTGCACGTCCAATACAAGTTGGTCAGATTACAGGAAAAAGTCCCGGCGGGGTTAATCACATCAGCACCAATAGTGACGGTATTCATACATAACCCCGACGGATTGGGCGATCCGTTAACCTCTTTTATCGCCTATAGCGGCGCGGTCTCTTCACAACCAAAGATTACCGCCTGCACGATTGATGCCCCAACAGAAATCAAACTGCCCACGCTTTATGGCAACACGCTACAAAATGGCGCAATGCATGTCACAGAAATACCGACCATCAAACTCACCAACTGCCCTGGTGCGCGTACCGGTATCAATTACAGATTCTCCTCGACCACGCATAGCGCGGCTAACGGCGTGATTGCAACCCAAACCGGTGATGGCTATGCCAAAAACGTGTATGTGCAACTCCAAAAGGACGATGGCACGGCATACAACAAAATAAATACATCTGTTGGCATCAGTAACTATGACGGCTCTGGTGACTATGTTCTCCCTGATTTTAAGGTGGCTTACTACATTGACGATACTGAAACCGTCACGGCCGGTAACGTCAAGGCGGTGCTTGAACTCACTCTCGGCTACAACTAATAAGGACGCATAATGCAAATCGAAAATGGAACAAAAATAGCAGCATTGATTCTGGCCTGTGGAGGGCTTTTTTCTTCAACCAGTCAGGCCGTCAATATTGATATCACCGGTTTAGTCGTGGCATCTCCCTGCATCGTTAATGGCAGCAATGATTCACTTGTTGTGGATCTAGGGAATGATATTCAGGCAAGCGACTTAGCAACGGCGGGCAGCGTCACTAGCTGGAAGACGGTAACACTTTCACTGACTGGCTGTCCGTCCTCCACCAGTTCATTTAGCGTCGCGTTTGCGGGTACCGCTGATGATGATGCGGACTATTATCTCAATAACGGTACGGCCACCAATCTGAAACTGGAATTGACGGACAGCGGTAGCAATAAGGCGTTCAAAAACGGCGCAATTTTAAGTAATGTCGCTATCCCTTCGAGCCATGCCTACGATCTGGTCATGCGCGCTCGCGCAGTATCTAAAGGCAACGTGATGCCTGGTACTATTGTCAGCCAGGTCCAGGCTACCTTTACTTACCAGTAACCGGAGAGAGGATAATGGCGCCACATCTCAAACCCATTCTACCCGCCCTTATCTGCCTGTGGGTGGCGTGCCACGTTAGCGCTGCTCAAGCCACTGACATTAACCTCAGCGGCACGGTAGTCGCCTCCCCGTGTACTGTCGATACCAGTACTCAGGCTCAAACGGTGACCTTTGACCAGGCTCGTGCCGTGGATTATTTGCGCGTTGGGGATACCAGTGAATGGCAGGATTTTGAACTGACGCTTTCCGCGTGCCCTGCATCAACCACGCAGGTGACTGCGTTGTTCAGCGGCGATGCTGATAATGATGATGTGACAAAGTTCGCCAATGCGCAGGGTAGTGCAGATGGATTGGCGCTACAAATAATGACCCGCGATCACCTGACTGAGATTTCCCCGGCAGGTGAGTTAGCCGTCAGCGTAGACAGTCAATCACGTCGGGCGACATTCCCCCTTTCAGCGAGGATGTACACCCCAACAGGAAAGGTAGCCGCAGGTGAATTTAATACCACCGTGCAGTTAACATTTACCTACCAGTAGCTTATTGCGGGTTCAAAAGAAAACGGAGCGCATTATGCGCTCCGTTTTTCATGGATCAGTGACTAACTACACGCGTTTGAAAATCAGCGAGCCGTTAGTACCACCGAAGCCGAAGGAGTTACACAGGGTGTATTCCATGCCGCTAACCTGACGTGCTTCGTGAGGCACGAAGTCCAGGTCACAACCTTCATCCGGGTTATCCAGGTTGATGGTTGGCGGTACGGCTTGATCGCGCAGGGCCAGGATAGAGTAGATAGATTCTACTGCACCAGCGGCACCCAGCAGGTGACCGGTCATTGACTTGGTGGAGCTGACCATTACGCGGCTTGCAGCGTCGCCAAAGACAGACTTAACGGCCTGCGCTTCTGCTTTATCGCCTGCAGGCGTAGAGGTACCGTGGGCGTTCACGTAGCCAATCTGGCCCACGTCAATACCCGCGTCGCGAATGGCGTTAACCATCGCCAGCGCAGCACCCGCGCCGTTTTCCGGCGGTGAAGTCATGTGGTACGCATCGCTGCTCATACCGAAGCCAACGACTTCAGCATAGATTTTCGCGCCACGTTTTTTCGCGTGTTCATACTCTTCGAGTACAACCATGCCCGCGCCGTCACCCAGCACAAAGCCATCACGCTCTTTATCCCACGGACGGCTCGCCGCCTGCGGGTTATCGTTGCGCGTAGACAGCGCACGCGCCGCACCAAAACCACCAACGCCCAGAGGGGTACTGGCTTTTTCAGCGCCACCGGCAACCATCGCATCTGCATCGCCGTAAGCGATGATACGCGCAGCCTGACCGATGTTGTGCACACCGGAAGTACAGGCGGTCGCGATGGAGATGCTTGGCCCACGCAAACCGAACATGATGGTCAGGTGACCTGCCACCATGTTAACAATCGTCGACGGAACGAAGAACGGGCTGATCTTACGCGGACCACCATTCACCAGGGAGGTGTGGTTTTCTTCGATAAGACCGAGACCGCCAATACCGGAGCCGATAGCGGCGCCAATACGGTGAGCGTTCTCTTCCGTAATTTCAAGGCCAGAATCCTGCATGGCCTGAACGCCAGCCACAATTCCATATTGAATGAAGGCATCCATCTTGCGCTGTTCTTTGCGCGAGATAATGTCATCACAGTTAAAATCCTTTACTAAGCCAGCAAATTTGGTTGCATAGGCGCTAGTATCGAAATGGTCGATCAGGCTGATGCCACTCTGACCGGCAAGGAGAGCTTTCCAGGTAGACTCTACGGTATTGCCGACAGGAGACAACATGCCCAGTCCGGTCACAACTACACGACGCTTAGACACGTTTGTCCTCCAGGGAGGGATAAAATTGATACTTATGGGAGAAAAAGATAAAACTCAGGCGGTCGAATGACCGCCTGGAGATGTTCACTTACGCCTGGTGACCGTTGATGTAATCAATGGCAGCCTGAACGGTGGTGATTTTCTCAGCTTCTTCGTCCGGAATCTCAGTATCAAACTCTTCTTCCAGAGCCATTACCAGCTCAACGGTGTCAAGAGAATCTGCGCCCAGGTCTTCAACGAAGGAAGCATTGTTGGTCACTTCTTCCTGCTTAACGCCCAGCTGTTCGCCGATGATTTTCTTAACGCGTTCTTCGATAGTGCTCATACTCTTAAATTTCCTATCAAAACTCGCTTTCGCGATGGTTTTCGTAGTGTATAAAATGTTGAAAAATTTGCAACTAAATCCCGGCAGGTCGTACCACGATTTTACGCTATTTTGAGGGTGTTTGCCCTCATAACGCAAATGATTTTGCACTAATCATACTCAGACATACGTAGATTGCCCGTTGTCTGAGCACTTTGTGCAAAACACAATCAGACCATGTACATCCCGCCGTTTACGTGCAACGTTTCACCAGTGATGTAACTTGCTTCGTCGGAGGCCAAAAATGCAACCGCACTAGCGATTTCATTTGGAGTGCCGAGGCGCCCCGCAGGAACTGCCGCCAGTGTACCCGCACGCTGCTCATCGGTCAGCGCACGCGTCATGTCCGTTTCAATAAAGCCCGGAGCAACAACGTTCACAGTAATACCGCGTGACGCAACTTCACGCGCCAGTGATTTACTGAAGCCGATCAGACCCGCTTTCGCCGCAGCGTAGTTAGCCTGACCCGCATTTCCCATGGTACCAACCACAGAACCGATAGTGATGATACGCCCATGACGCTTTTTCATCATAGCGCGCATTACCGCTTTTGACAGACGGAAAACAGATGACAGGTTGGTTTCGATGATATCGTTCCACTCGTCATCTTTCATGCGCATTAACAGGTTATCACGAGTAATCCCGGCATTATTGACCAGAATGTCTACTTCGCCAAACTCAGCGCGGATATTTCCCAGAACAGATTCAATAGATGCCGGGTCGGTCACATTCAACAGCAGACCTTTACCGTTTGCACCCAGATAATCGCTAATCGCCTGCGCGCCGCTTTCGCTGGTCGCAGTACCGATAACTTTCGCGCCGCGAGCGACGAGAGTTTCAGCGATTGCGCGGCCAATACCGCGGCTTGCACCCGTTACCAGTGCAATTTTTCCTTCGAAGCTCATGCTTTCCTCTTTATTGCGCAAGTGCCGCTGACAGGGCAGCCGGCTCGTTAATGGCCGATGCAGTCAGGGTATCTACAATACGTTTGGTCAGGCCGGTGAGGACTTTACCCGGACCAACTTCATACAGATGCTCTACGCCCTGGGATGCCATAAACTCAACGGTTTTGGTCCACTGAACCGGGCTGTACAGCTGGCGAACCAGCGCGTCGCGAATCGCGTCGGCATCGGTTTCGCACTTCACGTCGACGTTGTTCACAACCGGAACGGTCGGCGCGTTAAAGGTAATTTTCTGCAGTTCAACGGCCAGTTTTTCCGCCGCAGGCTTCATCAGCGCGCAGTGGGATGGCACGCTCACCGGCAGCGGCAGCGCACGCTTAGCGCCTGCTGCTTTACAGGCGGCACCTGCACGTTCAACCGCTTCTTTGTGACCGGCAATAACCACCTGGCCCGGCGAGTTGAAGTTAACCGGAGAAACCACCTGACCTTCAGCAGACTCTTCACACGCTTTAGCGATAGCCGCATCGTCAAGACCGATGATAGCAGACATTCCGCCGGTACCTTCTGGTACCGCTTCCTGCATGAACTTGCCGCGCATCTCAACCAGACGCACTGCATCAGCGAAAGCAATCACGCCCGCACAAACCAGCGCAGAGTATTCACCCAGGCTGTGACCGGCCATCAGAGAAGGTGCTTTACCGCCCTGCTGCTGCCACAGACGATACAGGGCAACAGAAGCGGTCAGCAGCGCCGGCTGGGTCTGCCAGGTTTTGTTCAGCTCTTCAGCTGGACCTTGCTGGGTCAGCGCCCATAAATCGTAGCCCAGCGCAGCGGAAGCTTCCTGGAAAGTTTCTTCAATAACCGGATAGGTTGCTGCCAGTTCAGACAGCATGCCTACCGCTTGTGAACCCTGACCCGGGAACACGAAAGCGAATTGCGTCATGTTTATAATCCTTATACTTAGAAACGAACCAGCGCGGAACCCCAGGTGAACCCGCCACCGAAGGCCTCGAGCAGCACCAGTTGACCGCGTTTAATACGGCCATCGCGCACGGCTTCGTCAAAGGCACAAGGCACGGAAGCCGCAGAGGTGTTACCGTGACGGTCGAGTGTCACCACGACGTTGTCCATCGACATGCCGAGTTTCTTCGCCGTTGCGCTGATAATACGTAAGTTCGCCTGGTGTGGCACCAGCCAGTCCAGTTCAGAACGGTCGAGGTTATTGGCCTCCAGCGTTTCATCAACGATGTGCGCCAGTTCAGTTACCGCGACTTTAAAGACTTCATTACCGGCCATCGTCAGATGGATGGAGTTTTCCGGGTTCACGCGATCGGCGTTCGGCAGCGTCAGCAGCTTACCGTAGCTACCGTCTGCATGCAGATGGGTAGAGATGATGCCCGGTTCTTCGGACGCACCCAGCACCACAGCGCCTGCACCGTCACCGAAGATAATGATCGTACCGCGATCGGTAGGATCGCAGGTGCGTGCCAGCGTATCCGCCCCCACCACCAGCGCATATTTCACTGCGCCCGTTTTGACGTACAGATCGGCCACGCTCAGCGCGTAGGTGAAACCTGCGCACGCTGCCGCGACGTCGAATGCCGGTGCGCCTTTCACGCCCAGCATTTCCTGAATCTGACAGGCTGCACTTGGGAAAGCGTGGGTCGCAGAAGTGGTAGCCACCACAATCAGCCCCAGTTCGCTGGCTTCAATGCCCGCCATTTCCAGCGCGCGTTTTGCCGCTTCGTAACCCAGCGTAGACACGTTTTCATCAGGGCCAGCAATACGGCGCTCGCGGATACCTGTACGGGTGACAATCCACTCGTCAGAGGTATCTACCATTTTTTCCAGATCGGCGTTAGTCCGCACTTGCTCAGGCAGATAGCTGCCGGTACCAATAATCTTCGTATACATGTACGCTCAGTCACTTTTCGCTAATATAGCCGCCCTATTCAACGACCGGGGAGCTGGCACTATTTATTGCCAGCTTCCAGTGTGTCGAATCCTGCGGGGTATACGGATTCCAGGCGAGCGGCAATTCGCTGAGGAACTTGTCGCTGCACCGCCTGCACTGCCTGTTCTATAGCGATCGCAAAGGCTCGCTGATTGGCCGCACCATGACTCTTAATCACCGTGCCGCGCAATCCTAACAGACAGGCGCCATTATACTGGTCGGGGTTGAGGTGACTGAATCGCCTTGTCAGGCTTTTTTGTAACCAACGCTTTAATAAATACAGCCACCACGACCGTTTTTTCCCCTCACTCTGCGATTTCAGCAGTGAAAGGAAGACTCTGACAACCCCTTCCATCGTCTTTAAGGTGACGTTACCTGTGAAGCCATCGCAAACCAATACATCGGTTTTTCCCGTCAACAGCTCATTGGCTTCAAGATAGCCGATATAGTTGAGGGAAGAGATTGTTTTTAACACTAACGAGGCATCACGAATACTATCATGCCCCTTAATCTCTTCTTCACCGATGTTCAGCAGTGCCACGCGCGGGTTTTCAATCCCCAGCACGTCCTCGGCCATGACCGAGCCCATGACGGCAAACTGCACCAGCATGGTACTGTCGCAATCCACGTTGGCACCGAGATCCAGCACCACCGTTTTGCCCTTTTGCTGATGTGGCAGAACCGTCACCAGCGCCGGACGCTCAATCCCCTGAATGGGCTTGAGCAATAATTTTGCCAGCCCCATCAACGCTCCGGTATTCCCGGCGCTGACGCAAGCTTCGGCCCGCCCTTCTTTCACCATCTCCAGCGCCACGCGCATTGAACTACCGCGACTATGGCGAATAGCATGCGATGGCCGCTCATCACTGGCAATAACCGACTGGGCAGGGATAATCTGCAAACGTGAACGTTGTTCAAAGTCAGCTTTGGCAAGTAATGGCGTAATGTCGTCGGGATTGCCGACTAAAAGAAGTGAGAGTTGCGGATTAGAACTCAGTGCCTGCAATGCTGCAGGCACTGTCACGGAAGGGCCAAAATCGCCCCCCATGACATCTAACGCCAGGGTTAGACGTGTCAAGGTATCGTCGCCGCTTGGTTTGGTTTATCCCCGCTTACACGGGGAAAGCCTCACTAAGCTTCACCACGCTTGCACTCATTGTCTTTCGCGCCGAAGCTTGAAATTCGCCGAGTATCGCGTGATTACTTAGCGATTACCTTACGGCCACGGTAGAAACCGTCGGCAGTGATGTGGTGACGCAGGTGTTGTTCACCAGAAGTTTTGTCTACAGACAGGCTGGTGACTGCGGTCAGAGCGTCATGGGAACGACGCATGCCACGTTTGGAACGGGTTGGTTTATTCTGTTGTACGGCCATGGACCTTACTCCTCAATTACTTTTGCTTTAAGCTGGCTAATACGGCAAATGGGTTTGGCTTCTGTGCCTCTTCAGGCAATTCACCAAAGACCATGTCCGCCTCGGACACTTCACAGTGTTCAGAATCATGCACCGGAACTACCGGCAAGGCGAGGATGATTTCATCTTCAACCAGCGCCAGCAGATCGATTTCACCGAATTCGTTAACCTCAATCGGCTCATACGCTTCCGGGAGTGCCTCAACCTGATCATCATTTTTGACCGGGCTGAAACAATACTTTGTGTAAACATGATGAGTAAACGGTTTCCCGCAACGCTGGCACTCCAACGATACCGTCACCTTCACATCGCCGGTCAAGACCGCGAGGCGTTGGTTATCGATATTGAAAGACATGTCGCATTCAACATCACTGTCTACACTGACGACGAACGCAGCGACGCGCTCCGCCTGATCGGGGGTATAGATACCCTGGTAATCAAGGCGTTTTTGAGCCGTACGAACCGGATCGAGAGTCAGGGGTAATTTTACCTTTTGCATAGGGCGCGCATATTAACTTTGTAACGTCATAGAGTCAAAGAAAAAGGCAGCCTCAGGTTGCCTTTTGCCAATAATTCGCACACATTGCGGCCTATAGTTTAAAATGTCGGAATCTAATTCGCTACCGTCTATTTAAAAAATTATGCCTGAATTGATTCTTGCCTCGACATCCCCCTATCGCAAACAGCTTCTGGAGAAACTCGGCCTCCCCTTCGAGTGCGCCGCACCCGAAGTTGATGAACTGCCGTTACCAGGCGAAACCCCGCGCAGCCTGGTGCTGCGACTGGCGCAGGCAAAGGCCCAGGCGTTGGCCGCACGTTTTCCTGACCATCTGATTATCGGCTCCGATCAGGTTTGTTTACTGGACGGCGAAATCACCGGTAAACCACACACCGAAGAGAATGCTCGCCTGCAATTAAAAAAGGCCAGCGGAAATGTGGTGACGTTTTATACCGGGCTGGCGCTCTATAACTCCGCTAACGGCCAGTTACAAACGGAATGCGAGCCGTTCGACGTCCATTTCCGTCATTTAAGTGAGCAAGAAATCAACGCGTACATCCGTAAAGAAAACCCACTTAACTGCGCCGGCAGTTTTAAAAGTGAGGGGTTAGGCATCGCATTATTTGACCGTCTTGAAGGCCGCGACCCAAACACGCTGATTGGTTTACCGCTGATTGCGCTGTGCAAAATGCTGCGCCGGGAGAGCTTTAACCCTTTGATGGATTAATGCTCCCGGAGTCGGCGTAAACGCCTCAAATGTAGCCCAGCCGAGCGAAGCGACGCTGGGAAACCTCGCGCACGATCACAGTTTATTTTTCCACCACCATTACAATCCACACTCCACATTGAAACATTGTTTTAATTTAAGGAAAGAGGATGCGTGGCAACCATAAACTGTTCTTTATGCTGGCAATGCTGACCGCGGTGCAGGCCAATGCCGCAGATGACTGGCAGCGTCAGGGCATTACCGAAGGCAACCTTCCTGTTAGTTGGCAGCAAATGAAATCGCAAATGCAGTATCCCGACTCGTGGCTTTCAGGGCGCTACACCGACTTCAAACAGTGGCAGCAGCATGCACGCCAGGAGTTCCGTCAATCGTTGCTTACCCCTGACTCTACGAAGCCCTTCGACGCAAAGCAAATTGCCAGCGAAGACCGGGGTAGCTACACCGCCGAAAAGCTCTCCCTTAACATCACCGACGATAATCGCATCGCCGCATTGATGCTCACGCCTAAAACCCCAGGCCCACATCCAGCGATTGTGCTGCTGCACGACCACGGCTCTAAGTTTGATATTGGTAAAGAGAAGCTTATCCGCCCCTGGGGTAACGCAGAGCAACGCACTAGCGCCCAGGCCTGGGCCGATAAATTCTTCACCGGACGCTTTATTGGCGACGAACTGGCTAAACGCGGCTATGTGGTTATCGCTATCGATAGCCCCGGCTGGGGCGACCGCGGGCCGATGGTCTACGAACAGCAGCAGGCGCTGGCAAGCAACTATTTCAACCTTGGGCGCTCGCTGGCCGGTGAAGTGGCCTATGAAGATATGCGCACCGTTGATTTTATCGCGTCGCTGAAAAGCGTCGACAACCAACGCATTGGCGTGCTCGGCTTCTCGATGGGCGGCTTCCGCGCCTGGCAGTTGGCAGCGCTTTCCGACAAAGTGGCAGCGACGGCGGTCATCTCCTGGTTCGGTACCTACAATGGGCTGATGACGCCGGGCAATAATGTGCTGCGTGGCCAATCCGCCTTCTACATGCTGCATCCGGGCATGCCCGCGAAAATGGATATCCCTGATATCGCCAGTCTCGCCGCGCCGAAGCCAATGCTCATCTTTAGCGGCGGTCAGGACAAACTGTTCCCGGCGAACGCCGTCAACGATGCCTTTGCTAAAGCGCACCGCGTCTGGTCTTCGCAAAACGCCGACGATAGACTCGTCACCAAAACCTGGCCGTCGTTAGGCCACGTCTTTTACCAGCAACAACAGGAGGAGGTTTTCCCCTGGCTGGATAAATGGCTGAAGTGAGGGAATAAAAGAGGCTGGTAGGCCGGATAAGGCGTTTACGCCGCCATCCGGCAACCCAGGCACATCTGCCGGATGGCGCTTCGCTTATCCGGCCTACGGCCTTATCCGCGTAATGATGAATGTCTATTCATCATTACGGCTTATTACTGCTTGCTTTGATTGCGCAGCACCTGCAGGCAGCGCTTGAGCTGGTCATCCAGCGGCGCTTCGATACGCAGCACTTCGCCGGTACCCGGATGGGTAAATTTCAGCGCCGCGGCGTGCAGGAACAGACGATTCAGGCCAGTACCCGCCAGCTGTTTATCAAACTCGCGGTCGCCATAGCGATCGTCAAAGGCGATGGGGTGGCCAGCATGCAGCGTGTGGACACGAATCTGGTGAGTACGTCCCGTCACCGGGCTGCAGCGCACCAGCGTCGCGTGGGTATAGCGTTCTTCCACCTTAAAGCGGGTTTCCGACGGCTTCCCTTCCTGATTCACGCGCACGATGCGCTCACCGCTTTGCAGAATATTTTTCAGCAGCGGAGCCTGCACCACTTTGACATGGGACTGCCACTGACCGCGAACCAGCGCCAGGTAATCTTTTTGCATCCCCTTCTCGCGCAGCTGTTCATGCAGTGAACGCAGCGCCGAACGCTTCTTCGCAACCAGCAGTACGCCGGAGGTATCGCGGTCCAGACGGTGAACCAGCTCCAGGAAGCGCGCTTCCGGGCGCAGGGCGCGCAGGCCTTCAATGACGCCAAAGCTCAGGCCGCTACCGCCGTGCACCGCGGTACCAGAAGGTTTGTTCAGCACCAGGATATGATCGTCTTCATACAGAATCACATCGCTCAGGGCGGCGACTTTTTGCAGATGCGGCGATACGGCATCTTCTTCACGCTCGGCAACGCGTACCGGCGGGATACGCACCTCATCCCCCGCTTCCAGCTTGTATTCAGGTTTAATGCGTTTTTTGTTTACCCGCACTTCGCCCTTACGCAGGATGCGATAAATCATGCTCTTCGGCACACCCTTAAGTTGGGTGCGCAAAAAGTTATCGATTCGTTGCCCGGCTTCATCAGCGCTGATGGCAACCATTTTTACGGTCGGAGTCTCAGTTTTCATGGTGCGCGATTCTAAATATCCCCGCTCGATAGCGCCACTCATTTTTCTATGCTTATATTTATCATTGTCTGATTACTCTCGTTGCTTCATCCCGTGAATTGTTTGTTATTAGAACAATCGCATCGGATAGGTGAAAAAACTGTGAGTAACCGGGTGATAAAAGGTGAAAGTCATCTTGCTATAACTAGGTTAGCAAGGAATAATGAATCTGTTTTCCGTGTTGAACCTGGAATAACAAGGATATTTACGGAATGACCAGTTTTGTCTGTCCGATCATCCACGCAGCAATGGCGTAAGACGTATTGATCTTTCAGACAGTTAGCGGGCTGCGAGTTGCAGTCCTTACCGGTACATATACTGTACGAATTTTAGATGGCAGACAGAAAACGCAACGGGAAACATCCGTGCAGACCTCTACCTTCTGAAAGATGACGAGTATAAATGGAATCTTCTCTGGAGAGTTATCCCAGGCTGTTCCCCAAATAATTGCGCTGTGTTTCCGCTTGAAACACAGGCTACCGACACTCTGCGCCTCTTAAGCGAGCGACAACCGTGAGGTTGGCGACGTGAATAGTCACGAGGCCATCGGTTTACCCCGGAAAGGCAACACTCTGCTCGCAGCTTAGTCGTCAATGTAAGAATAATGAGTAAGTTACGATGAAAAGAATGTTAATCAACGCAACTCAGCAGGAAGAGTTGCGTGTCGCCCTCGTTGATGGGCAGCGTCTGTACGATCTGGATATTGAAAGCCCAGGACACGAACAGAAAAAAGCGAACATCTACAAAGGCAAAATTACCCGTATTGAGCCAAGCCTCGAAGCCGCATTTGTTGATTACGGCGCCGAACGTCATGGTTTCCTCCCCCTCAAAGAAATCGCTCGCGAATACTTCCCAGCTAATTACAACGCCCATGGCCGTCCGAACATCAAAGACGTCCTGCGCGAAGGCCAGGAAGTCATTGTTCAGATTGATAAAGAAGAGCGCGGTAACAAAGGCGCTGCACTGACCACCTTTATCAGCCTTGCAGGCAGCTATCTGGTGCTGATGCCGAACAACCCACGTGCTGGCGGTATCTCCCGTCGCATCGAAGGTGACGATCGCACTGAGCTGAAAGAAGCGCTGGCAAGCCTCGAACTGCCAGACGGCATGGGCTTAATCGTACGTACCGCTGGTGTGGGTAAATCCGCCGAAGCGCTGCAGTGGGATTTAAGCTTCCGTCTTAAGCACTGGGAAGCAATCCAGAAAGCCGCTGAAAGCCGCGCTGCGCCGTTCCTGATTCACCAGGAAAGTAACGTCATCGTTCGCGCTTTCCGCGACTACCTGCGCCAGGACATCGGCGAAATCCTGATCGATAACCCGAAAGTGATGGAAATGGCGCGTCAGCACATTTCTGCGCTGGGCCGCCCGGATTTCAGCAGCAAAATCAAACTGTACACCGGCGAAATCCCGCTGTTCAGCCACTACCAGATCGAATCGCAGATTGAATCGGCTTTCCAGCGTGAAGTCCGTCTGCCGTCAGGTGGGTCTATCGTTATCGATAGCACCGAAGCCCTGACTGCTATCGATATCAACTCCGCGCGTGCAACCCGCGGCGGCGACATCGAAGAAACCGCATTCAACACCAACCTGGAAGCGGCCGATGAAATCGCCCGTCAGCTCCGCCTGCGTGACCTCGGCGGCCTGATTGTTATCGACTTCATCGACATGACCCCGGTACGCCACCAGCGCGCGGTTGAAAACCGCCTGCGTGAAGCGGTGCGCCAGGACCGTGCGCGTATCCAGATTAGCCACATTTCTCGCTTCGGCCTGCTGGAGATGTCCCGTCAGCGTCTGAGCCCCTCTCTCGGTGAGTCCAGCCATCACGTCTGCCCACGCTGCTCCGGTACCGGTACCGTGCGTGACAACGAATCGCTGTCGCTCTCTATTCTGCGTCTGATTGAAGAAGAAGCGCTGAAAGAGAACACCAAAGAAGTTCACGCGATTGTCCCAGTGCCAATTGCCTCTTACCTGCTGAACGAAAAGCGCGCCGCTATCAGCGCCATCGAATCCCGTCAGGGCGATGTTCGCTGCATTATCGTGCCAAACGATCAGATGGAAACTCCGCACTACTCCGTACTGCGTGTACGTAAAGGTGAAGAGACCACGACTCTGAGCTACCTGCTGCCGAAGCTGCATGAAGAAGCAATGGCGCTGCCGGTAGAAGAAGAGTTCGTTGAGCGTAAGCTGCCAGAACAGCCAGCGCTGGCGACCTTCGTGATGCCTGAAGTGCCAGAGCCAACGGCGGTTAAAGCCACTGTTGCCGCTGCTGCACCACAGGCAAAAGCGACCGCTGTTGCCGAACCGGCCGCACCGGGTCTGATCTCCCGTTTCTTCGGCGCGCTGAAAAACCTGTTTGCCGGTACCCCGGAAGCGCCAGTTGAAGCTCAGCCAGAGAAACAGGAAGCCAAACCAGAACGTCAGCAGGAACGCCGTAAACCGCGTCAGAACAACCGTCGCGACCGTAACGATCGCGGTGACCGTAACGACCGCCGCGGCGATCGCAACGAACGAAACGAACGTAACAACCGCGGTGAAAACGCCGAAGGCCGTGAACCGCGCGAAAACCGTGAAGGTCGCGAGGACAACCGTCGTAACCGTCGTGAAAAACCGCAGCAAATCGGTGAAGTCCGTGAAAACCGCCAGGTTGCTGCCGTAGACGACAGCGAGAAAGCGAAATCCCGTGACGATCAGCAGCAGTCCCGCCGCGAACGCAACCGCCGCCGCAACGACGAAAAACGTCAGCAGCCGCAGGAAGCCAAGCCGCAGAACCGCGAAGAACAGCCGGTCGTTGTCGACGAAGCTGCACAGGAAGAACGCGTTCAGACCATGCCGCGCCGCAAGCCGCGTCAGCTGTCGCAGAAAGTGCGTATCGAAACTCCTGAGCAGACCGCAGCACGCGAACTGATTGCAGATGAACCGCAGCAGGAAGAAGCACCGCGTACCGCTCTGGCGAAAGTTGACCTGCCAGCCGTGGTTGACGCACCGGTTCAGACCGAGCAGGACGATAACGCTGAAGGCCGTGATAACAACGGTATGCCGCGTCGTTCACGTCGTTCTCCGCGTCACCTGCGTGTTAGCGGCCAGCGTCGTCGTCGTTACCGCGATGAGCGTTATCCAACCCAATCACCAATGCCGTTGACCGTCGCCTGTGCGTCGCCAGAACTGGCATCCGGTAAAGTGTGGATCCGCTACCCAGTTGCACAGGTTCAGGATCAGACCATCGTTGATGCACCGGTTGAGCAGGAAGAAATTGCCCAGCCAATCGTGGCAGAAACCGTAGAGCACGCCGTAGCGCCTATCGCTGCTGAGCCAGTGGCACCAACTGCTGTTGAAGCGCCGGTACAGCCTGCGGAAGTGGTTGAACCAGAAGCCGTGGTTGAACCTGTTGCTGTTGCCGCTGAAGAAGCCGCACCAGCACAGGAAGAAGCGCCTGCACCTGTGGTTGCAGAAGCGGTAGCTGAAGAGCCAGCCGTTGTTGAAGAAGCGCCGGTACAGCCGGTTGCCGAAACCGCAGCGCCGGTTAAAGAAGCAAACGTGGAAGCACCAGCCGCCGCTGAGCCAGTGGTTGAAGCGCCTGTCGTCGCAACGCCTGAAGTAGAAGCACCAGTGGTTGCGGCTGCTCCGGTCGTTGAAGCGCCAGTGGCCGCTCCAGCACCGGTAGTCGAAGCGCCGGTTGTGGCTGAGCCTGCACCTGCAGCGGCTCACCACTCGACCGCACCGATGACTCGCGCGCCAGCGCCAGCCTACGTGCCTGAAGCGCCGCGTCAAAGCGACTGGGTTCGCCCTGCCTTTGACTTCGACGGTAAAGGTTCTGCCGGTGGTCACAGCGCAACTCATACCGCGACCTCGGGTCCAACCCGCCCGCAGCCGGTTGAATAACTGCTCGCGAGTAAAATAAAAAATCGGCCCTGGTGGCCGATTTTTTTTATCCTTTTTTTGGCTGCTGCATGCCGGCAATTTGCGGCATGACTTCCCGCATCAGGTCGAGAAACTTACGCAGTCGCGTTGGGTAGTACCGTGCCCACGGATACACCAGATGCACCGGCAGCGGCGCGGCCTGCCATTGCGGCAGCAACTCAATCAACTGCCCACTCGCCAGCTCTGCTTCCACCGTCCAGCTCGACACCACCGCCACACCAACATGCGCCAGCGCCGCGTTTTTCGCGACATACAGACTGTCAGTGCTCAATCGCGCCGCCACCGCCACATTAGCCACCTGCTCGCTCCCCGCCTGACGCAATACCACTTCATGCTGGTAGAAGGTACTGATTGCAATCCACGGTAATGCCGAAAGCTGCTCGGGGGTTTCCACCGCCGGATAGCGGCACAGCAGCTCAGGTGACGCCACAATGCAGCGCGGCACCTCCGCCAGTAACACAGATACCGTCGCCGGGTCAACATCGGCGCCTACACGAATGGCACAATCAATATTGTCGCTGATAAAGTCCACCGCTTTGTCATGCAGCATCCACTCTACCGACAGCTGGGGATAACGCGCCAGAAAGCCCACCAACGGCATCAGCAACTGCTGCTGACCAAAGGCATGCGGTGCGCGCACCCGCAGCGTCCCGACCGGCTGGTCATCGGCAAACTGTAGCGCATCTTCCAGCGCCAGCCATGACTCCACCACCTGACGAGCGTGTTGATAGCAGCGCTCGCCATCGTCGGTCAGCTTCATGGCATGCGTAGAGCGTTGTAATAACCTGGCCCCCAGCATCTCCTCCAGCGATTGCAGGCGGCGACTGACGGTAGCCTGGGTGGTCTGCAACTGCCTGGCCGCCGCGGAGAGCGAACCGGATTCGACGATACGAATAAAGGTCCGCATCAGCTCTACGCGGTCTATACGCTCATTTCTTTTCATCATTACTTTGCCTATACGTCAAACGTATAACTGTTTTACCACCAGGCTGACTACCACTCCACCCCAAAGACGCGGAAAATGCGCCTCATACACCGTTGAGGACAACAACATTATGAACAGTCACAGTGCATCAACACAGGTCAACAGCCTGCTTATTTTCATCCTGGCGCTGGGCGCTGGGTTCAGCGTCGCCGCCATTTACTACGCGCAGCCGCTGCTGCCGCTGATGGGCGCAACCTTAAATCTCAGCGTTGAAGGGATGGGGTTGATTCCCACGCTAACGCAAGCCGGTTATGCACTGGGTATTTTATTCCTGCTGCCGCTGGGCGACCGCTACGACCGCAGAACGCTGATTCTGTTTAAAAGCCTGGCACTGGCCGTGCTGCTGCTGATTTATAGCCTGACTCAGCAATTTCATTCGCTGCTGGCGATAAGCCTGCTTATCGGAATGGCCGCGACCATGGCGCAGGATATTGTGCCCGCCGCCGCCATCCTCGCTCCTGCGGGTAAACAGGGGAAAATGGTGGGTACGGTGATGACCGGTCTGCTGCTCGGCATCCTGCTATCACGTACCGTAAGCGGCGTGGTCGGCGAACTCTTTGGCTGGCGCGTGATGTATCAGGCCGCTGCCGTCAGTATCGCGCTGATTGGTGCGCTGCTGTGGCGCGTGCTGCCAAACTTTACCGCTCACTCGGAGCTGCACTACCCGGCGCTGATGGCCTCGATGGCACACCTGTGGCGTCGCTACCCAACGCTGCGTCGTGCCGCCATGGCCCAGGGTTTTCTCTCCATCGCCTTTAGCGCTTTCTGGTCTACGCTTGCGGTGATGCTTGCCGAGCACTATCACATGGGCAGCGCCGTTGCCGGTGGTTTCGGTATTGCCGGTGCGGCAGGTGCATTAGCCGCCCCTCTGGCGGGTGGTTTAGCCGATAAAGTCGGCGCCGAGAAAGTCACTCAGTTGGGGGCGCTGCTGGTCAGCCTCTCGTTCGCCCTGATGCTGCTGCTCCCTGTCCTGCCGCCGATGGCGCAACTGGCGCTGATTGCTGTCTCCGCCGTCGGCTTTGACCTTGGCCTGCAGTCAAGTCTGGTGGCACACCAGAATCTGGTTTATAGCCTGGAGCCGCAAGCTCGTGGCCGCCTGAACGCACTGCTGTTCACCGGGGTGTTTATTGGGATGTCGGTCGGGTCGGTGCTGGGTACGCAGGTTTATGCGATGGCCGGCTGGGAAGGTGTGGTTATGCTGGCTACCGTTGCGGGTCTGGTGGCACTGGTGATTCGCATCAGTGAGACCTACCGCCTGCGTAACGCGGCGCTGAATGCACAATAAAAGCTGAAAAAAAAGCCCGCGACGGGGTAGTGACGCGGGCGATAAAACATACCCAGTTTCCAGATATGTCAAAACCTACATGTTTTATTTATTCAGTTGGAACAGCGACATTCCCTGCATATCCGTAAACGCTTTGTACGCTGCCTGTAGTGCGGTTTGCTGCATGGTGTAATTCGAAATCGTTTCGTTCCAGTCTACGTCGACCAGGTTGCTCATCTGCTGGGTTTGCGCCAGCGCACGGTCATCCCCCAGTGAATCGAGCTTATCCAGTTCGTTGAGCTGGGTACCCAGTTCGGCGCGCACGGACAGCACGTTATTCAGTGAGTTGCTCAGACTACGGTTGGTGCGGTCAATTGCCGCTGATACCGAATCTTTTACCGTATCATCATCTTCATTCTCGAGCGGCGTTTGCAGCGCTTTAATGGCCGAATCAAGAGACTGGAAAATGTTGGTATCCGCATCCGGCTTCGCGTTGCTGGTCGCGCTATCAAACACAAGGTTACCCGTATGGCCAATCACCATGGTACGCGAAGAGTCGACCTGTTGCTCAACGTTGATAGCGCCGCCAACATAATCGCCGTTGTCGTTAAACGGCGCGGTGTCAGTTTTATAACCGGCAAAAATATAGCGCCCGTTACCGTCGGTGCTGTTTGCCAGGTTGAGGATCTGGTCACGAATCCCCTGCAGTTCGGTTGCCAAAGAGGCGCGGTCATCATCGCTTAACGTACCGTTACCGGCGTTAACGATCTTTTCCTGCGCCGACTGAATGGCCGTGGTCACCTGTGAGAGCGTGCTCTCTTCAATCGACACTCGCTGTGTCGCAAAGCCACGCGCCGTCGCAAACTGGCTATTCTGCGCCTGCGCCTGCGACAACACGACCGCCTGCGAGGCCGCAACCGGGTCATCCGACGCGCGGTTAACCCGCTTGCCGGTCGACATCTGTTCACCATATTTCAACCATGCAGACTGAGAATCAGTAATGCCTCGCATGTTTTGCTGGTACATCATTAAGGTACTAACGCGCATGATGGTCCCTCTTCTTAGCGAATATTAATTAATGCGTCGAAGATGGTGCTTGCGGTTTGCAGCACCTGCGCATTGGCCAGATAGTACTGTTGATAGAGCTGCAGGTTGCCGTATTCTTCATCAAGGTTAACCCCGGAGATAGACTGCTGCTGCTCTGTTAATTGGGTGACCACGTTTGCTTGCGTGGTACTGCTGCTCTTCAGCGTCGACGTTTTGGTACCGATACTACTCACCAGCGCCGCGTACGCATCGCTGAAGCTCTTCGAGCCGCCAACCACTTTACTGTTTTGCAGATCCAGCAGCGCCTGGCCGTTACGGTTATCGCTCTCACCGATGCTGTCACCGTTAGTGTCCGGCAGCCCCATCGCAATTTCAGACTCGCTGCTGATAGCGACTTTCATGTTGACGATAGTGTCGCTGACCGGTTTAACGGTGAAGCTATCACCGGTATTCGCCGCGCCCGTTCCGCCAATAGAAACCGCCAGGCCGTCAAATTTCAGCGTAGTTGCATCGCTATCCGCATCCAGCTTCACGGTGGTGTTGTCGGAAGTACGCGTCACCTGCCAACCGCTGTCGGTTTTCACCACGCGGTAATCCGTCGCCTGTACCGCAGATGATGAGGTAACGGTTGCCGTCAGCTCGGCATCACCGATATTTTTGCTATTTGCCAGCACGGACGGTTTACCGAAGCTGAAGAAGTCCTTTTTGGTGTCGCCGTTGGCATCGATACCTTGCTGATGCACCGTGTTGAAGGCGTCAGCGAAGGCCAGCGCCATCTGATTAAGACTATTGCGCGTCTGGTCCAGATCCTGAGAGCGGAACGTCAACATGCCGCCCAGTGAACCGGTCGTCAGCAGCTTTTCTGGGATCTCAACATTGCCCGCCACGTTATCCACATAAGCCACGGTCGTGCGCGTAGGATCGGCGCTGCTCGGTACCGCCGCCAGTTGGTTAGACTTCGTCCCCGCCACCAGCGTATAGCCATTTGCCATAGTGATGTTGTAGGTACTGCCGTCCTGGACGTTGACTTCAACGCCCACCAGCTTGTTCAGGTCGCTCACCAGTTGATCGCGCTGGTCCAGCAGATCGTTTGGCGATGCGCCAGCACCGACGCCGGTCAGACGCGAGATCTTGTCGTTCAGACTGGCAATCTGCGAAGTGTAGTTGTTTATCTGATCAACGGTCGACGAAATGCTCAGGTTGATCTGCTTGTCTTGATCGCGCAGGTATTGGTCGGCAACCTTGAACTGGTTCACCACGCCATCAGCCTTACCCAGCACAGTCTGGCGAGCCGCCGGATCTTCGGCGTTGCTAACCAGCGTCTGCAGGCTGCTGAAGAAATCCTGTAGGGTCGTCGAGATATTATTGGTCGTGCTGGCGAACATGTTATCGAGCTTAGAGACCTGATCGTAACGCGCCGTCAATCCGCTGCTCTGGCTCTGCGCCGAACGCAACTGGTTGGTGATAAAGGCGTTATATTCACGCTGAATGCTGGAGACATTAACGCCATTGCCCACCCAACCGCCCGCGCCAAGCGTGCTGTTGGCTGCAGCCAGCACCGTCGTCTGACGGGTGTAGCCAGCAACGTTATAGCTGGAAATGTTGTTACTGGTGGTATTCAGTGCAGATTGTGCGGCACTCAGCCCGCTCATCGCGCTGTTAATTAAACTGGACATGAACGCTCCTTCTTAAGACCATGGTATTACTTATCGGATGGCGGACGGCAAACTTGAGGCTCGTCAGAACAGATTTTCGATGTCGTTACGGTAGGCATTGCTGACCTTATCGCTCATCGCTTTCAACTGCTGAATCATGCTGGTTAATTTGCGCGCATACTGCGGGTCAGTGGCGTAACCAGCGTTCTGCAACGCCTGTGCGCCCTGCTCCGCCGTTGATGCCGAGGTCACCGCCGCATAGCGTGGATTGCGGGTGAGTAGATTCACATAGTCCGACAGCGCTTCCAGATACGAGCTGTAGACACGGAACTTCGCTTTCACCTTCTTCGCCTCGCCGTTCTCAAACTCCGTGGTGGTGATTTCCGTCACCTTGCCCTTCCAGTCACCGGACGCTTTCACACCAAACAGGTTGAAGCTTGGCTCGCCGTTTTCCCGACGGATCTGTCGCTGCCCCCAGCCGGACTCCAGCGCAGCCTGCGCCAGAATCAGGTGGTGAGGAATACCGCTCTGCTCACTCGCCAGCCGCGCCGGAAGCGACAGCTGGGCGAGGAAGTCTTTGCTGTCGCCGGAAAGCGGCGTGTCGCTATTGTCCGGCGCCTTCGGCAGCGCTTTACGCACCATCTGCGTCAGCGCGGCGTTTTGGTAGCTGGTAACCGTCTGCATATCGAACTTCATCGGCACCTGGCCAACGTTGTCGGCTGGCTCCTGTTGCTGTGCCGACAGCTGTTTGACCATCTCTTCCGCCAGGCCCAGGCCTTTGCCTGCCGTCATCTGCTGGGCGATTTGCTGGTCATACATACTGGTGTAGAGCCGCGTTTGTTCGCTGCTGAAAAGACCCTCTTTCGGCAGCGTTTCACGCATGCTTTTCAGCATCATCTGCACGAACATCCCCTCCACCTGACGCGCTACCGGCCGCAGGTTGGCCTGCGGATCCTGCCCGGCCTTGGTTTTCAGTTCGTTCAGCGACTGCGCGTCCCAGGCGGCGCTCGCCAGTAATTTGCTGTCGGTCAGCATCAGACAATCTCCACCTTGGCACGCAGGCAGCCTGCGCTTTGCATCGCCTGGATAATCGACATCAGTTCAATTGGCGTTGCCCCCAGCGCGTTCAGCGCACGCACCACGTTATTCAGGTTGGCGCTAGCACGAATGCTTTGCAGCGAACCGCCGCTCTGGCGAAGGTCAATTTGCGTTTGCGGTGTGACGACGGTACGGCCGCCAGCAAACGGTGTATCCGGCTGGTTCACCTGCGCAGAGCGGTTGACGGTAACGGACAGGTTACCTTGCGCGACGGCACAGCTATCCAGCGTCACTTCGCGGTTCATCACGACAGAGCCGGTACGGGAGTTAATGATGATCTTCGCATCCTGCGGTGTGGTACCCACCTCAAGGTTTTGAATATCCGCCAGCAGACGTACCTGGCCGCTGCCGCCCACCGGTGCGCGCACCTGTACCGTACGCGCATCCAGCGCGGTGGCGTTACCGAGGCTGCTGCGACGGTTAATGGTGTCGGCAATCTGCTGCGCCATGGTGAAGTCATCGTCGTTCAGCTGCAGGTTGATGGTGTTACCTGCGCCAAACTGCGTAGGCAGTTCACGTTCAATGGTCGCCCCGCCGGTGATGCGTCCGCCATTCAGCTGGTTCACCTGCACGCTGCTGCCGCCAGCGGCCGCACCAGCGCCGCCGACCAGAATGTTGCCCTGCGCCAGCGCATACACCTGGCTGTCCACGCCTTTCAGCGGGGTCATCAGCAGCGTACCGCCGCGAAGGCTTTTGGCGTTACCCATAGAGGAGACCACCACGTCGATGTTCTGCCCCTGGCGGCCAAACGCCGGAAGCTGCGCGGTGACCATCACCGCCGCTACGTTTTTCAGCTGCATGTTGGTGCCTGCAGGCACGGTGATCCCTAACTGGGAGAGCATGTTGTTAAGACTCTGGGTGGTAAACGGCGTTTGCGTCGTCTGGTCACCCGTGCCATCAAGCCCCACCACCAGGCCATAGCCAATCAGCGAGTTTTCCCTCACTCCCTGTACGCTTGTGAGGTCGCGAATGCGTTCGGCGTGCGCCAGGCCGGTGACCAGCACCAGCGCCAGGGTTAGCAGAGTTTTAAACATGGTTCACCTCGTTACATCGGCGATAAATTAAGGAAGAAGCGCTGCAGCCAGCCCATATTCTGCGCTTCGTTGATATAGCCGTTGCCGACATATTCGATGCGCGCATCCGCCACTTGGGTAGAAGGTACGGTGTTGCTGCCGCTGATGGTGCGCGGGTTAACCACCCCGGAGAAGCGGATAAATTCCGTGCCCTGGTTGATAGCAATCTGCTTTTCACCCACGACATGCAGGTTGCCGTTGACCAGCACCTGATCGACGGTCACCGTCAGCGTGCCGCTGAAGGTATTACTGGCGTTTGCACCGCCCTTACCGTTAAAGGTGTTGCCACCGGAGGCATCAACATCGGCGCGCGCATTGCCAAACAGGCCCTGCAGGTAACGCGGTACGGTGTCAAAGCCAAAATTCGTTTTGCCATCGCGGCTGGCGTTGGCCGACGAGCTTTTGCTCGCACTGACGTTTTCTTGCAGCACGATAGTCAGCGTATCGCCGATATTGCGCGGACGACGGTCTTCAAACAGCGGCTGGTAGCCGTAGTTAATCGGCTGCGCGGTCTGGAAAATAGAGCCATTCGCCACCGGGACCGGGCCAGGAATCGGCTGGGCGGTCGTCGCCCCTTCCACCAGCGGCTTAGACGGCACCAGAGCACACCCTGCCACGCTGAGTGCGACAATGGTTAAAAGCGGATAACGAAACGCTGCGGATTTTTGCATTGCTTTCTTCTTCTGAATCTCAATGTTTGTCCGGAGAGATCCCGGAGCCGCTTCGCTCGTCCGGGCTACAAAACGCCGGATGGCGACGCTCACGCGTCTTATCAGGCCTACAATTCGTAGGCCGGATAAGGCGCCAGCCGCCATCCGGCAACCAGGACGAGCGAAGCGACCCCGGGGAACACCCGGCGAAGCCTTACAGCTGCGTCAGTTTTTGCAGCATCTGGTCAGTCGTCGATACCGCTTTACTGTTAATTTCGTACGCGCGCTGCACCTGAATCATGTTAACCAGCTCTTCCGCCACGTTGACGTTAGAGGTTTCGACATAACCCTGATACAGCAGACCCGCACCGTTCAGCCCCGGCGTGGTGTCGTTCGGCGCACCGGAAGCCTGGGTTTCGATGTACAAGTTTTCACCAATACTCTCGAGCCCGGTGTCGTTCATAAAGGTCGACAGGTTCAACTGCCCAACCTGAACCGGGTTAGCCTGCCCCTGCTGAGTCACGCTGACGATACCGTCACGACCGATAGTGATGCTGATAGCATTCGCCGGAATGGTGATTGCTGGCTGCACCTGATAGCCGCTGGCGGTCACCAACTGACCGTTCTGGTCAACCTGGAACGAACCATCACGGGTATAGGCCGAAGAGCCGTCCGGCAGCAGGATCTGGAAGAACCCGTCGCCTTTGATCGCCACGTCTTTACTGTTGTTGGTCTGCGACAGGTTGCCCTGGCTATGCAGGCGTTCGGTCGCCACGGGACGCACCCCGGTACCGATCTGCAGCCCTGATGGCAGCGTCGTTTGTTCGGATGATTGCGCACCCGGCTGGCGAACGGTTTGATAGAGCAAGTCTTCAAACACCGCGCGCTGGCGCTTAAAACCATTAGTACTGACGTTCGCCAGGTTGTTGGCGATAACGTCCATATTGGTTTGCTGCGCGTCGAGACCGGTTTTCGCGATCCATAATGAACTGATCATAGTTTTCCTTAGCTCATTGACAGCAACTGGTTAGCTTTCTGCGTGTTTTCATCCACGCTGCTGATAACCTTCATCTGCATTTCAAAACGGCGTGAGCTGGCAATCATGTCTGCCATTGCCGCCACGGGTTTTACGTTGCTGCCTTCCAGCACGCCAGACTGCAGGCGCAGCGTTGGGTCAGCCTGTAAGGTTGGCCCACGCGTCGCAATTGCCGACGGCGTGAGGTGGAACAGTCCATCATCACCGCGCGTCACTTCCGTTGCCGTCGCTTTCACCACCTTCAGCTTGCCGACGGGAGAAACCGTGTTTGGCGGGTCGCCCGGCGTCAGCGCGGAAATGGTGCCGTCAGAGGCAATGGTCACCTGCGAGCCTTCCGGCACGCTCAGCGGCCCGGCTTCACCAATCACCGGATTGCCCTGAATGGTGAGCTGCCCGGTGGCGCTGACCTGGATATTCCCGTTACGGGTATAGCCTTCAGTACCGTCTGCCGACTGCACCGCCAGCCAACCGTCCTGCTGAATGGCCACATCCAGCGGACGCGCGGTGTAGTCCAGTTGGCCTGGGGTCATATCCGCACCCGGCGTGGTAGCAGCCACCAGAGTACGCGTCTCAACGGACGGCCCCACGACCGGCACCGCGCGCATGGCGGTTAGCTGGGCACGAAAGCCCGGCGTGGATGTATTGGCAAGGTTGCTCGCCGTGACCGCCTGCTGCTGCATGGTCTGGCTAGCGGCACCCATTGCCGTATATATCGCGTGATCCATGAGGTCACCCTATTAGACGATTAACGCAGGTTAACCAGCGTGTTGAGGATCTGATCCTGGGTTTTGATGGTCTGGGCGTTCGACTGATAGTTACGCTGCGCCACGATCATATTCACCAGCTCTTTACTCAGGTCGACGTTGGACGCCTCGAGCGCGCCGTTAGTCAGCGAGCCAAAGTTACCGGTACCTGCCGTCCCCAGCAGCGCCACGCCAGAAGACTGGGTCGCGGACCAGACGTTATCGCCTTCGGACTGCAGGCCTTCGTTGTTGGCGAAGTTCGCCAGCACGATCTGACCCAGAAGCTGGCTCTGTTGGTTGGAGTAGTTCCCCACCACGGTGCCGTCTTCGTTGATCTGGTAGCTCACCAGGTTACCCGGCGCGAAACCGTTCTGCGTGGTGGCAACGATATCGTTCGAGCCCGTGTTTTGCTGCATGGAGTTGAGGAAGCTCAGGTTGAACGAACCAGCTGCCGAGCCATTCAGCGAATTGAGGCCAACATTAATCGACATGCCGGTCGCGGTAGACGTCGAGTCATAGCTGGTCACCGACTCAAGCGTACCGTTGTCATTGAACGACATTTGCGCTGCTTTTACCGCCGTCGCCTTACTATCGCTAGAATCCAGCGTATAGACGTCCCATTTGTTCGCCTCCGTTTTGACGTAATAAACGTTAACGTCATGGGAGTTCCCGAGACTATCGTAAACCGTCACGGTTCCTTTTTTGTTATAGGTATCTGGGTCAGTAGCATCGAATGGCTTGGCCGTAGTATCGATAGCCTCATCCGTGGAGTTCAGGTTCATCTGCATCGCCGCAGTCGTCGTCGTTTTTGCCGACATCAACGTATTCGGGATAGTCAGTGCAACCGGGTTGGCCCCCTGCTGGATGGTTGCCGGGTTGCCGGTCGCCGGGTAACCGGTGACGCTCAGCCCCTGCATGTTCACCAGGTTACGGTTTTCATCGAGCTTAAACTGGCCGTTACGGCTGTAGTAAACGGAGCCGTTGCTGTCGACCAGACGGAAGAAACCGTTCTGGCTGATGGCCACATCCAGCGCACGTCCGGTGCTGGTCGTGGTACCGTCGGTAAAGTCCTGGGTGATGCCCGCCACTTTAACGCCGAGACCCACTTTAGAACCGGCAAACATATCCGCAAATGAGGCGGTACCGGATTTAAAGCCATAGGTGGCGGAGTTGGCGATGTTGTTGCCGATAACATCGAGGTTGGTGGCAGCCGCGTTTAAACCGCTGACCGCTTGTGAAAAGGCCATAACGTCTCTCCTGAAATAGTTAAAGGCTTAGATAATCTGGCGAACCTGATCCAGCGTGGTGGTGCCGTAGGTTCCCAAATCCAATTTGTTGCCATCGCTGCCGAGCGTTACGCCCTGCACAAGCGCGAACTGCAGCGGTTGAACCACCAGCTGTGTTGTCCCCTGGCTTGCGGCAATGCTGACTTTATAAGCGCCGTCCGGCGCCGCAGAGCCATCGTCCAACGTGCCATCCCAAGTAAAGGTATGAACGCCTGCGGTCTGCGCCCCCACGTTCAACGTGCGGACAACCTTGCCGCTACTGTCAGTAATGGTGGCGGTGACTTTGTCCGCTGCCTGCGTTAGCTCAATACCAAACGGCGTGGTATCGACGCTGTCGTCGCTGCTGCTTTTCCCCGCCAGAATGGTCGAACCCGGGATCATCACGCCGTGGCCGACCAGAGAACTGGCCTGCAACGACTGGCTGCTATCGATCTGTCCGGAGATGGAACCGAGCGTGGTATTGAGTTTTTCAATCCCGCTCAGGGTGCTGATCTGTGCCAGCTGTGAGGTTAATTCGTTGTTTTGCAGCGGGTTGGTTGGGTCCTGGTTTTTCAACTGCGCCACCAGCAGCGTCAGAAAGCTGCTTTGCAGATCAGATGAACTGTTGGTCCCGGTGCTGTTCAGCGCCGACGAAGCTGAACTACTGCTGGTGGTATCATTAATATTGGCTACGATAGACATCGGTTATCTCCCTTATTGTCCAAGCGTCAACGTTTTCAGCATCATGCTTTTCACGGTGTTGAGGACCTCGACGTTGGCCTGGTAGCTGCGCGACGCCGACATGGTGTTGACCATCTCGCCCACCACATCCACGTTAGGCATACGAACGTAGCCCTTGGCGTCCGCCAGCGGATTTCCCGGCTGATAGACCAGCTTGTCCGGCTCCTGGCTTTCCACCACGTCAGCCACCTTCACGCCGCCGGTGGCCGCACCGATTGGCGCATCCACCTGAAACACCACCTGCTTGGCGCGGTACGGTTGACCGTCCGGCCCGGCGACGCTGTCGGCGTTAGCGAGGTTACTGGCCGCGACGTTGAGACGCTTGGACTGCGCGGTGAGCGCCGACCCAGCGACGTCGAAGATATTGAGTAATGCCATGGATTAGTTCCCCTGCTGCAGGACACTCATCATGCCCTTGATTTGTCCGCCAAGAACCGTAAGACCGGTCTGGTACTGGAGGCTGTTATCGGCGAACTGCGTACGTTCCCGGTCCATATCGACGGTGTTGCCATCCATCGCAGGCTGGTCGGGAATGCGGTAAAGCAGATCAGCCTCTGGCGTTGAGACAGTCTGCGCGGGAATATGGCGTTCGGAGGTCAGCGTCAGCGCTACGCCGCTGCTTTCCGGCCGTCCGCGCGCCATTACTTTTTTGAGTTCACTGGCAAAATCAATATCGCGCGCCTGATACCCGGGGGTATCCGCGTTCGCGATATTAGCCGCCAGAATTTCCTGACGTTCAGCGCGTAGGTTCAGCGCTTCTTGCTGAAAACGTAAGGCGGCGTCGAGTTTGTCGAGCATGTCTCCTCCGCTAATGACAAAGTTTCAGCCGACAGCTTAAATCCCCTTACACGCGCGTCATCGACGGAATAAACGCAATATGCGTCGCTATTTGTTGCGTTGATGTGGCAACAAGATGGGTAAAATGCGTGCATTATCTCTTCACTGGAGCGTTCCATGCGTCAGCTCATTGCCCCTCTCATCACTGCGGCACTGGTCTTTAGCCCATTGGCTTTAGCGGCCGATATCCAGACGCAGCTCACTGAATTTTTTACCCAGCGCCTGACGGGCTTCAGCAATGAAGTCACGGTGAAGCTGCGTAATACGCAAAACCTTAAGCTCGCGTGCGACGAGCCCGCGTTCAGCACGCCGGGTAATTCGCGGCTGTGGGGAAATTTGGCGGTGGTGGCGCAGTGCGGGAACGCGAAACAGTATTTGCAGGTTAACGTGCAGGCCGTGGGCGAATATGTGGTGGCCGCCGCGCCTATCGTGCGCGGTACGCCCATTGAAGCGCAAAGCGTGACGCTGATGCGCGGGCGGCTCGATCAGCTACCGCCACGAACGATGCTCAATCTTTCACAGGCCCAGGACGCTATCAGCCTGCGCGACGTCGCCATCGGCCAGCCGCTTCAGTTGTCGATGGTGCGCCAGTCATGGCGCGTAAAAGCGGGACAAAAAGTGATGGTGATTGCCCAGGGCGAAGGCTTTAGCATCAACGGCGAAGGGCAGGCAATGAACAACGCCGCCGTCACGCAGAATGCGCGAGTGCGGATGCCGTCAGGCCAAATTGTGAGCGGACAGGTCGATACTGATGGGAATATTCTGATTAATCTATAAACGTTATAAAGAATATGTGTCGCTTGCCGATAGATAATTAACATTTAAGAGAGTCGGCGCCTGCGCCATACAAGAGCCTCAATGAGGAAAGAACCATGAGCATCGATCGTACATCTTCTCTGAAAGCGGTTACCAGCGTCCAGCAGCGTGAAACCCCTGAGACCAGCGCGCCAAAAGTGCGGGCGGAAAAAACGGCGACAGCCACCAGCGCCAGCGTAACGTTAAGCAACGCGCAAACGGCATTAACCCGTTCCTCTGCCGGTGACATTAATATGGCTCGCGTGGAAGAGTTGAAAACCGCTATCCGTAACGGCGAGTTAAAAATGGACACCGGCAAAATCGCCGACGCGCTGATTCAGGACACACAAGATTATCTGCAGAGTAAATAAGAGATGAGCGGTTTGTCAGCCATACTGGACCAAATGACCAGCATCCTGAACTCGCTGAAAGCGGTGATGGATGCTGAACAGCTGCAACTCTCCGCAGGCAACGTCAACGGCCTGCAGCTTGCCAGCATCACTGAAGAGAAAAGCTCTCTGCTGGCTACGTTAGACTATCTGGAGAAGCAGCGTCGCGTCGAACAGGACGCCCAGCGAGAAACGCGTGAAGATATTGGCGACCGCTGGCAGGTGATTACCGAGACCACGCAGCAACTGCGTCGTCTTAATCAGCACAACGGCTGGTTGTTGGAAGGTCAGATCCTTCGCAATCAGCAGGCGATTGACGTGCTTAAGCCGTTCCAGGAAACCGGACTTTACGGCAAAGATGGTCAGGCGGCAGGAGCCCCAGTGGCGCGCAGCGCGAAGAAATATTCAGTCTGAATGGCGGCGGGGCCACAGAATGTGCCCCGCGCAGTGCCTTTCTTTTACGCCGTCCGGCGTGCAAACTCTTTAATCTTAAAGCCCAGAATAGCCAGCGTGACGAAATAGGCCGCGATCCCGGCCACCACGACGCCAACCAGGCGCAGCAGACGATAAGGCATTGTTCCCTGTGACCATTCAGGCATGACGTGCAGCAAGCCGAGCAGCGCCGCCGACATCACCAGCACCGAAATAACCAGACGCACTAAGAATGCCGTCCAGCCCGGCTGCGGCGTGAAGATCTTTTGCTTGCGCAGCTGCCAGTAGAGCAGCGCGGCGTTCAGACAGGCCGCCAGACCAATCGACAGCGACAGCCCCGCGTGCTTCAGCGGGCCGATAAACGCGAGGTTCATCACCTGCGTCATAATCAGCGTGACGATAGCAATTTTAACCGGCGTTTTGATGTCCTGACGCGAGTAAAAACCCGGTGCCAGCACTTTAACGATAATCAGCCCCATCAAGCCCACAGAATAGGCCACCAGCGCACGCTGGGTCATCGCGGCATCAAAGGCGGTGAATTTACCGTACTGGAACAGCGCCACCGTCAGCGGCTTCGCCAGAATGCCCAGCGCAACCGCGCTCGGCAGCGCCAGCAGGAAGCACAGACGCAGACCCCAGTCCATCAGGCGGCAGTACTCATCGTGGTTGCCGCTGGCAAAGCTTTTCGACAGCGACGGCAGCAGGATAGTCCCCAGCGCTACGCCCAGCACGCCGGACGGGAACTCCATCAGACGGTCAGCATAGTACATCCAGGAGACGGAGCCAGACGCGAGAAAGGAGGCAAAAATGGTATTGATGATAAGCGAAATCTGGCTCACGGAGACACCAAGGATCGCCGGGCCCATCTGTTTCACCACGCGCACCGCGCCAGCATCTTTAAAGTTGATGCGCGGCAGCACCAGCATGCCGATTTTTTTCAGATGCGGCAGCTGATAGGCCAACTGCAACACGCCGCCGACGGTCACCGCCCACGCCAGCGCCAGAACCGGCGGATGGAAGTGCGGCGCGGCAAACAGCGCAAAACCAATCATGCTGACGTTCAGGAACGTCGGCGCAAAGGCCGGTACGGAGAAGCGGTTCCAGGTGTTGAGGATTGCGCCGACCAGCGAGGCCAGTGAAATCAGCAGAATATAGGGGAAGGTTATGCGCAGCAGTTGGGTCGTCAGGGCAAACTTATCCGCGGTGTCGGCAAAACCCGGTGCGGTAATGGTGATAACCCACGGCGCCGCCAGCATCCCAACAACGGTGACCAGCGCCAGCGCCAGCGTCAGCAGCCCCGAGACGTAGGAGACAAAAACCCGCGTGGCATCTTCGCCCTGCTTGCTTTTGTATTCAGCCAGAATCGGCACAAACGCCTGCGAGAAAGCGCCTTCGGCAAAAATTCGACGCAGCAGGTTTGGCAGCTTAAAGGCCACAAAGAAGGCATCGGTCGCCATCCCGGCACCAAATACCCTCGCTACGATCGCGTCACGCGCAAATCCCAGTACGCGTGAAAACATGGTCATCGAGCTGACGGCTGCCAGCGATTTTAATAGATTCATTAACTTGTGATTCCACAACCCGGATTAAAGCGCTCGATGGATGAGCACTAAAAAAGTGGCGTTAGTCTACCGGGTTCGGGATGAATTGCTACTGCCAGATGTTACAGCTGGTTAGTGTCGGATTACTCTGGAGAGTCGTAGGCCGGATAAGCGAAGCGCCATCCGGCATTATTTAGCACATTGCCGGATGGCGCTTCGCTTATCCGGCCTACAGGGCAGTATTGTCTACTCGCGGATCGCCTCTCGCCACAATCCTTCCACAATTCGCTGCGCCGCTATCGCCTGTTCCCCTGCCGTCTCTGGTACCGTCTGGTTCTGCACACACTGAATAAAATGATGCGCACAGCCGGTAAACCCACGCTGCTCAAGGGTCGTCTGCCAGCCTGGAATCGGCCGGGTCACGATGCCAGAACCGCGCTCCTCGCGCCATTCACGCATGTCCGTCACCTCAAACAATCCACCGTCGGCCACCGCCTGCACCCACTCGCGCTGGCTGCCCGCACGACGGTGCATACTGGTGGTAATTTGTAGCCCCGGTTGACTGAAATGGTGCTCGGCGTAAAACAGATGACCCTCGTCGGTGGTTTGCAGGACACCATCATGGAGCGTTGCTTTGCCATCCGCCAGCCACAGTGCGGTATCCACCACGTGAAGATAATCATCAAGCAACGTGAAGCGCAGATCGTGCGGACCAATGCTGTCGGCGCGGTGTTTATCCATGCGCAGCGACGACATCTCCCCGGCGCGCTTTTTCAGCTCACGATAAAGCGGCGAGAAGCGGCGGTTAAAACCGACCATCAGCGTCAGATTCTTGCGTGCCGCCAGAGCCACCAGCCTTTCCGCGTCGTCAAGCTTATCGGCAAGCGGTTTATCCACACAGACGTGGACGCCAGCGTTCAGCAGCTCACTCGCCACCGCGTAGTGCGAGGCCGTCGAGCTGTGTACAAAGACCGCATCGCACTGCGCCGCTAGCGCGGCCAACGAGTCGGCGTAAGGCAGGCGATAGGTTTCGCATACTTTCAGCGCTTTCTCTTTGCCCGGTGACCAGGCGGCCTGCAGCGTCCAGTCCGTGGCGGCACTCAATACCGGTAGCCAGGCTTTCTGGGCAATACCGCCAAGCCCAACCACACCAATGCGAATCTTCGCCATAACGCTTACTCCCCGAGGTGCGCCAGCAGTGAATCCAGGCGCTGTTTAAGTTCGGCGACCTCACCTTCAAGCATCTCGACGCGAGCCAGCAGGCCCTCATCCGCCACCGGCGCACCGTTTTGTGCCGTCATCGCCTGAAGGTCAACGTCCCCGCTGAACAGATGCATATAACGGCTTTCACGTTTGCCCGGCTCGCGCGGTAGACGCACCACAAACGGGCCATCTTCACGATTAGCCAGACGTTCCAGGGTATTTTCGACTTCCGCCATATCAGCAAATTCATGCATGCGCTGCGCACGACCGCGCAGTTCACCCGGTGTTTGGGCACCGCGCAGCAGCAACGTCGTCACCAGCGCCACTTCCGCCGTCGACAGCTTCAGGTCGCCAAACTCTGAGTTGCAAAAGCGCTGCTCATACTTGGTCACGCGATTACCAAAGCCGCTCTCCGTGCGCAGGTAGTGGCGTTTCACCAGCGTATCGAGTTGATCCTGCACTTCCGCTTCACTGAGCGTCATCACCGGTTCACGGTTGGTTTTCTGATTACAGGCCGTCACCACGCCGTTGATGGAGAGTGGATATTGCTCCGGTGTGGTGACCTGCTTTTCCAGCAAGCAGCCAATCACGCGGGCTTCCAGCGGGCTCAGTTGATATTTCATTTGGGTCTCCTTATCGACCTGCAGTCCATTGAGGGGTGGTCAACGCGGTCAGAACGTGATCGCGCCATTCGCCGTCAATCAGTAAGTAGTCCTTCGCGTAGCCTTCTTTTTCAAACCCCAGCCGCGCCAGCAGATCGCCACTGCGCTTATTGTGCGGCATGTAGTTGGCCATAATGCGGTGAATATGCTGGGTACGCTGCATATAACGTATAGCGCTGGTCAGTGCTTCATACATCATCCCCTGCCCCTGCCACTTCTGGCCGATGGAATAGCCGAGGTAGCAGGCGTGGAACGATCCGCGCACCACGTTAGAGAAGTTCGCCACGCCAATAATCTCTTTCTCTTCAGGATCGAGCAGGGCGAAATAGAAAGCGGTGCCTTGCTTATGAAACTCATTGATCATCGACAGTCGCGCCTGCCAGCCGGATGGATAGCAATGACTGTCATCCCGAATAGGTTCCCAGGGTTTTAAAAACTGCCGATTCTCGGCGTAATAATCCGCCAGACGCCAGGCGTCCCGGTCGTGAATCAGACGCACGACCAGCCGGTCTGTGGTCAACCGAACTTTCGGCACATTACTGCGATAGCCAAACATCTCACTACTCCTGTACCTGACGTACACCCTGGTCGTTTAACTGTACCTTCCCACGACGACCAATGAAAACAACAATCTGTCATGATGCATTGTGATAAAAAAGCCCTACCGCTGGCAATATGAGAAAAAGTGAGATAGTCCGGCAAATTGAAGATGTTATCGCTTCAGTCGGCTTTGCCTTGGCCATGGTAAATACGTGAGGTTATTAATCAGTCAGTCGAACGCACCATCAATGCCATTAAGAGACAAATAATTTAATCTCTGGTTTGCGAAAATTCGCAAACGTAATAATGACGTAGCCGCCATTACACAACAGCGGCTCTTTAACTTCCTGGCAAGGTACCATCATGGGCGAAATTAGCGTCACCAAACTCCTGGTTATTGTCGTGCTTGTTGTTCTGCTGTTTGGAACCAAAAAACTTAGTTCTCTTGGCGCCGACCTGGGTGCAGCGCTGAAAGGCTTTAAAAAAGCCATGAACGATGACCACAGCGCCGTAAACGATGCGGATTTTCTCAATGAGAAGAAAGCGTCAGGCGAAACCGCTGGCGCGAAAGACAAGCAGGCTTGATACGTGCGCGCTTCTGGTGCTACACGCAACAAAAGAACCGGGTGCGGAGTGAGCGTTCTGCAGTAAAAATAGGTGTTTTCTACCACTAAAACGTGGTCCCGGATGCCTACGCTACGGCACTTTCAGTATTTTCCGCTGTCAGAGTCATACTGACAGGGTATGCTGCTTTATGTCAGGATGCACAGAACGCTTCACCTTGAGGAACCTCATGAAAAAATTGTTTGTTATTGCCGCACTGATCGTCAGCGGCCTGGTGGTTGGCTGCAATCAACTCACGCAGTATTCCGTCAGCGAGCAGGAAATTAATCAGGCTTTACAGAAGCGGAATAATTTCTCTAAGGATATTGGCGTGCCCGGCGTTGCCGATGCCCATATCGTCCTGAGCAACCTCTCCAGCGCCATTGGGCGTGAAGAACCGAACAAAGTAACGCTGAGCGGCGATGCCAAGCTGGATATGAATTCCCTTTTCGGTAGCCAGAAAGCGAATATCGCTCTGACGCTGAAAGCACTACCGGTGTTCAACAAGGAACAAGGTGCTATCTATCTGCAGGAGATGGAGATCCAGGATGCGAAAGTGACCCCGGAGAAAATGCAAACGGTGGTGCAAACGCTGATCCCTTATCTTAACCAGTCGCTGCGTACGTATTTCAATAAGCAACCGGCCTACGTGCTGAAGGAAGATGCCAGCCAGGGTGAAGCGTTGGCGAAGAAATTCGCCAAAGGCATTGAGGTTAAACCAGGCGAAATTATTATCCCGTTCACTGACTAAGGTTCCACTGTATTTAGTGGTACCTAAATTGCCAGACTGTTCACTGTAGGCCGGATAAGCAAAGCGCCATCCGGCACACTATGGCACATTGCCGGATGGCGCTTTGCTTATCCGGCCTACAACTGACAGGTAGCGCAACAGCGCCTCCACGTTCATCTCCGCTTTCACAAACAAATTTTACGGAAAAGGATGCAAAGGAAAACGTTTACGCTTATCCTTAGTGCCCGGCAAAAAATGACTGATATCCCACCAGCCGGAGCCTCAAATGACCGCATTACCGCAAGTTCTGAAAATTCGCCGCCCAGACGACTGGCATATCCATCTTCGCGATGGCGAGATGCTGAAAACGGTTGTCCCGTATACCAGTGAGCTGTATGGCCGCGCGATTATCATGCCGAACCTGGTTCCGCCAATTACCACCGTGGATGCGGCTATCGCCTACCGCCAGCGCATTCTTGACGCCGTGCCAGCCGGGCACAACTTCACGCCGCTGATGACCTGCTACTTAACCGACACCCTCGACCCAAACGAGCTGGAGCGCGGTTTTAACGCGGGCGTATTCACCGCAGCAAAACTGTATCCAGCGAATGCCACCACTAACTCCAGCCACGGCGTCACCAGCACCGATGCGATTATGCCAGTGCTTGAGCGCATGGAAAAATTGGGTATGCCGCTGCTGGTGCACGGTGAGGTCACCCACGCGGAGATTGATATCTTCGACCGCGAAGCGCGCTTTATCGACACCGTGATGGAACCACTGCGCCAACGCCTGCCGGGCCTGAAGGTCGTCTTCGAACACATCACCACCAAAGATGCGGCGGAATACGTGCGCGACGGTAACGAACTGATTGCCGCCACCATTACCCCTCAGCATCTGATGTTCAACCGTAACCATATGCTGGTTGGCGGCGTTCGCCCTCACCTGTACTGCCTGCCTATCCTGAAGCGTAACATTCACCAGCAGGCGCTGCGTGAACTGGTCGCCAGCGGCTTTACCCGCGCATTCCTTGGCACCGACTCCGCCCCACACGCTCGTCATCGCAAAGAGGCAAGCTGCGGCTGCGCAGGCTGTTTCAACGCCCCGACGGCTTTGGGTAGCTATGCTACCGTGTTCGAAGAGATGAATGCGCTGGAGCACTTTGAAGCCTTCTGTTCCCTGAACGGCCCGCGCTTCTACGGCCTGCCGGTGAACGAAGATTATGTCGAACTGGTACGCGAAGAGAGCCAGGTTGCCGAAACCATCACCCTCAGCGACGATACGCTGGTGCCGTTCCTGGCCGGTGAAACGCTGCGCTGGACGGTGAAAAAATAATTTCGCCCCCCCTGTTGTAAAAGCCGCAAGGTAACTGTATAAATATACAGTATATTATACAGGGGGCAATTATGCGTATTGAAGTTACCGTTGCAAAAACCACTGCACTGCCTGCAGGGGCGCTAGATGCGCTGGCAGACGAACTTTCCCGCCGTATTAACGACCAATTTCCGGATAGCGGAGGCACCGTCAGCGTGCGCTACGCGGCCAATAACAACCTCTCCGTCATCGGCGGCATTAAAGAAGATAAAGACCGCATCAGCGAGATCCTCCAGGAAACCTGGGAGAGTGCGGACGACTGGTTCATCACCGATTAATATTTGCTCCCTCATTGTGTTTTTGCCGGGTCGCCCCGGCTTTTTTTCGTTCTTTTCTGCTTGTTATTTTCACATTCATCCCCATCTTTTAGATTAGCTGCAAAAACAATGAACAATATGGTTGTTTATTGTGCGAACAGCCGGTCTATTCAGGAATTTATGTTGCTTTTGATTTCAATTCTCGAGTATTTATTGAATTGTTGTATACTGATAAAGCTTCACAAAAAATTGCATTAAACCTCGAGAGTTGTTGCCTTTTAACACATGAAGAAGGGGTTATGATGGAAAAGAATAATGAAGTCATCCAGACCCATCCCCTCGTCGGATGGGACATCAGCACCGTTGATAGCTACGATGCCATGATGCTGCGCCTGCACTACCAAGACCCCAATCAATCGAGCAATAAAGAAGCTGAAGTTGGCCAGACCCTGTGGCTAACCACCGATGTCGCACGTCAGTTTATTTCCATACTGGAAGCCGGGATTGCCAAAATTGAGTCTGGCGATTACCAGGTCAATGAGTATCGCAGGCATTAATGCTGATACTTTCGTCGTATTAACGACCAACAGGCACCTACGGGTGCCTTAATTATTTTCACCCTTGTATAACAACAGTGGGTTAATTACTCTACCAGACTCTGGCTTTGCGCTTTTCATCGTGTCGGGAATGACTATGGAATACGATCTTATTATTATTGGCAGCGGCTCCGTCGGCGCTGCGGCTGGTTATTACGCCCGTAAAGCGGGTTTAAATGTGCTGATGACCGATGCCCATATGCCGCCCCATCAGCAAGGGAGCCATCACGGCGATACCCGCCTGATGCGCCACGCCTACGGTGAAGGCGAGAAATACGTACCGCTGGTGCTTCGCGCGCAAGCGCTGTGGGATGAACTGGCCGCCACAAGCGGTGAGGCGCTGTTTGAGCAAAGCGGCGTCGTCAACCTGGGCCCGGCTGATTCCACCTTCCTGGACACCGTCGCCAAAAGTGCCGAGCAGTTCGCCCTGGCGGTTGAGCACCTGGATGCCAAGGCGGTCATGGCCCGTTGGCCAGAAATTCGCGTGCCGGATGACTACAAAGCTATCTTTGAGCCGAGTTCCGGTGTACTGAAAAGCGAACTCGCGGTGAAAACGCTGATCGCCATGGCAAAAGATGCAGGCTGCGCGCAGCTGTTCAACTGCCCGGTCACCGCCATTCACAGCGATGCCGACGGCGTCACCATTGAAACTTCCGAGGGAAACTGGCGCGGCAAAAAACTGCTGCTGACGGCGGGAACCTGGGTTAAACAGCTCTACCCTGAACTGCCCATCCAACCTGTACGTAAGGTCTTTGCCTGGTTCCAGGCCGATGGTCGCTATAGCCGCAAAAATAACTTCCCCGCTTTTACCGGTGAGCTTCCGAACGGCGACCAGTTTTACGGTTTCCCGGCGGTAGAAAACGAGCTGAAAATTGGCAAGCATAACGGCGGTCAGGTCATCAATAGCCCGGAAGAACGTAAAGCGTTTGGCACCGTGGCAACCGACGGCTCTGAGGCCTTCAGCTTCCTGCGCCAGATCCTGCCAGGCATTGGCGGCTGTCTGTATGGCGCGGCCTGCACCTATGACAACACGTCGGATGAAGATTTTATCATCGACACCCTGCCCGGCCAGCCGAACGTGCTGTTTATCGGTGGGCTGAGCGGTCATGGCTTTAAGTTTGCCACCGTGCTAGGGGAAATTGCCGCGCAGTTCGCGCAGCAGAAAACGCCTGCATATGATTTGTCGCCGTTTGCGCTGTCCCGCTTTAACGACTGATTCAACGTCATCCGGCAATCTGTCTCATAGTGCCGGATGGCGCTGTTGCTTATCCGGCCTACAAAATAAAACGGCCCCGAATGATCGGAGCCGTTAAATCGAGAATGCTATGCGTCGCCTGTTCTACTTCCTGCTCAACAACATCCGCGAACACCTCATGCTATATCTGGCGCTCTGGCTGTTGCTGGCTCTTCTCGACATCGCCTGGATCTACTTTAACTAATCATTCTCAGTTTGCGGGTCCGGGATACCCAAACGCGTATTCAGGCGACCACGCGATTTGTTAAAAATCTTATTGCCATTTTCACGCCCGGCACGACGCAGACGCTGCTCTTCTTCTGGCAGTTTGTGCTCTTCCTGACAGGCTACGCTACAGCAGCCTTCAAACTTCTCAGCGCAGGCAGGACACTGGATAAACAGCAGATGGCAGCCGTCGTTCAGGCAGTTGGTATGGCTATCGCACGGCGTACCGCACTGATGGCAATGGGCAATGATGTCGTCTGATATACGCTCGCCCATACGTTCGTCGAAAACAAAGTTTTTACCGACAAAACGTACCGGTAAACCCTGCTCGCGAGCGCGGCGCGCGTACTCAATAATGCCGCCTTCGATATGCCAGACCTGATTAAAGCCATTATGTTTCATCCACGCGCTGGCTTTTTCGCAGCGGATACCACCGGTGCAGTACATGACAATCTTCTTGTCTTTATGTTCTTGCATCATCTCAACCGCTTTCGGCAGCTGCTCGCGGAAGGTATCCGCCGGGATTTCCATCGCCTGTTCGAAATGCCCCACTTCGTATTCGTAGTGGTTACGCATATCGATAAACACCGCATCAGGATCATCAAGCATGGCGTTCACTTCTGCCGCCTTCAGGTAATCACCCACGTTGCTGGCATCAAACGTCGGATCTTCAATGCCATCAGCCACGATGCGTTCACGAACCTTCATGCGCAGCACCCAGAATGATTTTCCATCATCATCCAGCGCAATGTTCAGGCGCAGCCCTTTCAAAGCGGGATCAAAGCGGTCCAGGCACTCGCGCAGCTGCTCCACGCGGCTCTCCGGCACGCTAATCTGCGCGTTAATACCCTCGCGCGCGAGATAGACTCGCCCGAAGACATCAAGCGCAGAGAGCGCAACGTACAGCGCGTCGCGCGTGGCTTTTGGGTCAACAATAGTGAAGTACTTATAGAATGAGATAGTGGTGCGTGGCTCGGTTTCTGCCAGCATCTTCGCTTTCAGCGTCTCATTCGAAATGCGGTTATGTAACACTGGCATGGTGTTCTTATCCTGCAAAATTGAATGGTGAGTAATAATCGGGGCGCATGATATAGCAATCATCGTTAATTTACATCCCCACATTTTGCGCTACATTCACATCACGATTAATGATTTGCCGTAAAAAAATTGAATGAATACTCTCCAGTCGTGACGCAGCCGTTTTGGTTGTCGGAAAAATAGTGCGACAATAGAGACAGTTGCTCGTAATAACAGGAATGACATGACCCAGTTACCCAAATTTACTGCCGCGTTGCTTCACCCTCGCTACTGGCCGTCCTGGCTAGGTATTGGCGTACTCTGGCTGGTCGTTCAGCTGCCGTATCCGGTTATCTATCGCCTCGGTAATGCCATTGGTCGTCTGGCGATGCGGCTGATGAAGCGTCGTGCCCAAATTGCGTATCGGAACCTTGAGCTGTGCTTCCCACAAAAGAGTGAAGCGGAACGTCATGAGATGGTGGTCAAGAATTTTGAGTCCGTCGGCATGGGCGTGATGGAAACGGGTATAGCCTGGTTCTGGCCGACCAAACGGGTAAACCGCTGGATGGATGCGAGTGGTCTTGAGCATATTCGCGCCGTACAGGACTCGGGACGTGGTGTTTTACTGATCGGTATTCACTTCCTGACGCTGGAAATGGGTGCTCGTATGTTCGGTATCCATAACCCTGGGATCGGGGTTTATCGGCCAAACGATAATCCGGTGATCGACCTGCTTCAAACCTGGGGTCGCATGCGCTCGAACAAAGATATGATTGACCGCAAAGACCTGAAAGGCATGATCAGGGCGCTGAAGAACGGTGAAATTATCTGGTACGCCCCAGATCACGATTACGGCCCGCGCGCCAGCGTCTTCGCGCCGCTGTTCGCCGTCAAGGATGCCGCAACCACCTCTGGCACCTGGATGCTGGCAAAAATGTCAAAAGCGTGTGTGGTGCCTTTTGTACCGCGCCGGAAGCCGGACGGTAAAGGTTACGAGCTCATTATCCTTGAGCCGGAATGTAGCCCGCCGCTGGACGATGCCGAGACAACCGCGGCATGGATGAACACTATTGTTGAGAAGTGCATCATGATGGCGCCAGAGCAGTATATGTGGCTGCACCGGCGCTTCAAAACACGACCGGAAGGCGCTCCATCGCTCTACTAGCTCACGTTAACGCACAGCCCTGGCTGTGCGTTTTTGTTTTAGCTTTAAAAGCTGCCCACATTGCAGTGATATAAACACAGGCGCATAATTAGCAGGCTTATAAATACACTCTCTTTTGGCGACGTTTCGCCTGCGGAACCCTATGCAACCCTCAGATGTACCCATTAACTGGAAGCGTAATCTCGCTGTCGTCTGGCTCGGCTGTTTTTTAACCGGCGCCGCGTTCAGCCTGGTCATGCCTTTCCTGCCGCTTTACGTTGAAGCGCTCGGCGTTACCGGCCATAGCTCGCTGAATATGTGGTCCGGTCTGGTCTTCAGTATTACCTTCCTGTTCTCCGCCATCGCGTCACCGCTGTGGGGCGGCCTGGCCGACCGCAAAGGGCGTAAGATAATGCTGCTACGCTCGGCGCTGGGCATGTCCATCGTCATGCTGTTAATGGGGCTCGCGCAAAATATCTGGCAGTTCCTGATCCTCCGTGCACTGCTGGGGCTGCTGGGTGGTTTTATTCCGAATGCCAACGCGCTTATCGCCACGCAGATCCCGCGCCATAAGAGCGGCTGGGCGCTGGGTACACTTTCGACGGGTGCCGTCAGCGGCGCGCTGTTAGGGCCGCTAGCCGGCGGTTTCCTTGCCGATAACTACGGCCTACGCCCGGTGTTCTTTATGACCGCCGCGGTATTGTTTGTCTGCTTCGTGATGACGCTGTTTTTCATTCGCGAGCAGTTCACGCCGGTTTCGAAAAAAGAGATGCTGCACGTCAAAGAGGTGTTTGGCTCGCTGAAAAACCGCGAACTGGTGCTGAGCCTGTTCGTGACCACGCTGATAATCCAGGTGGCAACCGGTTCTATCGCCCCTATTCTGACGCTCTATGTGCGCGATCTCGCGGGCAACATCAGCAACATTGCTTTTATCAGCGGCATGATAGCGTCGGTGCCCGGCGTGGCGGCGCTGATTTGTGCACCGCGGCTGGGTAAACTCGGTGACCGTATCGGCCCGGAAAAAATTCTTATCGTAGCGCTGGTGGTCTCCGTACTGCTGCTGATCCCGATGTCATTTGTGCAGAACCCGCTGCAGCTCGGTATCCTGCGCTTCCTGCTCGGCGCCGCCGACGGTGCGCTGCTGCCCGCCGTGCAGACGCTGCTGGTATATAACTCCAGCAACCAGATTGCTGGTCGTATCTTTAGCTATAACCAGTCGTTCCGCGATATTGGTAACGTCACCGGGCCGCTTATCGGCGCTGCCGTGTCGGCCAACTATGGTTTCCGTGCCGTCTTCTGCGTGACCGCCGCCGTGGTCTTATTTAACGCGATTTATACCGGTTTTAGCCTACGCCGTAGCCCCGAACCTTCCCGTCCTTAAACACAACGCCCGGCGATTTGCGTTAAATCAAGTCGTCGGGCGTGTACAACTCAAAAGTTAAGCTATTATTTCCCTGAATACCTCGTCACATTGCAGGGAGTTGAGATGACTTTATACGCCACGCTTGAAGAAGCTATTGATGCGGCACGTGAAACCTTCCTCGCCGATAACCCCGGACTTGAGGAAAGTGAAGCGGACGTAGAGCAGTTCAATATGCAAAAGTACGTTCTACAGGATGGTGACATCATGTGGCAGGCCGAGTTCTTCGCCGAAGAGGATGAAGAAGGCGAGTGCGTGCCAATGCTCAGCGGTGAGGCCGCACAGAGCGTGTTTGATGGTGATTTTGACGAGATAGAGCTGCGTCAGGAATGGCTGGAAGAAAATACGCTGCACGAATGGGATGAAGACGAATATCAGCTTGAGCCCTCGCTGGATACCGAAGAGGGCCAGGCCGCCGCAGATGAGTGGGATGAGCGTTAATCACTCATAAGGGCCGTGACTCGCATCAATCGGCAGCAGCAACGTGTCGAAAACCAGCGAGAATGGCAGGTCCAGAATGGTGACATAGCGCCAGGCTGAATCACGCAGATCCCACTTCACACCCGAATAGTACTGATTCCCGTGACCTTGGCCCGGGATCGTCCGGCTGATAATGCTGCCGCATCCGGTGAGCATTATCGCCATGGCGGCCACCAGTATCATTCTTATCACGTCGTTTACCTCATTAAACAGACAAAAAAATACCGGCTTGATGGCCGGTATTTCCTTACGGCAAATCGTTGCGCTGAGTCCTCCCCGGAGTCGGTGCTTTGCACCTCGTCCGGGCTACAGGTTACGTAGCCCGGCCAAGCGAAGCGCCGCCGGGGAAGCACCGCGCTATTTGGCTTTTAACACCATCGGATTCAACTTGAGCTTATCGTACTCAGCCACCCACGAAGAGTATTTCTCCGGTGCGGCCCATACGCGATAGTGCAGACGCGACAGCGTAACTGGGTCGCTCAGCAACACCAGACGACGATCGCGGTTCAGCTTATCCGGCGTTTCGTTCAACGCCTGCTCAACGTGGCGATCGCGGGCAATTTCCAGCACATGGCTTGCGCGGTGACGTGCGGTAGCCATTGCCGTTGCCAGGGCATTCAGCGATGGGTTAAACACTGCATGCATAAAACCATCGTCCAGCACACGTGCTCGGTTCTGTTCCAGATACGCTTCGGTATCGGCCAGCACCTTCGGCGTGTTGTACTCTTCTGGGATCAGGAACAGCTTCCAACGCTTGGTCCGCAAACCGATAGTCGAACGGCTGGAGATCACCGAAACAAACGGTGACAGGATCAGCGAGAAGACAATCGGCGCCAGCCAGAACAGGAAGCGCAGGTCCAGCCATGCCATACCAACCGCCCACACCAGACCCAGCAGCAGCTGAGAACCGTGGCGCATAAAGGCTTCGCCCCATGGTGTGGAGTCATCGTCACGCTGTGGCGAGTTCCAGACCACTTCCCAACCCAGGAACGCGCTGACCACAAATACGGTATGGAACAGCATACGAACCGGTGCCAGAAGGACGGAGAACAGCACTTCGAGCAGCAGCGAAAGCGTCACGCGAACGAATCCGCCGTACTCTTTCGACCCTTTGCACCACACCAGAATGATACTCAGCAGCTTCGGCAGGAACAGCAGCACCATCGTTGAGGCAAAGAGTGCAATCGCCAGCTCAGGACGCCACTGCGGCCAGACCGGGAACAGCTGACGCGGCTGCAGAAAGTACTGCGGCTCGGTTAGCGCATGTACCACCTGCAATGCGGTCGACAGGGCCAGGAACATAAACCACAGCGGCGCAGAAAGGTAGGACATAACGCCGGTCAGGAACACTGCACGGTGAACCGGGTGCATGCCTTTCACCAGGAAAAGGCGGAAGTTCATCAGGTTACCCTGACACCAGCGACGGTCACGTTTGAGCTCATCAAGCAGGTTCGGCGGCAGTTCTTCATAAGAGCCCGGCAGGTCGTAGGCAATCCAGACGCCCCACCCTGCGCGACGCATCAGCGCCGCTTCCACGAAGTCATGCGACAGAATTGAACCGGCAAAGTTACCTTCGCCCGGCAACGGTGCCAGCGCACAGTGCTCAATGAATGGCTTCACGCGAATAATGGCATTGTGACCCCAGTAGTGGGATTCACCCAACTGCCAGAAGTGCAGCCCCGCGGTAAACAGCGGCCCATAAACACGCGTGGCAAACTGCTGGCAGCGTGCATACAGCGTATCCATCCCGGAAGCGCGTGGGGAAGACTGGATAATACCCGCATTCGGGTTCGCTTCCATCAGACGCACCAGGTTGGTCAGACAGTCGCCGGACATCACGGAGTCAGCATCCAGTACCACCATGTAGCTGTACTGGTTACCCCAACGACGGCAGAAGTCATCGATGTTACCGCTTTTACGCTTCATGCGACGACGACGACGACGGTAGAAGATCTGCCCTTCGCCCTGCACCTCGGCAATCAGCTCCATCCAGGCTTTTTGTTCTGCCACGCAGATATCCGGGTTGTAGCTGTCGCTCAGGATGTAGACGTCAAAGTGCTTCTGCTGGCCGGTCGCTTTCACCGACTCCCAGGTCGCACGCAGACCGGCGAATACGCGAGACACGTCTTCATTACAGATAGGCATGATCAGCGCCGTCCGGTGCTCCGGGTTCAGCGGCTCATCGCCCACCGTCGAGGCCGAAATACTGTACTTATCGCGGCCAATCAACAGTTGCAGGAAGCCCATTAAGGCGGTCCAGAAACCAGCGGAGACCCAGCAGAAGAGCACCGCAAACAGAATCAGGATCCCGGTTTGCAGCAGATACGGCAGCAGCTGCATAAAGGAGACCCATAAGTCCTGCCCCACCATATCCGCCGGGTTGATCAGCGCCCAGCCCTGATAGGGCAGAATGGTCTTCATGTACCAGGTTGCCACCACGGTCTGCGCAATCGTCAGAATCAGCAGGGTGTAGCGGCGAAGCGAGCCCACCATTCGCCATTTCTGTTCGCGTTCCTGCTCTTCTTTGGTCAGACGAGACAGGTAGCGCGGCGTGACGTCACGGCCGCGAAGACGATCCCAGAAGCGGCCTACCGGGTTGGTACGCCACGGATCCGGGAACATTGAGGAGCGCGTGGCTTTCGGCATCGCCTGCAGCTGAGTGCGCCCTTCATCGTCTTTGATAAGCTGATCGCCGCCCAGAGAATCGGGCCAGCTCTCTTCAAGACGCGCCTTAACCGAGGCCAGCGGCGTGTCATCATCACGGGCAATCGCCTGATGCTCATCGTCCAGCGCTTCGTGCACAGCACGAAGCGAGCTGTTCGGGAGCGCCGCTTTTTCTGCATCCGTAAGCGACAATGCGTCGATATACTTCGTTGTGTTATTCATTAGCAGGCAGCTGATAGCTCCAGGTTTCACTCAGCGTCTGATCGGCGTTGACCAGCGCAGCGCGCATTTCAGTGGTTTTCTTCGGATCTTTCACCTTCACGCGCAGCATCAAGCGCCAGCCTTTGGTGACTGGGTTGTAGCGTACGCTGTTTTCGACGATTTCACCGTTGTCGCCAATGCTGGTCTGCGCCGTTACCGGCGTATCCTGCGGCATCTTACGCATATCTGCGCCGGTGAAATCTACTACGAAGGCCAGCGTGCCGTCCGGTTGGCGAATCAGGTTGGACTGCTTCACATCACCGGTAGAGCGGCGAGTCTGCATCACGTACGCGTTATCGGTCGGGTGCAGTTTCTCTTCGTCACGGGTAAAGGTGATGGTGTACTTGTAGTTCATCTCTTTACCAGCATCCGGCAGCTTGTCCGGCGTCCAGTAAGCGACGATGTTATCGTTGGTTTCGTCGTTGGTTGGAATTTCCACCAGCTCGACGGTACCTTTACCCCAATCGCCTTTCGGCGTGATCCAGGCGCTCGGACGCAGGTCGTAGCGGTCATCCAGATCTTCAAAGTGAGAGAACTGACGGCCACGCTGCAGCAGACCAAAGCCCTGTGGGTTTTCGGTGGCAAAGCTGCTAACAGCCAGATGCTTTGGATTGTTCAGCGGACGCCAGATCCATTCATCGTTACCAGCATGAATAGAAAGACCGTTGGAGTCATGCAGTTCCGGACGATAGTTAGTCGTCGCAGAAGGCTGGTTTGGCCCGAACAGGAACATACTGGTCAATGGTGCAACGCCCAATTTACCCACTTTATCGCGCAGGTAAATTTTGGTCTGAACATCAACCACTGTGTCGCGGCCAGGCATAATAACGAAACGGTATGCCCCGGTCGCACGTGGAGAATCCAGCAGCGCATAGATAGTCAGGCGCTTATCAGTGGCTTTTGGACGTTCAATCCAGTATTCACGGAAGCGAGGGAACTCTTCACCTGACGGCAATGCGGTATCAATAGCCAGACCGCGCGCAGAGAGACCATAAACCTGACCCTGGCCCAGAACGCGGAAATAGCTAGCACCCAGCATACTGACGATTTCATCGTTTTTGTCTTTGCTGTTCAGCGGGTAAAGCACTTTAAAACCGGCGAAGCCCAAATCCTTCACGGTGTCTTTGTCGTGCTGAACATCGCCGAACGTGAAGTAGTCCGGGCTGTACTTAATTTTGCGCACGGAAGTTGCCGTGACTTCATTAATGGTCACCGGCGTGTCGAAGTACATACCCTGATGGTAGAACTCGAGCTTAAATGGGGTCTTTATCTTGCTCCAGTATGCCTTATCGTGGTTGAACTGGATTTGCTGGTAATCCGCATATTTCATATCGCGGAAGACGGAAGGCAGGTTGCTTTTTGGCGCTTCATAGCTCTTGTCAGCCAGCGATTTAGCCTGCTTTGCAACGTCATCAATAGTGAATGCCCATGCAGATGAAGTACACAGGGACAACATTACGGCTGCGCCTAACCAACGCAGTTTCATCATCTGTGGTGTATGTTTCATATAACTAAGCACTTCCCCCTTTGTGTGCTTAAATCGATCCGATCCATTTTACTGGAAATTCAAGCAATCCGACAACATAATCCCCGTATTGTTCAGCGCGGTGGCTTATGGAGTAAACAACTGTTAACCGCGCTTTGCACTTTGCGTGCTTATCCTGGAGACAGGTAACCAGAGTTAGTGTAGGGTTGCGAACGAATGTAAACTTTATCGTCTTATCAGGTAAGGCGATTAGTCCGAGAATCGTACCTAACCCTATGAATAACAAACCCGCACAGCGTGAATATTTCCTCGACTCCATTCGGGCCTGGCTGATGCTCCTGGGGATACCCTTTCACATCTCTCTGCTTTACTCCAGCCACACCTGGCATATGAACAGCGCGTCACCCTCCTGGTGGCTAACGTTATTCAATGATTTTGTTCATGCTTTTCGCATGCAGGTGTTCTTTGTTATCTCCGGCTACTTTTCGTATATGCTGTTTTTGCGCTATCCCATGAAAAAATGGTGGAAGGTACGCGTGGAGCGCGTCGGTATTCCGATGCTTACCGCCATCCCTCTTCTGACGTTGCCGCAGTTTTTAATGCTGCAGTACGTTAAGGGTAAGACGGAAAGCTGGCATACGCTCTCTTTTTACGACAAATATAATACGCTCGCGTGGGAACTGGTGTCGCACCTGTGGTTCCTATTAGTTCTGGTGGTATTAACCACGCTTGGTATTCTGGCGTTTCGCCTGATGCGCCGCCGCCAGATGCGTAGAAGAACCGATATGTTCGACAATATGTCGATGGCAAAGCTCACGTTGATGTTTTTAGCATTGGGGATCGTTTATGCCGCCATTCGTCGGACGCTTTTCCTGCTTTACCCGCCAATACTAAGCGATGGGTTGTTTAACTTTGTCGTGATGCAGACGCTGTTCTACGTTCCCTTCTTTATTCTTGGCGCGCTGGCGTTCATTCATCCCAAGCTGAAAACGCTGTTTGTCACGCCTTCACCATGGTGCATTGTGGCCGCGTTGTTTGGTTTCATTGCTTATCGCTTGAATCAGCATTTTGGCTCAGGTGATGCATGGATGTATGAAACGGAATATGTGATTACGATGGTACTTGGGGTATGGATGGTGAACGTGGTGTTCTCGTTTGGACACCGCATGCTGAACTTCCAGTCCGCCCGCGTGACCTATTTCGTCAATGCTTCTTTATTTATCTATTTGGTGCACCATCCGCTGACGCTGTTCTTTGGTGCCTGGATTATGCCGGCCATCAGCTCGAATATTCTTGGCTTCTTGACCGGCCTGATTTTTGTGGTGGGCTGCGCGTTAATCCTTTATGAGATTCATCTGCGTATTCCTGTGCTGCGTTTCCTCTTTTCCGGTAAACCGCAGCAAAAGTCCTCAAAAACGCAGATCGCTAGCCATTAAGTATTAGCATCATTTGCCAGACCCGGAATAGGGGTCTGGCTGAGCAACTGTTGATATAGCTGCGTGGTCTCATCATCAAAACAGACGAAATAAACCACTTCTGGCAGGCTGCGGCGGGTCAGAAAGGCCGCTACTGTGCTCACCGCAATTTCGGCTGCGTCTTTCGGCGGATAACCATAGGCTCCCGTTGAGATAGCCGGGAAAGCGAGGCTGTGATAGCCATTATCCAACGCCAGCTGCAGACTATTACGGTATGCTTCCTGCAACAAAGAGGCTTCATTCTCACCCCCACCCTGCCAGACAGGTCCGACAGTGTGGATGACCGCCTTTGCCTTCAGGTTACCCGCGTGCGTAATCACCGCATGTCCGGGCGGACAGGTCCCCTGCTGTTGGCGGACGACGGCACAGGCTTCCTGCAGCGAGGGGCCAGCAGCACGGTGAATCGCGCCATCAACACCGCCGCCGCCCATCAATGAGGGATTGGCTGCATTGACGATAACATCCACCTCAAGGTGGGTAATATCCCCCTGCAGCACCTGAATTCGTACGGTCATGCTCACAATCCTCTAGCTAAGACGGAAATATTGTCTACCATAGACAACACTGACCGCAACTTCGTTTCAGACTATTCATAGACCACCGTCAATATCGCAAGATTTTTTTTAGGATCGACCCATTTCATGCTTGCAGTCGCCTTTGCGTTGGTTAATTTACCTCCTTGCAACAAGTCACTGACATTGGTGGTTTGTACTTTGTACTTTCCATTCTCATAGCAGCTCACGTTTATGCGCTGAGAGGTAGGTTGGTAGTCGCAAGGAGACTCAACAATTTGTCCGCGGAAATGGATGATCCCATCCGAAGCAGCAAATGATGGCGTACTGCTAAGTAGCAGCAGTGAGAGAGGTAATGTGAAATAGTGAAGAATTGTTTTCATGGTAACGCCCCTCATTCAAGGTCGTCCGTGAATCTACCCTTCCTGATCTGAAACCCGTGATGAATACACATTTTGTAAACATTAAGTTTACATTAGTGTGCTTACTCTTTGATTTCAAGTATTTTTCTCATAGATTATTTATATGATTAAGAGCTGCATATCCGATCATCACTTCTCTTTGTATCGTGCGGATGCCAATAAAAAAGGCCGTAACCTTTATGGTTACGGCCCAGAAATAATGTTGGCTAACGGAAGTTACAACCAATTGCCCCCGGCTGATTGCACAGATTCGCACTGCCGGAATTCACGAAGCTCGACGAATCACTATTCAAAGAACCAAAATTAACCCTGGTGGTATTACCATTGCCTCCGCTGTTACCACCGACGTTTCCGCCGCCAGTACCACCACCGTTGCCGCCACCAGTACCTCCACCGCTGCCGCCGCCGGTACCTCCACCGCTGCCGCCGCCAGTACCGCCGCCGCTGCCGCCGCCAGTACCTCCACCAGTACCGCCGCCGCCGGTGCCTCCACCGTGTCCACCATGCCCACCGTGACCATTGCCACCACCATGACCACTGCCACCATTACCATCGTGGCCGCCCTGGCCGCCGTGACCATGACCACCTCCTACGCCGCCGCCATAGCCGCCTCCGTTGCCACCGCCCTGACCGCCACCGTGACCATGACCATGACCACCTCCTACGCCGCCGCCATAGCCGCCTCCATTGCCACCGCCCTGACCGCCACCGTGACCATGACCACCTCCTACGCCGCCGCCATAGCCGCCTCCATTGCCACCGCCCCGACCGCCACCGTGACCCTGACCGCCGCCTGTGCCACCACCGCTGCCGCCGCCATGACCACCGCCGTTACCGCCGCCCTGGCCACCGCCGTTGCCACCACCCTGACCACCGCCGTTACCACCACCCTGGCCACCGCCGTTGCCACCACCCTGACCACCGCCGTTACCACCACCCTGGCCACCGCCGTTACCACCACCCTGGCCACCGCCGTTACCACCACCCTGGCCGCCGCTGTTACCGCCACCCTGGCCGCCGCCGTTACCGCCACCCTGACCACCGCCGTTGCCACCACCCTGGCCACCGCCGTTACCACCGCCCTGGCCACCACCGTTGCCGCCGCCCTGGCCACCGCCGTTGCCGCCGCCCTGACCACCGCCGTTGCCGCCGCCCTGGCCACCGCCGTTGCCGCCACCCTGGCCACCGCCGTTGCCGCCGCCCTGACCACCGCCGTTGCCGCCGCCCTGACCACCACCGTTGCCGCCACCCTGGCCACCGCCGTTGCCACCCCCCTGGCCACCGCCGTTGCCACCACCCTGACCACCGCCGTTGCCGCCGCCCTGACCACCGCCGTTGCCGTTAGCATTGCCATTGCCGTTATTTCCGCTTCCGTTTCCACCGCCTCCATTGCCTTGACCATTCCCGTTATTTCCGTTGCCGTTCCCGTTAGCGTTCTGACCGCTATTGCCGTTGTTACCGTTATTACCGTTACCATTTGCCGCTACGGCATATATTGTGGTTGCTGGGTATAAAACGGTGAGCGCCACCATTATGGCGAGTTGCTTCATTTTCATGATGAGCCCTATCACGCATTATTAGTTGCTGTGTGCTATTGCCGTAATAACCGAACACTCGTTATGCAAATAAATACCGTTCGGTAATGATCACGACACCCGTTCATTGAATTACAAATATTCCAGGCGATAAAAAAAGTACCAGCGTTGGTAAAAACCTCATTTATCAATAGATTAAAATAAATACAAGCATGACATGCAGGCGTAAAAACAGACAGCCATCCATAAACAACCTATAAAGGTTATTATTATTAATAAATATTTACCCTACGAATTAAAGGTTTAAACGAATACCCTCAACTTCGCCGTTCAACATTTATCAAGGATGTGTACACCATAATATTTCTTGAAAATACACCGCCTCACCTTGCCAATGATATCGACATGGAATTATGTAAAACTTCATACACCGATATAATTCATGTTTCGATGCTATACGGATGAGTATGCATATTTGGAAGACATGAGGATCTCATAATAAAGTTTGATTTAATTTTAATATTATCAAACTTTAGTATTAACTACTCCAATGGCAGTAAACCCTGATAAGATAACCAGAAAACAAAGCGTTAAAAAAAGGCAGGCACAACGAAAGTTTTAAAAGCGACTAATATCACACGGTTTCATCATACATATTGGTTAAGAGGATCCTGATAGACAATTTATGATAAAATTAAAAATATTAAATTACATGAAGTTAGCAGCAAAACACCCCACCAGACATGAGCATTAAGAAAATCTGTTAAAAACTTAATAAATAAGCTTTATTTACGTTTTGTAATTTATTTTTACATTTTGTTTCATGATTATTTCTTGCTTTAGAAATATCAGCGTCTAAATTTTAAATTAAGCAGACATTCTTTTTAATTGCTTATTTTAACATTTGTCAAAACAGCAACCACATTTCAGCAATGCTTAACCAGGTGCCTTTATAATTTTGCCTGCTGTTAGAAATTAGGGGTCTCATCATGCAAAAAGAGCTCAGTTTTACGGACCAGACTCTTTCTCTCATCACAAGGCCGTCGCTCCAGTCCTGTGCGCTTTCTCAGAGTCTGAAAAAAACACTAAGGATGAACAGTAAAATCGTCAATATTCATACTGTTAACCAGGAAAACTTATCACAAGGTATCGTGCTTTTCGACATGATAGAAATTGATAAGAGGTTAATAAAGGCCTGGCAGGAAGAACTCTGTAAAATAAATAGCGGCATAAAACTCTTACTTTTCAATACCCCTGAAGACTACGCCTATCAGGATATTGAAAGTTGGCCGCATATTCACGGCATATTCTATGCACATGATGAAGAACACTTTTTGATCAAAGGCTTACAAAAAGTGATGGAGGGAGAATGTTACTTCTCACGTAAGCTGGCGAGCTATCTTATTATGAATTCTGGAAATTACCGTTATGATACTCAGGAAAGCACTATCCTGACCTTCAGAGAAAAAGAGATCCTGAATAAATTGCGCATCGGTGCTTCTAACATTGAAATCGCCCGTTCGTTATTCATTAGCGAAAGTACGGTAAAAACGCATTTATATCATTTATTTAAAAAGATCTCGGTTAAAAATCGGACCCAAGCTGTCTCCTGGGCAAACGATAATTTCAAGAGCTAATTCGCCCTACACCAGCAATAAAAAAGCGGCGGCAGGTCTACCCTGTCGCCGCTTTTATCGCTTATGCGCGCTCTACAGCACGGACTCTTTTGATGATATGGTTCTCGTTCTACGATTTGCCAGCCATAGCCCACTGTTTTTCATCGCATAGCCAAAGATCAATCCCACGGCTAATGATGAGACGACCAGCCGCCAGTTGCCCTGCCCAGCAAAGGTTGCACAAGCGCCAATGAAAGTGCCGGGAACAAATGACAACAGCATTTGCTTAGCCTGAATACACATCAAAAACGCGACAATGCCCGTTATGACATAACCAAGGATTTCAAGGTGGGGAGCAAGCGCACTGCCATAGATGATGACCAGCGCCCAAATAACACCGCTCATCGTCGTGCAGGCTGAAACAGCTAACCCTTTAAGACCATCATGCGGGCAGGCAAAATAAGCTGTGCAGCCCAAAAATCCGGCCCAGCTCAGTAAACCGAGAGACACGGCAACCCATCCCCAGAGACCGGAGAGAATGCCTGTTGTGATTGCAATAGATAAGATAACGTTCATGGCGCGCATCTTAGCAGATGCGCGCCATTTTGATGAGATCACGAGCACATAATGCTCATGACAATCATTTCAGTTGCACTAAATTTGTGATTTAAATCACTCTTTATCTTCTTCCTGCAGCTCATCCCACATCGCAGCAATAGCTTCACGGGTCAGCGGTGCCATCGTACGCCAGAACGCAGTGGTCGCATGAGCTTCAACTTTCCCCAGGAAACTTTCAAACCACGGCAGGATATAATCACCAAACAGCGTTTCTAGCGCCTCGGTGTCATCCTCTTCCGCTTTATCTTCAAGCCATGAAGCCGCCAACAGTAGCGTGCCGATGTGATCGGCTGGGCTATCTCCTAATGGCATGCCCCATTCCGTTAGGAATTCACGAACTTCGGCTTCGGTGGCGCCGTCCTCCCATACGCTACGGCACGGTGACACTCGACAGTCATCCCCCACAAACAGCGCATTGTAGTCAGCCGCAATCTGCTGAATGTCGCAGCTTTTTTGCAGACGAGCCAGCAGTTCATCCTGCTCCAGCGGCCAACTCGCCGCCAGCTTCCCCTCACGGATCAGCGTGAATAGCGGCACCAACAGCGGATCCTGCGGTTGACGGTAGTACAGGGAGCCAAGCACGCGGCAGATGATTGAAAACTCGTTCATTGGTTAATCCATTCAGTCATTAAAATTCAGCAAATTCAGGAATCGGCGCCATTCCACGCGATTCAAGGAAATTCAGGAAGCGCCGAGGCGTAACGTTAAGGATCCTTTCCGCAGGGAATTCCACAGCATCAAGGATCTTCTGGCATTCGGTAAATTCACCCAGCGTAAAAGCAGTATGTGAATCAGAACCCAGCGCAAGCCAACCACCAGCATCGCGAACGGCAGCCGCTATTGCGCGGCAGTTGCTTTCGCTGCCAACGCGGGAACTGACAAAAGAGGAGTTGTTAATTTCCAGCGCCACATGGTATTTCGCTGCGGCTTCTGCAATGGCGGGAATATCAACAGGGAATTTCGGATTACCGGGGTGGCTAATCATGTGGACCTGGCCACTTGCCATCGCCGCAATCATCGCCTGGGTATGCGTCTCTTTATCCTGAGGCGCAAACACCGGCTCATGGAAACCGGCGATGATGAAATCAAGCGACGTGAGCATCGGCCCGGTACAATCGATTTCACCCTCAATGTTTTTGATGTTTGACTCAATACCGCGCAGGATCCCGACCCCATCAACGATGCGTGGCCAAATGCGCATATTCACAAAATGCCAGTAGTGCGGGGCATCAGCCATATCGGGGCCATGATCGGTGATGGCAAAGAGTTTAATTCCTTTGCGTTTCGCCTCGGCGATATAGTCGTGCAACGTACTGTAAGCATGTGTGCTGGCAACGGTGTGCATATGTAGGTCAACAGGATACATCACATTCTCCTCTCTCGTGATAAGCCAAGGATAGCAGGAAACCCTTGTGTTTATTAGCCTGGGGCATCAATAGCCGCGAACGCGATCGACCTGTCCGCTGGGCGCTTCACCACGTTCCAGTTGAGTGATGGTCTGTGCGATATAGGCTATTGCCTCTTTTGGTCGCGTCACCGCAGCAACGTGCGGCGTCATCGTTACCCGAGGATGGAGCCAAAGTGGGCTCTCTTTCGGCAGAGGCTCACGGCTGAATACGTCAAGCATTGCCGCCTTTACCTTACCGCTGTCCAGCGCCGCCAACAGATCCTCTTCAACCACATGAACGCCACGTGCCAGGTTCAACACATAGCTGTTATCCGGAAGCTGCGATAAACGCTGCTGATTGATAATGCCCACCGTTTCCGCCGTATTTGGCAATAGGTTTATCAGCACGCGCGTACCTTCTAAAAACGCATTCAGCTCATCTTCACCTGCATAACTCGTCACCTGCGGCCATTGCTTACGGCTTCGGCTCCAGCATTGAACCGGGAATCCCCACGACAATAAACTTTCTGCCACTTTTGAGCCGAGTACCCCCGCCCCCATAATGCCAATGGTAAATTCTTCTTGCGTATAATCCGGCAGCGGCTGCCAGGTGGATTGACGCTGTAACGCTTGATAATCATCAAACCGACGGAACCAGTGCAGGACCTGACTGACGGCATACTCCTGCATCTGAATACCCATGCCAGTATCTTCAAGGCGGAACAGTGGGATAGATTCCGGTAGCATTTCCGGATGCGCTTTCAATTTACTGAGAATGGAGTCAACGCCTGCGCCTAATGCAAATACGGCCTTAAGCTCACGACCTTGCAGCATTTCTACCGGAGGATGCCACACCAGCGCATAGTCGGCTGGCGCATTATCGCCTCGCTCCCATCCACGAATTTGGGCATCTGGCAGTAATTTACTTAACTCGGCAATCCAGTAAGGGGTATCAAACGTGGGATGGTAAAAGATGATCTCCATAGTGACTCCTGCTTGTAGCACCGCTATTGGAACGAATGGGTGTTGTTTTTGATTATTTTTGTGGGTTAACAGAATAACAAATTTCTTTTACCTGTCTCGGAAAATGCGGAGCAGATCGCAAATAATACGATTTATGCCTGTTTAAGAAGCATGTTGGTCGAAGTTTGTATAAACGCACGATTTTTTTAAAAAGTTTATTGACGCTGAAGAGCCTTTTCCCTACATTAGCGCTCGTCCCAGCAACACAGGGACGACAATATGGTGAGGTGTCCGAGTGGCTGAAGGAGCACGCCTGGAAAGTGTGTATACGGCAACGTATCCGGGGTTCGAATCCCCGCCTCACCGCCATATCTTAAGAAGAGCTCGTACGAAAGTACGGGCTTTTTTTTTCGCATGTTGCACGCCTACAGGAGTTCGACACCTGGCGCAGCCCGTTGGACAGACTGAGAGCGCAACGAACAAACTGCCTCCCTCCGCTCCCCCATCCAGCATCAAAGCCGTCTGTTTCCCCAAGCTCCAGAATCCTTCATCACCATTCCTGATAAAAGCACAAGCCATTAGCGCTCATAAATAAAATGTAAACTCACTCTTCAATCATCAATGCATATTCGTCGCTGAGAAAATCAACTAATACGCGAACCGCTGGTAATAACCCTCGCCTGGAGGGGAATACCGCGTGAATCACCTCCCGCTTCGGCTCCCACTCATTCAGCACACGCACCAGCGAGCCATCAGCCAGTTGGTCTTTCGCCATCAGAATAGGCAACTGCACGACGCCAACACCAGCGACCGCCGCCTCACGCAGGGCAAGCATATCGCTGGTAATCAATCGCGGCGTGAAGTGAACCTCTGCCTTCGCGCCGTTCGGCCCATTCAGCGACCAACGATGAACATGCTTTCCTGCCGACGTACTTAATCCCGGCCAGCGACTCAGTGCATCGGGCGAGAGCGGTTTACCCATCGCTTCCACGAGCAGTGGGCTGGCAACCAGGCAATGCCCACGGTCTGCCAGAACACGCATGACCAGATCACTATCATCAAACGGTCTTGGCCTGACGCGAATCGCCACATCCACTCCTTCAGCCACCAGATCCACTCGGCGATTGGTAGCCTCAAGCTGAATCTGTACGCCGGGATAGCGCACCATGAAGCGCGCCAACATCGGCCCGACGTGCACATGCAGCAGCGTCACTGGACAGGTTATTTTTACGCAACCTCGCGGTTCCACCTGTAGCACAGCGATCGCCTCCTGCGCCGCCTCTGCCTCAATCAACATCGCTTTACAGTGCTGATAAAACGTCTGCCCTACCTCCGTCACCGTGAACTGACGCGTGGTGCGATGAATTAATCGCACGCCAAGCTGCTCTTCCAGTTGCGCAATGCGTCGGCTGAGCTTTGATTTTGGGATATCCAGCGCGCGTCCCGCCGCGGCAAAGCCGCCGTTATCGACCACGTGAACAAACCACGCGAAATCATTGAGATCCTGCATAACCACCTCATCGTTCTATTTTTGCAACAGTGTAGGTTAATTTTGCTATCTACCGGGTTATTAAATCCAAATATAAGCTAATCCACATCAAAAGCTCACTACGCAGGAGAAACAAATGAAACAGATTACGGGTGTTTATACCGCGCCACGTCCGCACTGGGTGGGTGATGGCTTCCCGGTTCGTTCGTTATTTTCCTATCAATCGCACGGTGAAAGCCTGAGCCCCTTCCTGCTGCTGGACTATGCAGGGCCGTACAGCTTCCCGGCAGACGGCGCCAAGCGAGGGGTGGGAGAACACCCACATCGCGGGTTCGAGACGGTCACTATCGTCTACGCCGGGGAAGTGGAACATCGTGATTCCACTGGTAAAGGCGGCGTGATTGGCCCAGGTGACGTGCAGTGGATGACCGCAGGTTCCGGCATTTTGCATCAGGAATTCCACTCGGCGGAGTTTGCCCGTCGCGGCGGTGAACTGAAGATGATCCAACTGTGGGTCAACCTGCCGGCGAAGAACAAGATGACCGCACCTGGCTACCAGAGTATTGAAGCAGCGGCGATTCCAACGGTAAAGCTGCGGGACAACAGCGGTTCGCTGCGGGTGATTGCCGGTCGCTACGAGGAAAAAACCGGCCCGGCGAGTACGTTCTCACCGCTTAACGTCTGGGATATACAGCTTCGGGAAGATAAAGAGATGTCCTTTGAACAGCCAGAGGGCTGGAGCACTGCACTCGTGGTGCTTGAAGGGAGCGTAACGGTTAACGGTGAAACCCACGCCCAGGAAGCGCAACTGGTCGTGTTAAGCCAGCAAGGTAAACGCGTGCATCTTCATGCTAGCCATGACGCCAAAGTGCTGGTACTGGCAGGTGCGCCGCTAAATGAACCGATTGTCGGCTATGGCCCCTTCGTGATGAACAGTAAAACCGAAATCGATGAAGCGATTCGCGATTTTAACTCCGGCCGTTTTGGTCAGATCTGATAATAGAGAGGTGAATAACATGTCTACCCCAGCAAATTTCAACGGCGCGCGTCCAGTGATTGATGTGAACGATGCGGTGATGCTACTCATCGACCACCAGAGCGGTCTATTCCAGACAGTTGGCGATATGCCGATGCCCGAACTGCGCGCACGCGCGGCGGCGCTGGCGAAAATGGCCACCCTTGCCGGCCTGCCGGTGATCACCACCGCGTCAGTTCCACAAGGCCCGAACGGTCCGTTGATTCCAGAAATCCACGAAAATGCGCCGCACGCGCAATATATTGCACGCAAAGGTGAAATCAACGCCTGGGACAACCCGGAGTTCGTGGCAGCCGTGAAGGCAACAGGGCGTAAAACCTTAATTATTGCCGGGACGATCACCAGCGTCTGCATGGCCTTCCCGGCCATTGCAGCGGTCGCTGACGGTTATAAGGTGTTTGCCGTCATCGACGCTTCGGGTACCTACAGCAAAATGGCACAGGAAGTGACCCTGGCCCGCGTGGCGCAGGCAGGCGTCGTTCCGATGGACACCGCAGCCGTCGCTTCCGAACTGCAGCGCACATGGAATCGCCCGGATGCCGCCGAATGGGCCGAGGTGTACACCAAAATCTTCCCAGCATACCAACTGCTGATTGAAAGTTACGCAAAAGCGCAGGACGTCGTGAAACACAACGAACAGCTTGATTCCCAGCGTTAATGCTCCTGCCTCATCGCTTTTGGATGGGGCAGTGTTCATTGCTTAACCGAACGATTAATAAAGCTGAAATTATGCTTGACCGTTTCAGGTCAACTCCCTATAGTAGCGCCCCGTTGACCACCTACGGTGAGCAGCAAAACAATATGGTGAGGTGTCCGAGTGGCTGAAGGAGCACGCCTGGAAAGTGTGTATACGGCAACGTATCCGGGGTTCGAATCCCCGCCTCACCGCCATATTTTAAGAAGAGCTCGTACGAAAGTACGGGCTTTTTTTTCGCATGTTGCACGCCTGCGGGAGTGAGGAGAAGCCCCGACCGGGCTGCAATCCCGTCGCCCGGCCAAGCGCAGCGCCGCCGGGAATTGCTCTATCTACCTCACCGCCACCCTATCCGCCGCCTGCGCAGCCAGCCGCAAAGACTCCACCGTTAGCGGCGTATCCACACGAATCCGCAGTTGCCCGACAATTCGCCCCTGAATCGGCTCACAACTGCTGTACACCAGCTGTGGACTTCCACCGAGCACTTGCACAATCTGCTGTAAATCCGGTTCACGCCCGTTGACACCGTTGAAATGCAGCGTAATCAACTGCTGCCCTTCAACCATGACTTCACGATTCTCCTCACGTCCGTGATGCAGCGTCCCAAGCATTCCGCGCGTCACCTCATGCTGAGGATCGCCAAACACCTGCCACACCTCGCCTTGCTCGATCACCCGCCCCTTTTCCAGCACAGCGACCCGGTCACACAGCGTACGAATCACGTCCATTTCATGAGTAATCAGGATAATCGTGAGCCCGAGACGCTGGTTAATCTCTTTGAGCAGGCTAAGCACCGCCAGCGTGTTTTCCGGGTCGAGCGCCGAGGTGGCTTCATCGCACAGCAAAATTTCCGGCTGCGTCACCAGCGCACGGGCAATCCCGGTGCGCTGTTTTTGCCCGCCGGACAGTTGCGTCGGATAACTCTCACGTAGCGGCTCCAGCCCCACCAATCGCAGCATCTCGTCAACCCGCCGACGACGTTCAGCGGCCGGAATACCGGCCATTCGTAGCGGCAGTTCAACGTTCTCCGCCACCGTTTTGGTGGAGTGCAGATTGAAGTGCTGGAAAATCATCGCCACCCGGCGACGCAAATCCCGCAGTTGTCCGCGCGCGCCTTCACTAATGGGCACACCGCTTATCGTCATCTCCCCCCGGTCGGCGTTCTCCAGACGGTTAAACAACCGCAGCAACGTCGATTTCCCCGCGCCGCTGCGCCCGATAATGCCAAAGATCTCGCCCGCCTGAATCTCCAGGTTGATATCGTCAAGCGCCTGCACACCGTTCGGGTATGCCTTGCTAATACCGCGCACGCGGATATGTTGTGTCATGGTTGTCACTCCTAAAATCCGGGGGCGATTTTTCCCTTATATCGGGTGAGAATAAACTGGCGTACCGCATCGGAATTCAGCGCCTTCGCCAGTTTCTGAATACCGGGATCGTTGATGTTATCGGGGCGAGCCACCAGGTATTCGACGTACAGACTTTTCCCTTTTTCCACTATCAGCGCTTTATCAGTATCAATACCCGCTTCCAGCGCATAGTTCGCAAAGATAAATGCCAAATCCACCTGACTTACCGCGCGTGCCAACATCGCGCCTTCTAATGGGCGAATTTTAAAGTGGTGCGGATTGGCGGTGATGTCTTTCTCCGTTGACTGCGGATCTTCCGGGTTCTTGAGTGTAATAAGTCCAGCCTCACTGAGCAGCACCAGCGCCCTGCCGGTATTCACCGGATCGTTAGGAATAGCGATGGTCGCGCCATCCGGCAGATCCTTAATGCTGGTGTACTTAGTGGAATACGCGCCAAACGGCTCAATATGCACGCCTACCACCGGCACCAGATTGGTGTGACGCGTCTTGTTATAGTCGTCCAGGAACGGGCGGTACTGGTAGTAGTTTGCATCGAGATGCTTCTCTGCAAGCTGCTGGTTAGGCTGAATGAAATCATTAAAGACCTTAATCTTAAGATCCACCCCTTCTTTGGCGAGCTGCGGCTTCACGAATTCCAGAATTTCTGCATGCGGTACGGGAGTCGCGCCGACCACCAGCGTTTCGTTGGCCGCTGCCGATAAAGAGCACAGCGCCATTAGCCCAGCTATCACGGTCTTTTTCATTATGTCATCCTGTTGGTATCACTATTTACGACTCATACGGCGCACCAGTCGGTCACCGCTCATTTGAAGAACTTGCACTAAAGCAATCAGCAGCACGACCGTCACCGCCATCACATCGGTCTGAAACCGCTGATAGCCAAAACGAATCGCCAGGTCACCTAAACCCCCACCGCCAATCACTCCAGCCATCGAGGTATAATCGACCAGCACAATGGCGGTTACCGTTACCGCCGCAATCAACCCGCCGCGTGATTCTGGCAGCAGGGTGTGCCAGATAAGCTGCCAGGTATCGCCGCCCATCGCCCAGTTAGCCTCGATTAACCCATGGTCCACTTCGCGCAGCGACGTCTCCACCAGGCGAGCAAAGAACGGCGCGCAGCCCGCCACCAGCGGCGGAATGGTTCCCTGTACGCCCAACGACGTGCCGGTTATTAAGGTGGTCAGCGGAATCATCACAATCAGCAAAATGATAAACGGCAGTGAACGCATTATGTTGACCAGCAGCGACAGCACGCGGTGGATCAGCGGCGCGTAGAGCAACCGGGGCTGCCCGGTCAGATAAAGAATGACGCCCAACGGCAGCCCAATCAGTACTGTAAATCCCAGCGCACAGCCCAGCATAATCAGGGTATCCAGCCCCGCCTGAGCAACATCGTTCCAGTCAATTCCGGCCAGAAAAGCGAGCATGCTCCCTCCTCAGTTCCAGTCGTGACGCGCGGGGCGTTTTCCGTTTAGCACCCAGTTCCCCAGCAGGTGATACTTCCAGCGCACCGGATCATGCAGCGTATGCACGCGCCCGTTACGCCAGTGGCGGTCGTAGTTATAGCGCGGGTGCGTCGAGCGGGTACCGCCCAGTTCAAACAGACGCGTTGCCGCTTCCAGCGCCACTTCGGTGGTGAATATTTTGGCTCGGGCAACGGCGATGGAGGCTAGCGCCACCGTCTCTTCTGAAAGGTCATCTTTATAGCGGTCCAGAACCTTGCCGGCCTGCTCCAGCAGCGCATCAGCAGCGGCCAGGCGACTATCAAGCGCGCCAATCTGGTACACGGTCAGCGGGTCGTCTCCTGCCCGCTCGACGCCAGCATCAATCCACGGACGGGCAAACTGATTCACAAAGCTGACGGTATCATTCAGCGCCGCGCGGGCAATACCGGCATCAATGGCGGCGGTGGTGAGTTGGGCAAACGGCCCGGCAAGCGTGGGGGTGTCGTAGGATTTCCAGGTCGGTATCAGGTTAAACGGCTCCACTCGCAGGTTTTCGGCCAGCACCGTACCGCTCGAGGTGGTGCGCTGCCCCAGGCACGCCCAGTCATTCACCACCGTCAGCCCCTTGGTGCCGCGCGGCACAAAGGCCAGCTGCGCCCGTCCCTCATCGTCCAGTGCCAGCACGCCCAGCCAATGGGCATACAGCGAGCCGGTGCAGTAGCCTTTACGGCCGTTGATCAGCAGGCCATCGGCGGTGTGGCTAATCCGCGTCTGAATGTCCTGCACCGTCTTGCCGCCGGTCTCCGACAGCGCGTTGGCAAAGCGGTAGCCCTTCAGCGCCAGTTCAAAGAAATAGCGCTGCTGCTCTTCATCCCCTTGCAGACGAATATCCTCAAGCAGGCAGTAGTGGTTCTGCGGAATTTGCCCCAGCGCCGGGTCGGCAGCGGAGATAATGGCAATCACCGACGCGAGGGTCGCCGCCGACACCTCCGCCCCGCCAAAACGGCGCGGCACGGTGATGCCCCACAGCCCGCTGTTGGAGTAGGTGTTGACGACCTCTGGCGGCACTACGCCACTCAGGTCGCGCTCAGACGCGCCGGATTGCAGAAAAGCGGCTATTTCATGGGCGATGCTAATCGCCTCTTCATCGCTGGTAATCAGGTGCGCATGGGGTGCCGCGCGGGTGTAGTCTGGGGTTGTTTGAGTCTCGGGCATAGCATGGTCTCTGGTCTTGTTTTCAGCACGGTAAAATGCAATATCTGATTAATATTCATACATATCCCATTAAGGAATGAATGATCGCATCTTTTACCTTTTAGGTTATATGTGTTGATAGCAATGTTTATGCCAGCTTTAACAGCCCGTATTTCAGGCCGTTATACTTGACCAGGAGTACCAGAAAGTGGGATTTGCAACACGCCACCTGCGCAGCTGTTGTATTTGCAACAGTCAGAAATAACAAAGCCCGGTTTCCCGGGCTTTGCAGACATTAGAGCGGTTAGTAGTAGGCTTTCAGCGTGCGCTGGCAGAGCGCCGAGCGTACGCAGTCATCTTTGGTGAAACGAACAATCCCTATCATCTCATCTTCTTCAAAGCGGGCCAGCGCATCGCTAAGCCCGGACTGAATGCCGCGTGGCAAGTCACACTGGGTGATATCCCCGTTCACGATAACCGTGACGTTCTCCCCGAGGCGGGTTAAAAACATCTTCATTTGCGCTGCGGTAACGTTCTGAGCCTCATCAAGAATCACCACCGCATTTTCAAATGTACGTCCGCGCATATAGGCGAACGGCGCGATCTCTACCTTACCGATTTCCGGGCGCAGGCAATATTGCATAAAGGAGGCGCCCAGCCGTTTCACCAGCACGTCATAGACGGGGCGGAAGTAAGGGGCGAATTTCTCCGAGATGTCTCCGGGCAGGAACCCCAGGTCTTCATCGGCCTGAAGGACGGGACGCGTCACGATAATCTTATTCACATCCTTATGAATGAGCGCCTCCGCAGCTTTCGCTGCGCTGATCCAGGTCTTGCCACAGCCTGCTTCGCCAGTGGCGAAGATCAGCTGCTTACTCTCAATAGCATGCAGGTAGTGGGCCTGAGCGTCATTGCGGGCGGCAATCGGTGACGTATCGCGACTGTCGCGCGCCATGCCGATTGCTTCCACGCCACCACTCATTTGCACAAGCGAGGTGACCGATTCTTCTTCACGTTGTTTGTGGCTGCGTGAGTCACGTCTCAGCACACGTTTTGCTTCGCGATGAGCTTTGATCACTGCTTTTTGTCTTCCCATGGATAGCACCTTGAGTTGTTGGTATACATCACACGCGCTGAAAGCAGCGCGATTATGCGCACGAACGTCTGAGGTTTGGCTTCCTTGTAAGCCATAGCAACTGCCTGTTGAATTGACGGAAATGCACGGCTACGCGCACCGCGCAATACGTCGGGAACAACGGGTTGAATTCGAATTGGATGAAAAATTGGGGTGAAGAAATCGCTGCCGGAGAGAGGGCCTCCGCGCTGGATGGTGCGGGTTGAGGTTCTGCTTAGTCCTATCAAGGACGCTACCATTCGCGATCTCCATAGTGAAACGGAAACTACCGCTATATTTATTATTACATCTAAATCAACAAAAGGTGCAACATTATTTTTACATAAACATAACGATAGCTTACAGAGATAGCATCTGACACTGATGTGACAGTTTTATATCAATCAGGAGGAAAATGAAAAAAAAGGACTGATTTTTGGCGATATTATGGAATTGGGGAGAAATACCGGGGTCGCTTGCGCTCGCCCGGGCTACAAATGGTCGTTGCCGGATGGCGGCGTAAACGCCTTATCCGGCCTACAAATATGCACCGTACCATGTAGCCCGGCCAAGCGAAGCGCCGCCGGGAGCGCACTCAAGCCTGCAACAACGTGCTGCCCAGATACGATGACGGAGATTCAACACCCGGCAGCACAAAGAAATACCCGCCGCCAATCGGCTTCACGTACTCCTCCAGCGCTTCCCCGTTCAGGCGCTTTTGCACCGTCAGAAACCCTTTCTCAAGGTCATGTTGGTAGCAAACAAACAGCAGTCCCATATCGAGTTGACCGGAGTTGGAAACGCCCAGCGAGTAGCTGTATCCCCGTCGCATCATCAGCCCCGACTGCGTCTCTTTGGTGCGCGGGTTAGCCAGACGAATATGGCTGTCCAGCGCAATCACATCACCGTCCGGGTCGCGGGTGTAGTCAGGCGTATCGTGCTCGTTCTTCATCCCCAGCGGCGCGCCGCTGTGTTTGTCGCGCCCAAAGATCGTCTGCTGCTCTTTGAGCGGCGTACGGTCCCAGGACTCAACGTGGAACTGAATAATGCGCACGGCCTGATAGGTACCGCCCTTCGCCCACGCCGGTTCACCCTGATCGCCCGTGACCCACACCACCTCGTCCATCAGCGGTTTATCGCTGCCGTCAGGGTTGGCGGTGCCGTCTTTAAAGCCGAGCAGGTTAATCGGCGTCTCTTTGCCTTTGCTGCGCGCCGCGTGGTCGGAGATAAACCCTTCCCGCTTCCAGCGCACGCTGAGCAAGTCCGGCGAGTGCTTAATGATATCGCGCAGCGCGTGGATAACCGTGTCCTGCGTGTTGGCGCAAATCTGCAACAGCAGGTCGCCATGACACAGGGTCGCGTCCAGCGCATCGTTCGGGAAACGCGTCATCTTCTGCAGCTTCTTCGGCGCTTTATCCGCAAGATCAAAGCGGCTGTCGAACAGCGACTGGCCGACGGAGACCGTCATAGTCAGGTTATCAGGCGCGATAAACGCGCCGAGAATCCCCGAGTCCATCGGTGGCAGGCGCGGATTCGGCGTATCCGGCGCCGGGCCGCCCTTGGTGAGAAAGGCAATGCGATCGGTCAGCAGACGGAACAGACGCTCAAGGTCCGATTTATCCGCCGCCAGCACATCAAACGCCACCAGCATCATCGAGGCCTGCTGCGGCGTCAGGACGCCCGCCTGGTGCTCGCCGTAGAACGGCTGAGTTTCCATTCGACCATTGGTCGCCGGTGCGTCGCTGGCTTTCGCCGCATGAGCCACCGGACAACCACCGGAAATTGCCAGCGCGCCTCCCAGCGCGCCGATCCCTTTTAATAAACGACGACGTGACGGTTCGTTCAGGTCGTCAGTGTGCTGCTTTGCCATCTTGCTTAGTCCAGACCCAGGATCCCACGAAGCTGCGCCAGATCTTCCGCCAGAGTGGTGATCGGCCCTTTCAGCGCATTACGGTCCGCATCGGTCAGCTTGTCATAGGTTTCGAAGCCGTCTTTGGTGCGGTATTTGCTGAGAATGGTGTCCACTTTCTTGAAGTTAGTGTCAACCTTCGCCAGCAGCGCGCTGTTCTCTTTCTGCAGCTGAGGACGCAGCAGGTCAACAATCTTCTGCGCGCCGTCGATGTTAGCCTGGAAGTCCCACAGGTCGGTGTGGCTGTAACGGTCTTCTTCACCGCTGATTTTGCTCGCCGCCACTTCTTCAATCAGACCCGCCGCGCCGCCCACCACTTTTGACGGCGGGAAGGCCAGTTCAGAGATACGTTTTTGCAGATCCAGTACATCGGTATTCAGCTGATCGGCATAATGTTCCATGCCTTTGACGCTGTTGTCGCCAAACAGCGCTTTTTCCAGACGGTGGAAGCCGGTGAATTTCGGGTCCGCCGCTTTCTGTTCGTAGTCGTCTTCACGAGCATCGATGCTGCCGTCGAGGTCAGAGAACAGCTCGGCAATCGGTTCGATACGCTCGTAGTGCTGACGGGTAGAGGCGTACAGGGATTTCGCTTTGGCGATATCGCCCGCTTTCACCGCGTCGGTAAAGGCTTTGGTGCCTTTCACCAGCTCTGCCGTTTCGGCGGTGACGTAGGCTTTATAGGCGGTAATCGCGTCGTTCAGGCTCAGCAGCGCGTTGGCTTTCGCCGCGTCTTTCGTCGCTTCGCCGGTAACGATCAGCTTGCCTTTTGGGTTGGTCAGCAGGCCGCAGGTCATATCGTATTCGCCCGGCTGCAGGTTAGCGGTCATCTTCTGGGTGAAGCCCGGCGCGATATTCTCACGCTCTTCCACCACCATCACCCCTTTGAGGATCTCCCACTCCAGCGCCTTCTGGCTGTGGTTCTGGATGATAAACTGGGTTTTACCGGCTTTCACGGTGACGGACATCGGTTCACACTGTTTGTCGTTTACCGTCACTTTAACCTGCGGAATATCAGCAGCCTGTGCCATAAACGCCGTAGAGAAAAGTGCTGCGATGCCCGTCTGCAACGCGCTGCGGCGGAAGTTCTTGGTCATGGTCCATCCCTTTCAATAAGTAGTTGTCACTAAACAGCCGTTATCTGCCTTATGGGGCGATACGTGATGTTGATGTAGCAGCGCGCGGCGGCCAGAAGAACAGCGCCAGTGCGGGAATCAGATACAGGAAATAGACCGCCACTTCGCTCACGCTCGGCGCTTCCTGATAACCAAAGATGCCTTCCAGCAGCGTGCCGAAAAGCGAGTGCGTGGTCAGCGTACCGCTGAGGTCGAAGGCCACGTCCTGGAATGCGTTCCACAGGCCCGCTTCGTGGAAGGCGCGAATCGCCCCTGCCGCAAGGCCAGCCGCCACCAGCAGAATAAACAGGCTCGTCCAGCGGAAGAATACGCCGAGGTTGAGGCGAATACCGCCCCAGTAAAGCAAGAAGCCCAGTACGATGGCCGTTGCCAGACCCAGTATCGCCCCCAGCGGCGGCCAGATACCGAGATCCTGCTGGAATGCCGCCAGCAGGAAGAAGACCGACTCCAGCCCTTCACGCGCCACGGCGAAAAAGACCATCATAATCAGCGCCCAACCGTGGTTATTGCCCTTTTGCAGCGCGTTATCCACCGCCTGCTCCAGCTGCTGTTTGACGTTGCGGGACACCTTACGCATCCAGAACACCATCCACGTCAGAATAACCACCGCCACCACGGCCACTAGCCCTTCAAACAACTCCTGCTCTTTTTGCGGGAACTCGCCGGTGGTTTCGTTGATAAAAATGCCCAAACCTAAGCACAGCGCGGCGGCCAGAATCACGCCAATCCACATCACTCCAATCCAGCGACCGCGCTGCGTGCGCTTCAGATAGCTGGCAATCAGGCTGACAATCAGCGCTGCTTCCAGCCCTTCGCGCAGCATAATGAGAAAAGGAACAAACATGCGGACATCCTTAAATGTGAAACGCCGTCAACTTTTGCAAAGACAGGTAAATGTGAGTGATAGTGATTATCATTAAGCCAAAAATAAACACAAGCGAAATGTGAGGGAAATAATGACGAGATGTAAAAGAATAGCGACGATATAGTTGCGCTAGTTATCAGGCACAGACGTAAAAAAAGCCCGCAGAATTGCGGGCTTTAGCGTTTACGTAGGCCTGATAAGCGTAGCGCCATCAGGCAGTTCGGTGCAGATTGCCGGATGGCGGCGCAAACGCCTTATCCGACCTATCGCACCTCGTCCGGGCCACTTAAACGGGACGGCGGCGCGGAGTGATAATGCGCGTCCGCTTTGGCAAAGCGTTCCTGCATGCTAGCCGACGGCGCTTTATCAAGCAGGCTGAACAGAACAATACCGACGCTGCCAAAGATAAAGCCTGGGATGATTTCATACAGCCCCAGCCAGCCGAACTGTTTCCAGACAATGACGGTCAATGCACCGATAATCATCCCGGCCAGCGCGCCGTTGCGGGTCATACGCGACCACATCACCGAGAACAGCACCACCGGGCCAAACGCGGCGCCGAAGCCTGCCCACGCGTAGCTCACCAGACCCAGCACGCGGTTTTCCGGGTTTGCCGCCAGCGCGATAGCCACCAGCGCCACCACCAGCACCATAAAGCGCCCTACCCACACCAGCTCTTTCTGGCTCGCGTTTTTACGCAGGAACGCTTTGTACAAATCTTCGGTAATCGCACTTGAGCACACCAGCAGCTGGCAGCTCAGCGTCGACATCACCGCCGCCAGAATGGCCGACAGGAGAATACCGGCAATCCACGGGTTAAACAGGATCTGCGCCAGTTCGATAAACACGCGCTCGGCGTTCTGGCTCACCGGCCCGGCCACCGACGGGTTGTTCTGGAAGTAGGCAATCCCGAAGAAGCCCACGGCAACCGCACCCGCCAGACACAGGATCATCCAGGTCATGCTGATACGGCGTGCATGCACGATACTGTGGTGGGAGTCAGCGGCCATAAAGCGCGCCAGAATGTGCGGCTGACCGAAGTAGCCCAAACCCCAGCCCATCAGCGATATGATAGCAACGAAGTTCAGCCCTTTGAGCATATCAACGTTCTCAATGCTCTTCTGTTTGATAACCTCCAGCGAATCGCCGAGGCCACCCACCGCGAAAATCACGATAACCGGCGTGAGGATCAGGGCGAAAATCATCAAGCTGGCCTGCACGGTATCAGTCCAGCTTACCGCGAGGAAGCCGCCGATAAAGGTGTAGAGGATGGTCGCGGCCGCCCCCGCCCACAGTGCGGTTTCGTAGCTCATGCCGAAGGTGCTTTCGAACAGACGCGCACCGGCAACAATCCCGGAGGCGCAGTAAATGGTGAAGAACAGCAGGATAACCAGCGCGGAGATAATACGCAGCACGCGGCTATTATCTTCAAAACGTCCGGTAAAGTAGTCCGGCAGCGTTAAGGCATTGTTGTTAGCCTCGGTGTGCACGCGCAAACGCCCGGCCACCAGCTTCCAGTTGATCCACGCGCCGACGGTCAGACCGATGGCTATCCAGCTTTCCGAGATACCGGAGATGAAGATAGCCCCCGGCAGACCCATCAGCAACCAGCCGCTCATATCGGAAGCGCCAGCGGAAAGCGCGGTCACGAAGGGCCCAAGACTACGGCCGCCGAGAATATAGTCATCGAAATTTTTGGTGTTGCGCCATGCAAAGAAGCCAATGAGGATCATGCCAAAAATATAGATAAGAAAGGTCACCAGCATCGGTGTACTTATAGTCATTAGAATCTCCAGAATTATGCGTCGGCAACATCCCCATTTGCCGTTTTTTATCATTGCCGGAACGAGGCAATTATTTGAAGCGACCGTATCCTGACGGAAGCGGAATATTTTCACAAACGATTTAACACTGCATTTACATCGAATGCATTAGCCCGCTGATAGCATTTTCCTATAGGTTGCACTCCCTCACGCTTTTTACGGTTGCACCGTGAATAACTGTTAAGTAGCGCATAAAACCGGCTTGCAATACCCATTTCCCAGGCTGCTTTCCATAAGTTTTACCATTAACAATTAACTCATTTTTAAGCCTGCAACGGACATCACATTTAACACGGTTGCACAAAGTTGCAACATGATGGATATTCCTGTTACGCAATTATGATGACAACCGAGCAACAGGAGTAGATGGCATGGGCACCACCACCATGGGGGTTAAGCTGGATGACGCAACGCGTGAGCGCATTAAGAATGCGGCGACACGTATCGACCGCACCCCTCACTGGCTCATAAAGCAGGCAATTTTTAATTATCTGGAAAAGCTCGAAAACGATGAAGTCCTGCCGGAGCTGCCCGCGCTGCTGTCTGGTGCCGCGAACGAAAGCGATGAATCCGCCCAACCGGCCGACGAAATGCACCAGCCGTTCCTCGAGTTCGCCGAGCAGATCCTGCCGCAATCCGTGACCCGTGCGGCGATTACTGCCGCCTGGCGCCGCAGCGAAACCGACGCTGTGCCAATGTTAATGGAGCAGGCTCGTTTACCGCAGCCGATTGCCGAACAGGCGCATCAGTTGGCCTGGAAGCTGGCAGAAAAGCTGCGCAACCAGAAAACCGCCAGTGGCCGTGCCGGTATGGTGCAGAGCCTGTTACAGGAATTCTCCCTCTCCTCTCAGGAAGGCGTGGCGCTGATGTGCCTCGCGGAAGCGCTGCTGCGTATCCCTGATAAAGCCACCCGCGATGCCCTTATCCGCGACAAAATCAGCAACGGTAACTGGCAGTCGCACATTGGCCGCAGCCCGTCGCTGTTCGTCAACGCCGCCACCTGGGGGCTGCTGTTTACCGGCAAGCTGGTCTCTACCCACAACGAAACCAGCCTGTCACGCTCGCTGAACCGCATTATCGGCAAGAGCGGCGAGCCGCTGGTGCGTAAAGGCGTAGACATGGCGATGCGCCTGATGGGCGAGCAGTTCGTGACCGGCGAAACCATCGCCGAAGCGCTGGCCAACGCCCGTAAGCTCGAAGAAAAAGGCTTCCGCTACTCCTACGACATGCTCGGCGAAGCCGCGCTGACCGCCGCCGATGCGCAGGCCTATATGGTCTCCTATCAGCAGGCGATCCACGCCATTGGTAAAGCCTCCAACGGCCGCGGCATCTATGAAGGCCCGGGGATCTCCATCAAGCTCTCCGCCTTGCACCCGCGATACAGCCGCGCGCAGTACGACCGCGTGATGGATGAACTCTATCCGCGCCTGAAATCGCTGACCCTGCTGGCGCGCCAATACGACATCGGCATTAACATCGACGCCGAAGAGGCCGACCGTTTAGAGATCTCCCTCGATCTGCTGGAAAAACTGTGCTTTGAGCCAGAACTGGCGGGCTGGAACGGCATTGGCTTCGTGATTCAGGCCTACCAGAAACGCTGCCCGTTTGTGATTGACTACCTGATTGATCTCGCCACCCGCAGCCGTCGCCGCCTGATGATCCGTCTGGTAAAAGGCGCCTACTGGGATAGCGAAATTAAACGCGCGCAAATGGACGGCCTCGAGGGCTATCCGGTCTACACCCGTAAGGTCTACACCGACGTCTCTTACCTCGCCTGCGCGAAAAAACTGCTCGGCGTGCCGAACCTGATCTACCCGCAGTTTGCCACCCACAACGCCCATACCCTGGCGGCGATTTACCAACTGGCCGGGCAGAACTACTATCCGGGCCAGTACGAGTTCCAGTGCCTGCACGGCATGGGCGAACCGCTGTACGAGCAGGTTGTCGGTAAAGTGGCGGAAGGCAAGCTGAACCGTCCATGCCGTATTTATGCCCCGGTGGGCACCCACGAAACGCTGCTGGCCTATCTGGTGCGTCGTCTGCTGGAAAACGGCGCTAACACCTCGTTCGTTAACCGTATCGCCGACAGCAGCCTGCCGCTGGACGAGCTGGTTGCCGACCCAGTGCTGGCGGTTGAGAAAATGGCGCTGCAAGAAGGCGCATCCGGGCTGCCGCATCCGAAAATCCCGCTGCCGCGTGACCTCTACGGTAAAGGCCGCGTCAACTCTGCCGGTCTCGATATCGCTAACGAACATCGTCTGGCCTCCCTCTCCTCGTCGCTGCTCAACAGCGCGCTGCACAAGTGGACGGCGAAGCCAATGCTGGAGCATCCGGTTGCTGACGGCGATATGGTGGCGGTGATTAACCCGGCTGAACCGAAAGATGTGGTGGGCTATGTCCGCGAAGCGACCAGCGACGAAGTCGAACAGGCGCTGGAAAGCGCGGTGAACAACGCGCCAATCTGGTTCGCCACCCCGCCGCAGGAACGTGCCGCAATCCTGGAACGCGCCGCGGTGCTGATGGAAGATCAGATGCAGCCGCTGATGGGTATTCTGGTGCGCGAAGCCGGGAAAACCTTCAGCAACGCCATTGCCGAAGTGCGTGAAGCAGTCGACTTCCTGCACTACTACGCCGGTCAGGTTCGTGACGACTTTGATAATGAAACCCACCGCCCGCTGGGCCCGGTGGTCTGTATCAGCCCGTGGAACTTCCCGCTGGCTATCTTTATGGGCCAGGTTGCCGCCGCCCTGGCCGCCGGTAACAGCGTGCTGGCCAAACCGGCCGAGCAGACCCCGCTGATTGCCGCACAGGGTATCGCCCTGCTGCTGGAAGCGGGCGTACCGGCAGGCGTGGTACAGTTGCTGCCAGGCCGTGGTGAAACCGTCGGCGCACAGTTGACCGGCGATGCCCGCGTGCGCGGCGTGATGTTTACCGGCTCCACAGATGTCGCCACCCTGCTGCAACGCAATATTGCTACCCGCCTCGACGCTCAGGGACGCCCAACGCCGCTGGTCGCGGAAACCGGCGGCATGAACGCGATGATTGTCGACTCCTCCGCGCTCACCGAGCAGGTGGTGGTTGACGTGGTGGCCTCGGCCTTCGATAGCGCAGGCCAGCGCTGCTCGGCGCTGCGTGTACTCTGCCTGCAGGACGATATCGCCGACCACACGCTGACCATGCTGCGCGGCGCGATGGCGGAGTGCCGGATGGGCAACCCAGGCCGTCTGACCACCGATATCGGGCCGGTTATCGATGCCGAAGCGAAAGCCGGTATTGAGCAACATATCCAGACAATGCGCGCCAAAGGCCGCACCGTTTTCCAGGCGGCGCGTGAGAACGCCGAGGACAGCCGCGAATGGCAAACCGGCACCTTTATTCCGCCAACATTGATTGAACTCGACAGCTTTGACGAGCTGAAAAAAGAGGTCTTCGGACCGGTACTACACGTGGTGCGCTACAGTCGTAATCAGTTGGATGCGCTGGTCGAGCAGATTAACGCCTCCGGCTACGGTCTGACCCTCGGCGTGCATACCCGTATTGATGAAACCATCGCCCAGGTCACCGGCAGCGCGAAAGTCGGCAACCTGTACGTCAACCGTAATATGGTCGGCGCAGTGGTCGGCGTGCAGCCGTTCGGCGGTGAAGGCCTCTCCGGCACCGGCCCGAAAGCGGGCGGTCCAATGTACCTGTACCGCCTGCTGGCAAGCCGCCCGGAAACGGCGCTGGCAAAAACGCTGGCGCGTCAGGATGCCGGTCAGGTGGTTGATACCCAGCTCAAAACGCTGCTGGAAAAACCGCTCACCGAACTGCAAAGCTGGATGGCGGGTCGCCCGGAGCAGTTGGCGCAGAGCAAGCTGTACAGCGAGCTGGCGCAGGCCGGTACCCAGCGCGTGCTGCCGGGACCAACCGGCGAGCGCAACACCTGGACGCTGGTGCCGCGTGAACGCGTACTGTGCGTGGCCGATAACGAGTCGGATCTGCTGACGCAGCTCTCGGCGGTGATGGCGGTCGGCAGCGAAGTGCTGTGGCAGGACGCGCCACTCCAGCGCGAGCTGGTGAAATCGCTGCCGAAAGCGGTAAGCGAGCGTATCCACTTCGCGAAACCGGAAACGTTGATGAACGCCTTCTTCGATGCGGTGATTTACCACGGTGATTCCGACCAGCTGCGCGAACTCTGTGAGCAGGTGGCGGCGCGCGACGGAGCGATTATTTCGGTGCAGGGCTTTGCCCGCGGCGAAACCAATCTCCTGCTTGAGCGTCTGTACCATGAGCGTTCGCTCAGCGTGAACACCGCCGCAGCGGGTGGGAATGCCAGCTTGATGACGATTGGTTAAGATATTCAAACCCGGCGATTGCCGGGTTTTTTAATGGTAGGCCGGATAAGGCGTTTACGCCGCCATCCGGCAATGTGCACGCATTTCGCCTGATGGCGCTTCGCTTATCAGGCCTACCCGTCCTGCGCGACCATCAACCTTCTACACCAAAGGCGTCCAGACGAACGTTGCGCTACCTTTCAAATTCGGAAAATCGCACGGTGGTTGGAGGAGATTCAGAGGTAAAATCGTGTTATATCCTGAGCCTAAGCGCCGTATGAATAATCTGGAGAGTCAACCGATGAAACGTCTCTTACCCGCCCTTGCCCTGCTGATGAGCAGCAGTTATGCCCTGGCGGACGAGTGTGCCGATGCCACCACACAGGCCGATTTAAACACCTGCTCTGCTGCGCAGTACCAGGCGGCGGATAAAAAGCTCAATCAAACCTGGCAGGACGTGCTGAAGCGCGCGGAGCCCGCGCAGCGAGATTTACTGAAGAAAGCGCAGTCGGCGTGGATTGCGCTGCGGGATGCGGACTGCGCGTTTATCAGCTCCAGCAGCCAGGGCGGCAGCGCGCAGCCGATGGTGAACAGCCAGTGCCTGACCGACAAAACGAACGAGCGCGAAGCGTTTCTCTCCTCGCTGTTACAGTGCGAAGAGGGCGACCTGAGCTGCCCTCTGCCGCCCGCCGGCTAACGGACGCGAATACCGTCGATGATAATGCGCTGGACGTTGTCGACGGTCTGCTGAAAGAAGATTTCGTCGCGCAGAGTTTTCCCGGTCACCGCTTCCACCTGGGTGGCAAAATCGGCGTAGTGCTGGGTCGTCGCCCAGATCATAAAGATCAGATGATGCGGGTCGATAGGCGCAAGCTTACCCGCATTTACCCACGCGGCAATGATGGTCGACTTTTCCACCACCAGCGCTTTCAGGTCGCCGGTCAGCTCATCCATGACCAACGGCGCGCCCTGTAGCATCTCCAGACAGAACAGCTTCGAGGCCTGCGGATAATCTCGCGAGACCTCCAGCTTGAGGCGGATGTACTCTTTAATTGCCACCAGCGGCGCCAGATCCTCCCGAAACGCCTTCAGCGGCGCCAGCCAGATATCGAGGATCTGCTGCATCACGGCCACGTAAAGCGCCTCTTTTGACGGGAAGTAGTAAAGCAGATTGGTTTTCGATACCCCGGCCAGTTCCGCTACCTGTTCAAGGCGCGTGCCGTGGATCCCGTACTGTGAAAAGGTATTCAGCGCGGCGGTGAGGATGGCCTGTTTCTTCGCACTCACTGCCTGCGAACGTTTGCCACCTTTCTTTACTGCATCCTGAGCCATGCGCCCTCTCCTTGTTATTTACGGCATCAATATCTATTTTGCGGGTTACGGCCACAAAAAGAAACCGCCGGATTATCCGGCGGTTAGGAGAGAGGCAGACAATTCACGCACCGCTAGCTGCCGCGGTGGCTACCATGGCTGTTTTTCCCGCCTTTTTTGCCCGCTTCCGAGGCGCGTTGGGGATCGTTCTTAAAGTTCCCGCCGCTGTGTTGGCCGCCCTTACGACCTGCTTCTGATGCTCTTTCACGGTCTTCGGCAAAATTGCCGGAACCGCCACGATGGTTTGCCATTACTGACCTCCAGTTGAGAGAACGACATAGTGCATTACGTAATTCAAAGCGCGTTCACCCGCCGTACGACACGGGTAGTAATAAGATTAGTCGTCGCAGCGGCAGCGAAGGCGACTTGGTCACATTTTGTCATATCTGCCCGCCATTTTTGCCAGACTCGCACCATACCGGGCCGTAATCCACTCTTATGGCGAAGGAAAAACGGTCAGATAAAAGTGTGTCAGCGTACGTCAAAGCACGCAGCGGCGGCAAAAAATCATGCCACCAGGACGTGGATAAATTGCCGAATCGTTGCAGCGGATTTGTCATTAGCGACTATGCTTAAACATGCTTGTTAGAAACCGACGAATTTGACACAGGAGAGTTAAGATGAGTGGAAATGCAAGTGTTCTGGTGCTCTATTATTCTATGTACGGACACATCGAAACGATGGCTAAAGCGGTAGCCGAAGGCGCAAATAAGGTCGACGGCGTTGACGTCACCATCAAGCGCGTACCAGAAACCATGCAAGCAGAAGCCTTTGCCAAAGCAGGCGGCAAAGCGCAGGCGGTTCCCGTCGCCACCCCACAAGAACTGGCGGATTACGACGCCATTATCTTCGGTACCCCTACCCGATTCGGCAATATGGCCGGGCAAATGCGCACCTTCCTCGACCAGACCGGCGGCCTGTGGGCGTCCGGCGCGCTATACGGCAAACTGGCCAGCGTCTTTAGCTCAACCGGTACCGGCGGCGGACAGGAGCAGACCATTACCTCAACGTGGACGACCCTCGCCCACCACGGTATGGTCATTGTGCCGATTGGTTACGCGGCTCAGGAGCTGTTTGATGTTTCTCAGGTTCGCGGCGGCACGCCATACGGCGCGACCACTATCGCTGGCGGAGACGGTTCACGCCAGCCAAGCCAGGAAGAGCTGTCCATCGCCCGTTATCAGGGTGAATACGTGGCAGGCCTGGCCGTCAAAATGAAAGGCTAATGATTTAAGGGAGAAGCGATATGCCGACACAAGAAGGCAAGGCTCATCATATTGGTGAATGGGCAAGTCTGCGCAATACGTCACCCGAAATCGCCGAAGCGATTTTTGAGCTGGCGAAATATGATGAAAAAACGGCAGAAAAAATCTGGGAAGAAGGCAGCGATGCCGTTCTCGAACTGGCCTTCAGCAAAACCGATAAAGACGCGCTCTTCTGGGGCGAGCAAACCATCGAACGTAAAAACGTGTGATGGGATAAACCCGGCGTCGGCGTAAACGCCCTCGCCGGGTTTGTTTTTTGTAGGCCGGATAAGGCAACGCCGCCATCCGGCAATCTGCACCGGATTGCCTGATGGCGCTACGCTTATCAGGCTTACACGGCCACCCGCCGCTGCCAGCGTTTCGCCATCCTTTCCAGCCCAAAGCACAGCAGATAATAGACCACGCCGATAAAGACAAAGATCGCCGTCGGGTAGATCTGCACGCGGTTGTTCACCTGCCCCGCCACCGTGGTTAATTCCGGTACGTTGACGATAAACGCCAGCGAAGTGTCTTTCAGCAGGCTGATAAAAATCCCCACCAGCGAAGGCAGCACGTTGCGCAGCGTCTGCGGCAGCAGAATCAGCCGCAGGCTCTGCCCGGCGCTAAACCCCTGGGTCAGCGCCGCTTCATACTGCCCGCCAGGCAGCGCACGCAGCCCCGCCAGCACCGAGTGCATCACCGAGGCGGCGGTAAACCACGCCAGCGCCAACGTCACCGTCACCGCGCCCGGCAGGTCGCTCCCGGTCAGCATCGGCAGCAGATACCACAGCCAGAAGATAACGAAGATCAGCGGAATGCCGCGTATCACCTCCGCCCACAGGTACAGCAAACGCCGGGGCAAACCGGAGAATCGCCACGCCGCACAGGCCAGCAGAATACCGCCCGGCAGCGCCAGCGCGCCTGCGCCTATCGCCATCATCAGCGTCAGCGCTACGCCTCCCGGCTCACCGTCGGCCAGCCGCCCCCACAGCAGGTAGTCGAGGTTATCGTAAATTACCGCCAGATTAGCGTTCATTCACCGTTCCCCCCGCCACGCTCGCCGCCGCTTTTCGCACGCGCTTCGGCTGCCCTACCGGTTTTGGCCCCAGGCGGCTCAGCAATAGCCCCAGCGCCACGCCGGTCAGCAAATAGAGCACGGTACCCACCGCGAAAGCCTCCAGCGCATGGGCATTATAGCTTTCGATTTGCCGCACCTGGTAGGTCAGCTCGGCAAAACCAATACCGCTCGCCAGCGACGAGAGCTTCATCAGGTTCAGATACTGCCCCACCATCGGCTGCCAGGCGTTAGCCAGCCCCTGCGGCAGCAAAATATGTCGCAGCAGACCATAGGTCGAAAAGCCCTGCGCCTGCGCTGCCTCCCGCTGGCCGTTCGGCACGCTTTGCAGCCCCGCCGCCACTTCCTCAATCAAAAACGCCGAGGTAAAGACGCCAAGACCCCAGGCCGAGCACAGAAACTCCGGCGTCAGCCACCAGACGTTGCCGGGCAGAATCGACCAATCGTGCGGGTCGTTAACAAAATCCCGCAGCCCTTGCGGCAGAAAATTCCACGCCGCGAAATACCAGAACAATAGCTGGACCAGCAGCGGCGTATTACGAAACAGCGATACCCAGCAGGCGGTGATGCCCTGCCCCAGCCGTCCGCCAGCGAGACGCAACAGCAAGAACAGCGCCGCCAGCACGCTTGCCAGCACAATCCCTGCAAGCGACACCCACAGCGTGGTGAGAAAGCCCGAGATAATCCATTGCAGAGGCTGCCCGCTGAGCACCCCCTGCCAGTCAAAATTCACCATCACGCCGTCTGCTCCTGGTGCAGCGGGTCCAGCACCTTTTGCAGAAAACGCCGCGCGCGCGGATGCTGAGGATTGGCAAAGAACGCCGCCGGAGGGGCCACCTCCAGCACATCGCCGCCGTCGATAAATACCACCCGGTCGGCAATTTCACGGGCAAACTGCATTTCGTGGGTCACCACAATCATGGTGATCCCGCTGTGGGCCAGCGACTGCATCACGTGCAGCACTTCGCCGATCATCTCCGGGTCCAGCGCCGAGGTAGGTTCATCAAACAGGATGATTTGCGGTGAGGAGGCCAGCGCCCGGGCAATCGCCACGCGCTGCTGCTGGCCGCCGGAGAGCTGCGACGGCATCGCATCGGCCTTTTCCGCAAGCCCGACCTTTTGCAGCAACTCCCGCGCACGCTGCTCGGCATCGCTGCGCTTCCAGCCGTGAACCGACTCCAGCGCCAGCATGATGTTCTGCGCCGCGGTTAAATGGGCATAGAGGTTAAACTGCTGAAAGACGAAACCAATGCGGCTGCGCAGCTGGCGCAGAGCCCGGCCGCTCAGTTGACTGGTGGGCTTGTCGTCAACCAGGATTTCGCCGCCGCTCAGGCTTTCAAGCTGGTTTATCAAGCGAATCAGCGTCGATTTTCCCGAACCCGAAGGCCCGAGGATCGCCACCACTTCGCCGGGGTTAATCGTCAGATCGATACCGTTCAGCACCCGATGACTGCCGTAGGTTTTTACCGCCTGACGGAACGCTACGCTGGCATTGCGCAGATGTGAAAAATCCGCGGACTTCGCCGCGGAATGAGAGAATAACGCCGACAACATATTATTTTGCTTCTATGGTGAAGGAACGCGGCTGCGGCGCTTTGGTGGAAGGGCCAAACCAGGTGTCGTAGATTTTCGCCGCATCGCCCGATTTCTCGAGCGCCACCAGCTCATCGTTCACCGCTTTCAACAGCGCCGGTTCACCCTTTTTCACCCCTACGCCAATCTCTTCTTTACTGAGCAAGTCCGGCAGGATTTTGAATTTCGCTTTATCCGGCGCTTCGCCCAGCAGGCCCGCCAGAATGGTGCTGTCCTGGGTAATGGCCTGCACGTTGCCGTTACGCAGCGCGGTCAGCGCCAGCGGAATGTCGTCATAAGAGAGCACGCGCGCCTGCGGGAAGCGTTGATGCAGCGTCTGCTCGCCGGTGGTGCCCTTCACGGCGCCGATGCGCGCTTTGCTGTAGTCATCGAGCTTATCGCCGCCGGTCACTGGCACCAGAAACTGCTGGCCAGTGACGAAGTACGGGGTGGAGAAGTCGATAACCTGCGCGCGCTCCGGGGTAATGGTGATATCAGCGACAATCAGATCGGCCTTGCCGGATTGCAGCAGCGGGATACGGTTCGCCGGGTTAGTTGCCACCAGTTCCAGCTTTACGCCCAACGATTTTGCCAGCGCTTTGGCGAAATCAACGTCGTAGCCCACCAGCTCATGCGTTTTCGCATCTACTGAACCAAACGGCGGGTTAGCATCGAAGGTAGCCACTTTGACCACGCCTTTGGCCTTGATATCCGCCAACTGATCGGCCTGCGCGGTGAAGGTCGTCAGGCCGGTAGCCACCAGGCCGGTGAGAAGTGCGAGCTGTGCAACTGCCTGTTTTGTCTTTGCCATAATCTTTCTGGATACCCCTGTTTTTGTATTGTCTTTTTACGCTCCCACACCGCCCTCAGCGGAACAAATAACGATTCGCTATGCTTTATAACCAAATATCATTTGGCGAAAGTAATTGTTATCTAAAGGTAAAATCTGATTAACAACGCCAGAAATCGCAAATGCTATGCGATATTTTGTCTTTTGATTACCGTGGATTTCCTGCTGAAATAGCCGAAAAGAAAACCGTAACATTAAGAAGGTCTTAATACGTAAACAGTTATGATTTCATAGAGTCATTGTTTCCCATCGTTACCAACAGACACAACAATCCGCGAGCATTAAGCCTAATCGGCAACCTATCATTACCCCGACAAAAATCAGGGGGTTATTCCTCCGTTGCCTGACGCTTCGGCGTTAATTTGAATGCTTTATGGATGACAACAATGAAAAAATTTACCCGCACCGCTTTACTGGTCGCCACCCTTGCTGGCGCGACGTTCGCCGCTCAGGCTGCTGACACCGCCGCCGCCCCTGCGCCAGCGCAGGACCCTATCGTTCAGCATCTCAAGCTGACCGATGCTCAGGTTTCTAAAATCAAAACGCTGCACCAGCAGTTGGCGAAAAACGTCCAGGCTATCTCGATGAAAGACGTCAAAGACGGCATGATCATCGACATGATCCAGTCCGGTAAATGGAATGAAGCGGGCGTGAAACAGCAGCTGGCGGCGTTCAGCAAAGTGGACCAGCAGGTTCGCTACTACAAAGTGAAATACTACTTTGACTTAAGCCAGGTGCTGACCGCTGACCAGCGTAAGCAGGTACAAAACGATCTGGCTCAGGCTGCGGCGGAATAATTAACATGAAAAAAATTGCGATGATGTTAGGTGCCTGCGCACTGCTGGCAATGGGTGCGGCGAATGCGGCCAACGGTCAGGCAATCGCCAACGCGAAAACCGCCTGCCAGAACAATCCAACCCAGTGCGCTCAGGCGAAGAGCACGGCAAAAGCCGACGCGCAGAAAGAAGCAAAAGCCGCAAAAGACGCCTGTGCGAAAAACCAGACGGCCTGCGATAACGCGAAAGCGAAAGCCAAAAGCGCGGTGCAGAAGTAAGTCACTGTCGTGAAGTAAAAAAACGCGGAGGGGCAGCTCACCGCGTTTTTTTACGCCCCCCATAGGAAAACCACGTGATAAAAGTCTGATTTATACTACAAATTGTGACCTTTCACGCATTACCCATAATCTCTATACGGACTTCACCCTCGCTTTGATCGCTGTCAAAAATAATCATACCGTCTGGTCGGTATGATTCGGGCCATGAATATGGAAGCCCAACACCGTAAAAAAGATCCGGTCCGTTTATATCAACTTCTGCTGGAGTCCGCGGCGATGATTGCCGGACGAGACGGCATCGCCGCTCTATCGCTGAACGCTGTCGCCCGCGAAGCCGGGGTCAGTAAAGGCGGGTTGATTCACCACTTTCCCAATAAGCAGGCGCTGATTTACGCGCTGTTTACCCGCCTGTTGGGGATTATGGAAGAGGCAATTGTCGCGTTGATGCAGCAGGATGGCGTCAGCTATGGCCGCTTTACCCGTGCCTATCTGAACTACCTTGCCGACCTGACGGACACGCACGAAAGCCGCCAGTTGATGGTGCTGTCGCTAGCCATGCCGGATGAGCCAGTGCTGCGAAAATGCTGGCGCGACTGGATGCTGGATCACCTGGCGCACGGCGATGCGCTGGATAATAGCCCCACCGGTACGCTGGTGCGCTATACGGCAGACGGTATCTGGTTATCTGAACTCACGGAAGGGATCACCATGTGCGCCGAGCACCGACGAACGTTGGTCGACTCTCTTAATAAGATGACGCTTCCCGCGTGAAGCACATAGGCTGAGGCCGCGATGCGCTACAACATCAATGCCCGTTTTATTTATGACGCAACGGATGGCACGATAACGCTGCCGCAAAGCGCTGAACCGGACAGCCAGCTGTCGATCACCGCCAGCGCGCTGCTGTTCTTCTTTTTGCATAACACCGGTATCGTCAGCCGGGAAGACGTGCTCAAAAAAGTCTGGGATGACAACGGATTAACCTCGTCAAACAGCAACCTGAACCAGTACCTGAGCATGCTGCGCAAAACCTTCCGCCACTACGGAGTCGACAACATTATCGTCACCGTGTCGCGCGGCTACTTGCAGCTGAACCCGGACGTGGTCATTGAGGCGCTGGATGAACCATCGCCGCCCTTATCCACGCCGGAGCCGCCGGTCATCATCACCGAAGCCGCGCCAGAGACGCCGCAGGAAACCCCACCCGTTACGGCGCATGCGCGCGGTACTTGCTGGTATATCGCGGGCGCCTGTCTGCTGACCATTGCCCTGCTGCTGCTTATCCTGAGCCTGGTGGGCGTGCGAGAGTCGCATCCAATCTCCCTGAGCCAAATCACCCATAGCCAGTGTGAATTGCTGGCCAGCGATGAGATGCTGCGCTCGGTCAGCGCCAGCGCCTACGTAAAAAATTTCGATGAGGTGCGTGAACGGTTGAAAATCGTGTGCAAACCCGGCGAGCGTTTCCTCTTTTTCTATGGCGACAGGCTGGAAACCAACGGTCTGGGGCGCGTGTTCCTTGCCCACTGCGCTATGCATGAAGACAACCCGTTCAGCTACTGCGACAACTACTTCTACTATTCATGGAAACCATGATGAAACTCGCGCCGCGTACGTTCTTTGCCCTTTCTCTGCTCGTGTTTATCGCGGTCGCCGGGTTTAGCGCCTGGCGTCTGCTGCCCGATGAAAACGCCGGGGTAATGAGCTGTTCCACCAAAGGGATCATGCGTTTTGAAAATATGGATAAAGAGAACGTGAACGGCAACATTCACTTCAACTTTGGCAGCCACGGTAAAGGCTCAATGGTGGTCGAGGGTTACACCGATTCGGCCGCTGGCTGGCTCTATTTGCAGCGTTACGTCAAATTCAGCTATACCAGTAAACGCATTTCCGCGACGGAACGCCACTATCGTATCAACCAGTGGGAATCCAGCGCTTCGTCCATCGATGAATCCCCGGACGTGATTTTCGCCTACTTTATGCGCGAGATGTCCGACAGCCACGACGGGCTGTTTCTTAACGCCCAGAAGCTCAATGACAAAGCGATTCTACTGAGCTCCATTAACTCACCGCTGTGGATCTGCACGCTGAAATCTGGCAGCGCGCTGAACTAAACGTCCCCGTCCTCATAAAACACCATACCTTGATAGGGACGCTCTCGGCAGGCGGCTAACCGCTCGGCCACCGTTGCCAAATCAATCTTCGCCACGTTAACGGCATAGTGAGTGGGGCGCGTTCGCCCGGCGCGCCAACGACAAACTGTGATCCATCGCGCACGCGCGTTTTCCTGCCGCCTCCCCCTCGCCAAAAAGCGCACCTTTTGCGTTTAGCTTCGCCGTCAGAATTTGAACCTCGCCACAGTTGCTTCTGCGCCATGTTACCCGACCTTTGTATAAATTTAGCAACTTCATAACATTTACAGTGAGCGCCACGCGCACGGAAAAAAACGCCTTATACCCGTCAAAATCCCGCCCCTCCCCGCAGCATAAACAGATAAATCACCAGCCATAAAAGGCTAAATGGCAGAGTTTTTATCTAAATCAGACAACCATCCAGATTTAAATTCCACACAAAAAGGGAATCCCTATAGTGAATCCCGAACGCCGCTGCCGTGGGTTAACGCCGTGACACGGACGGTTTTCCTGAAATCACACAACCTGTTTTGAGGAGTGAAGCAATGGGTGATGCATTAGGGCTTATCGAAACCAAAGGTCTGGTGGCCTGCATTGAAGCCGCAGATGCGATGTGTAAAGCCGCCAACGTTGAACTGATTGGCTATGAAAACGTCGGCTCTGGCCTCGTCACCGCGATGGTGAAAGGCGACGTCGGCGCGGTGAAAGCGGCGGTGGATTCCGGCGTGGAGTCGGCGCAGCGCATTGGGGAAGTGGTGACGTCGCTGGTGATTGCGCGTCCGCACAACGACATCAACAAAATCGTCATTAAACACAAGGCTTAAGGCCGGGAGAACGCAAATGGGTGATGCATTAGGTCTGATTGAAACCAAAGGTCTGGTGGCCTGTATCGAAGCGGCAGATGCGATGTGCAAAGCCGCCAATGTCGAGCTTATCGGCTATGAAAACGTCGGCTCCGGCCTCGTCACCGCGATGGTGAAAGGCGATGTCGGCGCGGTGAAAGCGGCGGTGGATTCCGGCGTGGAGTCAGCGCAGCGTATTGGTGAAGTGGTGACCTCGCTGGTTATCGCGCGTCCGCATAACGACATCAACAAGATTGTCTCGCACTACAAAATTAGCGAATAACCGGAGAGAAAATGATGAAAGAAGCGCTTGGTCTGATTGAAACCAAAGGTCTGGTGGCCTGTATCGAAGCCGCAGACGCCATGTGCAAAGCCGCCAACGTCGAGCTTATCGGCTATGAAAACGTCGGCTCCGGCCTCGTTACCGCGATGGTGAAAGGCGACGTCGGCGCGGTCAACGCGGCGGTGGACTCCGGCGTTGAAGCGGCAAAACGCATCGGTGAAGTGGTCACTTCCCGTGTTATTGCTCGCCCGCATAACGACATCGAAAAAATCGCATCGCAGCATAAAGCATGACCTGACCGGGCACGCCCCGTCTGCACTCTTTTCGTCTGATGAAGGATAGACTCATGATTGAACTGGATACCGATTTGCTCTCTCGCCAGAACGCGCGAGAACTGGTGCGCAGCGCCAAAAAAGCGCAAGCGGTAATGGCCACTTTTTCGCAGCAGCAAATCGACGCTATCGTGAAAAACGTGGCCCAGGAAGCGGCGCACCACGCCGAAACGCTCGCGAAAATGGCCGCGGAAGAGACCGGCTTCGGCAACTGGCAGGATAAAGTCCTGAAGAACCGTTTTGCCTCGCTGCGCGTTTACGACGCCATCAAAGATATGAAGACCGTCGGCATCATTCATGACGATCAACAAAAGAAAGTGATGGACGTGGGCGTGCCGCTGGGCGTTATCTGCGCGCTGGTTCCCTCAACCAACCCGACCTCCACGGTTATCTACAAAACGCTGATTGCCCTCAAAGCCGGTAACGCGATTATCTTCTCGCCGCATCCGGGCGCACGTCAGTGCAGCTGGAAAGCCATTGAGATTGTCAAACGTGCCGCGGAAGCAGCGGGCGCACCGGCCGGGATCGTTGACGGTGTAACCACACTGACGCTGGAAGCTACCTCTGAACTGATGCACAGCAAAGACGTGTCGCTTATCCTGGCGACCGGCGGCGAAGGCATGGTGCGCGCGGCCTACGCTTCCGGTACGCCAACCATCAGCGGCGGCCCGGGTAACGGCCCGGCGTTTATCGAGCGTAGCGCCGATATTCCTCATGCGGTGAAAGATATCATCACCAGCAAAACCTTCGATAACGGCGTTATCTGCGCCTCTGAGCAGTCGATCATCGTCGAAGGCTGCATTTACGACGACGTGCATCGCGAACTGGAAGCCCAGGGCGCGTACTTTATGAACGAAAGCGAAGCGGCGAAAATGGCGGCTCTGCTGCTGCGTCCAAACGGCACCATCAACCCGAAAGTGGTGGGCAAAACGGCGCTCTATTTAAGCCAGATGGCGGGCTTCTGCGTACCGGCCAGCACCCGCGTGCTGATTGCCGAGCAAACCACCGTCTCCGCGAAAAACCCTTACTCGCGTGAAAAATTGTGTCCGGTGCTCGGCCTGTACGTGGAAGAGGACTGGAAAGCCGCCTGCCATCGCGTGGTGGAGCTGCTGACCAACGAAGGCCTTGGCCATACGCTGGTAATCCACACCCGCAACCAGGACGTTATCCGTCAGTTCTGCCTCGAAAAACCGGTTAACCGCATTCTGATTAACACCCCTGCGGCGCTCGGCGGTATCGGCGCGACCACCAACATCACCCCGGCGCTGACCTTAGGCTGCGGCGCGGTAGGCGGCGGCTCCAGCTCCGATAACGTCGGCCCGATGAACCTGCTCAATATCCGCAAAGTGGGCTACGGCGTGCGTTCTATCGACGAACTGCGCGCACCGAGCAGCCGCGTGGAACCGCAGCCGACTATCACCAGCCAGCCGGTTGATCCGCGCCGCAGCATCGTTGACGACGCGCGCTTCACCTCCCCTGCCCCAGCCGCCCCCCTCAGTAGTCACGGCGACAACCGTTTTGCGACGGCTGCCACGGTAGAGGCTGAAGGTGAAATCAGCGAGCAGAACGTGGAGCGCGTCATCCGTCAGGTGCTTGAGCGCTTAGGCAAGTAACGCATTGATATAAGGCGATAAAAACAATGATTCTCGCAAAGGTTACCGGACATGTCGTGGCCACACAAAAGAGCGATGAGCTACGGGGCAGCAACCTGCTGCTTATCACTCAATTGGATGACAACCAGCAGCCGATGAAAGACCGCTCCTGGGTCGCCGTCGATAGCGTCGGCGCGGGGATGCACGACATCGTGTTGGCCGAGGAGTACTTCGCGCTCAACAAAGACCGCTACAAAGCGATGGCGGTGGTAGCCATTGTCGAGAACGTGTTTCGGGACGCTTAAGGAGTGAATAACCCAATGAGTGAATTTTTGCTGAAACCCCGGATCTGCTTCGGTCAGGACGCGCTATCGGCGCTGGCCGATGTGTCCGCCCACAGCGTGCTGCTGGTCACCGACCAGGCGATGGTCAAGTTCGGCCTCGCCTCACGAGTGACCGCTATCCTGCGCGATCGCGGCATCGCATTCCAGATTTGGGACGACGTGGTGGCTGACCCGGACATCGCCACCGTGGTGCGCGGCATGAAGCTGATGGACAGCCGCTATCCGGATCTGGTGATTGCCCTGGGCGGCGGTTCGGTGATTGACGCCGCCAAAGCGGTTATTTTCGCCCTGGCGCAAACCCGCCCGGACGCAGGGCGCAAGCGCCCTTGCTTCGTGGCCATCCCCACCACCAGCGGCACCGGCTCGGAAGTCACCAGCTTTTCGGTGGTGAAGGCGAACGCCGAGAAACTGGTGCTGGTCGACCCGTCGCTGCTGCCGGATATCGCCATTCTCGACCCAACGCTGGTGGCGTCGGTGCCGTCGTCCATCACCGCCGATACCGGGATGGACGTGCTGTGCCACGCGCTGGAGGCCTACGTCTCTCGCGCCGCCAGCGACTTTTCCGATGCGCTGGCTGAGAAAGTGGTGCAGCAGGTCTTCCGCTACCTGCCAACCTGCTGGCGCAACGGCCAGGATTTGCAGGCGCGTGAAAAAATGCACAACGCTTCCTGCATGGCGGGCATGGCGTTTACCAACGCCTCGCTCGGCATCACCCACAGCCTGGCCCACGCGCTCGGCGGCGTCTTTCGCGTCCCGCACGGTCGCGCCAACGCCCTGCTAATGGCGCACGTCGTGGCGTGGAACGCTGACTATCAGGGGCAGTGCGATACCGAAGCCGCGCACAAATATGCGCGTCTGGCCCATCTGTTGGATCTGCCTGCGAATACCGCCCGCGAAGGCGTCACCAGCCTGCTGATCGCCATTGAAGCGCTGAAAGATGAAATGACCCTGCCCACCGGTATTCACGGCACCGGCGTGGACGGCGAAGACTTTGAGCGTCGCTTAGCGGAAATGGTCGGTCAGGCGCTGCGCGACAGTTGCACCCCAACCAACCCGCGCACGCCGGACGCGCAGGCATTAACCGAGCTTTATCGCCAGGCATGGCGCGGCGCTCCGCTTGCGTAGGCCGGGTAAGCGAAACGCCACCCGGCAAAATACGGGCACCCAATAAGAACATCTGGAGAATACGACATGGCACTCTACAGCTTAACGCCGCGCGTCAAAGTGTTGGCAGAACGTTTACTTTCACAAAAAAGCACCCTGTGCACCGAACACGCCACCGTGCTGAGCGGGCTGGACGGCGATATTGCTGGCGTTCCCGCCGCCGTTAAACCGGCGCGCCGCTTCTATGAACTGATGCGTCAGTTGCCGCTCACCATCAGCGCCGATGAGCTTATCGTCGGCAACCAGACCCGCAAGCCGCACGGCGCGATCTTCCATGATGAAGCCGCCGCCCATCGCCCCTCGGCGTTCCAGTTCCTCAATCTGAACAGCGACCTCGACTCCCCGGACTACAAGCTGGTGGTCGAGAAAGGCGTGCTGGCGATTAAACACCAGTTGGAAGAGAAAACCCGTACGCTCGGCAGCGCGGTCAGCCGCAGCGGCATGGACGAAGTCAACGGCTGCCGCGCCGCGATTTACGCCTGCGACGCCCTGATGGCGCTGGCGCAAAACCTCGCCCACAGCGCCGAGCAGTTAGCCGCCGCTGAAACCAACGCCTATCGCAAAGCCGAGCTGTTAGACAGCGTCGCGATTCTGCACCACGTTCCAGCCCACCCGGCGCGCAGCTTTAAAGAAGCCTGCCAGGCGTTCTACCTGTTCCAACTGGCGTTACAGCTCGATAACGGCAGCTACGCAGTGAACCCGGAAGGCGTCGACAAAGCGCTGCTGCCGTACTACCAGCACGATATCGCCAACGGCGCGCTGACCGAAGCCCAGGCCTATGAAATCGTTGAGTGCCTGTGGTTTAAGCTCGCAGAATTAAGCGAAGTCCGCGCCGCCAGCGCAATTGACGGTTACCCGATGTTTGATGCCCTGCTCCACGGCGCAAGCCTTGAAAATGCGCGCATCAACGCCCTGTCCGAGATGTTCCAGAGCGCCCAGCACAACCTCAGCGCGCTGCATCTGCCGGTACGTCTGTTCAGCGGTAAACAGCCCGTTTCCGCCGCGCCGTTCGCCAACTGTAGTGAAACCACCACGGCGGAAGGGCTGACCCCGCGCATGCAGCGCCTGCGCGACCACTATCTGACCGTACGCCCAAGCGTCTCTATTTACCGCGCGCTGGCCTTTACCGAAGTGGTAAAAGCCAACCCAGGCATGCCGACCATTCTGCTGCGCGCCAAAGCCTTCCGCCACGCCTGTGAAACGGCGCCGATTCTGATTCAGGACGATGAGCTGATCGTCGGCCATCCGTGCGGCAAACCGCGCGCCGGAGCCTTCTCACCGGATATCGCCTGGCGCTGGGTACGCGACGAGCTTGATACCATGAGCACCCGCCCGCAGGACCCGTTTGAGATAAGCGAAGAAGACAAAAAAACCATCCGCGAAGAGATCGTGCCGTTCTGGGAAGGTCGTTCTCTTGATGAAATCTGCGAAGCACAGTACCGCGAAGCGGGCGTCTGGTCCTTCAGCGGCGAGACCTTCGTCAGCGACCTCTCCTACCACCAGATCAACGGCGGCGGCGATACCTGCCCTGGCTACGACGTGCTGCTGTTTACTAAAGGGATGAACGGCATCAAAGCCGACGCCGAGGCGCACCTGGCGAACCTGAGCATGGAGAACCCGGAAGATATCGACCGTATTTACTACTACAAAGCGGCAATTGAAACCTGTGAAGGGGTGGTGAACTACGCCCACCGCATCGCCGCCCGCGCCCGTGAACTGGCTGCCGTTGAGCAGAACGCCCAGCGCCGTGCCGAACTGCTGACCATCGCCGAGGTGAACCAGAACGTCCCAGCGAACCCGCCGAAAACCCTGCAGGAAGCGCTGCAAAGTATCTGGACCGTCGAGTCGCTGTTTGAAATCGAAGAGAACCAGACCGGGCTGTCGCTGGGCCGCGTTGACCAGTACTGCTACCCAATGTTTGAAGCCGATATCCGCGAAGGCCGTCTGACCCATGACGCCGCGCTGGAAATGTTGCAGGCGTTTATCATCAAATGCGCCGAATTGATGTGGATGTCCAGCGAACTGGGGGCGAAGTACTTCGCGGGCTACCAGCCATTTATCAACCTGACCGTTGGTGGCCAGAAGCGTTCCGGCGGCGATGCCTGTAACGATCTGACCTATCTGATCATGGACGCCGTGCGCTTTGTGAAGGTTTACCAGCCGTCGCTGGCCTGCCGTATTCACAACCAGTCACCGCAGAAGTACATGGAAAAAATCGTCGACGTGGTAAAAGCGGGGATGGGCTTCCCGGCCTGTCACTTCGATGACTCCCACATCAAGATGATGCTGCGTAAAGGCTTCGACTTTGAAGACGCGCGCGACTACTGCCTGATGGGCTGCGTCGAACCGCAGAAATCCGGCCGCATCTACCAGTGGACCTCCACCGGCTACACCCAGTGGCCAATTGCCATCGAGTTCGTGTTGAACCGTGGCCGCATGGTGCTGTTTGACAGCTATCAGGGGCTGGACACCGGCGACCTGCGTGACCTGCACACCTTCGAGGCATTCGATGCGGCGGTGAAACAGCAGATTGCCCACATCGTGCGCCTGTCAGCAATTGGTACGGTTATCAGCCAGCGCGTACACCGCGACGTGGCGCCGAAACCGCTGATGTCGCTGCTGGTCGAAGGCTGCATGGAAAAAGGTAAAGACGTGGCCGCCGGTGGCGCGATGGTCAACCACGGTCCGGGGCTGATTTTCTCCGGTCTGGCAACCTACGTCGACTCGATGGCCGCTATCCGCAAGCTGGTGTTCGAAGATAAAAAATACACCCTCGAGCAGATGCGCGACGCGATGCTGGCTAACTTTGAAGGCTTTGAAGGGCTGCGCCGCGACTGCCTGAACGCGCCGAAGTACGGCAACGACGATAACTACGTTGACCAGTACGCGCTGGACATCACCGAGTGGACCGAGCGCGAGTGCCGCAAGTACAAGATGCTCTACTCCACCCTGAGCCACGGCACGCTCTCCATCTCCAACAACACGCCAATCGGTGAGCTGACCAACGCCACGCCGAACGGTCGCCTGGCATGGATGCCGCTCTCCGACGGCATCAGCCCGACCCAGGGCGCGGATAAACATGGTCCAACCGCCATCATCAAGTCGGTCAGCAAGATGAACGTGGAAACCATGAACATCGGCATGGTGCACAACTTCAAGTTCCTTAAAGGGCTGCTCGATACCCCAGAAGGCCGCCACGGGCTTATCACCCTGCTGCGCACCGCGTCGATTCTCGGCAACGGCCAGATGCAGTTCAGCTATGTCGATAACGAAGTGCTGAAGAAAGCGCAGCAGGAGCCGGAAAAATATCGCGACCTGATCGTGCGCGTAGCGGGCTACAGCGCCTACTTCGTTGAGCTGTGCAAAGAGGTCCAGGACGAGATCATCAGCCGTACGGTGATTGAGAAGTTCTGATCTAACGGAATGCAGTAGGACAAGGACGTCCAGAATTTTCAGGAGGCAAGCGTGATGGGCAATACGCAGGAATTAACGGGTCGAATTTTTAATATTCAGAAGTATTCGATCTACGACGGGGACGGCATTCGCACGCTGGTGTTTTTTAAGGGCTGCAACATTCGCTGCCCGTGGTGCGCCAACCCGGAAGGCTTGAGCAGCCAGTTTCAGGTGATGTTCTCTCAGGACAAATGCATTAACTGCGGCGACTGCGTGAACGTCTGCCCGGCGGGCATTCACTACCGCGCGGAAGAAAACGGCGAAATGAAGCACTTCGTCAACCGCAATAAAGACTGTATCGGCTGTCGCAAATGCGAAGCGATTTGCACCCAGAACGCGCTGGATATCATGGGTAAAGATGTCACCGTCAGCGAGCTGATGGAGGTCATCATGCAGGACTACGACTTCTATATCTCCTCCGGCGGCGGCGTGACCATCGGCGGCGGCGAGATGAGTCTGCAGACCGATTTTGCCGTCGCCCTGTTTAGCGAATGCAAAAAAATGATGCTCAACACCGCCGTCGAAACCCAGGGCACCACTCCGCTGGCGAACTACCAGAAGCTGGCGCCGGTCACCGACACCTTCTTATTCGACATCAAGCAGATCGACAGCGATCACCACAAAACGCTGTTCGGCATCGGTAACGAAGGGGTACGCCGCAATCTGGAATGGCTGGTCGACTCCGGCGCGAACGTGATTATCCGCATGCCGCTGGTGCGCGGCTACAACGACTCGTGGGAAGCCATTACCGGCGCTATCGACTACGTACAGAAGCTGGCGAAGCGCGGCAACATCCGCCGCATCGATATGCTGCCGTACCACCAGTTGGGCCGCAAAAAATACGAACGTCTGGAGATGCCCTACCCGATTCTTCAGGACCCGTCTTACAGCGTGGAAGAGCTGAATCAACTGGAGGCCTTCTTCGCCGGATTTGATTTTGATATTCGCTTAGTACGTCACTAAAGGAGCCGAGAATGAAAAGTTTAGGCGTCATTGAAACACGAGGATGGGTCGCCGCCATCCAGGCCGTCGACGCGGCCTGCAAAGCCGCAGGCGTCACCTGCATCGGCTATCGTAAGGTGGGCTCAGGGCTAGTGAGCGTGTGCTTTGAAGGGGAAATCAGCGCCATTCACACCGCTATCGAACACGGCGTGGCGGTGGTTCAGGCGAGTAATCTGCCGGTCAATTCACTGGTGATTGCACGCCCGGAACGCTGCATTGTCGAAGCGCTGAGCACCCTCAAGGGGCATCCGCCACGGGAAAAAGCACAGCCTGCCGCGCTGGTTGAGCCCGTCCAGGAAGCCGCGAGTGAGCCTGTCGCGCCGCAGGAAACCGTCGCGGAAGAGAAAAACGCCGTGCACAAGAAAGGGAAAAAGGCATGATTGACGCCCTGCTACAGGAAAAAATCAGCGCCCGGCTGCACGAGACCACGCCCACCATCCCGGTAGGCGTCTCTAACCGCCACGTTCATCTGTCGCAGCAGGACGTCGAGGCGCTGTTCGGCAAGGGCTATGCGCTGACGCCGTTTAAACCGTTGCGCCAGCCGGGGCAGTTCGCCGCCGAAGAGTGCGTCACCGTCGTCGGACCAAAAGGCTCGCTGACTCAGGTTCGCGTACTCGGCCCTACCCGCCCGACCACGCAGCTGGAAGTCTCCCGCGCCGACTGCTTCGCGCTGGGGATTAAAGCCCCGGTGCGGGAATCCGGCCAACTGGAGAACGCGGGTGATGCGCTACTGGTGGGGCCAAAGGGCCACGTCGAGCTACACTCACAGGTGATCTGCGCCTGGCGGCATATTCATATGTCGCCGCAGGATGCCCGCACGCTTAACGTCCATAACGGCCAGAAGGTCAGCGTTCGCAGCCATGGCGAGCGACAGCTCACCTTCGATGAAGTGGTGGTGCGCGTGCGCGACGATTTCGCCCTTGAGTTCCATATCGACACCGAAGAGGCCAACGCCGCCGGGCTGAAGAACGGCGCGCCGGTCATGCTGATAGGCTAAAGGAGCGACTGATGAGCGAGCAACAGATTGACCGCCTGGTGGCGCAGATCCTCCAGCGTTTACGGCCGCCGGTGCTGGTGATGGTCACCGCTGCCGACGGCTACCGCCAGGCTATCCGCCAACGGCTGGCGGGCTGCGGGCAGCGGCTGGTGCTGGCGATGGATGAAACCCTTGATGATGCCGCGGCGTGGCATCCGCTTGGGGAGGTTCTGCCGCTGTCGGGCGAGCCGCCGGTTGGTTATAAAGCGCTGCTGCTGCCGTTTCTCGACTATCCCCAAGCGGCCGAACTGGTCAACGGTACGCTGCAAAGCCCGGTGGCGCGTCGCCTGCACGATGCGCTGCTGGCGGGCATTCCGGTACTGGCGCTGCGCTACCACTGCTGCCCGCACAGCGAGCTAAATCAGCTACGCGGCGCAGTGGTCGACAGCGCCTATACCGCGCATATCGACGCCACCCTTGCTCGCCTGGCAGCGTGCGGGGTGACGCTTTGCACGATGAATGAATTGCTGGAGAAGCTGGAAACGGGCGCAACGACAGCCGCACCCGCACCACTTATGGCAACCCGTCGTTATCTGACTGTCACAGATATCGTCAATAATCCGTCGCTGGCCGCAAGACCTGATGCCGTGCTCACCGATGCCGCCGTCGACTATGTCAAAACGAAGAAAAAATAACCTTACCTCGATAATAAAACCTGGAGTGTAGAAGATGTCTTCAAAAACAAAATGCTGGCTATGGATGCTGCTGGTTATCGTGTCAGAAACCTCGGCCACCTCAACCCTGAAAATGTTCGGTAGCAGCGAAGGCACTACCAAAATGCTGCTGCTCGCCTTGCTGGTGGTGCTCTATTGCACCTGCTACTACTCGCTGTCCCGCGCGGTAAAAGATATCCCCGTCGGTCTGGCCTACGCGACCTGGTCCGGCACCGGCATTCTGGTGGTGTCTACGCTTGGCATGGCCTTCTACGGCCAGCACCCGGACACCGCCGCCATCATCGGCATGGCGATTATCGCCAGCGGCATCGTCATCATGAACCTGTTTTCCAAAATGGGCAGTGAGGAGAGCGAAGAGACGCCCGCCGAGCCTACCGCTTCCACCCTGGACAAAAACGTCGCCAACTAACGCAAAAGGAATTCACTATGTTTAATCTCGGATTTTTATGGCTGGCGCTGTCTATCGGCTCCGAAATCACCGGTACGTCGATGATCAAAAAGACCAACGGCTTCAGCAAGCTGGCGCCTTCAATACTGGTGGTCTGTGCTTACAGCCTGTGCTACTTCGCGCTGACCCGCGCCATGAGCACCATTCCGGTTGGCGTCGCCTATTCGCTGTGGTGCGGGTTTGGCATCGTCGGCGTGACTATCTTCTCGATGATCCTCTATAAGCAAAAGCCGGATCTGCCCGCTATTCTGGCGATGGTGTTGATCATCTCCGGCGGCGTTATCATGAACGTCTTCTCTAACATGTAACGGCAAAAATAGTTTTCCCCCTCTCCCCTTTTGGGAGAGGGGATCGCCCACGTGCTTCCCCTACTACTGATGTGGTAATTCGCCACGTAACCATACGCGTAATTTCTGAAAATCGGTATTATCCATCCTTTGTGCTGGCCTGAACCGCTTCAGCAGCGATATCATTAGCGCGCCAATCTTTTTACTCCGCTGACCTCAACAAAGGAAAAATAATGACGATGCGACGTCTGGTGAGCCTGATCACAGGCGTGCTGATTATCGCTATTTTTCTGCCTATTGCCCTTAGCCTGTGGCTGGCGAATCGTCAGGCCAACGAGTTATTTAACCAGGAAATGAACAGCTACGCCGAGCGAGTTCTGGCGCGAACTCAGCGCGTGAAGGTGCAGGCCAAAACGGCGCTAGAGGAAATCAACCGTTATCAGGGCGCCCCCTGCACCCTGGGCCACCTGCGACAAATACAGAAAATCTCTTACATTCATCAGTACATCCAAAGCGTCTTCTACCTTGAGAATCATGACGCGCCGTGTGAGTTATTGAGTAACACGCTTTCCGAGAAAATCCCCGGTACCGAATTCACCACACCCGCCGGCTATACGGTCTGGCTCACTTCACGCCACGACCTGCAAACCGATGCCCCGATGATGGCGGTAAGCCACGGCAAATATATGGTGATGGTTGACCCGGATTCATTGATTGACGTGCTGCCGGACCCGACCTACCCGATTTATGCCGCGCTTATCAATGCCCAGAGCCACCGGGTTATCGCCAGCAATCACCCGCTCGACCCAGAGATATGGGAACACCACCTGCAGACTGACCAACCGGTCATCCAGTTTAACGACACCCTGTATCACCAGCGTGTCCTGCCGGACGTTGGCGCGATTTTACTCACCTGGTCATCGATGAAGCCTCTCTCCATTAACTGGCATCGCCAACTAATGCTCTGGCTGCCGCTGGGGCTACTGATTAGTGGCCTGGCCTCTTACTTCATGGTACGCCTTTTACGCCGCCTGCAATCATCCCATTACCGCGTGCTGGCAGCGATCAAAGCCAAAGAGATCACCGTACACTACCAGCCGGTGGTGTCGCTCGAGGACGGGCGACTGCTCGGCGCTGAAGCGCTAGCCCGCTGGCAGCAGGCCGATGGTCGCTGGCTGCCACCGGATCTCTTTATTGCCATTGCGGAGCAGACCGGCGTGATTTGCCAACTGACCGAGCATATCGTGCGCGGTGTATTTGCGGATTTGGGAGGCTGGCTATCGCAGCATCCTGAGATGACCGTCTCTATCAATATCACCGCCGCCGACCTAAGCTCCCCAACCCTGCCCGCCCTGCTGCGTCAACAAATCCAGCAGTGGAACGTGGCACCTCACCAGATTGCGCTGGAGTTGACCGAGCGCGACCTGATTGCGCCGCAAACCGCGCGCCCGGTGCTACAGGCCTATCGGGAAATGGGCCACAAGGTGTACATCGATGATTTTGGCGTCGGTTATTCGAGCCTAAGCTACCTCCAGGAACTGGAGGTCGACACGCTGAAAATCGACAAAAGCTTTGTCGATGCGCTGGAACACAAGGTGGTCACCGGTCATATCATTGAGATCGCTAAATCGCTGAACCTGAGCATGATTGCGGAAGGTATTGAGACTGCGCATCAGCGCGACTGGTTGTACACCCACGGCGTACCGGCCGGACAGGGCTGGTTCTACAGCAAAGCGTTGCCGAAAAAAGCGTTTATCCAGTGGGCACAGGAGAAGGGCCCACTGGAAAGCGGAGACGCGAGCCTTACCCCACGACGTCCACATTCTTAAGCGTTCTACAGCCCTACTTCTGTTGAGCAGGATGGTCGCTCGCGGGTTCTGCGGCCCCCTGCGGGAATAGCCGCTGGCGCAACGTCTGGCCCACGGGTTTCTCGCTCAGCAGACCTCGCTGCTTCAGCGCCGGTATCACCCAACGAGAAAAATCTTCAAAGCACCCCGGCGACAGCCACTGCGCCAGATTAATACCATCGGTATCACTTTCATCAAGCCACGCTTCAAGCTGCGCCGCCACACTTTCACCGCAGCCAACAAACGTCTTTTGCCGCCCCAACCCCTCTTCGGGATGGAACACTTCGCGCAGCGTTTTTGGCGGCAGCCCTTCTTCACCAGTCACCATTTTGAGCAGAGAGCGGTTAGAGTTGGTCTGCTGCCATTCCAGCGGCGCATCAAGCGAATGAGCGGAAAGATCGACCCCAGTGCTGGCACCGTAGTGAATCAGCGCTCCCTGTAGATCGTAATGTGCGCGGCGTTTGGCAAAGCTTGCCTGCGCCTCTTCTTCCGTCGCGCCGGTTATCACCGTCACCGCGCTGATAAACTTAATCGCCCCCGGTGCGCGCCCATGTACCGCCGCCTGCGCTTTAATCGCCGCGACCTGTTTTTTCACGCCGCTGGCGTCCAGCCCGGCAACAAAGACCACTTCCGCATGGCGCGCCGCAAAATCAACGCCGCGCGGCGATCCTCCGGCCTGGAAAATGACCGGTGTTCGCTGTGGACTGGGTTCGGAAAGGTGGGCATCGGGCACCGTAAACCAGCGTCCCTTATGAGCCACCGGATGAACGCGCTCCGGGTCCGTATACACACCAGCCACCTTATCGCGCTTCAGCGCCGCTCGCTCCCACGAATGCTGCCACAGCTTATAGCTAACGTTAAGAAACTCATCGGCACGCTCATAGCGTTCATCATGATCCATCTGCTTTTCCAGCCCAAGATTACGCGCGGCGCTTTCCAACTGCGAGGTCACCACATTCCAGGCGATACGCCCCTTCGTCAGGTGGTCGAGGGTGGTAAATTTTCGCGCCAGCAGGTAGGGCTGCTCGTAGGTGGTGGACACCGTCACGCCAAAGCCCAACCGCGAGGTTTGCGCCGCCATTGCCGAGACCAGCAGCAGCGGGTCGATAAGCGGCGACTGGATCCCCTGAGCCAGGGATGCCGCCGGGCTTCCCTGCCAGCTATCAATCAGCCCCAGCGCATCGGCGATAAACAGACAGTCGAACCCCTGCTCCTCCAGCAGCTTTGCCAGCCCCACCCAATACTCGATGTCGGTATAGCGATAGCTGTTGTCCTGTGGGTCACGCCACATCCCATAGTTAATATGCGAGACCGCCGCCATGGTAAACCCACTGAGAATGATGTTATTACGCATTTTATTTACCGAAATAAAAAAAACTGACCATAAATAAAACCCCGGATATCGACAATGATTAAATCCGGCATATCAAAGCTAAAAAATGCAAATAGTAAAAAGAGAAAACAAAATAAGAAATGCGCATTTATTCTCTTTTTTTACTGATGCTAGTATCGCCCTTCAGTCTTGATATCAACATAAAAAACGACTGACAAAATATAAAAACACCTGCTTTGCACATCGGACATCGCTATGAATAAAAAAGAAATTATCGCCGGGATATCGCTATCCCGCCGTAAGTTATTACAGCTCACCGCTATTTCTACCACATTAGTGATGGGATTAGGCGTCCCGGCGTTGTCATTTGCAGATGACACCGATGAAAAGTCGCGCTATGGCAAGACATTAATTATTGGTCAGGCACTGGAACCGACTATTTACGATCCCAACCGCCAATATTCTTATGAAACCTATCGGGTGGATAAACATATTTATGAATCGCTGGTCGCGGAAGATTTATCCGTCCCAGCGGCGAAAGGCACCCCACCAATTATTCCCGGCCTGGCCACCCATTGGGAAATTAATGACAATGCGACGGTCTTCACCTTCCATCTGCGCGAAGGGGTTAAATTCCACGACGGCACCACGTTTGACGCCGAAGCGGTACGTTTTAACGTCCGTCGCTTTACCGATCCGCAGTTTGAATACTTCGACGCCCGTTCGCAGGCCACCATGGCTCAGGTTTATCACGACTTGAAATCAATTGAGGTCGTTGACCCCCTCACCGTGCGCTACACCTTTAATCAACCGTTCCCGGATTTCCTGCGCTTTCTGCCGCAAGGCAACTGGGTGTCCGGCATCTTCAGCCCTGCCGCCTTACAAAAATGGGGGCAAGACGGGCTGGCGGATCACCCTACCGGCACCGGGCCTTACCGCTTTGTGCTGCGGGTGCGTAACGACCGCACCGAACTGCTGCGCAATGACGATTGGTGGGGCAAAAAACCCTATATGGAACGGCTAATTTTCCGCCCAATCCTCGACGGCAGCACCGGCGTGAGCGCCCTGCAATCGGGCCAGGTCGACATTCTCTCCCGTACGCCAACCGACGCCGTCGACCTGCTGACGCAAAGCGGCTATACGGTGCACGACAGCACCGAAGCCAACCAGCTATTCCTCGGCTGGAACTTCGCCAATAAGTACACCAGCCAGTTGGCGGTGCGTCAGGCGGTGATTAAAGCCATCAACCGTGAGGAGCTGGTGAAATCATTGCTTAACGGCCACGCGGTGGCGAGCTATAGCATTCTCAACCGCTCCAACGAAGCGTTCCTGGCATCGCAAAAAGACTACACCTACGACCCGGAAGGCGCCAAAAAACTGCTGGCCGATGCGGGATTCAAACCTGGTGAAGTCAGCTTTACCATCATCACCTACGACCAGAATCAGCCGGTTATTGAGTGGATCCAACGCGATCTCAGCAAAGTGGGCATTACCGTTAAGGTCGTCTCGCAGGAGTGGATAACCTATAGCTCTCATCTGGCAAACCTGGCGGACGACACCGGGCTATTTACCATGGAATGGGGGCTGATTAGCCCGCAGTGGTTAAACGTCGCGTGGAAAAACTACGTGGTTTCGCGTGGCAAAGGCGAGAAGGTGATTACCGACGTCGCGCCGTTGATTGCGCAGGCGAGCATCACCACCGACAAGCCAAAAGCGTTGGCGCTGTGGCATCAGGTGAACCAGCAGTTCCAGCAACAGGCGGCGTTTGTGCCACTGCTGGAGCTTAACCGTGTGTTTACCACCTCACCGGCCGTGCAGGGCTTTAACGTTCCGGCGCAGAATTTCTACGACCTGACCCAAGTGTGGTTGAAACCATGACTCGCCTGCTGCTGTTGCGGCTTGTGCAGACGGTGCCGCTGCTGTTTTTGATCTCGCTGCTGGTGTTTCTGATTGCCAAGCTGGTGCCTGGCGACCCGATCGCCAACGCGCTAGCAGGACAGCTCTCCGCCGAGGCTATCGAACAAATTCGTCACGTCTACGGACTGGATAAACCGGCTGCGGTGCAGTATCTGCTGTGGGTGAAAAACCTGTTCAGCGGCGATTGGGGAATGTCGCTCACCATGCGTACGCCGGTAGCCGACGTGCTCGGCGGGGCGTTTGCCAATACGGTTATCCTGACCGTTGCCGCCGTGCTGCTGTGCCTGATCCCCGGCGTGATTATCGGCGTGGTATGTGGGCTGTGGCAGGGTACGCGGCGCGACCGTCTGGTGATGCTGGTGGTTCAGCTCGCCCACAACGTGCCCATCTTCTGGCTGGCGGTGTTTTTCATCTGGCTGTTTGCCGTCAAGCTGCACTGGTTTCCGGTATCTGGCATGTATGACATGCGCGGAGACCGGGGCCTTGTTGACCTGCTGCACCATCTGTTTTTGCCGGCCCTATCAACGGCGCTGATTTCAATGCTGATCCTCGCCCGCCAGGTCCGTAACAGCGTTATCGGGATTATGCAGGCCGACTATATCCGCACCTACCGGGCGCTCGGCTATTCCACGCCCCGTCTGCTGTGGCGGCACCTGGGTCGCAACCTGCTGGCTCCTATCGTCAGCATTACCGGATTGCAAATTGGCTACCTGCTCAGCGGCGTGATTTTTATCGAGAAGATCTTCGCCTGGCCGGGTATTGGCACTCAGCTTTATAACGCTGCTGCGGGACAGGATTACCCCACCATCCAGACCGGCGTGATGCTGATTGCCGCCTGCTTCCTCGCCGTTAACCTGATAAGCGATGTCCTACAGGACTGGCTGGATCCCCGCCACGAAGGAGCCCGTTAATCATGACTGTTTCAACGTTCCTGCGTCGGCTTTCCCGACACGGGCTGGCGCTGCTCGGACTGGGGATTTTTCTGACCGCCGTGGTGCTTTCCCTCGCCGCACCGTGGGTTGCGCCCTACGACCCGCTAGTATCGTTTGACGGCCTGCGCCTTGCTCCACCGGGCACACCGGGACATCTGTTGGGTCTTGATAATCAGGGGCGCGATATCACCAGCCGACTGATTTGGGGCGGGCGCACGATTCTCGCCGCGTCGGTGCTACCGATAGTCTTTGCCGCGCTAGTCAGCCTGGCGCTCGGTCTACTGGCGGGCTTTCGCGCCTCGGCCTTCTCCGAGCTGATTATGCGTACCATGGACATGCTGTTCGCCTTCCCCATGGTGCTACTGGCGATTGGTCTGTCGGCGGTGCTGGGCAGCGGCTACCCCACGCTAATTATCACCCTGATTTGCAGCGTAATCCCCTATCTCACCCGTGTGGTCTATCGCGATACCCGTACCGAGGTGGCGAAAGAGTACGTCGAAGCGCTGCGCGCACAAGGGGCGAGCAGCCGCGACATTCTGTTTCGCGAAATCTTACCCAATGTCGCCACCCCGCTGCTGGTGTACACCACCTCGCTGCTCGGCGGCATGGTGGTGTTCCTCGCCGGGCTGAGTTTCCTGGGCCTCGGCGTCCAGCCGCCGCAGGCTGACTGGGGGCGAATGGTTGGCGAAGGCGCGCAGATGATGATCTTCGGTGCTCCCCATATCGCGACTGCGCCTGCCGTGGCGATCGTTCTGCTGTCGCTGGCGTTTAACTGGTTAGGAGATGGCCTGCGCGATCTCCTCGATCCTTATCAGTAAGGGGAGACGACAATGAGTCTGTTAACCATTTCCCATCTGAACGTGCTGTTCCACCACCAGAACGTGCAGGCGGTCGACGACATTTCCCTGACCATTGCGCCGGGTGAAATCCTGGCGCTGGCGGGCGAGTCAGGCTCCGGTAAGAGCGTAACGGCGGCGGCAATCCTCGGTCTGCTCCCTGCTTCACAGGTAACGGTCAGCGGCAGCATTACCTTTGACGGCAAGCCATTGCTGCACCAGTCCACCGCGCAGCTAAACCGTCTGCGCGGCCACGAGATTGCGATGGTGTTTCAGAACTCGCTCTCGACCCTCGACCCATCGTGGCGCATCGGCAAACAGCTTCAGCACAACCTGAAGCGCCTGCACCCGGAGCTGGGGCGCACCGCGCTACGCGAAGCCGCGCTGGCGTGGCTCACGCGGATGAAAATCCGCGAGCCGGAGCAGGTGATGTCGCGCTTTCCACACCAGCTCTCCGGCGGGATGCGCCAGCGGGTGCTGATTGCGCTGGCGGCGATGTGCCGCCCTCGCTTGCTGATTGCCGACGAACCCACCACGGCGCTGGATGCGACCGTACAGCGCGAAGTACTGCAATTGCTCAAAGCGCTGTGCCAACAGCAGCAGATGGCGATGCTGATTATCACCCACGATTTCGGCGTCGTCGCCGAACTCAGCGACCGCGTGGCGGTCATGCGGCAGGGGAAAATCATCGAGAGCAACACCACGAAGGCGCTGATCGCCGCGCCTCAGCATCCCTATACCCAGTCACTGCTGGCGGCAGTACCCTACCCCAACACCGCTCCACTGCTCACCCCGCATCCTACGGGCACACCACTGCTGCAAGCCCGGGGGTTGGGGCGCGACTTCTGGCGTCGGGAAACCACCGGCTGGTGGCCGAAAAAAGTCACCACCACGGCGGTGGACGGCATCAACCTCGACGTCGCACGCGGTGAGATTGTCGGCATTATCGGCGAATCGGGTTCCGGAAAATCAACGCTGGCGCGCCTTCTGGCGCAGCTGGTGCCGGCCAGCCGGGGCGAGCTGCGTCTGGCCGGCAACGTGGTGGACGGTAGCAGCAACCCCGCCTCGGTGACCGCGCTGCGCCACCAGCTGCAGTGCGTTTTTCAGGATAGTCTCGCGTCCTTCAACCCGCGCCTGACGCTGGAAGAACAGCTGGTACGCCCGCAGTTTCGTCTGGGTACAGCAGCGGATCGCCCACAGGCCGTCGCGCGCGCGACGACGCTATTTGCAGAAGTGGGTCTGGATGCCGCACTGCTGCAGCGCTTCCCCCACCAGCTTTCCGGCGGCCAGCGCCAGCGCGCCAATATCGCCCGTGCGCTGGTGGTTAACCCCAGCATCCTGCTGCTGGATGAACCCACTTCTGCGCTTGATCTCACGGTTCAGGCGCAGGTTATGACCCTCTTAACCCGGATGCACCAACAGCATGCGCTGACCTGCCTGTTTATCAGCCATAACCTCGCGCTGGTGTCGCAGTTCTGCCAGCGCATCGTAGTCATGGCGCACGGCATCGTGGTGGATGATTTCGCACGCCACGAACTGTACGCCGCCGACCGCCATCCGGTCACCCAGCAGTTGCTGGACGCCAACTATCTGCTGCCCTCCGGCAACGCAGATACCGCGTTAAAACGTTTTGCCTGACCTTTTTGACTAAGGACGCACTATGACAAGCGCCAAAAAACAGTTGTTATTCAATGGATTTATGATGAACGTCGTCGGCCACGTTTCCGCCGGGCTGTGGCGACACCCGGACGATCGCGCAAGCGAATACACCACCCTCGACTACTGGTTGCATATTGCTCGTCTACTCGACAACGCCGGATTCGACGCCATGTTTATCGCCGATGCGCTGGGACAGATTGACGTCTATCAGGGCAAGCCCGACGCAGCCCTGCGTACCGCCGCACAGTCCCCGGTTAACGATCCTTTGCTGCTGGTGTCAGCGATGGCCGCCGCCACCCGCCAACTCGGTTTCGGCATTACGCTCTCGACCACCTACGAGCACCCCTATCTGCTGGCACGCAAGTTCACCACGCTCGATCACCTGACCAAAGGCCGGGTGGCGTGGAATATTGTCACCTCGGTTCTGGAGTCCGCTGCCCGTAACCTCGGGCTGGAAAAACAGATGGATCATGACGAGCGCTATGAACGGGCGCAGGAGTTTCTTGAGGTGACCTACAAACTGTGGGAAGGCTCATGGGAAGACGGCGCCGTTCGCCGTGATCGCCACGCCGGGGTCTATACTGACCCGAGCAAAGTGCATCCAATCCGCCATCAGGGCCGCTGGTTCACGGTGCCGGACGCGCATCTTTCTGAACCGAGCCCACAGCGGACGCCGGTGCTATTCCAGGCGGGCACCTCCGATCGCGGCCGCCTGTTTGCCGCGCAGAATGCCGAAGTGGTATTCCTCGGCGGCACCACGCCACAGGCCATCGCTCAGAACATCGATAAAATTCGCACCCTTGCGCATCAACAGGGACGCGCCGCTGACGCCATTCGCTTTATTACCGCCATTAGCGTGGTGGTCGACGACGATGACGACAAGGCGCACGCCAAATTCCAGGATTACCTCAGCTACGCCAGCCAGGAAGCTGCGCTGGCGCTGTTCTCCGCCTGGACCGGAGTGGACTGGTCCGGCTGGGCGCTGGATGAACCGCTCAAATACATTGAAACCAACGCCAGCCGCTCGGCGCTGGCCGGGCTGACCCGCATTGATGCCGAACGTCAGTGGACGGTAGGCGATATTAGTCGCTACATCGCCATCGGCGGTATTCATCCGACGCTGGTCGGTAGCCCGCAGACCGTGGCCGATGCGCTGGAGGCATTTGCCGATGCGTCCGGCGTCGACGGTTTCAATCTCGCCTACGCCATCAGCCCCGGCAGCTTTGAAGACTTTGTCCGTTGGGTGGTACCTGAGCTTCAGGCTCGCGGGCGCATGCGCCGCGTCGACGGTTCGTCGCTGACCCTGCGCGAGCGCCTACAGGGCGAGGGGCAAATAACACTGCGCGACGATCATCCCGGCACCCAATTCCGCCACCTCGACACCCACTACGTGGAGGAGGCGAAATGAGCATTCATTTGCATTGGTATCTGCCAACCAACGGTGACAGCCGGGGGATCGTTGGCGCAGGCGACGACTCGCAGCACATCAGCGGCATAAGCGGGCAGTTCCGCCCGGCAACGCTCGATTACCTGATCGACATCGCCCGCAGTGCTGAACGGCTGGGCTTTGAAGGGGTACTCACGCCCACCGGAAGCTGGTGCGAAGATGCCTGGCTATCCACCATGGCCATCAGCCAGCACACCGAACGACTGAAATTTATCGTCGCGTTCCGCCCCGGTTTTATCTCCCCCACGCTTGCCGCGCACCAGGCCGCCAGCTTCCAGCGTCTGACCGAGGGGCGGCTGATGATCAACATCGTCACCGGCGGCGACCCGATCGAACAGCGTCGCTATGGCGACAGGCTGGATCACGATCATCGCTACGCCCGCAGCAGCGAATTTATTGCCGCCTTTAAAGGCGTTAGCCATGCCCGGAATAACGGCCAGCCGTTCGACTTTCACGGCGAACACTATCAGTTGGAACAGGCCACTCTGCTGCCCTCGCCGTGGCCCGTCCCACCGGTCTTTTTCGGCGGTTCCAGCCCGGCGGCACAGCAGGTCGCCGCTGCTCAGGCAGATACCTGGATTAGCTGGGGTGAACCGCCTGAGCAGGTCGCCCCGCAGTTGGACATCGTTCGCACGCTGGCCCGCGCTCAGGGTCGCACACCGCGCTTCGGTATCCGTTTTCATGTTATCAGCCGGGATACCGAAGAGGAGGCCTGGCGCGAAGCGGCGCGACTGTTGAACGGCATTACGCCGGAGCGTATCCGCAGTGCGCAAACCCTGCTGGGACGCACCGAATCCGTCGGTCAAAAACGCATGAGCGCGCTGCTGGACGATATTTCAGCCGATCAGGTGAACCCGGACAACGTTCGCCTGCTGGAGATTGCACCCAACATCTGGAGCGGCTACGGGCTGGTGCGCGGTGGCGTCGGCACCGCCATTGTCGGCAGCCATCAGCAGGTGGCGGAGAAGATCCAGGCCTTCCACAGCATAGGCATTGAGCACTTTATTTTATCCGGTCAGCCGCACCTTGAAGAGGCTTACTGGTTTGCCGAGGGCGCAGGAGCCCTGCTACGTCGCAGCGGATTGCTGGCATCACCGTAATTAACCATAAAAACATCGCAAATAAGCACTCAGGAGAGAAACCATGAGCCACGCTCAGGACATTTATGCAGGACTTGACCACCAGGAATTCGCCCACTGGAAAACGGTAGCCCAGGAGGTCGCGGATCGCCTGTACGCGACCTTACAGGAACGCGACCGAGCCAATAAGCACCCGTTTGAAGAAATTGACTGGCTGCGTCAAAGTGGCCTGCTGAAGCTGGCCGTACCAAAATCACTCGGCGGTGGTGGCGCCAATCTGGTACAGGCGCTGGAAATTGGCCGCATCATTTCCGCCGCCGACGGCTCGCTGGGCCAGCTCATCACCTATCACTACTCTAACGGCGTGTGGAGCTACATTCTCGGCAACCGCGAGCAGTGGGAGTTTATTGCCCGCGGCGTCGCCAACGACGGCTGGTTCCAGTCAAGCATCAGTAACCCGCGCGATCCGCGCCTGAAGCTGGAGTGGGACGGTAGCGACCTGTACGTCACCGGACGCCGAACCTTCGCTACCGGCGCGGCCGTCTCTCAGGTGATGACCATCGCCGTGTGGGTGGAAGATCAACTGGTGCAGTACCAGGTCACCGCCGACCAACCGGGCATCACCTTTAATGACGACTGGGATAACCTCGGACAGCGCCTGACCGCCAGCGGTACGCTGGAGTTTAACCGCCTGCGCCTGCAAGAGAAGGATCGCCTGACCGGGCTGGAAGAGAAGCCAGAGAGTGCGCTGCTGCGCAACGCGCTGCGCAACCAGTTCAGCCAGTTGATTTTCGTTCATTTCTACCTCGGCATTGCCGAAGGCGCGCTGAAGCAGGCTGCAATCTACTTCCGCGACACCGTGCGCCCGTGGCCGGAATCCGGCGTCGAAAGCGCGCTGGAAGACCCGTACCACCGCCTGAAAGCGGGCGAACTCGCGTCCGATCTGGCCGCCGGGATTGCGCTGGCGGAAAAAACCGCCCAGGCCTTCCAGGATGCCTTCCACGCGGGCGATGCGCTGACTGAAGCGCAATGGGGCGAACTGGCGCTGCTGACCGACCAGGCCAAGGTTATTGCCAACAACGTGGCGCTGAAAATCAGCCATGAAATCTATGAGCTGACCGGCGGGCGCTCCACCAGCAACCAGTACGGGCTGGACGTTTTCTGGCGCAACGTCCGCACCCACACTCTGCACGACCCGGTGGCCTACCGCACCCGTGAAGTGGGCGATTATGTGTTAAGCGGCAAGCTGCCAACACCGCGCGTTTACGCGCCACCGAAGCGCTAAGGACATGACCATGCCGGAGATTCGGATTATCGACGACCCCGCGAACCTGCTCGCCGCTGCCGCCGTGTTTCGCCAGGCGATGTTTGGCCTACCGGGCGGCGTCACGCCGGTTAGCGAGTGGGCTGAGCGCTACGTAGTACCTGGAAGGGTCTACGGTGCCTGGCTCGACGGGCAATTGGTGGGGACCACTAACAGCTTCCCCGGCGAACTGACTCTGCCGGGCGGCCAGCGCGTGCCCCACGCCGCCGTCACCCACGTCGGCGTATTACCGCACGTGAGCCGACGCGGCGTACTGCGCACGCTGTTTGCTCGTCAGTTGGCGGATCTCCACCAGCAGGGCGTCGCCGTGGCCTCGCTGCGCGCCTCACAGGGAACAATCTACGGTCGCTTTGGCTACGGCGTCGCCACAGCGGCGCAGGAGTTGCGTATTGATAAGCGCGAACTTCCCGCTCTACCGACGGCAGACGGCAACATCCGATTGCTTGTCGCCGCCGACGGCTGGGAGGTACTACGGGATATCGTGGCCCGCTACCCGCTCGCCCGCGCCGGTACGCTCAGCCGCTGGCCGCAGTGGTGGGCATTGCAACAGCATCGGCTGGCGCACAGCCATCTGAATCACTATGTGGCCGTGGTGCTACATCACGGCGAGCCGCAGGGTTTTGTCCGCTATCACGCCAGAGCCGACGAAAATTGGCTCTACAGCACCGAACGCACGCTGGTGGTGGACGACCTGCACGCTGCCGACCCGCAACTGGAGGCACAGCTACTGGGCTTTTTGCTACAGCTCGACATCGCCCGCTACGTCGAACTGCCCCATCGCCCGGTGGATGATGCCCTGCCTCTGCTGCTGGACAACCCTCGGGCGGTGCAGCAGCGCGCCCGGGTGGATGAGAGCTGGCTACGAGTGATTAACGTCGAGCAAACGCTCAACGCCCGACGCTATGGCGACGGCGAAGCGGTCACGCTGGCAATTGACGATCCGTGGATCGCCGCCAACCATGGCGTCTGGCGGCTGACTCCGGACGGCGTACAGCGCAGCGCCAGCCCGCCTGATATTTCGCTCAGCATCGATAGCCTGGCGATGCTGCTGCTCGGCGAGTACACGCCGTGGCAGCTTGCTGCCGCCCAACGGGTAGACCTTCACCATTCTCAGGCAGCGGCACGCTTAGCGCGTCTGCTGGCCTGTCATGAACATCCCTGGTCAGGGATCTTCTTCTAATTTTTCTGGAGATTTTTATGCACAGCATTCGTTGGCCTCTGGTGGGCCAAACGCTTTCCGCCGCCCTGTTATTGGGCGCAGTAGCCCCGGCCCTTGCCGATGAGGCGGCCCCCCAGCCCGGCGGGACGCTGAAGATAGCCTCGCTACAGCCGGATCTGGACGCGTTTGATCCGCTGACCGGTTATTCGGTCGACTCCTGGGAGATCCTGCGGGCGGTAACCCGTCAGTTGGTCACCTACCCCGGCTCGCCGAAAAGCCTGAAGGACGACACCACGCTGGTGGGCGATCTGGCGAAATCATGGGACGTCAGCGCCGATGGTAAAACCTACACTTTCCATCTGCGCGACGGCATTCACTACGCCGGGCCGACCACTCGCCCGATTGTGGCCAAAGACTTTGTCTACGCCATCAAACGCTTCTGCGACCCGAACAAGCAGGTGGCGGCGGTGAACTACTTCAACCTCGCCTTCTCCGGCTTTGCCGACTATTGCAAAGATTTCAGCAAGGTTGCCACTGGCGATCTCGTGGCCAGCAAAGCGTTTATCGACAGCCACGACATTGCTGGCGTTAGCGCGCCGGACGATAAAACGCTGGTGCTGCGCTCCGACAGCAAGAACTACGATTTCCTAAATATTCTGTCGATGAACTTCGTCACGCCGCTGCCGGAAGAGGTCGCCTCCCTCTATTTCCCGGATTCACAGGAGTTTCGCAAAAACTTCCCGTCCAGCGGCCCGTATGAGGTCGCAAGCTACGCCAGCGGGCAGAAGCTGGTGCTGAAAAAGGTCGCAAACTACAACCATGCGGAAGACCCGGCGCGTAAAGCCTGGGTGGATGCTATTGAGGTGAGCTTTACCGGCAACAACGAAGATAGCGTGATCCAGCGTATTCAGGCGGGCGACGCTGATTTATCGCTGTACCTCGACGTGCCGCCACAGGCCGCCGTGCGTCAGTATCTGGTGCAGAAAAGCCCGAATCTGCACGCCGCCAACAGCGGCGCGGCAAACTTTATCGCCATCAACGCCCAGCCGCAGGCTAAAAGCGCTGGCGCAACGGCGCTACGCAATCTGAAAGTCCGCCAGGCGCTGGCCTATGCGGTGAATAAAGCACACCTGGTTCAAGCGCAGGGTGGAAAAATTGCCGCCCTGCCGCTGGGACAAATCATCACCAGCACCCTGCTTGGACACGAAGCCTTTGATCCTTATGCTACGCCGGACAGTAAAGGCAGCCCGGAAAAAGCCAAAGCGTTGCTTAAGGAAGCCGGGCTTAACGACGGGCTGGCGCTGGATCTGGTCTACCGTGCCAACAATCAGTTCAGCACCCTGGCGGTGATCCTTAAAGAAGATCTGGCCCGCGCGGGGATTCGCCTGAACCTGATCCCAGTACCGCCGCCGCAGTTTATGGCCTATCTGCAAAGCCCGGAAAACCGTTGGGATCTCGCGCTCGGGCAGACCTCTCCTGACTGGCAAGGCCCGGCAACCCGTATGCTGCTCGGCGGCTGGCTGAACTCGGACGCCTCACCGTGCGGACGCGGTAACGTTTACGCCATCTGCTACAGCAACGACAAGCTGAATCAACTGGCAAAACAGGCCTATGGTTCCGATAACCCCGGTCCTATCTGGCAGCAGGCTGACCAGCTAGTCTCCGCCGACCTGCCGTGGATCCCGCTGTTTGAGAAGCGCCGCATTGCGGTGACCTCTGACCGGGTGACCCACTGGACGTGGTCGTCGCTGGCCACCCAGGCTGATATCACCAACATTGCGCTGAAGCCGTAACGGAGACGTGATGCCACTACTCAATGTACGCAACTTAACGATTAGCCTTGACCCACGCACCGCGCTGGTCAGGGAGGTCGGTTTTCACGTCGAGCCAGGGGAAACCCTGGCCGTGGTAGGCGAGTCAGGCTCAGGGAAGAGCCTGAGCCTGCTGGCGGTGCTGGGGCTGTTACCGTCAGCGATGCGCGTGCAGGGAGAAATTGTCTTTAATGACCTGCCGCTGCACACCTTCACGGCGAACCAAATTCGCCAGCTGCGCGGAGCGCAAATCGGCTATGTATCGCAGGATCCACTCAGCAATTTGCACCCACTCAAAAGCGTGGGACGGCAAATTGAAGAGGCCATCCTCGCCCACCAGCGGATGCCCCGCCGGGCGCTACGGGCGCGGGTCGTCGCGCTGCTCGACGAAGTGGGCATTCGCGATGCCGCCCGCCGCTACCATGACCGCCCGGCGGCGTTCTCCGGCGGGCAGCGTCAGCGGGTGATGATTGCTATCGCCATTGCACTCAACCCTAAGCTGATTATCGCCGACGAACCCACCACGGCGCTGGATGCCACCGTACAGGCGTCGATTCTGCGCCTGCTCAAACGCCTTCAGCATCAGCACGGCTGCGCGCTGGTCTTTATCAGCCACAATTTGCGGGTCGTGGCGGATATTGCCGACCGTATTGTGGTGATGCAGCAAGGAAGAATTGTCGAACAGGGCGCAACGGCAGCGCTGTTTACGGCACCGGCCCACGATTACACCCGTTCACTGCTGCAGGCGGGCTGGCATCCCCGTTCACCTTCGCTGGCTGGCAGCGGCGAAGAGCTGCCGTTGCTTGAGGTTCATCAGGCCTCGCGGCGTTTTGCCAAAGCGTCGCGATGGTGGTCCCGCGCGGCCACCGCTCCAGTGCTGGACGATGTTAGCTTCACGATACATGAGGGGGAGATCCTCGGGCTGGTTGGCGAGTCGGGTTCCGGTAAAACCACGCTGGGACGGATTGTGGTCGGGCTCGACCGCGCCGACAACGGCCACCTGACCTTCGCCGGTCAGCCCTGGCGAATGCCGGGCAGCCATCATCCGGCTCGCCATGCAGTACAGATGGTTTTTCAGGATCCTTACAGCAGCCTCAATCCTCGTCGGCGCATCGACGATACGCTGGCGCAGCCGCTCCAGTTAACCGCCCGGCGCGAACAGGGCCAACCGCTCTCACCCGCCGCGCTGCGGGCGGCGGTGGCTGAACTGCTGGAGCAGGTCGAGCTACCGGATTCTCTGGCCTCCCGCTATCCGTCACAGCTTTCCGGCGGACAGCGGCAGCGCGTGGTCATTGCCAGAGCGCTGGCGATGAAACCCCGGCTTATCGTGGCTGACGAAGCGGTATCGGCGCTGGATATCACCACCCAGCACCGCATCATCTCGCTGTTTAGCCGCCTGCGTGAGCGTTACGGCCTTTCCATTCTGTTTATCTCCCACGACCTCGACGCCGTGGCGGCACTGTGCGACCGCGTGCTGGTGTTGCAGTCCGGGAGAATTATCGAACAGGGCCGCACTGAACAGATATTCCAGCAGCCGCAGCAGCCATGGACGCGCCAACTGCTGGCAGCGATTCCGGGCCGCACCTGGCTTGAAACGAAGGAGATACGCGATGACGCTGCCGTTGCTCTTTGATTCACCAGAACGCTCAGCCCCTGGACTATGGCGACGATTGTGGCAGGAGCCCAGCGCCCGTTGGGGGCTGGTGATAGTGGCGCTAATGGTACTGGCGGCGCTGGCAGCACCGCTGACCGCTGTCTGGTTGGGGCACGGTGAGACCGAGCAGTTTCGCGATAGCGCGCTGTCGGATATGGGGATCCCCATTGGCCCCACCGCCGCCTTTCCGCTGGGTGCGGACGATAACGGTCGCGATGTGTTGGTACGCACCCTTTATGGTACCCGCGTCTCATTGTTCATCGCTGTACCCGCGACCACGCTCGCCATGGTGATTGGCCTATTCGTTGGGCTGATTGGCGGCTATCGCGGCGGCAAAACCGATGCGTTTTGCCAGCAGTTGATAAACCTGGTGCTCTCCTTCCCGTTTGTGGTGACGGCGTTAAGCCTGCTGGCACTTAATCAGGGCGGCGAGAGTGGGCCGCGCGTCGACCCGGTGTGGGTAGTTATCTTTGTGATTACCTTCTTCTCCTGGGGCTACTTCGCAAGGCTCAGCCGTGGACTGGTACTGGATCTGCGCCAGCAGGAGTTTGTCTCAGCCGCCACGCTGATGGGAGTATCGCAGTGGCGCATTTTATGGCGCGATATTATCCCCGGCGTGCTGCCAACGATGGGCGTCTACTGGGCTATTCAGCTACCGACCAATACTATCGCCGAAGCTACCCTCTCCTTTCTGGGCGTGGGTATCCCGGCCCCTGCCGCCAGCCTTGGCAACATGATTGCCGACGTGCAGCGTTCGGCCATGTATCAGGTGCAGCCCTGGTTTTTAGCCGCTCCGGCGCTGGCGCTCTTCTTTACGGTACTGGGTTTTAACTGCCTGAGCAGCGGCCTGCGTAACGTCCTCGATCCTCATCTGGAGCGCCGACAGCCATGACTTTCTTTTCGCTCATTAAAACCCTGCTGCGCACCGGACTGACGCTGCTGTTGGTGCTGATTGTGGCCTTTGTGCTAACCCGCATCGCCTATCAGGACCCTGCGGTCATGCTGGCACCGCGTAATGCCACACCGGAGGCCATTGAGGCCATTGCCCGCGCGCTGCACCTGAATGACCCCTGGTATCAGCAACTGCGCTATTTCCTGCTGCGCGGCCCGGATGTTCAGGGCGCACCGGTCGGGATGCTGCACTGGCCGCCCGCGCTCGGCTATTCGTTCCGTTTCCAGACGCCGGTCACGCCGTTGATTTTGGAGAAAGTCCCCGTCACGCTTTCGTTAGCGCTGGGAGCTCTGGTCATCTGGACGGCGATTTCACTGCTGACGGGCGTACTGGCCGCGCGCTATCGCGAACGGTTTATCGACCGAGTGCTGGCGCTCTTCGCTTACATCGCGCTGTCGTTGCCGACGTTTCTCAGCGGAATGCTGATTATCTTCTTCCTGTTCTATCAGCTCTCGTTGCACAACATTGGCTGGTTTCCGGCGGGGGGATACGTGGCGTTTCGTGACGATCCATGGCAGTGGGCTCGCCATCTGATCCTGCCGTGGCTGACGCTGGCGTTGGCGGAGATCGGTATTTTTCAGCGGGTGCTACGCAGCAGTATGCTCGATGTGCTGCACCGGGACTATATCCGTACCGCGCGGGCAAAAGGCGTTCGCGAGTGGCGCGTCTATTTTGACCATGCGCTAAAACCGGCGCTTAGCCCGGTATTGATGCTCACCGGGCTGGAACTGGCGGCCATTATGGGAGGGGCGATTGTCACCGAGAAGATGTTCGGCCTTGACGGCGTCGGGCGACTGGCCATCGATGCGGCGCTGGACGGCGATTTCCCGGTGGTCATCGGTACCACCATTTTCGCCGCCTGCGTGTTTATCGTCTGTAATTTACTGACCGACCTTATCCACGCGACATTTTTGCGTAGTCATTCCCACTAACGCGAAGCGGGGTGAGCGTCAGCGCTCCCCTCGCTTAGCCAACCATACGGTATGCCCACCACACTCCGGGTCTTCCATTTTCATCTCCAGCACCGCAAAACCGTGTTCCGCCAGCAGCGAACGATATTCGTCGGGCGCCAGGCTCGCGTGGAATAACGGCTCCCCTTCAAATTCACCCATGGCGATGCCGTGACCGGTACCGCTGGTGAACATCAAGGCGCAGCCGGGATGGCTGTGACGGGCGAAAATGGGAAACATACGCCGCTGGTCATCCTGGGAAAGGTGGAAAAAGGAGTCCCAGGCAATCAACCCGTCGAAGGTTTCATCAAGGCTTAACGTGCGCATGTCGTGGTGCAGCCAGCGCTGCAGGGGAAAAAGCGCGCGGGCGCGGGTCAGCATCGCCAGCGCACCGTCGACGCCGGTCAAGACACAGCCTTGCTGAATAAAATAGTCGGCAATCGGTTGACCGTTACCACAGCCGAGGTCGAGCATTCGCCCGGTGCCCCCCATCGCCGCCAGCAGCTTATCCAGCCAGCGTTGCTCAAACAGCGTGCGCGATCGTTGCTGATAAAACGCCTCGGCGTGACGCTGATACAGGTCGAGAATAGTACGCGCTGCTGGATGGTCCATCGTGGGCCTCATGGTGGCGGAGTGACGTGTTGAATTCACAGATTAGCCCATCTCATAGGCAAAAGTCCCCGTCTGGTTGTCGTTCGTGCATTCCCTTTCTCCGCCACGCGTCAAACAATGGCAGAGCATCTGTACCCAATTAAAACGTGGAGAAAACCATGACTGAACAGCACGCTTCCCAGGACTGGCTCGACCTCAGCGGCAAGGTATTTGCCGTCACCGGCGCGGCAAGCGGCATCGGCGAAGCCATTGCCACCGCGTTAGCGCAACAAGGCGCCCACGTCGCGCTACTCGATAGCAACCCGCAGCGCTGCGATGCGGTGCGGCAGAAGCTTGAACATCTGCCGGGAAAACGCGTGGCGGTGGCCTGCGACGTCAGCCGCGAAGAACAGGTTAAAGAAGCAGCGCTGAGCGTGCGTTCGCGGCTTGGCCCGTGCGATGGGCTAGTCAACGCGGCTGGCATTTTGCGCCCGGCTGGGCTGGCGGACATTAGCCTTGAACAGTGGCAAACGCAGCTCAACGTCAACCTGACCGGCTACCTGCTGTGCGCCCGCGAATTTGCCCACGATATGCGAGCGGCGAAGCGCGGCAGCATGGTGCATATCGGTTCCATTTCCGGGCGCATTCCACAGCCGTGGAGCGGCGCCTATAGCCCCGGTAAAGCCGCCGTTGGTCTGCTGTCGCAGCAGATTGCCGTGGAATGGGGCCAGGACGGGATTCGCAGTAATCTGGTGGCACCGGGGATGATTGAAACCGCGCTGACCGCCGAGTATTACGCGCAACCGGGCGTGCGTGAGAGCCGCGAGGCGTTTACTGCCAGCCAGCGGATTGGCAAACCGGAAGATATTGCCAATGCGGTGCTGTTCCTGCTGAGCGATAAATCGAGCTATATCAACGGGGCGGAAATTGGCGTCGACGGCGGCCTGCCCACCATGCTGATGGGCAAACTGCCACGCCCGGGTTTTACCCGCTAAACGCTACATAGCCTGAGCAGGCTCAGCGTATTCCTGCGTCGGCTTCTCGCGAAAATCACGCGGCGAGAGGCCGGTGCTGCGGCGGAAAAAGCGGGAAAAATAGGTGGCGTCGCTAAAGCCGAGATAGTCCGAAATCTGGCTGACTGTCATGCTGGTATAAAGCAGGCTACGCTTGGCTTCCAGCAACAGGCGCTGGTGCAGCACGCTCAGCGCGCTGCAGCCGTGAAACTCACGGCATAGTGTGTTGAGATGCACCCCGGACATGCCAATCTGACGGGCGTAATGCGCCAGCGCGAAATGTTCGCGGTAGTGGTTTTCCACCAGTTGATTAAAACGGCGAATAGCGGCGCGCTTGCGCTCTACTTTATCACTCACTTCAACCGACCCGCTGGTCTGACGGTTAAGCCAGACCATCAGCGCGCTAAGCAGCGAATGCAGCATCATATCGCGCGCGTCGTTATCGGCCTGGTACTCCTGCTGTAACGTCTGAAACAGCGTATGAATTTGCTCCCCTGCACTACCAACCGGCACGCGAACGGCGCGGTTCAGCACCTGCAGCGGGCGGCCAAACTGCTGTTCAAATTTGGCCACCAGCGGCGCGGCAAGCGATAGCGAAAATCCCTGGGTCCCCGGCGAGAAGCGAAAACCGTGGACGCACAGCGCGGGCATTATCTGCACGCAGGCATCGGTGAACGGCTGGCGGACGCCTTCAATTTCAATTTCGCCCTGCCCTTGCTGGATATAGAGGATTTGTACCAGATCGGCATGCTGATGGGCGCGAATACTCCAGTCGTAGAGGCTGCTGCGGCTTTGAATCGACTCACAGTGCAGGAGGTCCGGCGTCGGCCAATGCCAGCTTTCGCCGTAGAGTTTGAATACCGGAATACTGTTGGCGAGGTTCATGGTGCCTCCGTTGGTGGACATGTAGGCTGGATAAGGTAACGCCGCCCTCCGACAATCTGCGCCGGGTTGCCTGATGGCGCTACGCTTATCAGGCCTACGTTTTATCGCGCTTATTTTATCGTTGTCGCCCGAATCAACCGCGTCTCCTGCGCCACGATAAACGGCTCAGAGGCTTTAAGATAGGCGGCGAAATCCGGATGCGTATCCCGTAGGCGGCTGCGACGCTCATACTCCGCCAGGCTCTCGTAGCCCCACAGGTGCACAAACTGGTTCTGCGGCCCGACAAAACTAGTGTAAAACCCCAGCGGGTTGCCCAGCGTCTCTCGCAGCACCGGCATCGCCAGACGGTCAAACACGTCAAGAAACGCGTTCATTTTACGCAGACGAATGGTGTAAATACGGTGATCGATAATCGGTAGCGTCATAATTTAGCCTCCTGCGATTGATGCGTCGGCCAGCCAAGCGGTCCGAAGCGGTCGTAGGGTTTTGGCCACGGCGCGGTTTCGCCAAGCGCAATAGCGGCGTGAATCGGCCAGTTCGGGTCATCGAGCATCCCACGACCAATCGCCACCAAATCTGCCCGATTCTCCCGCACAATCGCCTCGGCCTGCGGTGCTTCGTAAATCAACCCGACGGTAATCACGACTGCCTGCGGCAGCGCCTTTTTCACCGCGTCGGCGAACGGCACCATATAGCCAGGCTTGTCGGCATCCGGCGTTTGGTTATAGATGTTATAGCCGCCGGAAACGTGCAGGTAGTCGTAGCCCAACGCGTGTAGTTCGCGGGCAAACTGTACCGCTTCGTCAAGCGATAACCCGCCTTCGGCAAATTCGCCACCGTTAAAGCGCACGCCCAAAGGACGGGTTTTCGGCCAGACTTCACGCAGCGCTCGCGCCACCTGTAACGGAAAACGCATCCGATTTTCCGGGCTACCGCCGTAATCATCTTCACGCTGGTTGCTAAGCGGCGAGAGGAACTGGTTCAGCAGATAGCCGTTGGCGGCATGAAGCTCAATAAAATCGACCCCGGCGTTCAGCGCCCGCTGGGCGGCATCAACGAAGCCCTGGGTGATGCGGGCCATTCCCGCTTCGTCTAGCACCTGCGGCACGCGCCAGCCGGGTTTGTACGGAATAGCCGAAGGGGCGACCGTCGGCCAGCCGCCCTCTTCATCCGTCAGCGATGCTCCCTGATTACGCCACGGCGCATTGGTGCCCGCTTTGCGGCCCGCATGATTGAGCTGCACGCCAATCGGCGTGTTGCTGTAGGTGTGAATATCGGCCAGCAACTTTTGTAACGCCTGCGCCTGCTCGCGATTCCACAGCCCAAGACAGTGCGGGGTAATGCGCCCGTCCGCGGTGACGCCGTTGGCCTCGCAAATGACCATTCCGGCACCGGAAATCGCCAGACCGCCAATGTGCTGGGCGTGCCACGGGGTAGCCATGCCGTCCGCCTGCGCGGAGTACTGCGACATCGGCGGGACAACGATACGGTTGGCCAGCGTCAGCGGGCCGACCTGTAGTGGACTAAAAAGTGTAGACATCATGTTCTCCTGAGTTATGAGGCTTCACGTTCGGGCGGCAATGCCGTATCACCACGCGCCGCCATGCTGCGAGCGGCGATATAGCCGAAGGTGGCCGCCGGGCCAATGGTGATCCCGGCACCCGGATAGCTGCCGCCCATCATGCTCGCCATCTCGTTACCGGCGGCGTAAAGCCCCGGAATGGGCAGCCCCTGGTTATCCAGCACCCGCGCTTCACCGTCGGTTTTCAGACCGTGGAAGGTACCGAGATCGCCCATGTAGAGCTTTACGGCGTAGAACGGCCCCTGCGCTATCGGCGCGACGCACGGATTCGGCTGATGGTTGGCATCGCCGAGATAGCGGTTATAGGCCGACTCGCCGCGCCCAAACTGTGGGTCTTTGCCCTGACGCGCGTGGGCGTTGTAGTGGTTAACGGTGCCTTCCAGCGCTTCAGCGGAAACCCCCATTTTTTGCGCCAGCTCGCTAAGGGTTTTCCCTTCCAGCAGATAGCCGCTTTTCAGGTAGACTGAGACGGGGATCGGCGCGGGTTTGGCGAAACCCATGCCGTATTTGCGCAGCGCCCGATGGTCGCAGATTTGCCAGGCGAAGGTTTCGCTGTCGTCGCGGCAGGTTTCGATCATCGCGATACCGACGTCGTGATAGGAATCAGCCTCGTTGCAAAAGCGCACGCCGTGGCGGTTGATCATGATAAAACCGGGCTTATAACGGTCGACCAGATGCGGGAACACATACGACTGACGGCCAATCTGTACCTTCGAGACCGGGATCCACGCCGCGCCGTTGGCATAGCTGTCGTCAAAGCGGGCACCAATGCGCTCGGCCATCGCAATACCGTCGCCGGTATCCACGCCGGGCGGCGTCGGCGAAAGCTGAATGCCGCCACGGCGCACGTGCGGGTAGAGTTTTTTCAACCGCGCTTCGTCGCGGGCAAAGCCGCCGGAGGCCAGCACCACGCCGCGTCGGGCGTACAGGTTGACCCGTTCACCGTTCAGTTCAACCACCACGCCACGCACAACGCCGCGTTCCACGATCAAATCCTTCGCCACTACGCCGGTATGGATCGGTATGCCGAGATCCTGTGCGGAGCAGGCTAAACGGGCAACCACCGCATTGCCGCCGTTGGCGGTAATCCCGCGCCCATAGCGAGCCACTTCCAGCAGATGACGGCTCAGGCGTTTAACCACGTAGGCGAAAGATTTCAGCGAACGGGTAGCGTTAAAAAAGTGCTTCAGGTCGTTGTTTGAGGAGCTGAACATCATCCCCATGAACGTGATGGTGCGCAGCGGTTTGCGCAGGCGCGGCATAGACTTGCCCAGTTCACGGATATCAAACGCCTCCGGCACCACCGAGCGTCCGCGCATCACACCGCCGGGAGCATCGGGATGGTAGTCGGGGTACTGGTAAAGGTTGCAGCGAAAGCGGGTGTTTTCTTCAAAATAGCGCAGCATCTCCGGGCCATTTTTGAGGAAGGCGTCCACCACCTCCGGGCGGAAGCTGTCGCCCGCTTCACCTTGCAGATAGGTTCGCGCGGCGGCCTGGCTGTCTTCAATGCCCTGCTGGCGAGCCAGATGGTTGTCGGGGATCCACAGCACGCCGCCGGAAAATGCGGTGGTGCCGCCGAAGACGGCTTCTTTTTCGATAACCTGAACATCCAGCCCATTCAGGCCCGCGGTCACCGCAGCCGATAGCCCGCCGATGCCGCTGCCAATCACCAGCACGTCGCATTCGCGGACGGGGAGTTCTACAGCCATAGGGTACCTCGCAGATGAATGATTTTTATTATTTTGCTGATGTTACAAAAACGTTACATATGCATTTTTCACAGCCCACAGCGGAAAATGAAGGACACTTTCACACCAAAACCTGCACTTTTCGACAATTGCCAGGAAGTGTGTTCTGGCGCAAATTTTTCACTGTTATCGCCATAGAGAAGCGCGTCCGTTTCTACCCGCTCCGCGTCACAACATGGCGATCCCGCACTTGCACGGTTGCGCGTTTTATCGCCGAATAAACGGTATTCGCCATCCATGCACCGCTCGCCTAAACAGGACAAAACCGGCATCATGCCCGCACATACCCTTCCCCGCCGAACGCTGCCCAACTACGCCCTTTACGGTGCACAGGACGCTCCTGCGGCCGTCGATAGCGTGCATCATGAGCGTATTCCGTCGCGGGCCAGCCGCTTCGAATTCGAGATTGAGCCACACTTTCATGAAGCGCTCATCCAGACGCTGTACATCACCCACGGCGGCGGCGAGACGTCAATAGACGGCCAGACCTGGCAACTGGAAGCGCCCTGTCTGGTGGTTATTCCGGCGCGCTCCGTTCACGGTTTTCGTTTTCGCGACGACATTGACGGGCATGTGATTACCACGGCCCAGTCGGCCATTGAGTCGATCGCCATGACCGCCGCCCCTGAGTTATTGACCTTCGTCCGCATGCCTGCGGTGTTGGCTGTCGATCCGACGAGCCCTCGCGGTGCACCGCTGGAAGCGCTGTTCGATGCCATTGGCCGCGAGGCAGAGCACCCGGAACGCTGGCAGTACACCGCCGGACTGGCGCTGACCATTGCGCTGTTCGTGCAGATTGCCCGCCTGAGCGAAAAAGCGCGTCTGGCTGGCAACCCGGCCCGCGCCGCACTGGTCGCCCGCATTGAACGCTTTCGCCTGCTGCTCGACGAACGCTGTCGTACCCGCCAACCGGTGGCCAGCTACGCCGATGCCATGGGCATCTCCGCCGGTCAGCTCACCCGCATTTGTCGCGAGGCTTTCGGGATCTCCGCCATTGAGGCTATCGACCGCCGCGCCGTACACGAGGCCCGGCGGCTGCTGGTGTACTCCAGCTTCAGCGTCAAGCAGATAGCCCGTGAACTGGGCTTTCGCGACGAGGCCTACTTTGGCCGTTTTTTCCGTAAGCAAACCGGGCTGCGGCCCACCGAATACCGCCATCAGGAACAGGGCCGCTTATCACGCGCCACCTAATCTTTGCGAGGGCGCATCTGCACAAACAGATGCTCCGGGCCCGAGTTGGTGAGGTTGTTGCCACGGACGTACTGGATAGGGCGCGCCGGATCCAGACAAATCTCTCCCACCTTGCGCGCCACCAGCTTCGCGGCAATCAGGGTTTCGAGCTTGGCCAGCGGCTGGCCGAGGCACTTGTGAATGCCGTTGCCAAAGCCGAGATGCCCGCTGTTATCGCGATCGATATTGAACGTTTCGCCATCAATAAACTTGCGGCTATCGCGATTCGCCGCCGACAGCAATAGACGTATCACCGCCCCTTTGGGTATCTCTACGCCCGCGACAACGGTGGCTTCAGTGGTGATGCGACTCACCCGCTGAACGGTGCCACGATAGCGCGCCACCTCTTCCACAAAACGATCGGCATCATCTTCATTGTCGCGAAGGCGCGCGACCAGCTGCGGCTGTTCGGCAAACATGCGGAAGGCGTTGGCGACCAGAATGGTGGTGGTATCGTGCCCGGCAATAAAGACGAAGGCGCACAGCTCTTTGGCCTCTTTTTCGCTCAGCAGCCCCGTTTTCCACATACGGGCAATATGGCCGCCAATCGACTGGCTGTTGCTGAGATACAGCCGCTCCATCGCCGCTTTCAGATAGGCAAAGAAGGCCATCGCGCTCTGCTCATCGGTGCCGGTGCCGGGGGCGTTACGCGCCAGGCGGCCAAAGTAGCTGAAGGTTTCGTCTGACCAGAACTTCATTTTTTCTTCGTCTTCGTTCGGCACGTCGATCATCGCCGAAATGGTGGCGATACTGAGCGGAATGGCAAAATCTTCCACTACGTCACCGCCGCCGTTAGCCAGCATCTGGTCGATAAGCACCTCAGCACGGCGTTCGATTTCAGGGATAAACGGCTCCAGCGAGAGCGGCATAAACGACGGCTGCGCCACTTTGCGCAGGCGGGTATGCCCCGGTGCATCAAACAGCGTGAGGAAGGTCAGCGGCGGCGGGCTCACCACTTCGGAGGAGAACCGTTTCGGGTTGCGAATTGCCTGATAGACATCGTCATAGCGTGACAGGAACCAGACATCGGTCGTGGCTGACTGGCAGCGGAGCACTGGCGCATGTTCGCGCATCCAGCGGTAGTGTTCATACGGGTCACCCTGCGATCCGTCATCCACCACTTTGAAGGGCGCTAACCCCTCGGGCCACGCCAGTTCGTGGGAGTATGGTGGCAGCGAGGGCGGCAGCAGATCGTGGAACGGGCAGCGTGGGGCTTCGGGTTCCGTCGCAGGTAGCGCGACGGTCAGGGGTACGGCTGCAGGTGTCGCCTTCAGCGCCAGCGCCCGGCTCATGGTGGTGCGCGAGTGCTGCGCGTGCTGAACCAGCACGTCGCGGGCGGCATTGAGATCGCCATATTCAAAGGCCGAGACCAGATCCCGATGCTGCTGCACAATATCGCCGACTATCTCTACGCTGATAGTCAGCGCACGGTCAATATAGTCACGCACCGTCAGTTGGGCGTAGAGCGCAATCAGCTGCGCGTTACGGGTGGCCTCAATCAGGAACTGATGAAAGGCATGATTAGCTTCGACGTAGCGCGGTACATCAATGAAACGCCGACCGGTGACGAACGCCGCCGTAGCGTCGGCCAGGCGACGGAATGTGGTCAACTGCTCGCCGCTGAGCCGCCCCATGGTCAACTGAACGGCGCCCAGCTCCAGCGCCAGACGCAAATCAAAGGCATCGTCCACATCCGCAGCGGCAATCGGTGCCGTCTCGCTCGGCGCGGCCTGCCCTGCGCCAGCAAACTTCTCATAGTAGAAGTTACGCGGCGTCAGCCCTTCGGCGTCCAGGTAGCTGCGCACAGCATCCACCATCGGCGGCGGGCCGCAGAGGTAAACGTCGGCATCACCGCCGTTCAGCATGCTCGCATCGATATGCTGAGTGACGAAGCCTTTGTGCGGGTAGTCGCTCTCCGGGTCGGCGACGGTACAGCGATAGCTGAAGTTAGGTAGCCGACGCGCGTAGTCATCGAGAGCCTCAAGCGCTACCCGATCTTCATCGCGAGTCACGCCAAAAATCAGGTGTACCGGCTGGTGTATGGCGTGGTCATCCACCAGCGCGGCCAACATCGACAGGAACGGCGCGATTCCGGTGCCACCCGCCAGAAACAGGAGCGGACGCTCCACCGGGCGCAGGTAGAAGCTGCCCATCGGCCCACGAAACGACATCGCATCACCCACGCGGGCATGCTCGCTAAGCCAGGTTGACATCAGCCCCTGCGGCACGTTACGCACGACGAACGAGGCTTCTGTATCCTGCGGCCCGGAGCTAAAGGAGTACGAACGCGTCTGGTCAGTGCCGGGCACCGTTACGTTGACGTACTGCCCCGGCAGGAAGCTCAGCGCCGATCGGTCGTCAAGCGCAATGGAGAACGTTAAGGTGGTCGGCGACAGCGCGCGGCTGGCGGTAATATGCCCCTGATACGTTGTCACGCAGGCCGCGCCTGAGACGGCGGCTATCTCTACCACGCAGTCGCTGGACGGGCGCATCTGGCAGGTCAGTACTCTGCCCGCACCGGCCTCTTCGGCTGAGAGCGCATCGTCAACGTAGTCGCCGTGCTGATAGTCGCCTGAGGCGCAGGTGGCCTTGCAGGTCCCGCAGACGCCGTCGCGGCAATCGAGCGGAATGCTGATTCTGGCGCGCAGCGCGGCATCGGCAACGGTCTCACCGGTACGGCAGGCGATGGTCTGCATCGCACCATCTTCAAAACGAAGGGTAATCTGATGGGTCATCTCTCTCATTCTCCAGGCTTTTGCGGTCGGAAAATCTGATGCCTCATCAAATGCTGGATGGCGTTCTGATACAACGGACAGAGATGACATTAAGCAGGACAAAACCGGCATGGTGTTGGGTTAGCGGGGGCGGTCACATTTATTGGGAGGGGAAAGAAGGGAATTAGACTTATAGAAACCAGGGCTTTTGCGGTGTTTTTCCCCTCACCCTAACCCTCTCCCCAAAGGAGCGAGGGGACCGATTGGCATCGTTGGGGGAGTTAAACAAATAATCAATGGAACGCTAATTATTTTCATATTGAATTGATAAGCATTATCAATTCAATATATTGTCGCCAGCTCTCTCCAGGATATTGGATATCCTGCATTTATCGCCTCGGGACAGGCGGGAGGTTCACTGAATTTACCCTGTTCCATAAGGTTATCCGATGAATTCCAGCCTTACCTCCAGCGCCGACTCCCCCGCGCTGGCGATTGCCGCCCGCTACCGCCGGGTGGTTATGCAGCGTTACCTGCTTGCCGGTGTCGTGCTGCTCTGTATCCTCTGCTCCTTGCTGCTTGATTTCACCCTCGGCCCCTCGGGCATCTCGGTATCCACGCTGTGGCAGACGCTATTCCACGCCGACGCAGCCGACCCCGGTACCCGCGTGATTGTCTGGGAGCTGCGGTTACCGTTCGCGCTGATGGCGATTCTGGTTGGCATGGGCCTAGGGCTTGCCGGGGCCGAGATGCAGACCATCCTCAACAACCCGCTCGCCAGCCCGTTTACCCTCGGCGTCTCCTCCGCCGCCTCGTTCGGCGCGGCGCTGGCGATTATTCTGGGGCTCGGCATTCCGGGCATTCCCGACCAGTGGTTTATCTCGGTGAACGCCTTTGTCTTTGCGCTGATGGCCTGCTTTATTCTCGACGGCATCAGCCGCTGGACGCGGGTTGCCACCTCCGGCGTGGTGCTGTTTGGCATCGCGCTGGTCTTCACCTTTAACGCGCTGATCTCTATTTTGCAGTTCGTTGCCAGCGAAGATACTTTGCAGGGTCTGGTGTTCTGGACGATGGGCAGTCTGGCCCGCGCCTCGTGGGATAAGCTCGCCATTCTGGCGGTCGCACTGGTGATAATCGCCCCGCTGTCGCTAAAAAATGCCTGGAAGCTCACCGCACTGCGTCTTGGTGAAGACCGTGCCGTCAGCTTTGGTATCAACGTCCGTCAGCTACGCCTGGCAACGCTGCTGCGCATCAGCATTATCTCGGCGCTAACCGTGGCTTTTGTGGGGCCAATTGGCTTTATTGGCCTCGTCGCACCGCATATTTCCCGCATGATGTTCGGCGAAGACCACCGCTTCTATCTGCCCGGCAGCATGCTGATTGGCGCGCTGGTGCTGTCGCTGGCGTCGGTGGTGTCTAAAAATATCGTCACCGGGGTCATTATTCCGGTGGGTATCGTGACCTCGCTGGTCGGGGTGCCTTTCTTCCTGAGCATTATAATTCGCCACCGGGGGACGCTGTGATGGATGGACTCTCGATTCGCGACCTGCACACCGGGTATGGCAAAAAGAAAATTATCGACGGCCTGACCACGCCGCTGCTGCCGCGCGGCAAGATTACCGCCCTACTCGGCCCCAACGGTTCGGGTAAATCGACGCTGCTGCGCGCGCTGGCGGATCTCAACCCGGCGCAGGGCGTGCTGTCGCTGAACGGCGTAGATTTGATGACGCTGATGCCGGCTAAGCGGGCCCAAAAGGTGGTTTATCTGCCTCAGTCGCTGCCTGCCGGTGTACACCTGCACGCGTTGGAGTCGGTTATCGTGGCGCGACGCGCCAGCGGCTATCACGAAGGTAACGCTGAGCAGGAAGCCTACGCCATTCTGGAAAAACTCGGCGTCGCCCATCTGGCGATGCACTTCCTCGACCAGCTCTCCGGCGGCCAGAAACAGCTGATTGGCCTGGCGCAGTCCCTGATTCGTCAGCCGGATCTGCTGCTGCTTGATGAGCCACTCAGCGCGCTTGATCTCAACTACCAGTTTCACGTGATGGATATCGTCGCCAGAGAGACGCGACAACGCAATATCGTCACCGTGGTGGTGATCCACGATATCAATATTGCCCTGCGTCACGCCGAATATGCCGTGATGATGGAAAACGGCGCGCTGGTCGCAAGCGGCGTACCGGATGAGGTGGTGATTCCACAAAACCTGGCGACCGTTTATGGCGTGCGTGGCCGGGTCGAACATTGTTCACAAGGGCTGCCGCACGTGGTGGTCGATGGTTTAACGACATAACAATAATTGCAAGATGGGGAAATCATGACGATGAAGAAGGCACTATTAGGCGCAGCGCTGCTGTTTTCGCCGCTGCTGGCCATGGCAGGCAACTGGCCGGTCACGGTCAAAGACATGGACAACCGGACGGTGACGGTTAGCCAGGAGCCGCAGCGCATTATTTTGCAGGATGGCCGCGATATTCTGACGCTGGCGGTGCTGGAGCGCGACAACCCGTTCGCCAAAGTGGTGGCGTGGAACAACCTGCCGAAAAAGCAGGATACCGAAACCTGGAACGTGCTGAAGCGTAAATGGCCCGAAGCGGATAAGATCCTCGATATGAAATTCTCCGACCAAGGGAACGTGGATCTGGAGACGGTGATCTCTCGCCATCCGGACCTGATGATTGCTCAACTGCGCGCGAAGCCGTCGCTGGTGCAAAGCGGCGTGCTGGCGAAGCTCGACGCGCTGCACGTGCCGGTCGTTTTCGTTGACTACGAACTGCATCCGGTTGAGAACACCATGCCAAGCATCGCGATGCTCGGTAAGATCCTGGGCCAGAACGAACGCGCACAGGCCTATATCAACTTCTACCAGCAGCGTCTGGACACCATTCACCAGCGCCTGGCCAAGGTCGAGAAAAAACCACTCGTGTTTATCGAGCCTATCGCTGGGGTTGCCGGGCTGGATAACGGCTGCTGCTTTACCCATGCGCGTAACGGCTGGGGCGGTCTGGTGGAAGCGGCGGGCGGCGTGAACATTGGTTCGCAGCTGCTGCCTGGCGCAAGCGGGAATATCTCGGTGGAGAAAATCATCTCCATGAATCCGGACTACTACCTGATGACCGGTTCTAAACGTCCAGGGAAAGGCACGGCGATCATTCCATTTGGCTACAACGTCCCGCAGGCTGATGTGGTGAGCGCCTTTAATGCGCTGCTGGCGCGTCAGGGCGTGAGCAGTATTCCGGCCGTGGTCGCGGGTCATACCGGTGCGCTGTACCATCACTTCTATAACAACCCGTACAACATTATCGCCATCGAGACGCTGAGTAAGATTTTCTATCCGACGCAGTTTAAAGATGTCGACCCGCTGGCGGATTATCATCAGTTGATTACCCAATTCACCCATATTCCGGATGATAAGGTGATCCTGAGCTATACGCCTGGAAAATAAAGTAAAAGCCTTTGCTAGTCAGTTAAAGGGACGTTGAAGGCCGGATAAGCGAAGCGCCATCCGGCAATGTACTCAGGTTCTGCCGGATGGCGCTGCGCTTATCCGGCCTACCTTTTTTATTTTAGCGATCAACGATCGCTATTGTGAAACCATTATTAACGCTGATAACATCCTGCTAAAATAATAATAAAGACAGTGATTATCATTCGCTAAACAGTGGTATTTAATCTCACACCAATGGGGTAACAAAACAAAAAAACCAGTAAAAACAAAACATCACCATTATTAAATTTATCTTTACATATCATAGAGGTTTATCGGTTTTACTTTTTTTGAAACAAAACCACCGCAAGAAATATAGCGTAAATTGATATATATCACTTTCAAACTAATTCCCTATAGAAACCGTTAAATTTGATTTTAGTCAACTCCCTGCATAGTTATAAAATGCATTTTATAGCGCTCTTCATATTGACAGGGTGAATGTTTAATTGGTTTTAAGACTTGAACGGATGTTTAGCAGGCCATCGAGCCTATGGGGTTGGTTGATGTGTAATGCCCTGAATGGCGTTGCTATCGTTATCTGCTTTGCCTCCATTAGCGCCGTTATCGGTATCAGAGAAGGTGTCTGGCATATTGTCATCACCGTCGCCATTATTATTTCCGCATTTTATAGCGCTAATTATTTCGCTGCTCTGGAATCACGTAATGATTCCCGTCGTTATTATTTACTGGTATGGGTAATTATCACTATCGCAACTAACTTTATTCGCGTCTGGGGATAATCCCACCGCGGCATAAAGCACACAACGCACAACAATAAGGATTCACGCCTTGACTCTGGCAATGATTTTTATCCTCATCAATAACCATAAAGGGCTGTCGGCGTTGCTGCTGCTGATTATTCTGGCGCTGTTCTGGATACTTGGCCCACGGGTGAAAAAGCTGCTCGACGGTATTAAAGACCCGTCCTGATGGCTTGATGGGTTACCGATGCGCCCGCATCGGTAACCCATCACCACGATTAGCCCATCGCGCTGCACTGGCAGCCAAGCTTAATGCTCGCAAACTTATACGCCGCCGCGAGATAAAACAGCGCAATCGCAAAACCGACGATCGGGTAGAACAGCAGGCTAAATAGCGCCACCACCAGAATATGTCCCACGCCCGCCATCAAAAAGCCTCGACGCTTTAAGCGCAGCTGACCATAGGAAAACACAAACGCCAGGTAGGCGACGATAAACAGCACAATCACTAGTTTGAACGATAAAAACTGCACCGAGAAATTCATCCCTGCAACACCCAGATACGGCAGCGCGAGCAGAATAAACAGAGTGAAAAAGAGCAGCGAGGCGAGCTTTACCCACGCCATCACGCCCTTCCAGAAAGCGATACGCGTCATCATAGAATCCTTAATTTAAGAGCAAACAGCGTTGAGGCAGATTGCATGACCTCAACGCTGAAAAGGGAAGTTACACCGGAAGATTGCCCGGTGAGTAACCCGGCAGCCTGCGAGCCGGGAGGATGGCCAGCGCGGAGATAAGCGCCATAATCAGGATCCCGAGCTTCAACGCCTTCAGCCTGGACGACTCGTTAATTTCCAACGCCTCCTGCACCTGCGCAGGCGTCGCCGACGTATCCTCGAGCACGGTCGCCAGACGTTCGTTGCTGACAAAGTTGATGTTATCCAGATTCACCTCCGCCTGAAGTTCTGCGGTCACCACCGGCGAGGCCACCACGCTTTTCATAACGCTGGCGCTTAGCAGGCCAACCAGCAGCGCGCCTGCAACCGCGGTACCGATGGCGTTTGCCAGATTACTGGTGGTGCCGCGAAGCGCGCCGACATCACTCGCTAGCGACTTAGGCGAAGAGCTGACCAGCACGTTGAACACCAGCGTCACCAGCGCCCCCTGTCCCATACCGAAGACAATTAGCCCGATCATCACCGGCCATTCACTCCAGTTATTTGTCACCACCCAGGAGAGCCAGACCAGCGCCACGCAGCAGATGATGAATCCCGAAGTGGCAATCTGTTTTGGGGTGAATTTGTCGTACAGCTTAATGACCAGCAGCGCGGAGAAGAATACCGACAGGTTGAACGGCAGCATCGCCACGGTAGTCGCCATTGGCGTGCGTCCCTGCACAATCTGGATGTACAGCGGCACGGTGAAGTTCAGCATCGCCTCTAAGGCCACCACGGCAAACATCACGATAACCGCGGCTTTTTCAGACGGTGAGTCCATCACTTCAAGAGCAATCAATGGCGTGCGGCCACGCTGTTTGATATGACGATTCCACATCACAAAGGCCTGTAACAGGATAAAGCCCAGCACAATCATCACTGGTGCCGGTGACAGACCATTCAGAGTAAACGGCGCGGCAGGTTTCGCTATCAGGCCCCCCCAGCCATTCAGATTATTAAAGCCCATGGAAAGCAACACGATGGCACAGGCAGCCAGCAGCATGCCCATCATGTCTATTTGCACGCTCGGGTCGCCTTCGTCTTTACGCAAGCGGAAGCTCAGCATAAAGGTAATCAGTGCAAGGACAATCATGATGGCGAACACCGGCCGCCAGCCGATCCAGGTGCCAAAGACACCGCCAATCAGAAACGCGGCGACGCCTGCCCCCGCACGGGCGGAACCCAACGAGCCCAGCGCCGTCGCCTGCTGCTTACCCTTGTAGTTTTCCGCAATCAGCGCCACCAGAGACGGTACCAGCGCGGCAGCGGTGAGGCCGCACAGCGCCTGCGCGGCAATCATCGTTTGCACGTTCTGGCTTATCACCATAAAGATTTGTGCACCGCCAAACACCAGTACCGACACGCGGAAGACGATTACCGGGCCAAAGCGCTGGCTGAGCTTCGAGCCGACCATCACAAATGCGGCGACGCTCAGCGAATACATAATGATGCCGGTAGCAATATCCGTCGGCGGCACATTAAAGCTGTTGACCATCCCGCTAAGCGCCACCGGTAGCGAAGCCACGTTAAATGACATCAGCACCTGCGCCAGCGCGATGGCAATCATCGGCGCCCAGGAGTGCTGCTGATGATTATTTTCTGCCGTTATTGTACTCATGATTTACTCCTGAGCCGTGAGGCTGCTGTTGTCCGTATAAGGTTTGGCGACCAGAAGATCCATGCCCAGGCATCGTGACAATGAACGAATCGCTTTCTGCGCTTTTACGCTATTTCCCGCACCGTCAAGCAGCGGTGAGAATGCGCTTAAGGCACATTTACCCGGCGATACGGCAACAATACCGCCGCCGATGCCGCTTTTGGCCGGCAGCCCCGTTTCATATAGCCATTCACCAGAGGTTTCATACATGCCTGAGGTCAACATCACGGCGAGGGTATAATGACAAATTGCGTTATTAATAATTTTGTCTCCGGTTACCGGATTTATTCCGCCGTCGGCGAGTGTGGCCCCCATAACGGCGAGGTCACGGGCATTAATATTCAGGCAGCATTGGCGGGTATAAAGATCGGTCGCCATTTCCGGGTCACATCCTAGCCGTCCGTAGCTATAAAGCAGATTGGCAATGCCACGATTGCGGTAATTACTCTGGCAGGCCGACTGGTATATTTCTTCGTTAATTGTCAATTTCCTGCCTGCAAAACCACAGAGGCCGTTATAGATATATTGCCATTTCTCTTCTTTGGTTTTTCCCGGCGTGAAGCTTGTCGTGGCAATCGCCCCCGAGTTGACCATCGGGTTGGTCAGTTTGGTGGTGGATTGTTCGATAGCCGATACCGAGTTAAAGGGCATCCCGGTGCCGTTAACACCAAGGCGTTCCCGCGCGGCTTGCGGCCCTATGGCCTGACACACCAGCGCGAAGATAAAGGGTTTTGAGATACTCATAATGGTGAATTCTGTCGTTACATCACCGATGGAGAATTCGTACCCATCCACCCCTTTAAGGTAGATGCCAAACAGATTCGGGTCGACGCGCGTCAGCGCAGGATAGACTGTCGAAATAGCGCCTTCACTTTCCTGGCGCAGTGCGGAATAAACGTCCGTAATAAGACGTTCGATAGTTTCACCGCTGGGCAGTGACATATTTTGGCTATAGTGGTCCCTGGAATAATATTCCATAAAGACGTTCCTTTGTTTTTACGCACGGCGGCACGGCAAAATCTAACACATCGATTCTGCGATACTCATTAGCGTATAGAAAGACAAAAAAAATAAGATGCTGTGAGGCACAGCGGGGGTAATTATGGTGTGGAAGGCGGTTTAGTTTGGAGGTAGCGTTGACTTCGCGTGGTGATATACATTTGCTTATCCATAGCACATGACTTATTGGTAATGAATGGTTGATGTTTTCCCTTAGAGCGGCAGAATTATAGCGTTATTTCTGTCAAAGATTAGCCTGTTGAATGTAAATAAGTGTCATTTAGGTTGGCGATGGAATAAGATAACCACAAAGTGGTATATATAGAATAATTTAATCATCTGCTGTGGGTAATAATGGTAAATAACCGGTTTGATTGCCGTGTAATATGTCGATTATTTTCTTACCTACCACCAGCTCCAGATATTACCCTCTCCCTGGAAGGGAGAGGGGGAAAAACCGCACTGAGAGATCAGGGTTTCGGGCCAAACATCGCCTCAAGCTGTTTCTCATCAGGCATCCCCACCACCTGCTGCAGCTCATTCTTATCGTTCATATAGTAAATCGCCGGTGTCGCGTTCGCCCCTAAGTCATCCATCATCTTCTGATGCGCTTGCAGCAGATTGAAGGTTTCGCGCGGCGTGGTCCCGTCAAAACGCGGTAATTTCTTACCGTTAGACAACTCGTAATCCCGCCAGGCCGCGACCGGATCCGGCGCGTTAAGAATGGCCGTCGCGTTGCGCCCGCTTTTCGGGTTCAGAAACGCCACCAGCAACGTATTGAGCTGAACATGGCCTGCCTCAACCCAAGGCTGGGCCGCCGCCCAGAACGTTTTGCAGTAAGGGCAGAAAGGATCGGCAAATACAAAGACCTTTCTCGGCGCGGTTTCAGCGCCCTCTTTCAGCGCATGGGCCGCGTTGAGTTTTTTCCACATCGCCTGACCCATCGGCACGTAAATGGCCTGCGTGAAGTAGTCTTCACTCAGGTTTTTCCCTTTATCATCATACAGGTAGCCTGAAACCACATGCTTACCATCCGGGGTCAGGAACAGGTTAACGCCCATATCCTGATATTGCCCCACCCAGCTTTTCAGGCCGCCGGGAGCATCCACCTCTTTGATGATGGTAATGTTCTGCTGCTCGCTAAAACGCTTAACAACATCGGGAAGCGGCGCGCTGGCATAGGCGAACGCCGGGAGCAGCGCCAGCGACGTTAAGATAATCGATTTCATCATCGTCTCTCCGTGAACGGGGGATTCCTCCCCCGAGAATAAAGTTACTGTTTTTTCAGCGCTTCGCTGACCATAGCATCAAAATCGTCGTAGGGAACCCAGCCTGAGAGCATTTCATCGCCAATCAGCGTCGCGGGCGTGCCCTGAATGCCGAGCTCCTGTGCTACCGCCAGGCTTTTCTTGACCGTCACCAGGCTTTCGTCATCCGGCGTATCCACCACCACGCCGGCTTTCTTTTTCGCCTGCGCAATGCTGGCATCATCGTGATACCCCTTTTTCGCCATCAGCACGTCGTTGAATTTGATGAACTGTTCAGGGTGCGCGCGCCAGACGGTCAGCGCATCTCGAGCCGAGGTAACCGAGCTTTCCGAGCGGTAAGGCAGGAATTTAAACACCACGGCAACGTCCGGATATTTGGCGACGATCTTCTCCAGGTAAGGATCGAACTTTTTGCAGTACGGGCAGTTGTAGTCGGTAAAGACCACCAGCGTCAGCCGCGGGTTTGCCGCGCCAATACGCGGGGAGTTCGGGTCATGGAATAGAAAATCATTATTTTGCGCGATGACCTTTTTCAACTGCTGCTGGTTCGCCTGTGCATTTTGTTGGTCCAGTTTATCCGCCGCGGCGACCAGAATTTCCGGATGCTTGAGCAGCGTCTCCTGTACCAGTTCCTGAACGCGAGCCTCCTGGGCAGGTGTCAGAGCGGGAGCCGCAATAGCCTGCAGGGAGGCGGTCATCAAAAGCGTAAAAAGAAGCGTGTATTTCATGGTGTATTAACCTTTGGCATGTTTCAGAGCGCGAAGCAGAGATTGTGAGTCCAGCAGTGGAGAGAGCATCTCTCCCTGCGGCAGGCCCGGCCCGTAAACTTCATTGAAGGGGATGGCATAACGGTTACGCGTCTGCAGGAATGCTGAGATCGCGTCAGACGGCTTACTCCAGTCGCCCCGAAGCGCCACCACGTCAGGCGCATTCAGCGCGGCGATAACCTCCGGTTGGGTGAGTACGCGCATGTCGTTCACCTTACAGGTCACACACCAGTCGGCGGTAATATCAACGAAAACGCGCTTGCCGTCGGCCAGCGCCTGCGCAATAGCGTCTTCGCTGAGCGGCTGCCAGCGAATGTCTGCGCGAGCCTGTGTTGCCAGTTCAGATGTCGCAGGGGCTTGAATCAACCCGCGAAGCTGATAGCCACTCAACGCCGTGAGCGCGAACACCACCAGATAGAACGCGAATCCGCCGCGCGGGCCGCGAATAAAGACCGCCACCAGCGCGGCAAGCGCCAGCACCAGGATGACAGCATTGCTGACGAACTCGCCCAGATGCTGACTCAGCAATGAGGCCAGCCACAGGCTTGAGGCTAGCATCATCAGGGCCAGAAGGGTTTTGACTATTGCCATCCAGCGACCAGGACGCGGCAGCAGCGCAGCGGTTTGCGGCACCAGCGCCACAAACAGCCAGGGAATCGCCATCCCGACGCCGAGGGCGATAAAGATAAGCCAGAGTTCCTGCAACGGCGCGCCCAAAGCAAAGGCGACTGCGGTACCCAGGAACGGCGCCGAGCACGGCGTGGCCAGCAGCGTGGCAAACATGCCCTCAAAGAAACTCCCGAGCCAGCCGCTTCCCCCCGCGGTGGCCATGCGACTCGCCATTGATGACGGCAACAGCAGCGCGAAGACGCCAAAAAGATTCAACGCGAAGATAAAGGTCACCGCCACCATCAGGCCGATAAACCACGGGCTTTGGAACTGGATGCCCCACCCCAGCGCCGCGCCGGTTAACTTCAGCGCGGTAACCATCGCCGCCAGCAGCGCGAAGGAGACCAGGATCCCGACGCTGGTCGCCAGAAAACGCAGACGGATATTGCGCGTATCCGACCCCGCATGGAGCACGGCGCTCAGCTTCATCCCCATTACCGGCAGAACGCAGGGCATCAGGTTGAGGATCAAGCCGCCAAGCAGCGCGAAAAGCAGCATCTGGCCGATGCCGGTTCGGGCAACCGGAGGCGGTGTCGCGGCCGATTCATCGGCGCCAACCGTCAGCGTGGTTTGCTGCGCTTTGCCGTCGCTGGTGAGAACGAACGAGAGCGTTTTACCCGCCAGCGTCTTCGGTTTATCGCCCCATTCGTCCGTCACCGGGGCACTGATGGTCAACGTCGCGCCGTCGGTTTTGATGCTCGGCTCACCGGGAAGAATACCGCCGTCCAGCGGATCGAAATAGATCCCCGGAGAACGCCATGCGCCCGTGGTGGTACCGGTGATGACCAGACGATCGCCCGCCAGGTGCGCCGCCAGATCGTCCGACAGGCCACTTTCCGCCGGAATAGCGCGCATTGCCTGCTCAAAGGCATCCTGGAACTGGCCGTCGACCGGCTGATTAAAATCGAGATGCAGCGGGTAGTCCGTTAACAAACAAACGTTGCTGCAGGTCGAGAGCGTCAGCGTACCGTCCAGCACGTCGCCCGGATTGCCGGTGATAACCATCGGGATAACCACCCGGTTATGGTAGCCCTGAGTCATCAGCCCCGAAATATCAAAACGCGAGGGGGTCGGCCAGTACCACTGCGCCTTTTCACCGTTTTTCCAGTGAATGTCGGGCGCCACGCCCCCTTCTCCCGGCGATCGCCAGTAGGTTTTCCAGCCGGATTGCAGCTCTACGGTCAGCAAGCCATACAGGCGATCCTTACCTCTTTCCGCCTGGAAACGAATTTTCGCGTGGTCATTTTGTGGTGACGTGAGCCACCCGGTATCGGCAGCATGAGCGGTAGCCATGCAGCCGAGCAACAGGAGGAATAATCCCCTGAAGATGTTCAACATGTTTTTTCTCCGTAAATGAAATAATCAATCGTCGTCAGGACGATGAATCATTCACGGAAAACGCAGTTTTTGAGGTGTATTCGAACCGTGGGCGGCCGTCTGGGCACGTCGCGGAAGGCGAACGCACGCACTTCAGCAAATAGCTGAATCAGGGCCAGGAAGACGATAACGGCAGGCAGCGCGCCGTCGAAGAAAATAGGCTGTGCGCACAACAGAGAGTTGGCGCTAAGCTGGCACGGCGAAGGTCCAACCTGGGATTCGTCCGTTGCAGGGGTGGAGAGAGTCTGAACCGGGTTGCCCGCCTGTTCGAGAAAATGGTGCAGATAAACGGCCCGCTGTACCAGGCAAAGCGCCATGGCAAGGCAGGTGACTATCAAGAACCCTTTCGCAAGAAGCTGACGATTTCGCATAAATTACCAGACGTTTCACAACAGCCGAATCATAAACAATCCTCACCAATGCGCAAGGGGCGCGCGTGTAAGGTTTTGTCTTAGCGCGGCGGAGTAAGCCGGGTTCACCGGAGTGAAAATCCTGCTCTATAGTTAATTCATCGCTACCCGATTGAGGCTACACCAACCATGATCGCGGCATTTCCCGGCACGTTTCTGCTTCTGCTCTCCGCCCTCACCTTCAGCGCAACGCTGCAGGCGGCTGACGGCCATCGCATTAAGCAGCGTGCCGATGCGGTGCTGTCGCTGATGAGCTATATGATTGTGCCGGATATTACCGCCAGCGACCTCAATATTGGCTCCGGCTCAGATGATTCAACCGAGCTGTCGATTACCCAGTTTGGCGGCGGTGCGACGCTGGGGGATTCCTTTCCGCTCTATCTTGAAGGGGCGATGGGCTACAGCCGCTACGATCCGCAGTTCGTGATAAGTGATGGCGACCAGAGCCGACGCATTCCCACCAAATGGAACAGCCTGACCGCCACCGGCGGCATCGGCTGGGATTTTAGCCTGCACCGCGACCGCTGGGGTGGCAATCTGGTGTTGCGCCCGATAGCCAACTTTATGCTCGGCACCATGGCAAGCGATCTGCGCGTCGGGAAGTGGGCGCTGGAACGCCGCCGCAATACCGAGTACGACTTCCTCGACGGCGGCCGATTAAACGCCTATGGGCTGGGTGGCTCGTTGATGCTCGACTATGAGCTGGTTTCAGCGGCTCAGGATATTGATATTGAGCTGCGTTATACAGGCATGAATCTACAGAGTTTCGGCAGCACCTCAAGCGCCGTTGAGGGCAGCGCCACGGCGCAGAACCTCGGCCTCTACCTGCGGCGTCGTGCGCCGCTTTTCGACTGGACGCTGCTGAAAAGTCCGGTGCGCTACGTGCTGGAAGGCGCGCATACCGAATATCTCGGCGAGCAGCGCGGCACCTTAGGGTTTGATAGCTTGAGTTCGGTTGGGTTAGGGATTGAGATGGACAGCAGCAAATACCCGGTCTTTATTACCCGCACGCGGCTGGTGGCGCGCTATATGTTTGGCAACGGCACCAGCGGCTACGGCGTGGGGTTAGCAATGAGCTTTTAACGGCCCTCAGGGTTTCAGTAGCGCCTTATACTGCGCTTCATATTGTGGCGCATTCCAGGAACCATCAAAAATCGTATAAGTAATATAGCCCTTATTCAACCAACCGGAGTCGGTATCATCCATGACGGCCTTAAGAGATTCGGGATTCATCGTCTGCCTGGCCGTACCATCTTCCAGAATATCGTAACCAATCTGCGCGACCGGGAAACGCTGATTTTCAACATAGTGCACACCTTTAATGTCTGCGGATGCCAGTGCCGGATAGTTAATACTGAGCCCCGTTCCAGCCGGTAAGAGCGGTTGCCCCGGCGTATGCTGAGCGTTTAATTTATCAACCACGCTGACGACATAGTCCACCGAGTCAGGCCAGTATTTGTGGGTGCTCGGCCATTTATTTTTCATCTCTTCTTCAGTGAAAACATAACCAATGCTGGCCGCAATCGCCGGAACGCCGTAACGCACCGCACGGGCGGCGGCGCTAACGGTGCCGGAGTTCACTTGTGCCATGCCGGTATTTGGCCCGTCGTTAACGCCGGAAATCACCAGATCGGGTGCGGCATTTTTTAGCAACCCCTTCAGACCAAAATCCACGGAATCTGCTGGCGTACCGGGGAAGCAGTAGCGCTGCTCCGCTACTTTTTTCACGTCAAAAACCTTGCCCGTTTTGAAGGTAATAGCCGAGCCAATACCGCTCTGGTTAGTGGCCGGTGCCACCATCCAGACATCATAGCCTTTAGCTTTTAGCTTATCCTGAAGCGATGTACTTCCCGGTGATTCGCAACCGTCATCATTCACAATGAGTATTTTCAACGGTGCGGCCCCCGCCTGAACAGAAAAAGCGCATATTGCCAGCACCGATGCGATTATCTTAGGTAAATTCATAGTGACTCCTTAGTAGGTTATTAGTCAGTCCAAATGACAAGCAAAAAAAAACCTAAGAGATTCCCCACTCATGCTGAGCAGAAAATGTCTTAGGTTTTGCCTTTATTCAGTAGCAATCCTGATATGAAAGAGAAAGTAACCGCTATAGCCCCCAGCGTCCAGATACACTATCCGCATTCTGTGACCGATATCATAAACAGCCAAAGAAATACTCCCATTTTTCCACAACCTAATTTAGCGAAGTAACTATATCGGGGGAATTATTTGATGAAATAAATTTGATCATATATATCGAAATCTAAGACTTGAGGATGATCACAAATATTGGCCTGTGACAAAAAATTTGCTTCCATTCTATTTCGATAGTGATATTGTCCAGCAAAACTGGATTGTTACTGTTTTCAACAGGCAAAACCTGCGTTCTTTCTCAACCATGCTATTTCAGCAGTTGAGAAAGAACGCAGGTTTTTTTGTTTATTACAAATATAAAAAGGATATCCGATGAAAAAGTGGCTCATTGCTCTCGTTACGCTTACCAGCGCAGCAACCTGTTTTGCGGCAGATACCCCGCCCTCAGCACAAGATGATACGGTTACCATCTATTTTGCCCGTCATGGAAAAACGCTGTTTAATACTTTTGACCGCGTCCAGGGCTGGGCGGACACCCCATTAACCGAGGACGGCGTACGGGTCGCCCGCTACCTTGGTGAAGGGTTAAAAGGTATCAAGTTTGATCGTTTCTACTCCAGTGACGCAGGCCGTCAGCGTGAAACCATGGCCGTTATCCTGAAGCAGATGGGCGTAACCAGCTACCATCTTAATGAACTCACAGGTCTGCGCGAAGCGTTCTTCGGCGGTTTTGAGGGCGGTTTTAACAAAGACATGGCCGACGCAGGTGCACATGCGCTAGGGCTGGCAAACGGCGCGGCGCTTTTCGCTGCGATGAAGGCCGGAACGCTGCCGGTGAAAGATTCACAGAATGCGCTGGCAAAAGCAGACCCGAAAGGGCTTGCCGAAAATTATGAACAGGTGAAGGCCCGAACTCAGGCCGCGCTGGCGACTATCGTCAAACAGGCGCAGGAAAACGGCGATAAAAACGTGCTGGCCATTTCATCGGGAACCTCGATGCAAATTATGATTTCCGATCTCAGCGACTCAGCCGACAAAAACAAACCGCTGGCAAATGCCGCCGTCGTTAAAATCATTTATAAGGATGGCCATTACCGCGTACCGGAAATTGGCACTCTGCAATATGTTGAGGCCGGTAAACAGCGTCTGAACAACCAATAATAGCCCTACACCTTTTTAAGCCGCGGAACACCATTTCCCCGCGGCGCTATTCTGGGATAAAACAATGAAAATGAAAACACTGGCAGCAGCAATGCTGCTGCTGGGCAGCCACGCGTCCGTTTGGGCTGCTGATGCGAGTCACACTGATAATAATTTATTCGCCGATCCTTTCTTTAGCGATTCATCAATGACGCTGTCATTAAAGAATTACTGGAAGTATCTTAAAGAAGAGAATGCCAATCCAACGCACGTTCACAATGCCTGGGGCCAGGGCGTGGCCGTTGACTATCAATCAGGCTACTTTGCTGACTTTATAGGTGTGGATGCCGTTTATTATGGCGCAGTCAAATTAGGTGCCAGTGATTATTTTAACTCTCGAGGCGTACTTTATAATAACGGTGATGGGAATAAAAAAAGTAACGCCGAGGGTTATTCAAAATTCGGCCAACGCAATATTAAGCTTAAATACACTGTTGGCGATACCCAACTGAATGCCCGCTGGGGCTGGCAGGTGTTAAAAAACTACGGGGTGATTTCCACATCAAACCGCTTATCGCCAACAACCTACTCAGGCATTAGCGGTGGCATCAGCAACGAAAACCTGACGCTGCGTGGTGCCTATGTGGAAAATTCGATGGATAGAAACTCTCCGGATAAGAAGCAGTTCCAGACCAACACTGGGGCCAAAATTAACCACCTGGCCTCTGGTGAATTGCTGTGGAATAGTCAGCCATTCAGCCTGCAATATGGCTATGGAGAGAGTGAAAACTACCTACGCCGCCATTTGCTGTTTACCCAGTTACGTCCTCTCAGCCGTTTGAGTATCGGCACGCAAATTTACGCCACCGAGGCGCTGGACGAATACCTCGCCATGCCGGCGAGCAAGCGCGATTTCGATCATAACGCCTGGCATTTTGCTCTTGATGCTACCTGGCAGGCAGACCGCTGGAGTACAAAATGGGGCGTTGGCTATACCAGTGCTAAAAAAGAGAACGAGGTGGGCTTCTATCCTCGCCATATGAGTAAAAACTCACGAGGCACGTTTATCTCGATGGCTTACGCAGGCGACGATTATATGCGTGATGGCGAACTGGTACTGGCTAATATCTCCGATTATAAGATAACGCCGGATCTTGCCATTGGGCTGGCGGGAAATATCGCTCAGTTTAACTATAAAGATAACCACGTTCGCACCGGCGAGATTAATGCGTTTACCCGCTGGACACCTTCCGCTATGCCGATGAAAAATCTCACCGTATGGCTGATGTTTGGCCCCGGCTGGTCCTATAAAACCAGTGGGAAAACACCCGTACTCACGAACGGTCACTATACGCGAACGCATACGCTATCGTCTGAAGCGATTATTGAGTATCGGTTCCGGATGTTCTAAAACAAGCAGGCCTGATAGTGAACCTATCAGGCCCTTAAGAAAGGTTACGGCGCGGTGCTGTGAATTTCCGCGACCCGTTTACGAACGCCGAACCATCCGGCCACCAGCAGAATAGCAATCAGCGGCAGCGAAGCGATGGTATAGGTGCCGTTCGGGTAGTCGAACGCCATCAGGACCAGCACGCTCAGCAGGAACAGCAGGGTCAGCCATGAGGTAAACGGCGCGCCCGGCAGCTTGAAGTTCACATCCGCGGCTTTGCCCTCTTTGATGGCCTTACGCAGACGTAGCTGGCAAACCATGATAAACGCCCACGAGGCGATAATCCCCAGCGAGGCGAAGTTCAGGACAATTTCGAAGACCTGAGACGGCACCAGATAGTTCAGGAACACGCCCACCACGTAAACCACCAGCGTCGCCATGATGCCCGCGTACGGCACGTGCTGGCGGCTCATTTTGCTCATAAACTTCGGTGCGGACCCGCCCATCGCCATCGAGCGTAAGATGCGCCCGGTGCAGTAGAGGCCGGAGTTCAGACTGGAGAGCGCCGCCGTCAGTACCACGATGTTCATGATGCTGCCGATATAAGGCACGCCGAGTTTGGAGAAGAAGGTGACAAACGGGCTCTGCCCCGCCTGATAGGCCGTCCACGGCAGCAACAGCACTAGCAGCACAACCGAGCCCACGTAGAACAGACCGATACGCCAGATAACACTGTTGATAGCGCGCGGCACCATGGTCTGCGGGTCTTTACACTCACCCGCCGCAGTACCCACCAGCTCAATGGAGGCAAAGGCAAAGACAACGCCCTGCACCAGCACCAGCGCAGGCAGCAGGCCGTGCGGGAAGAAGCCGCCGTTGTCGGTTATCAGATGGAAGCCGGTGGCGTTGCCATCCAGCGGTTTGCCGCTGCCCAGATACACGGTCCCGACGACGAGGAACACCACAATCGCCAACACCTTAACCAGCGCAAACCAGAACTCCATTTCGGCGAACCACTTCACGCCTATCATATTCATGGTGCCGACAATCGCCAACGCCCCCAGCGCAAACACCCACTGCGGCACATCGCCAAACGCGCCCCAGTAGTGCATATAGAGCGCCACGGCGGTGATATCAACAATGCCGGTCATCGCCCAGTTGACGAAGTACATCCAGCCCGCCACGTAGGCGGCCTTTTCACCGAGAAACTCACGGGCGTAGGAGACGAAGCTGCCGCTCGACGGACGGTGCAATACCAGCTCGCCCAGCGCGCGGAGAATAAAGAACGAGAAGATGCCGCAAACCAGGTAAACCAACGCCAGCGCCGGACCCGCCATCTGCAGACGCGCACCGGCGCCGAGGAATAAGCCAGTACCGATGGCGCCACCGATGGCGATCATCTGCACCTGCCGGTTGCCCATCGCTTTGTGATACCCCTCTTCGTGGGCGTTCAGCCAGCGTCGTTTTGCCGCGTGTTGTTCCGCAGCCTGTGTGTTTTGTGTTTCCATTATTTCCCTGTACCTGTCTGATTTATGGAATACATAAGGTTTTCAAATGAATATGGAACGCATATCCATGAAGCCCCGTGCCGTTCTTCCCGTCATTCTGCGTAGGGATAAAACTGCCGCGAAGCATCCTACCTGCAATTATTAAGCGGTGCAAAACATACGGTTACTCCAGGGACAACTTCCGCTAGAAAACGGTGCCTGTAAGGAAAACCCCGGTGACTTACGCTGGGCCTCCGCCGTTGCCTGCGCAATAGGCGTAAAAAAGGCTTCCTGAAGGAAGCCTTTAAAAACGCGATGATTTTTTACGTGCAAGATTTAACGGTGATTAACCTTCGACCGACGAAATATTTCCACCGAGGCTGCCAGGCAGAGAATATAGCCGAAGAGTTCAGTCCCCTCTTCCACCATATTTTTCACTGCCCGGACGTAGCCATCCTGTAAAAGAGAGTGCCAGAGCAACGACATACCAAACAGGCGAGAAAATACCAGCGTCGCTAATAATCCTGACAGCATCATTCCGAAGGCGGGTTTCGCCGTGTACTGGGTGAGCTGATTTAATACCCGTTGAGGCTGGCGAGCGGCATAGGCCGCTGCAATAATACTGACTATCAGCGCAAACCATACCCAACTGCCATGGTGAATGAGGTCAAAAACGCCGTCGAGCTCTCGAATCAGCATGGCCATAAAGAAGCCAGCAATCAAGACATTGCATTGGCGCATGTCGGGTTGCTTACGTGCAGCCACGAGGTGAATCAGGACGATAAGCAAGAGAATAGACTCCTGAACAATCTCAGTGAGTGAGACTTCAGACAGGCCATTTTTGAGAATATTGACATCGATGTGCAGGCATAAAATAGCAACGCCGGTCGCCAGCGATAAAAAGAAACAGCGCAAAAATAAATTAACTAAGATCATAATATTCACGGTCTTTTAATAAAGCAGCAGCTTACATCACAGACCATAACCAAACTTATCCTTATGTGCCTCAATGGCTACAAAATTTAACAATTATTGCGTTATTCCAGAATAATAATAAATACCACCATGACACAGGTAAAATATTTCAGTATGAGAATCTACTCACGAGTATATTAAGATCGATATAAAAACATCGTCTTCAATGCGTATTTTTCAAACATTCAGCGCGGCCCGCCTCGGCGACAACCGCTCATGAACCTCTCTGCATCAGGCCGCTAGCCAGCGTTGCCCTTCCGTCTTCATTCTGGTTTCCAGTTCACTGCTGCGGGTAGCAAAAACGCGGCTCAGTGGGAAACCGCTCTTTTCCAGCAAATAAGCCAGCGGCGCATATTCGCGAGGATAACGGGCTACCACGCCTGGCTCTATCTCCACCCAACCCTGCGGGAAGGTGAAGGTGCCCATGTCGTAAATGCTCTGGCGATGAAACAGCTTCCAGACGCCATCACGTTTTTCCGCCAGATCGAAAAAGCGGTTATGACATTCGCAGCCGATATTCAGTTTGACGTTCTCGGCAATAATCACCGCGTTGGTCTCCAGAGTGGCTTTGGTTCCTTCGGCATTGAAGGTAATGCGGGGTAAGGTAATAAGATGCTTGGTACGTAAATCTGATGCCCCCATACGCATCGAGCCATCGACAAAATCACTCGCCAGCCCTTCAAACCAGGTGATCTCAATGGTGCCGTCCGGATGGAAAAGATTCCGTAGCTGCGTCCACTCGCCAAGATCGCGGTGGATCCATCCGTTGACCAGGTCGTTAAGCTGTTGGCGATCGTTATTTTGCGTTTGCATGAAGGTATCTCCAGTAAGGTGGTGGGATGAGTGTGCTGGCAAGCGAGATGCAATTCAAATATATTGATATTACCGATCCATCATTATTAATGATTAATAAAATCACTATGGAACTCCGTCACCTCCGCTATTTTCTGGCCGTTGCCGAAGAGGGCCATTTTGGCCGCGCCGCTGAGCGACTCAACATCGTGCAACCTGCGCTCAGTATGCAAATTAAAGCACTGGAATCAGAACTGGGTGGCGCATTATTTCTCCGCACCAGCCGCCGCGTTGAACTCACCGAAGCCGGACGGCTCATGTTGACGGAGGCCCGACGAACGCTCGAGCAGGCGGAACATACCCGCGATGCCGTTGAACGCGCGCTGCGCGGTGAGACCGGGCGAGTGCGGGTCGGTTTTGCCGGTAACGCCATTTTTAGCGGCAAGATGACGACCGATCTCCGCGAGTTTCGTCATGCTTATCCGGATGTGGAGCTGTTAATAGAAGAAGCCGCTCCTCAGCAACAGATTGAGGCCATTCTGGCGGGCCAACTTGATATAGGCTATGCGCCCGACAGCAGCAAAACCACTGAACCGGGTATTCTGGCGCAGCAAATCGGACGCTGGGCGTTTCTCGTCGCACTACCCGAGGATCATCCGCTGGCCGCCAATGAGAGCATCACGCCTGGCATGCTTGCCGGGCACGCGCTGATTCTGTACGAAGCACATGATGCTCATGAACGACTGTTTACAGGGCTACAGCAAATGCTGGGTGAACAGCTACATATTGCTCAGCGTTCCAGCAGTACGCTAAGCGTCCTGGCTATTGCGGCGGCCGGATTAGGTATCGCATTAATTCCAGAGCCCTTACAGCAGGTGCAGATCCCCGGTCTGGTTTATCGCCGTCTGGAAGACATTGCGCTCAGCGCGAATCTGATGTTGATCTATCGCGAGCAGGAGTCGAGCGAGGCGGTGAGAGCGTTCAGGCAGCATGCAATCCGTTTGCCTGATTAAAACCTGGATGCCGAGGTCTGCATCCAGGTGCCGGTTTTTATTTAAAAGTATATTTCATGCCCAGAATGGCTTGAGTATCGCTATAGCCTTTGCTTCCTATCTGTTCTGCCACGTTGCCCCACACATGAAGATTTCGGTTTAGCTGGCCTTCTATGCCGAGCTTCAGTTCTCCGAGATTGCGCGCCCCCTGAATGTGGCTGCTCACCCCGTTCATGGCGACACCATAGCTGCGCGAATTGTGGATCCAGTTTGCCTCGACAAACGGCTGGAACTCCCGGGTTTTACCGTCATCAATCGCATTGTGCCCTTTGATATACGTTCTGATGCCCAAACGCGTCTCCACGTTGTCGCCGCCCTTGCCTTTGACGCGCGTTCCGTTCTCTTCGGTATGCGTATCCGCCTGCACGCCCATCCAGGTGACCTGGGCTTTTGGCTGTAGCCAGTAGGTAGAACGCCCATCTTTACGATGCCCCAGCAGGAAGCTGTATCCCCCTTCCACTGACGCCGTGAAGCCATCGGAATTATATTTTTCACTGGCAAGTCCCTCACCGGACACGGTGTTCTTGAACCAGTTATACATCACCCAGCTGTCGAGATAACTGCCGGTTTTATCCTCTTCGTTGGCATACCATGTACCGTACAGCCCCAGACTGTAGCCCGTGACATGGCCACGCGAACGATAGTGGCTGACGTTCGACTCCGTATTGCTCTGGCTGTTGCCATAGCCCGCCATCACGCCAAGATGCCAGCGATCCAGACCATCATGGCTCCACTGAGCGATGTCGCCGCCAAGCTGTGCAACATAGCGGTTGGTTTGCGTCTGGAGTTGCTCCTGTGCCGTATCAAAACGGGTATGCCCACCAACCTGGCGCAGCCACAGGCTGGTCACCTTCTCTTCCCCCGTCAGCAGGTCGGTATACTGCGTATCGCCAAGGCGGTCGTGTAACCGGAGGTTGAACATGGTGTTGGCCGCCATCAGGTTCGCCAGGTAAGAACCTATTTCCGGGCGATAAACCGACGGTCCATCCGGGTCTGCTGGTGATACGGTGTTCGTCAGATACCAGTTAGACTGGCTGCTGTTTGTCCCATTGCCGCGACCGAGGGAGTATTCATAGCTACCCGCCACGATACGGCCGGACTGGACAAATTCACCGTCCGAACGCCCGCCGACCTCTATGACTTCAATGCCGTTGAGGGTCTTATCACCGCTGCCGCCAGCATTGTTCACCACCACGGTGGTGGTACCAGAGGTATCGCCCGCCACCACCAGCTTATCCGTTGGTGAGCTGTCATTACCCAATCGAGTATTGATCTCCAGCGTGCTATTTGCGCCTTTGTAGCTATTATCCACCGTCAGCGTATTAAAACTTGCCGCGCCGCGGAGGTCTAAATAAGCACCGTTGGCTATCAGGTCGGTGATGTTGCTATCGGCTTTCATTTGCCAGACGGAGTTATCGAGTGTCACCGTTGATGTTGCATCAGAGGAGTAATCGGTGACGATCGCATTGACCAGCCAGGAATTCGTTGCGTCGAGCGCAGTATTCGCCGCCGTAAAGTTTGCCAACATCTGGCCATTACCGATAGCGGTGGCGTTATCCAGAATAAACTGGCTCTTTTGCGAGTTGCTATCGCTCCAGGTATAAAACAACGCATTATTGTCAGTGGAAATAGTACTGTTGGCGAAATGGATCAGCCCATTGCGTTCGATACCGACCAATGAGTGCTCTGATGAATTTCCGGAAACCTGCATACCAGAAATCAGCATACTTCCGCCATCTTTTGCCAGTAAGCCGTAGCGACCATTACCGTCAACATCCAGGATGTGAGCGCCGTCCCCCTGAATAGCAATCTTCCCGCCTTCCGAGAGTACGCCGTAAGAGCCATTGTTCTTCGCCTCAATGTTCATCCCTATCACATTCAGCGTCGCGACCTCATTGGTCGTGCTTTCAGAATCAACGGCAAACAGACCCGCGCCCTCGTTATATTGCGTACCGTGGTTATCATTGTCGTTGGCTTTCAGCTGGTTATTGCCGCTATGGCTGACAATATTAATCAGGCCGCCGTCCGCCACTTTCACACCGGCATCCGGGCTACCGTCGACCAGCACATCCATATCGGTAATCGCTAACTGCGAGCGGAAACCATCAAAAATACCGTTAACGTTGATGCCAACCCCGGCACGATTACCGGTATCCCCCTTTTGATTGCCTGAGACGGTTAAGGTATTGCCGCTGTCGCTCGAGACCGACATTTTCCCACCACCGGCAACATCAATGCCGTAGCCACCATTATCCTTAATGGTGATTTCCATATTGTTGATTTCGATGACCGCAGGTATTTCTGACGTAGCGCCTGCTATCAATCCTTCAATCGCGATACCCGCGTCATAGGTATCGTCCGCGGTGGATTTATTACCGATAAGGTTCAGAGTGTGAGAGCCATCGCCGATGATAGAAATAATGCCGCCGTCGCGCGCATACAGACCGTAAAGGCCATTGTCATTCGCCTCAACATTCATGTTTCTGATGATAATGGCGGCCTGATTTTCTGGGGTATCCGCAGACACGCCGTGAGCCAGCAGCCCGGCGCCGTATGTCCAGTCGTCCGGGGTGCTGGCTGCATAGCGACGGTTCTCATTTGCCGTTAACGTATTGTTTCCCGATGTACTTTCAATATGAATAATGCCGCTGTTCGCCGCCACAACGCCTTCCAGCTCATTATCATTGGCAATGATATCCATGTCGGTAATAACAATCGTCGAGACCTGTTTTGAGGCACTGTCAGCACCTTTGGCGTGGATACCTTTACCTAAGTCCTGTCCATGATCGGTGGCCATTCGGGTGTTATAAACTTCCAGAGTATGCGTACCCTGAGTGCTGCTGATATTGAGCAACCCGCCGTCGCGAGCGGCAATGCCCTGATAGGCCTGATCGTCGACCCTGATATTCATGTCCTGGATATTGATAACCGAACGGGTTCCGTCGGAAGAAGAGCGATCTGCTACAATACCGTTCCCCATGTTGCCATCGGCGCTATTGTTTTTCGCCACGTTCAACTGGTTATTATGGGTTCCCACAATGTCGACGGTCCCGCCTTCGGTAGCGCGTATCCCGTAGGAATCGTTACCTTCAACCTTCAGGTTCATGCCCATAATATTGAGCGATGATTGTCCTTTCACGACGACACCACCATCTCTGCCCTTTCCATTATCGGTTACCTGGAGATATTGTCGGCCATCACCCGAGATATCCATATTACCGCCGGACAATAGCATGATCCCCGCGACTCCATTGCCGGTCACCTCGATGTTCATATTAGTGAGACTAATTAGCGCATTGTTTTCCGACCATATTCCGCCCCCCCAGTTGTCAGCGGTATTGTTATCATTGACGTAGAGGTAGGAAGAATTATCATTTTTACCCGTAATACTCATCGCGCTGTCATCCGAAAAAGCAAACATGCCTTTTTTTTCGTTATTATTAAAAGTTAATTTACCCGCGTCGGTGATCGTTATTACCCCTCCAGTATCGGCCCGGATACCGTTATCCACGTTGCCATTAGCACTGATATTCATACCATTGACGGTCAAGTCGGCCCCAGACTCGACCAGAATGCCTTCCCAACCATTATCGCTCGCCGAGAATACACTGTCGGTGTTTGTGTTATTTATCGTTACCGATGCACTATTGGATAAGAACATACCGCTAAAATTATTGCTGACATCAATGTTGCTGGCGGAATTTATTATTGCGATTAAACTACCATCACCGCGTAAACCACTACCCGGTGAACCGGATACGCCATTAATAACCCGATCGACATCCCAGTCATGCACCCCATCGGTTATAGTATACGTACTCTGTGCCCACGCATTATTCCCAACTATCGTTGTGAGTAGTATTTGTGATATTATTATATTATGAAATTTCATACATTATGTCTCCCTACATATGCTATCGGATGGTTTGATTCGAAAAGCGGCCTGCTTATTCGTAAAGCATGGGCAATAAATCGCAGACAATGGCGTTGGTTAACAGACGCAGAAACCAGTCAATTTATTATTCAGTGGCAATCCATAACCATCTTTATTAAAAAGTATCATTTCCTCTATTTAAGAGTTGAACATTTAACAAATTGTTTCCAATAGATTTTTTAACAACACGTCAAAAGAATCGATAGATAAAATCTATAATTGGTAAAAATCTTAATGTTACAGCCAATCAATCAAAAACATGATCATGTAACAACGCTAATCAATTAGCACCCATAAAAGCCATGTTCTTCTTGTTTAACGCATTAAAATAAAAAAATGAATAGCCTTTCTTATGTATTAGGCAGATCAACATTGCTGTTCAACTCTTAACTCTGCGGAACTATTTGAACCACGATGATTGCACTATCAATGCAATAAATAGAATAAAAGAAGACAATTTGATAAATATCAAAAATGATTCTTTCCAGTAAAATAAGAATATTACCACTATCTCCTGACGACGCGATATATACGCTGAGACTAGCACTAGTTAAAAATGACTATCGTGATGACACTACTGGGTAGGACAACAAAAAGAGTGTATTGACATCAGCGCCCATTTTCTTTTCTACGCGCTGTTTTGCAGAGTAGATTCTGCGGATATTAACATTCAGCGTATCAGCCAACCCGTGACAACTTCGGCCTGCAATAAGCGTTTTGAGTACCAGAAACTCTAACGCAGAGAGCGCATCACCTCTATTAAAGGCACCACGTTGATACATCATTTTTTTCTTTAAAAGATCACAGGCATTAATAACATTAACGTCATGATAAATAGCTAAAAACAATTCTTTTTTATACTTAAGCCAGTAGTTTGCTAATGGTCTGAGGTATTTATCGCAGACAATGATTACCTTTAAATTTTTATCCACAAGAAAATCTACCCATCGCTCATCGATAAAAAAACGTAGGTAGCTGATAGAAAAGTCAATAAATACAAACCCAGAACACTGTTTTCTATCATTAGAATCTAACAGCCCTTCCATTACGCCCAATGAAAAATAAGGGCTGGATTTAGGCCAGGCACGAAAACACTCATCCTGACAGAACACCCTGTTCCGTACATCATCAGTTGTCGCTTCTGGTTTTAAAGCACAATTCATACAGTTGATTCTTTCACAATCAATACTCAGCAACATCATCACCTTCCTTGGTTATAATTCAATACTTCCATCCTGATATAGGGCTGTCAACGAAATTTTAAAATCTATAATGAAATGAAAAGTCGGTAAAACTAATTTCTTATTTATCAGACGTTGAGTATGGCAGACTAAGAAAGTACGTGGGATACAGGAGGCCAAATATATTTGCGTTCTGGCAAGGCTTGTTATCATTCAAAAATTAATCTAACGTTCGCGAATGATATAAAGAGCATGATACTAGTTATCACGTTAATAATTTGGTGATTTAATTAAACGAGAGGAAAGTGAACGCTATTTTGAGTAAAAGCGTAAAGAAGTGTCCGGCAAAAAAAGATATAGCCGTCTAAATTACGGAGGGGTAAGCCTTAAAGCATTGGGTAAAGCGGCGGTGTTAAGTAAAAAGGGGTTACCTTCCGGTAACCCCTGAACTCTGAAACGTGCGTAGAACTATCCTGTAAATGGGATTTCATCCGGCCAGACAGTCAATCGTTCGAAAGAAGCACTCTTCCGTCAACATAATACGACGCTGTAAGTCCTGATGTTGACCGCGAATAAACCAGCCCTCATCCGGAGCCATTGTCAGCAAAAGTGTCTGCTTGCCAGCGGGCCGACCCGGCACATCCACAATCAGCGTGGCGCATCCTTTTTCGCCGGGTTTGTACAACTGCTCCGGAATAATACAGACGCTCCGGTTCCCGTTTTGTAGCCGGATGGTGGCAATCTCATAGCGTGACACACCGCTGTTAAGGCTGACGCCAAGCGTGCTGAGATCATTGAGGTATTTTGTTGCCAGAATAATGTCTATCCCGGCCCCTTCCAGCCATTCCTCAATTTGCCCCGACAGTTTATCCATTTGCTGGCAAAATGCCCGGATATCGGCCTCTACCGGCCCATCGTTTCGGGGGAACACCTTATTCTGCTGCATTTTCTTAAAAAAACGCTCTCTGGCTGACACATTCACTCCTGGTTTATCATTTCGTCAGCGTGATTAACGGGGTCCATTTTTTTCAACAACTGCCCCGGGCTTTCTCCACTGCGCATACGTCCCGTTATCTGTTTTCCAGCAATACATAGCGACTCAGTAACTGCCGCAGATGGCTACTGGTGGCGTCAGACAATCCCGGAGAGACCGGCTGCGTTTGTAACTGCCGAAGCTGCTCTTCCACCGGCGGCGTCTGGCTGAACGACTGCGTAATGGCAAACACCTGCGATTTGAGTTCACTGACTGTCATGTATTTCCCACGCTTTTCATCCAGCGCGTTCAGTTGATTCGTCAGTTGTTGTAGCTGCATCATCCCCTGATGCCAGCCGCCGAGCGCTTCCACAGGAAGCGCGACGGCTTCACGCTGCTGCCTCCACTGGCGTGCAAGCTGTTGTACCGTAGGGTCTTCGGGTAACAGCGTCTGTAACTGTTGCATCAGCAGTTCCCCCCGACGGAGAGCGTAGTCCGGCGGCAACCGGGACAGGCGTTCCAGCTGTTGCCGCGTCCTCGAAATAACGTCCGGCGACAGGTTCTGCTGCCGCAGCGTCTGCAGTTGTACAGCGGTCAGCGGTTCAGGCGCCAGCGCCAGCGAGGCGTTCAGTTGTGCCACCAGCGGGTCAGGACGATGAAATGCCTGCCAGCCCCACAGTGCCGCACTACCCGCCGCCAGCGTCAACGCCATACCCGCCACAAACGCTTTCCAGGGGTGAGTCGGTACGATGATTTTCATCACTGGCTCTGGCTCCGGCTGCGCCACAAATATCCACTGGCGATGGACCTCAGGCATAACAACCGGGTCGGACTCGCCCGCGCTGGCGGCAGGGGGTAACGCGCCTGCAAAAGCGAGTGACATATCCTGCCGCCCGCCATTCCCGGCGCTTTCCAGCCTGACCGCCGCATTATGCAGTTGCGCACGCAGCGTCTCCGTCTGGCTGAGGTGTTTCAGCTCCAGACGCTGCAGTACCTCGCTAATATGCGTCAGGTGCTGCTCCGCCCGGTATAACTGACTGAGGTCGGCATATGTCAGCGTCAGCGTGCGCACGGTCTGCTGAAGGCGTTTGCTGAGCGCGCTGAGAATGTCCATTCGCGCAGGGACAGGTTGCGGCCACAGATTCCCCCACTGCCGGGAGACCAGCGCATCCAGTATCGCCAGCCCTTCGTTCAGCCCGTACAGACCGGTCAGTTGTACACGGGCCAGCGTGTACCACGCCGCGGTCTGAAGCTCCACGCCATTATGCTCAAACAGCGACAGGCACAGTTTTTCTGCATACTGCCAGTTGACGTCCGGGCGCGCCGGATGGGTCAGCTTGTTCATTTCATCACGCAGAGCGGCGTAATCTGCCAGCGTGCGCGGGTCACCGCCCGTTTTAAGATAACGTTCAGAGTGTGTGGTCATCGTGGTAGGTTCATTCAGAATGGGAAACTATATTGCGGTACGGGAGGCCAGATACTGCTGCTGTTTCAGATGGCGAATAAGTATCTTCCCTTCCGGCATAAATTCGGTACCGTAACGCACCAGACCCACGCCTTTCAGTTCCGCATCAATGGCGTAGCGTAGTTCGCCGGGAATAGCTTGTTCCAGCATCACCACATCAATGCGCCGCAGGCGCGGTTCGTATTTCAGCAACACCTCAGAGAGCGTGGTCATCAGTTGATGGGCCGTACCAGGCATCCCCTGGAGGATTTTGGTCATATCCGGCAGGCCGTAGTCCGGCAGGTGGGCCAGTGTCCCGGCGCGGCAGTTCAGGATGCGCTGCATGTTATCCAGCACAGACAAAATCACCTGGTCATTCTCACTAACCTGATGCAGGTCGAGCCCACCGGTGAAGTTACCAAAGAGCATGTCGTACAGTGAAGGATTTCGATGTTGTCCCGGCATCTCAGTCATCCTTCAGCGGTTGCAGCGTCAGCTGGTTATTGCTGACTTCAATAACGCGCGGCTTGTCCGGGTCAAGGTCATCGCGGGTCAGGGTGATACGCCAGCTGTTGTTCACCTGGTCCGGGGCCATAAACATCCCCGCGACCGCCACATACTGCGCCGTCTCCTCCATCGGCATATCCAGCGTCACCGACTCACCCGGGCGAACGCGGATATCCTTTTCCGCCACCAGGTCCGTCTTGATCGCCTGGCTGTCGTCTGCAAACAGCGACGGATAATCAGTGCTGTCAAAAGCCTTGCGGTCTTTAAGCTGGTAGATACGCACCACGGTGGCAAGAGCCGCGCCTCTGGCATTATTGTTTACGCCATCACGGGCCTGGATATCCAGATGCAGGGTTTTCACCTGTTTGTAAAAAATGGATTTTGTGACCGAAACGGTGCTGTCCGTCACGCTCTGCGTCAGGCCGCAGCCAGTTAATGTCGTCATCAGGCCCAGTGCCAGCAGCGTACCGGAAACCTTACCAGCGGTAATCGCCATCTTCATCGCTCTCTCTTCGGTGGATATTTTCCTGGACGCGCTGATAGCGGCCCAGATTAATGGTGATAACAGTGTCTGCGTTCTGTTGCGGCTTAAGGGGCCGTAGAACCGCCGTACGACCGAGCTGAACCGCCTGTGTTTTATCACACGTCAGTTGTGCATCCGGCAGCAAATTCCGGTTAACACAAAGCTGCAGCCGGACATCCAGATGCGAGCCGAGATACACATGCAGCAGTGCCATCAGGTCCTGATACAGTTCGCAATCGGGTAGCCAGCTCCGGACCTCCTCAGCATTGTCTGTGCTCAGTTGCAGCAACACCTGGCTGTTAACATCGGTGCCGTGGGTGCCCATGACGGGGCGATGTTTCAGGCTGACCGGACGTTGCGTGCTCATGGCAACCTGGTTTTTCAGCGGAATGCGGCAACGGTCATGGTGGTATACCCTGGCACGGGTATCCGGGGCCAGCAGGCGCACCAGTGCATCCAGCCCCTCTGCCATGCGCCCCGGCAGCAGCATCAGCGGCAGCAGCGCCAGAAACCGTGACAATGGCGTGGCGGCGGCCTTTTCACATCCCGGGAAACCCAGCCCCACCAGCCCCAGCAGATACTGTGAGGTGTTATCGGTGCCACCCGGCTCAAAGGTTGCCGGATACGAGTACTTGCGCCAGATGCGGTAATACTGGGTAATCAGCCGGTGGTTGAAGATATCGAGGAAATCGCGGGTGGCTTCGAAGCCTTCCCGCCGTTGGGTGATATCGTCGATATAGTGCGTCGGCAACGGTGACTCCACACCGTACAGCCCCATAAACGTGACCTGCACCGACGGCGGCAGATGCGAATACTCCGGGTCGACCATCCCTTTTATTTCACTGGCCGGAAACCCCATGCCCGCATGCGGACGGAAACGGACCGGTTCGTGACGAATCTGCCCGTCGCTGCCAAAAACAGGCTCACCCGGCTGGCTGCGTTCCAGTAGCTGGCAGAAACGGTAAAAATTCATATACGGCAAGTGATGCCGCAGGTGTTCCATCAGCCGGGCAGGCGCGGACTGTGATTCTCTTTCCACCGGATACATTTCCCTTCAGGCTGAACAATCAGCGTAAGCTGGTTAAACTGGTTCATGTCGGCATACAGCGCGAAAAAACGATTAAGCATTTCACCGAACAGATGCACATCCCCTTCACCGCTGAAACCGTGACTGTCGAGGGTCACCTCAATATCCAGCCCGCGCAGCAGAAAGCCGTCCTCAAAACGCTGAATACGGTGATGCTGTACGGACTGAATCGCCTCCAGGCGACGGTTATTCAGCTCATCATCGAGCCAGTTATAAAGCGACAGGGTGCCACGCAGCACATCAGCACTGCTCATCATATTGAGAAAACGCGTGCCCAGATGGCTCATCACCCGCCAGTGAAAACGGTCTTCGGCAGGCGGGTAAACCGGCAACGTCGGTTTGCAGACATTACGGACGGCCACCGGGGTTTCGAATACCTGTTCGCAGCGGTCAAGCAGAGTGCTCATCAGCGCCCTGCGTGGCAACTGGCCGTTGGTGCCAGTGATACGCAGCGATACCGTTTCTGTTGCCAGTTGCCGGTCGGTTTCCCACTGCTGTCCGCCGAGGATAAGCCAGGTATCGTGCATCCCTGTCACACCCCGCTTCACGCGGGTGTGGTAGTAGCGTTCAGGAGCCTGCCGGCGCAGCATCCCGCCCTGATGGCGAAAGCTGGTAAACGGCACATAGCGGGCATCCCCGGTCCGGCCGGAGCCGGTCACACTGTCCACCGAATAAATCTCGGTATGTCCGTCCTGCAGCCGTTTCGGGCGCAGCAGGTATTCACTCTCCAGCCCGCTGATGGTCAGCGGGTCGGCTTCCAGGGTGAACAGGTTTATCACCGGTACACAGTGCAGGCGCAGGCTGTTTTCAGTGACCGGCAAATCTCCCGGCCAGACCTGGCTGAACACCATCTCGATATCGAAGTGAGCCATCCTCGCAGGCAGCGTGATATTGTCCAGCCCGTTGAGGTGCACAAACATAAACTTTTCGCGGAAGGTGAAATACTCCAGCAACAGCTGGTAGCCGCTGAATGCGCTGTCGCCCTTCGGCCACAGACGGTCTTCATCTGTAAAGCCGCCCGGGGAGAAGAACCCATCCAGCGGTATCCGGTCAGCCTGTCCCGGCAGACGAATGTACAGCCCGGCCTGACGCTTCGTGAGCCACAGATGCAGATGGCTCCCGGTTACCGGCTCTTCCCCGAGGTACAGCGCCAGGCGGCTGAGGTCAGTCTGTGACCAGTCGGCCTGCGGACTGCAGGAGAAACGCATCCGGAGAACAGAACGACCATCAGGCTCCGTCGTCATCGTGGTAGCAGAAACCACCAGCGGGTTGAGCGCCATATCGCGGGTCGTCCGGTAACGACAGACGGTATTTTTCGGCCCCACCGGCCGGGACATCACCTCCAGCCCGGCGGGCACCCGCTCCCCCATCTTCATTGCCGGAACGTCCGGCATGAAGGCCACCACCGACAGCGACGGAATGGTGCGCAGATAATGCGGCCACAGCTGGCTGACCAGCCCTTCGGTCAGCTCCGGCAGATCGTCGTCAATTTTTTCGCGCAGCCGTCCCACTGAGAAGGCGAAGCCTTCAAACAGCCGTTCAACATACGGGTCCGGCGTTCCGGCTTTGTCGAGGTCCAGCATCGCCGCACGGTCAGGGTGCGCCAGGGCAAACTCTTTGGCCGCCTCACGCAGCCAGCGCATCTCGGCATCAAAATAACGCAGGGTTAAATCTTCCATTTATTTTCTCAGATTCAGAGAGTGGTGAAGGTTAAGCGCACAGTACAGCAGCCCGCGCCGGGTCGATGGCGATCAGCCCGGCAAGCAGGGACTCCATGTCGGGTTGCAGGCGCGCTTTATCCGCCTCGCTGCGGCTGTATTTCATGCGCAGCAGTTTCAGGCGGTGGGCCTTTACCTCAAACAACAGGTCAGGCTCCCACTGCGTCAATGTGATGGTCGTGGCGCGGGTATCCAGCTCTGCCAGCAGATGCAGTGCCAGGTCATTTTTACCCGTCTGCTCGGCAAGTCGCGCCATCAGCAGGCGCAGCAGCCAGTGACGCCGTGCAGTGGCGATACCGGGACGATTTTGCAGCCAGGCCATGGCGGCCTCCGGGCCCTCGCTGTCGGCCAGCGCGAGCGCTTCCGGCTCCAGTTGCAGAATGTCGTTGTCCCCTGATAACCGGGGAGTAGCGACCGGTGCATCCTGAAAGCTCAGAGGCGTATCCAGCACCTGCTGCTGTATCCAGGCCAGAGTCACCTCATCCGCAAATGGCGTTCCATCGTTAAAGGCAAGATTCTCCAGCCCGGGCAAACGGTTCAGCAGCCCTTTCAGGTCATCCCGGATGATGGTCGCTTCATTTTCCCGGCCCAGCTTTAACAGCGCCTGATGCAGATACCACTGCAGATCGAGCCACAGGTGGCAGGCACCGCGCGATAACAGATCGTCTGCCGTTTCCAGCAGGGGCTGCCATTGCTGTTGCAGATACAACCGTCTGAGCTGCGCCCGGGGATCCGCTTTCGGCGGTTCAAAGCGGGTCCGGCCATCGCCAGCCAGTGCGGGAAGCTGCGTCAGGGTGTCGTGACGGATATTCTTCAGTAGCCGGTGTGCCGCCAGCCAGCCGTCAGGTTGTTCCTGCAGGTATGCCGCCAGAATGCGCGCCTGCGCCAGCAACTCCTGCCCGGAACGAATGCTGGTCAGTTCAGGCGGGCTGAGGTGTGACGGTAAAGGCGTACTGGTGGCATTTTGCGGGACCACGGCATCCGTACCGCCGGACTGCTGCAGGCGGTTCTCCAGCGCGCGATACAGGGAATCCAGTTGCGGGCGACTTTCCTGCGCTAATCCATCGGCCGTTTGTGCAATCAGCAGCAATGCTCCGGTAATGCGCAGGGTATCGACGCTGTTGACCTCCGGATAAAGAGACAGACTGTCGAGCATTCTGGCGCTGGCAAGCCATTCCAGCGCCCCTTTGCGACTACGGTCGCGCTGCGGGTGTAGCTGTGCGCCGAAGTGTTGTAATAACCCGGCCAGCAGTTCCAGCCCGTCAGCCAGCCCGGTTTCGCCATCGCGATGCAACCGTGCCCATGCGTAATACGTGGCGACGCGGATATCTTTGGTGGTGGTGGTGAGTAATTTTTCAGCAAGCTGGCAGACGCATTCCGTATCCGCACCGGAGAGCTGACTGACCTCCTCGCGCATCTGCTGAAAATCATCGTGATAGCCGGGATCTTCCCCGGCCGGATTGTCAGCAGATACTGGCTGTAACCAGTTGTCCCACAAGGCAAGACGCTGTTGCGTCTGCTGTGCCAGGACATTCGCTTCGGCATGGCAGGCCGTCAGCAGTGAATCAGAGGAGGCCATCAGTTCATCTCTCCGTTACCGGTATCCGCATCAGCCGTATCACTGATGCCCTCTGTCTGTGCCGTCGCGGTGGCATCAACACTGAATATGGACTCCGGCAGCTGGAAATCCCGCAGTTTCAGCAGCGCCAGCGGCCCTTCACCAGCTTCGGTACGCAGGGTGTAGTTCAGCGGCCTGCCATCCTGCGCCTGCCAGGTGAGGCTGTAACTGCTGCCCGTTCCGGAATAAGCGCTGACGTTCGCCTTATCCAGCAGACGTATCCAGCCCCAGGCACCGGACATATCAGCATATTGCCGGGTTCCGGCCTGGGTGCTTATCCAGCTCAGGGCGGCACCGGGCGCTTCGGTGTCGGCTGGCCAGTTGAAGCGCTTCCAGGCGGGCATCTGGTTCATGTAGACCAGTTTCTGGCTGTCAATCACCAGCGTGGTCTGCATCACGCCATCGGCAGTACCCGGCCGGAGTTCGAAGGACAGCCCCGCCTCCCCGTTGGTGAAGACCACATCGGAAATATGACTGAGCAAATCTACTGCCTGTAAGAATGCAGGATTAAACGTCAGTCCCTGCGCATTAATGCTGTCCGGCACCCAGTGGCTGCCTTCTTTATGCAGGACACCATTGAGACGGGTCTGCAGAAAGTGCGTGATACGCCCGGAGTCGGCATTGAGGTATTTCGCCAGTAGCGGTAGAGACACTTCACTGCTGACATCCTTAAACGGATAGCGTCCGCCAAAGGCACTGTTCCAGTCATCCACCACCGCACTGCGCCACTGGGCATTCAGACTGTCCGCCGCCGGTTGCAGTACCTGTTGCCAGGCCTGCTCCATCGGACGAACAAATACCGTCTGGCCGAACCCGCTCCACTCCTGCCCCAGCCCGGCAGCCACCAGGCTGCCGTAGTCACGGGTCTCGGTTAAATCCACCGCTTTCCCCTGAAATACGGTCTGTGCCAGAGTCTGCGCCATCTCCTGCGGGTCAGCGGCGTTAGTCACCTGCTGCAGACGCAGGCGCACCTGCGTCACCCGGGTAAGATAAGTCTGCAGACTCAGGTCGGTATCGCTGCCGCCTTTCTGCTGATTATCCATCAGCGCCAGTACAGGCCCGAAGGTGGCATCCAGCGGGCCATGCGCCCCGCCGCTCTGGTCAATCGCCGGTTGTTTATCACCGCCAAGCAGATTTTTCGCCGATTTCACCAGCGAATCGGATATTGCCTCTCCGGTCTCGCCGGTGCGTCCCTGAATATTCAGGGTGTTCATCAGCGCCACCAGCGGCGACTGGCGGACATCCGCCATCAGGGTAAGCTGGTCGATGGCATCCGACAGCGTGGCGGCACGCTGCCAGCGCAGGCTGTTGAGAAAATCGAGCCAGGCGGTACTGAAATCAGCAAAGTAGCGCTCTGTCAGTCGTTGCTTCAGGGCCTCCGGCGACACCTGCTGCGAGACAGGTTGTTTACTGTCGCTCAGCACCCAGTCCATCTCCTCGCGACGCTCATTCACCACCTTATCAATGACAGGCTGTACCGCCTCCTCCCATGCCTGACGGGTGAACATCCCCGGCACGATTTCATCCGTGGTAAACAGGCGCGACGCATCGGTTTCCCCGGTCATGTCCGCCACACGCATATCGGCATACTGGTTCGCCACCTGCGCCAGCATCTTCTGGTACAGGGTGGATTCGCTATTGCGCATCCCCATCTGGCGCACCAGCAGCGTGCGCGTCTGGCTGACCAGCGTCTCATCGGCGTGCAGACGCCACTGCGGATGCGTCGCCAGATTCGCGGCATAAAAAGAGAGCAGCGCAGGGCCACTGCCCTGCCAGACACCGGCAGTCACACCGGTACGCTGCGGCCAGTCGCGCATCAGCGTTCCGGAAAACCAGGCGGCATCCACTCTCTGCGGGTGGGCCAGCATCAGGTACAGCTTGAGCTGGTCGTAAACCGGTTTTGCCATGCGTTCACGCAACGGGCTGTCCGGCGGCAACCGGACAAACGCCTGCAATTGTTGGGTCAGGTACTCCGCAGCCGCATCCCGCAGCAACGGTAAAGCGCTTTCAGCATAGTGCGGGAATACCGCCGTCAACAGGGCATCATTCTGGTTCAGCCCGCTGCGGGCATACCAGGGAACACCCTGCTCTGAGCGGTACTGCAGGCGGGACAGTGTTTTCTGTAATTCAGCCAGGGCATGCAGTCGCACCGCCAGCGGCTGTTTATCCGCCGCAAGCCGTGCAACCTGCTCGGTGGCATCCGTCACCAGGTGACGGTTGGCAACAAAGGAGACCGCCATGGATATCCCCCACAGCGCCATCAGGGTAACCGCCGTCGCCCCCACCATCTGCGGCCAGCTGACGCCCGGTTTACGCGGGCGCAGGCCTGCGGGTAATTCCGTCATCCTGTCCGGCAGAATATCCCAGCGGTTATCCTTACCCCAGTGGTGCGCGATGCTGCGCGCCGCCCCGACGGATGGTGGGCTGAACAGGATGCCTGCCAGCGGTAAAGGGCGATACGGGTTCAGCAGCACCGATAACGGTCCGGCCAGACTCTCCGGCTCACGGGCAAGCTGATCGGCCAGGGCCAGTAAAAAATGATGCTGTGGCTTATCGCAAATCTGCTGAATGCCCCGGGCGGTGAGCGCCGGGATCAGGGCTGTCACCTGACGGGCCAGGGTCTGCGGGATACAACCAGCTGGCAGCTGGCAGCCCACGGGCTGGGTCACCCGGCCCGACGGCACTCCACTACGCAGATGCAGGGACCAGACATAGAGGGGGAGTTTCCAGCCCAGCGCGTCATAACGACGGCTCAGGGCATGGGCCAGGGTATCCATGGATTCAGGCGTCAGCGGCGCAGGAAACTCCGTGTCTGCCCCCGACAGGCGGTCAAATGCGGATGTCACCCACACCATGCCATCCACCGGGCGGCGGCGCAGTTTACGCAGTGCGGTAAAGCAGGCCGTATCGGCGGGCATAGCCGGATCGCCTCCCCACAGCAACAACGTTCCCTGGTCTTCCTGCCAGAGTTCACGGGGGAGTTTTGGGGTGAGTTGTTCGACATCGGCAGCGTTGCCGGTCACCAGCAGGATGCGGACTTTGCGGGGCCAGCGACGACCGTAGGTATGGCGAAGATACAGGCGGATATTTTTGAGTGTTTCACTATACTTTTCCTTATCCGCAGCACGCCTCCCGTTTTCCTGTTGCTGGCTTTTACCCGATAATTCGCGAAGCTGCTGGATAAAACTCAGTGAAATGAGCCACTGCCACAACCGGACAAATACATCGTCACAGAGCAGAATAAACAGGCACCACCCGGCCACAGCCAGCGATACCGTCAGTTTTTTCTCTGTGGTACGAAGATGAACGACAGGATTCTCAGTCCAGATAAGAACCCCGCCGATAACCGCTATCAGCAGAATAATTAACCATGTACTGAGCCGTTTTTTCTTTTTCACATCATTATCCTTTGCGTAACATTATGCCGGGCGGACAACGGCCATTTGCGTGGTTTTATCGCCAACGAGCAACCACTGAGCCAGCCCGGAAGCAACAGCATACTCACAGGCACAAATCAGGGTAATATTGCCCACCGCCGCCCCTGGCCTGCCAAAAGCATCCTCCAGAATCTGCTCGCCTTTTCTTGCGGATATGTACCCGGATTTATCCATCGCCTGAAGGACAACTGCCAGTGCGTCGCTTTTTATCTGCGCACGCCAGAAGTACCAGGGTAATCCGGGGGAGATATCCCCCCAGCGGGCCACATCGGCGACCGATTCATCAGCGTCCTTCATCACAACCGGGCGGTGTATCCACATTTTCGGCTTTATGCTTCGCGTCTCCAGCCACGCAGGAGAAGCCAACAAAAGGGCAGATACTGATTCAGCCTGCTGGTCGCGTGCTTGCAGAAACAGGTTGATTTCTACACAAAGGAGTAGCGCTTCATCCTGCCTGTCCAGCCACTCATCAATCCACATCAGACCGTCGCTTTCCATACTGGCACTGACGTTACTGACAGCATATGACGCAGGAAAAACAGTTTGCCAGGCCATGATAACCAGCTCATTTTCCAGAGTGCCATCGTGATGAAGACGAACAGAGAGGTTACCGCTAAATTGCGCCAGCTCTGTATGAAGCTGTCGGATAATGCTGGTCAGCATTGATTCCAGCCGTGACTGATATCCTGCTTTAGTAAGTATTTTTAATGGCGGAGAGAGTGAAGCAGTGGTCAGCACTGCCGGAAGGGCCGGTGAATATTGTGTCTGAAGCGCATTTCCTCCCTGCAAAAGCGCAGCAGCAAGTTTATTACTGGCAACCGGAGTGATGTAACTCATCCCCAGTACACCAACCGACTGCTGACCCAGTAAGATTTGCTTGTCATGATGCTCCTGATGTAAACGATTCCACCACAGAACGCGATCACGTTCGTTTTCATAGTGCCGCAGCCTGACAATATAGCCTGCCAGCCCGACAGTGAAAGGGAGCATCAGTGTACAGAACCAGAACCATGCGGAATGCGTGGATAGTTCCCTAGGCCAGAGGGAAAGCACCAGTATGGCTCCCGCAATAACGAGCAAAACAATCACAAGCAACCAGCGGTATTTATCCGGAGGAACGGGTAACGGCTCCGCCTTCGGGATCTGTTTAAGATCAACAGGCATAAATTAACGTTTTCCGGCGTTGGGTAATGAAGAAATCAGCGTGCAACCGCAGCCACAGCGATGTCCGTGAAGGGCGATAGGTTTTCCATTGATTTTTGCCCCATCATCACCTTCGGCAATATAGGTTTCGCCATGTTCAGGACAGGAAACTTTATCCATCAGACAGGCAATTTCCAGTCTCATGAATTTCACACCAGAACTTCCTTCAAGGACAGTACCGCCGTGGGTTGTGTTATCATTAATACGAATAACGCCCCGCATACATAACTCCTTAAGCCAGATAATAAATTATTACAGGTAACATTATCGCGATAAAAATTAGCCAGACCAGACGAAATCCATATTTATCAATAAGGCTTCTTTTGAGTGTCCACCCGGATTTATCGATAATACTAAAAACGGGATTTTTTATATCTGATGTACTGAATTTATAAGAGTACTGTTCTCCAACAGAACCATCAGTTTTCATTCCCCAGGACTTTCCGAAGCTAAACTCTTTGCGACTACCCCATCGAACTTCCTTTTTGAAACCACATCTCTCTGTACTTATCTCACTTTCGATGTCGGTTGATTTTTCTTTATAACGCACCAGGTTATTCAGCTCATCAAAACGTAATGTCAGCTCATATTGTTTCTTTAGCCCACCAGCACCAAATAACTCAATCCATTTTGTATCCACAATTTTCCATGAAGCAATCAGTTTATCTTTTTTTTCAATCACAGAAAATGGAATATCATCTCTGTAATTCAAATTCAGAAGTCGACGTTTTAGTTCTGATGTAGAAACGGGCTGTTCACTGTTCATATCGCTCTCAATTATCATAAGGACATTATCCCTAAACCCATTTAAAAAATATCATTTGATTAAACTTAATTAAACCGAAAATCAATATATTGAATTTAACCACATATATCACAGATGAGATTGATTTCATTTTATCGGCTCAGGTGAGTTAATCACACAGCGAACAGTGGTACTGTCAGGGAAGTTATTATCTTTAATGCTATAGCCACGAAAAAATGTTAATCCAACATCTCCTGTTGGATCTGGATTATTCCCTCCTCGTCGCGCCTTGCGATATTGTCCGGTTTTTTTATCTTTAATAATAGGCTTGTCTGGCCCCTGAGGATCTTTTTTTGGCGAATTCCTATAATAATTAGGATCATACCAGTCTTTCACCCACTCGTAACCATTTTCTGCCATACCATACAAACCAAATGGAGTTGGTGGGTATTTATCAACAGGAAAATGAATCGATGTACTATCAATTCCTGTAGTATCTTCCACTGCTTGCCGATCCTCATCTGTAGCGTAATTTTCACCTTTCCCGGTTTTTTCATCTTCTCGCCAAACACCATCATCCGTTGCCACCAGAATATACTGACCCCGACTGCGGGCCGCATATTCCCACTGAGCTTCAGTTGGGAGTGAAAAGGGTAATCCAGTCTCTGTTTTCAACCAAGTACAGTAATTATCTGCTTCAGTCCAAGTCACTATGGCTGGACTATTTTTAAAATGTGTCACTTCAAGAAAAACATCATCATAGCTCTTCTTTTCAAAATGCTGTTCTGGTAAACCTGCCATCTCGAGATAAAACCTGTAATCCTCATGGGTTACTTTAAATTTACCAATAGAAAAGCTGCTGAGTTCTACTTCATGAACAGGTTTGGTATCTTTCTCCGGTGAACAATAAGGGCCACCATCACGCATTTTTTTACAAAAATCGCCCATCCAGAACATTCCACCTTTGACATATACCATGTCGGATTTAACGCGTTTTATATATTGTTGTAATTCTGCCTGCTCCTGCGGCGTATGTTTGACTGGCTTAGTGGCATTATCACAACCGCCAAGGAGCAAGAGCAGGGGAACACCGTATTTATAAAAACTATATTTTCTCATTATTCATTCCCTTCCCACTTTTGTTTATATTGCGTATTCACCGGTTCAAAGTAACATAATGAGGTATAAAATATGTTGTCATCACAATGCGCAAGGTATTGTTTAGTGCAGTTAGGAGAAAACGCATAACCCCTGGCTGGATTATTTTTCAGACGTCTGACCACTTCGTCAAAATCCCGCAAATCTAACCTGTTAATTATATCTTCCAGTTCTTTATCTCGGTTGAGTCCTATCTGTAAAAATGTTTTTAGATTTTTCTGAGCCAACTCGACTATGGTATCCTCATTACCAGGGAAAATACTGCCATCTTTAGTAATTCGTGTCAGTACTTTCTTCCACTCTCGCTTGGTCTGAATGCTGGATAAAATATACAACACCGCCGTTTTTCGATTTTTATTTGTATCAGGGAAAAAACCATCCCCCTGGTTATTAATATCGATACGATCGTATGCGCCATCCCCGGTCAAAACATACAGCGCTATACCTTTCGCTTCTGGAGAAAAAAGATATACGCTGCCTGGATTTGCATTAATTACGTCAGCGAAGTTATTCCGTTCGATAGATTGACTTCTAGCATCAATAAATTCATTCGACATTTCATCAATAAAATCGATAAAGTCTTGCTTAACATTTGCAATTTCAGCAGAAAGTTCGTCATAATAATATTTATATATGTTCTTGCCCCCCATCACCAACATATAGGACAACGCCATAAATGCTTCACTGGTAATTATCGTTAAATGCTTATAATCAATCCCATATAACTGATAAATCACCCATATAGCAAACTCACCGAACAACTCTGGAGATATTTCCCCTTCCACCTCTCCTTTAGCGCCTGCGGCTAGGCACAGACTACCTTTAATATGAAATCTGAAACGCCCTTTCACAAAGCGGACCCTAAACTCGCCGCTTAACCCCACACCTAACTCTGCATCCCCCCCTACAGTCAGAGACGCAAAGTCCGTAAATTTCCCCAGTTGCGCATCTTTTTTCTTTTCAGACTGCTGAACAGGGAGAATGATCTGCTCCAGTGCGGGGGAGTCCAGTCCAAAGGTATGCAGCATATTGGGAAGCTCATCCACCAGTGAATCAAAGGGCTTTAACCACTGTAACGCCCCTCCCAGGCTGCCACCGACTTTCGCCCCACCAAAGGCTTCGCCCTTAACTTCCAGTGCATGAGGTTTTTCTTTGCTGTCTTTGATTGTCACCCCTTTTTTTCGGGTAGCAAAACGCGAACCTGGCGTGCGGTTTCCCATCAATAACTGCTTATTGTTGAATGTCACAAACTGTAGGTTACCTTCCACCTGCGCCGATGCACCAACATAGCCGGTCAACTCGCCATCAATCTTTGCCCGTAAAACACCAATATTCGCCTCCTTGCTGTCAGTAACCATAAATTTAAGCGGCCAGCCAACCCGATCCGGAACATAAATAGTTGAATTCACTTTCCCGGTCAAAAGTGTTAATTCCGCATGCGCTTCCCCTTTTATCCGGGCTTCACCGGTATCCGGGTTCCAGGTGTTCAGAGTGGAGGCATTTGCCGTAAGTCTCAGAAATTGAGCGCCGGCAGAAACATCAATGTAATTGCCTTTTTTGCTGCAATCTTTATACTGACTGTTCCATGCATTAGCCCAGTCAGTCAACGTTGTTTCATAGCTAATATCAGCGCTGACCGTCATGGTGGGGTCCATCATTTGCTTGATGACGGTTTGTGCTGAACTTAGCTTCGTTTTTAACGCGCTGATATTGATTCCTGTAATATTGCCGTTATCGTCTTTCGTAAAGATAGCATCTCCACTAAATGCATCAATCGAAATAATAATAAATTTATTTTTAAATGAATCATAATCGGATTGTTTAACATATGAATAGCAGCGACCATAAACACCTTTATTTAAAGCTTGAATGGGAATCAACTCAATCACTGGCGTATAGCCAGTCTGCTCATTGAACTCACCCAATTCAGCCTGGAGATCTTTAGTCGCTTTGTCGAGAGCGGTTTCAGATGAGGTAATTTTATCCTCATATTCTGGTAGCTTATTTTTATTCGCAATATCTTTCAGATTATTACCGTAGTTCTCTATTGCATCCGAGTAATCAGCTTTGGCTTTATGTTGTTTATCTATCAACTCACTCAGTTTGCTCATGACCTTTTCAAACTCTGCGGCATCAGCTTCATCAATAAAAATCAGCTCAAGCGTTTCTATCCTGAAATAGCACTGGCACGATTTATGAAAAGCAACTTTAACGTTTTTTTCTACTTTGCTTAACGTATGCTCTGCAACTGGCGTTTCTTGTTCGCTCATTATCCCCTCCCTGACTACTCAAAAAATAGTTTGATTGCATCAGGGTCGATACCATAATGCGCTTGCGTATAGCCATTCTCATCCGTCACACCACGAATAATTTGCCCATCTTCGGTTTCAATACGATATGGAATATATGCTTTCGGCTGATTACTGGACTGATCCAACACCTGAAAACCACCATTCATCGGATTATGAAACTCCGGATCGCTTATCGTTACAGGGGAAAGAGCCCGCTCAAGCGAAGCGTTTCCTCCCCACAAAATGGTGCTACTTTTAAGGTCAATTTTACCTGGGGCACCAATCTCGACGGAACCATCTTTGATTTTGATATAAGCGCCGCCAGTACTTGTTAATGTTATTCCCTGCGCGGCATTTAATACGATTTCACTACTGACACTATTGATATTCATTGCTTTATCTGACTGAAGGCGCATAGCGTCCGTTTGCGCCTGAATATCCACCACACCTCTGGCGGCAAACAATTTCATCCCCATCTTTTGGGCAAACAGACTGATGGCTTCACCTGCTGCAACAGTGAGTTTTTTCATGATGCCCATATCCACATTCTCTCCCGCTGTCGCGGTCAGAGTATGGCCTGCGGAAAGCTGGATATTTTTCGGCGTAACCAGACCAATACCAGCAGGAGCGGAAGCCAGTAATCCAGCACCTTTTAGCTGAGCGAGGGCATTACCAAGCTGCTGCTGAGATCCGGCATCTGCTTTCATCGCACCGGAGACGCTCGCGCTCTGTGCCAGCGATGTCACTAGCTGCAATGCATTCTGTAACTGTGCAATCGCTGCATTCATATCCAGCATATTCCCACTGGCCGATGGCTGTTTGTCGGCAGTGATGAACACCCCTGCACCACCGCGGATACTCACCCATTTATCTGTTCGCAGTTCCGCACCTTCCCCCCGCAACTCCCTGTCTGCGTTGACCAGGTGCCCTAAATTCAGTTGGGTCTTGCCTCCGTAAACCGTGCTGAGCTTGATATGTTCCTCGCCGCGCTTGTCCTCCATCCGCAGTTTGTTCAGGCCAGCAGTGCGGATAACATTGCGGGTACTATTCTTTTCAGTCACATGGTCAACATGCCGCGAATCATGCAGCGCATGAGCAATATAGGGACGGTCAGGGTCCCCCTCGTGAAACGCTATCGCCACTTCCGTGCCCTGAATCAGCGGGAAGTGAAAACCGTACACATCGCCGCCGTAAGGCTTGGCAAGGCGTACAGGCATACTCTCCTGGCCCTGTTTTTTATCATCCCGGTCGGCATCAAATTTCACCCGGTACAGGCCGGATGCATCCTGCCAGGCGTAGATATCATTCGCTTTGGCGCTGGTTACCCGTGCCGTCAGCGTACCGCTGATTTTCGGGCGCGGCAGCAACGGCGGTCGCCAGCACACGGTTTCGCTGTAAGGAACGGCAATCATCCCCACCTGTAACGCACTCTTACGGCTGGCGGTAAACCCGGTTCCGGTAATAAGGATCGGTTTTTCTAACGGCGTCGGCAAGGTTGGCGGCAGGCTATCAGTAATGGTGACCACCTGCCCCGGGGCCAGTGACGCCTCCGTACTGACGCCGGTTATCCGCGTCTGGTTTGCCAGAAAACGTTCATGGTCGAGGCGGGCGTAAAAGTTCGCCGTTTCTGCTGTGGGGTCAACTTTGTCACCACGCTCAAGGTGACGCAGTTTATAGTGATACACCTCACCGTAGGTATTTCCCTCACCGTCGCCACGGGTCATATCCGCCGGAACCGACTGCAGAACACTCTGCGCCTCACGGTGGTTGTAATCCCGGGTGGTGACGCTGGCCTCCACCACGTTATGAGAGACATTCAGCCCCCACACCGATTCTGCCCCGCTGTCGCTCATCCCTGACGGGCTGTTTACTGTCAGCGTCTTATCAAATATCAGCCCCCGCTGGGCATCAATAAAATGCACCACCTCGGTCTGCGCATCTTCCTGCAGGGTGAAGTAGTAAAATATCCCCACCTCTGCCAGCAGACGCTGAATAAACGCCAGGTCGCTCTCCTGATACTGGTTTATCTGTTCGCGCTTCGGGTAACTCTGTTTGAGGTTAAACTCATACTCCCAGCCGTGCAGCGCATGGTCCTGTAAGACCTGCTCCACCACTTCCGGCACCGATTTGTTGACGAAGAAGCGATGCGTGCGAAACTGTTTATCCAGCAGGGAAAGAAAAGGTTCGAGGGTTATCTGATACGTCGACTGGTCCGCCGAACAGCTGATCCGCCGGAAGGCCGTCACCACACCATGGACACGTTTGCACTCGGTCAGGCTCTGCAATACGCCGCCGCCCATCGTCAGTGTCGCCGGTTTACTGACCAGCAGTGTGGCATCAATATCTTTATCCGGACTGGTAAAGATAATGTAGTAATAATAAAGCTCGCTCAGGTTTTCCTTACCACTGAATTCTTCCACATCCAGTATCGCAGGGCAGGAAGGAATATCCAGCTGATAACGGTTCAGCGTGGTATTCGTTATCCGGGTCAGCGTATCCATCAAACTCATTATATTTTCTCCGTTAAAGGCTCAGCCGCCTGGGGGTTACAACTGGCAGGCACCGGGGGAGGTGTCGGTGACATCACTGCAATAAGGCAGAAATATTTCTCTTTCCGTCGGCGTCACGTTATAAATACGTCCGTGATTCACTTCCACAGTGACAACCACGTTACGTGGTGCATCTTTATGCGTTCCGGATTTTAATAAATATTCAACAATGAACTGCCCTTTATCCGGGAAACGGTAAAATGAAGGCGGAATACATAGCTGACCATTGGCAACGGTAAGGTTGGGTGAAAAGTTAAAATCCTTGCCCCTGGATGGCGTTCCCCGGGGATTAATACCGATATCGGAAGGTTGATAATCCTGTGCGTCTGTAACCGTAAAGCATACATTGTCCCCTTTCTGACTAACCTGCGCAGTTTCATCCGGGGTCATTCTGTCGCCAGGTCCCGGACATCCCGTTAATACCAGCAGGCTGGCACCGGATAAAAGGACCGACAACAACAGGCGAAAACCAGTCGCATTCATCATAAAAACACCTGCAGAACATTTCCTCATATTTGCATCATGTGTTGAAATACCATCATAAAGAGTAATATCTAATGCTCTGGCTCATCATATTCTCGTTTAGTCAGCGGTATGTTCTTAATTATTCCATTGGCTATCGAAAATCCTGAAACAAAACTTCTTGGGTGATCATTTTCAGCCTGAGATTGCAATACAAATTCAACGATCAAGGGATCTACAGATGTGTCAGGTAAGTGAAAATAAGATGACGGAATACACAATTGACCATCAGCAACCTGTAACTCAGGCGAATCTATAAAGCTTCGCGCCTTAGACGGGGTACTTCTGAGATTAATTGCAATAAAAACAGGCTGGTAATCTTTACTGTCAGGAATAAAAAAACAGACATTGCTTTTATTCATCCATGCATTTATTTTTTCAGCTGGGAAATACTTTACCCCTCCCCATGGACACCCCGTTAACAGAATAATAGAAATAATGAGAAACCCACTCTTTAATAAATGACACTGCATTTTACTTATCACCAGGGAAATCCTCCCAATGTACTTCGATACAGCTTCTGGATCACCGCTTCAGAGGTATTACCATCAAGTGTAACGATATGCCAGCGTCTCAGTAGGTTCCAGCTATAATATCCCCGGGTCTGTAACGTAAAATTGTCTGCAATAATCTGCGCCTGCTGCTCCATTGGATATTCACTTAACAGACGACCATCAAGGGTATAGCGATAACTGACCATCCAGGAGACCAGTCCACGTCCGATAACATTCATTCCCCTTGCCCGTTGCCAGACGTGACTCATTTCGTGGATAAACATATGCTGCATGTCATCCGTAGACTGAGAAAAATCACTCTGGTATTCATCACGAAAATACAGCTCACCGTTCGGCGTCATCGCGGTATGTTCATTTTGCAGATTAAAAGGTAAATACCCCCCCTTGTGGATCCAGACCGTCGGATAGTCGATCGTCGATGCAAACACCGACTGCGCCAGCCTGATTTCACCGGTAGTCAGTAACCTGAGACCACCCTCTTTTATCCTGTCACTGTCGTTTTTCTCAGCCATGAGCAAACTCCAGCACAATACCTTCTTCCTCAGTCCAGCCCATCGTCAGGGACCGTGGTTTCTGCTTCGCCGCCATCTGCATCAGCAACTGCTGGCTGAGCACCGGCAATATCTGCTGATTCAACAGGCTATCGATATTGCGCGCCCCGGTATCCGGCAACAGGCAGGCCGATGTGAGGGCGTCGGACAGGCTTTCATCGATTGAGGTCGTGATACCGTAGTGTGGGGACAGACGCTGACTGACCTGATCCAGCTTCATTTCCACGATGGTACGCATCGCCGCCTGCCCCAGCGGGCGGTAAATTACCGTCTGGAAGCGGGCCAGTAAGGCAGGCTGGAAGTGGTCGCGCAGGATCGGGCGAATCAGCTCGTGCAGGTCCGCGCCGGTGGCGTCCGGTTGCTCGTCCAGCAGTTGCATGATGTGGTCGCTGCCCAGGTTCGAGGTCATCAGGATAACGGTGTTACGGAAGTCGATTTCCCGCCCTTCGCCATCGCGCATAAAGCCGCGGTCGAAGACCTGGTAGAACAGGTTCATCACGTCGCGATGCGCCTTCTCTACTTCGTCGAGCAGCACCACGCTGTAGGGGCGTTTGCGTACCGCCTCGGTGAGAATGCCGCCCTGACCGTAGCCGACATAACCCGGAGGCGAGCCCTTAAGCTGGGAGACGGTATGTGGCTCCTGGTACTCTGAAAGATTGATGGTGATTAAGGATTTTTCTCCACCGAACAGTTCGTCGGCCAGTGTGAGCGCGGTTTCAGTCTTGCCGGTACCGCTCGGGCCGACCAGCAGGAACACACCCTGTGGACCATTTTCCGGCGCAAGGCCCGTTTTCGAAGCACGTAGCCTCTGGGCGATGGCCGTCAGGGAATCATCCTGGCCGACAACGCGTTTGCCCAGGCTCTGCTCCAGGCTCAGCAGCTCCGTCTGCTCATCCTTCATTAATGACGAGAGCGGTACGCCGGTCCAGTCGGCAATCACCGTCGCCACGGTGCGTACGTCCACATCCGGGGTCAGCAGCGGGTTGTGTTGTTGCAGTACGGTCAGTTCGGTTTGCAGGTCACGGGTCTGCGCCTGCTTACTGATATCGGCGCGGCTTTCCAGCAGTTGTGAGAGCAGTTGCTTTTCGGCATGGTACTGGGTTTCCAGCGTCTGCTTTTCTTTGCTCAGTTGCTGAGTCAGCGGTTCGATATCGGCAAGACGGGTATTATGGCTGTCGTTACCCAGCGCGATATCTTCCAGCAGCGCCTGCGCTTCCATCTCAAGCGCGGTGATTTGCGCGGTCAGGCGGGTAATCGCTTCCGGCACGGTATCGAGACTCATGCGGATACGGGCAGCCGCGGTATCCAGCAGATCCACCGCTTTGTCCGGCAACTGGCGGCCGGTCAGGTAGCGGCGCGACAGCGTGACGGCGGCCCGGACGGCATCATCGGTAATGTGTACGCCGTGATGTTCTGCATAGCGGGATTTCAGACCACGCAGCATCAGGCAGGCGGTATCGTCGTCCGGCTCATCCACTTTGACCATCTGAAAACGGCGTTCCAGCGCGGCATCACGCTCGAAGTACTGCTTGTACTCGCTCCAGGTGGTGGCGGCGATGGTTCTGAGTTCACCGCGTGCCAGCGCAGGTTTTAGCAGATTGGCCGCATCCGCGCCGCCTGCCTGATTACCGGCACCGATGATAGTGTGGGCTTCATCAATAAACAGCAGTACCGGCGTCGGGGATTGCTGAACCGCCTCAATGATATTTTTCAGCCGCTGCTCAAATTCACCTTTCACGCCAGCACCGGCCTGTAGCAGACCAAGGTCCAGCGTTCGCAGGGTCACCGGCTTCAGGCTTTCCGGGACGTTGCCCTCCGCGATGCGCAGCGCTAACCCTTCCACCAGCGCGGTTTTGCCGACACCCGGCTCACCCACCAGAATGGGGTTGTTTTTGCGGCGCCGCGAGAGGATATCTACCATCTGGCGAATTTCCGTATCGCGACCGAATACCGGGTCGATTTTGCCTTCCCGGGCTTTCGCCGTGACGTCCAGCGTGAATTTATCCAGCGCGTTCTGCGACGCAGGATTCAACTCACCGTCTTTAACATCCGCACTGACCGGGCGCCCGACAAATTCCACCTCGCCCCCCAGTGCCAGCTCAGCCACCTGCTGCACTTCCGGGCGTTCATCAGACTGCGCATCCAGCAGGGGTCGCAGCCGCTCAAGCTGACTTTCCCGCAGACTCAGTAACGGCCATAAACCGTCGCAGGTAATCAATTGCGGATTTTCCAACATTGCCCGCAGCAGGTGCTGACTGCGTATCTGGTGGTCATCGCTGTCGAGCGACGCGGCAAGCCAGGCCTGCTTCAGCAGCGTTTCCAGCTTACCTGCCAGTTCAGGGCGACTGCATACCGAGCGCGGCAGACGGTCAAGGTGTGCGAGCAAATCCTGCCAGATGGCATCCATATCCCATTCGTAGCGACGCGCCAGCACGGTGATATCGCCTTCACCCTGCTCCAGCAGTTTCAGCAGCCAGTGCTCGGGCGTGATTTCCGCATGCGCCCGCGTCTGACACAGGGAAGCCGCCGCCTCCAGCGCCTGCGCGCAGTAAGGGTTAAGACGTCGTAACAGAACGGCTGAATGGTGTTCCATGGTGATTGCTCTCTCGTCTGGTCGTGTTCAGGCACGCTACCGCCCGTAGCCGTTAACCGATGCCCATAAGGTGAAAGGGATGAAATCTGTATGCTTTTTGCTGAACGTCCGAACAGGCAGGCGCTCACCAAAAACAGCGGACAGGGGGGACTGTCCGCCAGGGGATTACGCGGTGGCGCGTTCGTTCCAGGAATCGGAATGAATGATGTTGCCGTCTTTATAGGTCCAGGTGATTTTTTCGTAGCGCAGCTCAATCTGTTCCAGATGGTTGTGCTTCTCTTTGGACGGGTCCTTGATGTCGTACATCACCGGGTTCACCTTCACCACCTTCACGTTTTCCAGTTTGGTGTTGAAATACTCGGCTTCCTGCCCGGCATCGTTGATTTTGTACCACTTGAATTCGGCAGACTTCAGGGTCTGGCCGGTGGTGACCGCCTTGTACAGGTACGGGCTGGAGGAGTCGATTTCTTTGGTGAACAGGAACGGCGTGTGGATACGCGTACCGGTCAGCTTGCCGGTGTTGTTGTCGGTCGGGATATACAGGTTATGCTCCTGCGCCACCACTTCGATGCTGCCTTCACGGTCCTTAACATCCACAGACCCTTTGATATCTGCGCCGCCGTCATCCTTCAGCCACAGATAAACCGGAATTGCCATAATTAAACCCTCAGTTACTTTTGTTGATGTCGCCGGTTGCAGCGACGCTTTGCTTCTCCGGTGCCTGACAGGCATTTGCCTGCGGCACCAGACTGATTTCGACACGACGATTCAGCGCGCGGCCTTCCGGCGTGTCATTGGTGGCGGCAGGACGGCTTTCACCGTAACCCTGCACCGCAAAACAGCTCTCAGGTACGTCGCCGGTATCGCGCATCCAGTCACGCACCGATTCGGCGCGCTTCAGGGATAACACCTGATTAGTACGGTCATCGCCGGTGTTATCGGTGTAGCCGGACACCACGATCAACCAGCCCTGTTTTGCCTTAATATCGACCAGCGCATTCACCAGCACTTTTGTTGAACCAGGTTTCAGTTGCCATCTGCCGGTATCGAACAGCGACATACTGTCGAGACGGACGGTTTGCGGGCCGGAGGTTCGAATAATGCGTTTAATCACCGGGCGGGGCTGCGGAGGCGGGCTCCAGTCACTGATGGCCGCTTCCACCGGAGGGATGAGACGCAACCCCTGATACAGGCCCAGCCCGTAACGCAGAGGTTCACTCCTGCGCAACCAGTCGTCGAGTAAACGACTGTCTGCGCGCAATCGCTGTTGCACCTGCAATTTCGGGGCAGGCGGCGTGCCGCTGAGATGGTGGTACAGTGCCAGATGGTCACCGACGCTATGCGCAAGTCGCTGGTTATTGACAAAAGACGCCAGCATGGCAAGGGCAAGAAAGAAAAAACACATGCCTCCGGCCAGACGGATATCCTGCATCCGCCTGCTGATACCGCGACGACGCGGCAGGTGTGGAAGCAGAACATCCGGCAGCGGCAACAGGGCATCAATGGTCCCATTCAGGGGCCTGAGCGTGGTGATACCACCTATATGCTGTTGTAACAGGTTATCCGGCAGCGCACTGAGGGGAGTCAGACAAATCCCTGCCGCACAGCATTTCAGTGGCGGAAGTTCACCCTGTCGGTCGCGAAAAAGCGGGGTAATATACTGTGCCGTCAGCGCCAGGAGACGGTCCAGCCACAACGTCTGGCTGAAACGTAAGGTTTCTCCGTTTTCCCGTTGCCAGTCAGTGACCGGCAGAGCAACATGCCCGTGCTGCCGGGCCCGAATGCCCGGCAGATCCGGTGTGACGGTGAACCACTGCATACCATCCCCTTCCTCCACGTGGTTATCCGGCGGTGACGCCCAGGTCACACACCACACCGGAGGAATACCGCTCAGCCACCGCCGGCACTGCACAATGCTCCGGTGCCAGCCACGCAGGGACTGAGTGAAACTCTCTTCTGAAGTATGCTGTTCAGGAATAACCGCCAGCAATACAGAAACCTGTGACACCAGTTCCGGACGCACCGCAGCCAGATGCTGCGCCAGTCCGGGCAGGTGTTCTGCGCTTTGCGCTTTCAGATACCAGCCCGGACGGGTTTCACGAAAAGGGAGATTCTGTGGGAACAGTTGTGCCGTATCACCACAGACCAGCACCACCGCGCCCGGAAAATTTTCCGGCGGCAGACGGTCTCCGGCGACCTGCTCATGAGCAGATGCCTGCTTCCGGTACTGCCCCCACTGGAACCAGAACACGGCGCCACCGGTAATCAACACGCACAGGCAGAGCGCAAGCTGGCTTACGTGTGTCAGCGGCCAGAAGCCCAGTATCAGCCACAGAGCAAGGACTATCGCCAGCACCGTCAGTATTGTGCGGGAACGTTCACCCATCCCTTACCCCTTCCCGGCAATCTGTGACACTTGGTGCGCCAGAATAGTGGACAGCGTGAACCACAGCGCCACCAGCACAGCAATGCCTGCCGCCCAGGAGAGCCAGTATGCCCGGCGACCTGAACGCAGGCGTGAGGCACGCACCACTACGGGCGAATCCTCTGTCAGGGCAAACGGCGGCACCCGTTCACCCAGCATCTTCACCACGTCTTCACGCCGCTCATCATCCTGCGCCCGGTACTGCCCGACGAATCCCAGTTGCAGGGTACGATACAGACAGGTCAGTACGGCGATATTCGGGGCGGGTTCACGCAGCACAGTGCGGATGCGCTCCCACAGCTCCTCACCCGCATTCAGTGTGCTGAAAAAGTGCGCCTGCAGCGGGTCTTTACGCCACTTACGGTAACCGTCATCCTGTTTACCCCGGTTCAGCACACTCTCATCCATCAGGGCGCAGTACGCATACAGCATGGTGTCACTGGCGGTTTCGCTGAAATCTGCAGCCATCAGCGCTTCGCGGGCCTCATTCACCCACTGGCAGGCGCGACGGTACAGCGCATCGCCATTCTGAACGTCCAGGCCACTGCGTAACTGGCTGACCATCAGCCAGCCGGGATAAAATGTTTTATCAATCAGTGTGGTGTCCTTTTCATTCATGAGCGCAGCACCGCAAACAGTTCCAGTTTCACCTCACCCAGAGAACCCGGGGTATAGAAGGTACAGTTTCCCGCCTCCAGCATGGTGCGGGCCGCATCCGTACTCAGGTCCAGCGCGAAATACTGGTTTTCCAGACGCAGCGGAATAGCCGCCGGAACATGGCTGAGCGGTTTGAGTACCATGGCGTTCAGGGCGACATTCACCACATCAGAAACGTCATCGAAACTGCCCGCCTTACACAATTGCGGAAACTTCGTCTGTAGTTCATGATTCGGCATCGCAGAACGTACCGAGAGATAAAAGTCAGCCCCTTCACGCAGTCGGGCATCGTGCAGTCTGCCGCGCCACATTTCGCGGTCGTCTTCATCCTGCACCAGTTCAATTGTCACCACGCGGGACGGCAGGCTCGCTTCAAGTAAGGTATCCAGCAGGGAAAACAGCGGCGGGAACACCATTTCCGGCGCACCATGCTGGTACAACGGAATATCTTCAACATTGTGTTCAAGGGAGAACGTCAGCAGGCTACCGGCGAGCCGCGACAGCTCGCGGTACAGCAGTTCCGGATGGCGGGACGGCGTCTGGTACAACTCCGTCAGCACCGGCTCCGCGCTGTTCAGCGCATTCAGCAGCCAGAACAGTGACACGTCGGCCACCGCGAAATCGGCCATCCGTTCGTTGCTTTCACGGCGCATCGCCATCAGGCGCTTACGTCGCGCCTGCAGGCGGTGCAACAATGCTTTCAGGTCATCCATCAACAACGGACTGGCGGACAGCGACAGCAACGGTGGAATAAAGTGTTTATCCTGAACCCACTGCCCCTGAACGTTACGGGACAGGCGAACGACCGGACAGGTCAGGTATCCACTGTTTTCCTGCGTCGACAGACGAAGCGTCAGCGCGTGACGCAGCACCGCTATCTCCGAACGTGCCTGCCCCGCCAGTTCCTGCACGGTCACGCTTTCGGCAAACCAGCGGTGCGGACGCGGGCTGTCGTGCCCGTCGTCCAGATTGCCACCGTTAGCATTCAGCAACGGCAGCGCCAGTACCACTTCTGCTGTATCCTGCGTCCCTGCTGGAAGAAGCTCGCAGGCCGGTGGCAGAGTGTCCGCAAGCTCGGTGTCCACCAGCACGCCGTCAGGAAAACGGACCACCAGGCGGGTGGCATTCAGTCGGGAAAGTGCCAGCGCCCCTTCATCAAATTCTGCGCACAGCACACCCCAGGGGTGTGCCAGCGCCATCCGGGAAACAGTCTCTGCCACATGCGCATCCCAGCGGGCCTGCTGCTGGAACTGCTGTGGGAACAGAAATGCACCGTCATCCCATAACGGACGATAAATTTTCATCGGGCTCCGCCTTACGCTTTGGCTTTCGGCATCTGGGAAACCAGCGACAGATTCACATCCATCCCTTCCACCTGGAAGTGCGGCACCGCGTACAGCTTCACGCGGAAGAAGCCCGGGTTGTCCTCGATGTCTTCCACCACCACTTTCGCATCGCGCAGCGGGTGGGAAGCCTGCAGCTCGTCGCCCGGATCGGTCATTTCAGTCACCAGATTGCGTACCCAGGTGTTGAGCTCCAGCTCCAGCAGACGGCGGTCCTTGGTGGTACCGATGTTCTCGCGCTGGATAAGCTTCAGATAGTGGGCAATGCGTGACAGCAGGAAGATGTACGGCAGACGGGCGTTGATACGGCTGTTAGCCGTGGCGTCAGCTGTATCGTACAGCGCCGGTTTCTGGGTGGAGTTCGCCGAGAAAAAGCAGGCGTAGTCGCGGTTTTTGTAGTACGACAGCGGGATAAAACCGAGATTAGCGAATTCGAATTCGCGGGTTTCCGGGATCATCACCTCTGATGGGATTTTCACCTGGTTGCCGGTGCCCAGATCGTACAGATGGATTGGCAGGTCCTGCACCGCACCGCCCGCCTGCGGGCCACGGATTTGCACGCACCAGCCGTTATTGATAAAGCTGCGCACCATATTGGCGGCAAAAGCGAACGACGCATTGGTCCACAGGTATTTCTCGTGGTCCGGGCCTTTCACCTGCTCAATATAGTTAAAGCTGCGTACCGGTACGGTGTCCGGACCGTACGGCAGTCGGCCCAGCACGCGTGGCATCACCAGGCCAAGGTAACGGGAATCATCGGTGTCGCGGAACGATTTCCACTTGATGTATTCCGCGCGATCGAAGTAGTTACCGATATCTTTAATGGCAGCGACTTCTTCCATCGAGCTTTTGAGGAAGAATTTCGGGCCAGCAGAGCCGATAAACGGCATATGGGCGGCTGCGGAGACTTTTGAGATGTTGCGCATCAACGCCACATCCTGCGGGCTGGCGTCAAATTCATATGCCGAAATCACCGCCGCAATCGGCTCCCCTCCGGGGGTGTCGTACTCACTGGTATAAGAGTGCCAGTACAGTCCGCTCTGGATAAGCTCCGGCGCATCCTCAAAATCCTGGCGCAGATCGTCTTTCGATACATCCAGAATTTCGGTACGCACGTTCTGGCGATAGTCGGTGTTGTCCACCAGATGTTTCAGACCGCGCCAGAGCGACTCAACCTTCTGAAATTCTTCATGGTGCATCACTGCATCCAACTGGCGGCTGATTTGATGATCCAGTTCAGCGATATGATGGTCAATTAAGGTTTTGTCGAGCTTCTCCACCTTCTGCCCGGACTGACGCAGACGCTCCAGAAACACCTGCACGCCAGCGGTAATACGCTCGTTTGTATCCGCTTCCGCCATGGCAGCTTCATCCTGCCAGGTGTTGATATCGCTCAGGTGTGAAGCGGGTTTCAGGTTAATTTTTTCAAACAGGGAAGCATAAACGCCGCCCGCATCCGGACGATCCAGTACAACGGTTTCGCCTGTCGATGAGGCATTTTCATTCTGTACAGACATCAGCATGGTCTCGTAGTAATCCGTGGAAGAATCAGGCGTCTTTTGGGGCAAGGGCGGCGATTTCGCTACGCAGCTCGTGGCTTAGCGCCGGGTCGCGTAAGATCAGCTCCAGCTCTTTGCGGAACGTGGCGTTATCAAGCAGATTAGATTTGAGGTCGCGCAGCAGGCTGCGCATGGCAAGCATGGCTTTCAACTGAGGAATTTGTCGGGCAACCTGCTCCGGCTCGAAACCCTTCATGTTTTTAAACGTCAGCCGGATATTTTCTTCACCACCACCACCCGTCAGCGTATTTTCCACGGCGAGATTCACTTCGGGAGAAAATTCAGCGAGCACGCTGTCATAATTGTTTTTATTAATGTCGATTTTACTCCGCTCTGACAGCGGACGATTTTCCTTTCCGTTACTAAAATCACCGGTCACCAGTAATTTAAGCGGTAGCTCAACTTTCTTTTGTGCGCCACCGGTATGCAGGTCAAGCCGGATATTTACGCGTGCCTTTGGTATCTCATTTTGAAACGAACTTGCCATACCTACCCTCTTCCGAACAGAAGTTATGTGCCGAAAATGACACTTCTTTACGGAAACCATTCTGGTATTAATCGCTAATTTAGAACAGTGATCAAGATCAATAATCTGCCAAATCTATATTTTTCGATATTTAAATCCAAAATTGGACTGTGTAAAAATGGACAGTTCAAAACAGGGCATGCATACAGCTAAGAGAGCAAGCATCATACAAGAAAGGAAGTGGGCTGTTACAGAGACTGTGCTCAGAAGGAACGAATTAATACACTGAAGAGTAATAAAACTCAAACAAAATCGTACGTAATTATACCTAAGCAGCGTCCGGCTGAAAAAATAAAACCTTTAATTCAACGTACGAACATTATTAACTCAGATAATTCTCTTGCTTATATCATTCGCTATATAAATAAATATGCAGTGATTAATTGATTGACCTCCGAAATAGATCGAATTCCAAAAATGGACCGATGAAAATGCTCTGACTTTTCAAAATATATCTGCCGGCATCAGCCATAAATTTACCCAAGGCCGGGGAAGGTTATTAACAGTATCAGGAGCGGGGTGGAAAGCAAAACGCAGGCTCATCACGAACAGGACTATCAAAAAGTGGTGGGAGGAAGCCAGAAAGGAAGCTGAGCTAAAACTTAGGGTGAAATGGACGGCCACTTCCATGAGATCAAAGCCAGATGCTCGTTTACGGCAGGAAAGTGAAGGTGACTCCGTCTGTCGACGCACCACTTTTGGCGAAGAATCGTGAAAAAATCACACCGATTTTTTCACACCGATATTCTAATAGTCCAAAGCAAAAAGGGGTTACCTTTCGGTAACCCCTTCTCTTAATTGGCGGAAGCGTAGAGATTCGAACTCTAGAACCCTTTCGGGTCGCCGGTTTTCAAGACCGGTGCCTTCAACCGCTCGGCCACGCTTCCAATGAGGCGCACTATAAACATCCCGAACGGACCTGTAAAGCACCAAAACGTTCGTTTGCCTGAAAAACAGCCAAAATGCTGTTATTCGCCTGAAAAAACAACAAAATGGCTATTTTTACGACGCTTTATCCGTCAGATTTCCGCTTAATGCTTTTTGATGTAGATATCTTTAGTGGCGAAATTCCCCAGACGATCGGGTGCAAATCCGCCTACCCACGGTTTTACCAGGTGCGTACGTACGTAGTGATAGACCGGAATGGCCGGTACATCACGCGCCAGCAGGTCTTCGGCCTTCTGGTAATCACGCGCACGCTGGGCGACATCCTGCGTCTTCGCGGCGTCGCGTAACGCCTCGTCATAGTCCGGGTTGCTGTACTTGGCCGTATTCTCGCTGTCGCCGGTACGGAAAGTGTTGAGGAACGTCGAGGCGTCATCGTAGTCCGCAATCCAGGCGTAGCGCACGACGTCAAAGTTGCCGGTATGCATCGCATCCAGCATGGTCTTCCACTCCTGGTTTTGCAGCTTGGCTTCAACCCCGAGGTTTTTCTTCCACATCGAGGCTGCCGCTATCGCGATGCGCTGGTGTGATTCCGACGTGTTGTACAGCAGATTGAACGACAGCGGGTGCGCGTCATTAAATCCGGCTTCCGCCAGCAGCTTTTTCGCCTCAGCCATACGCTTATCGCGCGGCCAGGAGGCGTAATCAGGCCCGTGCAGCTTCACGCCGCCAATATCCGGCTGGCTAATCACCCATGCCGGGCTTTGCCCCTGCCCTAACACTTTGTCGGCAATAATGTCTTTATCCAGCGCCATATTTAGCGCACGACGCACGCGGGCATCGTTAAACGGTGGTTTTGTGGTATTGAACTCATAGTAGTAAGTCGCCAGCTGCGGCTTCACGTCGACCTGATCGCCGAGCGTCTTTTTCAACTGGCTGAACTGGTTAATCGGTAAGGTGTAAACGATGTCGACTTCACCGGCTTTATAACGGTTCACATCAGAGGCTTCAGAACGAATAGGCAGGTAGGTCACTTTATTGACCACGGTCTTCGCGTTGTCCCAGTAACGTGGGTTTCGCTCGGCCACAATGCGCTCGTTAACCACCCACTGCGAGAGCGTATAGGCTCCGCTGCTGACAAAGTGCTCCGGTTTCACCCATTTATCGCCAAACTGGCCGATCAGCACTTTATCCAGCGGCACCATTGACGGGTGCGCAAGCATAGCGAGGAAGGCGGAGTTAGGCTGCGTCAGGGTGACTTCAACCGTGGTATCGTTCAGCGCTTTCACGCCAAGGGTATCTGGCGCTTTCTTACCTAAGGCGATATCCGCCGCGTTCACGATATGCATATTGCCCGGGTAGCTGGCGTAAGGCGATGCGGTGGTTGGCGTGACCAGGCGCTGCCAGCTCCAGACCACATCCTGCGCGGTAATCGCTGAGCCATCAGACCAGGTAATCCCCGGGCGCAGATGGAACGTCCAGACGGTATTGTCTTTATTGTCCCAGGATTCCGCTAGCCGCGGCTCAATGCTGCCGTCGGGCTTCACCGCCACCAGACCATCAAACATATCGTTAAGGATGTTGAACTCAACGTCACTCTCAACCTTATGCGGATCAAGCGAGGCCGGTTCATTGCCGTTGCCGCGTACCAGCTCCTGTTTGTCGGCAAGCGCGGTACCTTCCGGTACGTTTGCTGCCTGCACAGCTGCGGTGATACCTAGCGCCAATAGCGCGATCGTGATGTTGTTATAGTGTTTTAATTTCATTTCCATTGCCTTGTTGTTATAACCCTCTTCACTGTTAGCATGAAGCCGCAACAACGCAAATGCTTTCAACAACCTATAAGAGTTTGATCTCGATCCTGGTGATTTTATTAATGGAATTTGTGACCCACCAGTAATACCCTGATTTGACAGAGTAAAGATGGGTAAAATCATTAGGGAATAAAGAAGAGATTTCTTATTCTGTCTCACTAATAACATCTGTCATATAAAGGGTGACTTATGGATCGCATAATTACTTCATCGCGTGACCGCTCATCGTTGCTGAGCACACACAAAGTTCTGCGTAACACCTATTTTCTGCTGAGCCTGACGCTGGCGTTTTCCGCCATTACCGCGACTGCCAGCACCGTGCTGATGCTGCCGTCTCCGGGTCTTATCCTGACGCTGGTTGGCATGTATGGCTTAATGTTCCTGACCTATAAAACGGCTGATAAGCCGGTCGGTATTCTGTCGGCCTTCGCCTTTACGGGCTTCCTGGGTTACATCCTGGGGCCGATTCTGAACGCCTATCTGTCTGCGGGCATGGGTGACGTTATCGGTATGGCGCTGGGCGGCACTGCGCTGGTCTTCTTTAGCTGCTCAGCCTACGTGCTGACCACCCGTAAGGACATGTCCTTCCTCGGCGGTATGCTGATGGCTGGTATCGTGGTGGTGCTGATTGGTATGGTGGCGAACATCTTCCTGCAGCTGCCTGCCCTGCACCTGGCAATTAGCGCGGTGTTTATACTGATCTCTTCCGGTGCCATCCTGTATGAGACCAGCAACATCATCCGCGGCGGTGAGACCAACTACATCCGTGCTACCGTTAGCCTGTATGTCTCGCTGTACAACATCTTCGTCAGCCTGCTGAGCATTCTGGGCTTCGCAAGTCGCGATTAATCCCAACTCAACGGACCCAAGGCCTCGCTTATGCGGGGCCTTTTTATTTGCTACACTTGCCGCCATCTGTTTGTTGCGTGAAATATTATGCTTATCTACGAAAACACCGAAATCGAGACCGATAGCGAAGGCTATCTCAAAGACACCACGCTATGGAGCGAAGGCCTGGCGGCGGCGATTGCCGCAAATGAAGGTATTGAACTGAGCCCCGAACATTGGGAAGTCGTGCGCTTCGTGCGTGAGTTTTACCTGGAGTTCAATACCTCTCCGGCCATTCGTATGCTGGTCAAAGCGATGGCGAATACCTTCGGCGAAGAGAAAGGCAACAGCCGCTACCTGTATCGCCTGTTCCCGAAAGGCCCGGCCAAACAGGCCACCAAAATCGCGGGCCTGCCTAAGCCGGTGAAGTGTATTTAATAGCGGATGCTGAAGTTGCTCCACGCTTTATCGGGTTGGTGAGGTTCCGCCAGGACTTTATCAACCCGGGCGCTGCGCGGCCCGCCCGCTTTCAACCACGCCAGTAGCTTCTCAACCTGCTCTTCACTTCCGCAGGCGACAACCTCCACGCTGCCATCATCGAGATTCAGCGCGTAGCCTCGCAAACCCAGGCGCACCGCCTCCTGCTGGGTAAAAAAACGAAAGCCGACGCCCTGTACCTGGCCGTAAACCCAACAAATCACACATTTATCCATGCGGTTCTCCCCCGGTATGGTTCAGACGATTTACCCCACTCTAGCGCCAATTGCCCTGACATTCTTCCGCTGTTCGTTGCATTTAGGCAGGGAAGTCGGGAAAATGCAGCCTGATCCCTTCCTATATAGTCAGATAAAAAACTATGAGTGTACGTTTAGTGTTAGCCAAAGGGCGCGAAAAATCATTGCTGCGCCGTCATCCCTGGGTCTTTTCTGGTGCGGTCGCTCGCATGGAAGGCAAAGCCAGCCTCGGCGAGACCATTGATATTGTCGACCATCAGGGGAAATGGTTAGCCCGCGGCGCATATTCTCCCGCTTCGCAGATCCGCGCTCGCGTGTGGACGTTCGATGCCAACGAAACTATCGATATCAACTTCTTCGTGCGTCGCCTGCAGCAAGCGCAAACCTGGCGCGACTGGCTGGCACAGAAAGACGGGCTGGACAGCTATCGTCTGATCGCCGGCGAATCTGATGGCCTGCCGGGCGTCACCATCGACCGATTCGGCTCCTTCCTGGTGCTGCAACTGCTGAGCGCCGGTGCGGAATACCAGCGCGCGGCGCTGATTAGCGCACTGCAAACGCTGTACCCGCAATGTGCGATTTACGATCGTAGCGACGTTGCCGTGCGTAAAAAAGAAGGTATGGAACTAACCCAAGGGCCCGTCACCGGTGAACTGCCGCCAGCCCTGCTGCCGATTGAAGAACACGGCATGAAGCTGCTGGTGGATATTCAGGGTGGCCATAAAACCGGCTATTATCTTGACCAGCGCGACAGCCGCCTGGCGACGCGCCGCTACGTGGCGGATAAACGCGTCCTGAACTGCTTCTCCTACACCGGCGGCTTTGCGGTCTCTGCGCTGATGGGCGGTTGTAGCCAGGTCACCAGCGTGGATACCTCCCAGGAAGCGCTGGACGTGGCACGTCAAAACGTCGAGCTGAACAAACTGGATCTGAGCAAAGCCGAATTCGTTCGTGATGACGTCTTCAAGCTGCTGCGTAAATACCGCGATCAGGGCGAGAAGTTCGATGTGATCGTGATGGACCCACCGAAGTTTGTCGAAAATAAAAGCCAGCTGATGGGGGCTTGCCGCGGCTATAAAGACATCAACATGCTGGCTATTCAGCTCCTGAACCCGGGCGGCGTGCTGCTGACTTTCTCCTGCTCCGGCCTGATGACCTCAGATTTATTCCAGAAAATCATCGCTGATGCCGCAGTAGATGCCGGTCGTGATGTACAATTTATAGAGCAGTTCCGTCAGGCAGCCGATCACCCGGTGATTGCAACCTACCCGGAAGGACTGTACCTGAAAGGATTTGCCTGCCGCATCATGTAACTTGAAAAGCGAAATGGTGTCTATATATGTAGAGATACAGAGATAACGCCATTTCCCGGGAGGTGAGTATGATGATTACCAGCAAATTCGGTATTGGCCAGCAGGTGCGTCACTCCCTGCTGGGCTACCTGGGCGTGGTGGTAGATATCGACCCGGTTTACTCGCTCGACGATCCTGATCCCGACGATCTTGCGGCCAACGATGAACTTCGCGCGTTGCCCTGGTATCACGTGGTGATGGAAGATGACGATGGCCAGCCGGTACATACCTATCTGGCCGAAGCCCAGTTGAGCAGCGAACCGCGCGAAGATCACCCAGAGCAACCCACGATGGATGAACTGGCACGTACCATCCGCCGACAGCTACAAGCTCCGCGGCTGCGTAACTAACCGCCGCGTTAAAGACAAAACCCCGCACTGCGGGGTTTTTTATTATGACGTACAGACTGAATTACGTAGCCCGGCCGAGCGAAGCCGTGAATGCCCCCAGAGCCAGTTTTCACACCTTATCCGAGCGACTCTTATTATTTTGCCAAGCCTAAACGCGGGATCTCAATCGCCGGGCAGCGGTCCATCACCACGTTCAGACCCGCGTTGCGCGCCAGCACCGCAGCCTGCTCGTTAATCACGCCGAGCTGCATCCACAGCGTTTTAGCGCCAACCGCGATAGCTTCTTGCGCCACGCCCCACACCGCTTCAGAGTTGCGAAAGACATCAACCATATCGACCTTTTCCGGCACATCGGCAAGCGTAGCATAGCCTTTCTGGCCCAGCAGCGTACCGCCAGCCACCTTAGGTGACACCGGGATCACGCGATAGCCTTGATCCAGTAAATATTTCATGACCCGATAGCTTGGGCGGTCAGGTTTGTCACTTGCCCCCACCAGCGCAATGGTGTGGGTGGTGGTCAAAATGTTGGCAATATCATGTTCTGTCATCATTATCCTCCTGGCTAATCGTTTAAGTGTACGCGAGCACGCTGATGTCGCGCGTCAAATTTTTGCTATTCAGAGCTTGCAGGCTGATTCGCTTGCAGTAATCTGTCTGGATTACACACTTAGGGAATGGTTTATGGAACTCACCACTCGCACCTTACCGGCGCGTAAACACATTGCGCTGGTTGCGCACGACCACTGCAAAGATATGCTGATGAAATGGGTGCAACGCCACCGGGATTGTCTGGCGCAGCATACGCTGTCGGCCACCGGCACTACCGGTAACCTGGTACAACGCGCCACGGGCCTGGAAGTGAAAGCGATGCTGAGCGGCCCGATGGGCGGCGATCAACAGGTGGGTGCGCTGATTTCGGAAGGTAAAATCGACGTCCTGATCTTTTTCTGGGATCCACTCAATGCCGTTCCGCACGACCCGGACGTCAAGGCGCTACTGCGTCTGGCAACCGTCTGGAATATTCCGGTTGCGACCAATGCGTCCACCGCTGATTTTATTATCCAGTCGCCGAATTTCAGCGAACCGGTTGATATCCTGATTCCTGACTACCAGCGCTACCTCTCTGAGCGTTTGAAATAAGCGTCTGAAGCAAGCCGGAGTCACCGACTCCGGCTTATCTTACGGTTTTCGTGCCACCGGCACTGACAGCTGCTTCAAAATATCCACAAACGGTGACGGCTGTTGCTGGTTAAACAGCAGCCAGACGCGCAAACGTGCACGAGTAATGGCCACGTATAGCAAGCGTCTCTCCTCGGCGTCCGGGAAATCTTCTGGTGCAGGCAGTAGCGCCTGTTCCATAATCGACTCACGCGCAGGTGCCGGGAAACCGTCAAATCCTTCCTTAAGCCCCAGCACGATGACGTAGTCCGCCTGTTGACCTTTGCTGGCGTGAACGGTCATAAAATCAATATTGAGCTTAGGCCAGCGCGTGGCGGCTTTATCCAGCGCGGCAGGCTTCAGATGGTGGTAACGCGCCAGCACCAGGATCCGCTGCTCCTCAGTGGCGTAACCACTGAGCTTATCGAACAGCGCATCAAGCTTGTCATCTTCCAGCAGCATCACCGCATGCTTATCACCCGCTGTGAGGCTATTGAGTGGTTTACTGAGCTGGTGCGGGTTTTGCTGAATAAACCGATTGGCTATCTCGCCAATACGGCTATTAAATCGGTAGGTGGTATCCAGCGCACAGTTATCACCTTCACCAAAATAGTGGTTAAACGCGGTGGTCAGCGAAAGCTGCGCGCCGCTGAAGCGATAAATGGCCTGCCAGTCATCCCCCACAGCATAGAGCGAGGTTTGCGAGTTCTGCTTGCGCAGCGCCGCCAACAGGGCGGCTCGCTGTGGAGAGATATCCTGAAATTCATCCACCAGAATATGCTTCCACGGACTGACAAAGCGACCTTTCTCCAGAATATTGATGGCCTGATGGATAAGACCAGAGAAGTCGACGGCGTTTTCTTCTTTGAGCGCCGTTTTCCACGCCTTCAGCAGCGGCGCCATTAGCTTCACACGCTTGCCAAACAGGTCGCGAACCTCTTCCGGCGCACCGGCAATCATCTCCGCCTGTGAACCGCCGTGCATACGCATCAGGCTGACCCAGCGGTCAAGACGGCTCCCCATGCGTTTAATGAGCTTTTCATCTTCCCAGAAATTATCTTCGGCAACGTCCCAACCCATCTCATCCTGGAGCCACAAACGCCAGCCTTTAGCCTGTGCTTTTTTCTCCCGACACTGCTGCTGCCAGCATTGGGTAAACAGTGCATAGCGGGCAGAGGAATCGTTTTCCAGCTTGCTGACAACCGGAACCTTTTTGCTCCCCTGCTGAATAATATGCAGCGCCAGCGCGTGGAAAGTACGCGCGGTGATAGCATCCGTATGCAGCCGCGTTTGCAGGCGCTCATCCATCTCCTGCGCGGCTTTTTTACCAAAGGCCAGCAGAAGGATTTGCTCCGCCGACGCTTCACCCCGCGCAAGCAACCAACCCGCCCGCGCCACCAGCACGGACGTTTTTCCGCTACCAGCCCCGGCCAGCACCAGCAGCGAACGTTCACCATTCACCACTGCTCGAGCCTGAGAGGCATTAAGTGGCGATGACTCAATCTGTTCGAAAAATTCAGCGTATTTTTCCAGCATCGCCTCGGTGTAACGCTGATTATGCTGCTCGCGACCTCTCTCTTTATCAGCCAGCCATGCCTGACATTGATGCCAGGCATCACGGCAGTTATCAAATGCCTCAAGACGGTCGGTCGGTAACGGCAGCCCTTCCAGCGCAGCCACAACCTGCTGGCGTATTTTTTGCGCCTGTTGACGGGTGAGCCATTGGGTTTCAGCGCTGCTGCCTGCAATAACGGCCAACTGTTTTTCGAGAAGGTCAGCAGCTATCGCGCTCATTTCCTCGCCCCATTGCTGCCAGAGCCCCAGCAGATGGTGATGGAAGCGCTGCGTTTCTCCCCACTCGGTTCCGTGCAGACGTACGACTTTATCTTCAGGTAAAACGAACTCCAGCTCCCCCCACACCAGACCGCGTTTGCAGTTGATGGCCAGAAGCTGGTTGAAAGGAATGAGATACTCATGCTGAGGGCCGGAGACCCTGACGCCGGCGTTGAGGATCTCAACCCGGTCATAAGGATGCTGCGCCATGCGCTTGCCCAGCGTTGTTGATTTTAATTCCATGTCGTTTCGAATCCTGACTTTTTCGATACCTCACAGTGTAACCCCCAGAGAATAGGTGCTCCAGCGCAAAAAAACGTTACAATCATCAGGTCTTGTTATTCACAGTGCTACACAGAGGATTTATGCGTACAGTTCTGAATATTTTAAATTTTGTGTTAGGTGGATTTCTGACAACGTTAGGCTGGCTGCTTGCAACGCTGGTCAGTATCATTTTGATTATTACCTTACCGCTCACCCGCTCCTGCTGGGAAATTACCAAACTTTCACTGCTGCCTTACGGTAATGAGGCCGTTCATGTTGATGAACTGGAGCCAGGGACGAAAAGCAGCGTGATGAATGCAGGCGGGACCGTGCTCAATATTGTCTGGTTTGTGCTGTTCGGTTGGTGGCTGTGTCTGACTCATATTCTCGCCGGAATTGCCCAATGCGTCACCATCATTGGTATTCCCGTTGGCATCGCCAATTTCAAAATTGCCGCCATTGCACTCTGGCCGGTTGGTCGCCGTGTGGTACCCGTGGAAGTAGCGCGCGCGGCTCGCGAGGCAAATGCACGCCGCCGTTTTCAGTAATCAGGACGAATACACGCTATGCTAAGCCCTTTGCTTCGCCGCTATACATGGAACAGTACCTGGCTTTATAACGCCAGAATCTTTATTGCGCTTGTCGGCACTACCGCCCTGCCCTGGTGGCTGGGCGATGCCAAACTCACCATTCCGCTAACCCTGGGCGTGGTGGCCGCGGCGCTGACCGACCTGGATGACCGACTCACCGGACGGTTACGCAACCTGGTTATCACGCTTATCTGTTTCTTCATTGCCTCGGCATCGGTGGAGCTGCTGTTTCCGTGGCCATGGCTGTTTGCACTGGGTTTAACGATTTCGACGATCGGGTTTATCCTGCTCGGCGGCCTTGGTCAGCGCTATGCCACCATCGCATTTGGTGCGCTGCTTATCGCTATTTATACCATGCTGGGGGTATCCCTTTACGCGCACTGGTATCAGCAACCGCTGCTGCTGATTGCCGGGGCCGTCTGGTATAACCTGCTGACCCTGACCGGGCACCTCATCTTCCCTATCCGCCCGCTACAGGATAACCTCGCCCGTAGCTACGAACAGCTTTCCCGTTATCTCGAGTTGAAATCTCGCCTGTTTGACCCGGACCTGGATGATGAAGACCAGGCGCCACTGTATGAGCTGGCGCTAGCAAATGGGCAACTGATGGCAACGCTTAACCAAACCAAAGCGTCATTATTAACGCGTCTGCGTGGCGACCGGGGCCAGCGTAGTACCCGAAGAACGCTACATTACTATTTCGTCGCCCAGGATATCCACGAACGTGCCAGTTCATCGCACATCCAGTACCAGGCTTTGCGCGATAACTTCCGCTATAGCGATGTCATGTTTCGCTTCCAGCGCCTGCTGTCTATGCAGTCCATCGCCTGTCAGGATCTGGCAAAATCCATTTTGCTCCGAACACCCTATCAACACGATGCCCGGTTTGAACGCGCATTCTCCCACCTCGATGCCGCATTAGATCGCGTACGCGCGAGTGGTGCCGCGCCTGAGCAGATGAAAGCGCTTGGTTTTTTACTGAACAACCTGCGCGCTATTGATGCCCAGCTTGCCACTATTGAGTCCGAGCAACTGCAATCACAGGCGCAAAGCGAAACGGAAACCTTGCTGGCAGATGATAGCCTGCATGGTTTTGCCGATATTCAGTCGCGCCTGAGCCGTAATATGTCACCGGAATCGGCGCTTTTTCGGCATGCGGTGCGCATGTCATTGGTACTCTGCGCAGGTTATGCATTTATTCAGTTTACCGGTTTGCAACATGGCTACTGGATCCTGCTCACCAGCCTGTTTGTCTGTCAGCCCAACTATAACGCCACCCGCCACCGCCTGGCGCTGCGTATCATCGGCACGCTGGTCGGCGTAGCGCTCGGTCTGCCGATTCTGTGGCTGGTACCTTCTCTTGAGGGGCAACTGGCACTGATTGTCATCACCGGGGTGCTATTCTTCGCTTTTCGCAACGTGCAATACGCGCACGCGACGATGTTTATCACGCTACTGGTTCTGCTGTGCTTTAACCTGCTTGGCGAAGGCTTCGAGGTGGCATTGCCGCGCGTGGTGGATACGCTGATTGGATGTGGTATTGCCTGGGTTGCGGTCAGTTTTATCTGGCCAGATTGGAAATTCCGCAATCTACCTCGCGTGCTGGAGCGCGCAGTTGACGCAAACTGCCGCTACCTGGACGCGATTCTGGAACAGTATCACCAGGGACGCGATAACCGTCTGGCCTATCGTATCGCACGTCGTGATGCGCATAACCGAGATGCAGAGCTCGCCTCAGTGGTCTCAAACATGTCGACGGAACCGAAGGTCACCCCCGAAATGCGAGAAACTGCGTTTCGGCTACTCTGTCTCAACCATACCCTGACCAGCTATATTTCCGCGTTGGGCGCCCATCGGGAAAAACTGGCTACAGCTGAAATACTGGCTCTTCTGGACGATGCGGTGTGCTATGTCGATGATGCCCTACACCACCAGCCTTCTGACGAAGAACGGGTACAGCACGCTTTATCCAACTTAGCTGCGCGAATCCAACATCTTGAACCTCGTCCGGACAGCAAAGAGCCATTGGTCTTACAACAAATCGGCCTGATGATTTCGCTGCTACCGGAAATCTGCCGTTTGCAAAAACAGGTTATGGCCTGACACCCTCCGTTTTCACATGGGCTAACGCCCATTCCTGTAGCTCCTGGCGCCGTTGCGCCGGGAGCGCAGCGGCGTGAACGCCCCTAATCGCCCCTTCCAGGGAATACAACACATTAATACTCAGCTGTTTACGAATCTTACGCAGCTTTATCCATGCCATTTCCGCTCCCTGTTGCTGAAGCATTTGGGCATCTTTGATCCCCGCTTCACTTAGCAGCAGCTCCATATGAAATGAGAGATTAGGCAGATCTTTTATCCGTAATGATTTCTGTTGGTTTTTTTCTCGAAGCGCATCCTCCAGAGAAAATTTGCCCAATTGAAGCAAGACGGATTCATCAGACCAGAGCCGCTCGCCAACATGGAAATACTTTAACTGCTGTGAACACCCTCGCTTACGTAATGTCAGTAATGGAGGCGAATGCTGAGCCTGATAGGTCGCACTTTCCTCACACATCCTCAGGTAGAGTTCCCCTTCAGAGACCATTGCAAATACCGCATCATTGACGGCGAGACTATAGCCACCAAACAGCGCCCGTGACTTGATTTTGCCCAACAGCGAAAAATATTTCTGGGACTGATAAATCCGTTTATATGATATTTTCTTCATGATTAATCCTTAATAATCATGGACATGGATACATTAAATTTGTTAATAGAAGACATAACAAGCAACATAGGCGCGTTCGTTCGACACAGCAAGGTGAATTTGCCTTTGTAGGCATTTAGAGTGCAATTTTGCGAGTTGCTTTCAGAAAATGAGGTTGATCTTTAATCTTCAGGGTAGTACTGTATATTCATACAGTAACCCACAGGGCTGGATTAACTATGTATACTTCTGGTGTTGTAAATCATTCTTCTGCTGCGGTCTCAACAACCGCTTCCCATACTTTTACATCAGTAAAAGATTCCTCAACCGCTTTGGTTAGCGAAGTGCTTTATCGGGAAGATCAGCCGATGATGGCGCAGCTATTGCTACTGCCCCTGCTACAACAGCTTGGTCAGCAGTCTCGCTGGCAGCTATGGTTAACACCGCAGCAAAAACTTAGCCGCCAGTGGGTGCAAGCATCTGGCCTACCACTGACAAAAGTAATGCAGCTACGTCAGATGCCACCAGTCGACATGCTCGATTCTATGGTTCGTGCATCTCGTACGGGGAATTATAGTGTGGTTATCGGTTGGTTGACGGAAGATTTATCAGCGGAAGAACATGCTCGATTACAACAGGCTGCCGAAGACGGTAACGCGATGGTGTTTATTATGCGACCAGTTCACTCAACATCTCGTTCTGCTGGACAATTTAATGGGCTAAAAATTCACTCAAATTTGTATCATTGAATGAAATTAGGAATTTTCCTGGCCTTTTTTTTGCAGTTTTTTTATCTCCTCGATTTTATGAATGATTTTAGGTGGAACGCTTGTCTGGTGCGGTTTCGGGTGTTTTACATCGTTTAATTTTTCGACATATTTGTTAAATATTGCGTATACAACTCTTTTTTTTTCATAAGCCTGACGGAGTTCACACTTGTAAGTTTCCAGCGACGTTGTAGACTTTACATCGCCAGGGGTGCTCAGCTTAACACCGCAGATATCTGCTGAGTAATTACTAAGCCACGCCCCCGGTGGAAGGATTTAACCGTGAATCTATTTAGAACTTCATGGCAAATTTTGGATGATAACGAGGCGCAAAAAATGAAAAAGACAGCTATCGCGATTGCAGTGGCACTGGCAGGTTTCGCTTCCGTAGCGCAAGCCGCTCCGCAAGACAACACCTGGTATGCAGGTGGTAAACTGGGTTGGTCCCAGTTCCATGACACCGGCTGGTACCAGAGTGACCTGAACAACAACGGTTCTACCCACAACAGCCAGCTGGGCGCAGGCGCGTTCGGTGGCTACCAGGTTAACCCGTATGTTGGTTTCGAAATGGGTTACGACTGGCTGGGCCGTATGGAATACACCGGTAGCCAGACCAATGGCGCACTGAAAGCTCAGGGCGTACAGCTGACCGCTAAACTGGGTTACCCAGTTACTGACGATCTGGATATCTACACTCGTCTGGGTGGTATGGTATGGCGTGCTGACTCCAACAACAACACCCCAGGTGTTGGTAAAAACCACGACACTGGCGTTTCCCCAGTATTCGCTGGCGGCGTTGAGTGGGCTGTTACTCGTGACATCGCTACCCGTCTGGAATACCAGTGGGTTAACAACATCGGCGACGCAAACAGCGTTGGCGTACGTCCAGACAACGGCATGCTGAGCGTAGGTGTTTCCTACCGTTTCGGCCAGCAGGATGCAGCAGCGCCAGTTATCGCGCCAGCTCCAGCTCCAGCTCCAGAAGTACAGACCAAACACTTCACTCTGAAGTCTGACGTTCTGTTCAACTTCAACAAAGCAACGCTGAAACCAGAAGGCAAACAGGCTCTGGATCAGATGTACTCCCAGCTGAGCAACCTGGATCCTAAAGACGGTTCCGTAGTGGTTCTGGGCTTCACCGACCGTATCGGTTCTGACGCTTACAACCAGGGTCTGTCCGAAAAACGTGCACAGTCCGTTGTTGATTACCTGGTATCTAAAGGTATCCCAGCTGACAAAATCTCCGCACGTGGCATGGGCAAATCTAACCCAGTTACTGGCAACACCTGTGACGGCGTGAAAGCGAAAGCTGCGCTGATCGACTGCCTGGCACCAGATCGTCGCGTAGAGATCGAAGTTAAAGGTAGCAAAGACGTTGTAACTCAGCCTCAGGCTTAAGTTCTCGTCTAATAAAAAACCCCGCGCTGCGGGGTTTTTTTTGTCCTGAATTTTATCAAGCAAGCTATCGGGATACGGGTAGCGACTACTTATCTTTTCCCAGCATCGCCTCAAGGTCCTGTTTCAGGCTAGACATCTTCGTCGCATACTTCTCTTTGTTCTCGGCATCTTCGATAAGCTGAACCACCGTTTCGGATAGCGTTTTACCCCGGCGCTGAGCAAGCCCTGCTAAACGCTGCCAGACGGCGAACTCGAGATCGATAGACTTCTTGCGGGTATGCTGATGCTCGGCGTTAAAATGACGCTTACGGCGTGCACGAATCGTCTGCTTCATACGGTTTACCAGCTGCGGGTTGATGTGCTGAGCAATCCAGCCATTCACCTGAACCGGTTCATTTTCCAGTTTCAGCAAAACATCGACAGCCTCTTGTGCGGCGCTGGCTTCAATGTAGCGGGTAATGGACTCGCCTTCCCGATGTTTTTTCACCAGGTATTTCCACTTCCAGCCGCTTTCAAGATTTTCCAGTTGTTGATATTTCATTGCGATCTCAGTGTGACCGTGTAACTCTTTTCAGGATAACAGTTTTTTCTCAATGTGCTGAGAAGAAATCTGCAACTGTGATACGGATAAAGCCAGGGGTTGAAGATACTTCCCTATTCTCCGTGAGCTTCCCTGCAGCATCGGGTATAATCACGGACTTTACATCTGACTAAAAATAGCGACATTGACTATAAATACTCTTTCCCGGCGCTTTCTCGCCCCCGCGACTGAAGCATACCAGGCGCTATTTGCCCAGCCTGACTTAGCCTCAGAAAACGACGCATTATTCAGCGAACTCCAGGCCCGTTTACACTACGCGCTGGAGCAGTTTCTGCACCCACAGGGGATCTCACCCTTCTTACTGGTTAAAGCCCCAGAAGAAAAAGAGTACCTGCAGCTGCTCTCGCAAACGGCCCTCTCTCTGCGCAATAGCGATGAATCCGCTCTGACGGGCGTTGATTATCAGGCTATCGGTGGCAAAGTCTCGATGCAGCCAGCCAAAAGTGCAGAGGATAATTTCGCCAGTACCGGCCCCATCATTTTTGCCGACTGGGCAGAAGCTGAACAACTTTTTGGCTGCGTTCGTCAGTTTAATGGCGAAATCAGCCTGCAACCAGGTCTGGTCCATCAGGCTAACGGTGGCATCCTCATCCTCTCTTTACGCACGCTGATGTCACAGCCACTGCTGTGGATGCGCTTAAAGAATATCGTCACGCAGCAGCGCTTTGACTGGCTCACCTTTGATGATGCGCGTCCGCTGCCGGTCAGCATTCCTTCTATGCCGTTAACGCTTAAGGTCATGCTGGTTGGTGAACGCGAGTCACTGGCTGACTTCCAGGAGATGGAACCTGAATTAGCGGAATCTTCACTGTATAGCGAGTTTGAAGACAGCCTGCAACTGGCAGATGAAGAAGCGCTCAGACAGTGGTGTCAGTGGGTATCAGGCGTTGCCCGAGAGAAGTCACTGCCAATGCTTGCTGCTGACGCCTGGCCGCTTCTGATGCAGGAAGGCGCACGCTACAGCGGTGACCAGGAAATTATGCCGCTTTGTCCACTTTGGATTAGCCGCCAGCTACGTGAAGCCGCACCGTTTACCACAGATGGCACCATCAATGCCGAACAGCTGAAAACGATGCTCGTGCAGCGCCAGTGGCGTGAAGGATTCCTGGCCGAGCGTATGCAGGATGAAATTCTGCTTGAGCAGATCTTGATTGAAACCGAAGGCGAATGCATCGGTCAGATCAACGCGCTGTCGGTCATTGATTTCCCAGGCCACCCTCGACCATTCGGTGAGCCATCACGAATCAGCTGCGTCGTACATATTGGCGACGGAGAGTTTACCGACGTTGAACGCAAGGCTGAACTTGGTGGCAATATTCACGCCAAAGGGATGATGCTGATGCAGGCCTTCTTAATGGCCGAGCTGGATTTAGACCAACAGTTACCGTTCTCCGCCTCCATCACCTTCGAACAGTCGTACAGTGAAGTTGACGGTGATAGCGCCTCTATGGCCGAGCTCTGCGCGCTTATCAGCGCCCTGGCAAATGTTCCGATTAATCAGAGCATCGCCATGACCGGTTCCGTTGATCAGTTTGGCCGTGCTCAGCCAGTTGGCGGCCTGAATGAAAAAATCGAAGGCTTCTTTGCCATCTGCGCCCAACGCGGTTTGAGTGGGAAACAAGGGGTCATCATTCCTTCCGCCAACGTACGTCATCTGAGCCTTGCGGCTGAGGTGCAGGAAGCGGTAGAAGCAGGAGAATTCTCAATCTGGGCCATTGATGATGTCGCTGATGCGCTGCCGCTTCTTACGCAGCTGAATTGGGACGGAGAAGGTCAGACGCTGCTGCAAACTATTCAGGAACGTATTGCACAAGCCACACAGCAGGAGCCTCGCTACCGCTATCCGTGGCCGTTACGTTGGTTAAATCGTTCAGCTTCCAACTGATCGGACTTGTTCAGCGTACACGTGTTAGCTATCCTGCGTCCCGAACTCAAAATAAGGCTTACTTAAAACATGGTAGATAAACGCGAATCCTATACTAAAGAAGATCTTCTTGCCTCTGGTCGCGGTGAACTGTTTGGCGCTAAAGGCCCGCAGTTGCCAGCTCCGAGCATGCTGATGATGGATCGTGTCATTTCAATGACCGAAACCGGCGGCAACTTTGACAAAGGTTTTGTTGAAGCTGAGCTCGATATCAATCCAGACCTGTGGTTCTTTGGTTGCCACTTTATCGGCGATCCAGTGATGCCAGGCTGTCTGGGTCTGGACGCAATGTGGCAGTTAGTTGGCTTTTACCTCGGCTGGCTGGGCGGCGAAGGCAAAGGCCGTGCGCTCGGCGTGGGTGAAGTTAAATTCACCGGTCAGGTTCTGCCAACCGCGAAGAAAGTGACCTATCGTATTCACTTCAAGCGCATCGTTAACCGTCGTCTGATCATGGGCCTGGCGGATGGTGAAGTACTGGTTGATGGTCGTCTGATCTACACTGCTAACGATCTGAAAGTGGGCCTGTTCCAGGACACTTCTGCATTCTGATGCCGCTTGTCGTCAGAGAGTCTGACGACGGATAAGTGTTGAGAATCTAAAGGCGAAACCTCCGCAATGCGGAGGTTTCTTTTTAAAGAGACAGTGTCAGGCGACTACCGCCCTGTCCTCCATGGCTTCTCGCCAGCCTCCCAGCCAGTAAGACCTCTGGTTAATGGTCTGGTATGGACACATTTCTTTTGGCCGCCCGGTAATCCCGGCCTGATACCCACGCTGATGTGCCCGCTCCAGGCGATCTCGTTTTTGTCTCTTCATGCCTCGTTTCCCTCATATCTTGGTCTGGTGGAAAAGAAAACAGTGGTTACAAAGTGTGCAGCCACACAATACGAATACCGCTAAATAATCTTCCCGTCAATGCGCAGAATTCATACCAATGTCATATTTGTGAGCTACTCAGAAGATCATTTGTACAAAAAATGTGAAGTGGGTTAAGTAAGCAATTGAGCGTAGGCATAAAAAAAACCGCCGAGGTTTTGCACCGTCGACGGTCTTTAGAACAATTAATTCTACTTATGGTTAGCGATTGATGGTCTGTGCTATCGACGTCGCTTCCTGACTCCAGGCCTGCGCCAACATTTTCACCATCGCGTCATAACCATCCTGTTGCTGTGCCAGTTCAATATGGAATGGACGTTTAGTCAGCTGCCCCTGATGATTGAGCAGCCACTCCCCGCTCACGATAACTTTGCCATCGTAACGACCGTGGAAGCCATTTACAGAGACGTTAAGCGTATCCTGGTCACTACCTAACGGCTGCGAGGAGACCACCCAACCCGGTAGCTGATTGCTGAGGTTCGCCACCAGCGTCGTTCGCAGTTGCTGATCCAGCGGGCTTGCCCACAGGTTGTTGCTGGCAATCACATACTGTACGTCGCTGGTCTGATAGACCACGCCGCTTCCCGCGAGGAAATCAGGGATGTTAACCTGTTCCACCCACAGTAAACGCTGGCTCGAGCTCGCGCTATTTTGCACCGTCCCCGTCGCTTGCGGCAGCTGGTAGTAGGTTTTATTCTCCGTGCTGCTACAGGCAGCTAACAGACACACCGCAGCCAGAACTATCCACTTTTTCATTATTTCGCCCTCTTAGGCTCTGGATCTTTTTTATCCTTCGCTTCGAACACCAGCGCATTGCTCTTCTCGTTCAGCGTTTTCAGCACCGGCTGCAGTTCACGCAGAACCTGATCCAGACGCTGCATGTCGCCCACCATCTTGTTATAAGCAGCGGAACCCGGCTGGAAGCCCTGCATACTACGATTAAGCTCACGCAGCGTTTTCTGCATGTCGGCTGGCAGCTGCTGCGCTGACTGGCTGGCGGTAATCTTATTCAGATTATCCAGCGTCGTCTGCAGGCGTCGCATGGTGTTCTGGCTTTCAGTCAACGTATTCGTTGCCTGCTCAACCATCGGCGTCAGCGGCAGATTGTTGATCTTATCAAGCGTATCCATCAAGCGCTGTTGGATCTGCGCCAGACCACCGCTGACGGTTGGTACAATCTGGTAGCCGCCAAACTCGCGCATCCCTTTAACTGGAGCCTCTTTTGGATAGAAATCAAGGTCAACGTAGAGCGCCCCTGTCACCAGGTTACCTGTTTTCAACGCGCCACGCAGCCCACGCTGGATAAGGCTCGTTAAATGCGCGCCAACGTCAGGTTTTTCACCCAGCTCGCTCGCCAAACGTTCAGGTTCAATACGGATCATCACTGGAATACGATAATCATCATTCAAGGCCTGTCGTAAGCCAGGTACAAAGTAAGGTACCTGCGCCACCGTGCCAAGACGAATACCGCGGAATTCGACCGGTGCGCCAGGCTGCAACCCACGAACAGAGTCTTTAAAGAACATCAGATAATCGACGTGTTCGGTATACAACGAATCCTGAATACTTTTCTGATCGTCATACAGCTTGAACTCGGTCTTCTCCGCAATCGGCTGACCGAGGTCCACACCATCCGGGACGTCAAAGCTGACGCCACCGCTAAAGAGCGTCGATAGCGAGCCCATTTCTACACGCATCCCAGCGGAGGTCAGATCGACCGCTACGCCGCTGTCTTTCCAGAAGCGGACGTTGCTGGTCACAAGACGATCGTTTGGCGCGCTGATAAACAATTGATAGCTGATAGTGCGACTCTGCGGGTCAAAAGTACTCGTCTCAACGGACCCTACACGATAGCCACGGAACAGCACCGGATCGCCCGGACTGAGCTGTCCTGCTTTTTTACTATCAAGCAGCACGCGAATGCCTTTCGCATCAGGTGGTGCCAGCGGCGGTGAATCCAGTAACTGATAGCTGTTCAGCTCAGAGCCTTTAGAGCCCGGCTGCAGTTCGATATAGGCGCCCGACAGCAGCGTACCTAACCCACTGATCCCTTCACGGCCAACCTGCGGCTTCACCACCCAGAATACCGAGTCTTTGTGCAGCAGCTTTTCCATGCCCGAATTCAGCCGCGCTTTAATTTCCACGTGCGTTAAATCATCGGTCAGCGTGGTGCTTTCGACAATGCCAACGTCAACGCTGCGGCTCTTGATCGTTGTTTTACCACCTTCAATACCTTCAGCATTGGTGGTGATAAGCGTCACCTCCGGCCCCTGATGGCTGTAGTGATAGAACAAGATCCAGGCACCAATCAGCGCCGTGACGATCGGGAAGATCCAGACAGGAGACCAGTTTTTCACTTTCTGCACCTTTGCCTCCCCACTCTTGGTTTCCATGCTTTTACGACTCCTCATGGCTTGATTCAGGTTCCCGATCCCACGAAAGTCGCGGATCAAACGTCATTGCCGAGAACATGGTCATTATGACGACCAGCGCAAACATCAACGCACCAATCGCCGGATAGATATTCATTAAGCCCCCAATACGTACCAGGGCTGAAAGCACTGCGATAACAAAAACGTCAATCATGGACCAGCGACCAACAAACTCTACCACTTCATAAATCAGGTGCATCCTTTCGCTGTCCCGATGCTTACGCTTCATGCCGTTAGCATCCAGACATAGCCAGGCGATAGCGATCATCTTCAGCGTCGGCACCATAATACTGGCGAGGAAAATGACCATCGCCACGGGATACGACCCTTCACTCCACAACAGCACCACCCCGGCAAGAATGGTTGACGTCATCTTGTCACCCAATAAATCGGTAATCATGATAGGCAGAATATTGGCTGGGAGATAAAGTAGAATCGACGTTACCAGCAGCGCCATCGTCCACTGCAGACTGTTTTTGCGCCGGACGTGGCCTTTGCTATGACAGCGCGGGCATTCAAGCTGGTCTGCCGGTAAAATCGCCGTACAGCAAGCGCAGGAGCGTAACCCCTGACGAATGCCAGTGACGCCGGGTTTTAGCGGCTGTTCAAGTTTGGGCATGGGAGCAATGTCGTCCCACAGCCAGCGACGATCGACGCATTGTAAGGTACGCAGCTGTAACAGGCAGAAAAGACACCAGGGTATAAAACTACTGCCAACACCGATATCACCGTACGCCATCAGCTTCACAAAGCTGACCAGCACTCCGGCGAGGAAAATTTCCGCCATCCCCCAGGTTTTGAGCGTGAACAGAATTCGCGCCAGAAACACCTTCAGCCGGTGCGGCATCCGTACCCGGTTGACCAATAGCAGGACGGTTATCAGACAGAATGCTGGCACCAACTGGACGAACAGCAGGAAGAAGGTGCCAAGGCTGGCGTAGTCTTCCGTGAACATAACGCTCGGGATCTCCAGCAGCTCAATTTCACTGCTGACCCCCGCCACCTTCATACTGATGAAAGGAAACAGATTCGCCAGCACCAGCATAAAAAGCGCGACCAGAACATAGGCCGTCGGACGCTGGCGGGGTTCATCCCACGCGGTGGTTAACGTCGTACCACAGCGTGGGCAGTTCGCCTTATGTCGGTGTTCAAGATGCGGCAACGCCACCAGCATGTCACATTGTGGACACAGGATATGCTGCGCAGCATGATGTTGTTCGCACATGAATACTCCTCAATCAGGCGCCGTTTTTTAATGCTTCCAGATATTCCCACCGCTCAAACGCGTCTTCCAGCGCCTGCTCTGCCTGAGCCATATCGGCCAATACCTTTTGGGTATGGTCATGAGGCTGGCTGAAGAAGGACGCATCGGCAACCTGAGTCTGCAACGCCTCAAGGTTTGCTTCCAGCGTTTCCAGCTTCTGCGGCAGCTGCTCCAGTTCGCGCTGCAGGTTATAGCTTAGTTTAGCGCTTGCGCGTTTGACCGTTTCTGCTTTTGGCTGAACCACTTCCGTGGTTTTTTTGTCATTTGTCTGTTTTTGCGCCTGCGACTGCGATTGCTGTCCGCGGGCATCATGATAACCGCCAACATACTGACCAATGCGCCCTTCACCTTCGAAGATCCAGCACTCAGTCACAGTGTTATCAACAAACTGACGATCGTGGCTAACCAGCATCACGGTACCCTGGTAGCCATCAATCAACTCTTCAAGTAGTTCGAGCGTTTCGACATCCAGGTCGTTGGTTGGTTCATCAAGAATCAACAGGTTACTTGGCTTCAGGAAAAGTCTTGCCAGCAGCAGGCGGTTACGCTCACCACCGGACAGCGCGCGAACCGGGGTCATTGCGCGCTTTGGATGGAACAGGAAGTCCTGCAGGTAGCCCAGCACGTGGCGCGGCTTACCGTTAACCATCACTTCCTGCTTCCCTTCAGCCAGGTTATCCATCACCGTTCTGTCCGGGTCCAGCTCAGCCCGGTGCTGATCGAAGTAGGCGACCTCCAGCTTGGTCCCGACGTGAATACGTCCGCTATCGGCTTCCAACTGGCCCAGCATCAGCTTCAGCAAGGTGGTTTTGCCACAGCCGTTCGCGCCAATCAGGCCTATTTTGTCGCCGCGTTGAACCTGTGCGGAGAAATCTTTCACCAGCACTTTACCGTTAACCTGATAGTTCACGTCTTCCATCTCGAAGACGATTTTGCCGGAGCGAGACGCTTCTTCTACCTGCATCTTCGCGCTGCCCATCACTTCACGGCGAGCGCTGCGTTCGTTACGCATCGCCTTCAGCGCGCGTACGCGGCCTTCGTTACGGGTACGACGCGCTTTGATGCCCTGGCGGATCCACACTTCTTCCTGCGCCAGCTTGCGGTCGAACTCGGCGTTTTGCAGATCTTCTACGCGCAGCGCTTCTTCTTTCTCCAGCAGATACTGATCGTAGTTGCCCGGATAAGTCACCAGTTTGCCGCGATCGAGGTCGACAATACGCGTCGCCATATTGCGGATGAAGGAACGGTCGTGGGAGATAAAGATAATCGTGCCTTTGAAGGTCTTCAGGAAGCCTTCCAGCCAGTCGATGGTTTCAATATCCAGGTGGTTCGTCGGTTCGTCGAGCAGCAGCACGCGCGGCGCGCTAACCAGCGCGCGGCCCAGTGCCGCTTTACGCAGCCAGCCGCCGGACAGTGCCGCCAGCTCCATATCCGGCTCCAGACCCAGCTGTGCCAACACTTCGTTGATGCGGTTTTCCAGCTGCCACAGACCGTGGTGATCCAGCTGTTCCTGGACTTTCGCCAGCTCCTGCAGGTTTTTGTCGCTTGGGTCGGTCATCACCAGGTGTGAGATATCGTGATAGCGTTTGAGATATACCGCCTGCTCTTCGATACCTTCCGCCACGAAATCGTAGACGCTGCCCTGCACGTTACGTGGAGGATCCTGCTGCAGACGCGCCACAACCAGATCCTGTTCGTAAATGATACGGCCGTCGTCCAGACCCTGTTCACGGTTGAGGATCTTCATCAGCGTGGATTTACCCGCGCCGTTACGGCCGACCAGACAAACGCGCTCGTTATCCTCAATATGCAGCTCTGCATTATCAAGAAGCGGCGCATCGCTGAACGACAGCCAGGCACCGTGCATACTAATTAATGACATTCTTTATTCCTTTCAGGCTGCGGTAATCAGCCAGCAGTTGTGGATTTGACGGTTACGGGCGAAATCCTGAGACTGTGTTTTTTGGGTAATGTCTTGTGCTTTCAGTCCCAGTTCTGCCAGGCCGTCGTGGTCCATACGGAAACCGCGTTTGTTATTGGAGAACATGATGGTGCCGCCTTTACGCAGCAGGCGTTTCAGATCTTTCATCAGACGCAGATGGTCGCGCTGAACGTCAAACGCATCTTCCATACGTTTGGAGTTTGAGAAGGTTGGCGGATCGATAAAGATAACATCGAACTGTTCGTCGGTATCGCGCAGCCATGCCAGCACGTCCGCCTGCATCAGGCGATGCGCGCGGCCGGTTAAGCCATTAAGACGCAGGTTACGCTCCGCCCACTCCAGATAGGTACGCGACATATCCACGGTAGTGGTCGAACGCGCGCCGCCCAGACCTGCGTGCACGCTGGCGCTGCCGGTATAGGAGAACAGGTTCAGGAAGTCTTTGCCCTTGCTCATTTCACCCAGCATACGGCGGGCGATACGGTGATCGAGGAACAGGCCGGTATCGAGGTAATCAGTCAGGTTGACCCACAGGCGCGCGTTGTATTCGCTCACCTCCATAAAGTCGCCCTTCTCGTTCATCTTCTGATACTGGTTTTTACCCTTCTGACGTTCACGGGTTTTCAGCACCAGCTTGTTCGGCGCAATACCCAGCACGGCGATGGTCGCGGCGATAATATCAAACAGACGCTGACGCGCTTTATTGGCATCAACGGTTTTCGGCGGCGCATATTCCTGCACCACGACCCAGTCGGCGTAGCGGTCAACGGCCACGTTGTATTCCGGCAGGTCGGCGTCGTACAGGCGGTAGCATTCAATCCCTTCCTGTTTGGCCCACTTCTCGAATTTCTTCAGATTCTTACGCAGACGGTTGGCGTAATCTTCTGCCAGAGATGCAGGCTTCTCACCGGTGGTTTCGGTCAGATGGTAGTTTTTCTGTACGCAGTCCAGCGGGCCGTTTTTGGCTTTAAACTGACGCTCGGCGCGTAGCTGCAGGCAGCTTAACAGCTCTGGAGAGGCGCTAAACAGCGACAGATTCCAGCCGCCAAAGTGGTTTTTCATATTGCGGCCGAGCAGGCTATGCATCGCAATCAGCGCTGGTTCGCTTTCCAGGCGTTCGCCGTACGGCGGGTTGCTGATAACGGTACCGTAAGGACCTTTCGGCAGCGGATTGGTCAGCTGCGCCACGTCTTTCACCTCAAAGGTGATAAGTTCGCCAATACCCGCGCGACGGGCGTTGCTACGCGCCAGCTCAACCACGCGGCTGTCGACGTCAGAGCCAAAGAAGCGCGATTCATAGGCGGCAAGACCGGCACGAGCGCGAGTCTGGGCATCGGCTTTTACTTCTTTCCAGACTTCATCGTCATGCTGCGCCCAGCCGCTGAAGCCCCAGTGGCCGCGGTGCAGCCCAGGCGCACGGTCAGTCGCCCACATCGCTGCTTCAATTAGCAGCGTACCGGAACCACACATTGGGTCGAGCAGTGGCGTGCCCGGCACCCAGCCGGAGCGCATAACGATAGCGGCCGCCAGGTTCTCTTTGATGGGCGCCATACCGGTACGATCGCGATAGCCGCGCAGGTGCAAACCTTCGCCGCTCAGATCGAGAGAGATATAGGCGGTCTCTTTGTTGAGACGCACGTTAATCCGCAGATCCGGATTGTCGCGATCGACGTTCGGACGCGGTAGTTTTTTGCGCGTAAAGGCATCAACGATCGCATCTTTTACCTTCAGCGCGCCGTACTGGCTGTTACGAATGCTATCGTTCAGGCCGCCGAAGCTGACCGCGAAGGTGGCATCCGGGGTGAAGATAGAGGTCCAGTCGATAGCCTGTACGCCAAGATAAAGATCGAGATCGCTCCAGACGCTACATTCTCCCAGTGGCATCATAATGCGCGACGCCAGGCGGCTCCACATCAGGCTTTTGTACAGAAGCTGCGTGTCGCCCTGGAAATGGACGCCGCCCTGGGCAATCTGGCACTCTTGGGCGCCCAGGCCTTCCAGTTCAGTTTTTAACAGCTCTTCCAGCCCACGGGCCGTACTGGCAAACAGAGAATTCATATCGTCACTTTTACTCGCAGAAAATTGTTGCGCATTATAGCCAATCTGCGCCCCATGTCATAAAGTTAAAGGCTTATTTTCGACTCAGGGACAGCGTTGTGGCTACATTATCGCGGCTTTTTATACATCCGGTGAAATCCATGCGCGGCATCGGGCTTACGCACGCCTTCGCCGATATTAGCGGTATGGCGTTTGACCGCATTTTCATGATCACCGAGCCTGATGGCACCTTTATTACCGCCCGTCAGTTCCCGGCGATGGTGCGTTTTACCCCTGCGGTCCTTCACGATGGTTTACACCTCACCGCGCCCGACGGCAGCAGTGCGTTAGTCCGTTTTGTGGATTTCGTCGGTCAGCCGTCGCCAACCGAAGTGTGGGGCAACCATTTTACCTCGCGTATTGCCCCCGATGCTATCAATCAGTGGCTCACGCCATTCTTTAAGCGCGATGTCCAGCTTCGCTGGCTGGGCGATGACCTTACCCGTCGCGTTAAGCGCCACGACGCGGTGCCGCTCTCATTCGCCGATGGTTTTCCGTTCCTGCTCACCAACGAAGCGTCGCTACGCGACCTGCAGCAGCGCTGCCGCGCCAGCGTCCGCATGGAACAGTTCCGCCCTAATCTGGTGGTGACCGGCGCGCAGGCCTGGGAAGAAGACAGCTGGAAAACGCTGCGCATTGGCGACGTGATCTTCGATGTTGTGAAACCATGCAGCCGCTGTATCTTCACGACTATCAGCCCAGAGAAAGGGCAAAAACACCCGGCAGCAGAACCACTGAGTACGCTACAGTCATTTCGCACTAACCCCGCCAACGGCGATGTGGATTTCGGTCAGAACCTGATTGCCCGCAACAGCGGTGTGGTTCGCGTGGGCGATGAAGTGGAAATTCTCACCACCGGCCCGGCCATCGTGTACAGCTCAGGGAAAAGCGACGAGGCGTTGGCCCCGCAGACGCAGCAGGATGCGCTCGTGGAGATTGACTGGGAAGGCCGTTCCTTTACCGGGAATAATCAACAGATCTTACTGGAACAGTTAGAGCAACAGGGCATTCGCGTCCCCTACTCTTGCCGGGCGGGTATCTGCGGCAGCTGCCGCGTGACGCTGCTGGACGGAGAAGTGAGCCCGCTGAAAAAAAGCGCGATAGCGAACGATGGTACGATTCTTAGCTGTAGCTGCGTGCCGAAAACCGCACTGAAGCTGAAGCTTTAAACCGCCTGCTCCAGGCTGTAACCGTCCAGCCCCGGCTGAGGTTGCAGCCTGTCGTTCATCACTTTGATAGGGTCGCCAAGCTGCATGGTGCGACCAGCCAGTACCAGCCCCGGCTGTGCCAGCAGACATAGCGCGGCGTTTTCGCCCGGCTCAACCACCAGCAAATTCACCTGACTATCATCGTCACTTAACCAAACGGCTGCGGCATCACCGATCACCGGAGACCAGCTATCTTCATGCGCGCGGAAATGCCAGCTTTTCGGCATTTGGGGTTTGAGGAAGCGAATGGCGACGAGGGCATTAAGAATTAGCTCAGCACGATGTTCTTTTGAAAGCACCAGATCACGGCATTTCTCTTCAAAGGAGAAATAAAGCGCGGCATCGTCAACGCAAAAACCGGTTGGCGCAAAAGCATCGGGTGTTAACATCCGGCGAGCAAAACGCGAACGAAACAACATACCATTGGCTAAATCGAGCATCATTCGATCGTGCTCTTCATCATAATACCAACGCCAGTTATCATCAGGTTTAATTCGCATTTTACTCCCCCGTCATATTCGCATCCAATGCATTGCCTGTTCTTCCGCTGCGTTACTTTGTCTTAAATAATAAAAGACCAATATGTTTAAATAAGCAACAGTAGGGAAATATAATGCAACCAGGGCCGGAAATAAAGCCCTGGATCACAATACTGGGAAAAATACTAGATGTGGGTAACGATTTCTTTAATCAGCGGTGGGCCTTTAAAAATAAAACCGGAATAGATCTGTACCAGAGACGCACCGGCTGCCATCTTCTCACGCGCTGCAATCACCGAGTCGATACCGCCAACGCCAATAATAGGTAATTGGCCTTTTAATTCGGCGGACAACATACGAATAATTTCGGTGCTTTTTAATTGTAATGGACGACCACTTAAGCCACCCATTTCATCGCAATTTTTCATCCCCTGAACCAGAGAACGATCCAATGTAGTATTGGTCGCAATCACCCCATCAATATTATGGCGAACTAAACTATCGGCCACCTGGATCAACTCTTCATGAGAAAGATCCGGCGCGATCTTCACCGCCACTGGAACATATTTATGATGCTTTTGTTCGAGTTCAGATTGCTTATTTTTAATACCGGAAAGGAGATCGTCAAGCGCATCACCATATTGCAGCGTACGCAGCCCTGGGGTATTTGGTGAGGAGATATTAATCGCAATATAACCCGCGTAAGCATAGATTTTTTCCATACAAATCAGATAGTCATCTTTGCCCTGCTCTACTGGCGTATCTTTATTCTTACCAATATTAATACCCAGGATCCCGTCGAAATGCGCTTTTTTCACGTTCTCGACCAGGTTATCAACGCCGTGGTTATTGAAGCCCATACGGTTGATCAACCCTTCGGCGTCGACCAGGCGGAACAAGCGCGGCTTGTCGTTACCCGGTTGTGGACGCGGCGTGACGGTACCTATCTCAATAGAGCCGAATCCCATCGCCCCTAAGGCATCGATACATTCGCCATCTTTATCCAGACCTGCGGCCAGACCCAGCGGATTTTTAAACGTCAGCCCCATGCAGGTCACCGGTTTTTCCGGTACTTTTTGACGCACGAGTGCTTCCAGCGGGGTGCCGGTGACGCGACGTAATTGTTGGAACGTTAATTCATGAGCGCGCTCTGGATCGAGCTGAAAAAGTGCTTTACGAACGAAGGGATAGTACATGAACTCTCCTGGATTCCCGGTGTGCAAACCGGGGGCGTATTATGTGCGATAACGCTCAAAAATGGAATTGACCTATGGCAAAAAAAACGCAATCGTTTTCCTTCAATTCAACCTTTACTCCACCCTGCATATGCATTTTCTGGTAATCCATCATCAGAAAAAGTATTTCGCCCTGGGTTTCCCCTCTGACACACTGATGCAAATGTTATCAATTTTAGATTAATGTTTGTTTTTAGTTATAAGGAGAGACCATGCGCGTCATTACTTTAGCAGGCAGCCCCCGTTTTCCTTCTCGCTCCAGCGCCCTGCTGGAGTACGCCCGGGAGAAACTCTCTGCCGCCGACGTTGAAGTTTTCCATTGGCATTTACAGAACTTCGACCCCGAAGATCTGTTTCACGCCCGCTTTGACAGCCCCGCGCTGCAAACCTTAACCGAGCAGTTGGCTCACGCCGATGGCTTGGTTATTGCCACGCCGGTCTATAAAGCCTCGTTTGCTGGCGCATTAAAAGCGCTGCTGGATCTGCTGCCCGAGCGTGCGCTTGAAGGCAAAGTCGTGCTGCCGCTGGCAACCGGCGGCACGGTGGCGCATATGCTGGCAGTGGATTACGCCCTGAAACCGGTTCTGAACGCGTTGAAGGCCCAGGAGATCCTGCAGGGTGTCTTTGCCGATGATAGTCAGGTGACCGATTATCAGCATAAGCCGCAGTTCAGCCCAAATCTGCACACCCGTCTGGACAGCGCGCTGGAGACATTCTGGCAGGCATTGCATCGGCGGGATATCCAGGTTCCCACGTTAAGTTCCGCGCGAATCACCGAACATGTTTGATAAAAAAAACGCCGCAGGCAAAACCAGCGGCGTTTTTGTTTGTATATAAATGTAGCCCGGCCGAGCAAAGCGACGCAGGGAGTACTACCGGGTTTCCCCGGAGTCGGCTCACGCCTCGTCCGGGCTACCGGTTATGCTAATGCTTTAGCAATCTTCTCGTACAGATCGCCGGACAGGTTTTCCAACCCTTTCAGCTGTTCCAACGCGGCACGCATTAACGCCTGACGCTTCGCATCATAGCGTTTCAGGCGGATCAGCGGCTCAATCAGACGCGAAGCCACCTGCGGGTTTTTGCTGTTCAGGATGGTGAGCATTTCCACCAGGAACTGATAGCCACTGCCGTCTGCCGCATGGAACGCTGCCGGGTTGCTGCCGGCAAAGGCACCAATCAGCGAGCGAATGCGGTTCGGGTTGTTCATGCTGAATGAACGGTGGTTCAGTAGCTTACGTACCGTGGCCAGCACGTCATCTGCCGGGCTTGTCGCCTGCAGAATCAGCCATTTATCCATCACCAGGCCGTCATGATGCCATTTGTCATCGTACTCTTGCATCAGCGCGTCGCGGCACGGCAGTTCAGCCGCCACGGCAGCAGACAGCGCCGCCAGCGCATCCGTCATGTTATCGGCATGATGGTACTGATCGCTCACCAGCTTATCGCCAAGCTCACGGTCGCCAAATGCCAGATAGCGCAGACAGGTATTGCGCAGCGAACGCTTGCCGATGTCGGCATGCTCTACGCGATAGCTGTCGAGCTTGTTGGCGTTATAAACCGCCAGACATTCGTCGGCCAGTTCAGTCGCCAGCGTACGGGTCAGCGCTTCGCGCACCGCAGCGATGGCGATAGGATCGATAATCTCGAACAGCTCAGCAATTTCGCTCGCTGATGGCAGCGTCAGGATTTCAGCCGCCAGCGCCGGGTCGATGTGCTCATCCAGCAGAATCGCGCGGAACGCGTCGGCCACGTGGACCGGCAGCGACAGCGGCTGGCCCTGCTGATGGCGAGCGACGTTCAGCTTGATATAGGTTGCAAGCAGGCTCTGCGCCGCATCCCAGCGGGAGAAGTCATTACGCGCATGACGCATCAGGAACGTCAGTTGCTGATCGCTCCATTTATATTCCAGCTTAACTGGCGCTGAGAACTCGCGCAGCAACGAGGGTACCGGCTGGAAGTAAACGTTATCGAAAACAAAGGTCTGTTCGGCCTGGGTCACGTTCAGCACGTGATGCACCGGATGCCCGTCTTTCTGCAGCGGGATCACCTTGCCTTCGTTATCGTACAGTTCAATGTCGAACGGAATATGTAGCGGGAATTTTTCATCCTGCTCAGCGGTCGCTGGCGTACGCTGACGAATGGTCAGCGTGTACTGCTCGGTTTCCGGGTTGTAGTCGTCATGCACGCTAACAATCGGCGTACCGGCCTGGCTGTACCAGCGGCGGAAATGCGACAGGTCAACGTTAGACGCATCTTCCATCGCCTGCACGAAGTCATCGCAGGTCGCAGCGCTGCCGTCGTGACGTTCGAAGTACAGCTGCATGCCTTTCTGGAAGTTGGTTTCACCCAGCAGGGTGTGCAGCATGCGGATAACTTCCGCCCCTTTCTCGTACACCGTCAGGGTATAGAAGTTATTCATTTCAATAACTTTATCCGGACGGATTGGGTGCGCCATCGGGCTCGCGTCTTCTGCAAACTGCAGGCCGCGCATGGTGCGCACGTTGCTGATGCGGTTTACGGCACGTGAACCTAAATCAGAGCTGAATTCCTGGTCACGGAAAACGGTTAAGCCTTCTTTCAGGCTTAACTGGAACCAGTCGCGGCAGGTGACGCGGTTACCGGTCCAGTTATGGAAATACTCGTGGCCAATCACGCGTTCGATATCGAGATAGTCTTTATCCGTTGCGGTATCGGTCCGCGCCAGTACGAATTTGGAGTTAAAGACGTTCAGCCCTTTGTTCTCCATTGCGCCCATATTGAAGAAGTCGACGGCGACAATCATATAGATGTCGAGGTCGTACTCGAGGCCGAAACGATCTTCGTCCCACTTCATGGAGTTTTTCAGCGAGGTCATCGCCCACGGCGCGCGGTCCAGATTGCCGCGGTCAACGAACAGCTCCAGCGCTACTTCACGGCCAGAGCGCGTTTTAAAGGTATCGCGCAGTACGTCGAAATCACCGGCAACCAGCGCAAACAGGTAGCATGGTTTCGGGAATGGGTCCTGCCACTGTACCCAGTGACGGCCATTTTCCAGCTCGCCCTCGGCAACGCGGTTGCCGTTAGAGAGCAGGAACGGATATTTGGTTTTATCGGCAGAGATTTTGGTGGTGAAACGCGCCAACACGTCCGGGCGGTCAAGATACCAGGTAATGTGGCGGAAGCCTTCGGCTTCACACTGAGTGCAGAGCGCTTCGCCAGACTGATACAGCCCTTCTAACGCCGTATTCGCCGCTGGGCTGATTTCATTCACAATCTTCAGGGTGAAACGTTCTGGCAGGCCAGCAATAACCAGGTTGTTATCTTCTTCTTTATAGTTGTCCCACGGCTCGTCATTAACGTGAAGGGAGATCAGGGTTAAATCTTCACCATTCAGACGTAGCGGTACATCAGACGCTGCGTGGCGGGAAACCTGGCTTTCCGCGGTCACGATGGTTTTTGCGGCATCCAGGTCAAAGGCCAGGTCAATATCACTAATCAGGTAGTCCGGCGCACGGTAGTCGTGGCGGTACTTGGCTTGGGGCTGTTGTGTCATAAAAAACCTTTAGCATCTTTTGTAAATGTCACCTCCAGTCTATTCCTGTTGTGTTAAACGCGCTACGCAGAATCTTCATCTTTTCCAGTCAAATAGGGAAAAATGATACATTTGCGTAACACACCGCACAAAACGCCATGGTGACTCTTCGTGCCTTATGGTGTGATCGGGGTTCAATAAATCGTTAAACAAGGTATACTCCAGCGATTCTCCCCTGTTGTTTATTGTACTAAACGCTCCTGTGAGAGGATGCTACTGCGCACCATGACACAATTCGCTTCTCCTGTGCTGCACTCGCTGCTAGACACAGATGCCTACAAACTGCATATGCAGCAGGCTGTGTTTCACCACTACTACGACGTAAACGTAGCGGCTGAATTCCGCTGCCGTGGTGACGATCTGCTGGGCATTTATGCTGACGCTATTCGCGAACAAGTCGAAGCCATGCGTTCACTCACCCTGCAGGATGTCGAATACCACTGGCTCTCTCGTCTTCCTTTCTTTAAACAGGATTACCTGAACTGGCTGCGTGATTTTCGCTACGACCCGCAGCAGGTCACCGTCACCAATGATAACGGCAAGCTGAATATTCGCCTCGAAGGCCCTTGGCGCGAAGTTATTATGTGGGAAGTCCCGCTACTGGCGGTGATTAGCGAGCTGGCTCATCGCTACCGCTCGCCAGAAACCGGCGTGCCGCAGGCGCTGGAGATGCTGGAGCGTAAGTTAGTCGACTTTAATCAGTTGACCGCTGACATTGATATGTCGGCCTTCAAGCTGATGGATTTTGGTACCCGTCGCCGCTTCTCTCGTGAGGTTCAGGAGGCCATTGTCAGCCGCCTGCAGCAGGAGTCCTGGTTTACCGGCACCAGCAACTACGACCTGGCGCGTCGTCTGTCGCTCACTCCGATGGGGACGCAGGCGCACGAATGGTTCCAGGCGCATCAGCAAATCAGCCCCGATCTCGCCACCAGCCAGCGCGCCGCTTTGGCTGCCTGGCTTAAAGAGTATCCAGATCAGCTCGGCATCGCGTTAACCGACTGTATTACGATGGATGCCTTCCTGCGTGATTTTGGCCCGGAATTCGCCACTCGCTATCAGGGGCTACGTCATGATTCTGGTGACCCGTTTGAGTGGGGCGAGAAAGCCATTAAGCACTATAAAACGCTGGGCATCGACCCACTCAGTAAAGTGCTGGTATTCTCTGATAACCTGGACTTAACCAAAGCCGTCGAGCTATATCGCCACTTCTCGTCACGCATCAATTTAAGCTTCGGCATCGGTACACGCCTGACCTGCGATATTCCTCAGGTAAAACCGCTGAACATTGTTATTAAGCTGGTTGAGTGCAACGGCAAACCGGTGGCAAAACTCTCTGACAGCCCAGGTAAAACTATCTGTCACGATAAAGCCTTTGTTCGCGCTTTACGTAAAGCATTTGATCTTCCGCAGATCAAAAAGGCGAGTTAATCACCAAAGGGAGCCCTATGGCTCCCTTCTTATTTAATTATTTCTGAAAACACCCCTTCTCCATGCTAATTCTGCTTGTCTGATAGAAGATGACAGGTAACATAGATATCCCCCGCCGTTCCGGGGAAAACGATTTTTTTATTGGACTACGAATAGAGAGACTATTATGAGCGTTGTGCCTGTAGCCGACGTACTCCAGGGCCGCGTAGCCGTTGACAGCGAAGTCACCGTGCGCGGCTGGGTACGTACCCGCCGAGATTCAAAAGCTGGCTTTTCCTTCCTCGCCGTCTATGACGGTTCCTGCTTTGATCCTGTACAGGCCGTTATTAATAATTCTCTGCCCAATTACAATCAGGAAGTACTGCGTCTGACTACCGGCTGCTCCGTGATTGTCACCGGCAAGATAGTCGCCTCTCAGGGCCAGGGCCAGAGCTTTGAAATTCAGGCTTCCAGCGTTGAAGTGACCGGCTGGGTTGAAGATCCGGACACCTACCCGATGGCGGCAAAACGCCACAGCATCGAGTATCTGCGTGAAGTCGCGCATATGCGTCCACGTACTAACCTGATTGGCGCGGTTGCTCGCGTTCGCCACACGCTGGCGCAGGCGCTGCATCGCTTCTTCGACGAGCAGGGTTTCTTCTGGGTTTCTACCCCGCTGATTACCGCTTCTGATACCGAAGGCGCAGGTGAAATGTTCCGCGTTTCTACGCTGGATATGGAAAACCTGCCGCGTAACGATCAGGGCAAAGTCGATTACGACAAAGATTTCTTCGGCAAAGAAGCCTTCCTGACCGTTTCCGGCCAGCTGAACGGCGAAACCTATGCCTGTGCGCTGTCGAAAATCTACACCTTCGGCCCGACCTTCCGCGCTGAAAACTCCAACACCAGCCGCCACCTGGCGGAGTTCTGGATGCTGGAGCCGGAAGTGGCATTCGCCGATCTGGAAGATAACGCCCGTCTGGCAGAAGCGATGCTGAAGTACGTCTTCAAAGCTGTACTGACCGAACGTGCAGACGACATGAAGTTCTTCGCTGAGCGCGTAGATAAAGATGCTATCGACCGTCTGGAACGTTTCGTGACCGCCGATTTCGCACAGGTGGATTACACCGATGCCGTAACCATTCTGGAAAACTGCGGTAAGCAGTTTGAAAATCCAGTCTACTGGGGCGTTGATCTCTCTTCTGAACACGAACGCTATCTGGCAGAAGAGCACTTCAAAGCGCCGGTCGTTGTGAAAAACTATCCGAAAGAGATTAAAGCGTTCTATATGCGCCTGAACGACGACGGTAAAACCGTTGCCGCAATGGACGTACTGGCTCCGGGCATCGGCGAAATCATCGGCGGTTCTCAGCGTGAAGAACGTCTGGACGTTCTGGATGCACGTATGGCTGAAATGGGTCTGAATAAAGAAGACTACTGGTGGTACCGTGACCTACGTCGCTACGGCACCGTTCCGCACTCCGGATTTGGTCTGGGCTTCGAGCGTCTGATCGCTTACGTTACCGGTGTACAGAACGTCCGTGACGTTATTCCATTCCCAAGAACGCCGCGCAGCGCCACGTTCTAAGTTTATTATCTGCTAAAGGCCAGCCATCGCGCTGGCCTTTTTTTGCCCGCGACTGTAAAGAAATCTTTTTTAAATTTAACAAAATTAAACATCAACCCCATCCCTGGTGGCGTTTGTTACAAGCCATGTCATCGCAATAATTCTGTACGAATTTTAGCCTAAAATCTCTTGCGGTTCAGATTTCACTCATCCCTTAGCATATTTATTAAACAAGCACACAGCTATCCAGATGGCTAAAAATAGCCATAGCAAAAAGTTTGCATCGTACGCATTGGTAATAAGAAAAGGTGTTATACAAATAAAAGATAAGGAATTCATATTGATAGATAAGTAACGGTTCAATAATTCCGCACCTGTATCAGAACTTTGAGATAGTTCACAAAGTTCCTTAAAATTCACAAATTGTTACACATAATTTCTTTTGCTTACGCATTCTCGATGTTTGTAGCATTTTCAGGCTAGCGGAAGAACGTTTTGAATGGAAAGATGCCTCTCAGACACATAAAGACACCAAACTATCATCAATAGTTCCGTAAATTTTTATTGACGGAAGTAATTGGCGGCAGTGGCGAGTGTCTATAAAAAAAAACCTAATGAGGGTAATAAATAATGATGAAGCGTAATATCCTGGCAGTGGTAATCCCTGCCCTGCTGGTAGCTGGCGCAGCAAATGCTGCTGAAATCTATAACAAGAATGCCAACAAACTGGACTTCTACGGTAAAGCAGTTGGTGAGCACATTTGGACCACCAACGGCGACACCGCCAGCGACGACACCACCTATGCACGTATCGGTTTCAAAGGCGAAACTCAGATCAACGATCAGCTGGTGGGTTACGGTCAGTGGGAATACAACATGGACGCCTCCAACGCGGAAGGCTCCCAGGGCAACAAAACTCGTCTGGCGTTCGCTGGTCTGAAATTTGGCGATGCGGGTTCTCTGGACTACGGTCGTAACTACGGCGCTATCTACGACGTCGCTGCTTACACCGATATGCTGGTTGAATGGGGCGGTGACTCCTGGGCTGCTACCGACAACTTCATGAACGGTCGTTCTTCTGGCCTGCTGACCTATCGTAACAGCAACTTCTTCGGTCTGGTTGATGGTCTGAGCTTCGCGCTGCAGTACCAGGGTAAAAACGACCGTAACAGCCCAATCGTTGTTGATTATGATGATGCGAGTGGCAATGCCCAGAGCTACAACCTGAGCGGTAACGGTGCGAAAGCGAACGGCGATGGTTTCAGCACTTCTGTTCAGTACGAATTCCTGGAAGGCTTCAGCTTTGCAGCTGGTTACGAGACTGCTGATCGTACTAATGCTCAGGTAAAACCAGCATCCTTCACCATTCCAACAGGCCCGAACGCAGGTGATGTTCACACTTCAGCCAGCGCTGGCGGCGACCGTGCTGAAGCATGGTCAACTGCATTCAAATATGACGCTAACAACGTCTACGCTGCTGTAATGTACGCAGAAACTCTGAACATGACTCGCGAGCCAGACAGTAACTTCGCGAACAAAACTCAGAACATCGAAGCTGTGGTTCAGTACCAGTTCGATTTCGGTCTGCGTCCATCCATCGGCTACGTACAGTCTAAAGGTAAAGACCTGATCGCTCGTGGCGATTTCAAAGGCGGCGATGCTGACCTGGTTAAATACATCGAAGTGGGCTCCTGGTACTACTTCAACAAGAACATGAACGTCTATGCGGCGTACAAGTTCAACCTGCTTGATGACAACACTTATTCTGTAGCAAGCAAACAAGCGACCGACGATCAGGCTGCTGTCGGTATCGTTTACCAGTTCTAATCAGCACACCCTCTTTGTATATGCCTAGAAAGCAGGACTTCGGTCCTGCTTTTTTACGTTCCTGAGATGAAGATCGTATCTTTTGAAAACCTTCGCGCTTTTAATCTCTAACGGTTGGCATTTTGTAAATCTACCGTTAACCTGATACCGGATTTCCCCCGAACTTATAAATGGAACCTCGTCATGTTTGAGAACATTACAGCCGCCCCTGCCGACCCAATTCTGGGCCTGGCCGATCTGTTTCGTGCCGATGACCGCCCGAGCAAAATCAATCTCGGGATTGGTGTATATAAAGATGAAACCGGGAAGACGCCGGTTCTGACCAGCGTAAAAAAAGCTGAACAGTATCTGCTGGAAAATGAAACCACCAAGAACTATCTCGGCATTGATGGTATTCCTGAGTTTGGTCGCTGCACGCAGGAACTGCTGTTTGGCAAAGGTAGCCCTATCGTTAGCGATAAGCGTGCTCGCACCGCACAGACCCCAGGTGGTACCGGCGCACTGCGCGTCGCGGCAGATTTCCTTGCGAAAAATACCGATGTGAAGCGCATTTGGGTTAGCAACCCTAGCTGGCCGAACCACAAAAGCGTCTTTGGCGCGGCGGGCCTGGAAGTACGTGAATACAACTATTACAGCGCCGAAAAACATGCGTTAGATTTCGACGCGCTGCTGGCAAGCCTGAACGACGCTCAGGCAGGCGATGTGGTGCTGTTCCACGGCTGCTGCCATAACCCAACCGGGATTGATCCAACGCTTGAGCAATGGCAACAGCTGGCTCAACTTTCTATTGAAAAAGGCTGGCTGCCGCTGTTTGACTTCGCTTACCAGGGATTTGCCCGCGGTCTGGAAGAAGATGCAGAAGGCCTGCGTGCGTTTGCCGCGCTGCACAAAGAGCTGATTGTGGCGAGCTCGTATTCCAAAAACTTTGGCCTCTATAACGAACGCGTGGGTGCCTGTACGCTGGTAACCGCTGACGCAGACACTGCCGATCGCGCATTCAGCCAGATGAAAGCGGTTATTCGCGCTAACTACTCCAACCCACCGGCCCACGGTGCATCCGTTGTCGCCACCATCCTCAGTAACGATGCCCTGCGCGCTATCTGGGAACAAGAGCTGACCGATATGCGTCAACGCATTCAGCGTATGCGTCTGCTGTTTGTGAATACGCTGCAGGAAAAAGGTGCCAACCGCGACTTCAGCTTTATCACCAAACAGAACGGTATGTTCTCCTTCAGCGGCCTGACCAAAGAACAGGTTCTGCGTCTGCGTGAAGAGTTTGGTGTTTACGCCGTGGCCTCTGGCCGCATTAACGTTGCTGGGATGACCCCAGACAACATGGCACCGCTGTGCGAAGCTATCGTCGCCGTGCTGTAATATTCGGCCGGGCTATCGGGTAGACATAAAAAAGGCCGCATCAGCGGCCTTTTTTGTTTTCTTACCAGACGGGAAGCTCATCCTGCAGGAACGGGTTATGTTGACGTTCGTATCCAATCGTCGACATCGGCCCATGCCCGGCAATAAACTTCACGTCATCGCCTAGCGGCAGCAATTTACGCTTAATCGCATCAATCAGCTGCGCGTGGTCACCTCGCGGGAAGTCGCTGCGCCCTACGCCGCCTTTAAACAGCACGTCACCGGAAATGAGCAGTCGTGCATCGTTACCAAAAAACACGACGTGTCCCGGCGTATGGCCAGGGCAGTGCAGCACCTGTAACTTCACGTTACCTACGCTGACGGTGTCACCCTCATTAAGCCAGCGATCTGGCGTCAGCGGCTGGCAATCTTCAAGGCCAAACATCCTGCTTTGCGCCGGCAAACCCTGCAACCAGAATTCATCTTCTTTTTCCGGCCCGATAACCGGCACACCGTAATGCTGAGCCAGTTCAGCCGCCGCACCCACATGATCGAGGTGACCATGGGTCAGCAAAATTTGCTGCAACGTCACGCCAGCTTCAGCAACCTTCTGTTTGATGGTTTCAGCATCACCACCGGGATCGACCAGGGCCGCCAGTTTGGTTTGCTCACACCAAATCAATGAACAGTTTTGCGCGAACGCCGTGACCGGAATAATACGATAATTCATGCTGCTCCTGTTTATACTCATCACCGCTCAGATACATCAGTGAACCTGAACTGTCGGGCGTAGAGTTACCAGTGCCGAACCGGACCGGTATCAATATGCACAAAGTTGCTACGAGGGTAATATCCTACACCACCTGCGCGCATAGATAACGCTGCTTTGCGTATATTACTTAACGAAATACCTTCAATATGGAAATCCATTGCCTGACCTTTCGTGTGATAGCTCTTTTTCGCTACCCCACTGCTGTGCGCTCGCAGCTCATTATTGGTATCAATAGAACGATACCCGGAGATTAATTGCACAGGCTTATTTGTTCCTAATAATCCCTGAAGGCGATAGAGCTGATCAAACAAAGAAGGATCGATGCTCTTTATTTTATTCGCGCGATAGTCACGGAAAAAATGGTTTAGTTTTGCTAATTCATCCTGAATATAGCCTCGGCCGTCAAAAAACTCGGCTTTTAGCAACTCACCCGTATGTAGATTACTCAACGTTAAAATACGCGGACGAGGGGTCGAGAGGGTCGCAAGCGCAGGCGTGGGTAAGATGGCGGCAGCGCCCAGCGCAACCCCACCTAACGCCAGCAGTTTGCGGCGATTAGCGTCAAATTTGTCCATGATAATCAGGTCTACAGTCAGTAAATGTGATCGAAATATATGCACTTCTGGCGCACGTATTGCACCTTACCGGGCATCAAAGCCAGCGTCAAGGCAGCCTGTAGCGTAGAAAGGCCAGCCTCAGAGGTTCGGGGCTGGTTCCTACGCTTTTTATTCGACCACTACATTACCTGAACTACTTCATTTATCTGATTAATTGTTCCGCTTTTGGCAAAATTTGTGCGCCGGATCGCGCCGTAACGTCGTAATTGTAAATATCTGTTCGATATTGTGTCTGACCATCAGCACCAACAAAGGCGGTCAGATAATAGAGATTAACCGGAATATTCTGCCGGATATTAACGTAACGGGTATTACCTTCCTTCAATGCATCAGATATACGCGTGTCATTCCAGCCCGCATCCTGTAACAGCATATTTGCTAAATCAGAGGCTTTATTAACCCGCACGCATCCAGAACTTAATGCTCGGGCATCTTTCTGGAATAGATTATGGTTAGGGGTATCGTGCAGATAAATCGCATCTGAGCTTGGCATATTAAACTTATAGCGGCCCAAGGAGTTATGGTCGCCAGGCGCTTGCTGGAAACGGAACGGTAAATTTGACGGCGTGATCGTTGACCAGTCCACGCGCCACGGATCGATGGTTTCTTTACTGTTCCAGCCGCGCAACACGGTATAGTTATGACGTTCCAGATAACCCGGGTCATTGCGCAGTTTTGGCAGAATATCATTGCGCGCCAACGTCGGCGGGACATTCCACGGCGGGTTAACGACCACATTGTTCAGCGCGCTGCTCATCATCGGCGTTTTGCGATCGGGACGACCGACAATCACCCGCGAGGCCAATGCTTCGTTACCGTTCAGGTAATAGACCAGCGAATATGCCGGAATATTCACCATAATCCCGGTAGAGACTTTCCCAGGAAGTAGACGCAGACGTTGAATGTTTAGCGCCAGTACGCCAGCACGTTCCGCGGAAGAGACGTTCAGCCAGTCGCGAGTAGAAGCACCAATAACCCCATCAGCACCGAGACCTTGCGCTGCCTGGAAGCGTTTAACCGCATCCACCAGCTGACGGTCGTAGGCCGCAGGCCCGCTTTTCGCTACTTTTTTCGTTTTGCCAACGTTATCACCCGGTAGCGGGATCGCCGGACTGGTATCCAGCACGCCATTCCGCTGCAGGATCTCACGTAATGCAGGGACATCACTGCTCCATTGCCCTGGTCGTAATGACGCCGTCGACGTCAACTTAGGCCACGGGCGGGTATCTCCCACCAGCGCCAGCAACGCCTGATGCATCGCCGCATACTGCGGATGCTTCGGTGCAAGTGAGGCAATAAACGGCACCAGCGAACCATTATCCAGCGCCGTCTGCCACTTGTTTATCACCGACAGCGGCGGTGTCGCCAGTGTGTAAGGTTTATCGCTGTACAGCCAGCGATTCCCCTGAACGGGAATGCCACTGATAAAATGCAGGTAGCCCATCAGCGCATCGGAGAGCACGATATCGCGCGCCATGCCGCTGACGTTAGGATTAGTGAGCAGTTCAACCCATTGGGTAAACTGTGGCTGGAAACCGGCAATAGCCACTTCAGCAAGCTGCTGCTGGAAAGCGCGAACCGCCTCGCGGTTCTCCCACATCGGTTTCATTTCGCGGGCAGCGTACAGCGTCACCAGCGGGTTCATATAGACGGGTTGGTAGCCGGCAGGCAGTATCGACTGGATCTCAGCACGGCTTTTTGCCGCTGCACCATCCGCCAGTGGCTGAGTGCCGACAAGGTTTGCCATCACAGGCGATTGCGCGCCAGGCTGGAGCAGTACCGGAGAAGGTTCTGCAGGCAGTGCGCTACTGTCAGACGGCACCAGTTCTGGCTCGGCTGCAGCAGCGGTAAACAGTGGAGCAAACGTCATTGCCAGACACAAACTTACCGCTGACAACCGACGACCATTTTCTTTTTTCAGCAACATCCCTTGCCCCCTGTTAAATATACGAATACCCGTAATGTGGGCTTACCTTCAGTATATAAAGACAAAACATTTTTTGCCCGGTCAAATGTAAAGAAGTCTAAAGATAATAACGCGCTATAGGCTAAATACGGATAACAAAAAAGGCGACATAAATGTCGCCTTACGTTCCGTTTTCGGATTATGCGTTATTTCCCGAGGTCGCTACGCTCCCCTGGTCGACATGCTACGATGCATCGGCGGTGCCTGGCAGCGTTTCCGGCAGCTGTGCGGCGAAGCCTCGCAGACCAACAACGTGAACGTGTTCGTGGTTATTGACCACTTTACGCACCAGTTTGTAGGTTGTGCCTTTCTCCGGACTGATGTTTTCCGGCGCAGCGATAATCAACTGCATCTCCAGACGTTCACACAGTTCGAACAGCGTGGCGATGGAACGGGCATCCAGACGCGCAGCTTCATCAAGGAACAGCAGACGGCACGGAGACAAGTCTTTACCACGCAGACGACGCGCTTCATCCTCCCAGCTCTGTACCACCATCACCAGAATCGACATCCCGGTACCGATAGCTTCACCGGTAGACAGCGCACCGGATTCCGCACGCAACCAGCCGTCGGAACCACGGTTAACCTCAACTTCCATCTCCAGATAGCTACGGTAGTCGAGCAGCTCCTCACCAATGGTTTGCGGCGTGCGCTGGCCCATGTCGATTTGCGGATTCAGGCGTTGATACAGCTTCGCCAGCGCTTCAGAGAAGGTCAGGCGATTGCTGTTGAACAGATCCTGATGCTGCTCGTGTTGCTCAGACAGCACATCCAGCAGCGTCGAGTGGGTTTCGCGGACGTTCACGTTTAGACGCACGCTGTTAACCTGGCCAAACGACACGCTCTGCAGACCCTGGTTCAGTTGGCGGATACGGTTCTGCTCGCGCTGAATGGTTTTGCGGATGATATTTGCCACGCTTCGGGAGCTGATCGCCAGCTTCTGTTCGCGGTTGGTCAGCTCTTCCGTCAGGCGGCTCAGCTCGATTTCCATCTGTTCGATGGCTTCAACCGGGTCGTCGGTGCGGATGATATCCTGGCGAATACGTTCGCGCAGGTGCTGATAAACGGCGACGAAGAACTGGATCTTACGTTCCGGACGTTTCGGGTCTTCCGACATACGCAGCACATCGCGCAGGTGTTCGTTGTCCGCCACGGCCAGGCGCAGCGCACCCAGCGCCTTATCCGACATGGAGCGCAGATCGTCGGCGGAGAGATAAGCCAGCTCGCGACGGTGCAGACGACGTTCAACGTTGTTGTCTTTCACCAGACGCATCACCGCGCACCAGCCCGCTTTCGCGCTAACTACCTGCTCGCGCATTTCGAGATAATCACGTTCCAGTTTACGCAGCTTACGGGTCAGGTTATCCATCTCCGCTTCGCAGAAGGTCAGCGCTTTTTCCAGCTGATTACGGCGCGTACGGTTGTTACTTAACTGGGCATGCAGCTCGTCGCGGCGAATACGCGCACGTTCTTCGGCACCGGCATCAGCGCGAACGCCAATATCTTTCAGCTCTTTATAGAGGTCGTTAAGCAGCTCTTTTTTGGTGTCATAAGAACTTTTCAACGATGCCAGCACCTGGCTGTACTGACTCACCTGGGCGGCGTGAGTACGCATTGCTTCACGGGCGCGGCTACGTTCGCTTTCCGCCTGCGCCAGACGTTCACGCAGTTTTTCGTTGAGATCGCTGTTGCCGGAGAGCATCTCCGCCGAATCGGAATAGCCAAAGTGCGCGCGACGCTGTACCACTTCCGTCAGGGCAAACGCCTGCTGACGCGCTTCGCGCTGCACCTGCTGTGACCAGGCATAATCTTCTTTCAGCTGTTCAAACTGCTCCGGATCGTTCTGCAGAACAGAAGCGATTGGCTCCAGTTTCGCCAACTGATTACCGTGCTGCTGAATGAAGCGCGCGGCTTCCTGAGCTTCGTCCAGGCGTTCCTGAATTTCTTCAACGCGGTCAGCCAGCGTGTCGTCGGCCAACAGGCTCAGACGCGGCAGCAGGCGGTTAAGCAGGGCCACGCCCTCTTTCGCCTGCTCGTACTGTGCCTGCTGCTGTTGATTGTCGCTTTCATGGCTGCTGAGCGCACGTTCCAGCTCGTTGCGACGGGTGTTTAGCCTGCGGATTTCCGCTTCCGGATCGTCCTCAAACGCTACCGACAAATGGCTGCCGATAAAGCGGCTGAACGCCTGGTGCAGACGCTGGGTTTTCTGGACGTCGAACGACAGGGTCGCAAAACGCTCGGACAGCCCTTCACGCTCGGCGTGCAGGCTCTCAATGCGGCTTTCGCGCGCGGCACGGCCAAACAGCGGTACCGATGGGAAGCGGGAATAACGCCATTGGCGGTCGGAGGTTTTCACCACCACCGCTTTTTCCAGTTCATCGACGTTGAACACGCTGTCATCGAAGGACTGCGGATCCCCTTCAATCAGGTAGAGATCTTCCGGGCAATCTTCCAGCCCTTCCAGATACTCGGCGATCTGCGACAGATCCGGTACCACGATAGCGTGGCGAGACGGCCCGTATAACGCGGAGAAATACGGCGCATCGTCGAGGCTAACGTCATCATAAATTTCGGACAGCAACACGCCGCCAAAACGTTCAGCCAGCGCATTAAGGCGTTGATCTTCAGAACCCCCCGGCTGGCTAAGACGCTCAATTTCATCATCGACGGCACGTTTACGCGCGCCTACTTCATCGCGTTCAACGATGGCTTCGCGTTCACGTTCCAGCAGCTGTTGCAGGTATTCGGTGACATCCTGGCTGGACTCAAACTGCTCGCCGCTCTGCTCGCATAGCTGGCTTAAGCTGTTTTGTGCCGCCAGCCATACCGGTGCGCGATGCATCAGCGCGGAGATGCGCGATTGCAGCTGTTCCTGCTCCTGGCGCAGTGCCATGCGCTGTTCGCGGGCATCGGTTACACAGTCGCTCAGCGCGGCGATACGCGCTTCCAGCTCGTGATGCAGCTTTTCGAGTTCGTCGATACCGTACTGTTTGCCCTGACGCTTGCAGAAATCAGCCAGCAGACGTTCGGCTTCCTGCTGCTCACGCAGGCGCTGTTCCAGCTCGTTCAGACGGCTGCGCAGTGGCTGCGCTTGCTCCGCCAGGTGACGCTGGTTGACGCCGTCGCGCAGCAGTTCACGCGCCACTTCCCAGGCTTCGTTACGCGCCAGCGGGCCGTTAATGGCCTCAACAATCTGGAACGCCTGTTCAAACTGGCTGTGCGCCGTCTGCGACACGCTCATTTTTTGTTCAAGGGTGAGCAGTTTTTCCGTTGCTTCCTGCTCTTTAGCCTGGAAGGTTTCCAGCCACTCCCCTGCGCTTTCCGGCGTTAAGTCCGGCAGATGACAAAGCGCTTTCGCACGTTCCAGCGCTTGTAGCGCCTGCGTGTACTGAATGGCGCGGGTCTGCTGGACGTCCAGCGCCTGCTGGTAGTCAGCAAGCTGGCTTTTCAGCTCATCCACTTCCAGTTCAGCGGCTTCCGCGCGCGCTTCACTCTCTTCTTGCTGTTCGGCAGCTTCGGCTACGACTTCATTCTGCTCTTCCAGACGAATTTGCAGCTCGTCTAAGTCCGCTTCGTAGCGTTCAATCTTTTCCTGTTGACGCAGTGCGGTCTGCACCAGGTTCAGGTGGTCGCTGGCGGCCTGATGATCGGCTTCCAGATCCCCTTCCGCTCCGTTGTGTTCCTGCAGCTCACGCGCCATATCAACGTGCTTATACTGCTCTGCCGCCAGCTGAGAGCGAGAGGTATACAGTTCGCGTCGGTATTCCAGCGCTTTATCAAGATGCACACGACGCTCATTAGCGTGGCGCATGTAGTCCGCGGCCACGTAGTCGGTGGCTTCAGAAATCAGATGCTTAAACAGGTCTCGGTCGGACTGGGTGACGCGAATCGCTTCCAGCGTCATGCGGTTTTCACGCAGCGCCGCTTCCATATCCTGGAAGGCTTTACGCACACCGCTGTTTTCCGGCAACAGGTAGTCGCGCAGGGAACGGGTAATCGCGCTAGAAATACCGCCGTACAGCGAGGCTTCAATCAGGCGGTAGAACTTGCTACGGTCAGCCGCTGAGCGCAGGCGACGGGCCACAATGCCCAGATCGAACATCAGCGCATGGTAATCGGTAATCGAGTTGAACTGCTTGAACTGCACGCCTTCGATGGTATCGAGCTTGTCTTTCAGCTCTTGCAGGCTCAGTACGCGCGCCTGGCGCTCGTTCAGCGTTTCGGTCAACAGTTGTGTAGGCTGGATGGAGGTCGGCAGCCCCTGAATCGCAAACGGTTTGATGTCGACTTTACGGTCGCGCCCGGCAACCTGCTGTAGACGCACGCCCACTACCACACGCTGATGACGTGAGTTCATCACGTCCAGCACAGAATAACAGACACCGGCTTTCAACTTACCGTGCAGGCCTTTATCGCGAGAGCCGCTGGTGGCCCCGGCTTCCGTGGTGTTACGAAAGTGCAGCAGAGTTAAGTCAGGGATCAGCGCCGTGACGAATGCCGCCATGGTGGTGGATTTACCGGCACCGTTACCGCCCGAGAGCGTAGTCACCAGTTCGTCTAAATCGAAGGTACGGGCAAAGAACCCGTTCCAGTTAACCAGCGTTAGCGAACGAAATTTACCGCGATCGATCATTACTCTTCCTCCCCGCTATCCTGCTGATTGTCGTCGTTCTCGTCATTGAGCTGCAGATGGTTTTCGATAGCCATCGCTTCGCCATCACGAATCATGCGTAGCTGCGCTTCCCGCGCGTCGTCGCCGGAGCGAACGTCAGCACCGAAGCGGAACACCGATTCGGTGATGCGGAATTTACTGCTGTCATGACCCATAAACCACACCATCCCGAGACGGCGCAGACGGTTCAGTGAGGAGCGGACTTTCTCTTGCAGCTTCTGACGGTCAAGATCGGAACCGGTGGAGCGGTTATTGACCAGCTTCAGCAGTTTGGCTTCGTCGGCCAATGCCAGCAGTTCGTCATACAGCTCCTGCTGGGTGAAGATGCCTTCGTTAGCCAGACGTTCCGGACTCAGGTACAGGTAGCAAAGAATTTTGCCGACCATCATGTCTAGTTCGGATAAGACCGAGCGAGGAATCAGCGTGGTAGAACGCGGACGCAGATAGAAGAATCCTTCCGGCGCGCGAATCAATTCCACGTTATAGCGAGCATAAAACTCTTCCAGATACTCCTGGAAATCCATTAAAAAGGCGTGGTTGTCCAGTTCATCCAGACCGATGTGACGACCACCGCGCAACGCACTATCCAGCGCCGGGAAAAGGGGATTGGCCAGGGCCTGTGCCAGTTTGACCGGCATCACTTGTTCAATATTTATCGATGACATGCGCCTGTACCTTGGCTCCGTAATCATTAATCGACTGCCATTTAGCCGGCAGTCCGGTGAAATCTGCTTGCGCCACGCCCAAACGTACGGCCTGGTCTACCACGATCCTCGCCACGTCGAAGTGACGCGCACGCGGATACTGCACCAGGTATTCTTTGACCACCAGACCGAGGTCCAGCGGCAGCTGTTTGGTTCGATAGATAGCCAACTGTTCTTCAATTAGCGCGGCGAGCTGTTCGCGAATTTCGTTAAATTCTTCGTACTCTAAATCCGGCGGAAGTTCCCCGGTAACCTCTTCATCGCGCAGCGTCATCTCTTCATCACGCATATCGAGCAGACGGTCGGCGCTGGCATAGGTGAGCGCCCATGGCGCGTCGAAGTAAGACTGCACCGACTGGCGCAAACGCTGAGCAAAGACGCGGTTTTTATCCATATCGATAGCGGTACGGATAAATTTATGCACGTGGCGGTCGTAGCCAATCCACAGGTCAATCGCCTGCTGGCCCCAGCTTACGATACGGTCAAGCTTGCTTTGCAGATCGAACACTAAACGATCGACAAAGTGCAGATCGTTATGACTCAACGTAGCATCCTGAATACGCAGCAAGTTGGCCTGTAGCTTGTCGCCTGCGGCATCTAACGTATCCTGCAGTTCGCGTAGGGTGCCGGAGGTTTCAGAAAGCAGCAGTTCACAGCTGGAGATAGCCGCGCGCCAGTCTTTATTCAGCAACTGCGCGATGTCGTCTTTCACCGATTGCTGCTGCTCATCCATAATGCGCTGCGTCAGATCAATGCTGTCAAAAATCTCGGCCACTGAGTATTTCAGCGGGGCGTAGACGTTTCGATGCCAGTGAAATTCATCGCCACCCTCGTCGGCGGCGTCCGCCGCACGCTTCAGCTCGCTGGCAACAATCGACAGCTGCATGGAGAGGCGCAGAGTGGAGAATTCACGCTGACGAATATAATAGTCGGTGATGCCAATCCCCAGCGGAGTCAGACGATAAATGGCGTTGCCTTCCGTGATTTCGCTGGTAAAGCGGTTCAGCAGACGTTGGCGAACCAGGTCGTTAATCGCGTTATTGGCACGCGTCCCGATGGTTTCACTGGTTTGCTCAAACGCATCACTGACGTGACGGAACGCGTCCACCAGCTCGCCTTCCGTCATTTCACCTTCCAGTCGTTCTCCGTTCAGCGTTGCAATAGCCAGCAAAAACGAGAGCCTATCGACGGGTAGCGAAATGGCGAAATCATTTTTCCTGGCCCAGGCAACCAGTTCGGGGACTGTCTGGGAAAATTCACTCATCGTTTATCCTTGTTTCTGTCTGCGGCTTCAGCGCGGTGACATGAATATAGCGCCCCAGGCTAATATAAGGTTCCTGGCGGCAATAGCGCGTTTCAAGCTCCAGCAAAATATCAAAACTGTTTTTTTGCATCTGTTTATCGCGCAAATAGTCATGAAACACCCGCACACCGGTTTTCCCGTCAATTTGCCAGCCACTCTCTTCCAGCCAGCGATAGACCTGCTGCGGATCGCGCGGGTAGTTCGGCGACAGCGTACGTCTTTTCTTTTTCGGCATGCCTAACGCCACGTAGTCGAAGTTGCCGACCACCATGTTACGCATCAACAGACCGTTTGCATTGTAGAACATTAATGATAATGCGCCGCCCGGACGTAGCACCGACCACAGCGTGTTAAGCACGTCCTGCGGTTCGGCCACCCACTCCAGCACAGCATGGAACAATATCAGATCAACCGGGCTTTCCAAATGCTCAGCCACATCCTGGACCGCGCATTGTACGAAATGCATGTTGTGGCTCACACCTTTCTCGCAGGCGGCCTGAGTTGCCCGAGCGATCATTTCTTCAGAAAGATCGCATAGCGTGACGTGATGGCCACGTTCCGCCATTTTGATGGCCGTCTGGCCTTCACCACCGCCGGCATCGAGGATACGCAGCGGCTGCGGCCCCATTTTAGCCAGCAGCGCGTCAAGATCTTGCCACAGAATAGCCTGGCGCAGCTGTCCCTTCGTGGTGCCGTATATATTGCGGGAAAACTTATCCGCAATGTCATCGAAATTGCGATCCTTCACAGGACATCCTCACATCGCCAGTGACAAAGGGGCTATTTTGTCACACCCACGGCGATAATGAAGCTATCTGGTGTAATATCGCTGCATTCATACGGTTGGATGGTTAAAAAAGGAACGGTGCCGAATGCTTTTTACGCTGAAAAAGTATATTGGCGGCATGATGCTGCCGCTGCCCCTGCTTCTGTTACTGATAGGTTTGGGAATATTCCTGGTCTGGTTCACCCGCTTTCAAAAATTGGGCAAAGGGGCCATTACCGTAGGATGGGTAACATTGCTGCTGTTGAGCCTCCAGCCGGTCGCTGACGGATTACTCAAACCCATTGAGGATAAATACCCTACCTGGCAAGGTGAAGAACCGGTGCAATACGTCGTCGTCCTTGGCGGGGGTTACACCTGGAACCCTGACTGGGCACCCAGCTCGAATCTTATCAACAACAGTTTGCCAAGGCTGACCGAGGGCATCCGGTTATGGCAGGCTAATCCTGGGGCGAAGATGATATTCACCGGCGCGCGGGCAAAAACGAATGCGGTGAGTACCGCTGAAGCTGGCGCGAGGGTCGCAGAGAGCCTTGGCGTACCGCGCAGCGAGATTATTGTCCTGGACACGCCGAAAGATACCGAAGAAGAGGCCAGCGCCGTGAAAGCCGCCATTGGCGAAGCGCCGTTCCTGCTCGTCACCTCGGCCTCTCACCTGCCCCGCGCAATGATCTTCTTCCAGCACGTCGGGCTGCATCCTTTGCCGGCACCGGCCAATCAGCTAGCCATTACGTCACCGCTTAACCCATGGGAGCGAATCATTCCCTCCCCGGTCTGGCTGATGCACAGCGACCGGGTCGGGTATGAAACCCTGGGGCGAGTCTGGCAGTGGTTGAAAGGCGATTCAGGAGAGCCAGGGGAGCAGTGATTTTGAGGCCAAATCGAAGTTGGCCCGGCTGAATTTGCCGGTGTTGACCAACTGCTCAACCTCATCCCACAGCAGATACAGCCAGCGCCGCCAGAGAAACGCTTCTGAGACCGGCGCGCGCTGAAGATAGTGCCACAGCAGCTGTTCCGCTTGCCCTCCCTCGTGCAGACGAAACAGCTCATATTCCCGTGGCGCCCAGAGAATCGCCCCTGGCCCCACCATCGCCAGCAGCTGATCGCTGCGGGAATCTTTCAGCATACTACGCAGAGTCAGGTGCCCGTGCACCAGTACGCAGTTATCGCTAAAGCCATCAAACAGCGCATCGAGACACTCACGGGTGCGAAACAGCAGCCGCTTATCCTGCATGGTCAGCCCGGTATTCTGGTAAAGATTGAGCGTCCCCCACAGCACTTCAATACGCTGGCGATACCAGTGCGGCCAGCTATTTTCCTGCGTGCCGTCAACGAAGCCAACGCAGCCTGAGCTGTCCACCCGGTGCCATGCCAGCAGCGCTTCCACAATTTGATCTTTTAGGGCGTCCCACCGCTCAGGGTTACGGGTGGGCGCTTCAACAGGTACGCCGCGCAGGCGCTCAAGCAACAGTACGTCTGGCCCCGGATGCTCTTCATGCGTCATCACCCCATATACCACCGGCATCCGCACCGTGCCATGACGGGCCAGCGAGGAGATTTTCCACGCCAGCTGGCGCGCTACGCCCGGCGATGAAAAGCTCCTCGCCACCAGCGGCATGGGATTTCCTTCGGCATCATACAGTGACCACAGCGCGGTATCCGTCTGCTCGTTAATACATTCCACGCGGCTGAGCGATTCTCCCAACAGGTGGCTGAGTTCTGCACGTAGCTGTTCCATGTCAGATTACCCCTATAAAAGCCATTGCTTTCATAATGAGCATATGAAATATGAATTTCACCAGACAAGATCAAAATTGAAACAGAAAGTCAGGAAATACTCGATAGGCACCCAATAATGTTGCCCCCTCAGAACAAGGGGGCGACAGGATTACTTCAGCTCAGCGCGAACGCGGGCCAGGTCTTCCGGTGTATCCACGCCCGTGCCCGGTACTTCTTTCGCCACGGCAACGTGTATTTTTTCACCGTACCACAGCACACGCAGCTGCTCGAGCATCTCAATGTGCTCCAGCGGGCTTGGCGCCCAGTTGACGTAGCGGCGGATAAATCCAGCACGGTAGCCGTAGATGCCAATGTGGCGCAGCAGCGTATCGCCAATCGCTTCGCGGCTTTTGGCAAAACGATCGCGATCCCACGGGATCGTGGCACGTGAGAAGTACAGCGCATAGCCGTCTTTATCCATAACCACTTTTACCGCGTTCGGATTAAAGGCTTCTTCTGCATCATGGATCGGCACCGCAAGCGTTGCCATACCGGAATGGCTGGCCGCCAGGTTTTCCGCTACCTGGCGGATAATGACCGCCGGGATCATCGGCTCGTCACCCTGCACGTTAACGATAACGGTATCATCGCTAAAACCGCATTTCTCGACCACTTCAGCCAAACGCTCGGTTCCGGACTGGTGATCGGCTCGGGTCATACACACTTCGCCACCAGCCGCTTCGACGGCTTTCGCTACGTCCGTATGGTCAGTGGCTACAATGATGCGATCGGCTCCGGATTCACGCGCGCGTTCCAGCACGTGCACAATCATCGGTTTGCCGTTGATATCCTGTAACGGCTTACCCGGCAGGCGAGTAGACGCAAAACGAGCCGGAATAATGACGACAAAACTCATGGTCGATTCTCTTCGGCAGCTAAAACGCGGGCTTCGTTTTCCAGCAATACGGGGATTCCGTCACGCAGGGGAAACGCCAGATTATCAAGTTTGCAAATCAGTTCTTGCTTGTCCTGGCTGTAGTAGAGTTTGCCGTTGCAAACCGGGCAGGCAATAATTTCAAGTAGACGGTGATCCATGGTTCCTCCTGATGGGCCGTATCGAAAACCAGTGCAGCATATCATAGAGCGCTACCGGTCTGCGTCAATCTCCCAACCGTGTCGTTGTTCATTAAAGAGTTTTTCAGCTACCGCCCCGAGTTTCACTCGCGTCGCCCCCTGCCAGCGGGCAAAATCGTTAATAGCCAGACTAAGCCCCTTTTCCAGGTGCTGGCTAACGCGTACGCCCGTTTCCAGGTACAGTGCAAAAATTTCCAGCACCCCATCTGCACGATGCATCTTACTGTCCATGCGCCCAACGATTTCCCCACGATGCAGCAAAGGCAGTACAAAGTAACCATACTGGCGTTTCGGTGCTGGCGTGTAGCACTCCAGGCGGTAGGTAAAGTTGAAAAATTGCTCTGCACGTTTGCGATCCCACACCACGGGATCAAACGGTGAAAGCACGGCGCTATGCGTTGCGTTCAACTTCCCCTGTGCCGCACGCGCCAGTTCCGGCAGTAGGCTCTGGTGTACCCACATTTCACCGAGCTGTTCGACGTCAACCGGCACCACCAACTGGCGCTCCTGCCACTCAGCCATTAGTAAATCGAGATTGGGACGGCGCAGACGGTAGTAATCCGCCAACCATTCGGGGCGGAAAATGCCCAGGCTGCGAGCACTGTTTTCCAGCATAACGGCTTCGGCCTGTGGTTGGGTCAACGCATCGGTTTCATCATTCCAGCAAGGCATGACGCGTTCCGTTAGATCGTAAACGCGTTGGAAGTTACGGCGTTCAATAACCATCACTTCCCCGGCGGTAAAGAGGCCTTCGAGATGACGTTTATGCGGTTTCCATTCCCACCACCCGCTCTCTCCCTTACGTGGGTGAACGAAATCGGCCGAACGCACCGGACCATTCTGTGCAATATGGGCTTTCAATGCGACGATGTCATCGGCGTGTTCGTCCATCCAGCTCTGGTGGTACTTCCAGCCCATATTGTGCGGAGAAAGCATCCGATGCCTGACCAGAGGGAAGTCGCTTCGCGGCAGGAAGCAGGCTTCATGAGCCCAATACTCCATTAATTCACCGCGAGAAAGCGCCTCATCCAGCCACGCTGGCGAATAAGCACCAAGACGACTGAAGAGCACCAGATAGGGGCTACGCGCAACCACGTTGATGGTATCAATCTGCAACAGGGACATTTGCTGAATAGCAGGAAGAATATCGGCCGCTCTAGCCAAGCGGCGCGGGCGGTTAAGTAACCCCTGTGCCGCGAGATGAAGATGGCGTGCGGCACGAAGGGTAAGATGCAACTCGGACATGCGGACTCCCCTGGTTGTCGCCGAGGCCGGTTAGCGTCGTGCGAGGGTAATCAGTTCCTGAAGCAGCGTCTGCGCGCGGTCACCGGACAGTACAGCGTCGACCGGCAGATACCACCAGTTTTCATGCGCAAAGCGGCGGCATTTAACCGCATCTTTTTCCGTCATTATTAGCGTCTGGTCGGGGTTAACCAATGCCAGTACGTCGGCTTCGACCAGTGCCTGGTGATCCGCTAGTGCCACCGTGCGCACGGGGTGTACGCCGCAGGCATTAAGCGTGGCGAAAAAGCGTGGAGGGTGGCCGATACCGGCCATTGCGACCACATTCGATAGGGTTGATACAGGTCGACGCTCGCCGGTTAACAGGTTAATGGCGTCTCCTGGCTGAAGGTGCATCGGAATTTCGCCCGACAATGCTTCACCGCCGTTAACAATACGTGCGTCCACCGAATCCAGCCTTGACGCCCTCTCACGCATTGGCCCTGCTGGAAGCCACCAGCCGTTACCAAAGCGGCGTACGCCGTCGATAACCACAATCTCTTTATCGCGCGCCAGACGGTAGTGCTGCAGGCCATCGTCGGTGACGATAAGCTGCAGATCGTGAGCGGCTAACAATGCCTTTACAGCATCGACCCGCACTGGAGATACGGCAACAGGAGCCCCAGTGCGCTGGAAAATAAGGACAGGCTCATCGCCAGCCTGGTCCGTCGTCGTTTCCGGCGTTAGCAGCAGCGGATAACGTTCGGCTTTACCGCCGTAACCGCGCGACACCACGCCAACGCGAATCCCCTGACGCTGTAGCTGCTCCACCAACCAGATAACAACTGGCGTTTTACCATTGCCGCCCGCCGTGAGGTTTCCCACCACCACAACCGGGCAAGGCGCACGCCAGGATTTCTTAATACCAAGCTGATAGCACAGGCGGATGATGCCGCTCACCAGGCCATACAGCCAGGAGAACGGTAACAGCAGCAGCCAAAGCGGCGATTCGCCTGACCAGATTTTCGCTATCATTCGCCAAACTGCATTTTGTGCAGCTGCGCGTAGACGCCACGATGCGCCAACAGATCGAGATGGCTACCACGCTCCACAATCTGACCATCTTCAACAACGATAATCTCGTCAGCTTGTTCAATGGTCGACAAGCGGTGGGCAATCACCAGCGAAGTGCGGTTCTTCTGGAGCTCATCAAGCGCGGCCTGAATCGCACGTTCGGACTCCGTATCCAGCGCCGAGGTGGCTTCATCAAGGATCAGGATTGGGCTATTGCGCAGCAGCGCACGCGCAATAGCGATACGCTGGCGTTGACCACCGGAAAGCAGCACGCCGTTTTCGCCAATGATCGTATCCAGACCATTATCCATTTTATTGATAAAGTCCATCGCGTAGGCCATGCGAGCGGCTTCTTCAATCTGCTCGCGGCTGAACTCGTCGGTACGAGCATAGGCAATGTTGTTCGCAACCGTATCATTGAACAAGTGCACATTCTGTGACACCAGCGCAACCTGGTTACGCAGCGAAGTCAGCTTATACTCGCGCAGGTCGTGACCATCGAGCAGAATCTCACCTTCATCAATGTCGTAAAAGCGGGTTAGCAGGCTGGCGATGGTCGATTTACCCGAACCAGAACGCCCTACCAGTGCGACCGTTTTCCCTTCTGGAATAGCCAAATTGATGTTTTTCAGCGCCGGTGTTTCACGACCCGGATAGGTAAAGGTCACATTGCGGAATTCAACGTTGCCTTTAGCACGTTCAACGTCCAGCTTGCCTTCGTCTTTTTCCTGCTCGCTATCAAGGATAGAGAAAAGCGTCTGACAAGCCGCCATCCCGCGCTGGAACTGCGCGTTGACGTTGGTTAATGACTTCAGCGGACGCATCAGAGCAATCATCGAAGAGAAGACCACGGTGATAGTACCGGCCGTCAGGGTTTCCATTACGCTCGGGAAGCTCGCCGCGTAAAGCACGAACGCCAACGCCAGCGAAGCAATCAACTGAATAATCGGGTCAGAGATAGAAGACGCAGAAACCAGCTTCATGCCCTGCAAACGCATCTTGTTGCTGACCTTATCAAAGCGGTGAGTCTCCACTTCCTGGCCGCCGAACATCAGCACTTCTTTATGCCCTTTCAGCATCTGCTCAGCGCTGGTGGTCACCTGCCCCATGGTGTTCTGCATGTTCTTACTGATGTTACGGAAACGCTTAGAGACGACGCGGATAGCGATCGAAACGATAGGCGCCAGTACAATCAAAATAATCGACAGCTGCCAGCTGTAGTAGAACATCATGATGAACAGGCCAATGATAGATGCCCCTTCACGCACTACAGTGATCAGCGCGTTTGATGAAGAGGAAGCTACCTGCTCGGAGTCGTAGGTAATACGCGACAACAGGGTACCGGTCGACTGTTTATCGAAGAAAGAAACCGGCATCCCCATCATATGGCCGAATAACCGGCGACGCATGGTCATAACAACCTTGCCGGAAACCCAAGAGATACAGTAACTAGAAACATAGCTTGTGATGCCACGTAGGATCATCAAGCCAATAACGACCAGCGGCATCCACAGCAGCACTGAGCGATCTGTTTTACCAAAACCATCATCCAGTAACGGTTTAAGAAGCGATAGCATAAAGGTATCGCTGGCTGCGTTAAGGATTAACGCAACGCCCGCCACGATCAGCCCTGCTTTGTACGGCGCGATAGTCGGCCAGAGTCGGCGGAAGGTCTGCCACGTGGAGAGATCTTTGTCGTTCTGCATTCAAAAAACCAGCTTGTGTTGAAATAGCCGCATATTCTACCCGTTATCGCGAGTCTCGCCAAACCACTGATGATACCAACGTGGTAAAAGTTGATCTCGTAAGCCTTCAATCCGCCAGCTATTTGCACTAAATGTCACCGTTATCTGCCCCTGATGTGGGGTATCAAACCAGGCATATTGTTGCTGGAGATAGCGCGCCTTCACCTTAGTGGAAGGCAGCCGCCACGCGTTATAGCGGGATGCGGAAGCCAGAGCGGCAAAGCCGCCCACCCTTTGTAGCAGTGCCATTCCCGATGATGTCGAGCTGCCGTGATGTGGAACCTGAATAATTGTAGACGCAAACGGCTGCCAGTAATGGCGTATCATGGCCATTTCTGCCGATAATTCAATATCTCCGGTCAGCAGGATACTGTTCTTACCATCATCAACCCTGACCACGCATGAGCCGTTATTGCCTTTTGCGGGTGGCCCAGGTAACGGCCAGAGCGCCTGAAAGGTAAGCCCCTGCCATTGCCAGCGCTCGCCGCGAGCACAGGGTTGATGCCCCTGCCATCCCAGTGGGCTCCTCACCCACATACCCGGCCAGGCTTTTTGCAACGAATGCAGCCCACCGCGGTGATCCAGATGATCGTGACTGAGAATAATCCCCTGTGGCGTAAGCTGGTGCCAGCGCAGCCAGGGAATAATAAGCTGTTCGCCGCTGTCGCCCTCGGGCCATGCCAACCCCGTATCATAGAGAAGTGCTTTATCTCCCCGGGAGATAACCATGGCCAACCCTTGGCCGACATCCAGCATCGTCACCTGCCAGCGGTCCGGTAACGTTGGTCGCCAGACGGGGAATGAAAGCAGCGTGCACAGCGACACAGCAACCGCCGGAAAGCGAAGCCAGCCATTCAGTTTCCATATCATTAGCACTAGCCACGGCACCAATGACACACCTAGCCAGGTGCCTCCAATTCCCCACCATCCCGCAGGCAGAAGCCTAAGATAGCCAAAGACTGCCGACATCACCCAATCGCCGCCATGCCAGGCAGCCATTTCAAGCGCAGTAAGCCCGCATAAATGCATTAACATTGCGCATAGAATCAGCGGCACCGCAATAAACGTGACGACCGGTACCGCAATCAGGTTGGCAAAGAGAGATGTCGTGCTAATGCCGTGAAAAAGCAGAATCTGCAACGGCGCCAGTAGTAGCATCAGCCCCAACTGTAGATGGACAAGGCTCATCAAAGGACGTACCAGGCGCGGATAACCTTCCGTGCGCAATGGAAACCATTGATACCAGAATATTAAGGTCGCAACTGCAAATGCTGATAACCACAGGCTATCGGAAAGTACCGCCAGCGGATCGATCAATACGATAATCGCCAGACAGCATAGCCATACCTCCCACCCCGTCCAACGTAGGCCGCTAAGCCGCAGCAGGCACCATACAAGCGCGGCGATAACGGTCCGCAGCGCAGGTGGCTGCATGCCTGTCAGCATAGCGTAGGCAAATCCCCCTGCCAGTGAGACCAGCAGAGGTAAGCGCCAGTTAATCAACCATCCCGGCAAGAAAAACTGAACCGCGCGAATAAGCAGCCAGCCAATGGATGCGCCTAGCGTAATATGCAGGCCGGATATCGCCATCAGGTGAGATGTTCCGGTCTCCTGCATCAGCGCTTTAATCTCTGTGGGGACGGAAAGCCTTTCTCCCATGCCCAGCGCGAGCATCACGTCGCGCCAGTGGAAATCAGCAAGCGTTGTTTTTAACGAGTTAAGATAACGTGCCCGCAGGCTACAGGTGCTATTCAGCACCTGCGCGTCAACAATGCGCCCCGTCAGCGAGCGATGCTGAGACAGTGCATAGCGTTGAGAGTCGAACCCACCATCATTGAGCTGACCGTGCACCGCCCTAGCGCGAATCGTCATACGCCAGCGCTGACCAGCGCAGGGGGGTTGCGGCAGATAGCTGCCGTACAATGCAATTGTCGGGCTGACAAACAATCGATGCCCTTCCAGAGTCGTTATCATTCCCTGATGTGTCATTTGCCCATCAGTCTGCGTGAGGAGTATCTCAACCTGTCGATTTTTCCCTGGAATAGATTCAGCAGGCCATTGTACCTGCCACGCCGCCAGCACACCCCAGCAGAATATCAGGCCGACAATGACTACTCTCCGCCCTACCCAGCCGCGCGTGCTCAGTGCAATCAGAACGACAATAGCCATATAGATGGCATTAAGCGGCGGTAAAGCCGGTAGCACGGTAAGCGGTAAAATACCTGCCAGTATGCAGCATGCAAGCTCGGGTAAACGCATCAACACCTCCTTGTGGGCCGAAGTGTTGCGCACACCGTTCGCGTTGTCGCGCATCACTCCTCACGGTTACGAGAAGGATTCAGAAGAACATTCGCGGCATACAGGCGTTGCAGTAAAAGCGTGGAGGCTGATCCCAGATGAGGGATAAAAAAGCTGGGCGACAAAAATGAAAAAAGCACCCGTAGGTGCTTTTTTCTCAACCAAGTTTACCGCCAGATGACGGGAGAAACTCAATCGTAAATATTGGCGCGATCGCGCAGTTCTTTACCCGGCTTAAAGTGCGGCACGTACTTGCCTTCCAGTTCCACTTTGTCGCCAGTCTTCGGGTTACGCCCGGTACGTGGTGCTCTGTAGTGCAGAGAGAAGCTGCCGAAACCGCGGATTTCAATGCGCTCGCCCTGTGCCAGGGTTGAAGCCATATGCTCCAGCATCTCTTTCACCGCATCTTCCACTGCCTTAGCAGGGATATGGGATTGCTGGCTGGCAAGTCTTTCAATCAATTCTGACTTGGTCATGATTCCTCCGGTTTCCTTTTAAGGAAAATTAGCTAACAGCTTATTAAACAAGGGCGGCCGTAGCCGCCCTTTGTGCTAGATTACAGGCCTAAACCTGCAATCTGTCAAGTAAACTCATCACAATTCAGGTTGTTAAACCCGAAAGCGTAAGATTACTCGCCTTTAGCTGCTTTGAATGCTTCAGCCATTGCGTTAGAGAAATTGCCTTCTTCCTGTTTGTTGTTAACAGTAGCGATTGCATCTTTCTCGTCAGCTTCGTCTTTAGCACGTACGGACAGGCTAATTGCGCGGTTTTTACGATCAACACCGGTGAATTTAGCTTCAACGTCGTCGCCAACGCTCAGAACCAGAGTTGCATCTTCAACGCGGTCACGGGATGCTTCAGAAGCACGCAGGTAACCTTCAACGCCGTCGGCCAGTTCTACGGTTGCGCCTTTAGCGTCAACTGCAGTGACTTTACCGTTAACGATAGCGCCTTTCTTGTTCAGAGCAACCCAGTTGTTGAACGGATCTTCTGCGAGCTGTTTAACGCCCAGGGAGATACGTTCACGTTCTGCGTCAACCTGCAGAACAACTGCAGCGATTTCGTCGCCTTTTTTGTATTCACGTACTGCTTCTTCGCCTGCAACGTTCCAGGAGATGTCAGACAGGTGAACCAGGCCGTCGATGCCGCCGTCCAGGCCGATGAAGATACCGAAGTCAGTGATAGACTTGATTTTACCTTCAACGCGGTCGCCCTTGTTGTGGGTTTCTGCGAACTGCTGCCATGGGTTGTTTTTGCACTGCTTCAGACCCAGGGAGATACGACGACGTTCTTCGTCGATATCCAGAACCATAACTTCCACTACATCACCAACGTTAACAACTTTGGATGGGTGGATGTTTTTGTTGGTCCAATCCATTTCGGAAACGTGAACCAGGCCTTCAACGCCTTCTTCGATTTCAACGAAGCAGCCGTAGTCGGTCAGGTTGGTCACGCGACCAGTCAGTTTGGTACCTTCTGGATAACGCTTAGCGATAGCTACCCATGGATCTTCGCCCAGCTGTTTCAGGCCCAGAGAAACACGAGTACGCTCGCGGTCGAACTTCAGCACTTTAACAGTGATTTCGTCGCCAACGTTTACGATTTCGCTTGGGTGCTTAACGCGTTTCCAAGCCATATCGGTGATGTGCAGCAGGCCGTCAACGCCGCCCAGATCAACGAATGCACCGTAGTCAGTGAGGTTCTTAACGATACCTTTAACTTCCATGCCTTCCTGCAGGTTTTCCAGCAGCTGATCGCGCTCTGCGCTGTTTTCGGATTCGATAACGGCACGACGAGAAACAACAACGTTGTTACGCTTCTGGTCCAGCTTGATTACTTTGAACTCAAGCTCTTTGCCTTCCAGGTGCAGAGTATCACGCACTGGACGAACGTCTACCAGGGAACCTGGCAGGAACGCACGAATACCGTTCAGCTCAACAGTGAAGCCACCTTTAACTTTGCCGTTGATAACACCAACTACAGTTTCAGCTTCTTCGTAAGCTTTTTCCAGCGTGATCCAAGCTTCGTGACGTTTAGCTTTCTCACGGGACAGCAGGGTTTCACCGAAGCCGTCTTCTACTGCATCCAGAGCAACGTCAACTTCGTCACCAACCTGGATTTCCAGCTCGCCCTGGGCGTTTTTGAACTGCTCTGCCGGAATGGCGGACTCAGATTTCAGACCGGCGTCAACCAGTACTACGTCTTTGTCGATAGCAACAACAACACCACGAACGATGGAACCCGGGCGGGTTTCGATTTCTTTTAAGGATTCTTCAAACAGTTGAGCAAAAGATTCAGTCATGTTTAATCTTCAGGTTAATATTAACGTCCACCTGACACCATGTCGGATGGGGTTGTTTCACATACCCGCTGTCAATCCATTGCAACGGGGGTACTGCAAATTCGGTCGCGTTTTACGCGATTGCCAGTTTCTGGCGCGCATAGTCTAACGCTTTTTCAATTACTTGCTCAATGCTTAAGGTGGTGGAATCCAACACTAAAGCATCGGCGGCAGGAACCAGTGGCGCAACAGCACGATTACGATCGCGGTCGTCACGCTCCTTTATCTCTGCCAAAAGGCGCTCAAAGTTAACACTAAAGCCCTTTTCCTGCAACTGTAGCATGCGGCGGTTAGCACGTTCTTCCGAAGAGGCATCAAGGAAAATTTTAACGGGCGCGTCCGGGAACACCACGGTGCCCATATCACGGCCATCGGCAATCAAGCCTGGCGCTTCACGGAAGCCACGCTGGCGGCGCAAAAGCGCTTCACGCACACGCGGGAACGCCGCGACCTGCGAAGCCGCATTAGCCACTTCCTGAGTGCGGATTTCACCGCTAACGTCTTCGCCTTCCAGAATGACCTCAAGCGTCCCGTTGGTTGATACAAATCGAACGTCCAAATGTACCGCCAGCGGAACTAACGCGTCTTCTGAGGCGACATCCACATGGTGATGCAACGCCGCTAAGGCCAGAACGCGATAGATTGCGCCTGAGTCCAGCAAATGCCATTGCAATGCTTCTGCCATTGCTTTGCACAGTGTGCCTTTACCCGCGCCGCTTGGGCCGTCAATGGTAATTACCGGGGCAATTGCCGTCATCTCTTTCTCCTTAATAAAAGGCATATACAACGTAAACGCCGCGCATTATACGCATCTCTGGGCCGGACGGTTACCTTTGTCTGCGAATTCCAGAATTAGCCGCATAAATTGCAGGAGAATAGATAAGTATAGAGGGCTGGCGTCAGGAAGGATTGAAAACTGACGTGGATTTACGTTTTGCCGCAGTGGCTAACGAAAAACGCCGACATTACGCCGGCGTTTGCAAAGACAAATCAATATCAGGCTAATGTACTAATGCGCGCCAACTGCTCAAAGTAGTCCGGGAAGGTTTTCGCCGTGCATTTTGGGTCAAGAATGGTCACTGGCGTATCCGACAGCGCCACCAGCGAGAAACACATCGCCATACGATGATCGTTGTAGGTGCCAATCTCGGCAAAGTTCAGCGTGGCAGGCGGGGTAATGCGAATGTAGTCTTCACCCTCTTCCACTTCAGCGCCCACTTTACGCAGCTCGGTTGCCATCGCGAACAGGCGGTCAGTCTCTTTAACACGCCAGTTGTAGATATTGCGAAGCGTGGTTGTCCCTTTCGCGAACAAAGCTGCCGTCGCGATGGTCATCGCCGCATCAGGAATATGGTTCATATCCATATCAATGGCGTTGAGTTCGCCGCGGGTACAGGCGATAAAATCGTCGCCCCAGGTAATGGTTGCGCCCATTTTTTCCAGAACATCAGCAAAGCGAATATCACCCTGCACACTGTAGCGACCAATACCAGTCACCTTCACGGTACCGCCTTTAATCGCACCGGCAGCCAGGAAATATGACGCGGATGAAGCATCACCCTCGACCAGATACTGGCCCGGAGAGACATACTGCTGGTTACCGCGCACGACAAATCGCTGGTAGTTTTGATTCTCAACGTCCACACCGAAGGTTTTCATCAGGTGAAGCGTGATGTCGATATACGGTTTGGAGACCAGGTCACCTTTAATAGTGATAGTCGTATCCTGCGGCGCCAGCGGTGCCGTCATCAGCAATGCAGTCAGGAACTGGCTGGAGACGCTACCATCCACCTCGACGCTGCCGCCGTTAAAACCACCTTTCAGGCGCAGCGGCGGATAGTTTTCCTGCTCCAGGTACTCAATCTGCGCGCCGCCCTGACGTAGAGCATCGACCAGGTGGCCAATCGGGCGCTCTTTCATGCGTGGTTCGCCGGTCAGGACGATGTTGTTTTTCCCAAGGCATAGCGCTGCCGCAAGTGGACGCATCGCGGTACCGGCATTCCCAAGGAACAGTTCTAGCTCGTCGGCGGTCTGAAGCGGGCCTGCATTGCCAGTCACTTCGCAACGAGTGCGATCGTCAGACAGGGTGTATTGAATTCCCAGCGCCTTCAACGCGTTCAGCATGTGGCGGACATCATCGCTGTCCAGCAGGTTAGTCAGAACGGTCGTGCCACGCGCTAAAGCCGCCAGCAGCAAAGCCCGGTTCGAAACGCTTTTAGAACCGGGCAAATTGATCGTGCCATCGACGCGCGCGATAGGTTGTAACGTCAGGGATTCCATGAAACTCAACTCTCAAAAACAGAAGTAAAAACCCCACGAGCGAGCCGTGGGGATGAATAAAAAAACCAGATTAACCGTGGCGGCGCTCGAAGTCCTGCATGAATTCCGTCAGCGTCTGTACGCCAGCCAGCGGCATGGCATTGTAGATAGAAGCACGCATCCCGCCCACCACGCGGTGGCCTTTCAGCGCATGCAGACCCGCTGCAAAGGACTCCTCAAGGAACAGTTTGTCCAGCGCGCTATCCGCCAACTGGAACGGCACGTTCATACGCGAACGGTTGGCACTTGCCACATCGTTACGATAGAAATCGCTACCATCAATGGTGTTATACAGAAGATCGGCCTTCTGCTGATTGATACGATCCATTGTGGCAACGCCGCCCTGCTCTTTCAGCCATTTGAAGACCAGTCCTGCCAGATACCAAGCGAAGGTCGGCGGCGTGTTGAACATAGAGTCGTTATCGTTCAGCACGGTATAGTCGAGGATAGACGGGCAGGCAACGTGCGCTTTGCCCAGCAGATCTTCACGTACGATAACCAGCGTTAAGCCCGCTGGACCGATATTTTTCTGCGCGCCAGCGTAGATAACGCCATAGCGGCTCACATCAATCGGACGTGAAAGAATGGTTGAGGAGAAGTCGGCGGCGACAATCACGTCTTTACCGAAGTCTGGCGTCTCTTCGATGGCAATACCGTCGATGGTTTCGTTCGGGCAATAGTGCAGATAAGCCGCGTTGTCAGAGAGCTGCCAGTCGCGCATCGGTTTGACCGCGCGTTTACCTTCTACGGTGATTTTGGCGTCAATAACGTTCGGGTTGCAGTATTTTTTTGCTTCTTTAACCGCGCTTGCCGCCCAGTAGCCGGCATCGACGTAATCAGCAGTGGTTTTGTCACCGAGAATGTTCAGTGGTACGCCCGCGAACTGGCCGCGACCGCCGCCGTGACAGAACAGTACTTTGTAGTTCGAAGGGATGTTAAGCAGGTCGCGAAAATCTTTTTCTGCTTCCTCTGCCACGTGGATAAATTCTTTACCGCGGTGGCTAACTTCCATTACCGACGTGCCTAATCCGTTCCAGTCGCAAAGTTCTTTTTGCGCCAGTTTAAGGACATCTGCCGGAAGCATTGCCGGACCTGAACTGAAATTAAAAACCTGAGCCATAACCCTCACCACATTGCAATGTTGTCTGACCGCATGCCTCGCGCGTCATCAACGCGTGGGCATAAGTTATTCCTGTGGCTATTGGTTTTATCATTCAGTGACACAGCCCGCAATGGATAATCCCGCACAGGGCAAAAATGCGTGGAAAATCACACAACAGAATCTATCGGCTTGACGAAACAAAATGGTCTATTTCGCTATTTGTAATTGCCGATGGAAGTGTATAGCGATTGTCATGCAAACCCCGTATCATTGCGCGCTTTCCGTACGACAAAAGAGATTGCTATGACGCAAACCTATATCCCCGGCAAAGATGCCGCACTGGAAGATTCCATCGCTCGCTTCCAGCAAAAGCTGCTCGATCTGGGCTTCGACATTGAAGAAGCCTCCTGGCTGAACCCGGTTCCTAACGTCTGGTCGGTGCATATTCGTGATAAGGCATGCTCTCTGTGCTTTACCAACGGTAAAGGCGCGACCAAAAAAGCCGCGCTGGCCTCCGCGCTGGGTGAGTACTTCGAACGTCTCTCCACCAACTATTTCTTCGCCGATTTCTGGCTGGGCGACAAAATTGCTAACGATCCGTTCGTCCACTACCCGAACGAAAAATGGTTCCCGCTGACCGACGACGATGAAGTGCCAGAAGGCCTGCTCGATGCTCGCCTGCGTGCGTTCTACGATCCTGACGATCAGTTGACCGCCAGCATGCTGGTAGACCTGCAGTCCGGCAACGACGATCGCGGCGTATGCGGCCTGCCGTTTACCCGTCAGTCCGACGGTGAAACTATCTATATCCCGATGAACATCGTGGCTAACCTGTACGTTTCTAACGGCATGTCGGCGGGTAATACCCGTAATGAAGCCCGCGTACAGGGGCTGTCAGAGGTCTTCGAACGCTACGTGAAAAACCGTATCATCGCAGAAAGCATCAGCCTGCCGGAAATCCCGGCCGAGGTGCTGGCGCGCTATCCAGGCGTGGTTGAGTCCATCAAAACGCTGGAAGCGGAAGGTTTCCCAATCTTCGCTTACGACGGTTCACTGGGCGGTAAATACCCGGTGATCTGCGTGGTGCTGTTCAACCCAGCCAACGGCACCTGCTTCGCGTCCTTCGGCGCGCACCCTGATTTCGGCGTTGCGCTTGAGCGTACGGTGACCGAACTGCTGCAGGGCCGCGGTCTGAAAGATCTCGACGTGTTCACTCCGCCAACCTTCGATGACGAAGAAGTCGCTGAACATACCAACCTCGAAACCCACTTCATCGACTCCAGCGGTCTGATCTCCTGGGATATGTTCAAGCAGGATGCAGACTACCCGTTTGCAGACTGGAACTTCTCAGGCACGACCGAAGAAGAGTTCGCGACTCTGATGGCTATCTTCAATGAAGAAGATAAAGAAGTGTATATCGCCGACTATGAGCACCTGAGCGTTTACGCTTGCCGTATCATCGTACCTGGCATGTCTGATATCTATCCGGCAGAAGATCTGTGGCTTGCCAATAACAATATGGGCAGCCACCTGCGCGACACCATTCTTTCTCTGCCGGGCAGCGAGTGGGAAAAAGAAGAGTACCTGAATCTCATCGAACAGATGGATGATGAAGGCCTGGACGATTTCACCCGCGTACGCGAGCTTCTGGGCCTGGCCACCGGTCCAAATAACGGCTGGTCGACCCTGCGCGTTGGCGAACTGAAAGCCATGCTGGCACTGGCAGGCGGCGACCTCGAGCAGGCACTGATCTGGACCGAGTGGACCATGGAGTTCAATGCTTCTGTGTTCAGCGCAGAGCGTGCTAACTACTACCGTTGTCTGCAAACGCTGCTGCTGCTGTCTCAGGAAGAAGAACGTGAACCTCTGCAGTATCTGAACGCTTTCGTCCGCATGTACGGTGCCGACGCCGTAGAAGCGGCCAGCGCGGCACTGAGCGGTGAAGAGGCCTTCTATGGTCTGCAGCCTGCTGACGGCTCCCTGGAAGCCTTCCCTGCGCATCAGTCGCTTCTGCAGGCCTATGAGAAGCTTCAGCGCGCGAAAGCGGCTTTCTGGGCGAAGTAGGATATTTCCCGCAGAAAAAGTAGGTTTAACGTACAGTCTACGCTATATTACGGGGCCAATTATTGGCCCCTTTTTTTATTTCCACGCTTAGCTTCATAGAACTGTGAAAATAAAGTTAAACATAAGTAAACACGATATTTAGTAGCTTACATTTATTGTTAATTTGCATAATGATTACCCCATTTTAATTAACTAATAAAATGAAGGGCAAAGAAAAAATTCAACTGAATCTGTAAATCTTAAAATTTATTTTTATCATTAAATTCAATAAATTACCCTGGAATCGTTGAAAAACCATTCGTTCTTCAGGCCTATAAGCCAGGCGAGATATGATCTATATCAAATTCTCATCTATAATGCTTTGTTAGTATCTCGTCGCCGATTAAATAAAAAGAGAGAGTTAGTGTGAAAGCTGACAACCCTTTTGATCTACTCCTTCCTGCTGCGATGGCCAAAGTTGCCGAAGAAGCGGGTGTCTATAAAGCAACCAAGCATCCGCTGAAAACCTTTTATCTGGCGATTACTGCGGGCGTCTTTATCTCGATTGCTTTTGTTTTTTACATTACCGCAACCACGGGTACCGCAGGTATGCCATTTGGCATCGCGAAACTCATTGGTGGTATTTGTTTCTCCTTGGGCTTAATTCTTTGCGTGATTTGTGGCGCAGACCTCTTCACCTCAACCGTACTGATCGTGGTAGCGAAAGCCAGCGGCCGTATCACCTGGGGTCAATTGGCGAAAAACTGGCTCAACGTCTATGTTGGTAACCTGATTGGGTGCCTGCTCTTCGTACTGCTGATGTGGCTGTCCGGTGAGTACATGACGGCCAACGGCGGATGGGGACTCAACGTCCTACAAACCGCTGACCACAAAATGCACCATACGTTTATCGAAGCCGTCGCTCTCGGCATCCTGGCTAACCTGATGGTCTGCCTGGCCGTGTGGATGAGCTACTCTGGCCGCAGCCTGATGGATAAAGCCATGATTATGGTTTTACCGGTTGCCATGTTCGTTGCCAGCGGTTTTGAGCACAGTATCGCAAACATGTTTATGATCCCTATGGGTATCGTTATACGCGATTTTGCTAGCCCGGAATTCTGGACCGCTATCGGTTCTACTCCGGAAAGTTTCTCTCACCTGACCGTGATGCACTTCATCACCGATAACCTGATTCCCGTGACTATCGGGAATATCATCGGCGGCGGTTTGTTGGTCGGGTTGACATACTGGGTCATTTACCTGCGTGGCGGTGACCGTCATTAATTGATGGTTGCTCCAGGCAGTAAATAAAAAGTCCACTTAAGAAGGTAGGTGTTACATGTCCGAACTTAATGAAAAGTTAGCCGCAGCCTGGGAAGGTTTTACCAAAGGTGATTGGCAGAATGAAGTAAACTTACGTGACTTCATCCAGAAAAACTACACTCCGTATGAGGGTGACGAGTCCTTCCTGGCTGGCGCTACTGAAGCGACCACCAAGCTGTGGGACAGCGTTATGGAAGGCGTTAAACTGGAAAACCGCACCCATGCGCCAGTTGACTTTGACACCGCCGTAGCTTCAACCATCACTTCCCACGACGCTGGCTACATTAATAAGTCGCTGGAAAAAATCGTTGGTCTGCAGACTGAAGCCCCGCTGAAACGTGCTCTTATCCCGTTCGGCGGCATCAAAATGATCGAAGGTTCCTGCAAAGCGTATAATCGCGAACTGGACCCGATGATCAAAAAAATCTTCACCGAATACCGCAAAACCCATAACCAGGGCGTATTCGATGTTTACACCAAAGACATTCTGAACTGCCGTAAATCTGGCGTTCTGACTGGTCTGCCAGATGCTTACGGCCGTGGTCGTATCATCGGTGACTACCGTCGCATCGCGGTGTACGGTATCGACTTCCTGATGAAAGACAAATACGCACAGTTCCTGTCTCTGCAGTCTGACCTGGAAAACGGCGTAAACCTGGAAGCGACTATCCGCCTGCGTGAAGAAATCTCTGAACAGCACCGTGCACTGGGTCAGATCAAAGAGATGGCTGCTAAATACGGTTACGACATCTCTGGTCCGGCTACCAACGCTCAGGAAGCTATCCAGTGGACTTACTTCGGCTACCTGGCTGCAGTTAAATCCCAGAACGGCGCAGCAATGTCCTTCGGTCGTACTTCCAGCTTCCTGGATATCTACATCGAACGTGACCTGAAAGCAGGCAAAATCACTGAGCAAGACGCTCAGGAAATGATTGACCACCTGGTCATGAAACTGCGTATGGTTCGCTTCCTGCGTACCCCTGAGTATGATGAACTGTTCTCCGGTGACCCAATCTGGGCGACTGAATCTATCGCAGGTATGGGCGTTGATGGCCGTACTCTGGTTACCAAAAACAGCTTCCGTTTCCTGAACACCCTGTACACCATGGGTCCTTCTCCAGAGCCGAACATCACCGTTCTGTGGTCTGAGAAACTGCCACTGGCGTTCAAAAAATATGCCGCTAAAGTGTCCATCGACACCTCTTCTCTGCAGTACGAGAACGATGACCTGATGCGTCCTGACTTTAACAACGATGACTACGCTATCGCTTGCTGCGTAAGCCCAATGATCGTTGGTAAACAAATGCAGTTCTTCGGTGCACGTGCAAACCTGGCGAAAACCATGCTGTACGCCATCAACGGCGGCGTTGATGAAAAACTGAAAATGCAGGTTGGTCCTAAAACTGAGCCAATGAAAGGCGACGTTCTGGACTACGATGAAGTTATGGATCGTATGGACCACTTCATGGATTGGCTGGCTAAACAGTACGTCACCGCGCTGAACGTCATCCACTACATGCACGACAAGTACAGCTACGAAGCCTCTCTGATGGCGCTGCACGACCGTGACGTTATCCGCACCATGGCGTGTGGTATCGCTGGTCTGTCCGTTGCTGCTGACTCCCTGTCTGCAATCAAATATGCGAAAGTTAAACCGATTCGTGATGAAAACGGTCTGGCTATTGACTTCGAAATCGAAGGCGAATACCCGCAGTTTGGTAACAACGACGCTCGCGTCGATGACATGGCGGTTGACCTGGTAGAACGTTTCATGAAGAAAATTCAGAAACTGACTACTTACCGTAACGCTATCCCGACTCAGTCTGTTCTGACCATCACCTCTAACGTGGTTTATGGTAAGAAAACTGGTAACACCCCAGACGGTCGTCGCGCTGGCGCGCCATTCGGCCCAGGTGCTAACCCAATGCACGGTCGTGACCAGAAAGGTGCTGTTGCCTCTCTGACTTCCGTTGCTAAACTGCCGTTTGCTTACGCTAAAGATGGTATCTCTTACACCTTCTCTATCGTTCCTAACGCTCTGGGTAAAGACGACGACGTTCGTAAAACCAACCTGGCTGGTCTGATGGACGGTTACTTCCACCACGAAGCGTCTATCGAAGGCGGTCAGCACCTGAACGTTAACGTTATGAACCGCGAAATGCTGCTCGACGCGATGGAAAACCCTGAGAAATATCCTCAGCTGACCATCCGTGTATCTGGCTACGCAGTACGTTTTAACTCCCTGACTAAAGAACAGCAGCAGGACGTTATTACCCGTACTTTCACTCAATCTATCTAATAGATTTGACTGAAATCGCGATTAAAAACGCGTAAAATGAAGGCTCCACCTCGGTGGGGCCTTTCTTATAACCAACACTCGCTGAGTGGATTTTGCTTGCTGACTTCTATACTGAAGTTAACAAGCAAAATAAACTCGACGCGGCTTTATAACCGTGCTCGCAAACCTGGCTGTAAAGCTGGGAAGAACTGGAGATAACACCGCAATGTCTGTAATTGGTCGTATTCACTCCTTTGAGTCCTGTGGCACCGTTGATGGCCCAGGCATCCGTTTTATTACCTTCTTCCAGGGCTGCCTGATGCGCTGCCTGTATTGCCACAACCGCGATACCTGGGACACCCACGGCGGTAAAGAGATAACCGTTGAAGAGCTGATGAAAGAAGTGGTGACCTACCGCCACTTTATGAATGCATCCGGCGGCGGCGTGACCGCGTCCGGAGGCGAAGCTATTCTGCAGGCCGAGTTTGTGCGTGACTGGTTCCGCGCCTGTCACAAAGAAGGGATTCATACCTGTCTCGATACCAACGGCTTCGTCCGTCGTTACGATCCGGTCATTGATGAACTGCTGGAAGTGACTGACCTGGTCATGCTCGATCTTAAACAGATGAACGACGACATTCACCAGAATCTGGTTGGCGTCTCCAACCATCGTACGCTGGAATTTGCTCAGTATCTGTCGAAGAAAAACATTAACGTCTGGATCCGCTATGTCGTCGTACCAGGCTGGTCAGACGACGACGACTCCGCGCATCGTCTTGGCGAGTTTACCCGCGATATGGGCAACGTTGAGAAAATCGAACTGCTGCCTTATCACGAGCTGGGTAAACACAAATGGGTGGCGATGGGAGAAGAGTACAAGCTGGACGGCGTACACCCGCCGAAGAAAGAGACCATGGAGCGCGTGAAAGGCATCCTCGAGCAGTATGGTCATAAGGTGATGTACTAACCCCCTGCTCATCCCGGCGTCGCTTGCGCTCGGCCGGGCTACGATTTTAAACCCGGCTTTTTGCCGGGTTTTCTTTTAGTGCTTTTTGCGCGCCAGAAGCGGGAAGATCAACCCCAGTCCCACCAACACAAACGGTGTCGCCACGTTAAGCGACAGCTGGAATGCCCACTCAGGCGTAAAGGCGGTCATTTTCGGGAAAATACCGGTCAGACAGGCAAACGCGGTAAACATGAAGCACCATACGCCCACCGTCATTGCCAGTGAACGATTACGGATAAAGACATACTCCGACTGGTATTTCTGCCCCAGACGAATCACTGCGATAAACGCGACGAACACCCACAGATAGCGCAGCGGCATGACCACCGAGTTCAGATTCAACAGCCATTTGTAGAGGTCGTTCATATCACCGATGCCAAGCGTCGGCAGCATAATCAGCAGCGCCACCAGCACCAGCGTTAATAGATAGCCATTTACCGGTGTACCCGACGCATTGGTTTTGCAGAGCTTCTGTGGGATATAGCGACTGTCGGCATCACTGAGCAGTACCTTCAGCGGTGCATCAATCGAAAACACCAATGCCGCAATCTGCCCCAGGGTGTTCGCGATGGCATAAATTACCATCAGGGTGTTGCCCATATGGTAATAATCGCCCAGTTTCTGGAACGCGTAGTACTGGCCATTCGCCATCAGGTCGTTAGGGATGTTGTTTGAGTCGAACATCATCCCCATCGCCAACGAACCGAGGATGGCGCACACGGCAACCATCACCGCCAGGAAGATCATTCCGCGCGGAAATTCTTTGCCCGGATTTCGGGTGTTGTTTACATAAGGTGAGATTTTTTCCGCTCCGCCCACGGCAAATACCAGCATCGAAATGGTAGTGATATAGGTGAAGTCAAAATGCGGAATAAAGGTTTGCCAGGTGATATTGCTGGTGGCGATTTTCACCTCGGTGATAGCCGGTGCCGTCACCGCCATCACCACGTACAGCAGCGACATCACGAACATGGCGATCCCGGCAATCGACCCTACCAGCTTCAGCGATTTCATCCCTCGGGATGCCACCCACATGAAGAAGACGAAAAGCGCCAGCGTAAAGCCCTGAAGCGCCACCACGCCGTACTCGGTGATAAGCGAGCCATTTCCCTTTATCGCCCAGCCCAGCGCAATCAGAATGGCCTGCGGCTTCTGCGCCAGATAAGGAATGTGGACGACCCAGTAAGTCCAGGCAGCCAGATACGCCAGCCCCGGCCCCATCGTATTTTTAATCCAGGTACTAACGCCCCCCTTCCCATCCTTAAAGGTCGAACCAAGCTGGCCGACGATAAGCGCATAAGGCGTGAAATAAAGCGCGAAGATAAACAGCCATGAGAAAACAACCACCAGCCCCTGGTTGGCGTAGTTGTTGACGACGTTGCCAAAACCCCAAACCGTAATAAACGACATCAGCGCGATGTTATACCACCGCAGCTGCTTTTCTTGTTCGCCTGCCATAAGCTCCGTTCCTTGAATGTTATTGTTCGCGAATGCGATTTTTATCGACGGATGATTATGCGAGCACTAATCCAAAATGGGTAACTCGGGCGTGCAAAATTACAACATCTCGCACATTTAATCGGGTTTATTGTCCGGAAGTCAGGAGAATATAGGCTCGCCCCCACCTACGCGAAAGCGACGTGGCAAACCTGAGTATAGCGATGCAGGAAAGAATGACGCGTCATGTTGCCATAACGCGTCAGCAGGATCAGGCGTGAGCCACTGGGGTAGGATGATGTCCGGCTTTGCGCAGCAGCATCATCAGATACACAAACGATACCCCGGCAATCATGATAAACAGCAGGTTGTCGGAATAGCTTTGCATCAGCATTGCCGTCAACGACGGCCCCACCAGGCTACCAATGGTATAGCTCAGCAGCAGCGCCTGGTTCATCGAGACGAGCTGATGATGCTCCACCTTCTCACAGGCCCAGGCCATCGCCACCGGATACAACGTGAAGCCCGCAGCGCCAAGGATAAACAGCGCCGGTGCCATCGCAGCCTGACTCAACATGCCTAAGCAGCCAATAATGACCACGAAGACCTGAACGCGCAGCACCATCAGGCGCCCATAGCGGTCTGCCAACCGACCAATCGGCCATTGACCGAGGATCCCCGCGCTGACCATCACCGCCATCCAGAAGCCAATCCCGGAGTCACTGACGCCACGGTGGTTCAGATACAGTGGCATCAGGCCATACAGCGAGCCCAGGACAATCCCGGAAATAATGCAGCCATTTACGCCCAAACGAGCCTGACGCAGTTTGAACATTGGCCAGACACGTGCACTTTCATCCTGAGCGTCGTCTTTCTGGTTCACAATACGGGTAAACAACAGCGGCAAAATGCCTGCCAGCACCACGCCGGTCATCAGTGGGAGAATGGTTGCCATATCCGTCGGCAATTTGCTGACGATAACCTGGCCCAGCACGGTACCGATGTAATACATCATCATATAGGCCGCCAGCAGGCGACCGCGATTGCGTGAGGTGCCGCTGCACATCAGCGCGCTCTCCACCACCACCCAAATCATGGCGCAGCCAACGCCCGCGATAAAGCGCCAGAACATCCAGCTCCAGAAGCCCACCATAAAGCCCAGCCCCACGCAGCCCGCGGCAAAAATCAGCGAGGCGATGTAGTAGCTGTAATTAAAACCAAGGCGCTTAATCAGCCGCCCGGTGAGCATGGTGCCAACCAGGTTGCCGGTAAAATAGGACGAGCTCACCACCCCCACCTGCCAGGTAGGCAGATTTTCATGGGCGAGCCAAAGCGGGACGAGCGTGTTTAATACCGCGATCGCCAGCGTCAATAACAGTAGGCCGCAGAGCAGCAATAGCACTGGGCGAGTATAGGTGGACATGGGTTCAAAACCGTGAGGATAGACAGATTTCGTGCGCATCATGCCACTGCCAAAAACATTGTCAATCCACCTGATTTCAACGATAGAAGGCTTTCTGGCTTAACGATTGACGTTTCTTATTCAACGCAACGATAAGCCGCGTTTAAGTTTATTTATTAGATTGTTTTCATTGAGAAATAGCAGAATTGCAGGATGAAGGTTCAGTCGAAAAAATTCATGGACAAAAAGTGCCAGGGCAAACCTGCCCTGGCGACTTATTTTGCTTAGCTGGCTACCGCCATGCCGACGGTCATATGCAGACCATAGAATACGCCACGGCCAATCATCTCACCGACCAGCACCAGCACAAACGCCAGGCTCAGCAACGGTAACGCGGGCTGATAGCCTTTAAGCTGTGGTGCGACCCAGCAGACCAGCGCCAGAGCGATTGCCACGATACGCCACGCCATCAGCGAGCCGTAGTCAGGCACCAGCGCGGAAGCTTGCTGGATTGAGCTCTGAATCGACGCCAGCTCTACACCCTGCATCGTGGTGACAATCACGCTCACCACCAGCGCAGCAAGGCTAATAACCGGCAGCAGACGCATGCCCCAGCCTTCAACGCCTGCCCAGCGTAACAGCAGATAACCGAGCAGCGGGCCGCCGATAAACAGCGTCAGGAAGAAGCTCAGCGGCGTCCAGATGGTGAACCAGGTTGGCACGGTATCGATGGTGTTATAGACACGCACCATCATCCAGACAAACACCACTCCCAGCACCATGGTCACCACCAGCCACACGCTGCGCAACGCACAGGAAAGCTTGTTGGTGACCGCCAGCAGCCAGCCAATACCGCCGACAGCAAAGAAGATTGCGCCGCTGGCAATTTCGTTACTCAGCGAGGAAGCCCCCACGCGGTTCAGCGAGTTAAAGGCGCGCATTGGCGAACCGAGGTGCAGCGTTGATGCAACAAAGCCAATGCCCATCAACACCCACAGCGCAAACATGCTCAGTACTACGCGCTGCTGCTGTTCACGAGGGAGTTGCCCCTTGATTAACGCCAGCGCCAGGACGATAAATCCGCCAGCTACACACTGCCCAAAGACCGTGAAGATCATCAACGGCCATTCATGCCATCCACTACCCATCTCACACCTCCTTCGGATTGGCCAGATAGCCAGTGGTATCGCCGCACGGACGTGCATTGGCGTTAGGTTTAATCACAATGCTTGGCTTAGTGAAGTGAGCAGAAGGCAGCGGAGCAACCGCCGCCAGCGTACCGTGCTTCTGACGCAGCTCTTCGATAGGGCCGAAATCCAACGCGCGCAACGGGCAGGATTCCACGCAAATCGGTTTCTTGCCTTCTGCTACACGCTCATGACAGCCATCGCATTTGGTCATGTGACCTTTGGCTTCGTTGTACTGCGGCGCGCCGTACGGGCAGGCCATGTGACAGTAGCGGCAGCCGATGCAGACATCTTCGTTGACGACCACAAAGCCATCTTCACGTTTGTGCATCGCGCCGCTCGGGCACACTTTGGTACAGGCAGGGTCTTCGCAGTGGTTACAGGCGATGGACAGGTAATAGGCAAAGACGTTCTGGTTCCAGACGCCGTTATCTTCCTGCCAGTCGCCGCCCGCGTATTCGTAGATACGACGGAAGCTGACGTCCGGAGTTAAGTCTTTGTAATCTTTACACGCCAGCTCGCAGGTTTTACAACCGGTGCAACGCGCGGAGTCAATAAAAAAGCCATATTGGGTAGTCATCGGTTACTCCTTACACCTTCTCAACCTGGACAAGGTTCGTATGCGATGGGTTGCCTTTCGCCAACGGCGATGGGCGTTGAGTGGTCAGCACGTTAATGCAGCCCGCCTGGTCGATACGTCCGGAATCCGGGTTGTACCAGGCACCCTCACCCAGCGCGACGATGCCCGGCATCATGCGCGGCGTTACCTTAGCTTCAATATGCACTTCCCCACGGTCGTTAAAGATACGTATGCGATCGCCATTGGCGATGCCGCGTTTCTTCGCATCCAGCGGGTTGATCCACATCTCCTGACGACAGGCCGCTTTCAGCACATCAACGTTGCCGTAAGTCGAGTGAACGCGAGCTTTGTAGTGGAAACCGGTCAGCTGCAGCGGGAATTTCTCCGCCAGCGGATCGTTGTAGTTTTCAAAGCCTGGGGTGTAGATCGGTAACGGATCGATAACATCGCCTTCGGCCAGTTCCCAGGTCGCGGCAATTTTTGCCAGTTCCTGCGAGTAGATTTCAATTTTCCCTGACGGCGTGGTCAGCGGATTGGCCTGTGGATCTTCACGGAAGGCTTTATAGGCGACGTGATGCCCTTCCGGGTCACGCTGCTTGAAGATGCCCTGCTTACGGAAGGTATCGAAGTCCGGCAGTTCCGGCACGGCCTGACGAGAGAGCTCATGCAGATGACGCATCCATCCTTCCTGCGTCCGCCCTTCGGTAAACTGCTGCTCGACGCCCATACGTTTCGCCAGCTCAGTAGTCATCTCATAGATCGTTTTGCACTCAAAACGCGGTTTGATGACCTGATCGGTAAAGATAACGTAGGACATGTTTCCGCAGGAAGCATCCATCGCGAAATCCATCTGTTCAGACGCGGTACAGTCTGGCAGCAGGATATCGGCATATTTCGCCGACGATGTCATGTGGCAGTCAATCACCACAATCATTTCGCACTTCTTATCATCCTGCAGAATTTCATGGGTGCGGTTGATTTCAGAGTGCTGGTTAATCAGGCAGTTTCCGGCATAGTTCCAGATCATTTTGATCGGCACATCCAGCTTGTCTTTGCCACGCACACCGTCGCGCAGCGCGGTCATTTCCGGACCGCGGACGATTGCATCGGTCCACATAAACATGGAAATGCTGGTCTGTACCGGGTTTTCCAGCGTAGGCATACGCTCAAACGGCACCTCATAGGAGCCCTCACGTGCGCCGCTGTTGCCGCCGTTGATCCCGACGTTACCGGTCAGAATCGACAGCATGGAGATAGCACGGGTAGCAATTTCGCCATTAGCATGACGCTGAGGGCCCCAGCCCTGGGAAATATAGGCTGGTTTAGCCAGCGCAATTTCGCGCGCCAGTTTCACGATACGCTCAGCAGGAATACCGGTAATGGTCGCGGCCCACTCCGGCGTTTTCGCCGTAGCATCGCTGCCTTGTCCCAGAATGTAGGCTTTATAGTGACCGTTTGCCGGTGCACCTTCCGGCAGCGTTTTCTCGTCGTAGCCAACGCAGTATTTATCGAGGAACGGCTGATCGACCAGATTTTCGGTGATCATCACCCACGCCAGCGCCGAAACCAGCGCCGCATCGGTACCTGGGCGGATTGGGATCCACTCATCTTCACGCCCAGCACCGGTATCGGTATAGCGTGGATCGACAATGATCATGCGTGCATTCGATTTCTGCCGCGCCTGCTCCAGGTAGTACGTCACCCCACCGCCGCTCATACGCGTTTCGCCAGGGTTGTTACCAAACAGCACGACCAGCTTACTATTTTCGATATCTGATGGGCTGTTGCCGTCGGCCCAGCCACCGTAGGTATAATTCAGGCCCGCGGCAATCTGCGCAGAAGAGTAGTCACCATAGTGGTTCAGATAACCGCCGCAGCAGTTCATCAAGCGTGCAACCAGGGTTTTTCCCGGCGGCCAGGAACGGGTCAGCGTACCGCCAAGGGTACCGGTACCGTAGTTGAGATAGATAGATTCGTTACCGTAATCTTTAATCAGCCGCTTCATGTTGTCGGCAATGGTATCAAAAGCTTCTTCCCAGCTGATGCGTTCGAATTTACCTTCGCCACGCTTACCTACCCGCTTCATCGGGTACTTCAGACGATCGGGATTATAGACACGACGACGCATAGAACGACCACGCAGACAGGCGCGAACCTGATGCAGGCCGTCGTAGTTATCATCACCGGTATTATCCGTTTCGACGTATTTAATCTCGCCATCGACAACATGCATGCGCAGCGGGCAGCGACTTCCACAGTTAACCGTACACGCACTCCAGGTTACGCGCTCTGGCGCCGTAGCAGGCGCAATCGCCTCCGCGGCATTCACGATGCGGCTGAAGGGAAGCGTAAACGCACTGCTGGCCATCGCCAGTCCGCCAATGGCCGTGGTTTTCATCAAACCACGACGGCTGACCTCGGTTGCCAATAAAGCATCGGGGGTTTCAGTTTTCATGGACTCTCACTTCATTGCTAACATTGAAAACATCATCCGCTATATAGTTATTTATATAACGAAATACTGTTATTATAGTTTTATATGCTGGTGGTACTTAGAAGGGAGTATTAAACGTTCTACCAGGAGAGGTATTGTTCGGTATCAATGCGGATATAAAAAAAGCGCCTTGCGGCGCTTTTTTTGTAAAACGGTAGGATTAACCGATGTATTCCAGACCGTTCATGTATGGACGCAGTACTTCAGGTACTTCGATACGGCCATCTGCCTGCTGGTAGTTTTCCAGCACGGCAACCAGCGTACGACCTACGGCCAGGCCAGACCCGTTCAGGGTGTGCACGAGGCGCGTTTTCTTGTCGGATTTGCTGCGGCAGCGAGCCTGCATGCGGCGCGCCTGGAAGTCCCAGACGTTAGAGCAAGAGGAGATCTCACGGTAGGTATTCTGCGCGGGAACCCAGACTTCGAGGTCATAGGTTTTGCAAGCGCCGAAGCCCATATCACCGGTGCACAGAATGATTTTACGGTACGGCAGACCCAGCAATTGCAGGACTTTTTCCGCGTGACCGGTCATCTCTTCCAGCGCTTCCATAGAATCTTCTGGACGAACGATCTGCACCATTTCAACTTTGTCGAACTGGTGCATACGAATCAGACCACGAGTGTCACGGCCGTAGGAACCCGCTTCAGAGCGGAAGCACGGCGTGTGCGCAGTCATTTTGATCGGCAGATCGTCTTCATCGATGATTTCATCGCGCACCAGGTTGGTCAGCGGCACTTCTGCCGTTGGGATCAGCGCGTAGTTGCTGCTGTCTGCTTCTTCTTCCAGCGGACGAGTATGGAACAGGTCGCCAGCAAATTTCGGCAGTTGACCGGTGCCGTACAGCGTGTCCTGGTTTACCAGGTAAGGCACATAGTTTTCACTATAGCCGTGCTGTTCGGTGTGCAGATCCAGCATGAACTGCGCCAATGCGCGGTGCATACGGGCAATCTGGCCTTTCATCACGACGAAACGTGAACCGGTCAGCTTAACGGCAGCAGCAAAGTCCAGCCCGCTGTGCATTTCACCCAGCGTAACATGGTCGCGGATTTCGAAATCGAATTCACGCGGCGTGCCCCAGCGGCTAACTTCAACGTTGTCGTTTTCGTCACGGCCTACCGGTGCATCATCATGCGGGATGTTCGGGATAGTCAGCGCAATATCGCGAATCTCAGCCAGCAGAACATCCAGTTCTGATTTAGCGGCATCAAGTTGTTCGCCAAGCTTGTTCACTTCCAGGCGTAAAGGCTCAATGTCTTCCCCGCGTGCTTTCGCCTGGCCGATGGATTTCGATCGCGAGTTACGCTCTGCCTGCAGATTTTCAGTTTCTACCTGCAGTACTTTACGACGCTCTTCAAGAGCGCGAAGTTTATCTACATCCAGCTTAAAGCCCCGGCGTGCCAGTTTTTCTGCGACTGCGTCTGGCTCTGTACGCAGCAGATTGGGATCGAGCATGCTTATCCTATGCTTATCGAATTGAAAGTGGAGTATGCGACCACAGCCCGTGGTCACAGAGGTACATCGACAACATTACCGCAACGACTGCACTAGCGGTAGCGTTTTGTGCGGCTATTTTGATCCTGTTCAGCGAGCCAGGCGAGCTTTTCGCCAATCTTGCCTTCAAGACCTCGGTTGGTCGGGTGATAGTAGCGCGTTTGTGCCATTTCGCTGGGGAAATACTCTTCGCCAGCGGCGTACGCGTTTGGCTCGTCGTGGGCATAACGATATTCCTGCCCGTAACCCATCTCTTTCATCAGTTTGGTTGGCGCGTTTCGCAGATGCACCGGTACGTCGTAATCCGGGCGTTCCCGAGCATCGGCCATTGCAGCTTTAAAAGCGGTATAGACGGCGTTGCTTTTCGGTGCGCAGGCCAGGTAAACAATCGCCTGTGCAATGGCGCGCTCCCCTTCCGCCGGACCGACGCGGGTGAAGCAGTCCCAGGCGGAAATCGCTACCTGCATCGCGCGTGGGTCGGCGTTGCCGACATCTTCTGAAGCAATGGCAAGGCAACGACGTGCGACATAGAGCGGATCGCCGCCCGCGCTGATAATGCGGGCGTACCAGTAGAGCGCCGCATCGGGCGCGCTGCCGCGTACCGATTTATGCAGCGCCGAAATCAGGTCATAGAAGCGGTCGCCTTTGTTATCAAAGCGAGCGCTGCGCTCACCGGCGATTTCGGTCAAAAGCTGAGGCTGCAAGACGCGCTTGCCAGCATCATCCAACTCCGCCATATCAGCCATCATTTCGAGCGTATTGAGCGCACGACGGGCATCGCCGTTGACCAGTTCAGCAATCGCGCGGCGGGTGTCGTCCGGCAGAACAATATCCTGCCCGCCGTAGCCACGCGCCTTGTCTTCCATGGCTTGACTCAGTACCTGCTCAATATCTTCGGTGGTCAGGGATTTCAGCAGGTAAACGCGAGCGCGGGAGAGCAGCGCCGAGTTGAGCTCAAACGAGGGATTTTCGGTAGTTGCGCCAATAAACGTGATGGTGCCGTCTTCAATGTGCGGCAGGAAAGCATCCTGCTGGCTTTTGTTGAAGCGGTGAACTTCATCGACGAACAGAATGGTACGGCGACCAGCGTTGCGGTTCTGTCGGGCACGCTCGATGGCTTCACGAATCTCTTTCACCCCGGAGGTGACAGCAGAGATTCGCTCAACATCGGCATTCGCGTAGCGAGCAATCACTTCCGCCAGCGTCGTTTTCCCCGTACCCGGCGGCCCCCAAAGGATCATCGAATGCAGGTGTCCGGCTTCAATAGCGCGCGGCAGCGGTTTGCCAGCAGCCAGCAGATGCTGCTGGCCGATATACTGCGCTAAGTTTTCTGGCCGCATACGTGCGGCCAGAGGTTGGAAGGTATTATCAGAAAAATCGAGCGACAAATTGCCCACGCCTGCCTCTTACTTACGCTGATCGTCCACCGTCACGCCCTGCGGCGGTGTAAAGGTGAATTTGGACGCTTCTATCGCACCATTTTGCTGCGATTTCAGCTGGTAACTGCTGCGCTGATCGTCCTGCTCGATGGCGCTGAACTGATGAATCGTGCCATCACGGCCAACGTTAATCGTGAATTTCTTCAGGTTGCCGTTGCTGCCGCGCGGCGTCAGCACAAAGTCATCGCCGGTCTGCTGAATATTATACTGCTGCCAATCGCTGGCCTGGTTACGGGCAATCAGCATAAACGGCGTATTGCCCGTCGCATCTTTCAGCCAGGTTGCCGTCGCCTGTTCAACAAACGGATTGTAGAACCACAGCGTTTTACCGTCAGACACCAGAATGCTTTCATCCGGCTGCGTCATGTGCCAGTTAAACAGGTTCGGGCGTTTTACCCACAGATCACCCTGGCCTTCCTGCACCGCATTACCGCTGCCGTCGGTCACTTTTTGGGTGAAGCTGGCGTGGAAGCTGCTGACTTTATCCAGGCGGCTTTTCAGGTCGCCTGCGGCATCAGCCCATACGCTGCTGACAACAAAGCTGGAAAGTAATGCACACGTGATCGCGATTTTTTTCATTATTAATCCTTAAATAGCTTCATGCTCCCGGCAGGAGAGCCTCTGGCACTCACTCTAAGACTTCGCCCAGAGTGGTGACAGAAGAAAATACTGAATTTTTACTAATTTACCCATCTTTGCAATCAATCGAACGGCGGCGGTGCCAGCACCTCACGGTTGCCGTTGTGCCCCTGCTCGCTGACGATCCCCTGCGCTTCCATCTGTTCGATAATTCGTGCAGCGCGGTTGTAGCCAATGCGGAACTGGCGCTGTACGCCAGAGATCGACGCTTTGCGTTTCTGGGTCACAAAGTTGACCGCCTGATCGAACAGTGGATCCAGCTCTTCACCGCCATCAAAGCCACCGCCGCCGCCTTCGCTTTCGCTGTCGGAGGTGATGCCATCAACATACTGCGGACGACCGCGAGCCTTCCAGTCCTGAACCACCGCATGCACTTCCTGGTCACGGACAAACGCCCCGTGAACGCGCACCGGGTTGTTGGAGTTAGGGCCAGCGTAGAGCATATCACCCATTCCCAGCAGCGACTCAGCGCCGCCCTGGTCAAGAATGGTACGGGAGTCAATTTTACTCGAGACGGTAAACGCGATACGCGTCGGGATGTTGGCCTTGATAAGGCCAGTTATCACATCCACCGACGGACGCTGAGTTGCCAGAACCAGGTGGATACCCGCGGCACGCGCTTTCTGCGCCAGGCGGGCGATCAGCTCTTCCACCTTCTTACCGACGGTCATCATCAGGTCGGCAAATTCATCAACCAGCACCACGATGTACGGCAGTTTTTCCAGCACCGGATGCGTTGCATCCATGCTGTCGCCCGGTTTCCAGTATGGATCCGGAATCGGACGGCCCATGCGCGCCGCTTCAGCAATCTTATCGTTATAGCCGGCAAGATTTCGCACGCCAAGCGCCGACATCAGTTTATAGCGACGCTCCATTTCGTTGACGCTCCAGCGCAGGGCGTTGGCCGCATCCTTCATGTCGGTGACCACTTCAGTCAACAGATGCGGGATCCCTTCGTAGACCGACAGTTCCAGCATTTTCGGGTCGATCATGATGAAACGCACGTCTTCAGGCTGCGCTTTGTAGAGCATGCTGAGGATCATGGCGTTCACGCCGACGGACTTACCGGAACCGGTTGTACCGGCAACCAGCAGGTGTGGCATTTTGGCGAGATCGGCAACCACCGGCTCACCGGCAATATCTTTACCCAGCACTACGGTCAACGGTGATGGGTTATCACGGAATTTATCGCAGTCGAGCACTTCACGCAGGTAGACGGTCTGACGCTTTTTGTTCGGCAGTTCCAGACCAACGTACGGTTTACCCGGAATCACTTCCACCACGCGTACCGCAACGGTCGAGAGCGATCGCGCCAGGTCACGAGACAGGTTAGAAATTCGTGCCGCCTTCACGCCAGGCGCCAGGTTCAGCTCGAAGCGGGTAATGACCGGACCCGGAGAGTAGTTCACGACGTCCGCTTTAATGCGATAATCGGCCAGACGAGTCTCAACCAGACGCGCCATCTGTTCCAGCGCGAAGGTATCTACCGGCTCCACTTCCGTTGGCGGCGGCGTTAACAGATCTAACGACGGCAGCGGCGTTGTCGGCTTCTGCAGCGGACGATCGTCGCCGTTACGCATGAGCAGCGGGTGAATCAGGCTCTCCTGCGGCGGCGTTACCGGCTGCTGCACAGGCTGCTGTTGTGGCGGCTGTGCAAATTGTTGCTGAGGCTGCGCATACTGCTGCTGCGGCTGATGATAGCCCTGCACATGCTGCGGTGGCTGTTGAGTCTGGTGATGGCCCTGAGCGTACTGCGACGGCTGCTGCGGTTGAGGCGGCGGCGTTACGGTAGGTTCCGGCATCACGCTCGGCGTAAACAAAGGTGCCCTCGGCGTATCATCCACCAGGGTTTTCATCGGTGAGAATTCAAAATCGTCGAGTGAGAACGGATGCGCGCCTTCCGGCTGCTCGCTGGCGTAACGGTTCTGCTGAGAAGCCGCAAACTGGCGCGCCAGTTCAGCTTCAGCCGCCGTATCCGCATCATCGTCGTCAGACACGAAACCATCATGACTTTCCGCTTCACCATAACGCTGCTGCTGCGAGGCGGCAAACTGGCGAGCCAGCGCATCCTGCTGCATAGCGTCGGCTTCATCGTCAGTCATCGGGTTGCTATCATCATGCTGATAGCGTTCTGCCTCGCGAGCCGCCCGCTCTTCCGCCATCCGCTGGGAAGGCAGCTTAATACCATAAGATGCGAGCTCACGGCGCGTTGGTACGCGGACTCGGTTAGGGCGCGGCAGCTGCGGGCCAATGCCCTCTTTAACCTGCGCGCGCGGCCCTTCTGCAGGGCTAAACAGCGGTGCTGAGGCTGCCGCGGCTGCGGCGGTTCCGGCAGCGGCTGCTGCATGGCGTACGCTCGCTGCCACCGGCGCTACCGCGGCAGAAGGTTCTGGCGCAGAAACCGGAACAGACGGCGTGGAGGATGCGCGTTGTTCCATTGGTGCCAGCGGTTCCGGGATCGGTTGATACCATGCTGCCAGCTGTTCACGTTCGCGCGCACGTTTCTCTTCCACTTCTTCGAAGTAGTACAGCGGCGGACGATGTGCAGGCTTAACGTCTTCCTCTACAACAGGTTCCGGTTCAGCAACGGGGGCTGGTGTAACCTGCTGTTCGTTCAAATAATCCTGTTCAGCAGAGTATGGCTGCTCGTAAGCAGTTTGCTGAGGCTGTGAATACTGCGGCTGCTCATACTCAGGCTGCTGAGGCTGGGCATACTGCGGCTGCTCGTAAGCAGGCTGCTGTGGCTGTGCATACTGCGGCTGCTCATAAGCAGGCTGCTGTGGCTGTGCATACTGCGGCTGCTCATAAGCAGGCTGTTGAGGCTGGGCATACTGCGGCTGCTCGTAAGCTGGCTGCTGTGGCTGTGCATACTGCGGCTGCTCGTAAGCAGGCTGCTGTGGCTGCGCATATTGCGGTTGCTCGTAAGCAGGCTGCTGTGGCTGCGCATATTGCGGTTGCTGTACCGGCGGCCACCCTTCCGGCGCTGGCGCAATAACTGGGTCAACCGGGGTTGGTGCTGGAACGGCCTGCCATTCAACGGCCGGTGTAGGAACCGGCTGCTCGCTCACTGAAGGGGCGGCTAGTGCAGGATCGGCTACCCACGCAGTCGCCCCAGCCGCCGCAACGGTTTCCGTAACAGAATGTCCATTCAGTAGCGGATCGTATTCATCATATCCCGCGGCGCGGGTGGCGCTGGCGCCCGAGAACAGCACATCATCAGGATCGACCTGCGCGGTATAACCAGCGGCTTCCGGCTCGTCCATACGACGCCCCGAAAACAGCGCTTCATCCGTTTTGCGACCCATTGGATTGGAGAATTTTTCGGCAATACGCTTACGACGAGCCAGCGCTCCACGTAAGATACGCGCACGACGAGATTCACGCGACGCTTTCTGCGTCTCCTCGCCGTCGTCTTCATATTCGTCTTCTTCTTCGTACTCGTCTTCATCGACCCAGGTATCATCACGACGGGTTCGGTTGCTGGCGAACGTCAGAATATTGAGGATCCAGCTGCCCATCTTCTCGGCAATGCTGACCCACGACCAGCCGGTGAAAAGCGTCAGGCCCGCGGCCCAGATACAGAGCAGTGCAATGGTCCCGCCGCTGCTGTGCAGCATTGGCTGCAGCGCGGTGCTGAGCAGGCTGCCAATCACGCCGCCGGAGGCAAAGTACCAGATGTCATCGGCGTTTATCGCCGCAAGGCCGCATGAGGTGAGGATGATTGCCAGTACGCCAATCAGGCGCAGCGAGACGGCGAAGTAGTCAATGTACTCTTCGCTTGAACGATGCCGCCAGGCAAACCAGCAGCCACCAACGATGATCACCGGTATGGTGTACGCCATCACGCCAAAAATAAAGAACAGCGTGTCAGCCAGCCATGCGCCGGAAGCGCCACATAAATTGTGGATAGGCTCGTGCCAGGCCGTTTGTGACCAGCTAGGATCGGAAGGATTGAAGCTCAGTAGTGCAGCCATTAACCAGATGGCAAAAATGGCGCATAAAAGGAGTAACGCCTCAAGGAGCCGGCGTCCGCTGCTGAGTTTTGTGAGTTTGACTTCTTTGTCTTCTGTATATTCCTGGCTCAAGAAAGGCTCTCCAGGTGCCAAATGCTAAAACGGACAACAGTGCCAGATTGCGCCGACACTGTTGCTGTATGGATTAACAGGAGTGTAATCAAACTACGCTGATTTTGCACCTGTTCCGTTTTAGCGGGTCTTAATTACCAGACGATTACTCTGCTTGACCTCTTCCATGACGACGTAAGTACGGGTGTCGTTTACGCCTGGCAGGCGCAGCAGGGTCTCGCCAAGAAGCTTACGGTAAGCTGACATGTCAGGTACACGGGTTTTCAACAGATAGTCGAAATCACCGGATACTAAGTGACACTCTTGAATTTCTTCAAGTTTTTGCACAGCGGCGTTAAATTGTTCAAACACGTCCGGCGCACCGCGATTCAGAGTAATCTCAACGAATACCAGCAGCGATGCATCCAGGTAATGCGGGTTTAACAGCGCGGTATAGCCCTGAATAAAACCCTGTCGTTCCAGACGACGTACGCGCTCAAGGCACGGGGTCGGAGAAAGTCCTACTCTTTTGGAAAGCTCGACGTTCGAAATACGCCCATCTTTTTGCAGTTCATTGAGAATGTTGCGGTCGATGCGGTCGAGATCTTTGCCAGGGCGTTTTTTACTATCTACCATTATTATTGTCTCTCTGTATTCCTTCCCTACTCCTGTCTTGACTCTGTGCACTTCACTGTTCAGAGCCTTCTCCCGATTTCAATGCGCCGTTGTTGCTGCAACGACGTATATCCCAGGGTATGCGTATGAGAAGCCCCGGCGCCTCGCGGCCACCCTCCGACATCACGTATGATGTCTGTCCACACCATACGTAGATTTCAGTGATCCGGGTAAAAATGGTATTTGCGTGCATGAAAATTCACCACACGCGAAACACTGCTTTTCTTCTTCCTTGAATGTTGTCGCAAAAGCACAGGGGATTGTCAAAGCAAAACATCTTTTTTTAGTACAACATGCCACATATTCATGAATCCTGGGTCCGGTTTCACATGTAATCATCTTATAATCATGAGACTGGCAGTAGAAATAGTTATATTTATTGATGTTAAAATAGACAATCAATCGACTCATCCTATTACACATATCGCTAACAAAATCGCTATACCCTTTTTTTACGCCTACAAATTCCCTACAATCGCGAACAATGTCTGCCAACAATTATGGGGATCTCATGGGCACGGCCAAACACAGTAAGTTGTTAATCCTTGGTTCTGGACCTGCGGGATACACCGCTGCGGTCTATGCTGCACGCGCAAACCTGCAACCAGTCCTGATTACCGGGCTGGAAAAAGGCGGTCAGCTGACCACCACCACCGAAGTTGAAAACTGGCCAGGCGACCCAAGCGACCTGACCGGTCCACTGCTGATGGAACGCATGCACGAGCACGCGACTAAGTTTGAGACCGAAATTATTTTCGATCATATTCACAGCGTAGATCTGCAAAACCGTCCGTTCCGCCTGACCGGCGACAGCGGTGAGTACACCTGCGATGCGTTAATCATCGCTACCGGTGCGTCTGCGCGTTACCTGGGGCTGCCATCGGAAGAAGCATTCAAAGGCCGTGGCGTCTCTGCCTGCGCAACCTGCGACGGTTTCTTCTACCGTAATCAGAAAGTCGCGGTCATCGGCGGCGGTAATACCGCGGTTGAAGAAGCGCTGTATCTGTCCAATATCGCCTCAGAAGTGCATCTGATTCACCGTCGTGATTCATTCCGCGCGGAAAAAATCCTGATTAAGCGTCTTATGGATAAAGTGGAAAGCGGCAATATCGTGCTGCATACCCATCGCACGCTGGAAGAAGTCACCGGCGATCAGATGGGCGTAAGCGGTCTGCGTCTGCGTTCGACCGAAAGCGACGATATTGAATCACTGGAAGTCGCTGGCCTGTTCGTGGCCATCGGCCATAGTCCGAATACCGCTATTTTCGAAGGTCAGTTGGCGCTGGAAAACGGCTATATCAAAGTGCAGTCCGGCATTCACGGCAACGCAACCCAGACCAGCATCCCTGGTGTGTTTGCTGCAGGCGACGTAATGGACCACATTTACCGTCAGGCAATCACCTCCGCAGGCACCGGCTGTATGGCCGCGCTGGACGCTGAGCGCTATCTCGACGGTCTGGCTGACGCGTGCAAATAATCTTTACAAGTCAGTAACAAAAGTAAAAAAGGCGACGATAAGTCGCCTTTATTTTTTCTGCGATGTAACATTGCCGCGCCCATAACTGAAACCATTAGCCATAAGCACCTGCTAAGCGCCCAATGAATAAAAGTCGCCAACAAGAACTCACCCGCTGGCTCAAACAGCAAAGCGTCCTGTCACGCCGCTGGTTGATGACCTCCCGTCTGCTCGGCTTCGTTAGCGGTGTATTGATCATCGCCCAGGCCTGGTTCCTTGCCCGCATTCTCCACCATATGATTATGGAGAACATCCCGCGAGAAGCATTGCTGCTGCCGTTTATCCAACTGGTGCTGATCTTTATCCTGCGCGCTTGGGTGGTCTGGCTGCGCGAGCGCGTCGGTTTTCACGCCGGGCAGCAGATTCGGTTTGAAATCCGCCGTCAGGTGCTTGACCGCCTTCAGCAGGCTGGTCCAGCCTGGATTCAGGGGAAACCTGCCGGGAGCTGGGCAACGCTTATTCTCGAACAAATCGATGACATGCACGATTACTACGCCCGCTACCTGCCGCAGATGGCGCTGGCGGCCTGCGTTCCCCTGCTTATCGTCGTGGCGATTTTCCCTTCAAACTGGGCGGCGGCGCTTATTCTGCTAGTCACCGCGCCGTTGATCCCGCTGTTTATGGCGCTGGTTGGTATGGGCGCTGCCGATGCCAACCGCCGTAACTTCCTGGCGCTGGCGCGTCTGAGCGGTCACTTCCTTGACCGTCTGCGTGGTATGGATACGCTGCGTATCTTTGGCCGCGGCGAAGCGGAAACGGAAAATATTCGCGAGGCGTCGCAAGATTTCCGCCATCGTACGATGGAAGTGCTGCGCCTGGCCTTCCTCTCCTCCGGCGTGCTGGAATTCTTTACCTCGCTCTCCATTGCGCTGGTTGCGGTCTATTTCGGCTTCTCTTATCTCGGCGAGCTGAACTTCGGCAGTTACGGCACCGCCGTGACGCTCTCCTCCGGTTTCCTGGCGCTGATCCTGGCCCCAGAGTTCTTCCAGCCGCTGCGGGATTTGGGCACCTTCTATCACGCTAAAGCACAAGCCGTTGGCGCTGCCGACAGCCTGAAAACGTTCCTCGAAGCGCCGCTGGCGCATCCTGAGCAGGGTGACCAGACACTGGACACCAGCGAGCCGGTCACGCTTTGTGCCAAAGACCTGTTTATCACCTCACCTGAAGGCAAAATACTGGTCGGGCCGCTGAACTTCACGCTTAACGCCGGTCAACGCGCTGTGCTGGTAGGTCTGAGCGGCTCCGGCAAAAGCTCGCTGCTGAATGCGCTGGCGGGTTTCTTACCCTACAGCGGATCGCTGAAAGTGAACGGCATCGAATTACGCAACCTTCACCCGGAAGGCTGGCACCGCATGATGAGCTGGGTTGGGCAAAACCCGCAGCTTCCGGCGTCCACGCTGCGTGAGAACGTGCTGCTCGGCAATCCTGATGCCAGTGAACAGCAGCTGCGGCAGGCGCTGGATAAAGCCTGGGTCAGCGAATTTCTCCCGCAGCTACCTGACGGTATCAACACCATCGTAGGTGAACAGGCCGCACGGCTGTCCGTCGGCCAGGCCCAGCGCGTCGCCGTGGCCCGGGCCCTGCTCGCCCCCTGCCGTCTTCTGCTGCTGGATGAACCTGCTGCCAGCCTGGATGCACACAGCGAACAGCGCGTCATGCAGGCGCTGACCGAAGCCTCAACCCAACAAACCACGTTGATGGTAACCCATCAGCTTGAAGGCCTTACCGAGTGGGACACTATCTGGGTAATGGAGAACGGTCAGATTATTGAGCAGGGAACGTATCAGCAGTTGGTTGATGCTAACGGCGTCTTTACGAGCCTACTGGCCAGCCGTCAGGAGGAGATCTAAATGCGTGCACTGTTACCTTATCTGGCGCTTTATAAACGTCACAAGTGGCTGCTCAGCCTGGGCATTATTCTGGCGATTGTCACGCTGTTAGCGAGCATTGGCTTACTGACCCTTTCCGGCTGGTTCCTCTCGGCCTCAGCGGTAGTCGGGTTTGCGGGCGCTTACACCTTCAACTACATGCTGCCTGCCGCTGGCGTGCGCGGCGCGGCGATTATTCGTACCGCCGGGCGCTATTTTGAACGTCTGGTCAGTCACGATGCGACCTTCCGCGTCTTGCAGCATTTACGCGTTTTCACCTTCAGTAAGCTGCTGCCGCTCTCCCCTGCCGGGCTGGCACGCTTTCGTCAGGGCGAACTGCTCAACCGTATGGTGGCCGACGTCGATACGCTCGATCACCTCTATCTGCGCGTCATTTCACCGTTGGTTGGCGCATTGGTGGTTATTCTGGTGGTCACGGCCGGGCTTAGCCTGCTGGACGTTGGCCTGGCGTTGACGCTCGGCGGCATTATGCTGGCCACGCTGATTATCTTACCGCCGTTGTTCTATCGCGCCGGTAAACCCACCGGCGAGCAGTTAACCACCCTGCGCGGTCAGTATCGCCAACAGCTGACCGGCTGGCTGCAAGGTCAGGCTGAACTGACGATTTTTAACGCCAGCCAGCACTATCGTAAACAAATGGAACAGACCGAGCTCAACTGGCACGACGCTCAGCGTCGTCAGTCGGAACTCACCGCACTCTCTCAGGCTCTGATGCTGCTGATTGGCGGCGTTGCGGTTGTCTCCATGCTGTGGCTCGCCGCAGGTGGCGTTGGCACCAACAGCCAGCCGGGCGCGCTGATTGCGCTCTTTGTTTTCTGTGCGCTGGCGGCCTTTGAGGCGCTCGCGCCGGTCACCGGTGCGTTCCAGCACCTGGGGCAGGTTATCGCCTCGGCGCTGCGCGTCAGCCAGATTATCGAACAGCAGCCAGAAGTCACCTTCCCGCAGCAAGCTGTAGCGCGGCCACAGCAGGTGGCGTTAACGCTGACTCAGGTGTCATTCACTTACCCGCAGCAGACGCAGCCAGCGCTGGATAACCTTACGCTGTCTATCTCCGCAGGCGAACATATTGCGATTCTTGGCCGAACCGGCTGTGGTAAATCGACGCTGCTTCAGCTGCTTACCCGCGCCTGGGACCCTCAGCAGGGCGAGATTCAGCTTAACGGCACGCCGCTTCGCCAGTTTGACGAGCAGACGCTTCGTCAGACCGTCAGCCTGGTACCACAGCGCGTACACCTGTTCAGCGCCACGCTTCGCGATAACCTACTGCTGGCGAAACCTGATGCAAGCGATGAAGCACTCAGTGACGTGCTGCGTCGTACTGGGCTCGAAAAGCTGCTGGAAGACGCCGGTCTGAACAGCTGGCTCGGTGAAGGCGGCCGTCAGCTTTCCGGCGGCGAGCTTCGTCGTCTGGGGATTGCGCGTGCACTGTTGCATGATGCTCCACTGATGATGCTGGACGAACCCACAGAGGGGTTAGATGCCACCACCGAGAGCCAGATCCTTGAACTACTGGCCGACGTGATGCGTCATAAGACGCTGCTGATGGTGACTCACCGCCTGCGCGGACTGGCGCGATTTAATCAGATAATTGTCATGGACAACGGGCAAATAATTGAGCAAGGTAATCATACAGAACTGCTGGCAAAACAAGGTCGTTACTACCAGTTTAAACAGCGCCTGTAGACTATGATTAGTTAACTCTGTTTCGTGAGGTCATCGCGACATGCGCCTTGTCCAGCTTTCTCGACATTCGATCGCGTTTCCCTCCCCTGAGGGCGCATTACGTGAACCAAACGGACTGCTCGCGCTAGGGGGCGATCTCGGCCCCGCGCGTCTGCTGATGGCCTATCAGCGCGGTATTTTCCCGTGGTTCTCTCCTGGCGATCCCATTCTATGGTGGTCGCCGGATCCCCGCGCCGTGCTGTGGCCTGAACAGTTCCACCTCAGCCGCAGTATGAAGCGATTTCATAAAACCTCGCCCTACCGCGTGACGATCAACTATGCCTTCAGCGATGTGCTCGCCGGCTGCGCGCAGGATCGTAACGAAGGGACCTGGATTACCACCAGCATCAGTCAGGCCTATCAGCGGCTGCACGAGCTTGGTCATGCGCACTCCATCGAAGTGTGGCAGGAGAATATGCTCGTAGGCGGCATGTATGGCGTTGCAATGGGTGAACTGTTCTGCGGTGAGTCAATGTTCAGCCGTGCGGAGAACGCCTCTAAAACGGCGCTGTACGTCTTCTGTGAGGCCTTCAGTCAGGCGGGTGGAAAATTAATCGATTGTCAGGTACTCAATAGCCATACCGCCTCACTGGGCGCCGTAGAAATACCTCGTCGAGATTATCTTGAGCACCTTGATACTCTGCGCATACAACCTCTTCCCGATAAGTTCTGGGTCCCCAGAGCGCTCTTTTTACCTGAAGCGTAAATGATTTCAGCACAATTCCCAGCGGGATGATATAATTGCCGACGAGAGTCGCTTCTGCCTTTTACCCCGCCGACGTTTGGGAATCATTCGAGTCAGATAACGCCCACGTTTATCCTGCTGTTTCCGGCCTGGTTCGTGCCCATCACACGATGCATTTGTGTGGTGAAAGGGTAATGCGCAAAAACGACTTTCGCCGATTAAGACGGACAATTCTTTACTTACTTGATGAACTTCGGCATTATCTTGCCGGTTCAAATTACGGTAGTGATACCCCAGAGGATTAGATGGCCAAAGAAGACAATATTGAAATGCAGGGTACCGTACTTGATACGTTACCTAATACCATGTTCCGCGTAGAACTGGAAAACGGGCACGTGGTTACTGCACATATCTCCGGTAAAATGCGCAAAAACTATATCCGTATCCTGACGGGCGACAAAGTGACTGTTGAGCTGACCCCGTACGACCTGAGCAAAGGCCGCATTGTCTTCCGTAGTCGCTAATCTCCGCAGATAATGAGCGTCTGGCGCTACTTTCGCCGAGCGCTATTTGCTGAATAGTAATGCCTCGCTTATTGCGGGGCATTTTTTTGCCTTCTCCACATCACTTCATAAATTGTGCGCTTCCGGTTTACGCGATTTTTGCCAGTGATGATGCTCGCGTAGCCCTTCCGCTGACTCCTCTGCCACCGCACGGAGCTCATCGCTATCCGCTTCATGGCGGAGCTGATGATCGGCATTTTTAACCCACAAAAACTGATGTCCTTTATGTCCAGCCATGAGTTGACCTGAGAATAACGCGCAGGTGAGTAAAATCATCGATAACAATTTTGAAAACATCATGCCACCGCTTGGTTATATTCTGCCTCCATCATGCCAACCCTTACGTCGGGTTATTATCCAACTGTTCAAATTTGCGCAAAGGGAATGTCAGCGTTAAACAATGAAGATGGCGCATAAAAAAACCGAGCTGCTGCCAGCTCGGTTTTCGTTTTTACCACAAATGATTAACGTTAATGCGCCGCTTCCGGTTTATGCTTCTGTGCACTCTGGAAGCCGTAGGTCAGCTCGTTCTTCTCGTTATCGAGCGCCACGGTAACCTGGCCGCCGTCAATCAGCGAGCCAAACAGCAGTTCGTTGGCCAGCGGTTTTTTCAGGTTGTCCTGAATCACACGCGCCATAGGACGCGCACCCATCGCACGGTCGTAGCCTTTCTCGGCCAGCCAGTTACGGGCCTCCTGGCTGACTTCCAGCGATACGCCTTTTTGATCCAATTGAACCTGCAGCTCGACAATGAACTTGTCGACCACCTGATGGATAACGTCAGTAGACAGATGATCGAACCAGATAATGTTGTCGAGACGGTTGCGGAACTCTGGCGTAAAGATCTTTTTGATCTCTTCCATCGCGTCGGTGCTGTTGTCCTGCTGGATAAGGCCAATCGATTTACGCTCGGTTTCACGTACGCCGGCGTTGGTGGTCATCACCAGCACCACGTTACGGAAATCGGCTTTACGACCGTTGTTATCCGTCAGCGTACCGTTGTCCATCACCTGCAGCAGCAGGTTAAAGACGTCCGGGTGCGCTTTTTCGATTTCGTCCAGCAGCAGTACCGCGTGCGGATGCTTGATAACCGCATCGGTCAGCAGGCCGCCCTGATCAAAACCAACGTATCCCGGAGGCGCACCGATAAGGCGGCTCACCGTATGGCGTTCCATATATTCGGACATATCAAAACGCAGCAGCTCAATGCCCATCGCCTTCGCCAGTTGGACGGTCACTTCTGTTTTACCTACCCCGGTAGGGCCAGCGAACAGGAAGGAGCCCACCGGACGGTGATCGTGGCCGAGGCCCGCGCGGCTCATTTTGATGGCTTCGGTCAACGCATCGATAGCGTTATCCTGGCCGAAGACCAGCATTTTCAGGCGATTGCCGAGATTTTTCAGCGTATCACGATCGCTCTGGGAGACGCTTTTCTCCGGGATACGCGCAATACGCGCGACCACGGATTCAATGTCCGCCACGTTGATCGTTTTCTTACGCTTGCTCACCGGCATCAGACGGGCGCGAGCGCCAGCCTCATCAATCACGTCGATGGCCTTATCCGGCAGATGACGATCGTTAATGTATTTCACCGCCAGCTCCACCGCCGCACGCACCGCTTTCGCGGTATAGCGGACGTCGTGGTGCGCTTCGTATTTCGGCTTCAGACCGTTCAGGATCTGCACAGTCTCTTCGACCGACGGTTCGGTAATATCGATTTTCTGGAAACGACGCGCCAGCGCCCTGTCCTTCTCGAAGATATTGCTGAACTCCTGGTACGTGGTAGAGCCCATTACCCGAATCTTACCGCTGGAGAGCAGCGGTTTAATCAGGTTCGCAGCATCCACCTGCCCGCCTGACGCAGCACCCGCACCGATAATGGTGTGGATTTCGTCGATGAACAGAATGCTGTTGGTATCCTGCTCTAACTGCTTGAGCAGTACCTTAAAGCGTTTTTCGAAATCACCGCGATACTTGGTGCCCGCCAGCAGCGAACCAATATCGAGCGAGTAGATAGTGCAGTCGGCCATGATTTCCGGCACGTCGCCGCGCACAATGCGCCAGGCGAGGCCTTCGGCAATCGCCGTTTTACCGACACCGGACTCACCCACCAACAGCGGGTTATTCTTACGGCGGCGGCACAGCACCTGAATAGTGCGTTCCAGCTCTTTGTCGCGACCAATCAGCGGGTCAATTCCCCCGACGCGAGCAAGCTGATTAAGATTGGTGGTGAAGTTTTCCATACGTTCCTCCCCGCCTGCTTGCTCTTCGTTAGTTTGCTGATTCCCGGAATCAGAAGGCTGGCTTGGCTCGTCTTTACGCGTGCCATGAGAGATGAAGTTCACCACGTCAAGACGGCTGACTTCATGTTTACGCAGAAGATACGCGGCCTGCGACTCCTGCTCGCTGAAAATCGCCACGAGGACGTTAGCGCCGGTCACTTCGCTACGGCCAGAAGACTGGACGTGGAAGACCGCGCGCTGCAGAACACGCTGGAAGCTGAGCGTCGGTTGCGTTTCGCGCTCTTCTTCACTGACCGGTAGCACCGGCGTGGTTTGTTCGATGAAGGCTTCGAGTTCCTGACGCAGCGCCACCAGATCGACCGAGCACGCTTCCAGCGCTTCACGGGCTGATGGGTTGCTGAGCAGTGCCAGCAACAGATGCTCCACGGTCATAAACTCGTGACGGTGCTCGCGCGCTCTGGCGAAAGCCATGTTTAAACTGAGTTCCAGTTCTTGATTGAGCATAGGCACCTCCCCCAATTTTCATGCCTGTATCAGGCTTGTTCCAGCGTACACAACAGTGGATGCTCGTTCTCCCTCGCGTACTGATTCACCATGGCAACTTTGGTCTCGGCGACTTCTGCCGTAAAAACACCACAAATTGCTTTACCTTGATAGTGAACCGTTAGCATCAGTTGTGTTGCGCGTTCTACATCATAAGAAAAGAATTTTTGTAACACGTCAATAACAAACTCCATCGGAGTGTAATCATCATTGACCAATATCACTTTATACATCGATGGGGGCTTAAGCCCATCCTGAAGTTTATCTGCCGAAAGCTGGTCGAAGTCCAGCCAGTCTCTGCTCTTACTCATTGTCAGTCATCATTGTGGGTGTCATCTCTTGCTGCTGACGAGCCTGTTTGCACGTTCGCATCTCGTATTATTGACGGGAATAATGACACATTTTCCGTCAACCACGTCGCGACTCGTTCCTGTGCATACATGTTCTAAATCTACTGTAGATCATAGATAGCTATCACCTATAGCTGTCATTCGCGAACTCTGTCACATTCCCGTCAATAGCGTTAACTGCTTCAAATTTTGACGCATTTTCCCCCTTCGGCCTCCTTCAATCGCTTGACGCACAGTACGAAATATCTAAATTGTACTGGCGAGAGTTGGTGAGGTTTTGAACAACTCCTGACTCCACCACCGGTTCATTCCATCTACTTATAAACGTATAATAGTGTTACGAAGGATGTCGAAGTATGGAAATGGGTACTGTTAAGTGGTTCAACAATGCCAAAGGGTTCGGATTTATTTGCCCGGAAGGCGGTGGCGAGGACATCTTCGCCCATTACTCCACCATCCAGATGGATGGGTACAGAACGTTAAAAGCCGGGCAATCCGTCCAGTTTGATGTCCACGAGGGGCCGAAAGGTAATCATGCAAGCGTGATTATCCCTCTGGAAGCAGAAACAGCCGCCTAGTTACTGCCCCATTGTGTACATCCCGCTGTCAAAATGCCAGTCCTTCTGACTGGCATTTTTTCACTTATTTTGCGTTTACTCGCGCGCCAGCGCATCAACCGGATCGAGCCTTGCCGCGTTGCGCGCCGGAAGCCAGCCGAACAGTACGCCGGTCAGCGTCGAGCAAATAAACGCCGTCAGCAGCGCCAACGGTGAGAAGCCAATTTCCCACCCCGGCAGCACCAGTTGCAGCAGTAGCGCAATCATCATTGACAACGCCACACCAATCGCGCCGCCGACCAGACAGACCAGAATCGCTTCTATCAGGAACTGCTGCAGCACGTTGCTTGCCCGCGCCCCAACCGCCATACGAATGCCAATTTCCCGCGTACGCTCCGTCACCGACACCAGCATAATATTCATCACGCCAATGCCGCCCACCACCAGCGAAATCACCGCCACCAGCGTTAAGAACAGCTGTAATGTATGTGTGGTGCGTTCCGCCGTTTTCAAGACGCTGTCCATGTTCCAGACGAAGAAATCTTTTTTACCGTGCCGCAGGTTTAACAGTCGGGTGAGCTGCTCTTCAGCAATGCTGCTGTCGTACCCCTCTTTCACCCTGACGGTAATCGAGTTCAGCCACGACTGCCCCATGACCCGCCCTGACATGGTGGAATATGGCAGCCAGACGCGGAGAATTTTGCTACTGCCGAACATCGACTGCTTTTCATCCGCCACGCCAATAACCGTTGCTGGCATATTGCCTACAAGAATCACTTCACCCACAACGCTGGCTTTATTCGGGAAAAGCTGACGACGGGTATTACTGTCGAGTATGACGACCTGCGAACGTTCAGCGGCCTGTACATCATTAAAGGTATTCCCTTCACTGAAGGTCATACCGTAGACGTTAAAATAGTGCTGCCCAATGCCCTGAACGCTGGCGGCAACGTCGATGTTGCCGGCCCTGACGCGCAGGTTTTTTGAGACAGAAGGCGTGACTGAACTGACCCACGACTGCTTTTCAATCGCCAGCAGGTCATCGTATTTCAGCGACTGCTGATACTGCGGATCGTCATCACCAAAATCTTTCCCCGGATAGACGTCAATGGTATTCGTGCCGATGGCGCGAATATCGGCCAGCACCATCTGTTTGGCGGCATCGCCCACCACGACGATAGAAACCACCGAAGCAATACCGATAATAATGCCCAGCATGGTCAGCAACGTACGCATTTTGTTGGCAACCATCGCGCGCCAGGCCATCGATAACGCTTCACGGAAACTGTTACTGAACTGCCGCCAACCGGAGGCATTCTGTGCCGCAGGCTGGCGCGCTACCGCCGTGGTCTGACGCGCTGGCGGGTTACGAATAATTTCCCCATCGCGAATCTCAATCACCCGCTCAGCCTGAGCGGCAACCTGCGGGTCGTGAGTCACAATAATCACCGTGTGACCCTGCTCTTTAAGCTGATGCAGTATTGCCATCACCTCTTCGCCAGAATGGGTATCAAGCGCGCCGGTCGGTTCATCGGCGAGGATCACCTGGCCGCCGTTCATCAGCGCGCGGGCGATACTCACGCGCTGCTGCTGACCACCAGACAGCTGCGATGGTGCGTAGTCCACGCGATCGGCAAGCCCAAGACGTTGTAACAGCTGTCTGGCGCGCTCAAGACGAGCTTTGCGTTCCATGCCAGCATACACGGCGGGTACTTCAACGTTCTGCGCCGCCGTCAGATGAGACAGCAGATGGTAGCGCTGAAAGATAAAGCCAAAATGCTCGCGCCGCAGCGCCGCCAAAGCATCACTATCAAGCGTGGCAACATCCACCCCGGCAACCCGATAAGTGCCGCTCGTCGGCTTATCAAGGCAACCGAGAATATTCATCAGGGTCGATTTCCCCGAGCCAGAGGCCCCGACAATCGCCACCATTTCTCCGGCGTTGATCTGCAGGGAAATCCCCTTCAGCACATCGACGCTGCCGTCACCTGACGGATAGCTTCGGCGAATGTCACTGAGTTCAAGCAGCGCGGTCATTTTACCGCCCCGGCTTTACCTTCTCCGGTAATCACCTCATCCCCTGCTTCCAGCCCTTTAGCAATTTCAACGTCGGTGTCATTACGCGCACCAATGACCACTTCACGCGTCTTCACTTCGCCATTACGCAACAGGCGCACGTTATAGCGGTTTTCGCCAACGCTATCGCCGAGTGCGGAAAGTGGGATAGTCAGTACATCGTTTACGCCGCTGAGTTGAATATGCACCTGGGCCGTCATATCAAGACGCAGCACCGCCTGCGGGTTAGGAACTTCAAAACGAGCATAATAGAAGATGGCGTCGTTGACCTTCTCCGGGGTAGGCAGAATATCTTTTAGCGTGCCCTCATAGCGGGTCATTGGGTCGCCGAGTACCGTAAACCAAGCTTTCTGACCTGGCTTGAGGTGAATAACGTCGGCTTCGGACACTTGAGCTTTGACCAACATCGTGCGGAGATCCGCCAGCGTCAGAATATTAGGTGCCTGCTGGGCCGCGATAACCGTCTGTCCCTGTAAGGTAGTAATCTGCGTCACTTCGCCCGTCATCGGCGCCACGATGCGGGTAAAATCGAGGTTGGTTTTTGCGGTATCCAGAGAAGCCTGGTTACGCTTAATTTGCGCGTCAATCGTCCCTATTTGCGCCTTTTTAACCGCCATTTCGGTGGCTGCGGTATCCAGGTCCTGACGTGAAACCGCCTGGGTTTTTGCCAACTGCTGCTGACGCGAAAAGGTCACGCTCGCCAGCTTCCATTCGGCTTCCGCCTGCTGGCGCTGCGCCCGCAGTTCCATCAACGTGGCTTCAACCTCTTTTATCTGGTTCTGTGCCTGTTCCGGGTCGATAACCCCCAATAGCTGGTCTTTCACCACTTTGTCGCCAATATTCACCGACAGCGTTTTCAACTGGCCGCTCACCTGCGCACCCACGTCAACTTTGCGCAGCGCATCAAGTTTACCGGTGGCAAGTACGCTTTGTTCAAGGGAGCCCTTGCGAACAATCAGCGTCTGGTAGTTGGGTAATGGCGCATTCAGCGTTTTCCAGACCGCTATCATGGCGATAACCACGACGATAGCCGCGATCGCATAGCGTTTTTTAAACTTTCCCTTGATGTTCATAAAAATCCTGAATTCCCCAGTGTATTCGACAGAATGAAAAGGCAAGCGTAAACAAAATATAAACAATCGTTAAAGAGACCTAAGAATTATCCGATGATTGAGGCTCTATTTAATTTTCCGTTTGTAAACTTTAGAAAAGTTTTTATATCAGGTCGTTTGCCATGTCTCAGCTCAGTGATAATTCTCTCCCTCAAGCACACTCCTTCACCAGTATTGGTCTGTTTTTCAGGCTGTTCAGCGGCCATTGGCAACCAGGAGAACAATGGCATAAACGCAGCTTTCGGCGGAAGTTTATGCTGCGTTCTTTATTAATGCCACGCCTAAGCCGTGAATGGATGCGTGAACTGTCCCAATGGTCAAATCTTAACGCGGTCATGGCGCGCCAGCCTCGCTTACCGGTGCGACTACATCGTCCCTATCTGGCGGTTAATTTTGCCCGCCCTCTGGTTGTGGATGCGATTCGTTATCACTATAAGCTGTTATCTGAGGCAATGTCCTCTGAAGAATTTGAGACCTATCTGAATTCGCAGTATTTCCCACTCGCCAAAGTCGAGGGGAAAAACGGCGAGATCTTCAGCTTTGACCTGACCATGGAGGTCAATCTCGACAAAGAAGGCGAGAGCACAATTCTGATGCGCAACGGGGATGGCGATACCCTGGCGGAAATGACCTTCACCATCCTGAACTATCAGAACCGTCGGACGCTGTTTATCGGCGGTCTGCAGGGCGGTAAACGTGACCTTCCTCATGAAGCTATCCAGGAAGCGACGAAAGCCTGTCACGGCCTGTTCCCTAAACGTCTGGTAATGGAGGCTATCTGCCGCTTTGCAGGACGTCTACAGGTAGAGCAAATCCTCGCCGTCAGCAACGCGGTCCATATTTTCCGCGGTGAACGCTACCTTGATAAAAATAAAACCATCCTCTCGGATTACGACAACTTCTGGGAAGCTGTGGGCGGTGAATGCGATCAAACCGGCTATTTCCACATCCCTGGAGTCATCGTCCGTAAGGATATTGCAGAGATTGCGAGCAAAAAGCGTGCGGAATACCGCCGCCGCTATGAGCTGATGGATACCATTGATTCGCAAATGTCGACGCTATTTAACCAACGTTAATCTCTTTTTCTACGCACTGCGGATGTGGTGCGTGGAAATAAAGAAAAAACAAAAACCATCAAACCTAAACACTTCATAAACAAACGTTAATCTCCACAATTCTTACATTTGTTGAAATTGTGTTGAGCATCGCGTTGCTTAAATAGGCCAATCTTTTTTATGAGATTATTCCTATGTCCAGCATCGCCGAAATTTCCTCGTCCGCAGCCCTGCAACCTGAGTCCAGCTGGCATTTCTTTCGTCTGCTGTCGACCGGTGCGTTAACGCCCGGTCGGGCATGGAAAAATCCGAGCTATCGCTTTAAGTTCATGCTGCGTTCACTAAGCACGCCGCGCATGACCGGCAAGCTGCTGGACACGCTGGCAAAGCAGCCGCATTTAATGCAGATCCTTGACGTGCAGCCAGGCCTACCGTGCCGACTCCACCGCCCATGGTTATCGATTCACACCGATCATCAACAGACAATCGAGGCATTAAGCTGGCACTATCTGCAACTGCTGAGCCACCTGCCGGAGAACGTGGCGAAAGACTATCTCTCGCCACAAGGCGCGCTGCTGGCAACCATCAACGGCAAAGATGGGCAGCAATATGCCATTCGTCTGAACGCCGATGCCATGCAGGACAAAGAAGGTGAAGCAACGCTAACGTTTCGTGATGAAAGCAACACCGTGTTAGCGGAACTGACCTTTACGTTATGCCAGCTCAACGGGGTGAACACCTTTTACATTGGGGGACTGCAAGGGGCGAAGGCGCATGTTTCGCATCAACTTATCCAGACTGCGACAAAAGCCTGCCACGGCCTGTTCCCGAAACGACTGGTGGTGGATGCGCTATTAACGCTCACAGAGTCGCTGTCGGTGGAACACGTACGCGCGGTCAGCAACGAGACGCATATCTATCGCAGCATTCGTTATCGTCGTAAAAAACGCGACAAACTGCATGCCGATTACAACAGCTTCTGGGAATCGCTCAGCGCAACGGTTGATAGCAAAGGTGAGTATGTGCTTCCGCTGGCACTGCCGCGTAAGACCATGGAAGAGATTGCCAGCAAAAAACGTGCGGAGTATCGCCGCCGCTACGAGCTGCTGGATGCGCTCCAGCAGCAGGTTTTGCAGGCCACAACGCGTTAATCTGCTTTCCCGCGCGCCAACCAGACGACGCGGGAAAACATTTTTTTCAGCAGCGACGGCACGGCTTCGGTCCCGCGACGGCCTGCCTCCATGGCCACTTCAATAGCCAAATCCGGTTTCGACGAACGGTGAATAGCCTTGGTAATCACTCGCCGCATATTCATCGGAATATTTTCCGGCAGCTGTGCGACGCGATGATAAACGCTGGAAAAACCCTGTTTGTACATAAAGTGTTCCATGTCCAGCGCCGGCAGCGTGGTCAAATGATGGTGCTCCTGGTCCCGATCGTTGTTCACTAAACTGCGCACGGTCGCCGCATACTTTTTCCCCGCTTCATCGCCATCGACCAGCACGTGCCACTCGATACCCATTCGGCTGGCAAACTTAATCAGTGGTTTTAATCCCGACTGGGCAAACTCAATAACCTTCACCCCTTCCGCATCAAAGTGGTGGCCACACTGACGCGCCAGTTCGTTGATGACCCAGGTTTCGGTCTCTCCTTCTACCAACAACCAGCAGCGGGCAAACAGGGAGGAAGCACGGTTAAAGCGGATATGGAAAGAGATGCGTCGGCTGTCTTCGGCGTTCATCCCTTCCGGACCTAAGCGCCAGGCGGATACGCGAGAGGATTCGCGTACCAGCCGACACACGTATTGCATTGGCGTAAGCGACAGGAGTTCACCTGAGTTAGTGGTGGCAATACGCTGCAAAGGCAGCAGATTCAGCAGGCTCCAGGCAACGGATAGCATGATCGGGTGCAGTCGCGTTTCCGGGTCTTCCACCAGCAGCAGCGGCCGGGCATCTTTGTCCAGCCTGACCGTCCCTTTCGCCTGAAGCAGGGTCGAAAACATGCCCAGCAGAATCACCCGGTGATTACGCGCACCGGGCTTGTCAATCATCCGGTTAATCAGATCAAGATAGCGCCAGCTCCGCTGTTCATCATGGGAACGACGGCGCATTAAGCGCTGAATTGCCGGGCCGGAACCCTGCTCAGAAAAGTAGTGCTCCAGCAGTTGTCCCATTGCCGAGAGACCCTGACGAATTTGCCCGTCGCTCAGGTTTTGCGGGCTAGTGACCAGCTCGCGTGACAGAAAATCCAGCTGGCGGGCGGTAATTTCCACATCCGGTACGTTTGGCACCGTGCCATTACGAATGCGCCGCATAAAGCGGGCATCGCGCAGGCGCAATACCGGCATCAGGCGAATTAGCTCGCGAGCACAGGCGTCGATATCATCGAGCTCCAGCGCCTGCCCGTCACAATCAATAAAACTACGCAGGGTCAGTACGCTACCATCTGCACCAAGTTCACCCTCAAGACGATAAAAAATTCGCTGGTAGCCATCGGGACATAATGACCAGCAACCGGATACCCCACGGTAACGTCGCCCACGATAATGACCAGGCTCGTTCTCGCGAAAGGTCAGAATAATATGCAGGTGGTGTTCGCGCCCCTGAACATCACCCGGCGGAAACCAGAAATCATTACGGACGAAGTGGTAAAGCCCTTCATGCGGGGAAAGCAGCAGCGTTAATGCATCCAGCAGGCTCGATTTGCCCCAGGCATTTTCGCCGATTAAGACATTATTTTGTTCCAGCATTAACGACAAACGGTTAATGCCGCGAAATCCTGCAATCTCGGTGCGTTCAAGAAGCATAACTCCTCCGTAACACAGTGCGTGCCTGCACTCCTTTCATCTCCGCAGTATAGCGGGATGCGCTGTCGTTGACACCCGTTCATCCCCTCACTTCCTGGCGGAGTGACGTCTTATTAACCACCGAAAGTAATAAAGTGCGCTCTTAATCACTCTCCACGATTATTCCGAAAATAATGCACTACACTCTAAATTAAAGAATGAATCGCTCAAGGATTAACACCACATTGTTTTGCATCAAAGTTCGCGTATTTATTTAACTGGTTAAGGGATGACGTTAGTTTTTAAAATAACGCTGACTATGCCTGCCACTCATTTAAGGCCGGTATAAATTCAGTCGTCATCCTTTATGACGATGATATTTTTGATTCGAGGTGGTTATGTTTAGAAAATTGGCTGCAGAGTGCTTCGGCACCTTCTGGCTGGTATTTGGTGGTTGCGGCAGCGCGGTTTTGGCTGCAGCGTTCCCAGAGTTAGGGATTGGCTTTGCGGGTGTTGCGCTGGCGTTCGGTTTAACCGTTCTCACCATGGCTTTTGCCGTAGGGCATATTTCTGGCGGTCATTTTAACCCGGCTGTGACGCTGGGCCTTTGGGCGGGCGGTCGTTTCCCGGCTAAAGATGTTATCGGTTATATCATTGCTCAGGTTGTTGGCGGGATTATCGCTGCAGCTATTCTGTACCTCATCGCTAGCGGTAAAGCCGGCTTTGATGCAGCAGCCAGCGGCTTTGCGTCTAACGGCTATGGTGAACACTCACCGGGCGGCTACTCTATGCTGTCCGCTATCGTAATTGAAATTGTGCTGACCTGTGGCTTCCTGCTGGTTATCCACGGTGCCACCGACAAAAATGCGCCTGCGGGCTTTGCGCCAATTGCTATCGGTCTGGCGCTGACCCTGATCCACCTGATCAGCATTCCTGTGACTAACACCTCCGTTAACCCGGCGCGTAGTACCGCAGTTGCTATCTTCCAGGGCGGCTGGGCACTGCACCAGCTGTGGCTCTTCTGGGTAATGCCAATTATTGGCGGTATCCTGGGCGGCCTGATTTATCGCACGCTGCTGGAAAAGAAATAATACGGCGGTAGGCCTGATAAGCGTAGCGCCATCAGGTAGTTTTATGCACATTGCCGGATGGCGGCGTTGCCTTATCCGGCCTACCAGGACCCGCATAGTCGGGTCTTTCTTTTTTCGTGGCTTTACTCACAATGGGGTTTTCGGTAGTGTCTGTGCGCTATTTCAATACTGCAAGGAACTGAGCACGTCATGTTATCGGGATTGCTAATCATTCTGGTGCCGCTAATTATCGGCTACCTCATCCCCCTTACCCACCGCAGCGCACTGCAATTAATCAATCGTCTGCTGAGCTGGATTGTGTACCTTATTCTCTTTTTTATGGGGATCAGCCTGGCATTCCTGGATAATCTGGCCGACAACCTGCTATCCATTTTTCACTATTCTGCCATTAGTATTGTGGTTATTTTATTGTGCAATACGCTGGCGCTTTTTTGGCTTGAAAAAGCCCTGCCCTGGGGACATCCTCACCACCAGGAAAAATTGCCTTCGCGTTTAGCCATGGCGCTGGAATCATTAAAGTTGTGCTTTGTGGTTATTGCCGGTTTCGCAGTCGGACTCAGCGGATTCTCTTTTTTACAGCACGCAACCGATGCCAGCGAATATACCCTTATCTTCCTGCTGTTCCTTGTAGGTATTCAGCTGAGAAATAGTGGTATGACATTGCGGCAAATAATTCTCAACCGCCGCGGCATGGTCATTGCGCTGGTCGTCGTCGCCAGCTCCATGGTAGCTGGGGTGATTAACGCTTTTCTGCTCGGACTACCGATTAAAACCGGGATGGCGATGGCGTCCGGATTTGGCTGGTATTCGCTATCAGGTATTCTTCTGACTGATGCTTATGGCCCGGTCATCGGCAGCGCCACCTTCTTTAACGACCTGGCGCGTGAACTGCTCGCCATCATGTTAATTCCAGGACTGGTTCGCCGTAGCCGCTCCACCGCGCTGGGACTTTGCGGTGCCACCTCGATGGACTTTACCCTACCAGTGCTGCAACGCTCTGGCGGCGTCGAAATGGTTCCTCCCGCCATCGTCCACGGCTTCCTGCTGAGCCTGCTGGTTCCTCTGATGATGGCCTTCTTCACCGCCTGATACCTCTATGGCGGTAGCCCCGGCTGCCGCCAAAATTGCGCTAAATCAACCTCCCTTTAAGTTGCACCAGAAATCCCTTTTCAAGGCTTAGCACCAGGCTTACCCTTAAACATGTATATTAAATATAACTTTAAAAAGGTGTGACCATGTTTTGTGTGCAATGTGAACAAACCATCCGTACTCCGGCAGGGAACGGCTGCTCTTATGCACAGGGTATGTGCGGTAAGACCGCTGAAACATCCGATCTGCAGGATCTGCTGATTGCGGCCCTGCAAGGTCTGTCCGCATGGGCGATTAAAGCTCGCGAATACGGCATTATCAGCCATGATGTCGATAACTTCGCCCCGCGCGCGTTCTTCTCTACCCTGACTAACGTTAACTTCGACTCCCCACGCATTGTCGGTTATGCCCGTGAAGCGATCGCCCTGCGTGAAGCGCTGAAAGCGCAGTGCCTGGCCGTAGACGCCAACGCCACCGTTGATAACCCAATGGCCGACCTGCAGCTGGCAAGCGACGATCTGGGTGCCCTGCAACAGCAGGCCGCTGAGTTCACGCCAAACAAAGATAAAGCCGCTATCGGCGAAAACATTATGGGCCTGCGTCTGCTGTGTCTGTACGGCCTGAAAGGTGCGGCTGCCTATATGGAACACGCGCATGTACTCGGCCAGTACGACAACGACATCTACGCGCAATACCACAAAATTATGGCGTGGCTGGGTACCTGGCCTTCCGATATGAACGCTCTGCTGGAGTGCTCAATGGAAATCGGCCAGATGAACTTCAAAGTGATGAGCATTCTGGATGCCGGTGAAACCACCAAATACGGTCACCCAACGCCAACTCAGGTCAACGTAAAAGCGACCGAAGGCAAATGCATTCTGATCTCCGGTCACGACCTGAAAGATCTCTATAACCTGCTGGAACAAACCGAAGGCACCGGCGTTAATGTCTATACCCACGGTGAAATGCTGCCAGCACACGGCTACCCTGAGCTGCGTAAATTCAAACACCTGATCGGTAACTACGGCAGCGGCTGGCAGAACCAGCAGGTGGAATTTGCTCGCTTCCCTGGCCCAATCGTGATGACCTCTAACTGCATCATCGACCCAACCGTGGGCGCTTACGACGACCGTATCTGGACCCGTAGCATTGTCGGTTGGCCAGGCGTGAGTCACCTCGAAGGCGACAACTTCGGTCCGGTTATCGCTCAGGCGCAGCAGATGGCAGGCTTCCCGTACAGCGAAATCCCACATCTGATCACCGTTGGTTTTGGCCGTCAGACCTTGCTGGGCGCTGCCGATACCCTGATTGACCTGGTGAGCCGCGAAAAACTGCGTCACATCTTCCTGGTTGGCGGCTGCGACGGCGCACGCGGCGAGCGTAACTACTTCACCGACTTCGCCACCAGCGTACCGGACGACTGTCTGATCCTGACCCTGGCGTGCGGTAAATACCGTTTCAACAAACTGGAGTTCGGCGATATCGAAGGTCTGCCGCGTCTGGTCGATGCCGGTCAGTGTAACGATGCCTACTCAGCTATCATCCTGGCGGTCACGCTGGCAGAAAAACTGGGCTGCGGCGTGAACGACCTGCCGCTGTCTCTGGTGCTCTCCTGGTTCGAACAGAAAGCGATTGTTATTCTGCTGACCCTGCTCTCTCTGGGCGTGAAAAACATCGTCACTGGCCCAACCGCACCGGGCTTCTTCACGCCGGACCTGCTGGCTGTGCTCAACGAGAAGTTCGGTCTGCGTTCCGTGACCACCGTTGAAGAAGATATGAAGCAGCTGCTGAGCGCGTAAGGAGTACAGAATGACCATGCCAACAAATCAGTGCCCATGGCGGATGCAGGTTCACCATATCCATCAGGAAACGCCGGACGTCTGGACAATTTCGTTGCTCTGCCACGACTATTATCCGTACCACGCCGGGCAGTATGCACTGGTCAGCGTGCGCAACTCGGCGGATACGCTGCGTGCCTACACCCTCTCCTCTACGCCGGGCGTCAGCGAGTACATCACGCTGACCGTCCGCCGTATTGACGACGGTGCCGGCTCACAGTGGCTGACCCGCGACGTAAAGCGCGGCGACTATATCTGGCTGTCTGATGCGATGGGTGAATTTACCTGTGAAGATAAAGCAGACGACAAATTCCTGATGCTGGCCGCCGGCTGCGGCGTTACGCCGATTATGTCGATGCGCCGCTGGTTGGCGAAGTACCGTCCAGAGGTCGATGTGCAGGTTATCTTTAACGTGCGCTCACCGCAGGATGTGATTTTTGCCGAGGAATGGCGACAGTATCCGGTCACGCTGGTTGCAGAAAACAACGCCACTCACGGCTTTGTTTCTGGTCGCCTGAGCACCGAACTGCTGAAAAGCGTGCCGGGCCTCTCCTCTCGTACCGTCATGACCTGCGGCCCAGCGCCATACATGGATATGGTTGAGAAAGAGGTGAAGGCGCTTGGCGTGACGCGCTTCTTTAAAGAGAAGTTCTTCACCCCGGTAGCTGATGCTGCAACGAGCGGCCTGAAGTTCACCAAGCTGCAACCGGCGAAGGAGTTCTACGCACCGGTCGGTACTACGTTGCTGGACGCGCTGGAAAGCAACAAGGTTCCGGTGGTTGCTGCATGCCGCGCGGGCGTTTGCGGTTGCTGCAAAACCAAAGTGGTATCCGGTGAGTATACGGTCACTAGCACCATGACGTTGACCGACGCGGAAATCGCTGACGGTTACGTACTGGCGTGTTCCTGTCACCCACAGGGCGACCTGGTACTGGCGTAAGCTACATCAAGATGTGAAAAGGCCACCCGGTTTTACCGGGTGGCCTTTTTTACGTCTGTGAGTGCTTTGAAAGCAACCAACAGCCGATAGCTTTCGGAAGCAGTTCACGCTTCAGGTATTCCATCATCCCTTAATTGTTGGTCGAATAGGGACTACTGCCAGGCCGACTTCCCGCCCAGCGCATATTTCCCCGCGCCAATAAACGCAATCGCCAGTGCCGCTACAAAGAAGTACACCAGGCTCTCAATCGCCCAAGCCCCGGTTTTATCCAGCGCAACGGTCTTGTCCAGCCCCACCATCAGCCATGCGACCACCATGGTAAACGCTAACACCAGCGCCGCCGGACGCGTCAGCACACCGAGGATCAGCAGGATAGGCGCCACCACCTCCCCCACCAACACGCCATAGGCGATAAAGCCCGGCAGCCCTTTTGCCACCAGCATGGCGCTGATGCCATCAACCCCGTCAAACAGCTTGTGCAGCCCGTGGAACAACATCAGTCCCCCGACGACAAGACGCAGTAATAATTTGCCGAAATCTTCGTGTGACAACGTGCGGTTTACTGCCTGGAGCAACTTTATAATCATTTGAATTTTTCCCTGTTTATCCCTGTAGAACGTCTACGGTACTGCTTCTCATTTACTAAATATACCCGCTGAAAATAAGGGTATATTTCCAGCGAAACGACGAGTTTCATCTAAACTTGTAACCGGTATCACAATTCCGGAGATGGAAAACCATGAAACAGACCGTAGCTAACTACATTGCGAAAACATTAGAACAAGCAGGAGTGAAACGAATCTGGGGCGTGACGGGCGATTCGCTCAACGGCCTTAGCGACAGCCTCAACCGAATGGGCACCATTGAATGGATGCCGACGCGACATGAAGAAGTGGCTGCTTTCGCCGCGGGCGCGGAGGCACAGCTCACCGGCGAACTGGCTATATGTGCCGGTTCCTGCGGGCCGGGAAACCTGCACTTAATCAACGGACTTTTTGACTGCCACCGCAACCACGTACCGGTGCTTGCCATTGCCGCGCATATTCCGTCGAGTGAAATCGGCAGCGGCTATTTCCAGGAAACCCACCCACAGGAGCTGTTCCGCGAATGCAGCCACTACTGTGAGCTGGTGTCTACGCCGGAACAAATCCCACAGGTGCTGGCCATTGCGATGCGCAAAGCGGTGCTTAACCGCGGCGTGTCGGTGGTGGTTCTACCGGGCGACGTCGCGCTGAAGGCCGCGCCAGAAAGCGCCAGCACAAACTGGTACCCTGCGCCGCATCCTATCGTCATACCGCCGCAAAGCGAGCTGGAGAAACTGGCCGAGAAGCTCAAGTCTTCACGTAATATTACCCTGCTGTGCGGCAGCGGCTGCGCAGGGGCGCACAGTGAACTCACCGCTTTCGCAGAAAAAATAAAATCCCCTATCGTGCATGCGCTGCGCGGCAAAGAACACGTAGAATATGACAACCCCTATGATGTCGGCATGACCGGGCTTATCGGTTTCTCATCCGGTTTCCACGCCATGATGAACGCCGACACGCTTATCTTGCTCGGTACTCAGTTCCCCTACCGTCCGTTCTACCCAACCGAAAGCACCATCATCCAGATAGATATCAACCCGGCCAGCATCGGCGCGCATAGCAAAGTGGATATGGCGTTAGTGGGTGACGTGAAAGCCACGCTGGCGGCGCTGCTGCCGCTGCTAGAAGAGAAAAGCGATCGAAGCTTCCTCGATAAAGCACTGGAACACTATCACAGCGCGCGTAAAGGATTAGACGATTTAGCCAAGCCGAGCGATAAGGTCATCCACCCGCAGTATCTGGCGCAGCAAATCAGCCGCTTTGCCGCTGAAGATGCCATCTTCACCTGCGACGTGGGTACGCCAACCGTATGGGCCGCGCGCTATCTGCAAATGAACGGCAAACGTCGCCTTCTCGGGTCGTTTAACCACGGCTCCATGGCTAACGCGATGCCGCAGGCGCTAGGTGCTCAAGCCACTGAACCCGGACGTCAGGTCGTGGCAATGTGCGGTGACGGCGGTTTCAGCATGTTAATGGGTGATTTCCTCTCGGTGGTGCAAATGAAGCTGCCGATAAAAATTGTGGTCTTTAACAACAGCATACTGGGCTTTGTGGCGATGGAGATGAAAGCCGGGGGTTACCTCACCGACGGTACGGAGCTTGGCGACACCAACTTTGCCCGCATTGCTGAAGCCTGCGGGATAACCGGTATTCGCGTCGAGAAATCCGCTGACGTCGATGCAGCCCTGCAACGTGCCTTCAGTATTGACGGCCCGGTGCTGGTCGACGTAACCGTCGCGAAAGAAGAGCTGGCGATTCCACCGCAGGTAAAACTTGAGCAGGCCAAAGGTTTCAGCCTGTATATGCTGCGTGCCATTATCAGCGGACGGGGGGATGAAGTCATCGAACTGGCGAAAACCAACTGGCTCAGGTAAAAATGGAGGCATTATTCTGAGTTAAAAAGGAAATGCCGTGATCGACCTACGCAGTGATACCGTAACCCGCCCGACGCGCGCCATGCTGGAAGAGATGATGGCCGCGCCGGTCGGTGATGACGTTTATGGCGACGACCCTACCGTTAACGCCCTTCAACAATACGCCGCCGAGCTGTCTGGTAAAGAGGCGGCGCTTTTCCTGCCTACGGGTACCCAGGCCAACCTGGTGGCCCTGCTCAGTCATTGCGAGCGCGGCGAAGAGTATATCGTTGGCCAGGGGGCGCATAACTACCTGTATGAAGCGGGTGGCGCGGCGGTACTGGGTAGCATTCAGCCGCAGCCTATTGATGCGGCTTCAGACGGTACGCTGCCGCTCGATAAAGTCGCGGCAAAAATCAAAGCCGACGATATCCACTTTGCCCGCACCAAACTCCTGAGCATCGAAAACACCCACAACGGTAAAGTACTGCCGCGGGCCTACCTGAAAGACGCATGGGAATTTACCCGCGAGCGCGGCCTGGCGCTGCACGTGGACGGCGCACGTATCTTTAATGCCCTGGTCAGCTACGGCTGTGAACTGAAAGATATCGCCCAGTACTGCGACTCGTTCACCATCTGCCTCTCTAAAGGCCTCGGCACACCGGTCGGTTCACTGCTGGTCGGCAGCCACGACTATATCAACCACGCCAACCGCTGGCGCAAAATGACCGGCGGCGGTATGCGTCAGGCCGGCATTCTGGCAGCCGCCGGATTGTATGCGCTGAAAAATAACGTCGTGCGCCTGCAGGACGACCACGATAACGCCGCATGGCTTGCCGAGCAGCTGCGTGAAATTGGCGCAGATGTTATGCGTCACGATACCAATATGCTGTTCGTGCGCGTCGGTGACGCTCAGGCCACCGCGCTTGGCGAGTTTATGAAAGCACGCGGCGTATTGCTTAATGCCTCGCCTATCGTGCGCCTGGTGACCCATCTGGACGTTAATCGTCAGCAGCTCGAAGACGTTGTTACACACTGGAAAGCCTTTTTAGCCCGTTAAGGAGCCTGACGTGCCACGTACTATTCTGGTTTTTGGTGCCAGCGGCTATATCGGCCAGCACCTGGTGTCTGAATTAAGCCAGCGCGGGTATACCGTGCGAGCGGTGGCACGTCGCATTGAGCGGCTGCAAAAGCGACAGCTTCCAGGCGTAACCTGCTATTCGGTCGACCTGGAAAAAACCACCGATGTCGCCCGACTGCTCAACGGCGTCGATACCGTCTACTACCTGGTACACGGTATGGGCGAGAGTAAGGACTTTATTAAACACGAGCGCCGCGTGGCGGAAAACGTACGCGATGCGCTGCTGATAACCCCGGTAAAACAGCTGATCTTCTTAAGCTCACTACAAGCGCCGGAGCATGAACAGTCACCGCATCTGAAGGCCCGTCAGCTCACCGCCGATATTCTGCGCAGCGCGGATGTGCCTGTCAGTGAACTTCGTGCAGGCATCATCGTTGGCGCGGGTTCGGCCGCTTTTGAAGTGATGCGCGACATGGTCTACAACCTGCCGGTGCTCACCCCACCGCGCTGGGTACGATCACGCACAACGCCTATCGCGCTGGAAAACCTGCTGTTCTATCTGGTTGAGCTACTGAACCATCCGTCACCTGAGCACCGCGTGTTTGAAGCGGCAGGCCCGGAGGAGTTGACCTATCAGCAGCAGTTTGAACATTTTATGGCGGTCAGCGGCCGCCATCGTCCGCTGATCCCTATCCCACTGCCCACCAGTTGGATCTCGGTGTGGTTCTTAAACGTGATTACATCCGTGCCGCCGACGATCGCCAAAGCGCTGATCCAGGGACTAAAGCATGATCTACTGGCCGACGATCGCACGCTGCGGGCGCTGATCCCACAACCGTTGATCCCCTTTGACGAAGCGGTGCGCCGCACGCTGGAAGAAGAGAAAAAACTCGCCAACTCCAGCGACTGGGGCTACGACGCGCAGGCCTTTGCCCGCTGGCGACCCGAGTACGGTTTTTTTGCCAAACAGGCAGGCTTTACGGTTCAGACGTCGGCAAGCCTTTCTGCGCTGTGGCAGGTGGTGAACCGTCTGGGCGGCAAAGAGGGCTATTTCTTCGGTAACGCGCTGTGGAAAACCCGCGCGGCGATGGACCTGCTGGTAGGACACCGGCTCGCCAAAGGCCGCCCGGAACGGGAAATGCTGCAGGTGGGTGATGGCGTCGACAGCTGGAAAGTCATCATCGTTGAGCCCGAAAAAGCGCTAACCTTACTGTTCGGCATGAAAGCCCCCGGCCTTGGTCGCCTGAGCTTTACCATGGTCGATAAGGGCACGCATCGTGAGCTTGACGTGCGCGCCTGGTGGCATCCCCACGGTATGCCAGGATTACTGTACTGGCTGTTGATGATCCCGGCGCATCTGTTTATCTTCCGGGGAATGGCGCGGCGTATCACCCGTCTGGCAGAAGAAGCGACAGGAAAAAGTGCGCAATAACCCTTTTTCGTCTTAGTTTCCCATTGCATACGAGTGAAATAAACGGAAGAATGCGCACGAAAAACTTTTTTAACACTGTGGATGATTATGAAGGTACTGGTCACCGGCGCCACCAGCGGGTTAGGCAGAAACGCGGTTGAATATCTGCGTAGCAGAGGCATCAGCGTCAGAGCGAGCGGTCGCAATGAAGCGATGGGCAAACTGCTGGAGAAAATGGGCGCGGAGTTCGTCCATGCTGACCTGACCGAGTTGGTTTCCTCCCAGGCCAAAGTGATGCTGGCTGGCGTCGACACACTGTGGCACTGCTCCAGCTTTACTTCGCCGTGGGGCACCCAGGCCGCCTTCGACTTAGCCAACGTTCGCGCCACCCGCCGTCTGGGCGAATGGGCCGTCGCGTGGGGCGTTCGTAACTTCATTCACATCTCTTCGCCGTCGCTATACTTTGATTACCACCACCATCGCGACATTACCGAAGATTTCCGCCCGCACCGTTTCGCCAACGAGTTTGCCCGCAGCAAAGCGGCCAGCGAAGAGGTGGTCCAACTGCTGGCGCAAGCGAACCCGAATACCCGTTTTACTATTCTTCGTCCGCAGAGCGTCTTTGGGCCGCACGATAAAGTGTTTATTCCACGTCTGGCGCAGATGATGCACCACTACGGCAGCGTGCTGCTGCCGCGCGGCGGACACGCGATGGTCGATATGACCTACTACGAGAATGCGGTTCACGCCATGTGGCTCGCCAGCCAACCGCGCTGTGACGACCTGCCTTCCGGTCGCGCCTACAACATCACCAACGGTGAACCGCGCACTCTGCGCAGCATCGTAGAGCGTTTGATTGACGAACTGGATATCCCCTGCCGGATCCGTTCAGTGCCTTATCCAATGCTGGACATGATTGCCCGCAGCATGGAACGCTTTGGTGATAAAAAAGCGAAAGAACCTTCTCTCACCCACTACGGCGTCTCAAAGCTGAACTTCGATTTTACGCTGGATATCAGCCGCGCCCGCGAAGAGCTGGGCTATGAGCCTATCGTTTCGCTCGACGACGGTATCGTGCGTACCGCCGCCTGGCTGGAAGATCACGGTAAGCTGCCTCGCTAGGGTTTAGCCCTGACCGTATTTCTCAAGCAGCGCCTCAGCAATCGCCAGGCTTTCCGCGTCGGCAACGCCGTCATAGCGCGTCGGGCGGAAGTGCATCTGGAAGGCGGCAATCACCCTGATTTGCTGCATTCTGGTCATCCCCGGTTTCACCTCGTAACCATATCGCGCCAACAGGTCGAGCAGATTGCTGGTCGCCACCGGCGCGTTAGGTGAACGCCCGTTCAGGTAGAATGCCACCCGATGCTCATCCGGCCAGGCGCCAATCCCCTGCTGCGCCAGCGACTTCCAGGGGAACAGTGGCCCCGGATCGTCTTTACGCTGCGGCGCAATGTCCGAGTGAGCAACCACGTTTTGCGGCTCAATGTTGTAGCGCTTGATAATGTCTTTCGCCAGCGGCACCAGCGCCTGGATCTGCGCGGGTTCAAACGGCGTAAAGAACTTCGCGCCATCGGCTTTCTGCCAGCCGCGGTTCTCAAGCTCAATGCCGATAGAAGTATCGTTGATGCGCGTTGCGCCGCGCCAGAAGCTGATGCCCGCATGCCAGGCAAGCTTCGACTCCGGTACCAGTTGCCAGATTTTCGGCTTGCCGTGCAGCAGCGGCGGTACCGCCGGAATGAGGTAATGCACGCTCACCTGCTGGCCAACTAACGTCGCGAGGGAGACGTCGAAATCATCCGCCGTGTAGTGAATCACCAGTTCTTTAACGCGCGGATACGCCTGTGGCGATGACTGGCTGGTATCCAGCACATAGTCCTGCTTTTCAATAACGGCCTTTTTGTCTTCCCCGGCACACCCCGCCAGCACCATCGCCAGCATTACCACGGTGAGTAAGCGTTTCATCGGCGCGTTTTAACCGCCGTACCGCTCACGCTCACCATTAGCATGCTGCTGTCTTTGCCGACGGTTTCATAATCGATATCAATCCCGACAACCGCATCGGCCCCCAGCGCTTTGGCCTGCTCTCCCATCTCCTTGAACGCAATTTCGCGCGCCGCGCGCAGCTCTTTTTCATAAGCACCGGAACGGCCGCCGACAATGTCGCGAATACCGGCAAAAAAATCGCGGAAAATATTGGCCCCTAAAATTGCCTCGCCCGTGACCACGCCGCAGTATTCAGTAATCGGCTGCCCTTCGAGGGTGGGGGTCGTAGAAAATTGCATGGACTGCTCCTTCTTTAACGTTCAATGCCTTAGCTCTCTGCGCTAAACGCATTATCGGACCGATACGCTATGCTTGAAAAGGGAATACTCCATTATCGTATACATAAATCGCGCCCGCTGCATGGCGGCATATGGGCGATGAATGTTGAGACAGCTAACAAGGAATCACTATGCGTTACACCAACCTTGCACTTCTTCTTCCCGCAGCGCTACTGCTGAGCGCCTGTACCACCGTGACGCCGGCCTATAAAGATACCGGAACTCGTATGGGACAGTGCGTGGAAGGCGGCCCGGACGCCGTGGCGCAGAAGTTTTACGACGCACAAAAACAGCAACGTAGCACCGACTTTACCGCCCTTCGCCCTTACCTGAGCGACGGTCTGGCAAAACTACTGAGCGACAGCAGCCAGGACCCAGACAAACGTTCGCTGCTGCAATCGAACCTGTTCTCCAGCAGCGCGGGCACGCCTGATAGCGCCGATGTTGCCAGCGCGTCGACCATCCCGAATACCGATGCCCGCAATATCCCACTGCGCGTTGAGTTAAAACAGGGTACCCAGAGCTGGAAAGATGAAGTGCTGATGATCCGCGAAGGCAACTGTTGGGCCGTTGATGACGTGCGCTACCTTGGCAACAATACCCACGCACCGGCAGGCACATTGCGCCAATCTCTTGAAAAACGTTAATAAATTGTAACGTAATTCTGTCAAATGCCTTATTCCGGCAAAATGTCTGGCATTCCTCCTGGAATGCCGACATTTATACCCCTCGCCCACCCCGACCGTTATTTTGTGCTAACTTTAAAAGAAAAGTTGGTTTATATTTAAGTTTTAACGCACAAATATTGCATAACTATTCTGTCAAAGGTACTATTTGCGGCCTCAATTGCTGATAATTCTCTATGGGCTGATACCTTCAGCGGAGAAATCCAACAACGACAGCAGAGCATGCACCTGGCCTTTCCAGGGCGAGAACAACACATTCGTGACGGGTATCAATGAGCATTAAATTAGACGGCATTAACTGCTTTTATGGCGCGCATCAGGCGCTGTTCGACATCACGCTGCAATGCCCTGAGGGCGAAACGCTGGTACTGCTTGGCCCGAGCGGCGCAGGTAAAAGCTCACTCCTGCGCGTGCTGAATCTGCTGGAAATGCCGAAATCCGGTACTCTGGCGATTGCGGGTAACCACTTCGATTTTGCTAAGACCCCGTCAGACAAAGCCATTCGCGAACTGCGTCAAAACGTCGGCATGGTCTTCCAGCAGTACAATCTCTGGCCTCACCTGACGGTGGTGCAAAACCTGATTGAAGCACCGTGCCGCGTGCTGGGCTTGAGCAAAGACCAGGCGATGGCGCGTGCGGAAAAACTGCTGGAGCGTTTACGCCTCAAGCCGTTCAGCGATCGCTATCCGCTGCACCTTTCCGGCGGCCAGCAGCAGCGCGTTGCCATTGCGCGTGCGCTAATGATGGAACCGCAGGTTCTGCTGTTTGATGAACCGACCGCCGCCCTTGACCCGGAAATCACCGCCCAGATAGTCAGCATCATTCATGAACTGGCTGAAACCAACATTACCCAGGTTATCGTCACCCACGAAGTGGAAGTGGCGCGTAAAACGGCCAGCCGCGTGGTGTACATGGAAAACGGTTATATCGTCGAACAAGGCGATGCAAGCTGCTTTAACAGCCCACAGACTGATGCATTTAGAAGTTATCTTTCTCACTGAGATTCAGGACAATGACGATGAAAAAAGTACTGATTGCCGCGCTGCTTGCTAGCGTCAGCCTCTCCGCTGCCGCCGCTCAAACTATCCGTTTCGCGACCGAAGCTTCTTACCCTCCGTTTGAATCCATGGATGCCAACAATAAGATCGTCGGCTTCGATGTGGATCTCGCTAACGCCCTGTGTAAAGAGATCGACGCGACCTGTACTTTCAGCAACCAGTCTTTCGATAGCCTGATCCCAAGCCTGAAATTCCGTCGTATTGACGCCGTCATGGCCGGTATGGATATCACCCCTGAGCGTGAAAAGCAGGTGCTGTTCACCACTCCGTACTACGACAACTCCGCGTTATTCGTCGGCGTGAAGGGTAAATTCACCGGCATTGACCAGCTGAAAGGCAAAAAAGTCGGCGTGCAGAACGGCACCACGCACCAGAAATTCATCATGGATAAACATCCAGAAATCACTACCGTCCCTTACGATAGCTATCAGAACGCCAAGCTGGATCTGCAAAACGGGCGTATTGATGCGGTGTTTGGTGACACCGCCGTCGTCACCGAATGGCTGAAAGCCAACGACAAGCTGGCCGCCGTCGGCGATAAAGTGACCGATAAAGGCTACTTCGGCACAGGTCTGGGCATTGCGGTCCGTCAGGGCAACACCGAGCTGCAGCAGAAATTCAACGCTGCGCTGGAAAAAGTGAAGAAAGATGGCACTTACGAAACCATCTACGCTAAATGGTTCCAGAAGTAAGACTTGATGAACGAAATGTTTCCTTTAGCAAGCGCCGCCGGCATGACCGTCGGCCTTGCCGTTTGTGCACTGATAATCGGCCTCGCGCTGGCGATGTTCTTTGCGGTATGGGAGTCAGTGAAATGGCGCCCTATCGCATGGCTCGGCTCTGCGCTGGTTACCGTGCTGCGCGGCCTGCCGGAAATTCTGGTGGTGCTGTTTATCTACTTCGGCTCTTCTCAGCTGCTGTTAACGCTGTCCGACGGTTTTACTATCAACCTCGGCTTCGTACAGATCCCCGTGCAGATGCAGATCGAAAACTTCGACGTCAGCCCGTTCCTGTGCGGCGTGATTGCCCTCTCCCTGCTCTATTCCGCCTACGCTTCGCAGACCCTGCGCGGCGCGCTGAAAGCGGTGCCAGCGGGTCAGTGGGAGTCCGGCCAGGCGCTGGGGATGTCGAAAAGCGCTATCTTCTTCCGTCTGGTGATGCCGCAGATGTGGCGTCACGCGCTGCCGGGTCTTGGCAACCAGTGGCTGGTGCTGCTGAAAGATACCGCGCTGGTCTCGCTGATTAGCGTGAACGATCTGATGCTGCAAACCAAGAGTATCGCCACCCGCACCCAGGAGCCGTTTACCTGGTATATCGTGGCGGCGGCTATCTATCTGGTGATAACCCTCCTCAGCCAGTACATTCTCAAACGCATTGACCTGCGTACCACTCGCTTTGAACGGAGACCAGGCTGATGCTCGAGTATTTACCGGAACTGATGAAAGGGCTGCACACCAGCCTGACGCTGACCGTGGCCTCCATCGTGGTGGCGCTGGTGCTGGCGCTGATTTTCACCATCATCCTGACGCTGAAAACGCCGGTGCTGGTGTGGCTGGTTCGCGGCTACATTACGCTGTTCACCGGTACGCCGCTGCTGGTGCAGATCTTCCTCATTTACTACGGTCCGGGCCAGTTCCCGACGCTGCAGAACTACCCGGTGCTGTGGCACCTGCTCTCTGAGCCGTGGCTGTGCGCCCTGATAGCCCTGTCGCTGAACAGTGCGGCCTACACCACCCAACTGTTCTACGGGGCGATTCGCGCGATTCCGGAAGGTCAGTGGCAGTCCTGTAATGCGCTGGGGATGAGTAAGAAAGATACGCTGGCAATTTTGCTGCCCTACGCGTTTAAACGCGCGCTCTCTTCCTACTCTAACGAAGTGGTGCTGGTGTTTAAGAGTACGTCTCTCGCCTATACCATCACGCTGATGGAAGTGATGGGCCACGGCCAGCTGCTCTACGGGCGCACCTACGATGTAATGGTCTTTGGCGCTGCCGGACTGGTTTATCTGGTCGTTAACGGCCTGCTGACGCTGATGATGCGTTTAATCGAGCGCAAAGCGTTGGCCTTCGAGCACCGCGACTAGTTTCTGCATAAACTGCGTTCGTGAAAACGGATAAGCCATTGGCCTGTCCGTTTTTTTTTGCCACTAATAAAATATTTAATCAAATATATTGCATATAAATTCACATAGTGGCATTGTAGCTCCATGCCACACGCAGGGCAGCACCCAATAAGCGAGACAGACAGGAGCTCATCCATGAAAAAATTAGTATTGGCCGCCTTACTTGCCACCGTCGCCGTAGGCGCCCAGGCCGCAGATAAAATCAGCTTTGGCGTTTCCGCCACCTACCCGCCGTTTGAATCCATGGATGCCAGCAACCAGATTGTCGGCTTTGATATCGATCTCGCTAACGCGCTCTGTAAGCAGATGCAGGCTGAATGTACATTCACCAACCATGCGTTCGATAGCCTGATCCCGGCGCTGAAGTTTAAGAAATACGACGCGGTCATCTCCGGCATGGACATCACCCCGGAGCGTAGCAAACAGGTTGCCTTTACCGATGCCTATTATGCTAACTCGGCGCTGGTGATTGCTAAAAAAGGCGAGTTCAAAACCTTTGACGACCTGAAAGGCAAACGTATCGGGATGGAAAACGGCACCACCCACCAGAAATACCTGATGGATAAGCACCCGGAAGTGAAAACCGTAGCCTATGACAGCTACCAGAACGCGATTATCGACCTGAAAAATGGCCGTATCGATGGCGTGTTTGGTGATACCGCGGTGGTTAACGAATGGCTGAAAACCAACCCACAGCTGGGTGCAGCTACTGAGAAAGTGACCGACCCGCAGTATTTCGGCATTGGTCTGGGGATTGCGGTACGTCCTGACAACAAAGCGCTGCTGGAAAAACTGAACGGCGCGCTGAAAGCGATTAAAGCTGACGGTACCTATCAGAAGATTAACGATAAGTGGTTTGCTGAGTAATCAGCCGTTCCCGGGGTCGCTAACGCTCGCCCAGGCTACCAATAAATAACCCGGCTAATGCCGGGTTTTGTCTTTCTGTAGCCCGGCCAAGCGAAGCGCCGCCGGGACTATCTCCGCACCAACAGCGTCAACACCTCGTAATGCGCCGTATGCGGGAACATATCAAACAGCTTCACCTTCTCCACGCGATACCCTGACAGATGGGCAAAATCCTTCGCCATCGTCTGCGCATTACAGCTGGAATAGATAATAAATTCCGGTGACATCTCGCTTAAATAGTCACACAGCGCCTTACCAATACCGCGTCGCGGCGGGTTGACCAGCACCAGTTGAGGGACATCCGCCTGGGCGGTAGCAAACTGGGTCGAGTCCAGCGCCTGAAAATGAAGTTTCTCCAGGCCCAGCGCCGCCGCCGACTGTTTGGCACAGGCGATAGCTTCCGGCGCAATCTCAATGCCGGTCAGCGTCATTTCCGGCGTTGCACAGTGCAGACCAAAACCGCCTACACCGCAAAACAGATCCCACATATGATTAACCGGCAGCGCCCTCACCCAGTCGCGCGCGGTGGCGTACAGCGCGCTCGCCACCGTTGGGTTGGTCTGGAAGAAGCTCTGCGGGCGGATCCACAACGGTACATCGTTAAAGCTTTCCGCCAGCGCCTGCTGTTCGGTAAAGAAGATTTCCTGCTCGCCTTCCATGATCGCCATATGTACCGGCTGAATATTGGCGGTAATCACCTTCAACTGCGGCAGCTGCGCCTGTAGCCGCGGCAGCGCCGCGCGAAGCTGCTCCAGCTTGGCTTCTGAGCGCAGGACGAAACGCAGCATCATGCCGCCGTCCAGCTGGCTTTCGGTGAGCAGCAGATATTTAAGCTCACCGCGCTTACGCGCCACGTTATAAGGCGTTAAACCCGCACGGGCGATAAACGGCTTCAGCGCGGCAAAGACCGGGGCAAACGAATCGGGGTAAAGCGGGCAGTCGGTCAAGTCTTCCGGCGTACCGTCGCGGTGCAGCATGCCGAGCAGCGGGCGTTCTACGCTACCGCTGACCACCATTTTGGCTTTATTACGAAAACCCTGTTCCGGGCCGGATACCGGTGCGCACCAGCCGTTAACGGAAAAATCCGCCAGCAAACTCTGGAGATCGGCCATTTTGACCGCCAACTGCTCGGCTATCGGCTGCTCAATCCACTGACAGGAACGGCAACGATGGGCATCATAAAGTGCGCACTGCATAGAAAGACCTTGAGAAAATCGGGGGCGTGGATTGTATCACCGTTATTGATAGCGGAAAAATCGGCGGGAGGTTGCGGGCACAAAAAGCAGGCATAAAACCAGCAGGTCCGGCATTTTTTGCATCACCAGCGAGCGGAAGATCTCCCGCTTTGATTCGCCCGCAATGCTGAACAGCTCAGGATAACCATAGCCAAGCGAGGCCGCCCACAGATAGCTGGCGGCAATCACCTGCGTCAACAGATAGACCCAGCGCGCCCAGTTACGCCCTTTTACTAGCGAAAACGCGCAGCCTATCTCAACAAACACCAGCACCAGACTACTGAGAAAAACCAGCGTTAGCGTCCAGGTTTGTACGCTGCGGTGAATAAACTCGCCAATGCCATGCAGCCCGAGCAGGTTGATTATCATAATCAGGTCGAGACAGCGGATTAAAATAATGGCGAGCGCCGCCACCTGCACCAAAGCAGGGACATTCAGGCGAGCATGCGAACGGCTTCGAGTAAACAGATCCAATGTATTGCCTTCCATGAAAACGATGCCGCGAACGTTCGCGGCATCGACTGCATATCCGTATCGATTTTAAGAGGATTATCCGCGTCTTGCACGCTGGATATCACGCACTCGCTGTTTTTCTGCGCGCGCCATCAGATACCAGGCGATAAATCCGACAATTCCGACCACGCCGAGGATGAGCGTTGCCAGGGCGTTAATCTCTGGATTCACCCCCATACGCACGCTGGAGAAGACCAGCATCGGCAGCGTTGTCGCACCCGGGCCAGAAACAAAGCTGGCGATCACCAGATCGTCGAGCGACAGCGTGAAGGCCAGCAGCCAGCCGGAGATCACAGCGGGCATGATCATCGGCAGCGTAATGATGAAAAAGACCTTCAGCGGCGTCGCGCCAAGATCCATCGCCGCCTCTTCAATCGAACGGTCAAGTTCACGCAGGCGCGAGGAGATAACCACCGCCACGTACGCCGTACAGAAGGTGACGTGCGCCAGCCAGATGGTCAACATGCCGCGGTCGGCAGGCCAGCCTATAGCGTGACCCAGCGCGACGAACAGCAGCAGCAGCGACAGCCCGGTGATGACATCTGGCATAACCAGCGGCGCCGTTATCATAAAGGCAAAGCCGGTGGACCCGCGGAAACGGCCAAAGCGCACCATCACCACGGCAGCAATGGTACCGAGAATGGCCGCCATGGTTGCCGCACAGGCCGCAATCGTCAGGCTCAGCCCCACGGCGCTCATCATTGCATCGTCACGGAACAGCTCGCCGTACCAGCGCGTCGACCAGCCCGCCCAGACGGTGACCAGTTTCGAACTGTTAAACGAATAGATCACCAGCATCAGCATCGGCGCATAAAGGAAGGTAAAGCCAATCACCAGGATCAGAATGCGCCACGGCGATCTTACGACAGGCAGGTTATTCATCCGTGGTCTCCTATCTGTTTTTGCTGATGTTTATGGAACCACATGATCGGCACGATCAGCAGCAGCAGCATCACAATCGCCACTGCCGAGGCGACCGGCCAGTCGCGGTTGTTAAAGAACTCCTGCCACAGCACGCGGCCAATCATAATGCTGTCCGGGCCGCCTAACAGTTCTGGAATCACAAACTCCCCGACCGCCGGGATAAACACCAGCATCGACCCGGCAATAATCCCACCTTTGGTGAGCGGCACAATTACGCTGAAGAAGGTTTTCAGCGGACGAGCGCCCAGATCCAGCGAGGCTTCCACCAGCGAATAGTCGATGCGGGTCAGCGCGGTATAGATAGGCAGCACCATAAACGGCAGATAGGCGTACACAATGCCGATATAGACCGCCAGGTTGGTGTGCAGAATCGTCAGCGGCTGATCGATAACGCCTAACCACATCAGGAAGTTATTCAGAATGCCGTTATTTTTCAGGATCCCCATCCACGCATAAACGCGGATTAAGAACGAGGTCCACGACGGCAGGATCACCAACAGCAGTAGAATATTGCGCGTTGATGGTTTACTGTGCGCCACCGCCCACGCCAACGGGTAGCCGAGGAACAAACAGCAGAGAGTTGAGATCCCTGCCACCTGCAATGATTGCAGATAGGCCTCAAAGTAGAGCGGATCGTCGGTGAGCTGCAGGAAGTTACCGAAGTTCAGCGCAAGGGTGAGCTGACCGTCGGCCCACTCCATCAGATCGGTATACGGCGGGATCGCGCGCGCCATCTCTGCCAGGCTGATTTTGAAAACAATCAGGAATGGCAACAAGAACAGCAATATCAGCCACACGTACGGCATGGCGATAACCAGCTTGCGCCCGTGTTTCATATTGATGCGCGCCAGCCACAGCACGAAGCCGCCCGGTTTGCGCGGACGGGCCGGTGGTTCAAACGTACTCATAGCCCCCTCCTTAAACCGTTAACACCACGCAGCTATCGGCATCCCAGCACAAACGCACCTCGTCGCCCCAGGTCGGTAATCCTTTCTGGTAGCGATGGGCATTCTGCAACTGGGCGCTGATCATCTGCCCGCTCTTGAGCCGCACGTGGTAAATGGAGAGATCGCCCAGATAGGCAATATGCACCACTTCACCGACGGCAAAGTTATAACCATCCGCAGGCGGCTCTTCGCAGAGCATGATTTTTTCTGGCCGCAGCGCAACGTACACCGGCACGTTGTCGACAACCGAGGCATCCGGGTCCACTTTCAGCGGGTGAACCAGCCCAGGTGAGTCAATCACCAGACCATCGTCCTCGCGCGACTTCAACAGCCCCTCGAAGACGTTGACCGAGCCGATAAACTCGGCGCTGTAGCGCGTGGTCGGGTGCTCGTAAATCTCTTCCGGCTCGCCAATCTGCACGAACTTACCGCGGTTCATAATGGCGATACGTCCGGCCATGGTCATCGCCTCTTCCTGGTCATGAGTCACCATCACACAGGTCACGCCGACGCGTTCCAGAATATCGACCACTTCCAACTGCATACGATCGCGCAGCTTTTTGTCCAGCGCACCCATCGGCTCATCCAGCAGCAGCAGCTTAGGCCGTTTCGCCAGGCTGCGCGCCAGCGCCACGCGCTGACGCTGTCCGCCGGAAAGCTGGTGCGGTTTGCGTTTGGCAAATTCCTGCATATGCACCAGCGCCAGCATTTCGGCCACGCGGGCGGTAATTTCCGCTTTCGGTAGTTTGTCCTGCTTGAGGCCGAAAGCAATATTCTGCTCCACCGTCATATGCGGGAAAAGCGCATAGGACTGGAACATCATGTTAATCGGGCGCAGATAAGGCGGCACGTGCGCCAGGTCGACGCCGTCCAGCATAATCTGCCCGGCGGTAGGCTGCTCAAAGCCCGCCAGCATTCGCAGCAGGGTTGATTTACCGCAGCCAGAAGCGCCCAGCAGCGCAAAAATTTCGCCTTTATAAATGGTGAGGTTAACGTCGTCTACGGCGTGCTGACCGTCAAAAGATTTGGTCAGGTTACGGATTTCCAGCAGCGGGGTGAGCGCTTTGCGGGGTTTCGCCTGTGGGCGGGAAATAGCGTCGTTCAATCTGGTGCTCTCCGGCAAAATACAAATATCGATATGACCCGGTTGTCATATCAACCTCTGGACACCGACCGTAGAGCCGGTGTCCAGATTGGGGCAGATGCACTGCCCCGGTGCATATTCATCACGTAATAGGTGAATGAATTATTTCCCGCTTTTTACTTTGGTCCACGCACGCGTTCTTACGCGGTCGATTTTTGGATCCTGGACCTTCAGCGTAAACAGCTTGGAGAAGACATCCGCTGGCGGATAAATTGCCGGGTTGTCACGAATCTCGGCGCTCACCAACGGCGTTGATGCTTTGTTGCCGTTCGCATAGAACACGTGGTCGCTGATATGGGCAATCACATCCGGACGCATCAGGTAGTTAAGGAACTGGTAGGCTTCATCTTTATTCTTCGCATCGGCTGGCATTGCGAAGACATCAAAGAACGCCAGAGCGCCCTCTTTTGGAATGAAGTAAGAAACATTCACCCCATTTTTCGCTTCTTTCGCGCGATTCGCCGCCTGCCACACGTCACCCGCCCAGCCGATAGCCACGCAGATATCACCGTTTGCCAGGTCGTTAATGTACTGAGAAGAGTGGAAGTAGCGAATGTTAGGACGCAGTTTCAGCAGCAGATCGGTCGCCGGGCCGGTGTAGTCATCAGCCTTGGTGCTGTTCGGATCTTTGCCTAAGTAGTTAAGCACAGTGGCGAAGATTTCTTCCGGTGCATCGAGGAAAGAGACGCCGCAGCTTTTCAGTTTCTCCAGGTTTTCCGGCTTCATCACCAGATCCCAGCTGTTCAGCGGAACATCTTTGCCCAGCACGGCTTTGACTTTGTCGACGTTGTAGCCGATACCGGTCGTCGCCCACAGATAAGGCATCGCGTATTTGTTGTCCGGGTCGTGTTTAGCTACCAGCTTCAACACATCCGGATCGAGATTTTGCCAGTTTGGCAGCTTGCTCTTATCGAGCGGCTGGAACACACCTGCGGTGAGCTGACGTTCCAGGAAGCTTGCCGACGGCACCACCAGGTCAAAACCGGTGCTGCCCGCCATCAGTTTGCCTTCCAGCACTTCGTTGGAATCAAACACGTCGTAAACGACTTTAATTCCGGTCTCTTTCTCAAAATTCGCTACGGTGTCCGGCGCGATATAGTCAGACCAGTTATAGACATGCAGCGTTTTTTGTTCTGCAGCGAGCACGCTTGCCGAGGCGGCCATCAGCGCACCCGTCACCAGACCTGTTAACCATTTTTTATTTAAGGCGGCCATATCTCTTATCCTTCTCGTCGACCGTTAACAAACGGACGAAATATACGCAATTTAGAGTATGCAGAAATCATGCATATTTTTTCGTACTGCATGAAAGAGAAGAGACCCGGCTCCCCTGCAGTCATTGCTCGCTTTATCAATGCAAGAACCTCGCCAACAAGGGAAATTGTCAGCAATAAATAGGGGGCATCGATATGTCGCAAGAATAACTGTAGCCCGCACCGGAGGCTATAGGTCAGTGTAAAAAACGCCTTTTATCAATTTTTTATGCAAGATCACTCTATCTGATAAGCCAAAAGGGGCAATCAGGTAGTGAATGAATCTTTAAAAATAGGTTAAAGACAGAATAAAAGCAGGTAATACGCAGCCACTATGGCAGTGACTGCGTTAATTCACGGGGATGATTAGTGAAGAAAATGGTATTGAATATCTTCCGGCGGCTGCTCTTCGTCTTCCGGCTTATAAAGCAGCTGATGCGCGTTTGCCTCGAGGATCACCATCGATACCTGCTCTTCGCTCTGCGTCGCGAAAGCAGCGAACTGTTCGAAAGTCACCCCGGCGCCGACGGATAAAGACTGGCAAACTACCAGCTTTGGCAGATTATCATCCTGCATATCGAGAAACGCCTTCACCGTCAGCGAACTGGCGTTAATGGCGGAGAGATCGGCCCCCAGCGCCAGCAGCGCGGATGGCTTGACCTCAGCCAGCGCCGAGAAAAGCACGACGTTATCGATGAGATCAATTTTGGCATCGAAGACGCCTTCAAAATTTTGCATATGCGGCAGGTGCAGCGCCTGACAGGTGTCGCACTCAAAAAAGCTCATGCCCATTTCGTCGAGCCACTGACGTAACGTATCCAGACTCGGGACGACGAGAGAATCCATATTGCCTATGACCTCATGCGGTAAAGTAAAACATTCCAGACAAACAAATGACCGGGCAGCAGCCCGGTATCAGTACGAGAGTAGCGCATAGCTTACGCAAAAAAGGTGTCACATACCATGAAAGCGCGCTATCCACCGATTTTCAGACAAAATCCCGGATGCGCCTGACGCTCGATCCACTCGATCATTTTACCGGCGATATCGATACCGGTGGTGGTCTCCACCCCTTCCAGCCCCGGCGATGCATTGACCTCCATCACCAGCGGGCCGCGGTTGGCGCGCAGAATATCCACCCCCGCGACATCCAGGCCGAGCGTTTGCGCCGCCTTAATGGCTATCGCTCGTTCAGCCGGGGTGATGGTAGCGACTGTCGCCACGCCGCCACGGTGCAGGTTAGAGCGAAAATCGCCTGATTTCGCCCGACGCTCAATTGACGCAACCACTTCATTACCGACCACCAGGCAGCGAATATCGCACCCTTTAGCCTCTTCGATATATTCCTGCACCAGGATATGCGCGTTCAGTCCACGAAACGCATCAATTACGCTTTCCGCCGCCTGCCGCGTTTCGGCCAGCACCACGCCAATTCCTTGGGTGCCTTCTACCAGTTTGACCACCAGCGGCGCGCCGCCGACCATGTCGATAAGGTCGCTGGTATCATCCGGTGAATGGGCAATGCCGGTCACCGGCAGGTCGATACCCTGACGGGCCAGTAGCTGCAGCGAACGCAGCTTGTCGCGAGCACGGGTAATCGCCACCGATTCGTTGAGCGGATAGCTACCCAGCATCTCGAACTGGCGCAGGGTCGCCATCCCATAGTAGGTAATCGCCGAGCCAATCCGCGGGATCACCGCGTCGTAGTGCGGCAATTGTCGACCTTTGTAGTGAATCGACGATGCGGCCGGGTCGACGTTCATATAGCAAGACAGCGGGTCCAGCACTTCAACAATATGGCCGCGACGCTGGGCGGCTTCGCGCAGACGCTTACACGAAAAGAGCGTTCCATCCCGGGACAATATGGCGATCTTCACCCTTTAACTCTCCAAAAAAGCCGCTAAATTAACCGGCGTATCATACCGTTTTCGCCTCCACGGAGGATTGAGCCCTGACACAGATTCAGGCATTTGCAGCGCCATGCCGTAGGCCCGATAAGCGAAGCGTCATCGGGCATAAATCAGCGCGTAGCAAACCCCTGCTGGTGCAGGTAATCAAGAATAAACGGGCGACTCTCTTTGATAAGCGTACGGCGAATATGGTCGCTCCAGGTATCCCGCCGCGCGTTGGTACTGCGCGATAAATAGTACTGCGCAAGTTCTTCGTCGTACTGCGCCAGCACCGCAGCGTCCATCGGCTGATAGTGATTTTCATGCACCACCAGCGCGGCCGGCAGGCGCGGCTTGAGATCCGGATGGCTGGCAGGCCAGCCAAGGCACAGACCAAACAGCGGCAGTACATGCTTTGGCAGCTTAAGCAGTTCCGTCACCTGCGCAATATTATTACGCAGGCCGCCAATATAGACGCCGCCTAATCCCAGCGATTCCGCGGCGGTCAGCGCGTTTTGCGCCATCAGCGCGGTATCCACCACGCCAAGCAGCAACTGCTCCGCCAGGCCCAGCTGTGCCTCAGGGCAAATCTGTAGATGGCGGTTAAAATCAGCGCAAAATACCCAGAACTCAGCGGCTTGAGCTACGTGCTCCTGCCCGCCTGTCAGCGCCACCAGCTGTTTGCGCATGTCGCTATCAGTGATGCGGATAATCGAACTGCACTGTAAAAAGCTGGAGCTAGAGGTTGCCTGGGCGCTAGCGATAATCGCGCTGCGCTGTTCGTCATTTATCGGCTCGCCGGTAAACTGGCGAATGGAGCGATGGTTAAGCAGAACCTCAATGGTCGGAGTCATCTTTTTTTTCCTTATCTCGCGGCAGGCCAGGATTCATCAGCTGTGGCGCAACGGCACGGGCTATACCCCAAAAGAGCACGCCAGCCGCAGGCAGCATCAGCGCAATTCCAATAAAGATCATCACCACCGCCGCCAGTTGGCTGGCAAACGGCGCGGGCAGCGTGATGTACTGATTGAGCGATAGCCACGCCGCCGCCAGTACAACCATGCCAATGGCCTCCAGAATTAAAACGCTTTTGGGTAGTGCTCCAAGCGAACGCATGCTTCTTCTCCTGTGAATCCTTAGCGCATTTTGATTACTTATTTACGACGAGTATAACGGCAAGCCGCTGAAAAATATTTATCCAAACATAGCCAGAATGAATCAGAACAACAGGTAGAACCTTCTTTCCCCTCCGCGCTTCACGCGGCATGATAAGCCCCATTCGCCGACAGGCACGTTGATTATTCCGCTCGTTTGAGGAGAGACACTATGTTTACCGTAATTTTTGGTCGTCCAGGCTGCCCTTACTGCGTTCGTGCAAAAGAGCTGGCGGAAAAGCTGACCCAGGAGCGTGATGATTTCAACTACCGTTACGTCGATATCCACGCGGAAGGCATCACCAAAGCCGACCTGGAAAAAACCGTCGGCAAGCCGGTTGAAACCGTTCCACAGATTTTCGTCGATCAGAAACACATTGGCGGGTGCACAGACTTTGAAGCCTGGGCAAAAGAGAATCTTGGACTGTTTGCCTGATAACATCATCAACGCCCGCACTTATAGCGGGCGTTTGTTTATCCGACGTTTATCGTGCAGCAGTGAACTGATAAACAGATAGCACAGCGCGCCGAGCGCACACCAGAACACCGCGCTAAACAGCCATGCCAGCTCCTGCCAGAACGAACGATCGCTACTGAAAAAAAGCCGCATCAGGACAAGACAGAGCGGCGCGGCGAGAATAGCGCCAACCAGCGGACGCAACACACGACGACGCGACGAAAGAAAGCTTGAGACTACGCCCGGAATAATAAAAAACAGCAGCCCCAGCTCAGGGCTTCCGTTAGCGCGAAACGCACCTTTCACGTTCAGAATCAGTGAAAAAAAGACCACTATAAAGAGTAAGAAGCAGCAAATAACCCCTGCCCAACCGCGTTCAGATTTCACACGCATCTCCTGAAAATATCTCTATCAAACCCCAGACTTCGCCCTTACGGACACCCAGTCAGATAAAGTTGTTGGCCTTCCCTGCCAAAACTTCGCTACATTTTATCTATCAGTACTTTTGGAGCGTTCTCCCGGGCAAAAATATCGTGCGCCCGATGATTCACTCTCTGACCGTCGCGATGCAGACTGATTGATCATATGTAATGTGTATTAAAAGCGATTGTTGCTAGCCGTAGCTATCAGGAACGATTAAACTACTGACCGCTATTTTCTGGTTATTCTTCGGGTTCCGGATAGCAAAACGCATACCCTAGCCCGTGGTAAACAGTAGACCAAATAACCATTCCTTTCAACACGTTACTGGTAAACGATAAGTTAGACTCCGTGAATATAAACGTCGCAGATTTGTTAAACGGGAATTACATCCTGTTATTATTCGTGGTATTAGCGCTGGGGCTTTGTCTTGGCAAATTACGCCTTGGCCCCATCCAACTCGGTAATTCCATTGGCGTTTTAGTGGTTTCTCTCCTATTAGGACAGCAACACTTCAGTATTAACACCGATGCGCTGAATCTCGGATTTATGCTATTTATTTTCTGCGTAGGTGTAGAAGCCGGGCCGAACTTTTTTTCTATTTTCTTCCGCGACGGTAAGAATTATCTAATGCTCGGCCTGGTGATGGTCGGTAGCGCACTGCTAATTGCCCTAGGCCTCGGTAAGCTATTTGGCTGGGACATCGGCCTGACGGCTGGTTTACTCGCCGGCTCAATGACCTCCACCCCGGTGCTGGTCGGCGCGGGCGATACGCTTCGCCACTCCGGTATGGAAGCCAGCCTGCTGGCGCAAGCGCAGGATCACTTAAGCCTCGGCTATGCGCTTACCTATCTGATTGGTCTCGTCAGCCTGATTGTCGCCGCCCGCTACCTGCCAAAATTTCAGCATCAGGATCTGCAGACCAGCGCCCAGCAAATCGCTCGCGAGCGTGGTCTGGATACCGATACCAATCGTAAAGTGTATCTACCGGTTATCCGTGCCTATCGCGTAGGCCCTGAATTAGTGGCATGGGCAGACGGTAAAAACCTGCGCGAGCTTGGCATCTACCGCCAGACCGGCTGCTATATCGAGCGTATCCGCCGCAACGGTATTCTCGCCAACCCTGACGGCGACGCTGTGCTGCAGATGGGCGATGAAATTTCGCTGGTCGGCTACCCGGACGCGCACGCACGCCTCGACCCAAGCTTCCGTAACGGCAAAGAGGTGTTCGACCGCGACCTGCTGGACATGCGCATCGTCACCGAAGAGATCGTGGTCAAAAACCACAATGCCGTCGGACGCCGTCTGGCGCAGCTGAAGCTGACCGACCACGGCTGCTTCCTTAACCGCGTTATCCGCAGCCAGATTGAAATGCCAATCGATGACAACATCGTACTGAACAAAGGCGATGTGCTACAGGTGAGCGGCGACGCTCGTCGCGTGAAAACCGTTGCCGATCGTATCGGCTTCGTTTCCATTCACAGCCAGGTTACTGACCTGCTGGCCTTCTGCGCCTTCTTTATCGTCGGCCTGATGATCGGCATGATCACCTTCCAGTTCAGCAACTTTAACTTCGGCATCGGTAACGCCGCCGGTCTGCTGTTTGCCGGTATCATGCTCGGCTTCCTGCGTGCCAACCACCCAACCTTCGGCTATATCCCACAGGGTGCGCTGAATATGGTGAAAGAGTTCGGCCTGATGGTCTTTATGGCAGGCGTGGGATTAAGCGCGGGCGGCGGCATCGGTAAGAGTCTCGGCGTGGTCGGCGGTCAAATGCTGGTCGCCGGTCTGTTGGTCAGCCTGATCCCGGTAGTGATTTGCTTCCTGTTCGGCGCCTACGTGCTGCGCATGAACCGCGCGCTGCTGTTCGGCGCCATCATGGGCGCACGCACCTGTGCCCCGGCAATGGAAATCATCAGCGACACCGCGCGCAGCAACATTCCAGCGCTGGGCTATGCGGGCACCTACGCCATCGCCAACGTGCTGCTTACCCTCGCCGGTACGCTGATTATCATCATCTGGCCTGGGCTAGGCGGCTAGCCCAGGCCAAGGGGAAACAAAGAAAAGAAAAATATTTTTGCGCAACGCAGAACTTTTTATCAGGGTGCGAGTCTTAATTAGTGCCACTGCTTTTCTTTGATGTCCCCATTTTGTGGAGCCCATCAACCCCGCCATCTTTGGTTCAAGGTTGATGGGTTTTTTGTTGCCTGAATTTCATATCCTCATTAGAAATGAACCCACTACTCTTATCTCCAGTCTTCATGCATCCGCAAACAACACCCGCCACCACTGCGGTTTCATATCTTCAAACGAGTGGGAGATCGGAGCAAATTGCGCCTCCTGGTTCTGATCAAATACGCCGCTCAGCAGCGCGATAACCGGGCCATCGTCAATCGCGCCCAGCGAGCTGCCGCAGCGCGGGCAGAAGGCGCGGCTGGATGCCTCGGAAGAGCGCCAGGTCGCAGGCCTTCCGCCCTCTCCCGTCCATTGCACATCGTCCGCAGCAAACTCCAGCCAAATAACCGACTGGGCGCCGGTATGCTTCTGGCATAAATCGCATGAACAGCTGTGGGAAGCGCCGGGATTAGCGGCGGTAAAGGTGATGTGGCCGCACAGGCAGCCGCCGAAAAGCAGGGTTGTCATCACGAGATCTCCGTTTGGTATTCTCGCTAAGCGTACACGCTTTTCAGGCGCTCTCCCCGGCGATCCGCCCTACCATTTTTCGGATGGCCTGGCGGTCTAGCGGCTGGCGGTCAGTGACAAAATGCAGCGTCATCCCTTCAATAAAAGCATCCAGCGCACGGGCGGTCACCGGGTCGAACCACTGCTCCAGCGTCTGCTGGCTGCGCTGCATCCAGCGTTGCATCACCGCTTTCATGGCCGGAGAGCTGCTCGCCAGCGCATAGAGCTGGTACATCAGCGTCATGTTTTTCGGGGTGGTCACCTGGCTGCTGAAGATAAGCTCCGCCACCGAGTCGCAGGCGTCGCTTGTCGTTACAACCCCCTCAAAAAAGGCGGTGTACTCCAGCGACATTCGTTCGGTAAAGGTACTGAACGCTTCGCCCAACAGGGCTTCGATTCCCTCGAAATAGTAGGTCATCGAGCCGAGCGGTACGTCGGCACAGCTGGCTATTTTGCGGTGGGTTACCGCGCTGATCCCGTGCGTCGCGATGGTCTCGAGGGTCGCATCAAGGATGCGCTCCCGGCGCTGCGGGTCATTCGGTCGGCGAGCCATAATTCTCCTCTTTCTGGTTATGTACAAATGTACACAACCTTGTTAGTGTTGTCTGCACACTTTCCGACCCGACGCGAATGGATGACAACGTTAACCTCCCGTAAAGCCCTGCAGCTACGCATGTGGGCGCTCTTTATGTTCTTCTTTTTACCCGGTTTACTGATGGCCTCGTGGGCCACGCGCACACCGGCAATCCGCGATATTTTATCGGTCTCAACGGCTGAAATGGGCATCGTCCTGTTTGGCCTGTCGATAGGCTCGATGAGCGGCATTCTTTGTTCCGCGTTTCTGGTGAAACGATTCGGGACCCGTAAGGTCATCCGCACCACCATGTCATGCGCGGTCTTTGGCATGTTGATTTTAAGCCTGGCGCTGCACTTCAGCTCTGCGTGGATCTTTGCCGTCGGTCTGGCGATTTTTGGTGCCAGCTTCGGTTCCGCTGAAGTGGCTATCAACGTCGAAGGCGCGGCGGTTGAGCGCGAGATGAAAAAAACCGTGCTGCCGATGATGCATGGTTTTTACAGCTTCGGGACGTTAGTGGGCGCGGGCGTCGGTATGGCGGTCACCGCGTTTGGTTTACCGGCGATGTGGCACATTTTCGTGGCGGCGTTGATAGGCATTGCGCCTATCGCTATCGCCATTAAAGCCATTCCTGAAGGCACCGGCAAAAACGCGGCGGAAGACGCGCACCATCAGGAAAAAGGGGTGCCGTTCTGGCGCGATATGCAGCTGATGCTGATTGGCGTCGTGGTGCTGGCAATGGCCTTTGCCGAAGGCTCCGCCAACGACTGGCTGCCGCTGCTGATGGTCGACGGCCACGGCTTTAGCCCAACCTCCGGCTCGCTCATCTACGCCGGCTTCACGCTGGGCATGACGGTCGGGCGATTTACCGGCGGCTGGTTTATCGACCGCTACAGCCGTGTTACCGTCGTTCGCGCCAGTGCATTAATGGGCGCGCTGGGCATTGCCCTGATTATCTTCGTCGACAGCGCCTGGGTTGCCGGCGTGTCGGTTATTCTGTGGGGACTTGGCGCATCGCTCGGCTTCCCGTTGACCATTTCCGCCGCCAGCGACACCGGCCCGGATGCCCCTACCCGCGTGAGCGTTGTTGCCACCACCGGGTATCTGGCCTTCCTGGTTGGCCCACCGCTGCTCGGTTTCCTCGGCGAACACTACGGCCTGCGCAGCGCAATGCTGGCCGTACTGGCGCTGGTTCTTATTGCCGCTCTGGTGGCGAAAGCGGTGGCAAAACCTGAGCCCCGTGTTGTAATGGAGAGTCATTGATGAGCGTAAAACTTATCGCCGTCGACATGGATGGCACGTTCCTGGACGATAAAAAATCGTATAACCGCGAGCGCTTTCGTCAGCAGTACCAGCAGATGAAAGCGCAAAACATCCGCTTTGTCGTAGCCAGCGGCAACCAGTATTACCAGTTGGCCTCGTTCTTCCCGGACATCGTCAATGAAATCGCCTTCGTCGCCGAGAACGGCGGCTGGGTTCAGGACGCTGGTGAAGACGTGTATAACTGTGCCATGCCACGCGACCACGTTGATAAAATCGCCGCCTTCCTGCACACGCTCCCGGAAGTCGAAATTATCGTCTGCGGTAAAAAGAGCGCCTACACCCTGAAAAACTACGACCAAAGCTTCCACGATATTGCCGTGCGCTATTATCACCGCCTGGAGCTAGTCGACAATTTCGATAACCTCGATGACACCATTCTGAAGTTTGCGCTCAATATCCCGGATGAGAAAGTGCCGCAGATGCAGGCGCTCCTCGATGAAAAACTTGGCCATATGTTGACCGCTGTGACCACCGGCCACGGCAGTATCGACCTGATTATTCCAGGCGTCCATAAAGCCAACGGTCTGCGATTATTGCAGGCGCGCTGGGGCGTTAACGACGATGAAGTCGTGGCCTTTGGCGACAGCGGCAATGATATTGAGATGGTGAAGCAGGCAGGCTTCGGTTTTGCGATGGCAAACGCCAACGACGCGGTGAAAGCCGTGGCGGGCTATCATGCGCCGCACAACAATGAAGAAGGCGTGCTGGAGATGATTGATAAGGCGTTGAAGGGTGAAGCGCCGTTTGCTTGATGGTGCCAGTCCCGGCGGCGCTTCGCTTGGCCGGGCTACCCATCATGTAGCCCGGACGAGGTGCGAAGCACCGACTCCGGGATTAATTACTGCGGCTGCAACCCACTACCCACCGCTTTATCCCGCAGGAACATCACCATCAGCCCCAGCCACAGCAGGCCACCCGCGAGGTTAAACAGGCTGAACAGGCCAATACCGCCCAGCTCATAGCAATGTTTACTGAGCTCAATCCCCACCGTAAAGATCAGCATTTGCAGCATCCCCATCGCCGCCGACACCGTACCTTTACTCATATCGCTGGCAAACAGCGTCAGACGCACCAGTCCGGCGTTAGCAAGACCAATGCCGAAGGCGTAGAAGCTTAACCCGGCAGTCATCCATAAATAAGCGTGTGACGACACCACCGTTGCGGCAGCCGCCAGCACCAGACCAAACATAATCGGGTAGCCCCCGGCAATAATCAGCGCGCGCACCGTACGGCGTGAGGTCAGACGCGCCAGCACCAGGTTGCCGAGGATCAGCGCGCCAAAAATCGGCACCTGCAGCAGGCCATATTCATAGCTGCTGGCATGTTCGCCGCTGATGATAATGACCGGTGACTGCGCAATCCACGCCAGCAGCGGCAGGCTGACAAAGCCCGTCGCCAGCGAACCGGCCACAAAACGGCCGTTTTTCAGCACTTCGCGATAATCACGACCCAGCGTTTTGAGCGACAGCGTTTCACCGATGCGGGTCGCCGTTTCCGGCATCGATTTAAACAGCCCGACGAAAGCAATGGCCGACAGCGCCGCGAAGAGCACAAACATCCCTTCCCAGCGCGCCACGTGGATCCACGCCGCGCCCACCAGCGGCCCCAGCAGTGGGGCTATCAGCGCCACGTTCGCCATCAGCGCCGTAATTTTGATACAGGTTGCCTCGTCGAATGATTCCTGAATTGCCGCGTAGCCCACCGCGCCGATAAAGCACAGGCTCACCCCCTGCAAGAAGCGCAAGAACGTGAACTGCTCAATATTGTTCACCAGCAGCGTGGCAAGGCAGGTCACGATAAACCAGATAACGCCGGTCAGCATCACCGGGCGACGGCCGATGCGGTCCGACAGCGGCCCAAGCAGCCATTGCAGGAACATCCCGCCTGCCAGGTAGGCGGTCATTGAGGTCGGAACCCACTCGTTGCCCGCATTAAATTCTTTGACGACCGCAAGCATGCCCGGCTGGATCATATCGTTGCCGATATAGGTGGAAAATTCGTAGAGCACCAGGCAAAGCGGGAACAGAATCGCCTTGCGCCCTAAGCGTTTCCGGGAAGAAGAAGTGTCCATATGGCTCGCATCCATCATAAAAACGCGCAAGTTTAATCAATGCGCAGTAGTGGTGATAGTTAATTATCACGCCGCTTAACAATTTCGCACAAATTGACGCTGTTAAGATTGGCTTAAGGTAGTGCGCGCTATACTCTACGCCACTTAATGATCCACCTTAATGACAGATGCTTGTACACCGATGGCGCGATTCAGACAATGCCGCTTTACGGTCCAGGATTGGCTTCTTAAGGTGGCTGTCATAAAACCGTCATTTGCGAAACCGGAACGTTATGCTGGAAAATCTTAACCACTCGCTGTTTTTGCTGATCAACGCCACCCCAGCGTCAGCCCCATGGGCAATTTCATTTGCCACATTTATTGCTCAGGACCTGATCCTGATTGTTCCCCTGCTGGCCGCAGCAATGTGGCTTTGGGGTGAACGTCGTCAGGTTCATGCGCAGCGCCATCTGGTGATTAAAGTCGCACTGGCTATCGCCGTCAGCCTCTCGCTGTCGTGGATGATTGGTCAGCTATTCCCGCATGAACGTCCATTCGTTGACAACATCGGTCACACCTTCCTGCACCACGCACCGGATAACTCCTTCCCAAGCGACCACGGCACGGTAATCTTCACCTTTGCGCTGGCGTTTTTGTTCTGGCATCGCCTGTGGTCCGGGCTGGTGCTGATGGTGGTTGGCGTGGCGATTGCCTGGTCTCGCGTCTATCTTGGCGTCCACTGGCCAATGGATATGCTTGGCGGTTTTCTCAGCGGCCTTACCGGCTGCATGGTGGCACAAATGCTGTGGCAATACATCGGTGCGACGGTTTATCCGCGTCTGCAACAGCTGTACCGCATTGTGTTCTCGGTACCTATTCGTAAAGGCTGGGTTCGCGAATAAATCTCCCGCTACCGCCCAGAAATGGGCGGTTTGTCTTACTCCCCCCATTGCTTAAATTTTGTGACTAACTTCGCAAACTCCACTCGCGCTTGATGAATAATTATCATTATTAAAAACAAACAGATAGCGCACACTCCTCGCAAAGCAAAGTATGACTAACGTCACAAATTCACAATCAGGTCACTATTTTCAAGGAAAGGTGACATTTTTACTATATTAACCCCTGAGGGATCGGTAAAAGATAGCAGGTGTCTATCCGACCCATCCGTGTTATGCCCTCAGGAGTCACCATGGCGAAGGAAATCACCTACCACTGTTCGTTAAGCGAGGGGGTCCATGCCAGACCTGCGGGGCATATTGCTCGTCTGTGCAATAGCTGGCAGGCCGATGTTGTCTGGCAGAACCTACGCACCGGGATCACTGGCAGCGCGAGAAATGCGCTCTCTCTGGTCGCCACCGATACCTTACCCGGCGATATCTGCCGCATTACCTTAAGTGGGCCGGACTGCCAGAGTGCAGCCATTGCGCTGACCACGTTGCTCCAGTGTCTGCCAGATTTCAGTACCGCTCAGGAATCGTCACCCGGACAGCTTCCACGCTGCCTTGAAGAGCTGCACCCGCACTATTTCACCGGTGCGCGTATCAGCGCCGGGATAGCCATCGCGCCACCGGTCTTTATTGCAGGTGCCAACCTTGACGCCCTGCTCGTGCAGAGCCCTGACGAATTTGAAAGCGCAGAGCGCGCCCAGCAGCGACTGCAGGCCGCGCTGGAAATCCTGGGGCAGACAAAAGAAATCGACCTCCAGCGCACGAACGGCATCGAACGAGATCTGCTGGAAGCACATCAGACGTTGATCACCGATAGCGAGTTTCAGGCCAGCATCAGCGATTATCTCCATCGGGGAATGAACGTCTGGTCTGCCGTTATCCAGGCCTCTATGGATTTTAGCGCCCTGCTGGCGCGTTCGCCGAGCCGCTATATTCAGCAGCGCACGCTGGATATTCTTGATATCGCCACGCAAATTCTGCATGTGCTCTATCCAGACCACCCGCTGCTGCAGCCTGCCCCTTCTCTCACGCGCCCTGGCTTAGTATTTGCCAGCGCGCTTACCCCGAGCCAACTGATGTCGCTGGAGCGGAAAAATCTGGCGGGCCTGGTGCTCTCCAAGACGGGGAAAAGTTCACATACCGCGATCCTCGCCCAAGCGCTGGATATTCCAACGCTTGCGGATATCGATGTCGATCCTGCCGCACTTTCTCAACAGCCGCTTCTGATACTCGACGGCGAACACGGCATTCTGATTACCGAGGTCGATAACAAAATCGAGCGCTACTTCCGCCGCGAAATGGATGTGCAGAAACAAAAACGACAGCAGGCCGCCGTTAACCGGAGCGAGTGGCCTTTATTGACGCCGGAATTGATCCAGTGGGATCTGGATGCCGAGGATAAAAACGAAACGATCAAAAGCATGGTCGATAACCTCTGGCTACACCAGCGTACGGATGCGCGCGATCAGCTTTGCCACGACATCTGGGCGCGAGAAACCCCGTTCCCGACCGTGGTTGGCGCAGGTTTTGCCATTCCGCACGCGCGTACTACGTCTGTCGAACATTCCACCATTAGCATCGCTCGCTTACGCCAGCCGATTGCCTGGGGCGGCGTACCGGTGGATACCGTTTTTATGTTGTCCATCAGCGCAATTGCAGCGGAAAACGAGCATATGCGCCATTTCTCAAGCCTTGCCCGTTTATTGATGAACGACGAATTCGTCAGCAAAGCCAAAGCGGCCACCACCCCCAATGCGCTCTATAACCTGATTTTTAGCGCGTTAACGCGCTGATTCGCTCACCCCTGCAACGAGGCCGGTATGTTAAAACTCTTAAAAAATACCAAGCGGCATTTCATGACCGGCGTGTCCTATATGGTGCCGTTTGTCGTCGCGGGAGGCGTACTGCTGGCGCTGGCCGTTATGTTCAGCGGCCATGCGGCAGTACCTGAGAGCGGTTTCCTGAAAGCAATGTCGCAAATTGGCATGGCCGGATTAACGCTATTTATTCCCATTCTGGCCGGGTTTATCGCTTGGTCGATGGTGGATAAACCGGGTATTGCTCCTGGTGCCATCGGCGGCCTGATGGCCTATCAAATGGGCGCAGGCTTTTTGGGCGGCATGCTCGCGGGCATCATCGCCGGGCTGGTGGTCTGGGTGCTGCTGGCGGTGATTGCCCGTCTGAAGATCCCCGGATTTCTGCGCATGGTACTGCCGATTTTTATTATCCCGCTGTTGGGCACCTTTGTGACCGGGATGGCGGTGTACTACATCATCGGCGACCCAATTGCCGGGCTCATGAAGTGGCTGAGTGAATGGCTCGCCAATATGCAGGGAGTGTCATTTATCATCCTCGGCGGAATTCTGGGCTGCATGATTGCCGTCGATATGGGCGGCCCGATGAACAAAACCGCCTTCTTTTTTGCCGTCGCGCTGATTTCCACCAACCCACAGCTCATGGCCGCCGTCGCCGCCGCCGACTGCACGCCGCCGCTCGGTCTTGCCCTGGCCACCTTTATGTTTAAAGGCATCTTTAACGACGTGGAGCGCGAAGCCGGTAAACCCGCGATCATCATGGGTTTTATGGGGATCACCGAAGGAGCCATCCCCTTTGCCGCCGCCGACCCCATCCGCGTGATCCCGGCCATCATGCTGGGGAGCGCCGTGGCAGCGATTTCATCGCTGTGGTTTGGCGCGACCAACGCCGCGCCCTGGGGCGGGCTAATCGTGCTGCCGGTGGTGGGTAACCATTTCGGCTATATCGTTTCGGTGATTGCCGGCACGCTGACTACCGCCATTGCGGTGAAAGTGCTGAAAACCGTGGTTAAACCCCAGGATGAGCAATAAGGACGCAGACAATGGCCGCATTTATCCAGTCAATTTTAAGCGAGTTCAGCGCGCAAAGCGCCACCGGCGAAGGCGTGCTGGTCGCCAACGGCGACGCCCAGCCGCCGGTGATGGCCTACCATCTGCACGTGCCGCGCATTGAGCTGACGGTGAAAGGCGCGCTCAGTATGCTGCTGCCAAAGGGCAGCGACCGCATCATTAAGTGCGAGCGTGCTGTCGGCACCATCACCTACATTCCCGCCAACAGCTGGAATTCACCGCAGTGGGAAAGCCCGGTTATCTGTATGTCGATTGTTTTCTGGAAGCAGGACGTCGGCTTTAGCATCAGCAACTGGGACGGTACGCAATTCAAAGAGGTGGAAAAATTTAACCTGCAAAACTCCAGCAGTACGGTACGCGACCGGCTGCTGGAGCTAGCAGAATCGATGGCGTGGGCACAGGATAAAACCAGCGAGACCTTCGCTCACATCGTCTACGCGCTGCTTAACGACCTGCTTTATCAGGTGGCCGAAGGGATGAACAACCCAAGGGGGCCCTTTTCGCTGCTGGACGACATCAAAAGCCATATTGATAGCCACTATCATCAGGAGATCAGCCGCGAAAGCGTCGCGGAAGCTTTTAATATTTCCCCCGGTTATCTTTCACGTCTGTTCTCCCGCGAATCAGACGTGAAGTTTAATGAGTACCTGAAGCTCGCCCGGATCTCACGGTCGAAAACGCTGCTGACCAACACCACCATGAAAATTAACGAGGTCGCCGAGAAGTGCGGTTTCACCGATACCAACTATTTTTGCAAAGTGTTCCGGGATATCAACGATTGTACGCCGCTTGAGTACCGGCGTAAGAACAAGGGAGCAAACTTATCATGACCCGTACCGCAAAAGATGACGTGCAGCCCTTTTCCAGCGATCGCCATCTGCATATCGTGGCGGTCACTGCCTGCGCTACCGGCGTGGCGCATACCTATATGGCCGCGGAACAGCTGGAAAAGCTGGCAAAAACCTACCGCTTTTCGATCAAAATCGAGACCCAGGGCGTGCTGGGGCTGAAAAATGAGATCACCGAAAAAGACTTAGTTGAGGCCGAACTTGCCATCATTGCCTCTGACATCACCATCGATAACCCGACGCGCTTCGACGGTTGCCGCATTCTCAACGTCTGCATCAATTCGCTGCTGCTCAAGCCCGCCGAGGTCATTTCTGCTATCCGCAAATCGCTGAATCTCCCCAGAGGCAACATTATCGATCTCTAGCGAACAACGCATTCAGCTCTGCAATAGGTTCGCCGCCGCGACGTTCAAGAAATGCCAGAACCCGCTGCGGCGAGCGGTTTAAAATTCGCGCTTCAGGGAATCCGCTCTCCACCAGCAGCGGCTGACAGGCGCTGAAATCACCCAATGCAAAGGCGCTGTGCGAGTCCGTTCCCAGCGACAGTAAGCCGCCGCCATCTCGCACCGCTTCCACAATTTTGCGACAGTTACCTTCGCTGCCCCGCCGGGAAAGCAGAAACGAGGCGTTGTTTACCTCCAGCGCCACATCATATTCACGGGCGGCGGCAACAACTGCCGGAATATCAATTGGGTATTCCGGATTACCTGGGTGGCTGATGATATGCACCTTGCCACTGGCGATCGCCGCAATCATCGCCTCGGTGTTAGTCACCACGTCGGCGGGGGCAAAAACCTGCTTATGAAAACCGGCGATAATAAGATCCAATGCGCTGCGCATTTTGTCGCTACAGTCGGTCTCGCCGTTGGCTTTAATGTTGGCCTCAATACCGCGCAGCAGGCCCACGCCCTCCACCACTCTCGGCAGAATGCGCATATTGTTAAAGTGAAATGCATGAGGCGCATCGACCATCTCCGGGCCGTGATCGGTAATGGCAATTAGCCGGATACCTTTACGTACGGCAGCGGCGAGATAATCGTGAACGGTACTGTACGCATGGGTGCTGGCCACGGTATGCAGATGTAAATCGACGTTGAACATGGCTCCTCCTGGTGAAAAGTGGCCCCCATATGAAGGGGCCTGCGTGATTACGCCAGCAACGCTTTAGCCTGACGAACCACGCCCTCAGCGGTGATACCAAAGGCTTCATACAGCTGTTCTGCAGGGGCCGACTCGCCAAAGCCGTGCATGCCCATAATCGCCCCACCCAGCCCGGTATATTTGTACCAGTAATCGGTGATACCGGCTTCGACCGCCACACGCGCGGTCACCGCTGCGGGTAGCACCGATTCACGATAGTCTGCATCCTGTTTATCAAAGCGGTCGGTACAGGGCATCGATACCACACGAGCGCGAATGCCTTCGCTGGTCAGCTGCTGCCAGGCGGCTACGGCCAACTCTACCTCTGAACCGGTGGCAATCAGAATCACCTGCGGCTCTCCCTCGCCGCCCTTCAGCACGTAGCCACCCCGCGCAATATCCTGAATTTGCTGCCAGGTACGCTCCGGCTGGGTCAGGTTCTGCCTTGAGAGGATCAGCGCCGTTGGCCCGTCTGTGCGCTCCACGCCCTGTTTCCAGGCCACGGCGGTTTCAACCTGGCAGCACGGTCGCCACACGCTGAGGTTCGGCGTCAGACGCAGCGAGGCAATCTGCTCCACCGGCTGATGCGTCGGGCCATCCTCCCCCAGACCAATCGAATCATGGGTATAGACCATCACGTGGCGCTGCTTCATCAGCGCCGCCATGCGCACCGCGTTGCGGGCATACTCAACGAACATCAGGAAAGTGGAGGTGTAAGGCAGAAAACCACCGTGCAGCGCAATGCCGTTGGCAATGGCGGTCATGCCAAACTCACGTACGCCATAGTGGATGTAGTTACCGGCGCTATCGTCATTGATGGCCTTTGAGCCCGACCACAGCGTCAGGTTGCTGGGGGCTAAATCCGCCGAGCCGCCGAGAAACTCCGGCAGCAGCGGGCCGAAGGCCTCAATGGCATTTTGCGACGCTTTACGGCTGGCAATCTTTGCCGGTTTAGCCTGCAGGCGCTCAATAAAGGCCTGCGATTTTGCGTCAAATTCCGCCGGGAGTTCGCCATTCAGACGACGAGTCAGCTCAGCCGCCGCCTCCGGGAAAGCCTGCGCATAGGCGGCAAACTTTTGCTGCCACTGCAACTCTTTGGCTTCACCGGTTTCCCTGGCATCCCAGTGCGCATAAATCTCAGAAGGAATATCAAACGGTGCGTAAGGCCAGTTCAACGCTTCACGGGTGGCGGCAATTTCAGCCTCACCGAGCGGTGCGCCGTGGACATCATGGGTGCCTGCCTTGTTCGGTGAGCCAAAGCCAATCACCGTTTTACACATCAGCAAAGAAGGCTTATCCGTCTGCGCGCGGGCGGCCTCGACGGCACGTTGTATCGCCTGGGCATCGTGACCATCAATATCACGCACCACGTGCCAGCCGTAGGCTTCAAAACGCAGAGCGGTGTCGTCGGTAAACCAACCCTCTACGTCACCGTCAATTGAGATACCGTTATCGTCATAAAATGCCACCAGCTTACCCAGTTTCAGCGTACCCGCCAGCGAGCAGACTTCGTGCGAAATTCCTTCCATCATGCAGCCATCACCCATAAAAACGTAGGTAAAATGGTCAATCACTTTATGATTTGGGCGGTTAAACTGTGCCGCCAGCGTTTTCTCGGCAACCGCCATTCCCACGGCGTTAGCAATCCCTTGTCCCAGCGGGCCAGTGGTAGTTTCTACGCCTGCGGTGTAACCCACCTCCGGGTGCCCTGGCGTTTTTGAGTGCAACTGGCGGAAGTTTTTCAGCTCACTCAGCGGCAAATCGTAGCCGGTAAGGTGCAGCAGGCTGTAGATAAGCATCGAACCGTGGCCATTCGACAACACAAAGCGATCGCGGTTAGCCCAGCCCGGGTTCGCCGGGTTATGGTTGAGAAAATCTCGCCACAGCACCTCCGCGATATCTGCCATCCCCATCGGCGCGCCGGGGTGACCCGATTTCGCCTGCTGCACCGCATCAATGCTAAGAAAGCGAATTGCATTCGCCAGCGTTTTTTTAGCGATCATGACCTGCTCCATTTTCAATTCTGAGGAAAAATTCGGCCCCGCCTTTATGGCAGACGGAGAGATTCTGGTAGTGCGGAATAGTGGCGAAGGCGTCGATATCGTGGGTAGTAGACTGCGCGGTTAGCACTTCAACCACCACGCTTTGGGCTGCCTGTGCCGACAGTAAGCCAGCGTGAGAATCCTCAAACGCCACGCAGTGAGCAGCGGAAAGATTCAGACGCTGCGCGCCCAGCAGAAAGGGCTCCGGGTCGGGCTTGCCGCGCGTAATATCCTCGCTGGTGACCAGGATGTCAGGGAAAGGCAGCCCCGCATGGTGAATGCGCGCCGAAGCCACCTTAAGCGAGCCGGACGTGACAATAGCCCAGGGGACATTGAGCGTATTGAGCGACTGGAGAAACGCCGCCGCACCGGGCACCGGCGTCATGCCCTCCGCATGGCTGGCTTCATACGCTTCAAGCGCCAGGAACTCCTGCTCAATTACCGCGTCACTTGCTCCCGGCATAAAATGGCGCAACGTGCTGACTGCCGGTTTACCGTGCAGATAATGACGCACCGCCTGCGCGCTGAATCCCTTACGTACCGCCCAGGCGCTCCACGAGGCCTCAACAAAATCCAGCGAGTTCACCAGCGTGCCATCTAAATCAAAAAGCAGTCCACGAAAATGCATATTTACCACCATCAGCCGCCAATAACATTCTTTATTTTTATCGCAGCCAGCGATGATGAATAAATATAAATAAAGTGGTTTTCATAGTAATTCCGTTATCACGAATTTATTTCCCCGCATTCAAACTCATTTTTATGATTAGGGTCACAAAATAAATACCAGGCTATTTTTTTCAAGAAAACGTCACTTTTTTTATATTCAAACTGCAAGGCGAACGGTCAAGGATAGATACATGAAATGCAGACAGCGTTCTGCAAAGCAAAATTCACCCGCATTGGCGAAAAGTTTTGGGAGTGGTTATGTCGGAATTGATTACCTATCAGTGTGAGCTCAAGGACGGTATCCATGCCAGACCGGCAGGACATATTGAGCGCCTTTGTAACACCTTTCAGTCTGAGGTGTGCTGGAAGAACATCCGTACCGGGTTACAGGGCAGCGCCAAAAGCGCACTCTCTCTCGTCGCCACCGATACGTTGCTGAACGACGATTGCGAAATTACCCTTAGCGGCGAAGACGCCCACACCGCAACGGCTGAGCTCTCCGCGCTGTTGAAAAAGCTCCCGCAGTTTGAGGTTGTTTCAGCAGAAGAAACGCAGGCACCCGCCGGCTATCTTCCCCGCTCACTGCGCGAAACCCAGCTCAGTTTTATTCAGGGCTCGCGTATCAGCGGCGGCGTAGCGATTGCACGCCCAGTGGTGGTCCAGAGCCTGAGTTTTGACGACATCATGGCACGCGCCCCGATGAAAACCGGTGCCGCCGCCGAGGAAAAACAGGCGCTGAAAGCCGGTATTGGAGCATTAAAACAGGCCAAACTGGATGCGCTGGAAAGCAAAGTCGGCGTCGAACACGATATTATCCAGGCACATTTATCCATTATTACCGATAGCGCCTTCCAGCAAGCGATAGTTCACTTTATTGATAACGGTGAGAATAGCTGGCGCGCCATCGTATTAGCGGCAATGGATTTCTGCGAAATACTTAACCGCTCGTCCAGTAAATATATTAAAGAAAGAGTGCTGGACGTGCTGGATATTACCAGCCAGCTGCTAACTACCGTTTATGGCGAGCATGCTCTCCCACAACATGGCCTTGAGCTTAGCGCACCGTCAATTATTTTTGCTGATAGCCTGACGCCGAGTAAATTCCTCGGCATTAATAAGCAGATGCTTGCGGGCATGGTACTTACCGCCACCGGCAAAACATCACATACCGCGATCCTTGCCCGCTCGCTGGGCATCCCGACGCTGACCGATATCGATTTTTCCGCGCTCAATCTGCAACCACAGCAGGACATTATTATTGACGGCGACCCGGCTATCTTAGTCACCGCGCCTGATGAGCAGGTGCTGCGTTATTACCGCAACGAAATGGCGGTACAGCATACGATGCAACAGCAGATGCTGAGCAACGTCCATCAGCCTGCGGTCACCGCCGACGGCCATCGCCTTGAAATTGCCGCCAATATTGCCAGCTTCGAGGAAGCCGAGGCCGCGTTTAATAACGGGGCTGAAGGAATCGGGCTGTTCCGTACCGAAATGTCGTTTATGGACCGCGAAACGCCGCCGGACTACGTCGAGTTGGCCGAACTTTATACCCGCGTAATGACCTGCGCCAACGGTAAGCCGGTTATTTTCCGCACCTTTGATATCGGCGGCGATAAACCCGTCGACTACCTGAATCTCGGCGATGAAGAGAACCCGTTCCTCGGCTATCGTGCGGTGCGTACCTATCCGCGCTATCGCGAGCTGTTTGCTATGCAACTCAAGGCCATTCTCAGCGCCTCGGCCGTGGGTAACGCGAAGGTGATGATCCCGATGATCGCTAGCGTGGAAGAGATTATCTGGTGTCGTGAGGTGCTGGAATCCGTCAAGCAGACCATGCGCGAAGAAGGTTTACCGTTCAACGATGCTATCTCGCTCGGCGTTATGCTGGAAGTGCCGTCCGTTATCTTCGCCATTCCTGAAATGGCCGAGTACGCCGACTTCTTTAGCGTCGGCAGCAACGATCTGACGCAGTACTTTTTCGCCGCCGACCGCGGTAATTCGCAGGTAGCGAACGTCTATGACAACTACGCCTCGTCCTTCCTGCGTGCGTTGCAGTTCGCCATTGATGAAGTCCACCGCGCCGGGAAATGGATTGGCCTGTGCGGCGAACTGGGTGCCAGCAAAGATTTTCTGCCGCTGCTCACCGGCATGGGGTTCGACGAACTCAGCATGAGTGGAACCGCGATCCCCGGCGTGAAGCACGCGCTGCGTGAATTTAACTTTGCCCAATGCCAACGGCTGGCGCTGGAAGCCCTCGCGTTGACGCGATCCGCGGCGGTGAAAGCCGCGCTTCAGGCTCCCGTGGTGAAGGCAGAAAGTCAGAAACCAATTCTCGCGCCGGAATTTATTCTCTTTAATCTTGATGCCCGGGATAAAAACGAAGCCATCAAGAAAATGACCGATAACCTGTGGTTGCACCACCGCACCGACAACCGGGAGCGTCTGTGCGACGACATCTGGACGCGGGAGGACTCGTTCTCCACTGCCGTCGGCTACGGCTTTGCCATTCCACATACCAAATCTGACCATATTACCGATTCGACCATCAGTATGGCGACGTTGGAAACCCCTATTACCTGGGGTGACCAGCAGGTGGAAACCGTCTTTATGCTCACGGTCAGCAAATCTGCCGATCCCAATGCGCATATGAAATATTTCTCCACTCTCGCCCGTAAATTAATGAAAGAGGAATTCCGCAATGAAATAAAAAATGCCGATAGCGTCGACGTACTCTACAACCTGATGACCAGAACCTTAGACGTATAACTTCATGGTCTCGAATTAGAATTTTAAATAAACAGCCAAAATAAAAAATCAGGAGTCACTCATGAAAATTGTCGGAGTTGCTGCATGTATTACCGGTGTTGCCCATACCTATATGGCGCAGGAAGCCATTGAGCAAGAATGTAAAAAACGCGGTTACGACGTGAAGGTCGAAACCCAGGGCGGCATGGGCATTGAGAATGAATTAACTGAAGACGAAATCGCCGAAGCCGATGTGGTAATTCTGGCGATTGCCATCGGCATCGAAGGCGTTGAGCGCTTTGAAGAAAAAGAAGATGCCGGGCTGGTGATTTCACTCAACCCTGCCGAAGTCGTGCGCGACCCTGCGGCGATTATCGATAAAGCTGAAAAGCTGGTGCGTTAATTTAAGCGACCTTTCCCGGATTTATTTCGGCATCCGGGAAGGCAAATAAAACGTAATTTAATTTCTGCGAGCCCGTTACTTTTTTAACCAGACATTCATGTCTGGGGGATTACGACACCCTGAATATGGCGTGCGCCTAATAAAAAATAGCGGGAACCAGGAGGATTGAAAATGTCGGAAAATATGAAAGCCGTAAAGGATGAGCTGGTTAAAGCGTTCAGTACCGGTGTGTCATACATGATGCCGGTGGTGGTGGTTGGCGGGATCTGCCTCGCGCTGTCGCTGGTTGGCGGTGAGCCGGTCGCGGGCAAAGGGATGGTGGTCACTAACCCATTCTTACTGAATCTGGGCGCTATCGGCAGCGCGGGTCTTGGGATGATGATCCCGGTGCTCGCCGCTTATATCGCCTACTCCATCGCCGGTAAACCGGGGCTGACGCCGGGGGTCATTACCGGCTTTATGGCCAGCACTCCACTGGGTGCCGATCACGTGGTGACCGGGTTCCTCGGGGCGATGCTGCTTGGCATCCTCAGTGGCTACGTCGCGAAATGGATTAAAACCTGGAAGGTTGGCAAGGCGCTGATGCCGGTCATGCCAATCATGATTATCCCTATCGTCTCAACCTGCATCGTCGGCATGCTCTACCTGTACGTTCTGATTGGGCCAATTGGCGCCGCCATGAAATGGCTGGTCTCCATGCTCTCCAATATGCAGGGCAGCAGCGGCATCGTACTGGGGCTGATCCTTGGCGCCATGGCGGCCTTCGATATGGGCGGCCCGGTCAACAAAACCGCAACCGCCTTCACCCTGGCGCTGATGGCCGAAGGCATTTACGGCCCGAACGGCGCTTACCGTATTGCCTGCGCGATTCCACCGCTGGGTATCGCCCTTTCTACGTTCATTTCGCAGCGCAAATGGGCCGAGGATGAACGCCGCATGGGTACCTCCGCCGCCTTTATGGGCCTTATCGGGATTACCGAAGGCGCTATTCCCTTCGCGGTGAAAAACCTCAAGACCGTTCTGCCGTCAATCATTATCGGCAGCGCCGTCGGTGCGGGCCTGGCGATGATTCACGGCGTGGAATCGATGGTGCCGCACGGCGGGTTAATCGCCATCGCGGGCGTCAATAAAGCTCCGCTGTGGTACGTCCTCGATATGGCCATCGGCGTCATTGTGACCGCCATCTGTCTGCATATTTTGCGTCCAAATATTAGCGAGCCGGTGAAGAAAACCGACGCTAAAAAAACTGTCACTTCAGATATGAATAAAGCCTAAGGAGTTGTCATGAAAAACACCATGAAGCAGTACGTTGATTATATCGTTAAGGGTGGTAAGTCCACGATGCTGGGTATTGGCCCAATGTCTCCGGCGCTTATTCAGGCATGTTTTGAATTAGGCAAAGAAAAAGATCTGCCGCTAATGTTTATTGCCAGCCGTAACCAGGTTGATGCCGATGAATTTGGCGCAGGCTACGTTAATAACTGGGACCAGTTCCGCTTCGCCGCCGACCTGAAAGCGATGGCTGATAAAGTCGGCTTCGACGGCGATTACTTCCTCTGCCGCGACCACGGCGGCCCGTGGCAGCGTGATAAAGAGCGTAAAGACCATATTCCGGAAGCGCAGGCGATGGAGCTGGCGCGCCGCTCCTACCAGATTGATATGGATGCCGGGTTCGATCTGTTGCACATCGACCCCACTAAGGACCCGTACGTCATGGGCAAAGTGATTGATATCGAGCTGGTATTGAGCCGCACCGTCGAGCTGATTCGCTTCTGCGAAGCGTATCGTAAAAAGAACAACCTGAAAGAGTTCTTCTACGAAGTGGGCACCGAAGAGACCAACGGCGGCCTGACCGACATCAGCGCCTACGAAGGCTTTATCGTTGAACTGAACAAGCGTCTGAACGACGAAGGTCTGCCGCAGCCGCTGTTTATCGTCGGTCAGACCGGTACCCTCACCCGCCTGACCAAAAACGTTGGCCACTTCAACGACACCCAGTCGGCGGAGCTGTCGGCTATCAGCACCCGCTACGGCGTGGGGCTGAAAGAGCACAACGGCGACTATCTGCCGGACGAAATTCTGCTTAAACACCCGGGCCTTGGGATCACCGCCATGAACGTCGCCCCGGCGTACGGCACCATTGAAACTCGCGCCTATCTGAAGCTCGCGGAAGTGGAAAAAGATCTGGCGGCCAAAGGGTTTATTAAATCGGCATCAGATTTAAAAACCGTGCTGACCCGTGAGTGCGTGTTGAGCCACAAGTGGGAAAAATGGATGACCGACGAGCATAAAAATAAATCTGAAGAGCAGATCTTCAGCGAGCCCGCGCTGCTGAAGGAGATTCTTGAGCTTAGCGGCCACTATAACTACGAAAAACCGGCGGTGGTGAAAGAAATGCAGACCATGTTTGCCAACCTGAAATCATTTGGCGTTGAGCCAGAACGCTACGTGGTGAACAAAATTAAAGACATGATTCAGAATGAAGCCGAGTGCTTTAACATGCCGGGCCTGACCACCCGCGTCGCACAAGCCCGTTAATGCCATAAAAAATAACGTCGTAGGCCGGATAAGCGAAGCGCCATCCGGCTATCCGCCCCAACCTGCCGGATGGCGCTTCGCTTATCCGGCCTACTCTTTACTCGCGACCCAATAAAAACAGGTACTGGTTATGAATCAGCTTGAACAATTAAAGCAGCGCACCATTATTGTCGCTGACAGCGGGGACATTGATAGCATCATTGCCTATCAACCCGAAGATGCCACCACGAACCCTTCTCTTATTTATAAAGCCGCACAGCTACCGCAATATCAGGGGCTGATTAAAGAGACGGTCGCCGCGCTAAAATCGCGCTATGCCGGAAAGGAACTCCTGCCCTCCACCGTTGCCGATCATCTGGCGGTCAGTATCGGGGCACTGATTCTGAAAAGCGTACCGGGGCGAATCTCCACCGAGGTTGATGCTCGCCTGTCGTTTGATACCGAGGCCAGCATTCGCAAAGCGCGCGAACTGATTGCGCTGTATGCCGAACAAGGCGTAGGTAAAGAACGGGTCCTGATTAAGCTTGCCGCCACCTGGCAAGGTATTCGCGCCGCTGAAGTGCTGGAAAAAGAGGGGATCCGCTGCAACCTGACCCTGCTCTTCTCTTTCGCTCAGGCACGCGCCTGCGCCGATGCCGGCGTATTTCTCATCTCCCCGTTTGTCGGACGCATCTACGATTGGTACAAGAAAAATAACCCGGACACCGTCTATACCGTCGATAACGATCCGGGCGTGGAATCGGTGCGCAATATCTACCGTTTCTACAAAATGTACGGCTACCAGACGGTGGTGATGGGCGCGAGCTTCCGCACGCCAGAGCAGGTTCTGGCCCTGAACGGCTGCGATCGTCTGACGGTTTCACCGTCGCTACTGGCAACGCTTCAGCAGCGCGATGCCGACATCCCGGCACCGCTGCACTATGCCGGAGAAGTACAGCCGAAGCCTGATGCTGTCAGCGAAGCTGAATTCTATTGGGCACACAACCAGGACGCCATGGCAGTCGAAAAGCTGGCCGAGGGTATTCGTCTGTTCGCCGTAGACCAGAACAGTCTGGAAACCTTGCTCGCACAATATCTTTGACGCTCCTGAAGCCTTTCCGAAGTGGCCGCTCACAGGTAAAATAACGCGCTGACCCCGGTATCCTTACCGGGGCATTTCCGGTAGAGGAACTATGGAAACACGACGCGACGAGCGAATAGGTCAACTGATTCAGGCACTGAAACGCAGCGATAAGCTCCATCTCAAAGAAGCGGCAGCTCTGCTTGGCGTTTCTGAAATGACGATTCGTCGCGATCTCAACAGCGAAAGCGGGCCCGTCGTGCTGCTCGGCGGCTACGTGGTACTGGAACCGCGCAGCGTTCCACATTACCTGTTAAGCGACCAGAAAACCCGACTGGTTGAAGAGAAAAAACGGGCGGCAGGCCACGCGGCAAAGCTTCTCAAACCTCATCAGATGGCCTTCTTCGACTGTGGCACCACCACGCCGTGGATTATTGACGCCATTGATAACGACCTGCCGTTTACCGCCGTCTGTTACTCGCTAAACACTTTTTTAGCGCTGCAGGATAAACCCAACTGTCGGCCCATTCTCTGCGGCGGCGAATTCCACGCCAGCAACGCTATTTTCAAACCGCTGAGCGAGCAGGACACGCTCTCGCACCTCTGCCCGGACATTGCGTTTTATTCCGCAGCGGGTATCGATATTGAAATGGGCGCGACCTGTTTTAATCTTGAAGAGTTGCCGGTAAAGCACTGGGCGATGCGCCAGGCGCGCTACCATGTGCTGGTGGCGGATCACAGCAAGTTTGGCAAAGTGCGCCCGGCCCGCATGGGCGAACTGACGCGCTTTGATGTGATTGCCAGCGATACCTGCCCGGATGACGAACTGGTCGCGCTGGCGAAACAGCAGCAAATTTCGCTGCTGTATTAGCGGGATATTACGAGAACCAGCTACCGAACCATTCGTGGAATTTCATCAGTACGAAGTCCATCATGCGGCTGAAGAAGCCGCCCTCTTCGACCGCTTCCATCACGATCAGCGGACGCTGTTCAATGGTTTTGTCGTTAAGCTTAAAGTCGATAGTGCCGACGACCTGACCTTTGGTTAACGGCGCGGTCAACTGCGGCTGCGTTAAGGTGTAGCTGGCCTTCAGGTTTTTGAGCTGGCCTTTTGGAATGGTCACCGAACCGGCTTCCCCCGCGCCCAGATTCACCTCGCGCTTATCACCGAACCAGACGCGCTGGCTAATAAAGGTGGCATCCGGCTTGATTGGCGTGACGGTTTCATAGAACCGGAAGCCCCAGGTCAGCAGCTTTTCCGACTCGTTAAAACGTACGCGGTCGCTCTTGGTGCCCAGCACGACTGCAATCAGGCGCATATCGCCCTGAGTGGCCGAGGAAACCAGGTTATAGCCCGCCCCCGCCGTGGTCCCGGTTTTCACGCCATCGACGTTGAGGTTGGAGCTCCACAGCAGACGGTTACGGTTCGGCTGACGGATATTGTTGAAAGTGAACTCTTTCTCTTTATGTATCGCGTACTCTTCCGGCACATCGTGGATCATCGCTTTGGTCAGCAGCGCCATGTCGCGCGCGGTGCTGAACTGCCCCGGCGCATCCAGGCCGTGAACGGTTTTGAAGGTAGTATTGGTGAGGCCGATTTTCTGCGCGTAGCCGTTCATCAGGCTGACGAAGGAATCCTGGCTGCCGGCAACGTAGTCGGCAATGGCGATGCTGGCATCGTTGCCCGACTGGATAATCACCCCTTTATTGAGGTTCTCAACGGACACCTGCTCGCCGGGCTTGAGGAACATCACCGAAGAGCCGCGCAGCGCCGGGTTGCCGGTGGCCCACGCGTCGCGACCGATAGTCACCATATCGGTGAGCTTGATTTTATTCGCCTTCAGCGCCTGACCGACCACGTAGCTGGTCATGATTTTGGTCAGGCTAGCCGGGTCGAGTTTCTCATCGGCGTTGCCCTCGGTCAGGACTTTACCGCTGGCGTAATCCATTAATATAAAGGCACGGGCGTCGATTGCCGGCGCGTCCGGAAGTTGTTCCGCCGCCTGCACCGCCGGTGCCACTAAAAGTAAAAGCGCAGAGCCTGCCATCAGGCTCTTGAAGGAGTTAGCGTTACACATCATAAAAGCCACCCAAGTATCCATTCCCAAAAACGCGCCACGACAGTACCGTGCTGCACCCGGCCGTGAGTAATAGCGTAGAAACTCTCTTAAAGAAACAGTGAGTTGGTAAAGTTTTTTAAGTTTACGCAAGATCCCCTGATTGTGCTGAAAACCTGACATTTTTTTTGAGAGAGATTGCGTAAGCGTTTACTTTGGCCCACATTTAATCTCTGCTAAAAAAACGGGAGTGGATATGCTAACGCTGTGGGGAAGAAATAACTCAACAAACGTGAAAAAAGTGCGCTGGACGCTGGCAGAGCTTGGCCTGCCTTATGAGCAAATTATGGCGGGTCAGGGATTTGGCGTGAACCGCGATGCGGCCTATCTGGCGCTCAACCCTAACGGCCTGGTCCCGATGCTAAAAGACGGCGACGACGTACTGTGGGAATCAAACTCCATCGTGCGTTATCTGGCAGCGCAGTACGGCGCAGAAAGTCTGTGGCAGGCGCAGCCTGTTCAACGTGCGAAAAGCGAAAAATGGATGGACTGGGCCAACGAAACCCTATCGCCGGTGCACCGTAAAATTCTCTTCGGGCTGGTGAGAACCCCGGTAGAGCAGCGCAACATGGATGAAATCAACGCGGCGATTGAAGCCTGCGAGCCGCTGCTGGCCATTCTGGATAACACCCTGGCAAACCAGACCTGGCTCTCCGGCGACCGCTTCGGCGTGGGCGATATCGCCGTTGCGCCGTTTGTTTATAACGTGCTGGAAACCGTCAAAACCTGGCAGCCGCGACCGCACCTGGCGCGCTGGTACCAGCAGTTGGGCGAGCGCCCGGCCTTCCGCGACGTAGTGATGATCCCGGTCAGTTAATATCTTCAGGTGCGCAGGCTACTTCCGCGCACCTGCAATTTCCCCACCAGCCGGACATGCGCCGCCGTATCATCCCCTTCACACAGGTAGTTCACCGCCATTCTGCCCAGCTCGTTATAGGCTAACTGCACGCTGGTTAGTGCCGGCGTCAGTTGATGCGCAATGCGCTGATCGTCATAGCCACACACCAGCACGTCGCGCGGAATGGCGATATTGAGCATAGCGAGCGCCTGATAGCAGCCGAGGGTCATCCAGTCGCTGGCGCAGAAAATAGCCTGCGGCGGCTCGGGCAAACGCATCAGCTCAAGCGTGGCGTTAAAGGTGGCATTGAGCGACCAGTCGGTCTGTTTGATAAGCGTCTCATCCACCGCAATACCGGCCTGCTCCAGCGTCTGGCGATATCCGTCGAGGCGCAGCACGCTGGCATCCATCCAGTCATCGCCCATGATATGCGCAATGCGCGTTACCCCCTGGGACAGAAGATGGCTGACTATCTGGCAGGCGTTGGCGCGATCATCGGGAAGAAAGGTCGGCAGCAGCGGACGCTGCGGGTCGTACTGGTTTAACAGCACCACTGGCTTATGAATAAGCGCGTCGAACGGCGAGAAATCAAAGGCGCGGGTCACCGGGCTTGCCAGAATCACCCCCGCACAGGCGCGCTGGTCAAGCTGACGCAGAATGTGCGCCGCCATCTCCAGATCGTCGCCATAGTCATAAACGGTCAGCAGGGTGTCCCGCTGCCAGGCGGCAGAGACGGCATCACTAATCGCCTCGACGAAGGGATCGTAGTTCGGCATCCCACACAGCAGCAGGGCAATTTCCTCCTGCCCTTCCTGACGATGAGGCACGATAATCTTTTGATAGCCCAGCGCCGCCGCGGCCGCATAGACGCGTTCGCGAGTGGCTTCACTCAGACGAATCGCCCGGCTATTGTTGAGCACCAGAGAAACCGTCGCCTGAGAAACGCCCGCCTCCCTGGCAATATCACTCATCGTTATTTTGTTTTTCTTCGCCATGTTCGCTCCTTGTCGCCGCCGACTATAGCACAGTTATCCCACGCTTTTTTTGTGAACAACCCGACACTTCAACCGCATCAGGATTGCGCCCTGCACGCTGGTTAATAAATATTAGCTAATAATTATTAGCAAGGAGAAAAACAATGCACTCGCAATGGCGCGAATCACAGGCGCAGGCCTGGTATCAACAACACGGCTGGGCATGCGGCTTTAACTATTTGCCGCGCAGCGCGGTCAACTGGACCGAGATGTGGCAGGCGGAGACGTTCGATGCTCAGACCATCGACCAGGAGCTAGGCTGGGCGCATGACTGCGGCTATAACGCGCTGCGCACCAACCTGCCGTTTATCGTCTGGGAAGCCGACCGCGACGGCCTGCTGGCGCGCATCGACACCTTTTTAGCGCTGGCCAAAAAGCACCAGATTCAGGTGATGCTCACGCTGATGGACGACTGCGGTTTCTCCGGCGATGAGCCCTACCTCGGCCCGCAAAAACCACCGCGCGAAGGGGTGCACAACAGCCAGGCAGCGGCGAGCCCTGGCCGAGCCATGGTGATGGACCCGGCACAATGGCCGCGCGTAGAAGCCTACGTCCGCGACGTGCTCAGTCGTTTTAAAGACGACGAACGCATCACTATCTGGGATCTCTACAACGAGCCGGGCAACCGTGGCATTAACCTGTCCCCCACCGAATCGACCGAGTATGACGAAGCGCTGGAAACCTTCGCGCTGGAGCTGATGACCGCCACCTTCGGCTGGGCGCGTGAAGTAGGCCCGAGCCAGCCGCTCACCGTGGGCGCGTGGCACATTGACCACCCGCAGTACGGCACGCTGCAACACCCGATTGATCTTGCGGCACTGCGGCTCTCCGACATCATCAGCTACCACAACTACAACAACGCCGCCCGCCAACTCGGCGTGCTGGAAAGCCTGGCGGCATATCAGCGTCCGGTGCTGTGCACCGAATGGCTGGCGCGGCATATGGACTGCACGTTCAGCGAGCAGCTGCCGCTGTTCTGCGCCTTCGATACCGGCTGCTATCAGTGGGGGCTGGTGCAGGGCAAAACGCAGACCTGGATCCCGTGGACCAGCGTCAACAGAGATCACCCCAATCCTCAATCGCTGTGGTTCCACGACGTGTTAACGCCCGACGGCAAACCGTGGTGCGAAGAGGAAATGCAGCTGGTGAAAGCGCTGACCGGCTATCGCCTGACGCGTCGTTAATTGAACTACACGGAGGATTCATCCATGAAAAAATCAGCCTTGTTCCTGCTTGCCTGCTGCGGTTTCGGTGCGATGCCTATCGCGCACAGCGCCGATCAGGTGGAACTCCGTTTTGCCTGGTGGGGCGGCAAAGCCCGCAACCAGGCCACCTTAAAAGCGCTGGACGCTTTTGAAGCCAAATACCCGAACATTAACGTGAAGGCGGAGTACACCGGCTGGGACGGTTTCTACTCGCGCCTGACCACGCAGATTAACAGCAACACCGAAGCCGACGTCATCCAGACCAACTGGAACTGGCTGACGCTGCTGTCGAAAACCGGCGAAGGTTTTTACGATCTTAACAAGCTCAGCCAGCCTATCGGGCTGGATCAGTTCTCCCCTGCCGCGCTCGCTAGCACGACGGTGAACGGCAAGGTCAACGCTATCCCGGTTTCTGCCAACGTGATGCTGTTTTACTACAATGCGGCGACCTGGAAAAAAGCCGGCGTGCCGTTGCCGAAAAGCTGGGACGACCTGCTGAAAGCCGGGCCGGTATTTAAAGAAAAGCTCGGGGATAACTACTATCCGCTGATCCTGACCGAGCAGGATTCGCTGCTGCTGCTGAACTCCTGGGTCTATCAGGGCAATCAGAAGCCGATGGTGGATGAGAAAACCCGCAAGCTCGGCTGGAACCATGACGACTTGGTGCAGGCTTTCACCTTCTATCGCCAGTTGGTGGCGGCACATACCGTACCGGATGCCCGCACGATGGCCTCTTACGGTAAAGGTGTCGCCTACGAAATGAAGCCGTGGCTCAACGGTGAATGGGGCGGTATCTATAACTGGAACGTCATGTACACCGCCGAATCGCAGAACCTGAGCAACCCGACAGACCTGGTGATGGGCGATTACCCAATGCGTGAAGGGGCCAAAGATGCCGGGCAGTTTAATAAGACCGCGCTGATGCTTTCCATCAGTAAAAACACTCGCCATCCACAGGAAGCGGCGCTGCTGATTAACTTCCTGATGAGCGAAAAAGAAGGCGTGGTGCCAGTGGGTCTTGAGCGCGGCGTGCCGCTGAGCAAGGCCGGGGCGCAAATCCTGCGCGATGCCGGGTTACTCAAAGAGGACGATCCGGTGCTGACCGGGCTGACGCAGTCGGCTTCATTACCTAATAACGCCAAGGCGCTCCCCTATCTTGAAGACCCGCAGTTCACCGCCCTCTTCCTGGCCGCGCTGCAAAGCATCGACTACGGCAAGGCAACCGTCGACCAGGCGGCAACCAACTTTGAGGAACAGGCAAACCGTATTCTGCGGCGAATCATGCGCTAAGGGAGAGGATCATAGACAGGGGGACAAACGTCCCCCTGATGTTAAGCGTGAGTCATTGGTGATTCAGCATCCAGCTTACGAATGCTGTTCGTCAACGCCGTCAGGCAGCGCTCAAGCGTTTCCACGTTAACCGCAATATAGGACGGGCAGTCGTAACGACCCGTCATCAAGCACACGGCAGCGGAAGCTAAGGCCTCACCCGCTTGCCGCATCATTTCCAGTTCTTTGTGCGAACTACACCGCTTCAGCGGTACAGCGTTACCCCGTAGTTCACAACACAGTTCGAGCAGGTTAGTACGCAGATGATCGTTGTCACCGACTGACATATACCCCTTTGCCTTTCGAAGCTGCAAATAGGCATCAAGGTCAATTCGCGCATTGATGAGTCGCCTCATCGTCTGGCGTTTCAGTTTGCTATCCGTCATGCATTTACCTCCCTTGCCACCCATTGGCCTTTTCATTATGAGATTACTTAACGGAAGGAATGCTGCGCGATATCAACAATTCATCATTCATAACATTTTTAACAAAATAGAAATGAATTTGGAGGGGGAAAACGAGAGTGGGTACGGGGCGATAGGCCCACGAGCACATTGCCGGATGGCGGCTTCGCCTTATCCGGCCTACGTTCGGCACACGTTGTAGGACTGATAAGCGTAGCGCCATCAGGCAACAACACCTTATCCTTTCAGCTTCGGATCAAGCGCATCCCGCAGGCCGTCACCCAGCAGGTTAAACGCCAGCACCGTGAGGAAAATCGCCAGCGCCGGGAAGACCGCAACGTGTGGCGCAATCACCATATCCGCGCGCGCTTCGTTGAGCATCGCGCCCCATTCCGGCGTGGGCGGCTGTGCGCCGAGGCCGAGGAACGACAGGCTAGCGGCGGAGATAATCGACACCCCGATGCGCATGGTGAAATAGACCACAATGGAGGAGACCGTGCCGGGCAGAATATGCTGGAACAAGATCACCCGGTCGCTGGCGCCGATGCTGCGCGCCGACTCAATAAAGGTCTGCTGCTTCAACACCAGCGTGTTACCGCGCACCAGACGAGCAAAAGCCGGCACCGAGAAAATCGCCACCGCGATAATCACGTTGGTCATACCGCTGCCCATAATCGCCACTACGGCAATCGCCAGCAGAATGCCGGGGAAGGCGAACAGCACGTCGCAGATACGCATGATGATACGATCCCACCAGCCTTCGTAGTAGCCCGCCAGCAGCCCAAGCACGGTGCCAATCAGCGAGCCAATCAGCACCGCAAACACGCCTGCGGTGAGTGAGATTTGCGCGCCGACCAGTACCCGGCTGAAAATATCGCGCCCGAGCGAGTCGACGCCGAACCAGTGGATCAGCGATGGGCCGTCGTTCAGACGGTCGTAGTCGAAGTAGTTTTCCGCATCAAACGGCGCAATCCACGGAGCGACCACCGCCACGATAATCAGCAGCAGCACGAAGATACCGGAAGCCATCGCCACCGGCTGCTGGCGAAAACGCCGCCAGAATTCTCGCCACGGCGTGCGCGGAACGCCCGCCTGCATCACCGGCATGGCGTTAAGTACTGCCTGTCGACGCCAATTGAATAATCGCACGTTATTTATACCTGATAGCCGGGTTAATGGCGGCGTAGAGCACATCCACCACTAAGTTGATAAGAATAAACTCCAGTGAGAACAGCAGCACCTCGGCCTGAATCACCGGGTAATCGCGCATCTCCACCGAATCCACCAGCAGGCGTCCAAGCCCCGGCCAGTTAAAGACTTTTTCCACCACAATCGAGCCGCCAAGCAGGAAGCCAAACTGCAGCCCCATCATCGTCACCACCGGGATCATGGCATTACGCAGCCCGTGCTTCAGCACCACCACTTTTTCACTCACCCCTTTGGCGCGGGCGGTACGCATATAGTCTTCATTAAGCACGTCAACAAACGAGGCGCGGGTAAAGCGCGCCATCACCGAGGCCACGGCAGCACCGAGGGTGATTGACGGCAGAATGTAGTGCCGCCAGCTGTCGGCGCCCACGGTGGGCAGCCAGCCAAGCTCGACGGAGAAAATTTGCATCAGCAGCATCCCCAGCGCAAACGCCGGGAAGGAGATCCCGGTGACCGCCAGCGCCATGCCGAGACGATCCGGCCAGCGGTTGCGCCATACGGCGGCGGCAATCCCGGCGGCCATACCAAAAATCACCGCCCACACCATGCTAGCGAGGGTCAGGAAAAGCGTTGGCAGAAAGCGGCTGGCAATCTCTTCAGATACCGGGCGGCGCGACACCATTGAGGTGCCAAAATCACCCTGTATTGCGTGGGTTATGTAGTGCCAGAACTGAACGTACAGCGGCTGGTCCAGCCCTAACTGCTGGCGAACCATCGCGATAACCTGCGCGTCCGCTTCCGGCCCGGCAATCAGTCGCGCCGGGTCGCCGGGAAGCAGATGGACAAATAAAAACACCAGCACCGCCACGATAAACAGCGTCGGGATCAGGCCGAGCAGGCGTTTGATAACATAGTTGAGCATGACTCTCCTTGCCGTAAGCTCCCTGCGCCATCATAACGCAGGGAGACCTCGCTTACTTCAAATCCGCATCGTCAAAGCTAAAGCCCGTGTCCGGCATAATATAGAACCCGGTCAATGACTTGCTGTGCGCCGATACCAGTTTTTCTACCACCAGCGGCACCCACGGCGACTCTTTCCAGATAGTATCCTGGGCCTCTTTATAGAGCCGCGCTTTTTCTTTCGCATCCGTGGTTTGCAGCGCCGCCGTCAGGTCTTTATCCACCTGCGGGTTGCTGTAGAACGCGGTGTTAAACTGGGTTGGCGGCCAGTTCGAGGAAGCAAACAGCGGCGATAGCGCCCAGTCGGCTTCGCCCGTCGAGGCGGACCAGCCGGTGTAGAACATTCTCACCCCGCTCTCTTTCTGCCCTTTCGCTTCCACTTCCGCCGCACGCTGACCGGCATCCATCGCCGTCACCTGCGCCTTAATACCGATTTGCGCTAACTGCTGTTGGGTAAACTGCAGCACCTTCTGCGCGGTACTGTGGTTGTGCGACGACCACAGCGTGGTGCTAAAGCCGTTCGGGTAGCCTGCTTCTTTCAGCAGCGCTTTGGCTTTTGCCGGGTCGTACGGCCACGGCTGATACTGCGTCGAGTAGGCGATAGACGGCGGTACCACGCCTGTTGCCGGGGTGGCATAGCCCGCAAAGGCCACTTTCACCAGCGCCTGACGGTTAATGGCGTAGTTAATCGCCTCGCGCACCTTCGGGTTATCGAACGGCTTTTGCGTCACGTTCATGCTGATGTAGCGCTGCATGATGGATGGGCTCGCCACCAGCTCAAGCTGGCTGTTTTTAGCCAGCAGCGCCGCCTGCTCGTAAGGAATGGGGAAGGCAAACTGCGCTTCGCCGGTTTGCAGCATCGCCGCGCGGGTGTTGTTGTCGACCACCGGACGCCAGGTAATGGAATCCAGCTTCGGCAGCCCTTGCTGCCAGTAGCCGGCAAATTTACTGACCTTCACGAAATCGGTCTGATTCCAGGTGTCGAGCTTATACGGCCCGGTCCCCACCGGATGGAAGCCAATCTCGTTGCCGTATTTCTTCAGCGCCGCAGGCGAAATCATCGCCGTCGCCGGGTGGGCGAGAATATTGATAAACGCCGAGAACGGCTGCTTTAAGGTCACCTTCACCGTATGGTCATCAACGACCTCGGTTTTATCGATATTTTTGTACAGGTTATAGCGCTTGAGGTGGCTATCCGGGTTGCTGGCGCGATCGAGGTTAATCTTCACCGCTTCGGCGTTAAAATCGGTGCCATCCTGGAATTTCACCCCCTGACGCAGCTTAAGCGTGTAGACCTTGCCGTCGTCAGAAACGGTATAGCTCTCAGCCAGTACGTTTTGCAGCTTCATCTCTTTATCGAGGCCAAACAGCCCCTGATAGAACGATTTCGCCACCGCCTGCGACAGCGTGTCGTTGGCGTCATACGGATCAAGCGTGGTGAAGTTGGAGCCTACCGCCACGACCACATCTTTTGCCGCGAACGCGGGAGAAGCCGCCAGCGCGGAAGCCACGCCCAGTGCGACCAGCCATTTACGTGAAACGCGTTGTGTCATGTTGTCCCCTGCCTATGGTTTTATTATCGATTTATTAGCGCACTGCTTGCCGGTTCACGGGCCACATAGTGCCCCGGTGCAACCTGCTGCAAATGAATGGGTTCGACTTCTTCACCCCGTTTATAGATATTGCCCGGCAGTTCGTCCGACAGCAGCACGCGCTGCGGCCGCCGATGCGCCGGGTCCGCCACCGGAACGGCGGAGAGCAGCTTGCGCGTGTACGGATGCTGCGGGTTTTCAAACACCGCGCGGCGCGGGCCAATTTCCACGATGCGCCCGCGATACATCACCGCCACACGGTGGCTGATGCGCTCCACCACCGCCATATCATGCGAAATAAACAGAAACGCGATGCCCATCTCCCGCTGCAATGAGAGCAACAGGTTGATGATTTGCGCGCGAATCGAGACGTCCAGCGCCGAGACCGACTCATCGGCGATCACCACCTTCGGGTTCAGCGCCAGCGCACGCGCGATGCAGATACGCTGCCGCTGGCCGCCGGAAAACTCGTGCGGGTAGCGCCACGCGTGCTCAGGTTGCAGGCCCACGCGCTGCAATAGCCACTCCACTCGCTGCTGTAGCGCCTCGCCTTTCAACGCGCCGTGAATGCGCAGCGGCTCCATAATCGAGAAGCCCACGGTGTGGCGTGGGTCGAGCGAGGCGTACGGGTCCTGGAAGATAAACTGAATATCACGGCGCAGCGGCTGAAGCTGATGAGCTGAGAGCGTATCAATGCGCTCGCCGTTAAAGGTAATGGTGCCGCTTTGCGACTCGACCAGCCGCAGCAGTGCCCGCCCGGTAGTCGACTTACCGCAGCCGGACTCGCCTACCAGTGCCAGCGTCTCCCCCGGCCATAAATCAAAGCTGACGTTCTCTACCGCGTGCACTTCACGGGTGATGCGGTTCAGAATGCCGCCGCGCAGCGGAAAACGCGCCACCAGGTTGCGCACCTTGAGGATTGGCTTACCCTCAACAACGGTGTCTTGCTGCTGCGGTTCACTTTCCGGTGTAGTGAAATCCGGGAAGCTTTTAGGATAGTCGCTGCCGCGCATTGCGCCGAGACGCGGGACGGCAGCCAGCAAACGGCGCGTGTACGGGTGCTGCGGCGCGGTAAAGATCTCGTCCACCAGCCCGCTTTCAACCACTTCACCCTGATGCATCACCAGTACCCGGTCGGCAATTTCCGCCACCACGCCCATATCGTGAGTGATGAAAATCACCCCCATCGACATCTCTTTTTGCAGCACGTCGATAAGTTGCAGGATCTGCGCCTGAATGGTCACGTCCAGCGCGGTGGTCGGCTCGTCAGCAATCAGTACCGCCGGGCGACACGACAGCGCCATCGCAATCATCACTCGCTGGCGCATCCCGCCGGAAAGCTGATGCGGGTAGCGCGACAGCATGGACTGGGCTTCCGGAATCCGCACCTTATCGAGCATTTTCTTCGCCTCGGCCAGCGCCTCTTCGCGCCCAAGCCCCTGATGCAGGCGAATCGACTCGGCTATCTGTTCGCCGATGGTGAACACCGGGTTCAGCGAGGTCATCGGCTCCTGGAAAATCATGGCGATGTCGGCACCGCGCACGCTGCGCATTTGCGCCGACGTCTGCTCCTGAAGATCAATCACTTCCCGATTGCGGCGGCGCAGCAGCAGGCTATCAATGCTTACCTGGCTGCCGGACTGCTCCAGCAGGCGCATTAATGAGAGCGCCGTGACCGATTTTCCCGAGCCGGATTCCCCGACAATCGCCAGCGTTTCGCCGCGATTAAGATGAAATGAGAGCTGATGCACGGCGCGCACGGGCTGCCCGTCCTGACGAAAGGTCACGTTCAGGTTATCAACGCTCAGCACCTGCGCGTTATCAAGCTCAGCGGAATGCGGCACGGTGACTCCTTCTATTCCTTATAGATACCAATCGTCGGCGTATCGCCGGCATAAGCCCAGGCGCGGTACATGCCCTCGCTGTTAAACGGCAGCACCACATTGCCTTCGCGGTCGATGGCGATGAGGCCACCGCTACCGCCAAGCGCGGGCAGTTTTTCCATCACCACGCGCTCGCAGGCCTCATAAAGACTCAGGTTGCCGTACTCCATCAACGCGGCAATATCGTACGCCGCGAGCGTACGGATAAAAACTTCGCCCGTGCCGGTGCAAGAGACCGCCACGCTGGCATTGTTGGCATAACAGCCAGCGCCCACCAGCGGGGTATCGCCTACCCGGCCCGGCAGTTTATTGGTCATCCCGCCGGTCGAGGTGGCCGCCGCCAGGTTGCCGTTGAGATCCAGGGCTACCGCGCCAACTGTGCCCATCTTTTGCTGTTCATCCAGCGGCGCGGCATCGTGGTCGAGAATAAAATCGCCGTTGCTGCGCGCCACCAGTAGCTGCTGGAAGCGCTCGTCGGTGGAGAACAGTGAGTTATTCACCAGCTCCATACCCTGCGACTGCGCAAAGGCTTCCGCCCCCTCGCCAATCAGCATCACGTGCGGACTGTTTTCCAGCACGCTTCTGGCTGCCAGCACCGGGTTGCGCAGATGTTTTACCCCGGCAACGGCGCCCGCCTGCAGCGAGTAACCGTCCATCACGCAGGCGTCCAGCTCATGCGTTTCGTCTGAGGTAAACACCGCGCCAATCCCGGCGTTAAACAGCGGACACTCTTCAAGCTGACGTACCGCTTCGGTGACCGCATCCAGCGCGCTCGCGCCAGATTCGAGCATTTTTTGTACGCTTTCCACGATATCGGAAAGCGCCGTGACGTAATGTTGTTCTTTTTCTGCCGATAGCTGGCTGCGGCTAATTGCGCCTGCGCCACCGTGTATTGCAATCACTGCCTTGCCCATTGAGCGATCCCTTACCTCATTTTCTTTATAAATATCATTATAGTGTCTCTGTTCCTATATCAATTTTGAATATAGAAATAGCGTCCCGCGTCGTGAGGTACACCACAGGTGGCATACTGTCGATAAGGCTTTTCTGCCATAATGTGCGCATTCGAACGTTTCCCGCAGGAGTTTACCCATGGATTTTACCGCCGGACTGATACCGCTTGATACCGCGCTGAGCCAAATGCTTAACCAGATTACCCCGCTGAATGAAAGCGAGTCGGTACCGCTGCTGAAGGCTTTTGGTCGCATTACCGCGAGCGATATCGTCTCCCCGTTGGACGTACCGGGTTTTGATAACTCGGCGATGGATGGCTACGCGGTACGTCTCGCTGACCTCGCGGCACAGGCACCGCTTGCGGTGGCAGGTAAAGCCTTTGCCGGACAACCCTTCCACGGAGAGTGGCCTGCCGGTACCTGTATTCGCATTATGACCGGCGCGCCGGTACCCGCGGGTTGCGATGCGGTGGTGATGCAGGAAGAAACCGAGCAAACCGACGACGGCATTCGTTTTACCGCCAAAGTGAAAGCCAACCAGAACATTCGCCGTCGCGGTGAAGACATCGCCAACGGTGCGGTGGTGTTCCCGGCCGGAACCCGTTTAACCGTCGCCGAACTGCCGGTGCTGGCGTCGCTCGGCATTGCCGAGGTGGACGTGGTGCGTAAAATTCGCGTCGCGCTGTTCTCCACCGGTGATGAGCTGCAGCTGCCGGGCCAGCCGCTGGGCGACGGGCAAATCTATGACACCAACCGTCTGGCGGTGCATTTGATGCTGGAACAGTTGGGCTGCGAGGTGATTAACCTTGGCATCATTCGCGACGATCCTGAACAACTTCGCCAGACCTTTATCCAGGCGGACGAGCAGGCCGACGTGGTGATAAGCTCCGGCGGCGTTTCCGTTGGTGAAGCCGACTACACCAAAACCATCCTCGATGAGCTGGGTGAAATCAGCTTCTGGAAGCTCGCCATCAAGCCGGGCAAACCGTTCGCCTTTGGGAAGCTCAACCACAGCTGGTTCTGCGGTCTGCCGGGCAACCCGGTCTCCGCCGCCCTGACCTTCTATCAACTGGTGCAGCCGCTGCTGGCCAAGCTCAGCGCCGGTAGCGTGGCAACGCAAGCGCCACGTCTGCGCGTACGTACCACCGACCGGCTGAAAAAATCGCCGGGCCGCCTCGACTTCCAGCGCGGTCTGCTGGCCCGTAATGAAAACGGCGAGCTGACCGTTTCTACCACCGGTCATCAGGGTTCCCATATCTTCAGTTCATTCAGCCAGGGCAACTGCTTTATCGTACTGGAGCGCGAGCGCGGTCACGTTGAGCCGGGCGAATGGGTAGAGGTAGAGCCGTTTAACCATCTGCTGGGAGGCCTGTAATGGCAGCGGAGCTTAGCGACGCGGAGATGCTGCGCTATAACCGGCAAATCATTCTGCGCGACTTCGATTTTGACGGGCAGGAGCGGCTGAAAGCGGCCCGCGTGCTGGTCGTCGGCCTCGGGGGGCTGGGCTGCGCAGCGGCGCAGTACCTCGCTGCCGCAGGCGTGGGTGAACTAACGCTGCTCGATTTCGATACCGTTTCGCTCTCCAACCTACAGCGCCAGACGCTGCACAGCGATGCCACCATCGGTCAGCCGAAGGTGGACTCCGCGCGCGAGGCGCTGGCGCGCATTAATCCGCACGTTAAGCTGAATACGCTGAATGCGATGCTGGAAGACGCGGCGCTGTGGGCGCAGATTGCCGAACACGATCTGGTGCTCGACTGCACCGATAACGTGTCCATTCGCAATCAGCTCAACGCGGGCTGTTTCCAGCACAAAATCCCGCTGGTGTCCGGGGCGGCGATTCGTATGGAAGGTCAGATCAGCGTCTTTACGTATCAGGAGGGCGAGCCGTGCTACCGCTGCCTGAGCCGTCTGTTCGGCGAGAACGCGTTAACCTGTGTGGAAGCTGGCGTGATGTCGCCGTTGGTTGGCGTGATTGGCGCAATGCAGGCAATGGAAGCGATTAAAGTACTGACCCATTACGGGGTGCCTGCGGCAGGGAAAATTGTGATGTATGACGCGATGCGCTGCCAGTTCAGAGAGATGAAGCTGATGCGTAGCCCGACGTGTGAGGTGTGTGGGCAGACTTTGGCGTAACGCCCCTCACCCTAACCCTCTCCCCAATGGGGAGAGGGAACCGATCGGCGAACCCATCGTAGCCCGGCCGAGCGTATGCGACGCCGCGGATAGGCGTTACAGCGACGTACGTCCAAACGCCGTCTGCCAGTCCTGCTCAAATTTCGCCACCGCCGCATCGACCGCCGGATAGCTAATCAACTGCTGCGCCACATCAAGCGGCAGCGTGATCGACTGGCAGCCTGCCAACAAGCAGTCCAGCGCCTGGCGTGGCGTTTTAAAGCTCGCAGCCAGCACTTTTGACTGCGGCGCGTGCAGAGTCAGCAGGTCCTGCAATTCACACACTGTCTGAATACCGTTGCCGCCCTGGGCATCCACGCGGTTGACGTAAGGCGCGACATACTCAGCCCCCGCCAGCGCCGACAGCAGCCCCTGCGCTGCACCGTACACGGCGGTACCGAGTGTTGGAATGCCTTCCGCTTTCAGCAGCTTAATCGCCGCCAGGCCTTCCGCCGTCACCGGCACTTTTACGACCAGATCCGGAATAATCGCCCGCAGCTTCAGTGCGTCCGCCACCATGCCATCCGCCGTGGTCGCCATCACCTGAGCAAACAGACGGCCTTTACCGCCCATGGCATCCAGCAGTTCCGGCAGCAGCGCGTCCAGCGGCGTTTTACCTGCCGCCACGATGCTTGGGTTTGTGGTCACGCCCGCCAGCGGGAAAACGCGTGCCAGCTTCTTCACTGCGGCGACGTCGGAGGTGTCGAGATAGAGTTCCATGATGTGTCCTTAAACCGTGATATTGAGCATGGAATAACATTACCACAGCAAAACCTCTTCTTAAGTTGACCCATATCAAGATAGCTTTCATTCGAAAGTATTTTAATCTTTATACGAAAGATGAGGGCAGCATATGATTTTCAATATTCAGCGCTATTCCACCCACGATGGTCCAGGCATCCGCACCGTCGTCTTCCTGAAAGGATGCTCGCTCGGCTGCCGTTGGTGCCAGAACCCCGAGAGCCGTTCCCGCGAGCAGGATTTGCTGTTCGACCCGCGTCTGTGCCTCGACGGCTGTGACCTGTGCCAGAAAGCCGCGCCGTCGGTCATTGAACGTGCGCTTAACGGGCTGGTTATCCATCGGGAAAAGCTGGATGACGCCCACCTTGCCACACTGACCACCTGCTGCCCAACCCAGGCGTTAACCGTCTGCGGGGAAGAGAAAAGCGCCGACGACATAATGGCCACCGTGCTGCGCGATAAACCGTTTTACGAGCGCAGCGGCGGCGGCATGACCCTGTCCGGCGGCGAACCGTTTATGAACCCGGAACTGGCGCTTGTGCTGCTAAAAAGCGCGCACGACCAGGGGATTCACACCGCCGTTGAAACCTGTCTGCACGTGCCGTGGCGCTACCTCGAGCCTGCGCTGCCCTATATCGACCTGTTCCTGGCTGACCTCAAACACGTCGATGAAGCGCGCTTTAAACAATGGACTGACGGCTCGGCAAAACGCGTGCTCGACAACCTGAAACGCCTGGCCGCCGCGGGAAAACAGGTCACGCTGCGCGTGCCGCTGATTCAGGGCTTTAACGCCGACGAAACCTCGATTAAAGCGATTACCGATTTTGCCGCCGATGAAATGCCCGGCGTGCGCGAGATCCATTTTCTGCCTTACCACACGCTCGGCATCAATAAATATGCCCTGCTCGGCCTTCCCTACTTCGCACCCGATAAGCCGCTGAATGACCCTGAGCTGCTGGATTTTGCTCAACAGTATGCCGGTGAAAAAGGGTTAACAGCGACACTACGAGGATAAAACGATGACCACTCTGAAACTCGATAAACTGACCGACCGCATTCAGGCCCACAAAAACGCGCTGGTGCATATCGTGAAGCCGCCGGTGTGCACCGAACGTGCGCGTCACTATACCGAAGCCTATCAGCAGCATCTCGACAAGCCGATTCCGGTACGCCGCGCGCTGGCGCTGGCGCATCACCTCGCGGAACGGACTATCTGGATCAAGCACGACGAACTGATTATCGGCAACCAGGCCAGCGAAGTGCGCGCCGCGCCTATCTTCCCGGAATACACCGTTAGCTGGATTGAAAAAGAGATCGACGACCTGGCCGATCGCCCAGGCGCGGGCTTTGCGGTAAGCGAAGAGAACAAACGCGTACTGCACGAAGTGTGCCCATGGTGGCGCGGCCAGACCGTACAGGACCGCTGCTACGGCATGTTCACCGACGAACAAAAAGCGCTGCTGGCAACCGGCATTATCAAAGCCGAAGGCAACATGACCTCCGGCGATGCCCACCTGGCGGTGAACTTCCCGCTGCTGTTGGAAAAAGGCCTCAACGGGATGCGCGCTAAGGTGGCCGAGCGCCGCACCCGCATCAACCTGACCGTACTGGAAGATCTGCACGGCGACCAGTTCCTGAAAGCCATTGATATCGTGCTGGACGCGGTAAGCCTGCACATCGAACGTTTCGCGGAACTGGCGCGCAAAATGGCTGCCGAAGAGACGCGCACAAGCCGTCGCGATGAGCTGCTAGCAATGGCGGAAAACTGCGACGTCATTGCCCATGAGCCGCCAAAAACCTTCTGGCAGGCGCTGCAGCTGTGCTACTTCATCCAGCTGATTCTGCAAATTGAGTCCAACGGCCACTCGGTGTCGTTTGCCCGCATGGACCAGTATCTCTACCCGTACTACCGTCGCGACGTTGAGCTGGAACAAACGCTGGACCGCGAACATGCCATCGAGCTGCTGCACAGCTGCTGGCTGAAGCTACTGGAAGTGAACAAGATTCGCTCCGGCTCGCACTCTAAGGCTTCCGCCGGAAGCCCGCTGTATCAGAACGTGACCATCGGCGGTCAGAAGTTAGTGAACGGTGAAGCACAGGACGCGGTGAACCCGCTCTCCTATGCCATCCTCGAATCCTGTGGCCGTCTGCGCTCCACCCAGCCAAACCTGAGCGTGCGCTACCACGCGGGCATGAGCAACGACTTCCTCGACGCCTGCGTGCAGGTGATTCGCTGCGGCTTCGGCATGCCGGCGTTCAACAACGATGAAATCGTTATCCCGGAATTCATTAAGCTCGGCGTCGAACCGGAAGATGCCTACGACTATGCGGCCATCGGCTGCATCGAAACCGCCGTCGGCGGCAAATGGGGCTACCGCTGCACCGGCATGAGCTTTATCAACTTTGCCCGCGTGATGCTGGCGGCGATGGAAGGCGGCCGCGATGCCACCAGCGGCAAGGTGTTCTTGCCACAAGATCACGCGCTGTCGCAGGGCAACTTCGCCAACTTCGAGCAGATGCTGGCCGACTGGGATACCCAGATTCGCTACTACACCCGTAAATCGATTGAGATTGAGTACGTGGTCGACACCATGCTGGAAGAGAACGTGCACGATATTCTGTGCTCGGCGCTGGTTGACGACTGCATTGAACGGGCGAAAAGCATCAAACAGGGCGGCGCAAAATACGACTGGGTTTCCGGCCTGCAGGTGGGCATCGCCAACCTCGGCAATAGCCTGGCTGCGGTGAAAAAGCTGGTCTTCGATCAGGGGCTGATTGGTCAGCAGGAGCTGGCAAAAGCGCTGGCGGAAGACTACGACGGTCTGACCCACGAGCAGCTGCGTCAGCGTTTGATCAACGGCGCGCCGAAGTACGGCAATGATGATGACAGCGTCGACACCCTGCTGGCTCGCGCCTACCAGACCTATATCGACGAGCTGAAGCAGTATCACAACCCGCGCTACGGTCGTGGCCCGATTGGCGGCAACTACTATGCTGGCACATCTTCTATCTCGGCCAACGTGCCGTTTGGCGCGCAGACCATGGCAACGCCGGACGGTCGTAAGGCCAAAACTCCGCTTGCCGAAGGCGCCAGCCCGGCAAGCGGTACCGACCACCTCGGCCCAACGGCGGTGATTAGCTCCGTGGGTAAACTGCCGACTTCAGCGATTCTTGGCGGCGTGCTGTTAAACCAGAAGCTGAACCCGGCAACGCTTGAGAACGAAAGCGATAAACAGAAGCTGATGGCGCTGCTGCGTACCTTCTTCGAGGTGCATAAAGGCTGGCATATTCAGTACAACATCGTGTCGCGCGAAACGCTGCTGGAAGCCAAGAAACATCCGGATCAGTATCGTGATTTAGTGGTGCGCGTAGCGGGCTATTCGGCGTTCTTTACCGCGCTGTCGCCGGATGCGCAGGACGATATTATTGCGCGTACGGAGCATACGCTGTAGGTCGGTGCGTTTTCCCCCTCACCCTAACCCTCTCCCCACAGGGGAGAGGGAACCGATCGGCACCGTTTGTGAATTCTCCCTCTCCCTTCCAGGGAGAGGGCCGGGGTGAGGGTCCAACGCGCACAACTCCCCCGCCACTTCTCTTTCGAATGAAATAAATTTGTGCTTTAGCTCACATTGTAATTAAATTGTTTCTGGCCGAAGTTACCCCAGGAGCATCCCGCATGACCGTTAAAGTTATCGTCACAGACATGGACGGAACTTTTCTTAATGACGCCAAGACCTACGACCGTTCGAGGTTTCTGGCGCAGTTTGAACAGCTTCAAGAACGTGGCATTGAATTCGTCGTTGCCAGCGGCAACCAGTATTACCAACTGATTACCTTCTTCCCTGAAATCCGGGACCGCATCTCTTTTGTCGCCGAAAACGGCGCGCTGGTGTACGAGCACGGGCAGCAGCTTTTCCACGGTGAGCTGACAAAGCATGAGTATCAGGTAGTCATTGGTGAACTGCTGAAAGACCCGCAGATGTACTTCGTCGCCTGCGGTCTGGAGAGCGCCTACATCAGCGAGAGCGCGCCAGAGGCGCTGGTCGAACTGATGTCCAAACACTACTACCGCTTAAAGCGCGTGGCGAACTTCCACGACGTCGACGACAAGATGTTCAAATTCTCGCTGAACCTGCCGGACAGCGATATTCCTGAGCTGATTGATAAGCTGCACGTCTCTCTTGATGGCATTATGAAGCCCGTCACCAGCGGCTTCGGCTTTGTCGATCTCATCATTCCTGGCCTGCACAAAGCCAACGGCATCAGCCGCCTGCTGAAGCGCTGGCAGCTTTCGCCGCAGCAGTGCGTAGCGATTGGCGACAGCGGCAACGACGCCGAAATGCTCAAGCTGGTGAAGTACGCCTTCGCGATGGGCAACGCGGGCGAGAGCATTAAAGCTATCGCCGACTACCAGACCGACGATAACAACCACGACGGCGCGCTGAATGTGATTCAGGCCGTGCTGGACGGTTCCGCACCTTTCTAATTCTCCCCCTTTGTAGGCCTGATAAGCGCAGCGCCATCAGGCGCCTCCGAGCACATTGCCGGATGGCGGCGTTGCCTTATCCGGCCTACCTATTCATCTTTCTTTACCTTCGTGATTGAACGCAAGAATTTAAACTTGCATTAACTTTATTTTAACTTAAAGTATCACCTGTAATGAATTTCACTTTCGAATGAAAGGTTGCGAGGTTGATATGACAATGTCCTTTACCCACGAAACGCTGCCCGCTGACCCAAAAGCAGCTATTCGCCAGATGAAACAGGCGCTGCGCGCACAGATTGGCGATGTGCAGGCGGTATTTGACCGTCTGAGCGCCACCATTGAAGCCCGCGTGGCGGAAATTAACGTGCTGAAGGCTCAGGGTCAGCCGGTATGGCCGGAAATCCCCTATGCCGATCTCGCCGCCGGGAAAATCACGGATGCCACTCGCGCAGAAGTGAAGCGCCGCGGCTGTGCGGTAATCAAAGGTCATTTCCCTCGCGAACAGGCGCTGGCCTGGGATCGTTCGATGCTCGACTACCTCGACCTCAACCACTTTGATGACGTCTACAAAGGCCCAGGCGACACCTTCTTCGGTTCGCTGGATGCCTCACGCCCGGAGATTTACCCTATCTACTGGTCACAGGCGCAAATGCAGGCTCGCCAGAGCCCGGAAATGGCGCAGGCGCAGTCGTTCTTAAACCGCCTGTGGCAGGTTTCAAGCGAAGGTAAGCAGTGGTTTAACCCGGACATCAGCGTTATCTACCCGGACCGTATTCGTCGCCGCCCGCCGGGCACCACCTCGAAAGGTCTGGGCGCACATACTGATTCCGGCGCGCTGGAACGCTGGCTGCTGCCGGCCTATCAGCAGGTGTTTGCCAGCGTGTTTAATGGCAATATTGAACAATACGACCCGTGGAACGCCGCGCACCGCACCGATGTGGAAGAGTACACTGTCGATAACACCACCAAATGCTCGGTATTCCGCACCTTCCAGGGCTGGACCGCGCTCTCCGATATGATTCCCGATCAGGGATTGCTGCACGTGGTACCGATTCCAGAAGCGATGGCCTACGTGCTGCTGCGTCCGCTGCTGGATGACGTGCCGGAGGACGAACTCTGCGGCGTCGCGCCGGGCAAAGTACTGCCGATTTCCGAGAAGTGGCACCCGCTGTTAATCAGCGCGCTGACCGCCATTCCCGCCATTGAGGCCGGAGATTCCGTATGGTGGCACTGCGACGTGATTCACTCGGTGGCACCAGTTGAGAATCAGCAAGGCTGGGGCAACGTGATGTATATTCCGGCGGCACCGATGTGCGCGAAAAACCTCGCCTACGCCCATAAGGTGAAGGCTGCGCTGGAGCGAGGTGCCTCGCCGGGCGACTTCCCGCGTGAAGACTACGAAGCCGACTGGCAAGGACGCTTCACCCTTGCCGACCTCAATATTCACGGCAAGCGAGCGCTCGGGATCGACGGCTGATTATCGTACAGCCCTTCTCGCTCTACGGCGGTGTGCCCTTTTCCAGGGCGCACCCGCCTGACCGATTCCCGCACCGCCAGCCGCCCGTGCAGCAGCAGAGAGCCAACCGGCGCATCCGGGCGAATGAGCCGCTGTTGCAGCATCTGTACCGCCTCAACGCCCAGCTCATCGCGCGGGACATGAACTGCCGTTAACGGCACATCTTCAATCGCCGCCAGGTTAAAACCGTCAATGCTCATCACCGAAACATCCTGCGGCACACGCAGCCCGCGCTGACGCAGCGCATTGATGGTGCCCGCCGCCATAAAATCACCGCCAACCAGAAACGCCGTCGGCATCGGGCGACTGCCCAGCGCGTCGAGCCACGCGCCTACTTTCTCTTCCGCCCCTTTGGCGCTAAAACTGCCAATGTTGAGTAAATCACGCTCGTGTTGAAAAACGAGGTTGTGCTGTCGCCACGATTCTTTAATGCCCGCCAGCCGCTGCTCCATGGTATAGCGGCGCAGACACATCACGTTCATCACCTCGCGATGGCCCATTTCAAACAGATAACGGGCGGCAAACGCGCCGATCGTGCGGTGATCCGGCGCGATAGCGGGTAATCGCATACGATCGTCGCGGCAGTTGATCAGCACGCAGGGTTTACCGAGATCGGCCGCCAGATCGTGAATATGCGGATCGTCGATACCCAGCAGAACCGCAGCCTGTGTCTCCGCTTCGTTCATACGCGAGAGAAACAGCGCGGGGTCGCTGTCATTTTCGTCCAGCGGGCAATAGCGCAGGCGGACTTCGTGCGGCGCCAACGCCTTGCTGATGCTCTGAATCACGCGGTAGTAGAAGATATCCGAACGCTCATCAAACGCCCGCGGCGGCGCAAAAACTATCAGGTTATTCAGCAGCATGCGGCCCGCCGCCATGCCATCCATCACCCCCAACTCACGGGCGCAGGCCAGCACTTTTTCCCGAGCGCGGTCGCTGGTGTTGGCCTTGCCTGCCAAAACCCGCGAAACGGTGCTGGCGGAGAGCCCGGTTCGCGCGGCAATTTCCGCGATTTTTAGCTTCTTTTCCATTATGTGATCCGCCTCTAATTCAGAAATGAAAGAATTTTCATGACATAAAAACCGCGTACTGACGGGCTTTGAATGCTTGTACGTAATCTATATCAGCCAGTTATGAAAAAACGTGCACAAAACCCGCTTTCCCCCGCTTTTATTGTCTCCTACTGTGAATTGGTAGAACAACTTCCATACAAGAACGGTGGAAGTGAATAAAAACAAAAATGATAACAATCAAAACCTTAATAAAAGTGGTGTGACAACTCCCCCACGCAGTTGGCGCACCGTCCCCTACATCATCCTGTGGAGAACCCTATGAGCCAGGGTATCAATAATGATATGGCCGTCAGCAAAACACGCCGCGTAGTGAAAAACCTGCGCTGGTGGATGCTGGTCCTCTTTTTACTTGGCGTGACCGTTAACTACATCACCCGTAACTCACTGGGCATTCTGGCCCCGGAGCTGAAAACCAGCCTTGGGATCACCACCGAACAGTATTCGTGGATAGTCGGGGCATTCCAGATTGCCTACACCCTGTTCCAGCCGCTGTGTGGCTGGCTGATTGATGTGATTGGCCTCAAGCTGGGCTTTATGATTTGCGCCAGCCTATGGGCGCTGGCCTGTCTGCTGCATGCGGGGGCGGGTAACTGGATACATCTGGCGCTGCTGCGCTTCTTTATGGGCGGTGCGGAAGCGGCGGCGACGCCGGCAAACGCCAAAACAATCGGCGAGTGGTTCCCAAAATCCGAGCGCCCGGTCGCGGCAGGATGGGCGGGCGTAGGCTTTTCTATCGGCGCGATGCTGGCGCCGCCGATCATCTACTTTGCCCACGCCTCCTTCGGCTGGCAGGGCGCGTTTATGTTTACCGGCGTGCTGGCGGCAGCGTGGGTGGTGCTGTGGTGGGTGTTCTATCATAACCCGGACAAGCACCCGAACCTGGGCAAGACCGAGCTGGACTATATCCGCCAGGATAACGAAGCGCCGCCGGTCAAACTGCCGTTCCTCACCGCGCTGAAAACCGTTGGCAAAAACAAACGCTTCTACGGTATCGCCATTCCGGCGTTTATGGCCGAACCGGCCTGGGCAGTCTTCAGCTTCTGGATGCCGCTCTACTTCGCCAAACAGTACAACATGGATCTCAAGCAGATCGCCCTGTTCGCCTGGCTACCGTTCCTCGCCGCCGACCTCGGTAGCGTCGCCAGCGGTTACTTAACCCGCCTGTATGTACGCCTGTTTGGCTGCTCACGCGTCAACTCCACCGTGGCAAGCTCCGTGACCGGCGCGTTTCTGATGGTGTCACTCGCCGTGGTCGCACTGACCAAAGATCCTATCGTCGCCGTGGTGCTGATGTCGATTGGCGGCTTCGGCCACCAGATCATCTCCTGCATGCTGAGCGCCCTGGTGGTGGAGTCTTTTGATAAAGGCCAGATGGCGACCGTAAACGGCATGCGCGGTTCCGCGGCGTGGATCGCGAGCTTCATTTTTTCCCTGATTATCGGGGTGACCGCCGACAAAATCGGCTTCAACCCGCTGTTTATTGCCATGGGCTTCTTCGACCTGATTGGCGCTATCTTCCTGGTTTCTTTTATTGCTGAACGTCGCGCAAAACGCGCCTGAGAGTGGATGTAGATATGAAAACGCTGAAAAACTGGACCCTGCAAAAACAGTCAACCCATCACGTCGAGCTGCTGGTCGACGGCCAGCACACGCTGTGCCTGTACGTGCTGGAAGAGAATCTGTTCCGCGTGCTGTTAAAACGCAAAGGCGAGCTGGCGCTGGACCGCACCTGGAGTATCGCGCCATCGCAGGATGTGCCGTGGGAAGGTCGTAGCCGTGAGGATCTCAGTGGTTTTACCCTGCCGGCCTGGACGCTGCTCCAGCAGGACGACACCGTGACGGTGTCGACCGAATCTCTGCGCGCTACCGTCCACCAGCCGCTGTGGATTGAGTGGCACTACCGTAACGCTGAGGGTGAGTGGCAGCCGCTGGTCAACGACCGCCCGACCAGCGCCTATCTGGTTAACGCTCACGGCGACGGTGTGGCGCACTATCAGAGCCGCCGTAAGGATGAGCGCTTTTATGGCTTGGGAGATAAAGCGGGTGACCTGCAGCGCACCGGCAAACGCTATGAGATGCGCAACCTCGACGCGATGGGCTATAACGCGGTCAGCACCGACCCACTGTATAAACATATTCCGTTTACCATCACCCGCCGCGACGACGTGAGCTTCGGGCTGTTTTACGACAACCTCAGCAGCTGCTGGCTGGATCTCGGCAACGAAATTGATAACTACCACACCGCCTATCGCCGCTGGCAGGCCGAGGCCGGGGATATCGACTACTACCTGTTTACCGGCGAGCGCGTGCTCGACGTGACCAAAGCCTTCGTCCGCCTGACCGGTAAAACGCTGTTTGGGCCAAAATGGAGCCTCGGCTACAGCGGTTCCACCATGCACTACACCGACGCGCCGGACGCGCAGAATCAGCTGATGAACTTTATTCGTCTGTGCGACGAGCATGCGATTCCATGCGATTCGTTCCAGCTCTCTTCCGGCTACACCTCGATTAACGGCAAGCGCTACGTTTTCAACTGGAACTACGACAAAGTGCCACAGCCGAAGGTGATGAGCCAGGCGTTCCACGACGCCGGGCTGCATCTGGCGGCGAACATTAAGCCGTGCCTGTTGCAGGATCACCCGCGCTACGGCGAGGTGGCGGAACAGGCGCTGTTTATTCGCGATTCCGAAAGCGACGGTCCTGAGCGTTCCAGCTTCTGGGACGACGAAGGCTCGCACCTCGACTTCACTAACCCGCAGACCGTGGCCTGGTGGCAGAATGGCGTGACCAACCAGCTTCTGGAAATGGGTATCGACTCGACCTGGAACGATAACAACGAGTTTGAAGTCTGGGACGGCGAGGCACGCTGCCACGGCTTTGGCAAAGAGATTGCTATCAAGCATATTCGCCCGGTGATGCCGCTGCTGATGATTCGCGCCTCAATGGAAGCCCAGCAGCGCTTTGCGCCGAACAAGCGTCCGTACCTGATTTCCCGTTCCGGCTGCGCCGGGATGCAGCGCTACGTGCAGACCTGGAGCGGCGATAACCGCACCAACTGGGATACCCTGCGCTACAACACCCGCATGGGGCTGGGTATGAGCCTGTCTGGCCTCTACAACCTCGGGCATGACGTGGGCGGCTTCTCCGGCGATAAACCAGACCCGGAACTGTTCGTGCGCTGGGTGCAAAACGGCGTGATGCACCCACGCTTTACCATCCACTCCTGGAACGATGACCATACCGTCAACGAACCGTGGATGTATCCCGCCATTACCCCAGCTATCCGCAGCGCCATTGAACTGCGTTACCGTCTGCTGCCGTACTTCTACACTCTGCTGTGGCAGGCACATGCCGACGATGAACCGATGCTGCGCCCGACGTTCCTCGACCACGAGCACGATGAACAGACGTTTGCCGAATGCGACGATTTTCTGCTGGGGCGCGATATTCTGGTCGCCAGCGTCGTGGAAGCGGGCGAGCGCGAGCGCCGCGTCTGGCTGCCGGACAACGAGACCGGCTGGTACGATTTTTACACCAGCGAGTGGTTCAGCGGCGGCCAATGGATAACCCTCGATGCGCCGCTGGAGAAGCTGCCGCTGCTGGTTCGCGCCGGGGCCGGTATTCCAATGAGCGAGCGCATTACCTTTGTTAACGCCGCCGAGGATACGCAGCGCGAGCTGAAGTTGTACCCGGTGAAAGGCGTAGGCAGCACGTCTGGCCTGCTGTTTGAAGATGACGGCGAGTCGTGGGGATACCAGCAGGGCAATGCGCTGTGGCTGGAGTGGGAGATGGTCTGCACCGGCAGTACCATTGACCTGAAGGTCAACGCGCGCGGCGATTATCGTCCGGCGTGGAAGGCGCTGAAGGTGACGATGCCGGAAGGGGAAAAACGTCGGCTGTTGATTAACGGAAAAGAAGGAAATGAATGGCAGTAATACCAGCGCCGGAGAGTCCCCGGCGTCGGCGTAAACGCCTCGGCCGGGCTACGTTTATTGTAGCCCGGCCGAGCATCGCGACGCCGGGATGGCGCCGACGAAAAGATTACTCCACGCCTTTGCTGCGCAGGTAATCTTCGTAGTTGCCGCTGAAGTCCACCACGCGCTCAGGCGTAATTTCAATCACGCGGGTCGCCAGCGAGCTCACGAACTCACGGTCGTGGGAAACGAAGATCAGGGTGCCCTGATACATTTCCAGCGCCATGTTCAGTGATTCGATCGATTCCATATCCAGGTGGTTGGTTGGTTCATCCATCACCAGAATGTTTGGTTTCTGCATCATCAGCTTACCGAACAGCATGCGGCCTTTCTCACCACCGGACAGCACCTTCGCAGGCTTCTTGATATCGTCCTGGCTGAACAGCAGACGACCAAGGAAGCCGCGCACCACCTGCTCGTCGTCACCTTCCTGTTTCCACTGGCTCATCCAGTCAAACACGGACAGATCGTTATCGAAATCTTCGGCGTGATCCTGGGCGTAGTAACCAATGCTGGCGTTCTCAGACCATTTCACCGTACCGCTGTCCGGCGTCAGTTCACCGACCAGGGTTTTCAGCATGGTGGATTTACCCACGCCGTTAGCGCCGATAATGGCGATCTTCTCGCCCACTTCCATCATCAGGTTGAAGTTTTTAAACAGCGGGCCGTTATCAAAGCCTTTGGTCAGCGCTTCGACTTCCAGTGCGTTACGGAACAGTTTCTTGTCCTGTTCGAAACGGATGAACGGGTTCTGACGGCTGGAGGCCTTCACTTCGTCGAGCTTGATTTTGTCAATCTGACGGGCACGAGAGGTCGCCTGACGAGATTTAGAGGCGTTGGCGCTAAAGCGGCTAACGAAGGATTGCAGGTCCGCAATCTGCGCTTTTTTCTTGGCGTTGTCGGCCAGCAGCCGTTCGCGCGCCTGGGTGGCTGCGGTCATGTATTCGTCGTAGTTACCGGCGTACACGCGCAGTTCACCGTAGTCGAGGTCGGCCATGTGGGTGCAGACCATGTTCAGGAAGTGACGGTCGTGCGAAATGATGATCATGGTGCTGTCGCGTTCGTTTAGCGTCTGCTCAAGCCAGCGGATGGTGTCGATGTCCAGGTTGTTCGTCGGTTCATCGAGCAGCAGAATGTCTGGGTTAGAGAACAGCGCCTGCGCCAACAGCACACGCAGTTTCCAACCCGGCGCCACTTCGCTCATCAGGCCGTAGTGCTGCTCCAGCGGAATACCCACGCCCAGCAGCAGTTCGCCTGCACGAGATTCCGCAGAGTAACCGTCCATTTCGCCGTAAAGCACTTCGAGGTCAGCCACTTTGTAGCCGTCTTCTTCGCTCATTTCAGCCAGACCGTAGATACGGTCGCGTTCTTGCTTCACTTCCCACAGTTCGCCGTGACCCATGATCACGGTGTCGAGTACGGAGTACTCTTCGAAGGCGAACTGATCCTGACGCAGCTTACCGATACGTTCGTTCGGATCGAGGGAAACGTTGCCCAGCGTCGGCTCTAAGTCGCCGCCGAGGATTTTCATAAAGGTAGATTTGCCGCTCCCGTTTGCGCCAATCAGGCCGTAACGGTTGCCGCCGCCAAATTTGACGGAGATATTTTCGAACAGCGGCTTACTGCCGAACTGCATGGTAACGTTGCTGGTAACTAACACGGGAGTATCCTGAAGAATGTGACAAACCGCCTATTCTGCCACAATTCCGAATAAAAAGCGCCCGCCTTCGCCAGTGACTAAACTGTAACTCAAGTGAAAAAAATGTGATTTCGTACACATCCGAATTCCCTGCGACAAGGAATGCACATATAATGCGCTCCTACCAACAGTCTGAATTCTCAAACAACCGCTGTAATGGCACTGATACCTCGCACAACATGAACATGAAATTAACTACGCTTTTCGCTGCGGCGCTTGCTGTCGTAGGCTTCTGTAATACGGCATCGGCGGTTACGTATCCGCTGCCAACCGACGGTAGCCGCATTGTCGGTCAGAATCAGGTCATCACGATCCCTGAAGACAATAAGCAACCGCTGGAATACTTCGCGGCCCAGTACCAGATGGGTCTGTCTAACATGCTGGAAGCTAACCCTGGCGTGGATACCTACCTGCCGAAAGGCGGTAGCGTGCTGAACATTCCTCAGCAGCTGATCCTGCCGGACACCGTGCATGAAGGTATCGTCATCAACAGCGCAGAAATGCGTCTGTACTACTATCCGAAGGGCACCAACACCGTGATCGTGCTGCCAATCGGTATCGGTCAGTTGGGCAAAGATACGCCTATCAACTGGACCACCAAGGTAGAACGTAAAAAAGCGGGCCCAACCTGGACCCCAACGGCGAAAATGCACGCCGAATATGCCGCAGCCGGTAACCCGCTGCCAGCCGTCGTTCCAGCTGGCCCGGATAACCCGATGGGTCTGTACGCGCTGTATATTGGCCGTCTGTACGCTATCCACGGCACCAACGCTAACTTCGGTATCGGCCTGCGCGTCAGCCACGGCTGCGTACGTCTGCGTAACGAAGACATTAAGTTCCTGTTCCAGAACGTGCCGGTCGGTACTCGCGTACAGTTCATTGATGAGCCTGTGAAAGTGACCACCGAACCAGACGGTAGCCGCTTCATGGAAGTTCACAACCCGCTGTCTACCACCGAAGCGCAGTTTGAAGGCGGCGAAACCGTTCCGGTTGTGCTGACTAAAGCCGTGCAGAGCGTGACCAGCCAGGCTGACGTTGACCAGAGCATCGTTGACCAGGCGGTTAAAAACCGTTCCGGTATGCCAGTTCGTCTGAACTAATCAATCGAACGCACTGCGTTCGGGCGACAACATAAAAATGGCGGGTTAATCACCCGCCATTTTTTTATCCATTATTGACTATCACGATGCCGCCATGGTCGTAGCGATAGTGGCAGTGCGCGTACTCCAGCGGCGTGCCGTCATCCAGATAGATAACCTGTTCCACCTCCAGCACCGGGTCACCGGGTTCGCAGCTTAAATACTGCTGATCGAGCGCATCCGGTTTAATTGCCCGCACCACCCGATACGATCCCATCATCTTCAGACCCAGGTTTTCCTGCACATAGCGAAATACCGAGCTTTCAAGGTGCGTTTTGCTCAATCCCGGCACCAGCGACACCGGCATTACGGTCATATCCAACGACAGTGGTTCGCCGTTGAGTAGGCGCAGGCGCACAAAGTCATAGACCGGCGCATCGGCGTTGACAAGCAGCGAAGCCTGCTCTTTTTCCGTCGGAAAGCGCAGCTCAAAGCGAATGACCTGGCTCTCCACGGTGCCAAGATGCTCCCAGGTTTCGGTCGCCCCGGAGTAGTCCGCGCCGGGAACATCCCACTGGGAAAGTTGCAGGAAATTCTTGCGCACAAACGTGCCCTGCCCCTGGCGGGTATACACCAGCCCTTCGACAATCAGCTGGCGCATGGCCTGCTGGATTGTCATCCGGCTGGTACCGAACTCCGCCGCCAGCGCAAACTGGTCGGGTAATGGTTCAGAGGCGGAATACTGCCGACTGATAATCCGTTTTTTAATTTCCCGCGCTATCGCGATGTATTTCGCCGCCATTACCCGCTCCTGTTGTTACATCTCTTCGCCGTTGCTGTGAATCGCTTTTTTCAGCCATTCATAGCTTTTCTTCGGTACACGCTTCAGGTCTTTTAAATCATGGTTTTCACGGTTGACGTAGACCACGCCGTAACGTTTACGCATATCCCCCTGCGAGCTCAGAATATCAATCAGCCCCCAGCCGAGATAGCCAATGACCTCAGCGCCATCTTCAAATATCGCCGCTTTCATGGCGTTGATATGGTCGCGATGATAGGCAATGCGATAGTCATCCTCGATGATATTTTCGCCGTCCCAGGATTCAATCACCCCAATGCCGTTCTCAATCGGGAACACCGGCAGGCGCCAGTCATTGTAATAGCGGGTAATAATACTGCGAAAACCGAGGGGGTCTATCTGCCAGTTCCACTCCGTGGCTTTCAGATACGGGTTCGGCGTGTCGCCAAACAGCATATAGTTGTTCACCGCCGTGCCTTCCGGGATAGCATCGCTATTGAGGGTGCGGCTAGCGTAGTAGCTGAAGGCCATGTAGTCGTTTTTCATGGTCGCCAGCACCGCCAGGTCTTCCTCACGGTAGATGTCGTCAAAGCCAGACTGCTTAACAAAGTGCATCACTTCCGGGCTGTAGCCCTCGCCCGCAAAGACGCGCAGCAGGTTCTGGTTGAAGAATTCATCAAGCAGCTGAGCGCAGAAGACATCGCGCGGCTTACAGGTGGCCGGATAAACCTGAGCGTGCGCCAGCATGCCGCCCATCAGCTTGCCCGGTTTGGTGTCGTGCAGGTAGTTGGTGAGGTGCGCGTGGGCCATCATGACGTGGTGCTGAATTTCATAAAGCTCGCGCAGGGTTTTGTCGCCGCGCATATAGCCGGAGATCAGGAACGTTTCCGGCATATGGTAGAGGTTCTGCTCGTTAAAGGTCAGCCACCAGGTCACCTTGTCGCCGAAGCAGTCGATCACTTTTTTGCCGTAGCGGATAAACGCGTCCATCACGCGACGGTCGGTAAAACCATTGTATTTTTCCGCCATCGCCAGCGGCATATCGAAGTGGTAGAGGCAGATCATCGGCTCAATGCCGCGTTCAATCAGCGCATCGATAAAACGGTCGTAAAAGGCAATGCCCTCTTCGTTGAACTCACCATCGCCGGTTGGGCACACGCGGCTCCAGGCAATCTGGAAGCGGTAGCAGTTCATGCCCAGGTCTTTCATTAAGTCAAAATCTTCTTCATAGCGATGATAAGAATCGGTCGCCACCTTCCAGTCAGAGGCGAACGCTTTCGGTTCGCGAATATCGTAGACCGACATCCCCTTACCGCCTTCATTCCAGGCGCCTTCGGTCTGCATGCTGGAAACAGAGTTGCCCCAGAGGAAGTTGGCGGGCAGTGATGGTTTCATGGTTCGGCTCCTATATGACTAGTCATTTAAATTTCATGACTAGTCATATAACGCAAAGATGAAAAAACGCGCAACCCTGGAGATCGTTTTTTGTGAGTCGGAGAGGGTTTTCCCTGAAGATAGGGATCGATTATGTAGGCCGGATAAGGCAGCGCCGCCATCCGGCAATCTGCGCCGGACTGCCTGATGGCGCTATGCTTATCAGGCCTACATGAACCAGCAAGAGGTTACAAGCGGTTGACGAGGGTGAGCAGCCCGTACCCCACCGCCGCAGCCCACAGCAGCATCGGAATAGAGTACAGATGGAAGCGCCACCAAATGCGTCGGTCCGCCGCCATACGCAGGGCAATCAGGTTTGCCAGCGAGCCGGGCAGCAGCCCAAAGCCACCCACGTTCACCGCCCACGCCAGCAGCAGCGACGGCGGCACGTAGTTGAGCAGCAGAATAGTCGATGGAACGTTACTAATGACCTGCGACAGCCCAATCGCCGTCAGCCACAACGGCCCGTCAGACAACCCGCTCACACCGCTTAACACCTGATGCAGCGCCGGAAGCTGGGTGAGCAGATGGACATCGATAAACATCGCCATAAACACCAGCAGCAGCGTCCAGTCCACGCCGAATACTACGCGCCTAGCCAGCAGCAGAAAACCAACGGCCACAATCACCAGACCCCATAGCTCCTGCTTCATTTCGAGCGCGGTAAGGAAGACGAGGTAGAACGCCAGGCAGCCCCACACCAGGCGCGGCTGCCAGGACGGCGTGATATCGCTGCTCTGAAACTGTAATTTTTTCGCCGGGAAGCAAAACCAGCACAGCACCAGCAGCGAGACCATCATCGCCAGCGCCAACGGCAGCATTTGCAGGGTAAACGCCGGGAATGAGAGCCCTGAGCGCCCCCACAGCAAAATGTTCTGCGGGTTGCCGATAGGCGTTAACAGCGACCCGGCGTTGACCGCCAGCGCCTCGAAAATGATCAGCCGGTTAATCGGCAACGCGCACCATTTTTTCAGCGTTAAGGTCAGCGGCACCACGATAAACAGCGCCACGTCGTTGGTCAGAAACGTTGAGAGCAATGCCGCCGCCAGCACCATAAACAGCGCCAGCTGCCGTTCGCTGGCGAAGCGGCGCGCCATTTTGCGCCCAAGGACATCAAAATAGCCGCTCTGCTCTACCCCTTTGGTCAGCAGCATCAGGCCGCTCAGGGTAATGATGGTGTGCCAGTCAATGGCCGCTGGCCAGCGTGACGGAATGAAGGGAACGAAAAAGCTCAGCAGAATGCCGACGAGAATCAGCAGGTGCAAAAAACGGTCGCGGGCGAGCGACCGTATAAAAGGGAGGTTCATTCAGCGTGTTGCCCGTGCTTCTGGGTAAACTGACGGAACATATCGAGCGTCTCTTCGCTGACATGATGTTCAATGCCCTCCGCGTCGCGACGGGCCGTATCGGCGCTGACGCCCAGCACCAGCAGAAAGTTTTCCACCACCTGATGACGCTCGCGGCTCTCCTGCGCCAGCTTTTCCCCTTCCGGTGTCAGAAACACGCCGCGCCACGGAATCTGTTCAATCAACCCGACGCCTGCCAGGCGTTTAAGCATTTTAGCCACCGTCGGCTGCGATACCCCAAGACGGGCGGCCATGTCCACCTGTCGCGCTTCCCCTACTTCGCGGATCAAATCCGAAATCAGCTCAACATAGTCGTCAATCAGCTCCCGACGATGCGCTTCTCGCACCTGACGGAACCCTTCGACGTGTTCCTCAACGTTCACCAGCTGCGTCGCTTTTTTTGTTGTTGGCGTACCTGCGCGGCGGCTCATAGCACTTCCTCATCTGTGTGACGCCTGAACGCGTCATATCAAGTGAGCCCATTGTAATGGATTGTGACCCGAGTACAAAAAATTAACGTTTTAGCCATAGCTATAAAATATAGCCTGTGCTATATCTGTACGTAATGCAAACGCTCATCACGGAATGACGAGTCAAATCGCAGGAGGAACCATGAACGAATTCAAGAGGTGTATCAGCGTGTTTAGTCACTCTCCTTTTAAAGTCCGGTTAATGTTGATTGGTATGCTGTGCGACCTGTTCAACAACAAACCGCAACAGGACACTCCGTCCCGCTAAGCGGCGAGCGCATCGCCGCTTCATTTTTCCGTCACAATTCGGTGGCAGACTGACTTTTTGCGTCCCAAAACCCCGACTATTTTCTGGTTTTGCAATCTCCCTCCCAAAACAATTCGTTATGAGTAGTTGACCCAACTATACGCACGCTTTATCTTCTTGCAGCCCCGACCTCTGCAACACCTTTTCTCGCACTGTCTGGCCAATAAATACCCCTTGACGCCAGGGGATGCACATGGCGTTTTTATAGTTGCTATCTATGAACCTGACCCTGAAAGAAACTCTCGCTGCGCGTGGGCTTGCCCTAAGCCCATGGACGGGATTTTATTTTTTACAATCGATCCTGATTAACCTGGCGTTGGGTTATCCGTTTAGCCTGCTGTATGCGGTGGCCTTTACCGGCGTGCTACACCTGCTATGGCGCACCTTGCCGAAAGCGCAGAAGGTCATTCTGGGGGTTTATTCTCTGGTCGGCGCACTCTATTTCCCGTTCAGCCAGGCCTACGGCGCGCCGAACTTCAACACCCTGCTGGCGCTTCACTCCACCAACGTCGAAGAGTCGACGGAAATCTTCACCATCTTCCCGTGGTATAGCTACCTGGTTGGCCTGTTTATTTTCGTGCTCGGCGTGATTGCCGTACGTCGTAAAGAAACCGATAGCGGGCGCTGGGGCGTGATGGAAACGCTGTGTCTGCTGTTCTGCATCGGCGTGTTCTTCGTTCAGCCGATTCAAAACCAACTGACTGGCTGGGGATTTAAACTGAGAGATAGCGGCTATCCGGCTTTCCGCTTCGTTAAAGACATCATCGTTAACAACAACGAGGTGATTGACGAGCAGCAGCGCATGGCTGAGCTTTCCAATATGAAAGATACCTGGAACGTGCTCGCCGTGAAGCCGAAATATCACACCTATGTGGTGGTGATTGGTGAAAGCGCACGCCGTGATGCGCTGGGAGCGTTTGGCGGCCATTGGGACAACACTCCATTCGCCAGCTCGGTCAATGGCAATTTGTTTACCAACTACATCGCCGCCAGTGGTTCCACGCAAAAATCGCTGGGGCTGACCCTGAACCGCGTGGTTGACGGCAAACCGCTATATCAGGATAACTTCGTTACCCTCGCCAACCGCGCGGGGTTCCAGACCTGGTGGTTCTCAAACCAGGGGCAAATTGGCGAGTACGATACCGCCATTGCCAGTATTGCCAAGCGCGCCGATGAAGTGCACTTCCTGAAAAGCGGTGATTTCGAAGCGGACAAAAATACCCGCGACGAAGCGCTGCTGAAAATGACCGCGCAGGTACTGTCTACCGCCCGCAGCCAGCCGCAGCTGATTGTCCTGCACCTGATGGGCTCACACCCGCAGGCGTGTGACCGCACCCAGGGCAAATATGCGCAGTTCGTGCAGTCTAAAGAGACCTCATGCTACCTTTACACCATGACGCAAACCGACAGCCTGCTCAGCCAGCTGTACGATCAGCTGCGCCGGAATACCGATAGCTTCTCGATGGTCTATTTCTCCGACCATGGTCTGGCTTTTAAAGAGCGTGGGAAAGCGGTGCAGTATCTGGCGCATGACGATAAGTATCAGCAGAACTTCCAGGTGCCGTTTATGGTGCTGTCCAGCGATGACAAAAAGCACAACGTCATTAAGGCACGCCGTTCTGCTAACGACTTCCTGAGCTTCTTCTCCCAGTGGACCGGGATCCAGACGCAAGAGATCGTCCCCAAGTACCGTTTTATCTCGTCGCAAAAAGCCGGAAAAGTCTTTATCACCAACTTCCAGTTACAGAAAGTGGATTACGACTCGCTGAAAACCGATCTGTTTGATCCCAAAAGCTAACTTATCCCTTTAGCACATTAGCTATCCGTTTACCCCCTAATCAGGTAGACGGATAGCAAACCCGCCCAACGTTGCATTACTATACTCATCTTAAGACTTCTCACCACGAGCCTGATGATGATTGCACAACGTCTTACCCGTGACTGGCGAATTCCCACCGCAGGGCTAATGTTACTGCTTCTGCTCGCCACCGTGTTCAGCTTACATACCCACTGGAACGCGTTTATTCAGTGGTGTCTGGCGACGCAAATCACCCTGCACCGCTACCTGGTGATGTACCTGCTACAGTTAAACAACCACGAATACAGCGGCGGTCTTTGGTTACTTACCGGGGCTTTTTTCTACGGCGTACTGCATGCCATTGGGCCAGGGCATGGCAAATTTATCGTCACCACCTATCTGAGCACCAACAAAGAAAGCCTGCTGGCCGCGCGCGTGGTGCCGTTTGTTGGCAGTCTGATGCAGGGCGTGAGCGCTATTCTTTTTGTCTTTATCCTGGCCGTCGGCTTCAACCTGGCCTCAGGCGACCTCAGTACCAGCCGCTGGTACGTCGAGAAGATCAGCGCGGTGATGATTGGCGCATTTGGGCTGTTTGTTATCTATCAGGCCTTGAAAAGCCTGCGTCCGCGCAAACGGGTCATCTCATCACTCAAACCACTGCATCAACACGACGAACAGTGCGGCTGTGGAAATCATGGCGTAGGCGCTACGCTTGCTGAAAGCGACTGGAAAACACGGTTGGGTGTGATTCTGGCGATCGGCGCCCGGCCATGCAGCGGTGCGATTATGATTCTGATGTTCGCCAATGCGCTCGGTATTGTCAGTTGGGGGATTGCGGCAGTAATGACAATGGCGCTTGGTACCGCCCTGTCGATTCTTGGGCTCTCACTTGCCGTACGCTACGCGCGTGAGAGGACGGTCGCCTTTTTTGGCGGCACGGGAGGACACGGATGGGTGATGCCGGCGGTCAAAATTGCTGGAGGGGTACTGCTGATGCTCTTTGCTACCGTCCTGTTTTTAACGGTGATTCCCATCAGCGCCAACGGCGACTACATCGCGGCAGGCTGTTAATTCACGAAAAAAAGGCATTAAAAAAGGGGCCATTAAGACCCCTTTTTACATCACCGAAGTGATTAGAAGCGGTAACCTGCACCGATGATCCAGGTACCAACGTCAACGCTACGAATACGAGACTGCTCGTAGGATACGTCCAGAGCTACGTTCTCGATTGGGTTGAACTGCAGACCGGCACCGTAGGAGAAACCGTAGTCGCTGGTGCTGTTGGTTTCAGGGAAGTTGTTACCCTGTGCTTTACCATAGCCCAGACCAACTACGCCATAGATGCTAGCCCAGTCGTTGATGCGGTAAGCTGGACCAGCAGTGATGCCGTAGTACTGACCTTTGGTGTACACGCCGTTCTGGGTGTCACTTTTTTCAGTATAGGTGAAGGAGCTGATCACACCCAGTGGGCTGTTGTCTGCTTCGTAGCGGTATTTCAAGTTGAAACCGCCCGCTTTGTTAGCAACGCCCTGCATATCGCTCTGAGCGTAACCACCAGTAACGGTAGAAGTTGCAGCTACAGCAGTACCTGCGGAGAAAGCCAGTACAGCGGCCAGTGCTGAAAGACATGCGATTTTTTTCATAATAACCACCTCAAATGTGCTTCTAATAAGTCCTAAGTTTTAAATATATCAAAAATTGTTAAGAAACTCTTTCGACCTAACGCTGTCTAAGGGCATTAATGATGTAACACTTTGTTTCCATTCATCGCTATCCCATTCATTAACCGAATGTTTTTACCTTAAGTCTTATCTCTACGTCGGTAAAATTCAGGTTAAATTTTCCAGATTATTCCTAGTTTGGCAGGTCAAAATATCCTCGACTAAAGAAATTCTACCTCTTCCATGACACTTTTTTTTCAACAATCCCTCAACCGTAGCCGACTATTTCAATTACACTGCCGGTTTTACCTCTTTTGACAAAAACTGACAGGAAAAAGATGCCTGGTTCGCCCCGCAAGGTACCTTCATGGTTACCCATACTCGTTATTCTTATCTCAATGGTCTCTATCCAGAGCGGAGCATCGCTGGCTAAATCATTGTTTCCACTTATTGGCGCCCCTGGCGTTACTGCGCTTCGTCTGGCGCTCGGAACGCTAATTCTCGTCGTGGTGTTCAAACCCTGGCGGCTTCGCGTTGCCAAAGCACAGCGGCTACCGTTGCTGTTCTATGGACTGTCGCTGGGCGCCATGAACTATCTCTTCTATTTGTCATTGCAGCGCATTCCGCTGGGCATTGCGGTGGCGCTGGAATTTACCGGTCCGCTGGCCGTCGCCCTCTTTTCATCTCGCCGCGCGGTCGATTTTATCTGGGTGGTTCTGGCGGTCGTCGGTTTGTGGTTCCTGCTCCCCCTCGGGCAGGACGTCGCGCACGTCGACTTGACCGGCGCGCTGCTGGCACTGGGAGCCGGGGCTGGCTGGGCGGTTTATATCCTGAGCGGGCGACGCGCCGGTGAAGAGCACGGCCCGGCGACGGTGGCGATGGGCTCACTGATTGCGGCAATCGTCTTTGTACCGCTGGGCGCTTTCCAGGCCACGGACGCGCTGTGGCACTGGTCAATATTACCGCTGGGGCTGGCTATTGCCGTCCTCTCGACGGCGCTGCCTTACTCACTGGAGATGATCGCCCTCACGCGTTTACCTACCCGAACCTTCGGGACATTAATGAGCATGGAGCCAGCGCTGGCGGCGCTCTCCGGGATGGTTTTTCTCGGTGAAATGCTGACCGGCAGCCAGACGTTAGCGCTAGGCGCTATTATTGCTGCTTCAATGGGTTCAACGCTGACAATGCGCCAGGAAAGTAAAATTAAAGAGATCGATGTCGGCTAATTTTCTTATATTATGCATAGTGCGCGCCACTATGCATAATAACTTCTTCAAACTGCATAATTTCTTATTTAATATCAATAAAAACCGCCACAAAAATATAATCCTATCGCAATAAATTCATAACTAATTGTTTTTAATTGACTTTAAATGCAAGCATCATCATCACTATCATACCTATAGGCAGAATCAGAAAATACCGTCCCGGTGACGGTGCTATACTTGTTTTCGTTAATTCATGAGGACGAAATACACCAGCCTTTACCGGTGTATAAATCAAGAGGATATATGACTATGAGTACTGCGAAACTGGTTAAAACGAAAAACGCCCACCTTCTATATACGCGTAACGACGTTCCGGACAGTGAAAAACAGGCCACCGTTGCGTTACTCAATCGTCAGGTTCTGCAGTTTATCGATCTGTCATTGATTACCAAACAGGCGCACTGGAACATGCGCGGTGCCAACTTTATTGCCGTACATGAGATGCTCGACGGCTTCCGTACCGCGTTAACCGATCACCTCGATACCATGGCAGAACGTGCCGTGCAGCTGGGCGGTATCGCACTGGGTACCACTCAGGTCATCAACGCTCAGACTCCGCTGAAAAGCTATCCGCTGGATATCACTAGCGTGCAGGATCACCTCAAAGCGCTGGCTGAACGCTATGCCATTGTGGCGAACGACGTTCGCAAAGCGATTAGCGAAGCAAAAGATGAAGATACCGCAGATATTTTCACCGCGGCCTCCCGCGATCTGGATAAATTCCTGTGGTTCATTGAAGCAAATATTGAATAACCATAAGTGAATCTGATGCCCTTTCTGCCTTGCCGCAGGAAGGGTATCGCACCAAAAAAGTGCACAACAACGGTCATAAACCCCGCCAAAGTAAATCATTTGTAATAATCACCTCACACAATCGTTAATAAAAGATTGTTTTACCCCCTACGTTTGCGCTAAAAAACACCATACTTAACAACACCAATATCACGCACCACTTTGGTGCCCTCTCATGGTGCATATGGACAATTATCCTGCCAATATCGTGCAGGGTAAAAATCATTATTTGTTAATAAACAATGCATTGTGAAGTTGGCACGATTCTTTCATAAGCCGATTGTTCTCGCAGGGGATCGCCCCGTGGATATAAAAGGAAATGCTATGAAGTCTATGTTTAAAGTTTCACTGGCTGCACTCACCCTGGCTTTCGCGGTTTCTTCTCATGCCGCAGACAAGAAACTGGTTGTGGCAACGGACACGGCGTTCGTTCCGTTTGAATTCAAACAAGGCGACAAATACGTCGGCTTTGATATCGATCTGTGGGCCGCGATTGCGAAAGAACTGAAGCTGGATTACACCCTGAAGCCAATGGACTTCAGCGGCATTATCCCTGCGCTGCAGACCAAAAATATCGATCTGGCGCTGGCGGGTATCACCATTACCGACGAACGTAAAAAAGCGGTCGACTTCTCCGATGGCTACTACAAAAGCGGCCTGCTGGTGATGGTTAAAGCCAACAACAACGACATTAAAAGCGTGAAAGACCTCGACGGCAAAGTGGTGGCCGTGAAGAGCGGTACCGGTTCTGTTGATTACGCGAAAGCCAACATCAAAACCAAAGACCTGCGTCAGTTCCCGAACATCGATAACGCGTACATGGAATTAGGCACTAACCGCGCTGACGCGGTGCTGCACGATACGCCAAACATTCTGTACTTCATCAAAACGGCCGGTAACGGTCAGTTCAAAGCGGTAGGCGAATCTCTGGAAGCGCAGCAGTACGGTATTGCGTTCTCTAAAGGCAACGACGAGCTGCGCACCAAAGTGAACGGCGCGCTGAAAACGCTGCGTGAGAACGGCACCTACAACGAAATCTACAAAAAATGGTTCGGTACTGAACCTAAATAAACCAACCTGAATTATTAGGCTCTGTAACGCCCGGTGGCGCTTGCGCTTACCGGGCCTACGATTTTAGTCAGCACACGTTGACTCATTTTTTATTTTCCACCACGGTATACAGGAACACATCATGCAGTTTGACTGGAGCGTCATCTGGCCAGCCATTCCAATTTTGTTGGACGGCGCCAAAATGACTCTGTGGATTTCGATCCTTGGCCTGGCGGGCGGTATTGTTATCGGTCTGCTGGCGGGGCTGGCCCGCACCTATGGCGGCTGGATTGCTAACCACATTGCCCTCGTATTCATTGAAGTGATCCGCGGTACGCCGATCGTCGTGCAGGTGATGTATATTTACTTCGCCCTGCCGATGGCCTTCCCGGATATTCGCATCGACACCTTCACCGCAGCAGTGATCACTATCATGATCAACTCCGGCGCCTACATTGCCGAAATCACCCGTGGCTCGGTGCTGTCGATCCATAAAGGTTTCAGCGAAGCCGGTCTCGCGCTCGGTCTTTCCCGTCGTGAAACCATTCGTCACGTGATTATGCCGCTGGCCCTGCGCCGCATGCTGCCCGCGCTCGGCAACCAGCTCATCATCAGTATCAAAGATACCTCGCTGTTTATCGTTATCGGCGCCGCAGAGCTGACCCGCAGCGGTCAGGAAATTATCGCCGGGAACTTCCGCGCGCTGGAAATCTGGACCGCTGTTGGCGTTATCTACCTCATTATCACGCAGGTACTCAACATCGTGCTCCGCGTTCTTGAAAGAAGGATGAAAATCCTGTGATTGAATTTAAAAACGTCTCTAAGCACTTTGGGCAAACCCAGGTGCTGCATAACATCGATCTCAACGTCAAGCAGGGTGAAGTGGTAGTGATTATCGGGCCGTCCGGCTCCGGTAAATCAACTCTGCTGCGCTGCATCAACAAGCTGGAAGAGATAACCAGCGGTGACCTGATCGTCGACGGTCTGAAGGTCAACGACCCGAAAGTGGACGAGCGCCTGATCCGTCAGGAAGCGGGTATGGTGTTCCAGCAGTTCTATCTGTTCCCGCATCTGACGGCGCTGGAAAACGTGATGTTCGGCCCAACCCGCGTGCGCGGTCTGAACAAAGATGAGGCAGAAAAGCTGGCGAAAGATCTGCTGGCGAAGGTCGGCCTTGCCGAGCGCGCCCATCACTACCCTTCTGAGCTTTCCGGCGGCCAGCAGCAGCGCGTGGCCATTGCCCGTGCGCTGGCGGTGAAACCGAAGATGATGCTGTTTGATGAGCCAACCTCAGCGCTCGACCCAGAGCTGCGCCACGAGGTGCTGAAGGTGATGCAGGATCTGGCGGAAGAAGGTATGACGATGGTTATCGTGACCCACGAAATCGGCTTTGCTGAGAAAGTGGCGTCTCGCCTGATCTTTATTGATAAAGGTCGGATTGCCGAAGATGGCAACCCGCAGGAATTGGTGAAGAACCCACCAAGCCAACGTCTGCAAGAGTTCCTGCAGCACGTTTCCTGATGCTAACGCCGTTTATCCCCCCGGGGTAAACGGCGTTTTTCTTAGCGTTTGCGCGCAAGGAATCGACGACGCTGTTCGTCATCCATAAATGACCAGGCGATAAAGCGACTTTGCTTCTGACCCTGTGACATCTCTTTTTTCACCACTTTTACCGCACCCACGTCGGTTAATGCACGGTACAGCGGCGGCAGATTTTCACCTTTGGACACCAGCGATGTAAACCACATCACCTGACGGGCAAAACCTTTACTCTCTGCGATCATCTGTTTGATAAAAGCCACTTCCCCGCCATCACACCACAGCTCCTGCTGCTGGCCGCCAAAGTTCAGCGCATCATCACGGTCCTGACCCAAGTTTCGACGCTTACGCTCGCTGCCCGCACGCGCTGCGGCCGCCGAATCGTGGAATGGCGGGTTGCACAGCGTGGCATCATACTGCTCGTTTTTGTGGATCACGCCGTTGAACATCGCCGTCGTATCCTTCTGGCGACGCAGACGAATCATGCGGTTCAGCGATGGATTCGCGCTCAGGATAGCCTGTGCGCTGGCAAACGCCTCCGGGTGCGTTTCGCTGCCGGTAAAGCGCCAGCCGTATTCGTGCGCGCCAATCAGCGGATAAATACAGTTCGCGCCCACGCCGATATCCAGAATGTTGGCCCCTTTTACCACGTTGCCGCTTTCATCGCTGAGCAGGTCGCCCAGGTGGTGGATATAATCCGCGCGCCCCGGTACCGGCGGGCAGAGAAAACCTTCCGGAATATCCCACTCCTTAACCGCATAAAAGTGCGCCAGCAGCGCTTTGTTCAGCGTTTTCACCGCCAGCGGATCGGCGAAGTTGATGGTCTGCTCGCCCGCCGGGCTGAGGGTAATAAAATCGCGCAGTGCGGGCACGGCCTGGCACAGCGCGTCGAGATCGTAGCGACTATGATGACGGTTACGCGGGTGTAAACCCGGTTTTTGGGTACTCATGACTTTCTCCTGTCGTAATGCGGCGTAAGATACCCGTTGACGACGGTGCGGTAAATAAGGGAGTCTGGATTCCTGCTTCTAAATATCAGGTGCGCTATGTATTTTTATGAGCCTTCCCACGGACATGGGCTACCTCACGACCCGCTCAACGCCATCGTCGGGCCACGCCCTATCGGCTGGATTTCCTCTGTCGACCCGCAGGGGCGGCGTAATCTTGCGCCCTACAGCTTTTTTAACTGCTTTAACTATCGCCCACCGATCATCGGTTTCGCCAGTAGCGGCTGGAAAGATAGCGTGCAGAATATTGTCGATACCAAAGCGTTTGTCTGGAATCTGACGACACGTGATTTAGCCATCGCGATGAACGAAACCTCCGCTACGCTGCCGCACGGTGAAGATGAGTTTGCCCGCGCCGGGCTGACAGCCGCACCGAGCCGCCTGGTGGATGCGCCCCGCGTAGCCGAAAGCCCGGTCAACTTTGAGTGCCGTCTGTCGCAATGCATCCAACTGACCGGTGCGGACGGTACCGCCGTTGATACCTGGCTGGTGCTGGGCGAGGTGGTCGGCATCCACATTGACGACTCGCTGCTGGAAAACGGTATCTACCAAACCGCCAAAGCCCAGCCGGTGCTCCGCGCCGGAGGTCCGTCGGCCTATTACACCATCGATGAGCGTCATCGGTTTGATTTAATCCGCCCGGATGCGCGTTAGGGTTGACTGACCCCCCGGGGTCGGCGTAAACGCCTCGCCCGGGCTACGGGTAATATGTAGCCCGGACGAGCGCAGCGACTCCGGGAAAATCGTCATCGCCTCTCTCCCGCGTCCACCTCCCCAATATTTCCTCCCCAATCAGCAGAATACAGCCCACGCCGCACGTCCCGATGAAACGAGGAATATGGCCATTCTTGTACGGATGCCACCCATCCATGCTTCACCGGATTGAAGTAGCAGTAATCAACGTGCCGCCGGTAGTCCATTTCGTCGCGTAAGGTGTGCTCCCAGAAGCGAGGCTGCCAGATATTCCGCATTCTCAGCGCTTGGGTGAAATGCCGTTTGAGCGCCCGCCAGCGCTGTGAAAAATCCGAATCATCCGGCGGTAGCGTCCAGATGCAGTGCATATGCTCAGGCAGCACCACCCAGGCGTTGATGATGAAGGGTTGTACTCGTTGAACGTCAGTAACCGCTTGCCGTAGCGCACCGATGTGCCGGGTAAGCAGGTCGCTACGGCGGTTTCGCAGATTGGTCGTGAAGAACAGAGTACTGCCAGGAATTGTGGATCGACGGTAGCGAACCATTGTCATTGCTCCTTGCGTAAGACGCTCGCAGCAAGGTAATCCCCAACGCGATATGGCGCATTTCATCAGTTTTGCTTGCGGAAAGCGGCACGCAAATTTTAACGCCGGGTTTCTCCCGGAGTCGGCGTACACGCCTCGTCCGGGCTACGGGGCGGCAGGTTCGTAGCCCGCGCGGGCGCAGCGACTCCGGGAACCACTCCGACCAGCATGTAATCTTTATGTATAAAAAATGAAGAAACTGTAAAGCAATGTATTTATTTTTAGTTCAATGAGTGATAAAAAGTTACGCGATTTGATAATGCTTCTCACAATCATTATCAACATCATTTAAAAAAGATAAAGCAACCTGCAGTGGCGAAGGGGGCAAGACGTTCCCTGTTGTCATCTTTAATTTCGCGTTTAAAAATTATAAGACACTCATTGATATGGATAAAAATCGCACTACCCCGTTCAGTAGCTTTGGTTCGCTCACGTTTTTTACCGGATTATGCATTGGCCTGACCCCTGCTGCGCAGGCGGAACAAACCAAGGAAAAAGCGCCGGGTGATACGCTAGTCGTCGAAGCACAGGCCCCATCGCTGTATGCCCCAACGAAATCCGCCGACCCTAAATTCAGCCGCCCGATTGCCGACACCACGCGTACCGTGACGGTGATTTCCGAGCAGGTGCTAAAGGATCAGGGTGCCACTAACCTGACGGACGCATTAAAAAACGTCCCGGGCGTCGGGGCCTTCTTCGCGGGTGAAAACGGCAGTTCGTCAACCGGCGATACCATCTATATGCGCGGTGCAGATACGTCGAACAGTATCTACATCGACGGTATTCGTGATATCGGCAGCGTGACGCGTGACACCTTCAATACTGAACAGGTAGAAGTGATTAAGGGCCCGTCTGGTTCAGACTATGGCCGTAGCGCGCCGACGGGCTCGATCAACATGATCAGCAAGCAGCCGCGCCTGGACTCTGGTATAGATGCTTCAGCAAGTGTAGGCAGCGCGCGGTATCGCCGCGGCACGCTTGATCTGAACGAAGCAATCGGCGACACCACTGCCGTACGCTTAAACCTGATGGGGGAAAAGACTCACGATGCAGGGCGTGATAACGTGAAAAACGAGCGCTATGGCGTGGCGCCGTCCATCGCCTTTGGCCTCGGTACGCAAAACCGCCTGTACCTGAACTATCTGCACGTTACGCAGCACAACACGCCGGACGGCGGTGTGCCAACGGTAGGACTCCCGGGCTACTCCGCGCCAAACGCCGCCACATCAGCGCTGAATAGCTCAGGCAAAGTCGATACGCATAATTTCTACGGCACCAACTCAGACTACGACGACTCTACCACCGACACGGCGACGATGCGTTTCGAGCACGACTTCAACGACACCACCACCATCCGCAACACCACCCGCTGGTCGCAGATTAAGCAGGACTATCTGATGACAGCAGTGATGGGGGGAGCAAACAATATTGGTCGTCCAAACCCTAATGATGTCGGCACCTGGACCTGGACGCGCAACGTCAACACCAAAGACGTCAGCAACAAGATCCTGACCAACCAAACCAATCTGACCTCGAAGTTCTACACCGGCGCTATCGGCCACGATATCAGCACCGGCGTCGAGTTTACCCACGAGCAGCAGACCAACTACGGCGTCTACCCGATAACGGCACCGGTGGTGAATCTGTATAACCCGAACAGTAACGTCAACATCGGCAGCCTGAAACGTAGCGGCGCGAATGCTAACGGTCAGACCGATACCTTTGGTATTTACGCGTTCGATACGCTGCAAATTACCCGTGATTTCGAGCTGAACGGCGGCATCCGTCTTGATAGCTATCACACCGAATATGACAGCGCCTCACTATGTGGCGGTACGGGTCGCGGCGCGATTGCCTGTCCGGCGGGCGTTGCCAAAAACACCCCTATCACCACCGTTGATGCCACCAAATCAGGTAACCTGGTCAACTGGAAAACGGGGGCGCTGTACCACCTGACGCAGAACGGCAACGTATACGTTAACTACGCCATCTCCCAGCAGCCTCCGGGCGGCAGTAACTTCGCACTGGCCGCTGGCGGAACCGGTAGCAGCGCCAACCGTACCGATTTCAAACCGCAAAAAGCGAAAACCAGCGAAGCCGGTACCAAATGGGAGCTGCTGGATAAACGCCTGCTGCTGTCTGCTGCGGTGTTCCGTACCGATATTGAAAACGACGTTGAAGCCAACGACGATGGCACTTACTCGCAGTATGGCACCAAACGTGTAGAAGGCTATGAGCTCTCCGTTGCCGGGAACATCACCCCTGAATGGCAGGTGATTGGCGGCTTCACGCAGCAGCGCGCCACCATCCAGCAGGGTGCAGAGGTGACACAAGACGGCTCTTCATCACTGCCGTATACTCCTGAGCATGCCTTCACCCTGTGGAGCCAGTACCAGGCCACCGATGCGATATCCGTCGGCGCAGGCGCTCGCTACATTGGCAGCATGCATCGCGGCAAAGACGGCGCCGTCGGCACGCCAGACTCCACCGACAGCTACTGGGTTGCCGATGCTAAGATTGGTTACCGCGTGAACAGCACGCTCGACCTGCAGCTGAACGCCTACAACCTGTTTGATACCAACTATGTTGCCTCGATCAATAAGAGCGGCTATCGCTACCATCCGGGCGAGCCAAGAACCTTTGTGTTGACGGCTAACGTACACTTCTAAGTATCACCGTGGGGCGCAAGCCCCACTTTTTTAAGGAGAGATTCCCATGATGTACCGCATTCCTGGCGTGTTGAGCGCCGAAGAGGTTCGCCAGCTTGTCGGTGAACTGGAGCAAGCGGAGTGGGTAGACGGCCGGGCAACCGTCGGCGCGCAGGGTGCGCAGGTTAAGCAAAACCAACAGGTCGATACCCGCAGTGAACGCTATGCCGGGCTACAGGCACGCGTGCTGGAAGCGGTTAATCGCCACTCGCTGTTCTTCGCCGCCGCACTGCCAAAAACCATTTCCAGCCCGCTGTTCAACCGCTATCAGCAGCAAGAAACCTACGGTTTTCACGTCGACGGCGCGGTACGTCAGCACCCACACACCGGCTGGATGCGCACCGATCTTTCCGCCACATTGTTCTTGTCAGAACCGGATAGCTATGAAGGCGGCGAGCTGACCATTAACGATACCTACGGGCAACATGCGGTGAAGCTCCCGGCAGGCGATTTGGTCCTCTACCCCTCCAGCAGCCTGCACTGCGTCACGCCCGTCACATCAGGCGTGCGCGTCGCCTCATTTATGTGGATCCAATCCATGATTCGTGACGATAAACGCCGCGCCATGCTGTTCGAACTCGACGGCAATATTCAGGCTTTAAAACGTCGCCACGGCGAATCGGAAGAAGCCCTCTCACTGCTCAATCTGTATCACAATCTTCTGCGGGAATGGTCAGAAATTTAAGCTGAGAATATCTCTCAAATTTTATGATGGAGTTAAGCGAAGCCAGGGTAACAAAGCGGTAACCGACGACGCCTCCTCCATCAGAATACAAAACCTCAAGAAAAGTTTACGCACTTCGCATCAATAAGAATATAATGCTACAAATAGACGGCATTACCAGTTTTGATGACAAATCTATACCTGAACATACAGAGCAATCGATTATCTTTACAAGCACGCTTTTTAGCAAAAAAAGTGGCAAATTGTGCGCTAGATCTCTTTACTAACCTGACTTCACCCGCAAACACATTCACACCATGAATATTTTATTAATAATCAATACATTAATAATTGTTCAATTTTTTTGATTGTGGACATCAATTCTCTTCGATTTATTCCATCGAATAAAAGCGTGATACTTATCACATCGACGGAAACAACGTCATCCGAACAACATCACCTGCGAGAGATTAATGATGAAAACGATTAAATATGCTGTTGCTGCTATTGCCCTTTCTACCCTGTCTTTCGGTGCTTTTGCTGCACAACCGGTAACTCAGGAACAAGCGCAAAAAATGAATGAAATCGGTGCGGTATCTGTACAGGGTGCAAACACCCTGGATGGCCTGGAAGCGAAACTGGCGCAGAAAGCTGCTGATGCAGGCGCTACCGGCTACAGCATCACCTCTGCTAACACCAACAACAAAGTTAGCGGCACCGCGGTTATCTACAAATAACCAACCTCAGTACTACCCCGTGAGTTTGACCTCTCGCGGGTGCTCCAACCCTCATTGAACTTGTTGATACCCTTGCTTGCCCGGCCGCCACGCCGGGCTTTTTTTTGCGTGGAATTTGGGGGATGGTGCTTTCCCGGGGTCGGCGTAAACGCCTCGCCCGGGCTACGGGTAATGTAGCTCGGGCGAACGCAGTGACCCCGGGAAAGCACTACGGTTCAATACGACTGCGCCACGCGCGCCAGCCCTTCTTCAATACTCTGCACTTCACCCGTCGCCAGCAGGCAGCACGCGAGCTGAATTTTCAGCGAATGCGGCACCGGCTCAACGCCCGCCACGCAACGCTCAATCCAGCGGGCGGTCACTTCCGGGTCTTTGCTCGACGGCAGCACCACTTCCGCTTCAGACTGCTCGCTTTGGCGCGCATTGACCACTCGCGCGCCCTCGCTATCAATCAACGTTATTTGCGGGCAACGCTGCGGGTTGGCATACACTTCGCCTTCGGTGCCGTGCATTAACAGCCCCCGCCCGCCAATATCCGCAAAGAACTTCGCTACTTTGACCACATATTCCGGATGCGACACGCTGGACAGACGCAGCGCGGCGTTCTCTTCAAAGGGGGTGGCTAGTTTCGCCAGCGTATGAGCACTGTTGCGCACGCCTAGCTGCCAGCGGAAGTTAAGCTGGCGCTCTAGCGGCGGACAAAGCGCGCTAACAGGAATATAGACAGGCTGATGACCTTCAAGCTTAGCCTGCGCCTGACCCGCATGGCGAGTCGCCTCTACGCCCATCAGTTCAAAAATCGTTTCGGTAATCACGCGGGTTGGGTCTTCGCTGACGCCGTGCACCACCACCGGGAAGCCCAGTTTGTGCAGTAGCATCGCCAGCAACGGCGTCAGGTTTGCCTGCTTACGCGCGCCGTTATAGCTCGGAATGACGATAGGCATAGGCTTGCCGGCCGGCGGCGTTAAGCGCAGCGTCTTTTGCTGCATCGCCTCGTAGAAGCCGAGCATCTCCGACTCCCCTTCGCCTTTGATACGCATGGAGAGCAAAATCGCACCCATTTCCAGTTCCGGCACCTCACCGTCCAGCATGTGGCTATACAGACTGCGCGCTGTGCCCTGGTCCAGGTCACGGGCGTGATTTTTACCGCGCCCGATTTCTTTGATGATTTTGCGATAATCCATGTGCTGCTCCTTTTGCTCGTCGTGGTGCACAGCGGCCGCCTGATGGCGCTACGCTCATCAGGCCTACACGCCGGGTTAGCGTTTTTTACGGCGTGGCGATTTGGGTTTCGCCGTGGGGGCTTTCAGCTTCACTTCCGGTACTTCCGGTCGTTCAATCGGGAAAACCGGTAACGCATTCAGTAAACGCTTACCGTAGTTTTTGGTCAACAACCGCTTATCGTAGATAACCACTTCGCCCCAGCAGCTATGGCTACGAATAAGGCGACCAACCTGCTGAATCAGGTTAAACGAGGCGCTAGGCAGGCTCTGCACTTCAAAAGGATAGCGGTTGAGGCTTTTCAGCCACTCCCCTTCGGTAATCACCACCGGGCTGTCGATCGGCGGGAAGGCAATTTTGTGGATATGCACCTGGGTGAGCAGGTCACCTTTCAGATCCAGACCCTCAGCAAAAGATTGCAGGCCAACCAGCACGCTGCGCTCACCGTTTTCCACCCGCTTACGATGCAGCTCCACCAGCCGGTAACGCGGCTGATCGCCCTGCACTAACAGCATCAGCCGCAGGTCGGTGACGTACTCGAGGAAACGCTGCATCGCGCGCCCGCTGGCAAACAGCACCAGCATACCGTGATGCTTTTTGCTCTCAACCTGCTCGCGGAAATAGGCCGCCATCTCGGCAATATGCTGCTCTTCATTGTCGATAAGCGGTTCATACTGCATCTGCGGAATAACGATTTTACCCTGTTCGACGTGGTTGAACGGCGAATCCAGCGCGACGAAGCGATCCCCCGCTTTCTCTTTCAGGCCGCTCATCTCCTGCAGGCGGGAGAAGCTGTTCAGTGAACGCAGGGTTGCAGAGGTAACGACAATATGCGGCACGCTCCGCCACAGCAGGCGTTCAAGCTGATCGCTCACGCGAATACCGACGCAGTGGAACCAGACGTGCATCTGCCCATCGCGCATATCACGCGTCGCCCACTTGGTGACCGGCGCGCCCGACGCCTGAGCAAGCGAAGCCAGCCGCCACAGTTTGCTCTGGGACTCAAACATGCCCAGCGCGCGGTTCATCTGCAAAATCACGCGGTGCAGCCGCACGATATCGTGGCTGCCGGTTTTTTCACTCAGATCGTTTAAGAAAAGTTCTGAGAGCCCGCGCAGCATCTCGGTGAGCTTGGCCAGACGCTGGCAAATCTCCATCACCTCGTCGGGCAATTCGCCCATCGGGAAGCGGTGCTCAGCCTCCTGGGTGACGGGAAGATAGAGATTCAGAATATTATTGAGTGAAGCAATCAGCTCGTACAGCTCTTCGCAGTGGCCGTTCAGCCGCTCCGGCAATGCCAGCGGCGGCGTGGTTTTCGGACGGAACTGTTCCATGCAGGTTGCCACCAGCTTGCTGAAAAGATCGAGCTGCAACCGATACCACGGCGCGGTAATTTCCGCGCTCATCTCCAGCGCGTCTCGGGCAACGTCAGGCAAGTGGTGGCCTTCATCCAGCACCAGCAGCAGGTTTTTCGGCTCCGGCAGCACCGCTTCGCTCTCCATGGCGGCCATCACCAGCGCGTGGTTGGCGACGACCACTTCCGCCTCCTGAATTTCGCGACGAGCGACGAAGAACGGGCATTCGCGATAGTAATGACAGTTGCGGTTCAGGCAGCTGGCTTTGTCGGTGCTCAGGCGACGCCACAGATCGTCGTCAATAGCGATATCGGTATGATCGCGCAGGCCATCCCATTTATAGCCGTCAAGGTCGCCCTTAAGCTTTGCGCAGCGCTTCTGCTCTTCCTGATTGTTTGGCGTGAGTTCATCGTCGAGGAACGCCAGCAGGTCCTGCTGGTTCGGCTCGGTGCTGGCCAGCGCCGCCAGATTACGCGGGCAGACGTAGCGCCCACGGCCAAAGGCAGCGGTAAAGCGCAGGTCGGGAATGATTTTGCGCAGCAGCGGCAGGTCTTTACTGTAGATCTGATCCTGCAAGGCGACGTTGGCGGTACTGACCACCAGCGTTTTTTGTTCTTCGCGAGCAATGGCTATGCCGGGGATCAGATACGAGAGCGTTTTCCCAACGCCGGTCGGCGCTTCAATGGCCAAGTGTCGCCCCTCTTCCCCGGTCAGCGTTTTGGCGACGTCCGCAATCATCTGCCGCTGCGGCGCGCGGGGGATAAAGTCGGGGATCTGTTCCTGGAGCGCCTTGTACCAGGCGGCGATTTGCGCTTTTAGCGCAGCGGTCAAAGCCATGAGAAAACCTGAGATACTGTATAAACAGCCACTATTGTGGCATTTTCTGTACGCCGCCGCAAAAAAGAAAGCCCGGCTTTCGGCCGGGCTCGCAATTTACTGTGCTGCTGCAGGTTTGCGCGGGCGACGCGGCGGGCGTGGCTTATCGCCAGCCGGTTTACCTTCCGCACTGCGCGGCTTGGCTTTCGGCGCCCCGCCGTCGTTACGACGCGGCGGCTGCTGGCTGCGACCCGCGCCCTGGCCTTGACCCTGGCCGCGACCACGGCCACCGCCGTTGCCACCATTACCGCCGCCGCGCTGCTGGCGACCGTTCTGAATAGGCTCGGCTTTGATTGACGGATCAACGTCATAGCCGTCGAGGGCGATGCGCGGGATCTCTTTCTTCAGCAGACGTTCGATGTCGCGAAGCAGTTTGAGTTCATCAACACACACCAGAGACAGCGCTTCACCGGTGGCCGCCGCACGGCCGGTACGACCGATACGGTGCACGTAATCTTCCGGGACGTTTGGCAGCTCGTAGTTCACCACGTGCGGCAGCTCTTCGATATCGAGGCCGCGCGCGGCGATGTCGGTTGCCACCAGCACGCGAATATCGCCGGATTTAAAATCAGCCAGCGCACGCGTACGCGCACCCTGCGATTTGTTGCCGTGAATTGCCGCACTGCGGATACCGTCTTTGTTTAACTGCTCTGCCAGATGGTTCGCACCGTGTTTGGTACGGGTGAAAACCAGCACCTGCTGCCAGTTACCCTGGCCAATCATCTGCGACAACAGCTCGCGCTTACGCTTTTTATCCACCATATGCACGTGCTGCGTCACCTGCTCGGAAGCAGTATTGCGACGCGCCACTTCGATTTCCAGCGGGTTGGTCAGCAGCTTTTCAGCCAGTGCTTTGATGTCGTCAGAGAAGGTTGCGGAGAACAGCAGGTTCTGGCGCTTGGCTGGCAGTTTGGTCAGCACGCGGCGAATATCGTGGATAAAGCCCATATCCAGCATGCGGTCCGCTTCGTCCAGCACCAGAATTTCAATTTGATCGAGCTTCACGGCGTTCTGATGTTCAAGGTCCAGCAGACGGCCCGGCGTTGCCACCAGTACGTCGACGCCGCCGCGCAGTTTCATCATCTGCGGGTTAATGCTCACGCCGCCGAAAACCACCAGCGAACGGATGTTCAGGTAGCGGCTGTATTCACGGACGTTTTCGCCAATCTGGGCGGCCAGCTCACGGGTTGGTGTGAGGATCAGCGCGCGCACCGGGCGACGACCTTTGACGTGCGGCTCGCGAGACACCAGCAGTTGCAGCAGCGGCAGCGTAAAGCCTGCAGTTTTACCGGTACCGGTCTGCGCGCTGGCCATCAGGTCACGGCCCTGCAGTACAGCAGGAATCGCCTGCTGCTGAATAGGAGTGGGTTCCTGGTAGCCCTGCTCGGCAACGGCACGCAGAATATCGGGGTTCAGTCCGAGGGAATCAAAAGACATAAATACTCCACACCCACCCCGACCGCACGCGGTGTAGTTTTCGAGGGGATAAAAAACGGGGGAATGACAAAAACCACAATGTCATGAAGGGGCGGAGTGTAGCAGTTTTTGTGATGCACCGCATAAATTATCCCCTCCGGGGGAGAAAACAAGATTATTCACCAGACTGGACAAGTTTAAAAACGCGGCATAATCTTAATCAATCGTTTGATTAATTTTTGGTGGCACCATGAATGCAACGCCAATAACCAGCAAAGGTGAACAGGCCAAAAGCCAGCTGATTGCCGCGGGGCTCGCCCAGTTTGGCGAATACGGGCTGCATGCCACCACCCGAGACATCGCCGCTCAGGCCGGGCAAAATATCGCGGCGATCACCTACTATTTTGGCTCAAAAGAAGATTTATACCAGGCCTGCGCCCAGTGGATTGCCGACTTTATCGGCGAGAACTTCCGCCCGCACGCCGAAGCGGCAGAACAGCTCTTTGCTCAGCCCAAACCGGACAGAGAAGCCATGCGCGCGCTGATTCTTAACGCCTGCCAGAACATGATCTTACTGCTGACCCAGGACGATACCCTGAACCTCAGCAAATTTATCTCACGCGAGCAGCTTTCACCGACCGCCGCCTACCAACGCATTCATGATCAGGTCATCGCCCCGCTGCACGCGCACCTCACCCGGCTGATTGCCGCCTATACTGGCTGCGATGCCAACAGTACGCAGATGATCCTCCACACCCACGCGCTGCTTGGCGAAGTGCTGGCCTTTCGCCTCGGGCGGGAAACCATCCTGATGCGCACCGGCTGGTCGCAGTTTGACGCCGATAAGGCCGAACAGATTTTTCAGGTGGTGACCTGCCACATCGATTTGATTCTGCAAGGATTAACGCAAAGGAGTCTGACCTCATGAAAAAACCGGTTGTCCTTATCCTGGTCGTCGTGGCGCTCGTCGCCGTGATTGGCGGTGGGACGTGGTGGTATCAGAGCCTGCAAAACAACGGGCTCACTCTGTACGGCAACGTGGATATCCGCACCGTCAATATGAGCTTCCGCGTCGGCGGCCGTTTGCAATCGCTGACGGTGGATGAAGGGGATGCCATTAAACAGGGGCAGACGCTGGGCGAACTGGATAAAGCGCCGTTTGAAAACGCGCTGATGCAGGCGAAGGCCAACGTTGCTACCGCGCAGGCGCAGTACGACCTGATGATGGCGGGCTACCGGGCCGAAGAGATTGCCCAGGCGGCAGCGGCCGTCAAACAGGCGCAGGCCGCTTATGACTACGCGCAGAGTTTCTTGCAGCGCCAGCAGGGGCTGTGGAGTAAACGGCTGTTGTCGGCTAACGACCTGGAAAATGCGAAATCTTCCCGTGACCAGGCGCTGGCAACGCTGAAATCCGCGCAGGATAAGTTAAGCCAGTACCGCGCCGGTAACCGTCCGCAGGAAATTGCCCAGGCCAAAGCCAATCTGGAACAGGCCGAAGCCCAGCTGGCGCAATCGACGCTGGACTTGCAGGACACCGTGCTCACCGCCCCTTCTGACGGTACGCTGCTCACCCGCGCCGTGGAGCCGGGCAGCATGCTCAGCGCAGGCAGCACGGTGCTGACGCTTTCCTTGACCCGCCCGGTCTGGGTGCGTGCCTACGTAGATGAAAAAAATCTCAGCCAGGCGCAGCCGGGGCGCGAAATTCTGCTCTATACCGATGGCCGCCCGGATAAGCCGTATCACGGTAAAATTGGCTTTGTGTCGCCTACCGCAGAATTCACCCCGAAAACCGTTGAAACGCCCGACCTGCGTACCGACCTTGTCTACCGTCTGCGCATTATCGTGACCGATGCCGACGATAGCTTGCGTCAGGGGATGCCGGTCACCCTGCGCTTTGGCGATGAGTCGCGCCATGAGTAAACAGCAGATTCAGCTGCACGGGCTGGTTAAACAGTTCGCCGGCATGAATAAACCGGCGGTGGCGAAGCTGGACTGCACGATTAACGCCGGCTATGTCACCGGGCTGGTCGGCCCGGACGGCGCAGGGAAAACGACCCTGATGCGCATGCTGGCGGGTTTATTGAAACCTGACGACGGCAGCGCCGACGTGCTGGGGCTCGACCCGATTCGTGACGATAGCGCCCTGCACTCGGTGATGGGCTATATGCCGCAGAAGTTCGGCCTTTACGAAGACCTCACGGTGATGGAGAACCTCAACCTCTATGCCGACCTGCGCAGCGTCACCGGCGAGGCGCGCGAGAAAACCTTTGCTCGCCTGCTGGAATTTACCGCGCTCGGCCCGTTTACCTCACGTCTGGCCGGTAAGCTCTCCGGCGGCATGAAGCAGAAACTGGGGCTCGCCTGTACGCTGGTTGGCGAACCGAAGGTGCTGCTGCTCGATGAGCCCGGCGTCGGCGTTGACCCCATCTCCCGCCGCGAGCTGTGGCAGATGGTGCACGAACTGGCGGGCGATGGGATGCTGATCCTCTGGAGCACTTCCTATCTTGATGAAGCCGAACAGTGCCAGGACGTGCTGCTGATGAACGAAGGCGAGCTGCTCTATCAGGGCGAACCTACCGCCCTCACCCGCACCATGGCCGGGCGCAGCTTTTTAATGCATAGCCCGGTAGAGAACAACCGCCGACTGCTACAACACGCGCTGAAACAGGAGATAGTCAGCGACGGCATGATTCAGGGCCGCTCGGTGCGGGTTATCCTGAAAAAATCGGCAACGGCGGACGATCTCAAACGCGCGCCGGGAATGCCGGAGCTGGAGATTGAAGAGACCACGCCGCGCTTTGAAGATGCGTTTATTGACCTGCTCGGCGGCGCGGGCACCTCGGAATCTCCGCTGGGCGCCATTCTGCATACCGTTGATGGTTCAGCGGATGAGACGGTTATAGAAGCCCGAGAGCTCACCAAGAAATTCGGCGATTTCGCCGCCACCGACCACGTCAACTTCGCGGTCAAGCGCGGCGAGATTTTCGGCCTGCTCGGGCCCAACGGCGCGGGGAAATCCACCACCTTCAAGATGATGTGCGGCCTGCTGGTGCCCACCTCCGGCAACGCGCTGGTGCTGGATATGGATCTGAAAACCGGTTCGGGCAAAGCGCGCCAGCATTTAGGCTATATGGCGCAGAAATTTTCTCTCTACGGCAACCTGACCGTCGAGCAGAACCTCCGTTTCTTTTCCGGTGTATATGGCCTGCGCGGGCGGGTGCAGAACGATAAAATTGAGCGCATGAGCGAGGCGTTCGGCCTGAAGGCTATCGCTCGCCATACTACCGATGCGCTGCCGCTGGGCTTTAAGCAACGTCTGGCGCTGGCCTGCTCGCTGATGCATGAGCCGGATATTCTGTTCCTCGATGAACCCACCTCCGGCGTTGATCCTATTACTCGCCGTGAATTCTGGCTGCACATCAACAGCATGGTGGAAAAAGGAGTCACTGTGATGGTGACGACCCACTTTATGGATGAAGCGGAGTACTGCGACCGTATCGGCCTGGTCTATCGCGGCAAGCTGATTGCCAGCGGCACGCCGGACGATTTAAAAGCCAAAGCCGCCGATGAACAACAGCCCGACCCGACCATGGAGCAGGCGTTTATCACCCTCATCCACGACTGGGATAAGGAGCATGCCGATGAGCGCTAAAGGGCTATCGTGGCGGCGCGTGCGCGCGCTGTGCGTGAAGGAGACGCGGCAGATCGTCCGCGATCCCAGCAGCTGGCTGATTGCGGTGGTGATCCCGCTGATGCTGCTGTTTATTTTTGGCTACGGCATCAACCTCGACTCCAGCAAGCTGCGGGTCGGCGTGCTGCTTGAACAGCAAAGCAAAGAGGCGCTGGATTTTACCCATACCCTCACCGGCTCGCCCTATATCGACGCCACGATCAGCGACAACCGCCAGCAGCTGATTGAGATGATGCAGGCCGGGCGCATTCGCGGCCTGGTGGTGGTGCCGGTCGACTTCGACAAAAATATGGTCCGGCCGGGCAACGATGCGCCGATTCAGGTCATCACCGACGGCAGCGAGCCCAACACCGCCAACTTTGTGCAGGGTTACGTCGAGGGTATCTGGCAATTGTGGCAGAAACAGCGCGCGGAAGATAACGGCCAGAGCTTCGAACCGTTAATCGACGTGCAGACCCGCTACTGGTTTAACCCGGCGGCCATCAGCCAGCACTTTATTATTCCGGGGGCGATAACCATCATTATGACGGTGATCGGCGCGATTCTGACCTCGCTGGTGATCGCCCGCGAGTGGGAGCGCGGCACCATGGAGGCGCTGCTCTCCACCGAAGTCACCCGCGTCGAGCTGCTGCTGTGTAAGCTTATCCCCTACTACTTCCTCGGCATGCTGGCGATGCTGCTCTGTATGCTGGTGTCGGTGTTTGTGCTCGGCGTGCCCTATCGCGGCTCGCTGGTGATTCTGTTTTTCATCACCAGCCTGTTTTTGCTCAGCACGCTGGGGATGGGGCTTTTGATTTCGACCATCACTCGCAACCAGTTTAACGCCGCCCAGGTGGCGCTAAACGCCGCGTTTCTGCCGTCGATTATGCTGTCCGGGTTTATTTTCCAGATAGACAGTATGCCGGCGGCGATTCGCGTGGTGACCTATATCATTCCGGCGCGTTATTTCGTCAGCACGCTGCAAAGCCTGTTTCTGGCGGGGAATATTCCGGTGGTGCTGATGGTCAATACGCTGTTTTTGATTGCTTCGGCAGTGATGTTTATTGGCCTGACGTGGATGAAAACCAAACGTCGGTTAGATTAATTTTCGTGCTCGCATATTGCCCGGTGGAGCTGCGCTTACCGGTCCTACTAGCCTGGTAGGTCGGGTAAGCGCAGCGCCACCCGACATGAGGACGGCACTATGTTTTACCGCTTATGGACGCTAATCCGCAAAGAGCTACAGTCGCTGCTGCGCGAGCCGCAGACGCGCGCCATTCTGATAATGCCGGTGCTGATTCAGGTGCTGCTGTTCCCTTTTGCCGCCACGCTTGAGGTGACTAACGCCACCATCGCCGTCTATAACGAAGATAACGGCAAGCATTCGGTGGAGCTGACTCAACGCTTCGCCCGCGCCAAAGCCTTTACCCACGTTTTGCTGCTGCAAAGCCCGCAGGAGATCCAGCCGACTATCGACACTCAAAAGGCGCTGCTGCTGGTGCGCTTCCCGGCTGATTTCTCCCGTAATCTCGATACCTTCCAGACCGCACCAATGCAACTCTTGCTCGACGGGCGTAACTCGAACAGCGCTCAGATTGCCGCCAACTACTTACAGCAGATCGTCAAAAACTATCAGCAGGAGCTGCTGGAAGGCAAAGCGAAGCCGAACAATAGCGAACTGGTGGTGCGCAACTGGTACAACCCTAATCTCGATTACAAATGGTTCGTGGTGCCGTCGCTTATCGCCATGATCACCACCATCGGGGTGATGATCGTTACCTCGCTGTCGGTGGCGCGTGAACGCGAGCAAGGGACGCTCGACCAGTTGCTGGTCTCCCCGCTTGCCACCTGGCAAATTTTTATCGGCAAGGCGGTGCCCGCGCTGATTGTCGCCACCTTTCAGGCAAGCATCGTGCTGGCTATCGGGATATGGGCCTATCAAATTCCGTTCGCCGGGTCGCTGGCGCTGTTCTACTTTACGATGGTGATTTACGGGCTGTCTCTGGTGGGCTTCGGGCTGCTTATCTCGTCGCTGTGTTCAACGCAGCAGCAGGCGTTTATTGGGGTGTTCGTCTTTATGATGCCCGCCATTCTGCTGTCGGGTTACGTGTCGCCGGTGGAGAATATGCCGGTGTGGTTGCAGCATCTGACGTGGATAAATCCGATTCGGCACTTTACCGATATCACCAAGCAAATCTATTTGAAGGATGCGAGTTTGTCGATTATCTGGGGGAGTTTGTGGCCGCTACTGTTTATAGCGGCCACGACAGGCTCAGTGGCGTACGCGATGTTTCGCCGCAAGATCGCCTGAGGCTTTCTCTTTTACCAGCAGCGAGAACACGGCCGGACCCGCAAGGATGACCAGAGCGGCCAGCGCCAGCAGGTAGTTATTGTGCAGCACGCGTGACAGCAGCCAGACGACAATCATCGCTGCACCAAAATACCAGGTGGTGGTTAACTCTTCGAGCACGTCGGCGAAGGCGCGCCAGCGCTGCTCAGGGTGGCGCTGCAGCGCCAGCATCAATACGACGGTCACGGCATACAGCACGCAGAGCCCCAGGCCTACGCGTACCAGCGCGCCGCCCATCCAGCCCATCACCAGTGCGGCGACGACCAGCAAATGCAACATAATCTGCCAGCAACTGAGTCCTGTTGCGACACGAATTCGTTGTTGCCACTTCATGGCTTCTCTCCTGAAGAATTTTATTCGCTTATTCAGAGTACTCAAGTCTACGGAAAATTCCGTAATAGTGGTGCTTTTTGTGACGCTGTTGTCACTATTTTCACCAACAGAGTGAGGAATTGTGCCTAAACATTCATTTAACGAAGAGGAAAATGCAGGGGATTAGGTGATATTCCCGGCGTCGCTGCGCTCGGCCGGGCTACCAATTCGCGCCTGTAGGCCTGATAAGCGCAGCGCCATCAGGCCACCGACGCGCATTGCCGGATGGCGGCGTAAACGCCTTATCCGGCCTACACGTTCAATGCGACGTTAGCGGCGGTTGCCGAAAATACGCAGCAGCATCAGGAACAGGTTGATGAAGTCGAGATACAGCGTCAGCGCGCCAAGAATGGCGTATTTGCGCAGGTTCGACGAATCGCGAACGTCAATCTGCTCACCGATATTTTTCAGCTTCTGGGTGTCGTAGGCGGTCAGGCCAACGAACACAATCACCCCGATGTAGGTAATGGCCCACATCAGCGCATCGCTTTTCAGCCAGAAGTTCACCAGCGATGCCAGCACGATACCAATCAGCGCCATAAACAGCATGTTGCCAAAGCCGCTCAGGTCACGCTTCGTGGTGTAGCCGTACAGGCTCATGATACCGAACATCCCGCCGGTCACTACGAAGGTGCTGGCAATCGATGAATAGGTATAGACGAGGAAAATACTCGATAGCGTCAGCCCGGTGAGCGCTGAGTAGAGCATAAACAGCGTCGTCGCCATGCCTGCGCTCAAACGCTGTACCATGCCCGAGAGCACAAACACCAACGCCAACTGTGCGATGATCAGACCAAAGAAGGTAATTTTGCTGGAAAAGACGAACATCATTACCGCGGGAGTGTTAGCCGCATACCAGGCGATAAACGCCGTCAGCAGCAACCCGCAGGTCATCCAACCATATACCTGCGCCATATAGGTTTGCAGACCGCTACGCGCCTGCACAATCGAATCGGATCGAGGGAATCGTTCCATGACTTTCTCCTGAGTGTGAGTAGGACTTATGCTAAGCGTATCACATCCACGGCTTACCAGCGCTCGGCAGCGTGTTTATCGCTGTCGCGGGCTTCCACCCAGCGCTCGCCTTCCGGCGTGGCTTCACGCTTCCAGAACGGCGCGCGGGTTTTCAGGTAATCCATGATAAATTCGCCAGCGTCAAACGCGCTGCTGCGGTGCGCGCTGGTGACGCCAACGAACACAATCTCTTCACCGGGCCACATTTCACCAATACGGTGAATGACCGTCACGCGGCCAAGCGGCCAGCGTTCGCGCGCGGCATCAACGATTTCGGCCAGCGCTTTTTCGGTCATGCCCGGATAGTGTTCCAGGGTCAGCGCTTTGACGCTATCGCCCAGGTTATGGTTACGCACCTTGCCGGTAAAAGTGACAACCGCGCCGTCTTCATCCCGCTCGGCAAGCCACGGGTATTCGTCACCAACGCTGAAGCGTTCGTGGCGAACGATAATTCGGGTCTCGCTCATCTTAGCCTCCCGTTACCGGTGGGAAAAACGCCACTTCGTCACCGTCTGCGACCGGATGGTCAAAGCTCACCAGCGTCTGATTGACCGCCGCCAGCAGCTTGCCCTCTTCCAGCGCCAGCGACCAGCGCCCTTCTTGCGCCGCCAGATGCTGGCGAACGGCTTCAACCGTTGAAAACTCAGGGGCTAGCGCCAGCGAGTCAGTGCCCACCAGCTCGCGGACCTGAGCAAAAAACAGCACATTAATCATAGGAATCCGCCTTGAAATCGCCCGATTTGCCGCCGCTTTTCGCCAGCAGACGAACCGGGCCAATGACCATATCTTTTTGCACCGCTTTACACATGTCGTAAATCGTCAGCGCGGCAACTGAAGCGGCCGTAAGCGCTTCCATTTCGACGCCGGTTTTCCCGGTCAGGCGGCACAGCGATTCAATACGCACGCGACTGTGTTCCGGCTCGGCCTGCAGATTAACTTCAACCTTGCTCAGCATCAGCGGGTGGCACAGCGGGATAAGATCCCAGGTGCGCTTAGCCGCCTGAATCCCGGCGATACGCGCCGTGGCGAACACGTCACCTTTATGGTGGCTGCCTTCGATAATCATCGCCAGAGTTTCCGGCTGCATGGTAACAAACGCTTCAGCGCGCGCTTCGCGAACGGTTTCCGCCTTGGCGGAGACATCCACCATGTGGGCTTCACCCGCCGCGTTGATATGGGTCAGTTGCGACATCGTTTATTTCTTCAGATGAGGGTGGAAGTTACACGGACGCGTACGAGCATCCAGCTGTGGGGCAATAATGTTGTCCCATGCGGTACGACAGGCTTTGGTGGAACCCGGCATCGCGAAAATCAGCGTGCGGTTTGCCATACCAGCGACGGCGCGAGACTGCAGCGTGGCGGTGCCAATCTCTTCAAAGGAAAGCATGCGGAACACTTCGCCAAAACCTTCAATTTCACGGTCAAACAGCGGCAGCAGCGCTTCCGGGGCCTGGTCGCCATCGGTCAGACCGGTACCGCCGGTAATCAGCACCACCTGTACGTCGTCGCGGGCAATCCAGGCTGAAACCTGGGCGCGAATCTGATAGCGGTTCTCTTTGACGATAGCCTTGTCGACTATCTGATGCCCGGCTTCCTGGGCGGAGTCGCGCAGGAAGTGACCGGAGGTGTCATCTTCTTCGCCGCGACGGTTGGAAATAGTAAGAATAGCAATGCGTGTCGGGATAAATTCAGCGCTCACCTGACTCATTTACGTGCTCCTTGATTTGGAATTATCCACCAATATAGGACAAATTCTGCGTGATTCCGGTATTGCCCTGATGCAGGAAGTGGGTCTGCTTTTTGTGGGTTAACGCTTCGGCAATACGCGCTTCCAGCGCCTGCTGCTGGGCGTCATCCGCCAGCAGTTCACGCAGATCAACGCCGCCGTCGCCAAACAGGCACAGATGCAGCTTCCCAATGGACGATACGCGCAGACGATTACAGCTGGCGCAGAAGTCTTTTTCATACGGCATAATTAAGCCGATTTCCCCTTCGTAGTCGGGGTGACAGAAGACCTGCGCCGGGCCGTCGCTGCGTTGACGGATTTGATGGATCCAGCCACGCTTGAGCAGTTGATCGCGTAGCACCATGCCAGAGATATGGTGTTTGCGGAATAGCTCGCTGCTTTCGCCGGTTTCCATCAGTTCAATAAAGCGGAGTTGAATGCGGCGCGGTTTGATCCACGCCAGAAAGGTGTCGAGCTGGTGATGGTTCACATCGCGCATCAGCACGGTGTTGACCTTCACTTTTTCAAAGCCCGCGGTAAAAGCGGCATCGATGCCGTCCATTACCTGGCGGAATTTATCCTGGCCAGTGATGGCATGAAACTGACGCGCGTCCAGACTGTCGACGCTGACGTTTATCGCGGTTAAGCCAGCATCACGCCAGCCCGCCACGTCACGCGCCATACGATAACCGTTGGTGGTCACGGCAATCTGGCGGATGGCGGCATTCTCTCTCACTGCGGCGATAACGTCGGTGAAGTCACGACGCAGCGATGGCTCGCCGCCCGTCAGACGCACTTTCTCCGTACCCAACGCCGAAAAGGCGCGCGTCACCCGGCGAATTTCGTCGAGAGACAGAAAGCCGTTGTTGGTGACCCCATTTGGCTGGTAGCCGTTTGGCAGGCAGTAGGTGCAGCGAAAGTTGCACACGTCGGTAATCGAAAGACGCAGATAGTAGAAGCTGCGTGCATACGCATCAGTGAGTTGTGAAGCCATAGACACCTTTCCAAATACGGGAGGCGAGATCATTTCTTCCTTCGCCCTGGCAACAGCGTTTGCCGTTGCGGCCAAAGCGCCGTATTTTTCAACTTAGGCGCAGAGGCTAGAGTGTGTTGTTCAACCTGCAAGGCAGGGTGACTGAACCATGTTATGCCGAATAGTAGCGCGAGAATAACAGTTTCGCCATTTTCGCTTTCGCTGTATAAAGTTATATATAGCGAGCCTATCGTGCAATTTCCCTACAGAATACGTAAAAATCACGTTTTTGCATTGATATACGTCATTTTGATGGGGGTGGAGCATCGTCTTTTAGAGGTAGTTAGGCTAATGTAAGCAGGTTTTTCAGTCATAAGGAAGTTGTATGCGCAATCGCACTTTTGCCGATCTCGACCGCGTTGTAGCGCTGGGCGGCGGGCACGGTCTTGGACGCGTGATGTCCTCCCTGTCATCGCTCGGTTCTCGCCTGACCGGTATCGTCACCACCACCGATAACGGCGGCTCTACCGGGCGTATTCGCCGTTCTGAAGGCGGCATTGCCTGGGGCGATATGCGCAACTGCCTCAACCAGTTAATTACCGAACCAAGCGTCGCTTCAACAATGTTTGAGTATCGTTTTGGCGGTAATGGTGAACTTTCTGGTCATAACCTCGGAAATCTGATGTTAAAGGCATTGGATCACCTGAGCGTCCGGCCTTTAGAAGCCATCAATTTAATAAGAAATCTGCTTAAAGTTGAGGCTTCACTGATACCCATGTCCGAGCAGCCGGTCGATTTAATGGCTATCGACAGCGAGGGGCATGAAATCTACGGCGAAGTGAATATTGATCAACTCGCCCTGCCACCGCAGGAGCTTATGCTCACGCCGTCGGTATCGGCCACCCGGGAGGCCGTGCAGGCCATTGCCGAAGCCGATTTGATTCTCATTGGGCCGGGCAGCTTTTATACCAGTCTGCTGCCTATTTTACTGCTACCTGAAATTGCGCAGGCGCTGCGGCGTACCCCTGCACAGATGGTCTATATCGAAAATCTGGGCCGCGAGCACAGCCCTGCTGGCCATTTAACGCTTGGCGATCGCCTTGCGCTGTTGGAACACTATATTGGCAAGCCGGTTATCGATGCCGTGATTGTCGGTCCGAAGACAGAAGTCTGTGGCACCGAGGGCAAGCTGGTGATTCAGCAACCGCTGGAGGCAAGCGATATTCCTTATCGCCACGATCGCCACCTTTTGCGCGCCGCGTTAGAAGAAGCGCTTCAGGCCTTTGGTCGAGTTTCATTAAAATCTTAAGGTTGTCTTAAAAAACGTCGGGCAGCATAGCGAACATCAATTTCCCTGGATTCAACGTTATGCTTCGCCTGTTTCGTCAACGGCCTGTCGTCAGCCGACTGACCTATATCATCCTGTTTTCGCTGTATATCGCTCTGGCGCTGAACATCGCGTTCTATCGCCAGGCCTATACCCTGCTGCCGGTCGATGGCCTTCACAACGCGCTGGTTTTCCTGTCCATGCCGATGGTGGCCTTCGCGGTAATGGCCATTTTGCTGGCCCTAGCTTCGGTGATTCGCTTAGAGAAAGTCGCCGCCACGCTGTTTATTTTGCTCAGCGCCAGCGCGCAGTATTTCATGATGAACTTCGGCATTATTGTTGACCGTTCGATGATCACCAATATTCTCGATACCACGCCTGCGGAAAGCTACGCGCTGCTTTCCGGGCAGATGATTATGGTGTTTGCTTTTACCGCCCTGCTCGCCATTGCGCTGGCCTGGTGGTTCAAAATTAAGCCCGCAGCAAGCGTATGGCGCGGCACCATAATGCGAGCAGGCACCGTGGTCATATCGGCGTTGTTAATCCTCCTGGTCGCTGGCCTGTTCTATAAAGATTACGCCTCACTGTTCCGCAATAATAAAGAACTGGTGAAATCACTGAACCCGTCCAACAGCATCGTGGCGATGAACTCCTGGTATTTTCACCACGAGATGGATAATTTACCGCTGGTAAAAATTGGCGAAGATGCCAAACAGAAAGCGGTAATGAAAAATGGGCCACGTAAAAATCTGACGATATTAATCGTCGGCGAAACGTCGCGCGCCGCTAATTTCTCACTGGGCGGTTACAGCCGCGAAACCAATCCGCTATTAGCAAAAGATAACGTCGTCTATTTCCCGAAAACGGCCTCCTGCGGGACCGCGACGGCAGTATCAGTTCCTTGCATGTTCTCGAATATGCCGCGCATCGGTTATGACGAGTCGTTAGCCCACCATCAGGAAGGGCTGCTGGATATTATTCAACGTGCAGGCATTCAGGTGCTGTGGAATGACAACGATGGCGGTTGTAAAGGTGCCTGCGACCGCGTTCCGCATCAGGATGTCACCGCACTGAAACTGCCAGGACAGTGCATCGACGGCGAATGCTACGATGATGTGCTGTTCCATGACCTTGAAAAGACCATTGATAATATGCCGGGCGACGGCGTCATTGTACTACACACCATTGGCAGCCACGGCCCAACCTATTACAACCGTTACCCGCCGGAATTCCGTCGCTTCACGCCGACCTGTGACACCAGTGAAATTCAGTCCTGTAGCCAGGAACAGCTAAAAAATAGCTATGACAACACCATTTTGTACGTCGATCATATTGTCGATAAAGCAATAAAACTGCTGCAATCTAAACAGGATAAATTCACCACCAGTCTGGTTTACCTTTCCGACCACGGAGAATCGCTGGGCGAAAACGGCGTGTATTTACACGGGCTGCCTTATTCTATTGCGCCGGAAACACAAAAACATGTGCCGATGCTGTTATGGTTATCTGATGATTATCAGAAACGCTATGGCGTTAATTACACCTGCCTGCAGCAAAAGGCCAAAGAAAATGACTACTCGCAGGATAATCTGTTCTCTACAATGTTGGGGTTAACGGGCGTAGAGACCCAGGAATATCACGCAGCAGACGATATACTAGCCACCTGTAAATAGAGGCCAGCAGATGAAAATACTAGTCGTGGAAGATGACACCCTGTTATTACAGGGGCTGATTCTGGCAATGCAGAGTGAAGGATACGCCTGCGACGGCGTGGAAACGGCGCAGCAGGCAGCGCTGAGTCTGGCCAACGGGCATTACAGTCTGGTGGTGCTGGACTTAGGTCTACCGGACGAAGACGGCCTGCACTTCCTCAACCGTATGCGTCAGGAAAAGATGAGCGTGCCGGTGCTGATCCTGACCGCTCGCGATACGCTCGAAGACCGCGTGGTGGGGCTGGATACCGGCGCCGATGACTATCTGGTGAAGCCGTTCGCGCTGGAAGAACTCAACGCCCGCATTCGCGCGCTGCTGCGACGTAACCTGAATCAAGGCGATAACGAAGTTACCGTTGAGAATCTGCGCCTGAACGTCACCCGTCGCCAGGTCTGGCTGGACGAAGCGCTGCTGGATCTCACGCCGAAAGAGTATGCCCTGCTTTCGCGCCTGATGTTGAAAGCCGGTAGCCCGGTACACCGCGAAATTCTCTACAACGACATCTACAACTGGGATAACGAACCGGCGACCAATACGTTGGAAGTGCATATCCACAACCTGCGTGACAAAGTCGGCAAAGCGCGGATTCGTACCGTACGCGGGTTTGGCTATCAGTTGGTTAACGCGATAAGCAAAGCGGAGTAAGGCATGGCGCTCTTTTCCATCCGCAAATGGCCGATGCGCCACCAGTTGCTACTCACCATCGGTCTCATTCTGGTGGTGTGCCAGCTTATCAGCGTGTTCTGGCTCTGGCACGAAAGCAAAGAACAGATTGAGCTGGAAGTGGCGATGTTGATGCACAACCACAACAATGCCAAGCATATCCGTCACGAGGTGCGTGAAGCGATTGCTAGCCTGCTGGTGCCCAGTATGCTGATTATCGGCGTTGCTCTCTATCTCTGCCTCCAGGCGGTGAAGCGGATCACCCGCCCTTTGGCCGACCTGCAACGGGAGCTGGACTCACGTACGCCGGGGAATTTACAGCCCATCTATCTGCAGCAAACCACCGTTGAAGTGGAAGCGGTGACGAATGCCATCAACCAGCTTGTCGATAACCTGACGCAGACGCTTAACCGGGAACGCCTCTTCACCGCCGACGTGGCTCACGAACTGCGGACGCCGCTGGCCGGGTTAAAACTCCACCTTGAGCTATTGGAAAAAACCCAGCATCTGAATCTGGCCCCGCTGTTACAGCGTCTTGACCAGATGACCGAAAGCGTTGCGCAACTCCTACAGCTGGCGCGCGTGGGCCAGTCATTCGCGGCAGGTGGCTATCAGCAGGTGAATTTGTTGAGTAACGTTATAGAGCCGTTGAAAGGCGAACTGGAGACCATGCTTGAGGCTCGTGCCCAAAAACTGGTGATTGCAGAACCGACGCCAACGCTGACCGTCGCCGGAGACGCCACGCTGCTGCGGCTGCTGCTGCGTAATCTGGTCGAGAACGCGCATCGCTATAGCCCGAAAGCTTCAACCATTACGCTGTCTCTGGCACAGGGTTCACGACCTATGTTGATAGTGGAAGACCAGGGGCCAGGGATTGATGAGTCGAAGGTAGGCGAGCTCAGCCAGGCATTTGTCCGCATGGACAGCCGTTACGGCGGTATTGGTCTGGGTTTGAGTATTGTAACGCGCATCGCTCAGCTACATGAGGCGGCGTTCTTTTTACAAAACCGCGACACCGAAACCGGGACGCGGGCTTGGGTAGAGTTTAAACAACCCGGCGCGAAGGCGCTTTAGAAGGTCAGCATCCATTGGCAAATAAAGCCAGCAACGATGGCGACAGAGATAAGTGCGGTGAACAACTGCTGAACATTCAGATTAGACATAACACTACCCTCAATGATTTTACGGATAGTATCAGCAGATTATATTAAGTGAACCTTAAGGCAGGTGGCTGACGCGTGATGGCTGCCGCAATTCAGAGAAATAGTGTCTGGGGAGGCGTTCGTGCCGCCCCGGGGTCGGCGTAAACGCCTCGCCCGGGCTACACATGCCTGATGGCGCTACGCTTATCAGGCCTACTAACTGACTGTAGCCCGTCCCCGCCGGGGGTGCACCCATTCACGACGTCGCGATAAACAACTCGCGCAGCTGATGCAGCCGGTCGCGAATTTCCGCCGCTTCTTCGAATTCCAGGTTCTGCGCGTGCTTGAGCATCTGCGCTTCCAGCGTGGTGATCTGCTGCTGGAGCGCTTTCGGCGTCAGTGCCTGAACATCCGGCTCAACGATTGATGCCGCCGATTTTGACTTACCGCGACCTTTGGCTCTGGTTTTCGCCAGCCCCTCGCCCATCGCCAGAATATCGACAACGTCTTTCACCAGCCCCTGCGGCACAATGCCGTGCTCTTCGTTGTAACGCTGCTGCTTCTCGCGACGGCGTTCCGTTTCGCCAATCGCTTTCGCCATCGACGGGGTAATTTTATCGCCGTAGAGAATCGCTTTACCGTTGATGTTACGCGCCGCACGACCGATGGTCTGAATCAGCGAACGCTCGGAGCGCAGGAAGCCCTCTTTATCGGCGTCCAGAATCGCCACCAGCGAGACTTCCGGCATGTCGAGACCTTCTCGCAGCAAGTTGATCCCCACCAGCACGTCAAACTCGCCCAGACGCAGGTCGCGGATGATTTCCATACGCTCTACGGTGTCGATGTCAGAGTGCAGGTAGCGAACGCGTTCACCGTGCTCTTCCAGATATTCCGTTAAGTCTTCTGCCATACGCTTGGTGAGCGTCGTCACCAGCACGCGCTCGTTAATCACCGAACGCTTGCGAATTTCCGACAACAGGTCATCAACCTGTGTACCAACAGGACGGACTTCAATCAGCGGGTCGAGCAGCCCGGTTGGACGCACTACCTGGTCAATCACATCACCGCCGGATTTTTCCAGCTCGTAATTGCCCGGCGTCGCCGAGACGTAAATAGTCTGCGGTGCCAGCGCTTCAAACTCTTCAAATTTCAGCGGACGGTTGTCGAGCGCCGACGGCAGGCGGAAGCCATATTCCACCAGTGTCTCTTTACGCGCGCGGTCGCCGCGATACATGCCGCCAATCTGCGGAATAGTGACGTGGGATTCATCAATCACCAGCAGGCCATCCGCCGGCAGGTAGTCGAACAGCGTCGGCGGCGGCTCGCCAGGCCCGCGCCCGGAGAGGAAGCGCGAGTAGTTTTCGATACCGGAGCAGTAGCCCAGCTCGTTCATCATTTCGAGGTCAAACTGGGTACGCTGGCTCAGACGCTGCTCTTCCAGCATTTTGTTGTTGGCCAGCAGCACTTTGCGGCGGTCTGCCAGCTCGTCTTTGATCTCTTCCATCGCCTGCACGATGCGTTCGCGTGGCGTCACGTAGTGCGATTTCGGGTAGATAGTAAAGCGCTGGATGGTCGAATCAACGTGGCCAGTCAGCGGGTCAAACAGCGAGAGGCGTTCCACCTCTTCGTCAAACAACTCCACGCGCAGCGCCAGGTCATCAGATTCCGCCGGGAAAATATCGATAACCTCACCGCGCACGCGGAAGGTCGCACGCTGGAACGCCTGATCGTTACGGGTGTACTGTAATTCCGCCAGACGGCGCAGAATGGCGCGCTGGTCGATGATCATGCCCACCGTCAGGTGCAGCATCATTTTGAGGTACAGATCGGGGTCACCCAAACCATAGATAGCGGACACCGAGGCCACGACCACTACGTCGCGGCGCTCAAGCAGCGCTTTGGTGGCGGACAGGCGCATCTGTTCGATATGTTCGTTCACCGAAGCATCTTTTTCGATGAAAGTATCCGAACTCGGAACGTACGCTTCCGGCTGATAATAGTCGTAGTAGGAGACGAAGTACTCCACCGCATTCTCCGGGAAGAACGCCTTCATCTCACCATAAAGCTGGGCGGCCAGCGTTTTGTTCGGCGCCAGCACCATCGTTGGGCGCTGAAGGTCAGCAATGACGTTGGCGACGGTAAAGGTTTTCCCCGACCCGGTCACGCCCAGAAGCGTCTGGTGCGCCAGGCCGTCTTCCAGCCCCTCTTTCAGGCGTGAAATGGCAGCAGGCTGGTCGCCTGAAGGACTAAACGCAGAATGCAATTTGAAGGGTTTACTCATGGATAACGCTACCTGATGACGGATGGGCCGGGCTGGAGATTAATTCTACTCGTCACCTGCCGAATTGCCAATAAAAAATACTGGATATAAAAACAGTAATCACTTATCGTATTTCGTCTATTCGGGGCAATAACCAGCGCCAGCGGCTGAAATTTATTCTCTGACAAGATAAAACACCAGCCAGATAAGGTTATCCCCAGAATTTTTTCTCTTTTAACATTTGTCAATATACGTCATGAAAGTTTTATGGCAATCTGCAGCACTTTTTATTACGCCATTGCTTTTATTTATCTTATTGATAATAAAAGAAAACAACTAAAAGCCGCGTTTCGCACCAATTCAGGCGCAGGCCGCATGTTCTCTCGTTTACCGCAGGTTTTCTAACTCTAATACACAGGGTTATCCACAGGAATAGTGGATAACTACCTCTAGCCCCTATCCCCCGGCACCCGGCGATTTGCGCAACAACGTGTCAACGTGAATGAAAAAAAATATTTTATCCCCGATTTTGATATTAATCAGCGAAAAAGCACGCCCATTTTGTTCATCAAAACAGGCGATTTCCTTACGTAATCTGCGGGTTAGCGCTTACGAATGAAGAGGGTTAACGAAGAAATGGACATGCCAGAAAAGTGCTTAAAGTACGCTCAGGTCGAGGTATTGCCCCAGCAACGGTGAATCCACGGCTTCACCGAGCCATGGAATTTCACCCAGCATCGGAGCGGGAATCATTCGCTGAAGCGTACTGAGGTATTCGGCATGACGACGACCCGGAGGGGTCACATCATTGGCAATCCAGCCTGCCAGCCGCAGCCCCGCTTGCTGCACCGCCTGCGCGGTGAGCACCGCGTGATTGATACAACCAAGCTTCACGCCCACCACCAAAATCACCGGTAGCTGCTCCATTTTGACCCAGTCCGCCAGGGTCAACGTCGGGGAGAGTGGCGTAAACCAGCCTCCCGCCCCCTCAACCAGTACCCAATCCGCTTCCGCTTCCAGCGCGCGTAAACCGGCAGACAGTACGCCAGCCTCAATAGGCCGCTGTTCGTCGGCGCTAACAATATGCGGAGACGTAGGTTCAGCGAAGGTATACGGATTCACCTGCTCGTAGCGTAACGGCAGCACACTGTTGCGCTGTAGCGCCAGCGCGTCGCTGTTGCGCAAACCGTCGTCGGTCATTTCACTGCCGGATGCCACAGGCTTATAGCCAGCCGTACGGTGCCCCAGAAGACGTGCTGCCTGTAACAGCGCGGTGCTGGCAACGGTTTTACCGACTTCAGTATCGGTGCCGGTTACATAGAAGCGTTCAGTCACGCGAGATAACTCCTGTAAAAAGATGGTAAGTCAGCGGGAATGCCCCCGCCTGAGACGGCCACGCCAGCTGAAGCTGCTGTAGCCTGCCCCGCGTCAGCGGCTGCTGACTGCGCCCTTCGTGAAGATGCGTCGCGCCGATGCCCTTCAGCGAGCGCATGGCGCTCAGCGCATCGGGAAACGTCAGCGTGATAGAGGTGGCAGCGCTGCGGCTGTTATAGCCTGCCAGCGCCTGCTGGAGCGTCGACTCGGGAAGAAAGCGGTTCGCGTGAGGACGTTGGTCGACGGCGCCCCAGGCCTGGTTCAACTCCGGCAGTGAGCCCGCCGTCAGCGTCGTAAAGGCCAGCGTGCCGCCGGGGCTAAGCTGGCGATAGAGCCCGGCCAGCGCCACGCGGAGGTCGCTACACCATTGAATCGCCAGGTTGCTCCACACCAGATCGAAACCGCCTGCTGGCAACGGAATAGCTTCAATATCGGCCTGTAGGTAGCGATCTGCCGCCTGCTGACGCTGCGCCTGCTCCAGCATTTCGGCCGAAAGATCCAGCGCCGTGACGTGGCTGCCTTTATCGCGCCAATAGCGACTGTAGCTACCCGGTCCACAGCCTGCGTCCAGCACGTGTTCAAACGCCCGGCCCGGCAACTGGGACAGCAGTTGCCGGGCGCTCAGACGTTGTAACTCGTCGTGCTGATGGTAGTGCGCCGCCGCGCGGCCAAACGCCGCCGCCACCGCCTGTTTATTGACGGTTGCCATGCAACACCTCCAGCAATAGGTCGATATCCTGCGGCTCGTGCGCCGCGGTCAGCGTTAAGCGTAAACGCGCGGTTCCCGCTGGCACCGTTGGCGGACGAATCGCCGTCACCCAGCAGCCCTGCTCACGCAGTTGTTCTGCCAGAACGAGCGTCTGCTGGTTATCGCCAACGATCAGCGGCTGAATCGCGCTTTGCGAATCCGTCAATGCAAAATCCAGCCCCTGCGCACCATGGCGAAACGCGGCAACGTGCTGTGCCAGCTTTTCGCGTCGCTGCTCGCCGTCATCGCTGCGAATCACCGCTAGCGCGGCCTGTAGCGCCAGCGCCTGCGCGGGCGGCATCGCCGTGCTGTAAATCAGGTGACGGGCAAACTGTAAAAAGTAGTCCGCCACGTCCTGACTGCACAGTACCGCCGCACCGCTCAGGCCAAATGCTTTGCCAAAGGTCACCACCAGCAGTTCAGGATGCACGCCCTGCTGATAGCAACTGCCGCGCCCGCCTGCCCCGTTGATGCCAATGCCGTGAGCGTCATCGACCATCAGCCAGGCGTTAGCGTCGCGCGCGGCCGCAGCAATATCCACCAGCGGCGCACCGTCACCATCCATGCTGAACACCCCTTCCGTGACCACCAGTTGCTGACCATCAGTTGGTGCCGCCAGCAGCCTCAAGAGGTGCTGGCTGTCGTTATGCTGAAAGCGTCGTAGCTGCGCCGGGCTCAGCGTGGCGGCTTCGAGCAGCGAAGCGTGGCTGAGGCGATCGGCGACGATCCGGTCTTCACGCCCGGCAAGCGCGGCGATAGTCGCCTGATTAGCGGCAAAACCGGAGATAAACAGCAGCGCGCGGTCATAGCCCAGCCAGTCGGCCAGCTGTTCTTCAAGGCGCTGGTGCGCGTGATGGTAGCCGGTCACATGCCCGGATCCACCGCTACCCACGCCATACTGCTCGGCCCCCTGCTGCCAGGCCTGTATCACCTGCGGATGCTGGCTGAGGCCGAGATAGTCGTTGCTGGAAAAATTGCAGTAACGACGCTCACCGCGCAGCAGCCAGCGCCCCGCACCTTGTGCCAGCGGCTGGCGGGAACGGAAGGCCTGAGCCTCCCGACGTTCGCTTAATGCCTGTTCAATGCGCTGCTGCCAGCTCATACCGCCGCCGCGTTGTAATAATCCTCGGTATCCGGCGTCATCAGCACCTGCTCCAGACGCTGCTGCTGTTCGTTATCGCCCGCCGTCACCGTGGTCTGCTGCGGGTTGAGACCGAGTTTGCGGAACAGCTGCAGATCCTTGTCCTCTTCCGGGTTCGGGGTGGTCAGCAGTTTGCAGCCGTAGAAAATCGAGTTGGCGCCGGCCATAAAGCACATTGCCTGGGTCTGTTCGTTCATCTGCTCGCGGCCCGCAGAGAGACGGACATGAGAGGTTGGCATCATGATGCGCGCGACGGCGATGGTGCGAATAAAATCAAAGGCATCGACATCGTCGTTATCCGCCAGCGGCGTGCCCTTGACCTTCACCAGCATGTTGATCGGCACACTTTCCGGCGGCGTTGGCAGGTTGGCGAGCTGCAGCAACAGCCCGGCACGGTCGGTGACGGTTTCACCGAGGCCCACAATGCCGCCGGAGCAGACTTTAATCCCGGCATCGCGCACTTTGTCCAGCGTATCCAGACGCTCCTGGTAGCTGCGGGTGGTGATGATATTGCCGTAGAATTCCGGTGAGGTATCGAGGTTGTGGTTGTAGTAATCCAGACCCGCCGTCGCCAGACGACTTGCCTGGCTATCGGACAGCGTACCTAGCGTCATACAGGCTTCCAGCCCCATTTCTTTCACGCCCTGAACCATCTGTTCCAGGTATGGCATATCGCGGTCGTTCGGGTTTTTCCACGCCGCGCCCATGCAGAAACGGGTCGAGCCCGCCAGCTTGGCTTTACGCGCCGAGTCAAGCACCTGCTCAACTTCCATCAGGCGTTCGGTTTCCAGCCCGGTTTTGTAACGCGAGCTCTGCGGGCAGTATTTGCAATCTTCCGGGCACGCGCCGGTTTTGATCGACAGCAGCGTACTCACCTGCACCTGCTGAGGGTCGAAATGCTGGCGGTGAACCTGCTGAGCTTCAAACAGTAAATCGAGCAGCGGTTTATCGAAAAGAGCGGTGACCTGCGACATTGTCCAGCGTAAAGGGTTAGCCATTGGCTTCTCCGGGGTTTTGTTAATTTTCGGTTCGGTTTATACTCGTAAACCTAAAACTTTTCAAAATGGTTTACAAGTCGATTATGACAACGGACGATCTTGCCTTCGATAGCCGCCATATCTGGCATCCCTATACCTCAATGACCAAACCGCTGCCGGTCTACCCGGTGGTTTCCGCCGAGGGCTGCGAGCTGCATCTTGCCAGCGGCGAGCATCTGGTGGACGGTATGTCCTCGTGGTGGGCGGCCATTCACGGCTACAACCACCCGCGTCTGAATGCGGCGATGAAGACGCAAATCGATCAGATGTCACACGTGATGTTTGGCGGGATCACCCACCCTTCCGCCGTATCGCTGTGTCGTAAACTGGTGGCAATGACTCCAGAGCCGCTGGAGTGCGTGTTCCTTGCCGACTCCGGTTCGGTAGCGGTGGAAGTGGCGATGAAAATGGCGTTGCAGTACTGGCAGGCCAAAGGCGAGTCGCGCCAGCGCTTCCTGACCTTCCGCAACGGCTACCACGGCGACACCTTTGGCGCGATGTCGGTGTGCGACCCGGACAACTCCATGCACAGCCTGTGGAAGGGCTACCTGCCGGAAAACCTGTTTGCACCCGCGCCGCATAGCCGCTTTGACGGAGAGTTTGACGAGTACGATATGGTGGCTTTCGCCCGCCTGATGGCCGCGCATCGCCACGAGATTGCCGCCGTAATCCTCGAGCCTGTGGTTCAGGGCGCAGGCGGCATGCGGATGTATCATCCGGAGTGGCTCAAACGAATCCGTAAGATGTGCGATCGTGAAGGAATTCTGCTGATTGCCGATGAGATTGCCACCGGTTTTGGTCGTACTGGCAAGCTGTTTGCCTGCGATCATGCGGGTATCAGCGCCGATATTCTGTGCCTTGGCAAAGCGTTGACCGGCGGCACCATGACGCTCTCCGCGGCCATCACCACCCGTGACGTTGCCGAGACTATCAGCAACGGCGAAGCGGGCTGCTTTATGCACGGCCCGACCTTTATGGGCAACCCGCTGGCCTGCGCCGTAGCGACAGAAAGCCTGGCGCTGCTGGAGAGCGGCGAATGGCAAACGCAGGTAGCGGCGATTGAATATCAGCTCAAGCGGGAACTCGCCCCGGCAGCCGACGCGCCGCTGGTCGCCGATGTCCGCGTGCTGGGGGCCATTGGCGTCGTCGAAACGCGCTATCCGGTGAACCCGGCGCTGCTCCAGCGCTTCTTCGTTGAGCAGGGCGTGTGGATCCGTCCGTTTGGCCGTCTGATTTACCTGATGCCGCCGTACCCGATTACCCCGCAGCAGCTGACGCGCTTGACCCGAGCGGTCTGTCTTGCCGTCGAACAGGAAACATTTTTTATCCAATAAGCTGCGGTAATCTGCCCGCGATGCCGCTACACTCCTTTGTTAATCAGTTGATTAACAAAGGAGGCAGTTGATGAAATTAATCAGCCACGACCTGCGTGACGGTGAAAAGCTTCCCCATCGCCAGGTGTTCAACGGCATGGGCTACGATGGCGAGAACCTTTCTCCTCATCTGGCATGGGACGATGTCCCCGCTGGCACCAAAAGCTTTGTCGTGACCTGCTACGATCCTGATGCACCAACCGGCTCCGGCTGGTGGCACTGGATTGTTGCTAATATCCCGGCAGATACCCGCGAACTGCCAACCGGCGCAGGTTCTGGCCTGGTAGTTTTACCGGCGGGCGCGCTGCAAACGCGCACCGACTTCGGCAAAGCGGGCTACGGCGGCGCGGCTCCACCGAAGGGTGAAACCCACCGTTATATCTTCACCGTCCATGCGATGGACGTTGAGAGCATTGAGGTTGATGAAGGCGCCAGCGGCGCGATGGTTGGCTTCAACGTGCACTTCCATAGCCTCGGCAGCGCATCCATCACCGCTCTGTTCAGCTAATCGCAAGACCTTCTGTTAAAGCCCTGCTCGGGAAACCTGGCAGGGCTTTTTTGCGTCTGAGGCGCAGCGCTGTAATTTTCTAACGTAAAGGTCAACGCGTGAGGGGAAAGCAAGGAGGTGTCAGTGGAATGTAAATATATCTTGTGAATTTGATCACAATTCAAAAACAAACAGCCCAATACAAAAGGTGATTCAAATCACAAAAATCTGTCCGGGAAAGGCAATATTTTCGCTTTGTTGCCGACTTACAGCCCTTTTATGTGATGAGCATCACTATAAACGGCCATTTGGTAGGGTTTGGATGGTGATCTAGATCACAAACACCCCTCGGGGTACGCGAGATGAAAACGCCGTGATAGAGTCGATTTTGCATACAGAACGACTGGATGGTTTTTGGCGAAACCATCACGACTATGACGACGCGCAGCATCTAAGACGCGCACCACGAGGGGTGTTTTTATGTTATCACCAGATATCAAGGTCAAGGTACAGAATTTTGGCCGCTTCCTCAGCAATATGGTGATGCCCAATATTGGCGCATTCATTGCCTGGGGTTTGATTACTGCATTATTTATTCCCACCGGATGGCTTCCTAACGAGACGTTAGCCAAACTGGTCGGCCCGATGATCACCTATCTGCTGCCGCTGTTAATCGGTTATACCGGTGGTCGCCTTATCGGCGGCGAACGCGGTGGCGTGGTTGGTGCCATCACCACCATGGGCGTTATCGTTGGCGCCGATATGCCAATGTTTATGGGCGCGATGATTGCCGGCCCGCTGGGCGGCTGGGCGATTAAACGCTTCGACCGCTGGGTTGACGGTAAAATCAAAAGCGGCTTTGAGATGCTGGTCAACAACTTCTCGGCCGGTATTATCGGCATGCTGCTGGCGATGCTCGCCTTCCTGGCAATTGGCCCGATGGTTGAGCTGCTCTCGAAAGCGCTGGCGACCGGCGTTAACGTCATGGTGCAGAACAACCTGCTGCCGCTGACCTCTATCTTTGTTGAACCGGCAAAAATCCTGTTCCTCAACAATGCCATTAACCACGGTATCTTCTCACCGCTGGGCATTCAGCAGGCCACCGAAACCGGTAAATCTATCTTCTTCCTGATTGAAGCGAACCCAGGTCCAGGCCTCGGTGTGCTGCTGGCGTACATGTTCTTTGGCAAAGGCAGCGCTAAGCAGTCTGCGGGCGGTGCGGCAATTATTCACTTCTTCGGCGGTATCCACGAAATCTACTTCCCGTACGTGCTGATGAACCCGCGTCTGCTGCTGGCGGTGATTCTGGGCGGCATGACCGGCGTCTTTACCCTGACCCTGTTCAACGCAGGTCTGGTCTCTCCGGCGTCTCCTGGCTCTATCTTCGCCGTACTGCTGATGACGCCGAAGGCTTCTATTATTGGCGTGGTGCTGTCGATTCTGGCCTCAACGCTGGTCTCCTTCCTCACCGCCTCAATGCTGCTGAAGCGCGTTCGCGTTGGCGATGAAGAGAGCAACGGTCTGGCCGAAGCCACCCGCCGCATGCAGAGCCTGAAGCAGCAGTCTAAATCCGGTGGCAAACCTTCCGGCGAGATGCCACAGCCTGCGATGCGCAGCGAAACGCTCGACCTGTCTAAAGATTTGCACCACGTGCGTAAAATCATCGTGGCGTGCGATGCGGGCATGGGCTCCAGCGCGCTGGGCGCAGGGGTGCTGCGTAAGAAGGTTAAAGATGCGGGTCTAACCCATATTTCAGTCACCAACTGCGCCATCAACAGCCTGCCTGACGATGTTGACCTGGTGATTACCCATCAGGACTTAACCGAACGCGCCATGCGCTTTGCGCCACAGGCGATGCATATGTCGCTCTCCAACTTCCTGGATAGCGGTCTGTATACCGACCTGACCACCCGTCTGCTGGCGGCTAAACTGCCTGCCGCCGCGAACGACAGCCGTCTTATTAACCAGACGATTATCGCGGCGAACGACGACGCTTTCGACGGGACCGAGCGCGACGAGAATCTGTTTAAGCTCAGCGCAGACAACATTTTCCTCAACCTGACCGCCGAGAATAAGGCGCAGGCCATCCGCTTTGCCGGTGAGATGCTGGTTTCCGGTGGCTACGTTGAGCCGGACTACGTTGACGCCATGCTGGCGCGCGAAGCGCTGACCACTACCTATCTTGGAGAATCCATCGCGGTGCCGCACGGTACCGTAGAAGCCAAAGACCGCGTGCTGCGCACCGGGATTGTCATTTGTCAGTACCCTGAAGGCGTTCGATTCGGCGATGAGCCGGACGATATTGCCCGTCTGGTTATCGGCATTGCCGCCCGCAACAACGAGCACGTTCAGGTTATCGCCCGCTTAGCCAACGCCCTGGATGATAAAGACGTGATTGAGCGTCTGACACAGACCACCAGCGTACAGGAAATTCTACAGATTCTGTCTGGCGAGCAAGCAGCATAAGGCTTCAGGGGCAAACGCCCCTGACATGGAAAGATTTTCTCGAGGTCAGATTTATGAAAGCGATTCATTTTGGTGCAGGGAATATTGGCCGGGGTTTCATTGGTAAACTGTTGGCCGACGCGCAGGCGGAGTTAACCTTTGCCGATGTTAATCAGCCGCTGGTCGACCAACTGGCGCATCAGCAGCATTATCAGGTCAACGTGGTGGGTGAAAACGCCCGCGTCGAGCAAGTTAACCGCGTGAGCGCCATCCACAGCAACAGCCAGGATGCCATTCGACAAATCGCCGAGGCGGACATCATCACTACCGCCGTTGGCCCGCAGGTGTTGAGCAAAATCGCCAGCACGCTGGCGCAGGGGCTGATTGCCCGCCACCAAAACGGCAATCAGCAGCCGATGAACATTATTGCCTGTGAAAATATGGTGCGCGGCACCAGCCAGCTCAAGCAGCACGTGCTGCTGGCAATGCCCGCCGAGCTTCACGGCTGGGTGGAAGAGCACGTCGGTTTTGTTGATTCCGCCGTCGACCGCATTGTGCCGCCGGGCTCCGCGGCGAACGACGATCCGCTGGATGTCACCGTTGAAACCTTTAGCGAATGGATTGTCGACAGCACGCAGTTTAAAGGCCAGCTACCCGACATTGCGGGGATGGAATCCACCAGCAATCTGATGGCCTACATCGAGCGTAAGCTGTTTACCCTCAATACCGGTCATGCGATTACCGCTTATCTTGGTCAGCTCGCCGGACATAAAACCATTCGCGATGCCATTCTGGACCCGGCCATTCGCGACGTAGTAAAAGGCGCAATGACCGAGAGCGGCAACGTGCTCATCAAACGCTATGGCTTTGATCCTGCACAGCATGCGGGTTACATCGAAAAAATCCTGACGCGTTTTGAGAACCCGTATCTGCATGACGACGTTGAGCGCGTGGGCCGTCAACCGCTGCGTAAGCTGAGTGAAGGCGACCGCCTGATTAAGCCATTGCGCGGTACTCTGGAGTACGGTCTGCCCCACAGCAACCTGGTGTTGGGGATCGCCGCGGCATTAAGCTACCGCAGCAGCAATGACCCGCAGGCGCAAGAAATGGTGGATCTGCTACAGGATAATGGCGTCACTCACACCGTGACCCAGGTTTGCGGTCTTCAGGACCAGCCAGTCCTTGTCGCTCAGATTGTGAATGTGTATAACGCCATGCAACGGAAATAAATGTTGTCGCCCATTGGGTTGGAGCTGCTGCGCTGGCAGCAGCTCCGGAATAAGAAGGTAAGATGAAACAAAATCGCCTGCGCGTGATCGCGCAACCAGAGATAAAAGGACCTCATCCGAAGGAGCAGGCTCCCGGAAAGTCACGCGCTTCGGTCAATGAAACCACCATGATGGCAACAATGGACGAATCTGACCTTTATAAAAACCAGGCAGCCGAAAACCGGGTTCTCGAAAAACTCAACGCGCGTCAGACGCTCAGCGGGTTTATTCAGACAACGGTTATTCTGCTGGCCGAAGCGGTAGACCTGTTGATCCTGCAGGCCTTTCGCAAAGATGACTACGCGGTGAAATACGCGGTTGAGCCACTGCTCGAAGGCAGCGGCCCGCTGGCCAACCTGTCGGTGCGCCTCAAGCTGATTTACGCCCTCGGCGTGATTAGCCGCGATGAATATGAAGACGTTGAGCTGCTGGTGGCCCTGAACAACGAGCTGGAGCAAGAGAATATTGTCTACAGCTTTACCGACGATGAGATCCTCGGCCCAATTAGCATGCTGCACTGCATGACGGCGCTGCCGCCCCAGCCGACGCTGCATATGCCGGAAGATGTGGTGGACGACGCGCTGCGGACCATGCAGGAACAACGCTATCAGCAGATGGTGCGCTCCGCGCTGGTACTGAGCGTCACTGATTTGATTACCCGTTTGTCACACAAAAAAGCATTCTGACCGCCCCGCCCTTTGCGCATCTACAAGCTGCATGGGCTATTCGGACGGCGGTCTTTTCCACCAGATGCCTCACCCCCAGCCCCTCCACGATAAGTCGGCAAAAAAACAGGCGATTTTTTTGCCAGCACATCTTCCCGTTTCGCTCAACTTAGTATAAAAAGGCTGCTTTTACGGACTCACATTCACTTAAATTAGCCTGGAGCAACATGAACACTTTCTCGGTTTCTCGTCTGGCGCTGGCATTGGCTTTTGGCGTGACACTGACGGCTTGCAGCTCAACCCCTGCGGATCAGCAACCTTCTGACCAGGTAGCCCCTGGTACGGCGTCTCGCCCGGTGCTGTCAGCGGATGAAGCGCAGAACTTTGTCGCCGCGCGTTATTTCTCTTCTCTTGACCCTAACGCTGCCGCCTGGTCTCCGTCTTCCATCGCCGTTCCGGCCAAAGCTGACTTCGTCGTCGGTCCTGCTGGCACTCAGGGTGTGACTCACACCACCATTCAGGCTGCGGTTGATGCCGCGATTGCTCGCCACAGCAGCTCACGTCTGTTTATCGCCGTACTGCCGGGCGAATACGATGGCACCGTCTACATTCCTGCCGCACCTGGCAGCGTGACCATTTACGGTACCGGCGACAAAGCTACCGACGTGAAAATTGGCCTGGCTATCGACTCCGAGATGGACCCAACTACCTGGCGTCGTCAGGTGAACCCAGGCGGTAAATACATGCCAGGTAAACCGGCGTGGTACATGTTTGACAGCTGCCAGAGCAAACGCACCGCCACCGTCGGCGTGATGTGTTCAGCGGTCGTCTGGTCGCAGAATAACGGTCTGCAATTGCAGAACCTGACCATCGCCAACAACCTGGGCGACAGCGTGGATGCCGGGACTCACCAGGCGGTAGCCCTGCGTACCGACGGTGACAAAACCCAGATCAACAACGTCAACATTCTGGGTCGTCAGAACACCTTCTTCGTGACCAACAGCGGCGTCGATAACCGTCTGCAGAATAACCGTCAGACCCGTACGCTGGTCAGCAACAGCTACCTGGAAGGCGATGTCGATATCGTTTCCGGCCGCGGCGCGGTGGTGTTCGACAACACCGACTTCCGCGTAGTGAACTCACGTACCCAGCAGGAAGGCTACGTGTTCGCGCCAGCAACCCTGTCCAACGTCTACTTCGGTTTCCTGGCAACCAACAGCCGCTTCACCGCAGCCGGTGACGGCGTGGCGCAGCTGGGCCGCTCTCTGGACGTAGATGGCAACACCAACGGTCAGGTTGTAATTCGTGATAGCGTGATTAACGAAGGCTTCAACTCGGCGAAACCGTGGGCTGACGCTGCCGTGTCTAAACGTCCGTTCAGCGGCAATACCGGCGCGCAGGACGAGAAAGGCCAGCTTAAACGCGATCTGAACGATCGTAACTTCAACCGCATGTGGGAGTACAACAACCGCGGCGTGGGAAGTCACGTGGTGGCTGAACCTAAGAAGTAATTCGCAATTATGTGAAAAAGGCCCATGATCTCATGGGCCTTTTTTTATCACGTTGGCCTGATAAGCGTAGCGCCATCAGGCATCATGCCGACATTGCCGAATGGCGACGTCGATTAATACGCGTTAACCACCACCCACATTGGGCCCTGGCCTACCGCGTAACGCCCTTTCTCCTGCAACAGACCCTGCTCACCGGCAATCTCATACACCGCAACGTGGTGCGATTTCTGTCCGGTAGCAATCAGGTACTTCCCGCTGTGATCGACGTTAAAGCCACGCGGCTGCGTTTCGGTCGGCTGGAAGCCTTCCACCGCCAGCACGCTGCCATCTTCGTCATATTCCGCTCGCCATGCCACGCTGCCGTCCGGGTTTATCAGCGCCAGCGGCAGTCCCCGGTGGTCGCAGTGGTACAGGTAGATTTTACGCAGCAGCGTGTATTCCGGCTCCATCTGGTTCTTCATCTGCTCCGGCGTTAACCCGCACTGCGCCAGCCACTGCTGGTTAGGTGCGCTGATGTCACCTTGCCGCAATTCAGCTTCCAGCCCGTTCAGCATCTCCAACAGTTCCGGCACGAACGTCATTCCGGCGTCCTGCTGGAGTTTTTCTGCCAGCGTGCGATGTGCTGCTTTTGCCAGCTCCGTCATGTCTGTTTCGATTCTCACCAGCGGCGTGAAGGTGCCCGGTGTGAAAATCGTCTGGATACGGCAGTTCTCCGTCTGTGTGGTCGTCATCCGTAGCCATAGTAAATGGCGACGCCGTGACCTTCACTGAGGTGGCTGATGTCAGTGAGCCAGTCGCGTTCGTTATAATTCCTGAAAATGATGGAATTACTCTTGATATTTTTGTATGTGACCGAAAGCGGGTTTATAAAAAATCATTCCAAAAATCTATGCATGCTTTACTTGCATAAGAGAATCTAAGAATTTCTGATTCGTAAGACATAAATTGTGCAATAATAGATAACTGAGCATCAGAAAAGTTAAGAATGAAATTTAAAAAATCATCATGATCGCGATATTCAGGGCATAGGTACTGCTGAATAAAATCAGACTCAAAAACCCAAAAATCACTTTTATTGAACAAAGATGCATAAATATAAAGAGGAGTATAATAGCGAAACACCTCTTCCGGAAGAAATAAAATACCTAATTCTAAAGCATATGAATCATTCTTTAAATCCAAATCATTTGCTATTTCAATCCATTGTTTGTTTTGAAAAAAAACATACACACACTCTGGATCATCTAATCCTCCAATATCGGTTGAAAGAAAAGGAGATGGCTGGGCTGGAAATTTTTCCATAAGCTCATCGTATACATCACTTTCATTTAGGAAGTTTATTTTATTCATTTCATTAATCCACTACAATCAGCTGCCGTTTTATATGCTTTGTTTTCTTCTTCCATGTGAGCCTTATCTCCACCACCAAAGCATTGATTATTGATTTGTTTTCTAACCGAAGCACACGCTAGGTTTACTTCATATCGTCTTAATATTTCATTTCTCGGCATTTGGGGAGCACAGGCTCTGGACTGGTTACATAATCTGTTTTTTTCATTTTGCAAGTCACTAAGATCCTGTGGAGTGCAATTTCCTCCAAGATTTAAACCTGATTTATGTTCATTTGTTAATTTATCTGCTTCTGGGTTAACTTTACGTCCATATTGATCTCTATGTTGCTGCCCACTTTGGATTACACCTGCTGACGAAAGCAAACCACAACTCATCAGTGCTGCAACACCAAGAATTAACGGGTTTAATCCTTGTGGGTCTATCTCTGTGATAGGATTTAATGGATACGCGTAAGGATTCCATCCCCCTTCCAGCCCTATCGGGTCCTGCGTGATATACCGCCCCAGTTGTGGGTTATAATACCGGTGGCGGTTATAGCACAGCCCTGTCTCTTCATCCCACTGCTGCCCTGGCAACCGGATTAACTGTTGCAGATTGTCCGGATTATCCTCCCGCTGCACGTTACCCCATTCGTCATACTCCGCACACCATGCAATGTTACCGTCCGGGTTTATCAGCGCCAGCGGCAGTCCCCGGTGGTCGCAGTGGTACAGGTGGATTTTACGCAGCGGCGTGTATTCCGGCTCCATCTGGTTCTTCATCTGCTCGGGTGTTAACCCGCACTGCGCCAGCCACTGCTGGTTAGGTGCGCTGATGTCGCCTTGCCGTAATTCAGCTTCCAGCCCGTTCAGCATCTCCAACAGTTCCGGCACGAACGTCATTCCGGCGTCCTGCTGGAGTTTTTCTGCCAGCGTGCGATGTGCTGCTTTTGCCAGCTCCGTCATGTCCGTTTCGATTCTCACCAGCGGCGTGAAGGTACCCGGTGTGTAAATCGTCTGGATACGGCAGTTCTCCGTCTGCGTGGTCGTCAGCCTGTCGCCGTCCCAGCCGTACCATGTCACTTCCGGTGCGGGGTTCAGCCAGAGATATGCCTTCCCGGTGAGGCTTTCCCGTTCAGTCTGGTTTTTCCACAGCCGCTTACCCACGCGGCGGCCCAGCGGGTCGTACAGGTAGCGGCTTTCCAGCACGCGGACGTAGTGCGCCAGCCGGTGCTGATTATCGTAGTGATAATGGTGGCTGTGGCTGCCGCCGTCGCGGATGCGGCGCTCGTCTTTTTCCGTCAGCCTGCCGTGCTCGTCGTGGTGGTAAAACCAGTGTGCATCCTCACTGATGCGGTTGTCCGGGAAGTGGGCAGGCAGCGCCGGGTACTGCTGACGGTCGGCAATCCGGTTGCCTGCCGGGTCGGTGAAGTAGTCTGTGGTGGTTTTTGCGGGAGTAGTCTGGAATACCTGATGCAGCCGTCCCGCATCATCGTACTGGTAATGTCTCTGTTGCAGTGGCCCGCTGATACGGACAAGCTGTCCGCTGCCATTATAAGCGTATTCCCGGTTCAGCGCCGTCAGATTCAGCGTGTGGCGCTGTAGCTGCCCACCTGCGTCATACGCGCTGGCAAGTTCGTATGTCCCGAATCTGCACAGCGTTTTCCGGTGCAGGCGGTCGCGGGTGAGGTCGATAAGCGGCGTGTCGCCGAGCTTCATCCCCGCCAGATAACCGCTGCCGTAAGTCAGCCACTCTACCGGGGGAAGGTGGTCTGGCGTGGTTTTATTCGCCAGTCCGTTCTGATAATCGTGCCTGGTGACGTGCTCCCACAGCCGTTCATTCGTCTGCGGGGCGTGGACGGTCTGGGTCTCACGGGTCATCCGGCCTTTATCATCATAGCCGTAGTGAACGGCGACGCGGTAGCCGTCGCTGAGATGGCTGATTGCCGTCAGCCAGCCCCGTTCGTTGTACTGCCAGCGTTCGGCCTCTTTCTCGTTCACGGTACGATACGTCAGGCGGTCGGCTTCATCGTAATGCCAGAGCGTGACCAAGGATTCATCTTCGCTGCGGATAAGCTGTCCGGTGAGGCTGTAGCCATAACGCTGCGTTCTGCCGTCAAAGCCGGTTTCCTGCGTCAGCCGGCCCATCACGTCGTAAGTGAACATGGTGTGGCTGCCGTTTTCATTCGTCAGTTGCGTTATCCGACCGGCGGCGTCGTAGGTCATGCTTCGGGTCAGGCCGCCTTCGGTGATGCTGACTGGTCTGCCGGATGCATCATACTGCGTTTCACGGCGGCTGCCGTCCGGGTGGATAACGGCAGTCAGGTCACCTGCCACATTGTATTCATACAGTGTTTTATGGCCCTGTGCGTCTTTCCGGCTGATGAATCTGCCCTGGTTATCATAAGCCTGGTAAACGCTCAGCCCTTCTTCGTGGTGAACCGCCGTTATCTGTCCGAAGCGGTTATATTCGTAGCGGGTTTCGCAGCCTGAACAGTCGGTGAAGGTGAGCAACTGCCCGTAACGATTCCGGGTGAACGTCTTCCGGCTGCCGGTGGCGTCTTCTATTGCACAGGGGAGTTCACTGCCCGGGATATCATAGAAATATCGTGTGATATCGCCATGGCGGGAAGTCTCTGTCAGCAGCCTGCCCTGCTCATCGTATTCCTGGCGGTGTTTCAGGCCGTCCGGGTAGACGGTACCGGTGAGCTGGCGCTGGTCGTTGTAGTAAAATTCAGTACGCCTGCCGTCAGGCGCGACGATGGCCGTCACCTGACCGGAGGCCGGGCTGAGCCAGTACCGGGTCTGGCGGCCTGCCGCATCGGTCTGCGCCACCAGGCGGCCCACAATATCGAATTCACTGTGAATACGGCCACCGTCCGCCAGTTCCTTTTTCACCACCCGCTTCAGTCCGCCTTCGCCTTCTGTGTGCAGCACCTCGCGGCGGTTCAGGCTGTCGGTGATGGCGACGACGTTTTTCCCGTACTGGTAGGTGTAGCTCAGGCCTGCCGGGTTCAGCTGCTCCGTCACCCGTCCGGTGGCATCGTACCGGTAGGTGGTCAGCGGACGTCCGGCGTACTGATGGGCCACCATCCGCCCCGGATGCGCCGTGTCGTATTCAAAGCTTCGTACCTGTTCGCCGCCACGGTCATACACTACTGCCAGTTCGCCGCGCGGCGTGTATTCATAGCGCGTCAGCGGTGCCGCAGGCAGGTTATCCGGGAATTCCGGGTCGTGTGTCAGCCAGACCGCGTCAAGACGGATACCGCTGTCGGTGCCGTAGCCGGACACCGGCATCGCGTCAGGAAATAGAGGGATTTTAGCACCGGAAACCCGCGCAGCTTCTGCCCGCTGCGCCTGCGTTGTCAGTACCAGCCGGAAACGGCGACCTGCGCCATCGGTGACGGCGGTAATGTGTCCGGTGAATTCCCCCTGCGCCTCCCGGTGAAAGCAGAGCGTACGTCCGAAACGGTCCGCCAGGCCGGCCAGCACGCGATAAGGCGGCAGCGGCGCCGGCAGAACCTCATCCACGCCAGGTACGCGTTCGGCCCAGCCCAGAACCCACCACGGCCCCTGCGTGCTGTTCGTTGCCAGATAAATCTGCGGACTTAAGCGGATATCTTCCGGCAGGGTCTGCCACAGTCGGTGTAGCGTATTGCTTTCATGCAGTTGCGGTACGCCGCCGCGGGCCAGCCACAGGGATTCGCTGCGGCTGAACGCCGTTTCGCCGGGAAACAGGGGCTCAAAGTGAATGCTGCGCCCGGCGTTGTCGTTAAGGATAAGTTCGTCATCACGAAGCTGTAAGCGGATGTCAGCAGGCGCTTTCCATCCGGGGCCGAGGAAGCTTACCGGGGCAGGTGTCTTCGTCTGATAACTGCTGTACGAGCGGGAGAGGATAAACGGCAGCGGGCCGGGCAGAGCCATATCGGTCTCGCCGGGGAAGACTTTCGCCCCGAGCAGCGGGTTAACCGGGTTGCCTGACGTTATCCCACCGGGACACACCGAACAGGCTACGCCGGTGGGGGCGCCAATAAACACCCCGGCAGAGCCCTGGACGATGGGCCCGCCGAATTTCGTCATATCACCCATGCGGGCGGCAGGTTTTCCGCTCATGTAAAATCCTTTTGCTGTCTGTGATAAGAACGAAAGTATTAGAAGTGATATGAGAGCGAAAGGATGTGACTGCCGTTCGGTTTTTGCCGAAGAGAAGCATTAAAGCTATTGTTTTTTATATAGTTAATAGGTGGCAGCAATGGTTTTATTTTTCAAATCCAACCAGCTGATGAATCAATACATCAAAACGTCTTAATCAAAAAAAGCACCGACGACATATTCCTTCGGTGCTTAAAATACACGATTAATACGCGTTAACCACCACCCACATCGGGCCCTGGCCTACCGCGTAACGCCCTTTCTCCTGCAACAGCCCCTGCTCACCGGCAATCTCATACACCGCGACGTGGTGCGATTTCTGTCCGGTAGCAATCAGGTACTTCCCGCTGTGATCGACGTTAAAGCCACGCGGCTGCGTTTCGGTCGGCTGGAAGCCTTCCACCGCCAGCACGCTGCCATCTTCTGATACGCTGAAAATGGTAATCAGGCTAGAGGTACGGTCACAGGTGTACAGGTGACGACCGTCTGGGGTGATATGAATATCGGCCGCCCAGCGGGTATCGGTAAAATCAGCAGGCATCATGTCCAGCGTCTGCACGCACTCGATTTTGCCGTACGGATCTTTAAGCTCCCAGACGTCCACAGAGCCGTTCAGTTCGTTAACGCAGTAACCGTACTGCTCGTTCGGATGGAACACCATGTGACGCGGGCCAGCGCCTTCTACGGTGGTCACTTCCGCTGGGTTCTGCGCGGACAGGAAGCCATCATCGCTCAGGGTAAACAGGCAGATACGATCCTGCTTCAGCGCTGGCACCCACAGGGTGCGGTTGTCCGGGGAGATATTCGCTGAATGGCAGCCGTCCAGCCCTTCCACGACCGTCACGGTGTCGCGCGGCAAGCCATCTTCCAGACGAATCACGCTGACGTTGGCCTGGTTATAGGAGGCGCTAAAGATGAAGTTGCCTTTGCGGTCGGTAGAGATGTGGGTTGGGCTACCCGGCAGCGGCGCCTCGGCTTCATAGGTCAGTGCGCCATCGTCCGGCGCAATGCGGTAGGCCAGCACGCGGAATTCAGGGCGTACGCCGACGTACAGAAAGCGTTTATCAGGGCTGATGACCATTGGCTGTACCTGACCTGGGACATCCACCACCTGAACCAACTTCAGGCTGCCGTCATGGTTCAGCGTCCAGACGTGGATCTGCTGACTCTCCGGGCTGGCGGTATAAACGGTCTGTTTCATGACTACTCCTTTCTGAAATCATTGAATTGGCAGCGACGAAGCGCTGCCTGGTCCACACAATTTTGCCGTACAGGTATCTCGGTGTACCATCCTGCACAGCGAATTTTCTCTTTAATGCGAGACAACACTATGACTGCACGTGTGATTGCCCTGGATCTGGACGGAACGCTCCTGACGCCTAAGAAAACCCTTCTTCCCTCTTCACTCGAAGCACTGAATCGTGCCCGTGCGGCGGGCTATCAATTAATGATTGTCACCGGTCGACATCACGTTGCCATTCATCCTTTTTATCAGGCACTGGCGTTAGATACACCTGCAATTTGTTGTAATGGCACTTATCTTTATGATTATCAAAATAAAAAAGTAATTACCGCTGACCCGATGCCGGTCGAAAAAGCCCAACAACTGATTACGCTGCTGGATGAACATCAGGTACATGGCCTGATGTACGTCGACGATACCATGATGTATCAGTATCCAACTGGCCACGTGGTACGCACCAGCAACTGGGCGCAGAGTCTGCCGGAAGCCCAACGTCCGTCGTTCACCCAGGTTGATTCACTGGCGCAGGCCGCTCACGAAGTGGAGAACGTCTGGAAGTTTGCGCTGACCGATGAAAATGGCCAGAAACTGCGCGAATTCGCCGAGCACGTCGAAAAAACGCTGCAACTGGAGTGCGAGTGGTCGTGGCACGATCAGGTTGATATCTCCCGTCAAGGGAACAGCAAAGGCAAACGCCTGACGCAGTTTATCACCGACCAGGGCTGGTCGATGCAGGACGTGGTCGCATTTGGCGATAACTTTAACGATATCAGTATGCTGGAAGCAGCCGGAACCGGCGTGGCGATGGGCAATGCCGATGACGCGGTCAAAGCCCGCGCCAACGTGGTGATTGGCGACAACACCACCGATGCCATCGCCGATTACATCAATAAACACCTGCTCTAATCAGGCGGTGATCGACACGCTTTTCACCTGAGCGTAGAGCCATTGGCCTGGCTTCACCGCCAGGTCATCTCTCGCCCACGGGCTGATACGCGCCCACAGCGTGCGTCCGCTGACGTCCAGCTGTACTTCCACCTGGCCGTTATCGTCGTAACACTGCACCACCTTCGCGTGCAGCACGTTACGGATGCTGGTGTGTAGAGACGGTTGCAGCACCAGCGACACATCGGTGGCCTGAATGCGTACGCGCACCGCGCTCTGTAGCGGCTTCTCAAGCTTGTTGACCCAAATATGCTGGTCGCCGAGCGCCAGTGCGGTCATCGCGTAATGCGGATGATGTTCCAGCACCGTGACGCGCAGAATGCTGCTCTGCTGCTCCTGCGGCAGCCATGGATGCATCACGCTGCTGCCCCACACCTCTTCCAGGTTGCCGAAGGCTTTCACCTTGCCGCCTTCCAGCACCAGCACTTTGTCAGCCAGATGCAGGATTTCGTCCAGCGAGTGGCTAACGTAGAGCATCGGTATATTAATTTCCCGCGCCAGACGCTGTAAGTAAGGCAGCAGCTCACGTTTACGCGGAATATCGAGCGAGGCCAGCGGTTCATCCAGCAGCAGCAACTCAGGGGCGGTTAGCAATGCGCGGCCTATCGCCACGCGCTGTTTTTCCCCGCCAGAAAGGCTGCCGGGAAGCCTATCGAGCAGAGGCTCAATGCCGAGCAGCGCCACCAGCTTATCAAACTGGTCGGCCATGCTTTTTGCCATGCCGTAGCGCAGATTGCCGCGCACCTTATAGTGCGGGAACAGGCGCGCATCCTGGAACACGTAGCCGACACGGCGTTTTTCCGGCGCCAAACATACGCCTTGTTCCGCATCATTTAATACGCGACCGTTGAGGACAATACGTCCCTGCTGCGGTTTCGTCAGGCCGCTGATGGCATTAATCAGCGACGTTTTACCCGCTCCGGAGACGCCAAACACGGCGGTAATACCCGAAGCCGGTAGGGATTCATCGATTTGCAGACAGTGCGTACCCAGCGTCTGGCTAAATTTCAGCTCCAGCATGGTTACGCTCCCATCCGACGGCGGCTAATGCTGGCCAGCCATTCAGAAATCATCAGGGAAATCAGCGCCAATACGATGGAAATCAGACACAGACGCGCCGCCGCGCTTTCGCCGCCAGGGGTCTGAATCAGGGTGTACATCGCGGAAGGAATGGTGCGCGTCTCGCCAGGGATATTAGAGACAAAGGTAATGGTCGCCCCAAATTCGCCGAGCGAACGGGCGAAGGCCAGTACGGTGCCGACGATAATCCCCGGTAGCATCAGCGGTAGCGTAATGGTGCAGAACACCCGCCAGCGACCGGCACCCAGCGTGCGCGCTGCCTGCTCGAGCTTAACATCAACGCCTTCCAGGGCGAGACGAATAGCGCGAACCATCAGCGGAAACGACATCACCGCCGCAGCAATCACCGCGCCACGCCAGCTAAACGCGAAGGTCAGGCCGAACCAGTCATACAGCCAGGACCCGATAAAACCACGCCGCCCTAGCGCAATCAGCAGCAGGTACCCGACCACCACCGGTGGCAGCACCAGCGGCAGATGGATAAGGCCATCGAGCAGCGCTTTACCCGGGAAGCTGCGACGTACCAGCAACCAGGCGAAAAAGATCCCAAACGGCAGGCTAAACACCACGGCCAGGGACGAAACTTTCAGGCTCAGCAGAACCGCCTGCCATTCGGGATCGGTCAATATCATTAGCGAGTCGTAAATCCGTAACGTTTAAAGATTTCGGATGCCTGCGGCCCTTTCAGGTAGTCATAGAACGCCGAGACGGTTGCGTTTTTATGGCCATCGATGATGGCAATCGGGTATTCCACTTTCTGGTGTGAATCTTCCGGGAAGGTGCCGACCACTTTGACGCCTTTACTGGCGACCGCGTCAGAACCGTAGACGATACCCAGCGGGGCTTCATTACGTTCAACCAGCGCCAACGCACCGCGAACGTCTTCAGCCGGAGCCAGTTTTGGTGACAGGGTTTCCCATGCGCCCAGCTTCTGCAGCGCTTCTTTCGCGTAGATGCCTGCCGGTACGTGATCCGGGTCGCCTACCGCCAGACGGCCACCTTTCAGCAGGCTGGTCCAGTTGGTTTTCGCATTAATGGTGATATCGCTCTGGGCGCTGGCTTTTGGTGCCACAACGACCAGGCTGTTACCCAGCAGGGTTTCGCGGGTAGCGGTGTCGATAGCTTTCTTATCAACCGCATAGTCCATCCATTTCTGGTCAGCGGAAATAAACAAGTCCGCCGGCGCGCCTGCTTCAATCTGGCGTGCCAGCGTAGAAGAAGAAGCAAAAGAAGAGACAACATCAACGTTCTTCTCTTTTTTATATTCTTTCGCAATATCCTGCATGGCGTTAGTCAGCGATGCCGCCGCAAATACGGTGATCTTGCTTTCATCAGCCAGCGCGTGACCCGCAACGGAAAGCGTTAACGTCGCCCCTGCAAACAAACGTAACCATGAACCTGTCATTTAAAACTCCTGTGTGTACCGTTGTATATCGAAAAATACAGCGCAGAGTATAGGGGCTTTCCTGGATTAATGCATTACAGATACATGAATTATTGCTGTGTTTACGGGATGTTATCGGCAGGAGTGTGAAGAACTTCATAGCAAAACGCCCGGTCAGACCGGGCGTTTTGAGGAAATCAGTGGTTTTGCTGGTTGCCGTCTTTATGACCGACACCGGAGAAGATGTTAAACACTTCACCCAGACCGTAAATTAACCCCAGGATGATAGCCATCACTACGGGTACCATGATTACGGCAAAAACCAGACTTTTCAACAGCTCTAACATGGTTTACTCCAGACATTGTGATGCGGTTATTGTAACCGGATATCGCAGAATTACACTCCCTTTTGTGCGGTGTGCTTTGCGCTTGCTAACATTTGGGTCAGAATACCCTTTTTATTGCCAGGATACTCTTATGCAGGCTGAAATCCTTCTTACCCTCAAGCTCCAGCAGCGCCTGTTCGCCGATCCGCGCCGCATTTCACTCCTCAAACAAATAGCACAGACCGGCTCCATCAGCCAGGGAGCGAAAAATGCGGGTATCAGTTATAAGAGCGCATGGGATGCGATTAATGAAATGAACCAGCTGAGCGAGCAGTCGCTGGTCGACCGCGCCACCGGCGGTAAAGGCGGCGGCGGTGCGGTGCTCACTCGCTACGGTCAGCGCCTGATTCAACTCTACGACCTGCTGGCGCAAATCCAGCAAAAAGCCTTTGATGTGCTGAGCGATGATGACGCTCTGCCGTTAGACAGCCTGCTCGCCGCTATTTCACGCTTCTCCCTGCAAACCAGCGCCCGCAACCAGTGGTTTGGTACCGTGACCCAACGCGACCACCAGCAGGTGCAACAACACGTGGATATTCTGCTGGCTGACGGCAGTACGCGCCTCAAGGTGGCCATCACCGCCCAGAGTGGCGAACGTTTAGGGCTCGATGAAGGCAAAGAGGTGCTGGTATTGCTGAAAGCACCGTGGGTCAGCGTCACCCGCGATCCAAAAGTTGCCGCAGCGGCCGATAACCAGCTTCCATGCCGGATAAGCCATATCCAGCGTGGCGAAGAGCAGTGTGAAGTGCTGATGGCGTTGCCGGATGGGCAGACCCTTTGCGCGACCCTGCCGCTGGCAGAAGCCGCAGGGCTGGAGGAAGGTGCTGACGTCACAGCATTCTTTAACGCCGATCGCATCATTCTTGCCACGTTGTGCTGATGGCATTGACTTTACGCTGAGGAAGACGTATCCCTGATGCAAATCGCTGCAAAAAACGGGATACATCATGTCATCATTGCAAATTTCGCAAGGCACGTTTCGTCTTAGCGACACAAAAACATTAAAAATTGAGCATCTGGCGCTGCGTGCTGGCGAAAGCTGGGCCTTTGTTGGCAGCAACGGTAGCGGTAAATCGGCGCTGGCTCGCGCGCTGGCCGGTGAGCTTCCGCTACTCACCGGCAGCCGCGACAGCACGTTTACCCGCATCACTCGCCTCTCCTTCGAGCAGCTGCAAAAACTGGTCAGCGACGAGTGGCAGCGCAACAACACCGACATGCTAAGCGCTGACGAAGACGACACCGGGCGTACCACCGCGCAAATTATCCAGGATGAAGTCAAAGACGAGGCGCTGTGCGCCCGGCTTGCCGCGCAGTTTGGCATCAGCCATCTGCTGGAACGCCGCTTTAAATACCTCTCCACCGGTGAGACCCGCAAGACGCTGCTCTGTCAGGCGCTGATGGCACAGCCGGACCTATTAATCCTCGATGAGCCTTTTGACGGCCTGGACGTGGCCTCTCGTCGCCAGCTAGCGGAGCATCTGGCAGTGCTGCACCAGGAGGGTTATACGCTGGTGCTGGTGCTTAACCGCTTTGATGATATCCCTGATTTCGTGCCGTTTGCCGGGGTACTGGCCGACTGTACCCTGACGGAAACCGGCGAGAAGAAAGCGCTGCTTGAGCAAACGCTGATTGCACAACTGGCGCACAGTGAGAAACTGTCCGGGATGACCTTACCCGAGCCGGATGCCCCATCAGCCCGACTCTCTATCGCTGACGACATGCCTCGCATCGTGCTGAAAGACGGCGTGGTCTCCTATAACGATCGGGCGATCATCGACCATTTAAGCTGGACGGTCGCCCCGGACGAGCACTGGCAGATTGTTGGTCCGAACGGCGCGGGTAAGTCAACGCTGCTGAGCCTGGTGACGGGCGATCATCCCCAGGGCTACAGTAACGATCTGACTCTGTTTGGCCGTCGCCGCGGCAGCGGTGAAACCATCTGGGACATTAAAAAGCATATCGGCTACGTCAGCAGCAGCCTGCATCTGGACTACCGGGTGAGCACTACGCTGCGCAATGTGATCCTCTCTGGCTACTTCGACTCCATCGGCATTTATCAGGCTGTATCTGACAAACAGCGCAAGCTGGTCGACGAGTGGCTGCACATCCTTGGCATGGACCCGCGCACCGCCGACGCGCCGTTCCACAGCCTTTCCTGGGGGCAACAGCGGCTGGCGCTGATCGTTCGCGCACTAGTAAAACACCCCACACTGCTGATCCTCGATGAACCGCTACAGGGGCTGGACCCGCTCAACCGTCAGGTGGTTCGCCGCTTTGTCGATGTGCTGATTAGCGAAGGTAAAACGCAATTACTGTTTGTATCGCACCATGCGGAAGATGCGCCGGAATGCATCACCCATCGGCTGGAGTTTGTCGCCGACGGCGACGGCTATCGTTACGAGGTTGGCCCCATCACTATTGCCTGATGGCGCTTCGCTTATCAGGCGTCCCCTAAATGTAGCCCGGCCAAGCGAAGCGCCGCCGGGTTCACACAACACGCCCCCATTACCACCTCACCTTTTTCAGACTTTTTTCACCCCACTCCGCTAACCCCTTTGATTTATAATGCAATCTGCTGAGGTTATCGTACTGATTCAAGTAGTGTAAGCGATTCCACTAATTTAGCCCATGTCACACTTTTGGCTTCTCTGTTATGCTAAGGTTATTCCATGCCATAAGCTTAACGGAGCTAAAAATGAAAGTATTGGTTACAGGTGGTAGCGGTTACATAGGAAGCCACACATGTGTGCAACTGCTGCAACAAGGCCACGATGTTGTCATCCTCGATAATCTGTGCAACAGCAAGCACAGCGTCGTATCGGTCATCGCCCGTCTGGGCGGCAAGCAGCCGAGCTTCGTCGAAGGCGATATTCGTAACGAAGCGCTGATGGTTGAGATCCTCAAGGATCACGCCATTGAAGCGGTAATTCACTTCGCGGGTCTGAAAGCCGTCGGTGAGTCCGTGCAAAAGCCTCTGGAGTACTATGACAACAACGTCAACGGTACCCTGCGTCTGGTTGCCGCGATGCGCACTGCCAACGTCAAAAACTTCATCTTCAGCTCCTCCGCAACCGTCTATGGCGATCAGCCAAAAATTCCTTACGTAGAAAGCTTCCCAACCGGCACGCCGCAAAGCCCGTACGGTAAGAGCAAACTGATGGTTGAACAGATCCTGACCGACCTGCAAAAAGCGCAGCCGGAGTGGAGCATTGCGCTGCTGCGTTATTTCAACCCAGTAGGCGCACATCAGTCTGGCGATATGGGTGAAGATCCGCAGGGCATCCCGAATAACCTGATGCCGTACATCGCGCAGGTCGCCGTGGGCCGCCGCGAATCGCTGGCCATTTTCGGCAACGACTACCCAACGCCTGACGGCACCGGCGTGCGTGACTACATCCACGTCATGGACCTCGCTGACGGCCACGTCGCCGCGATGGAAAAACTGGCAAACAAAGCCGGCGTACATATTTACAACCTGGGCGCAGGCGTGGGCAGCAGCGTGCTGGATGTGGTTAACGCATTCAGCAAGGCCTGTGGCAAACCGATTAATTACCATTTTGCTCCACGTCGCGATGGCGATCTCCCTGCTTACTGGGCCGATGCAACCAAAGCCGACAAAGAGCTGAACTGGCGCGTAACCCGTAACCTTGACGAAATGGCGCAGGACACCTGGAACTGGCAGTCCCGTCATCCTCAGGGATATCCAGACTAAGGATTTTGTCATGACGCAATTTAACCCCGTCGACCATCCACACCGCCGTTTTAATCCGTTAACCGGCCAGTGGATCCTTGTATCACCGCATCGTGCAAAGCGCCCTTGGCAAGGGGCGCAAGAGACACCAGCAAAACAAACGCTGCCCGCGCACGATCCGGATTGTTTTTTATGCCCGGGTAATACCCGGGTGACGGGCGATAAAAACCCCGACTACACCAGCACCTACGTTTTTACCAATGACTTTGCCGCGCTGATGACCGACACGCCGGACGCGCCGGAAAGCGACGATCCGCTGATGCGTTGTCAAAGCGCGCGCGGCACTAGCCGGGTGATTTGCTTCTCGCCAGATCACAGCAAAACGCTGCCGGAGCTGAGCCTTAACGCGCTGCAATCGGTGGTGAAAACCTGGCAGGAACAGACCGCCGACCTCGGCCAGCAGTACCCGTGGGTACAGGTGTTCGAGAACAAAGGCGCGGCGATGGGCTGCTCCAACCCGCACCCGCACGGACAGGTCTGGGCGAACAGCTTCCTGCCAAACGAAATTGAGCGCGAAGACCGCCTGATGCGCGAGTACTACGCCGAGCAAAAATCGCCAATGCTGGTTGACTACGTTAACCGCGAGCTGGCTGATGGCAGCCGTACGGTGGTAGAAACCGAGCACTGGCTGGCAGTGGTGCCATACTGGGCGGCATGGCCGTTCGAAACGCTGCTGCTGCCAAAAGCGCACGTGCTGCGTATTACCGATTTAACCGAGGCACAGCGCGACGATTTAGCGCTGGCGCTGAAAAAACTGACCAGCCGTTATGACAACCTGTTCCAGTGCTCCTTCCCCTACTCGATGGGCTGGCACGGCGCACCGTTTAATGGCGAAGAAAATGCGCACTGGCAGCTGCATGCCCATTTCTATCCGCCGTTGCTGCGCTCCGCTACCGTGCGCAAATTTATGGTTGGCTATGAAATGCTGGCAGAAACCCAGCGCGACCTGACGGCAGAACAAGCGGCTGAACGCCTGCGTGCGGTCAGCGACATCCACTTTCGCGAGTCCGGAGAATAACAATGAGTCTGAAAGATAAAACCCAAACCCTGTTCGCTGAGAAATTCGGCTACCCTGCTACCCACATTATTCAGGCTCCGGGCCGCGTTAACCTGATTGGTGAACACACCGACTACAACGACGGTTTCGTTCTGCCGTGCGCCATTGATTACCAGACGGTGATCAGCTGCTCGCCGCGTGATGATCGCCTGGTGCGCGTGATTGCCGCCGATTACGACAATCAGACCGATGAGTTCTCCCTCGACGCGCCAATTGTGAGCCACGATACCCAGCAGTGGTCTAACTATGTGCGCGGTGTGGTGAAGCATCTGCAAAAACGCAATAACGCGTTTGGCGGCGCTGACCTCGTTATCAGCGGCAATGTGCCACAGGGCGCGGGCCTGAGCTCATCGGCATCTCTGGAAGTGGCGGTCGGTACCGTCTTCCAACAGCTGTATCATCTGCCGCTGGACGGCGCGCAGATTGCGCTGAACGGCCAGGAAGCGGAAAACCAGTTTGTCGGCTGTAACTGCGGCATTATGGACCAGCTTATCTCCGCCCTCGGCAAGAAAGACCACGCGCTGCTGATCGACTGCCGTTCGCTTGGTACCAAGGCAGTTTCGATGCCAGAAGGCGTTGCGGTCGTCATCATCAACAGTAACTTCAAACGCACTCTGGTCGGCAGCGAGTACAACACGCGCCGCGAACAGTGTGAAACCGGCGCACGCTTCTTCCAGCGCCCGGCGCTGCGCGACGTGACCCTCAACGAATTCAACGCCGTTGCCCATGAGCTTGATCCGATTGTGGCTAAGCGCGTGCGTCACGTGCTGACCGAGAACGCGCGTACCGTCGAAGCGGCAGCGGCACTGGAACAAGGCGATCTGCTGCGTATGGGCCAGCTGATGGCGGAATCCCACGCTTCTATGCGCGATGATTTCGAAATCACCGTGCCGCAGATTGATACGCTGGTCGAGATCGTGAAAGCAACCATTGGCGACCAGGGTGGCGTACGCATGACCGGCGGCGGATTCGGCGGCTGCATCGTGGCATTAATCCCTGAAACGCTGGTGCCTGCGGTGAAACAGGCCGTAGCCGAACAGTACGAAGCAAAAACGGGCATTAAAGAGACGTTCTACGTCTGCAAACCGTCACAAGGAGCAGGACAGTGCTAAGAGAAACGCCAGCGCTGGCCGTAGATGGCCAGCCGTATCGAGTGATTACGTTACGCAACGCCAATGGCGTGGTGGTGACGTTAATGGATTGGGGCGCCACGCTTTTGTCTGCGCGCATTCCGATGAAAGACGGTAGCGTGCGCGAAGCGCTACTTGGCTGTGCGTCGCCGGAACAATATACCGAGCAGGCGGCTTTCCTCGGCGCGTCTATTGGCCGCTATGCTAACCGAATCGCCAACAGCCGCTATACGCTGGACGGGCAGACGGTCGAGCTTGCGCCAAGCCAGGGGCAGCATCAGCTGCACGGCGGTCCTGAAGGCTTTGATAAGCGCCGCTGGGCGATTGCTTCTCAGAACCCAACGGAAGCCGTTTTCACCCTCACCTCGCCTGACGGCGACCAGGGCTATCCGGGCGAGCTTCAGGCAAAGGCGACCTATCGCCTCACCGAAGATAACCGTATTTCGATTGAGTATCGCGCAAGCGTCGATAAAGCCTGTCCGGTGAACCTGACCAACCACGTCTATTTCAACCTCGACGGTAATCAGACCGATGTGCGTAATCACAAGCTGCAGCTGCTGGCGGATGCTTATCTGCCAGTTGATGAGAGTGGCATCCCGCACGATGGGCTGAAAGACGTTGCCAACACCAGCTTCGATTTCCGTGAACCGAAAACCGTGGCACAGGATTTCCTCAGCGACGATGATCAGAAGAAAGTGAAAGGCTACGACCACGCTTTCCTGCTTCAGGCACAAGGCGATGCCACTAAAGTGGTCGCCAACGTCTGGTCCGAAGATGAAAAACTGCAGATGGCGGTTTACACCTCAGCCCCGGCAATTCAGTTCTATTCCGGTAACTACCTGGACGGCACGTTATCCCGCAGCCCGCAGCCTTACGCCGCCTGGCAAGGTCTGGCGCTGGAGAGCGAGTTCCTGCCGGATAGCCCGAACCATCCGGAGTGGCCGCAGCCAGACTGCGTGCTGCGCCCAGGCGAAGAGTACGTCAGCCTGACGGAATATCAATTTACCGCATTATAATCACGTGGCTTACCGTAGCCCGGACGAGGTGCGATAGCACCGACTCCGGGGGTTCCCCGGCGTCGCTCCGCTCGGCCGGGCTACTCCCTTCCTCTTCTCTGTCTCGCCGAAGTTTTAGCCATATCGCTGAAAATTACGCCACGCAAAGACAAAATAATAACGCCTGGTTCACATGCATCTTACACTGGGGCACTATTTTCGCTATGGTTATGCATAAGCGTTGCTGTCGAGCCTATCGCGGCAATATAATGAGAATTGTTATCATTCAATAAAGCTTGAGGAGTGAGAGTATGGCTGTAACTAAGCTGGTACTGGTTCGTCACGGTGAAAGTCAGTGGAACAACGAAAACCGCTTCACCGGTTGGTACGACGTTGATCTGTCTGAGAAAGGCGTTAGCGAAGCAAAAGCGGCAGGTAAACTGCTGAAGGCTGAAGGCTTCAGCTTTGATTTTGCTTATACCTCCGTGCTGAAACGTGCCATCCACACTCTGTGGAACGTGCTGGATGAACTGGATCAGGCCTGGCTGCCGGTTGAGAAATCCTGGAAGTTGAACGAACGTCACTACGGTGCGCTGCAGGGTCTGAACAAAGCAGAAACCGCTGAAAAATACGGTGACGAGCAGGTTAAACAGTGGCGTCGCGGCTTCGCGGTAACCCCACCTGAGCTGACCAAAGACGACGAGCGCTACCCGGGCCACGACCCGCGTTACGCGAAGCTGACCGATAAAGAGCTGCCAACCACCGAAAGCCTGGCGCTGACCATCGAACGCGTAGTCCCTTACTGGAATGAAACCATTCTGCCACGCCTGAAAAGCGGCGAGCGCGTGATCATCGCCGCTCACGGTAACTCCCTGCGTGCGCTGGTGAAATACCTGGACAACATGGGCGAAGACGAAATCCTCGAGCTGAACATCCCAACGGGCGTACCGCTGGTGTATGAGTTCGACGAGAACTTCAAGCCAATCAAACATTACTATCTGGGTAACGCTGACGAAATCGCTGCAAAAGCCGCGGCCGTCGCGAACCAGGGTAAAGCGAAGTAATTATCGCTGACCGGTAAAAAGAAAAAAGCGTGGAAATCTCCACGCTTTTTTTATTTCGGTGCATTCCCGGCGGCGTTTCGCTTGGCCGGGTTAATAAATTAGCCGCGACGCGCTTTTACCGCGTTCGCCAACTGACGCAGCACGGTGTCGGTATCATCCCAGTTAATGCACGCGTCGGTGATGCTTTTGCCATACACCAGCGGCTCACCGCTGTCTGGGTTCTGGTTGCCTTCTACCAGATGGCTTTCAATCATCACGCCCATAATTGCTTTCTCGCCGTTGGCAATCTGGTTGCAAACGTCAGCGCCCACTTCCATCTGCTTTTTGAACTGCTTGCTGGAGTTAGCGTGGCTGAAATCAATCATGATTTGCGCCGGCAGGCCGGCTTTCGCCAGACCCTCTTTCACCGCCGCCACGTGGGAAGCGCTGTAGTTTGGCTCTTTACCGCCGCGTAGGATGATATGGCAATCGCCGTTACCGCTGGTGTTCACAATTGCGGAGTGGCCCCACTTGGTGACGGACAGGAAACAGTGCGGTGCACCGGCAGCATTGATGGCATCAATGGCCACTTTAATGGTGCCATCGGTACCGTTTTTGAAGCCAACCGGGCAAGAGAGGCCTGAAGCCAGCTCACGGTGAACCTGAGATTCGGTGGTACGCGCGCCAATCGCGCCCCAGCTCATTAAGTCAGCCAGGTACTGCGGGGTGATCATATCGAGGAACTCGCCCGCCGCTGGCAGACCGGTGTCGTTAATATCAAGCAGCAGCTTACGTGCAATACGCAGGCCGTCGTTGATCTGGAAGCTGTTATCCATATGCGGATCGTTAATCAGCCCTTTCCAGCCAACGGTGGTACGCGGCTTTTCAAAATAGACGCGCATCACAATTTCCAGCTCACCCTGCAGCTCTTCACGAATCTTCAGCAGGCGCTGCGCGTACTCTTTAGCGGCAACCGGATCGTGAATAGAGCAAGGGCCAATCACCACCAACAGACGATCGTCTTCACCTTTCAGGATCTGATGGATCGCTTTACGGGCATGAGACACCGTATTGGCGGCATTCTCAGTGGCTGGGAATTTTTCAAGGAGCGCTACAGGAGGTAATAACTCGTTGATCTCTTTAATGCGTAAATCGTCGTTCTGATAATTCATGACTGTTCCAGTGTTGCCATACTTATACAATTGAGTGCAATCCCTTCAATCTATATCGCCAGTCAAAAAGTGTAAACTGGCTTTTACACTTTAGCCGGATAATGACTAAAAAAACCCTACAAAATAGAATTTAATAGCAATTAATCTGAGTTTAAGCGACAAAACGCAAAATAATCACCCGAAAATTAATTTAAAAACAATATATTTCAATATCGATTATCGCATCAGGCGCTATTTTTGCCCGTGGGATTGCGTTGCGTATTTCTGTGCGGAAAAAGCAAAGATCTGCAATGATGTCAGATAGTCACACTCAAATAAGGAAGGATGAGCGTCATGGCGCATAGGCATGATTCACACTCGCACACCACGCAGAATGATGGCAATGCTCGTCGATTATTGCTGGCGTTTGGGGTCACCGCTGGTTTTATGGTCGTCGAGGCGATTGGCGGGGTTGTCTCCGGATCGCTGGCGCTGCTCGCCGATGCCGGACATATGCTGACTGATTCAGCTGCGTTATTGTTTGCGCTGCTGGCAGTTCGCTTTGCCAGTAGGCCACCGAGCGGGCGTCATACCTTTGGCTGGCTGCGATTGACCACTCTCGCCGCCTTCGTCAACGCCATCGCACTACTATTTATCATCATCCTGATTGTTTGGGAGGCCGTGCAGCGCTTCTATCACCCACAGCCAGTAGCAGGCGTCACCATGATGACTATTGCGGTCGCAGGCCTGCTGGCGAATATTCTGGCCTTCTGGATTTTGCATCGTGGCAGTGAAGAGAAAAACCTGAATGTGCGCGCAGCGGCGCTGCATGTCATGGGCGACTTGCTCGGTTCTGTCGGCGCGATTATCGCGGCAATAGTGATTATGACGACCGGCTGGACGCCTATCGACCCGATTCTGTCGGTACTGGTCTCCTGTCTGGTGCTGCGCAGCGCCTGGGCATTGCTGAAAGAAAGTATGAACGAACTGCTGGAAGGTGCACCGCAGTCGGTTGACGTTGCCGCGTTAAAGCGCAATATGCGCCGTTCGCTGCCAGAAGTACGTGATGTTCACCACGTGCACGTCTGGCTGATCGGTGAAAAACCGTTGATGACGCTGCACGTCCAGGTGGTGCCGCCGCACGATCACGATGCGCTGCTGGATCGTATTCATCACTTTCTCGAAGAGCACTATCAGATAGACCACGCGACGGTGCAGATGGAATACCAGCCCTGTAGCGGCCCGGAATGCCACCTTAACGAGGCGCATTCCGAACACGGGCATCACCACCACCACTAATGGGACAGCGCGCGAGAACCCCGTTCACGTGCGCTATTCATCCACATCCGGCTACCGTTCAGGGCAATGAAGGTCAGGATCAGATATTCCAGCGCCATGGCATAAACGCCCTGCAAGGCAAAAATCGCCACGCTGATAACGTTGATGATGACCCACAGCAGCCAGTTCTCGACATATTTACGGGTCATTAGCACCATCGCCGCAATTGACAGTACCATCATGCAGGAGTCCCAGAATGGGAACGCATCCGGCTGTAGCGTCGGCATTACCACGTTCACGCCCATTGCCTGCATCACGTTAACCGCAACACGCGTCAACACGGCGAAAACAGGGTCGATGTAGAGCGTCATGAAGGCAATCGCCACGACACATGCCGCCAGCCAGCCCAGCGCCTTTGGCAATGGCAACCAGCGAATCTGAAGCTCAGCCTCATTCTGACTGGTTTGTCGCGACCACGCGTACCAGCCGTACAGGTTGGCCGCAAAGAAAAACAGCTGGAGCAGCAGGCTAGCGTAGAGCTGAATCTGGAAAAAGATAATCGCAAAAAGCGTTACGTTTATCAGACCAAACAGGTAGTTCACGATCTTTTCAAGGCTTGCCAGCCAGATGCAGAGCAGACCAGCGACCGTCCCTACCGCTTCTATCCACGAGAGGTCGTAACCTCCCGCGCCCAGTGGAATATGAACCAGAATGTTTTGCGTACTAAAGAAATCCATTTTAACTCCAGCGCGTTAGAGGTTTACCCTCGTAGTGTAGCCGCAAAATCCAGCATCCGGTTCAACGGAACTAACGCGCCCTGACGCAGTTGTTCATCGACGTGAATTTCATGGGCGGCCCCACCGTTCTCAAGACTTTCGGCAATCGCCTTCAAGCCGTTCATCGCCATCCACGGGCAGTGCGCGCAGGTGCGACAGGTAGCCCCTTCACCGGCGGTTGGGGCTTCGAAAAGCTCTTTATCCGGCACGGCCTGCTGCATTTTATAGAAGATACCGCGGTCGGTGGCCACGATAAGCTGTTGGTGCGGCAACGTTTTGGCAGCATTAATCAGTTGGCTGGTCGAACCGACGGCATCAGCCATATCAACAATCGCCTGCGGGGATTCCGGGTGTACCAGCACCGCGGCCTGCGGATACAGCGATTTCATGCGGCTTAAGGCCTGAGTTTTAAACTCGTCATGAACGATACACGCCCCCTGCCAGCACAGTACGTCTGCACCGGTCTGCTTTTGTACATAGCGGCCAAGATGACGGTCCGGCGCCCAGATGATTTTCTCACCCAGGCTATCGAGGTGTTCGATAAGCTCAACGGCGATGCTTGAGGTCACCACCCAGTCGGCACGCGCTTTTACCGCCGCGGAGGTGTTGGCATAGACCACTACGGTGCGATCAGGATGGGCATCGCAGAAAGCATTGAACTCGTCAATAGGACAGCCGAGATCCAAAGAGCACTCGGCGTTCAGCGTTGGCATCAGCACCGTTTTTTCTGGGCTAAGGATTTTTGCCGTTTCGCCCATAAAACGAACGCCAGCGACCAGAAGCGTTGAAGCGGAATGTTTCGCACCAAAGCGCGCCATCTCCAGCGAATCAGAAATACAGCCACCGGTCTCTTCCGCCAACTGTTGGATTTCAGGATCGGTGTAGTAATGCGCCACCATCACGGCATCGCGTTCCTTTAGCAACCGCTTGATTTTCTCGCGATAAAATTGCGTCTCATCGAGACTCAGCGGAACAGGCTTCGGTGGGAACGGGTAAATTGCGGCTTCTGGGTCAAACATCACGCTCATCATGCTTCTCGTTTTACTGGCTTAACGAAATAAACGGTTATTCGGCGAAGATTCGCCGTTACCATGGCAATATGTTTTATATGCTAAACAAGATAGCCGATTCTATGATAAAAGTCGTGGTGAATTTTGTGCGCTTCTCCCGGAGGCGGTGCGTTGCACCTCGTCCGGGCTACAGACAAACGCAACTCGGCCGAGCGTCAGCGACGCCGGGAATGTACTAAAGGTGGGGATCAAATCGCAGATAGCAAAAAGGCGCCTTTAGGGCGCCTTTTTACACTGGTGGGTCGTGCAGGATTCGAACCTGCGACCAATTGATTAAAAGTCAACTGCTCTACCAACTGAGCTAACGACCCCTTGGAAAGGGTTACTGCTTATATCATTTCAGGATGGTGGGTCGTGCAGGATTCGAACCTGCGACCAATTGATTAAAAGTCAACTGCTCTACCAACTGAGCTAACGACCCATTCGGGTGCAGCCTGAAAGATTTTTACTCGGAGCCACCATTAAGATGGTGGGGCGTGCAGGATTCGAACCTGCGACCAATTGATTAAAAGTCAACTGCTCTACCAACTGAGCTAACGCCCCGAGTGGTGGGTGATGACGGGATCGAACCGCCGACCCCCTCCTTGTAAGGGAGGTGCTCTCCCAGCTGAGCTAATCACCCGATACTGCGCTGGATACTACCTATACTGCTTTCACCGTGCCCACCATAAATGATGGTGGGTCGTGCAGGATTCGAACCTGCGACCAATTGATTAAAAGTCAACTGCTCTACCAACTGAGCTAACGACCCGGTGGTGGGTGATGACGGGATCGAACCGCCGACCCCCTCCTTGTAAGGGAGGTGCTCTCCCAGCTGAGCTAATCACCCAATACTGCGCTGGATACTACTGACTAACTAAGTTAGTGGTGGGTCGTGCAGGATTCGAACCTGCGACCAATTGATTAAAAGTCAACTGCTCTACCAACTGAGCTAACGACCCACTTTTTTCGTCACTTTCAGGATGTTTGATATCCCTTGGCAACGGCGGCATATATTACTGAATTCAGAATTCAGCGCAACAAAAATTTCGACAAAGATCACTTAACTGCTTATGTTTCATGCGGCAAGACCAGAAATAAAACAATTTCTGGTCTTACTTCGTGCATTACATCCCACTGAGACGTTTTTGCGCCTGCTTTGCACCATCGGTACCTGGGTATTTGCTGACAACCTGCTGGTATACCGCTTTCGCTTTTGCAGTATCACCTTTGTCCTGCATGATGACCCCGACCTTAAACATCGCATCCGCCGCCTTAGGCGACTTCGGGTAGTTTTTCACCACCGATGCAAAGTAGTAAGCCGCATCATCTTTTTTACCCTTGTTGTAATTCAACTGACCCAGCCAATAGTTAGCATTAGGCTGGTAGGTTGAATCAGGGTATTTTTTGATGAAGTTCTGAAACGCAGTAATTGCGTCATCCTGGCGAGCATTATCCTTCACCAGAGCGATAGCCGCGTTGTAATCCGTATTGGCATCACCCGTCTGTACCGGCACACCAGACGCGCTAGCGCCCGCTGATGCTGCTGGAGCCGCCGCTGCTGGCGCAGCACCGCTCTGGTCGCCCGTAGCCTGCTGAGCTGGAGCCGCACCGCTACCGCCCAGGCTGTCAATTTGCAGCATAATCTGCTTTTGACGTTCGACAACCTGATTTAGCTGGTACTGACTTTCCTGGATCTGTCCACGGAGTGCATCAATATCAGTCTGATTATCGGAGAGTTGCTGCTGGAGTTGGGTTAAAAGCTGACTGTGAGCGTTAGAAATACGCTCGAGTTGGGTGACACGGTCTTCGACCGAGCCTGAGCCGACACTACTGATTGGCGCCTGAGCAAAAGCGGCCCAGGGGGCCGCTATGCCAACCAGTAACGACAGACTCAACATGTGATGTCTGAAGTTACTGCTCATGCAATTCTCTTAGTAAACCAGTACGGCACGACGGTTTTTGGAGTAAGCCGCTTCGTCGTGACCCAGTACTGCAGGTTTTTCTTTACCGTAAGAAACGATGGAGATCTGGTCAGCAGAAACGCCTTTACCCTGCAGGTACATTTTAACAGCGTTAGCACGACGTTCACCCAGGGAGATGTTGTACTCAGGAGTACCACGTTCGTCCGCGTGACCTTCTACGGTGACTTTGTAAGATGGGTTGCTACGCAGGAAGTTAGCGTGAGCATCCAGCATTGCAGCGAAGTCAGAACGGATATCGTACTTGTCCAGATCGAAGTAAACGATGTTGTTCTGCTGCAGCTGTTGCATCTGAAGACGCGCTTGCTCTTCAGAAGACATGTTGCCGCTACCGTTAGCATCCATACCAGTGCCGGCACCCAGCATGCCTTCGCCGCTCTGGTCATTGCTAGCGTTCTTGTTAGAAGAACATGCCGCGATTGCCATAACAGGCAGAGCGATCATCAGCCCTTTCAGCACTTTGTTCAGTTGCATTTCGATGATTCCTTTAGTAATCAATTCATTAATTATTATTACAGATACGGCGACCAGGCAGGGAATTTAACCTGTCCATCAGTTGCCGGAAGACGCGCTTTGAAACGCCCATCTGTAGAAACCAGATTCAGCACGGATCCCATCCCCTGAGAAGAGCTGTAGATTACCATAGTGCCGTTAGGTGCCAGACTTGGCGTTTCGTCCAGGAACGTTGACGACAGTACTTGTACGCCACCCGCTACCAGATCCTGCTTAGCAATGTGCTGCTGGCCGTTAGCCGAGCTGACCATTACCATAAACTTACCGTCGCTGCTGACGTCAGCATCCTGGTTCTGTGAACCTTCCCAGGTAATACGCTGCGGAGCACCGCCGTTAACATTAACTTTATACACCTGCGGACGACCGGCCTGGTCAGACGTAAAGGCTAAGTTCTGGCTGTCCGGGAACCAGGTTGGTTCGGTGTTGTTGCTACGACCGTTGGTCACCTGACGAATCTGGCCAGAGCCCAGGTCCATCACGTACAGGTTCAGACTACCGGTTTTCGACAGTGCGAACGCCAGTTTAGACCCATCCGGCGAGAACGCCGGCGCACCGTTGTGCTGCGGGAACGAGGCAATCTGACGCACTGCGCCGTTAGCCAGAGTCTGCACCACCAACGCTGAGCGACCGCTTTCGAAGGTCACGTAAGCCACTTTAGAACCGTCCGGAGACCATGCTGGAGACATCAGCGGCTGCGGAGAACGGTGAACCACAAACTGGTTGTAGCCGTCGTAGTCAGAAACGCGCAGTTCATATGGGAACTGGCCGCCGTTGGTCTGAACAACGTAAGCAATACGGGTACGGAACGCGCCCTTGATGCCCGTCAGCTTCTCGAACACTTCGTCACTGGCAGTGTGACCGGCATAACGCAGCCACTGCTTGTTAACTTTGTAGGTGTTCTGTGCCAGCACGGTACCAGGAGCACCGCCGGTATCAACCAACTGATAAGAGACATTATAGCTGCCGTCAGCGTTAGGGCTCACCTGCCCTACCACAACAGCATCAATACCCAGCGCAGACCATGCGGCCGGCTGAACTTCCTGAGCGCTGCCCGGCTGCTGCGGCAGACGAGAACGATCTAATGGGTTAAATTTCCCGCTGTTACGCAGGTCAGCGCCCACGATACCGCCGATATCTTCAGGCGCAGCACCTGGCCCCGCCCACTGGAAAGGTACGACGCCAATTGGGCGTGCCGAGTCCACCCCCTGGGTGATCTCGATACGTACTTCTGCGTGCAGCACCGCTGCCCACAGCATCAGAAAACCAAATGCTACTCGTAATGCCTGCTTCATCATTTCTCCCTTATCCAGGCGGAAAGCCCACGATAATTTAGCAGAATGTTAACAAACTAAAATACACAAAACTACCAAAACCCACCGGCGCCCGAAGATAGTTTTCCCCCGCCGGAGCGGGGAAAATTATGCTTACGGCTTGAAGTCCAGTGGTGCATTTTTAAACACTTCATATACTGCCTGGCTCGGTGGTTTTGGAATCTTCGCCTGACGGGCTGCAGCAAGTGCGGCCTGACAAAGTGCGGGATCGCCACCCTCAGACTGAATGTCCAGCAACAGGCCGTCTGAGGCGAGTTTTATACGCAACGTACAGGTTTTGCCTGCATAGGATGATGCGTCGTAGAACTTGCTCTCAATGGCAGATTTAATCTGCCCAGCGTAGTTGCTGATATCCGCGCCTGACGCGCCATTATTCTTAGTATTACCACTCCCCGCTGCGGAAGCATTGTTACCTTTCGCTCCGCCGCCGGTTTTCGGTGCATTCTTACCAGAGCTAAGGTCACCCAGCAGATCATCTACGCCGGAAGAAGCAGCGGCTTTCTCAGCAGCGGCTTTCTTCGCGGCGGCAGCTTTGTCAGCTGCAGCTTTCTTGTCTGCTGCGGCTTTTTCAGCAGCAGCGGCTTTCTTATCTGCAGCCGCTTTAGCAGCGGCGGCCTTATCGGCAGCGGCTTTTTCAGCGGCAGCGGCGGCTTTCTCTTCCGCGGCTTTTTCAGCAGCAGCTTTCTTCGCAGCTTCGGCTGCCGCTTTCTTCTCGGCATCCGCAGCCGCTTTCGCGGCGGCAGCTTCAGCGACCTTTTTAGCATCGGCTGCAGCTTTCGCTGCTTCCGCTTCCGCTTTTTTCTGTGCATCGGCAGCGGCTTTCTTCGCGGCTTCCGCCGCAACTTTAGCCTGAGCATCGGCTTTTGCTTTCGCATCAGCGGCTGCTTTCACTGCCGCATCAGCCGCGGCTTTCGCCTGGGCATCCGCCTTCGCTTTTGCATCGGCCGCAGCTTTCACTGCCGCTTCTTCAGCCTGCTTTTGCTGCTCCTGAGCTTCTTTCGCCGCTTCCTGAGCCTGCAAACGCTCTTTTTCAAGCGCCTTTAAGCGTTCCTGTTCCGCAGCCTGTTTTTCACGTAATTCTTCAGCCTGCTGCTGAGCCTGCTTTTCACGTTGCTCTTGCGCACGTTTCGAGCTGGATTGCTGCTGCTGTTGACGATTATAGTTCTCAACGACCGCGCCGGGATCGACCATGACGGCGTCGATGGACGAACCGCCACCGCCGCCCGCAGAAGCCTCTATATGTTCATCAAACGAGCTCCAGATCAGCGCCGCAAACAAAATGACGTGCAGCACTGCTGAAATAATTATCGCTCGTTTAAGCTTGTCGTTTTGTTCGGTTGCCTTTGACACTCTCGGTTCCCAAAAACTGTTCACCCGTTACTCTACAACGCAGAGAACAGGCCGTTCCCGGCCCGTACCTTCCGCGTGTGTGCGGCATCTTGCTGGTTAAATTGGCTGGGTCATCAACCCGACCGATTTCACCCCGGCGCTGTGTAACAGGTTAAGCGCTTTAATTATTTCATCGTAAGGCACGTCTTTCGCGCCCCCAATTAAGAAGACCGTTTTCGGATTCGCCTGTAACCGGCGCTGCGCTTCTGCAACAACCTGTTCAGGTGGCAGCTGCGGCATCTTCTCCTGACCAACGTTCACGCTGTATTGCCCGACACCGGACACTTCAACGATGACCGGCGGTTCATCATTACTGCTTACCGCCTGAGATTCGGTTGCATCAGGGAGATCCACTTCCACGCTCTGCGTAATGATCGGCGCTGTCGCCATAAAGATCAGCAGCAGCACCAACAACACATCCAGCAGCGGAACGATGTTAATTTCGGACTTCAGTTCGCGACGCCCGCGTCCACGTGCTCTGGCCATGGCTTACCCCTTGTTGCTCTCGCTGACGGTAAAGGCCTGACGGTGCAGAATGGCGGTGAACTCTTCCATAAAGTTGTCGTAGTTCAGTTCCAGTTTGTTCACGCGTTGGTTCAGACGGTTGTACGCCATAACCGCTGGAATTGCCGCAAACAGACCGATAGCGGTGGCGATCAGCGCTTCCGCGATCCCTGGCGCAACCATCTGCAGCGTAGCCTGTTTTACCGCACCCAGCGCGATAAAGGCGTGCATGATCCCCCAGACAGTACCAAACAGACCGATATACGGGCTGATGGAACCGACGGTGCCGAGGAACGGAATATGCGTTTCCAGCGTTTCCAGTTCACGGTTCATGGAAATGCGCATCGCACGCGAGGCCCCTTCCACAATCGCTTCTGGCGCATGGCTGTTCGCACGGTGTAAACGCGCAAACTCTTTAAAGCCGCTGTAGAAGATCTGTTCCGATCCCGCGAGGTTTTCACGACGTCCCTGGCTCTCCTGATACAGGCGAGACAGCTCGATGCCGGACCAGAACTTATCTTCAAACGCTTCAGCCTCGCGGGTTGCCGCGTTGAGGATGCGCGTTCTCTGGATGATGATGGCCCAGGAGGCGATTGAAAAACCAATCAAAATCAACATGATAAGTTTAACCAGAAGGCTAGCCTTCAGGAACAAATCAAGGATGTTCATGTCAGTCACTGCTTAAACTCCGCGACAATAGACTTGGGAAGCGCACGAGGCTTCATGATGAGTGGATCAACACAGACAATCAGGACTTCTGCTTCGTTCAGCACCTTATTCTCAGCGTTGACTATTCGCTGCGTGAATACCATGGAGGTACCACGCATTGATGTAATTTCTGTCTGGACTTCGAGCATATCGTCGAGTCGGGCAGCCGCAAAATACTCCAGCGTCATTTTACGCACGACAAAGGCCACCCGCTCAGCCAACAGCACCTGCTGACTGAAGTGATGGTGACGCAGCATCTCTGTGCGTGCTCTTTCATAGAAAGCGACATAGCTGGCATGGTAAACCACACCACCAGCATCGGTATCTTCGTAATAGACCCGAACCGGCCATCGAAACAGCGTTGTATTCACTTTACATCCCAGTAATGCAAAAAATTTTTGGGTTTTTGAACTTCGCTACTATACGCGCGGGAAAGATGGTTTGGAATGGGGGGAAGTAAACGGAGAGTAAATTTTTATGGGCTTATGCAAGCCCATTATCATCAGGCGATAATTTTCAACGATAGAAGAAGAAAATCAAACCAGCCAGCAGTACCAGATCGGCGATAAGCGGACAAAAAATCCCCTGCCAGTGAACCGTGCGTAGGCGGAACCCTACCCCATGGATCACCCCCGCGCACACTGACCACATCAACAGGAAACCATGCCAGATTTCCAGTTCACTGGTCTTCGCCGCAAAGCGCGTCGGGTCCCAGAAAATGCAGCCTGCCAGCAGCAGGGCCATCACAAGGGAAAGCGCCCGCAAGGGGCGCTTATCCATTATCGCGTATAACATTGCGATAACATTTTTCATCAGTGCTTTTCTTCACCCGCTTTGGTCGCTTCGACGTGCTCTAACGCCAGCGCGGTGATAACGCCGAATGCACAGGCAAGAAGCGTTCCCAAAATCCATGCGAAATACCACATATTCAGCTCCTTACTTAGTACAGAGAGTGGGTGTTACGTTCGATGTCTTCTTTCGTAATACGACCGAACATTTTCCAGTAACACCAGGTGGTGTAGGCCAGAATAATCGGCACGAAGACAGCGGCTACGTAGGTCATCAGGTTCAGCGTCATCTGGCTGGATGTCGCATCCCACATCGTCAGGCTCGCGCTCATCATTGTGCTGGAAGGCATAATGAACGGGAACATGGCGATACCAGCGGTCAGGATGATGCACGCCAGCGTCAGTGAGGAGAACAGGAACGCCAACGCGCCTTTATCCGCCTTGGTGGTCAGGATAGTCAGCAACGGCAGCACCACGCCCAGAGCAGGAATCGCCCACAGCGCTGGCATGTTGTTAAAGTTCACCATCCATGCACCGGCTTCACGTGCCACTTCTTTGGTCAGTGGGTTAGACGGACCGGAGTGATCCAGAACCGATTTCACCACATAGCCATCGATGCCGTAGTAAACCCAGACGCCTGCCAGTGCGAAGCACACCAGGGTCACCAGCGCGGCCACCATAGAGACATTGCGAGTACGCAGGTGCAGTTCGCCCACGGTACGCATCTGCAGGTAGGTCGCGCCTTGAGTCAGGATCATCGCGACGCTAACGATACCGGCCAGCAGGCCAAACGGATTCAGCAGCTGGAAGAAGTTACCGGTGTAGTACAGACGCATATATTCATCAACGTGGAACGGTACGCCCTGCAGCAGGTTACCGAACGCGACGCCAATCACCAGCGGTGGCACAAAGCTACCGATGAAGATGCCCCAGTCCCACATGTTGCGCCAGCGGGAGTCTTCAATCTTAGAACGGTAGTCAAAACCGACCGGACGGAAGAACAAGGATGCCAGCACCAGAATCATCGCCACGTAGAAGCCGGAGAAGGCAGCGGCATACACCATCGGCCATGCGGCGAACAGTGCGCCACCGGCGGTGATGAGCCACACCTGGTTACCGTCCCAGTGTGGTGCGATGGAGTTAATCATGATTCGACGCTCGGTGTCGTTACGACCGAGGAAACGGGTGAGCATGCCCACCCCCATGTCGAAGCCATCGGCGACAGCAAAGCCAATCAGCAGAATGCCGATCAGTAGCCACCAGATAAAGCGTAATACTTCATAATCGATCATTTGACGACTCCTGTCTTAGCGTGCCGGCTGAGCGGTAGGCTGCTCATAGTGGTAACGACCGGTTTTCAGGCTGCTTGGTCCCTTACGGGCAAATTTGAACATCAGGTACAGCTCCGCTACGAGGAACAGCGTGTACAGACCACAAATCAGCAGCATAGAGAAGATCAGGTCGCCCGCGGTCAGGCTGGAGTTAGCCACTGCCGTCGGCAGCACTTCACCAATCGCCCACGGTTGACGGCCGTATTCAGCCACAAACCAACCGGATTCGATTGCAATCCACGGCAACGGAATCGCATACAGCGCGGTGCGCAGCAGCCATTTTTTCTCACCGATTTTGTTACGAATAACCGTCCAGAAGGAGGTAGCGATAATCAGCAGCATCAGGATGCCGCAGCCCACCATGATACGGAACGCGAAGTACAGCGGCGCCACGCGTGGGATAGAGTCTTTGGTCGCCATCTGGATTTGCGCTTCAGTCGCATCGGACACGTTCGGCGTATAGCGCTTCAGCAGCAGGCCATAGCCCAGGTCTTTCTTCACGTTATTAAACTGATCGCGGACGGCCTGGTCGGTAGAACCGCCACGCAGCTGCTCGAGCAGCGCATAAGCCTTCATACCGTTACGGATACGCTCTTCGTGCTGCACCAACAGATCTTTCAGACCGGTCACCTGTTTATCAACAGAACGGGTCGCGATGATGCCCAGCGCGTAAGGAATTTGAATCGCAAAGCGGTTTTCCTGCGCATCCTGGTCAGGAATACCAAACAGAGTAAAGGCGGCCGGTGCTGGCTGCGTTTCCCATTCGGCTTCAATCGCAGCCAGTTTGGTTTTCTGAACGTCACCCATTTCGTAACCGGATTCATCACCCAGAACGATAACGGAGAGGATAGCTGCCATGCCGAAGCTCGCTGCAATGGCGAAGGAACGCTTAGCGAAGGCGAAGTCACGACCGCGCAGCATATAGTAGGAGCTGATGCCGAGAACGAACATCGCGCCGCAGACGTAGCCAGATGCCACGGTGTGGACGAATTTCACCTGAGCGACCGGGTTCAGGACCAGCTCGGAGAAGCTGACCATTTCCATACGCATGGTTTCGAAGTTGAAATCCGACGCAATCGGGTTTTGCATCCAGCCGTTCGCGACGAGGATCCACAGTGCAGACAGGTTGGAGCCTAACGCTACCAGCCAGGTCACCGCCATGTGCTGGACTTTACCCAGACGATCCCAACCGAAGAAGAACAGACCTACAAAGGTAGATTCGAGGAAGAAGGCCATCAGACCTTCGATGGCCAGCGGCGCACCGAAAATATCACCCACGTAGTGGGAATAGTACGACCAGTTAGTCCCGAACTGGAACTCCATGGTCAGACCGGTAGCCACACCCAGCGCAAAGTTGATACCAAACAACTTGCCCCAGAACTTGGTCATATCTTTATAAATCTGTTTGCCGGAAAGGACGTAGACCGTTTCCATGATTGCCAGCAGGAACGCCATACCGAGCGTTAGCGGAACAAACAGGAAGTGGTACATCGCGGTCAAGGCAAACTGTAAGCGCGACAGTTCGACTATATCTAACATCATGACTCCTTGCTCATCGCATGAAGACTCCGAGAATGAACCCGTAGACCGGGATTCAAACACATGCCCCAATACAAATTGATTTGTCCCCTTCCCTACTGCCGCCCCTTGGAGAACAGCGGAAACAGCAATAAGTGAAAGTTACAAACGTGTTAATAAAAAACTCAATTGATCCCTAAAATATATTACGCTGTAAAACCCTTACAATAAACAGGTTTTTATTGGAGAAGTTTTACGTTTTTCGACGGTGATCAATTTATAGCGAATCAAGCAATATCCAGCCAGTTTGATCCACGACAATTTAGCCGTTTTAGTCGCTTATAGCCAGCGATTACATATTGATTTAAATCAACTTAACGCGAGATTGTTAATTATGTTTTTAATTGAATATTATGATGAACGAAATGTTAACAATGTGTTTTTAATTTGACTTTGATGGTTATCAAATGAAGTTAAATTGGACAGAGAGGTAATTGGATTTAACCTTGAGAAGCCTGAATAACCTAAAATACCCCGTATAGTTTAAAGTAGACCGTCCGTCATTTTTTTCCACATCGAACGTTGCATTACGATGAAAATAACATTTCATTTACTTTAAATATTAATAAATTAACAATTTCAGATATCAGCGCAGTTTTCATCCTACTGACGAATGATTTTGTTTTGCTATTGTTTGCGCAAAAAACACGCAGAAACGGCTGCCGTCGGTACAATCAACGGTACAACACACAGAGCGGAAGAACGCGATAAAAAAAGGCCGCCCAGGGGCGGCCAACCATGTCGAAACTAGACATATAAGGCCCCCTCTTTCCCTGTATGCAGCGGGAATTCAATGAGGGAGCAGAGAGGATTACTTAATGACGGACTTCAGCGCTTCACCGATGTCAGCCAGGCTGCGAACGGTCTTCACGCCAGCGGCTTCCAGTGCAGCAAATTTCTCATCAGCGGTACCTTTACCACCGGCAATGATGGCGCCTGCGTGGCCCATACGTTTGCCTTTCGGCGCAGTAACGCCTGCGATGTAGCCAACAACCGGCTTGGTCACGTGATCTTTGATGTAAGCCGCCGCTTCTTCTTCCGCGCTACCGCCGATTTCACCGATCATCACGATCGCTTCGGTCTGCGGGTCTTCCTGGAACAGCTTCAGGATGTCGATGAAGTTAGAGCCTGGGATCGGGTCACCGCCGATGCCCACACAGGTGGACTGGCCGAAACCGTAGTCAGTGGTCTGCTTAACCGCTTCGTAAGTCAGGGTACCAGAACGGGAAACGATACCCACTTTACCTGGTTTGTGAATGTGACCCGGCATGATGCCGATTTTGCATTCGCCTGGGGTGATAACGCCTGGGCAGTTCGGGCCAATCATGCGCACGCCGGCTTCATCCAGTTTCACCTTCACGGTCAGCATATCCAGCGTAGGGATACCTTCGGTGATGGTGATGATAAGCTTAATGCCTGCATCGATAGCTTCCAGGATGGAGTCTTTGCAGAACGGTGCTGGAACGTAGATAACGGTCGCGGTTGCGCCCGTCGCTTCTACCGCTTCACGCACGGTGTTGAACACTGGCAGACCCAGATGCGTGGTGCCGCCTTTGCCTGGGGTTACGCCGCCAACCATCTGCGTACCGTAAGCAATCGCTTGTTCGGAGTGGAAAGAACCCTGGCTACCGGTGAAGCCCTGGCAGATAACCTTGGTGTTTTTATCGATTAAAATGGACATTATTTCCCCTCCACTGCGGCAACAACCTGCTGTGCTGCGTCCGTCAGACTTTTCGCTGCAATAATATTCAGGCCGCTGTCAGCCAGTTTCTTCGCGCCGAGTTCGGCGTTGTTGCCTTCCAGACGAACAACAACCGGGACGTTAACGCCCACTTCTGCTACCGCGCCGATGATACCGTCAGCGATCAGGTCGCAACGTACGATACCGCCGAAGATGTTAACCAGAACGGCTTTAACATTGTCATCAGAGAGGATGATTTTGAACGCTTCGGTCACACGTTCTTTGGTTGCGCCGCCGCCAACGTCCAGGAAGTTCGCTGGTTCACCGCCGTGCAGTTTAACGATGTCCATGGTGCCCATTGCCAGGCCCGCACCGTTAACCATGCAACCGATGTTGCCATCAAGCGCAACGTAGTTCAGTTCCCACTGTGCAGCCTGCGCTTCACGTGGGTCTTCCTGGGACTGGTCGCGCATTTCGCGCAGGTCAGCCTGGCGGAACAGTGCGTTGCCGTCAGCGCCCAGTTTGCCGTCGAGGCAGATCAGATCGCCCTGCTTGGTCACAACCAGCGGGTTGATTTCGATAAGCGCCAGGTCGCGCTCCAGGAAAATGGTTGCCAGACCCATGAAGATCTTGGTGAACTGCTGAACCTGTTTACCTTCCAGACCCAGTTTGAACGCCAGTTCACGACCCTGGTAAGGCATTGGGCCTGCCAGCGGATCCAGCGCAACTTTGTGGATCAGGTGTGGGGTTTCTTCCGCCACTTTTTCAATTTCTACGCCGCCTTCGGTAGAGGCCATGAAGACCACGCGACGGGAGCTACGGTCAACAACCGCGCCCAGGTACAGTTCTTTACCGATGTCGGTCGCGGCTTCAACCAGAATCTGGTTAACCGGCTGGCCGTGTGCGTCTGTCTGGTAGGTTACCAGGCGTTTGCCCAGCCAATGCTCTGCAAAAGCGCGAATGTCTTCTTTAGAGTTTACGACCTTCACACCGCCCGCTTTACCGCGGCCACCAGCGTGAACCTGACATTTCACTACCCACGGGCCAGCGCCGATTTTTGAAGCGGCTTCTTCTGCTTCACGCGGAGTAGTACAGGCATAACCCACCGGAGCCGGTAAGCCATAGCGGGCAAAGAGTTGTTTTGCCTGATATTCATGTAAGTTCATGTGTTCTATCCATCCTATAAAATGTTGTTGAGTTGTTGTCTGGAACTCGGGAGCTTCCCGGCGTCACTCCGTTCGGCCGGGCTACAACCTCGTAGCCCGGCCAAGCGAAAGCGACGCCGGGGTTATCCCAAACCTACACGTCCAGCAGAAGACGGGTTGGATCTTCTAACAGCTCTTTAATTGCCACCAGGAAGCCTACAGACTCGCGCCCATCGATCAGGCGGTGGTCATAGGACAGAGCCAGGTACATCATCGGCAGAATTTCCACTTTGCCATCAACCGCCATAGGACGGTCTTTAATGGCGTGCATACCCAGAATCGCGCTCTGAGGCGGGTTGATAATCGGGGTAGACATCAGGGAACCGAAGACGCCGCCGTTGGTAATGGTGAAGTTACCGCCGGTCAGGTCTTCAACAGTCAGTTTGCCGTCGCGACCTTTCAGCGCCAGCTCTTTAATGTTCTTCTCAATGTCAGCCATGCCAAGCGCATCAACGTCACGCAGTACTGGGGTTACCAGGCCACGTGGCGTAGAAACCGCCATGCTCACATCGAAGTAGTTGTGGTAAACCACGTCTTCACCATCGATAGACGCGTTCACTTCTGGGTAGCGTTTCAGCGCTTCAACGACCGCCTTCACGTAGAAGGACATGAAGCCCAGACGGATACCGTGACGTTTTTCAAACGCGTCACCGTACTGCTTACGCAGGTCCATGATTGGTTTCATGTTAACTTCGTTGAAGGTCGTCAGCATCGCGGTAGAGTTTTTCGCTTCCAGCAGACGCTCGGCTACGCGCTTACGCAGACGGGTCATCGGAACACGTTTCTCGGAGCGACCTGCCAGCGGAGCAACCGGCGCTGCGGCTGCCGCAGCCGGTGCAGCAGCGGCTTTCGCCGGTGCTTTCGCCAGGTGTTTCTCAACGTCTTCACGGGTCAGACGACCGCCAACACCGGTGCCTTTAATCGCGCTGGCATCCAGATTGTGCTCAGCCAGCAGGCGACGAATCGCCGGGCTCAGCGCATCGTTATTCTGCTCTTCGAGTGAGGCCTGTTGGCGCTGAGCCGGGGTAGACTCTTTGCTTTCAGTTTTGGCGCTGGTTTCTTTACCACCGCTGTTGCCTTCACGCAGGCGACCCAAGATTTGACGGGAGGTGACGGTAGTACCTTCATCTTCCAGAACGGCATCCAGAATGCCATCCGCCGACGCCGGTACTTCCAGTACCACTTTGTCAGTTTCGATTTCTACCAGCACCTCATCACGAACTACCGCATCGCCCGGTTTTTTATGCCAGGTGGCCACGGTCGCATCTGCTACGGATTCAGGCAGGTCGGGGACCAGAATATCTACGCTACTCATTTTGTATCCTTAATTAATCGACGTTCAGCGCGTCATTGACCAGATCTTGTTGCTGCTTCTGGTGAACGGACATATACCCTACCGCCGGTGAGGCGGAGGCTGGGCGACCTGCGTAACGCAGACCAGCACCAAATGGAATCACATCACGGAAATGATGTTGGCTGCAGTACCAAGCACCCTGGTTAAGCGGCTCTTCCTGGCACCAGACAAAATCATGCACGTGAGCATAAGATTTCAACACTTCTTGTACCGCCTGGTGCGGGAACGGATACAGCTGTTCGATACGCACGATAGCGACATCTTTCTGATCGTTCTTGCGACGCTGTTCCAGCAGGTCGTAGTAAACCTTACCAGAGCACAGCACCACGCGTTTCACGCTTTGCGGATCCAGTTCGTCAATCTCACCGATGGCCGGCATAAAGGTGCCGTTTGCCAGTTCGTCCAGCGTAGAGACCGCCAGCGGGTGACGCAGCAGAGACTTCGGCGACATGACCACCAGCGGACGGCGCATCCCGCGCAGCGCCTGACGACGCAGCATGTGATAAACCTGTGCCGGAGTGGACGGTACGCAAACCTGCATGTTCTGCTGTGCGCAAAGCTGCAGATAGCGTTCCAGACGCGCAGAAGAGTGCTCCGGACCCTGACCTTCATAACCGTGCGGCAGCAGCATAACCAGACCGCACATACGGCCCCATTTCTGCTCACCGGAGGAGATGAACTGGTCGATAACGACCTGAGCACCGTTGGCGAAGTCGCCAAACTGCGCTTCCCAGATGGTCAGCGTGCGCGGCTCAGCCGTCGCGTAACCGTATTCGAAGGCCAGAACCGCTTCTTCAGACAGTACGGAGTCCCACACCTTAAACACGCCCTGCCCGTTATGCACGTGCTGCAGCGGGGTGTAGGTGGAACCGTTAGACTGGTTATGGATAACCGCATGGCGGTGGAAGAAGGTACCACGACCGGCGTCTTCACCGGACAGACGGACTGGAATACCTTCATCGACCAGCGTAGCGTACGCCAGGTTTTCCGCGCCGCCCCAATCGAACAGCTTCTCGCCCGCCGCCATCGCCTGACGGTCGCCGTAGATTTTCGCTACGCGAGATTGCATTTCAATGGCATCAGGTACGGTACTGATACGGTTAGCCAGCTCCTGCAGGCGCTTCATCTCAACCTTGTTCGGGTAGCTTTCGTCCCATTCATGATTGAGGTATGGCGACCAGGTAAAGGAGTGCAGGTTCATTGGACGCCACTCTTTCACCACGCATTCGCCCGCGTCCAGCGCGTCGCGATACAGGTTAACAATTTCGGTGGCATCTTCCAGCGTCGCGACTTTGTCCGCTTCCAGCTTGTCAGCATAGATTTTACGCGGGGTCGGATGCTTTTTGATTTTCTGATACATCAGCGGCTGGGTTGCGCTTGGCTCGTCGGCTTCGTTGTGGCCGTGACGGCGGTAGCACACCAGGTCGATAAACACATCGCGTTTAAAGGTGTTACGGAAGTCCAGCGCCAGACGGGTAACGAAAGCCACGGCTTCCGGGTCATCCGCATTCACGTGGAAGATTGGCGCCATCACCATCTTACCGATATCGGTACAGTATGGTGTTGAACGTGCATCCAGCGGGTTAGAGGTGGTGAAGCCCACCTGGTTGTTAATCACGATGCGAACGGTACCGCCCACTTCGTAACCACGCGCTTTGGACATGTTCAGGGTTTCCTGAACCACACCCTGACCGGTTACCGCGGCGTCGCCGTGGATGGTAATCGGCAGAACTTTGTTGCTGCTTGGCTCGTCAAGACGATCCAGACGCGCACGCACGGAACCGATAACCACCGGGCTCACGATTTCGAGGTGTGACGGGTTAAACGCCAGCGCCAGGTGTACCAGGCCGCCTTCGGTTTCGATGTCGGAGGAGAAGCCCATGTGGTACTTCACGTCACCGGTGCCGAGGTGTTCTTTATGCTTGCCGGAGAACTCGTCGAACAACTCCTGGGACTGTTTGCCCAGTACGTTGATCAGCACGTTCAGACGACCGCGGTGCGCCATACCGAGCACCACTTCACGCGTACCGCTCTTGCCCGCATGGCGGATCATCTCTTTGAGCATTGGTACCAGCGCATCGCCGCCTTCCAGCGAGAAGCGTTTTGCGCCTGGGAATTTCGCGCCCAGGTAGCGTTCCAGACCTTCTGCCGCAGTCAGTTCGCTCAGGAAGCGTTTTTTCTCTTCTGCGCTAAAGGTGGCATGCCCCGCTTCAAAACGCTGTTGGATCCAACGTTTCTCTTCGGTGTTCGTGATGTGCATGTATTCCGCGCCGATGTGGCCGCAGTAGGTCTGTTTGAGAGCATCAATCAGGTCGCCGAGCTTCATCGTGTCTTTGCCGATGGCGAAAGAACCTACGTTAAAGCTCTCCTGGAAGTCGGCCTCAGTCAGATCGTGGAAAGCGGGATCTAAATCAGCCACTTTATCCTGCTGCCACAGTCCCAGCGGATCGAGGATCGCGTTCTGGTGACCACGGAAGCGATAAGCGTTGATAAGCTGCAGGACTTTAACCTGCTTCGCATTCGTGTCAGGGTCGGAAATCGAAGAAGAGTAACGTGAGGCATCCTTCGCCAGACGACGGAAATAATCACGTGTTTTGGAATGAAATTGATCCGGTTTGACTCCGGTACCAGGTAACTGCTGGAACATTGAACGCCAGTGAGCGTCGACAGAGTCAGGATCGGTTAAGAAGTCTTCATAGAGCTGTTCTATCCAGCTCTGGTTTGCACCAGAGAGGTAAGAAGAGTCCAGCCAGGCTTTCATTGCGCCGTTCTGCATCGTGATCCCTTAAGCATCTTATGCTTATTTCGCCGTGGATAACTACGACGTACGCCGGTAAAGCACACGTCCCAGGGTTCACTTGCGAGCTCTTGTATTTGCACTGGCCCGCGAAGGAACCTTTAGAAACTGTCTTAAGCGCTTTGCGCTCACCCTTTCTCATGAGAGAAAGCAGATTTGGCAGTTTTTAAAGGTTTCCTGCATTTTTGTTGCCTGATGGCGCTTCGTTTATCCGGCCTACGGGGGATGTAGGCCGGATAAGACGGTACGTCGCCATCCGGCAACAATGACTACTTACGCACTACGTTGCAGCAGCATCGACTTAATATGGCCGATGGCGCGCGTCGGGTTCAGCCCCTTCGGACATACACTGACGCAGTTCATGATGCTATGGCAGCGGAATACGCTGAAAGCGTCACTTAACCCTTCCAGGCGGCTGTCGGTTTCGGTATCGCGGCTATCAATTAAGAAGCGATACGCTGCCAGCAGACCAGCCGGGCCGATAAACTTGTCCGGGTTCCACCAGAACGACGGGCAAGAGGTCGAACAGCATGCGCAGAGAATACACTCGTACAGACCATCGAGTTTCTCACGCTGCTCTGGCATCTGCAGATGCTCACGAGCCGGAGGATTTTGCCCATTATTCAACAAGTAAGGCTTAATCTTCTCATACTGTGCGTAGAATTGCCCCATGTCTACCACCAAATCGCGGATAACCGGCAGACCAGGCAATGGACGGATAACAATTTTCTTGCCCGGCTGATTCAGCGCGGAGATCGGCGTGATGCACGCCAGACCGTTTTTCCCGTTCATGTTCAGGCCATCAGAACCACAAACCCCTTCACGGCAGGAGCGGCGGAACGACAGGCTTGGATCTTTTTCTTTCAGCTGCATCAACGCATCGAGCAGCATCATGTCGCGACCTTCTTCCGCTTCCAGGGTGTAATCCTGCATGCGCGGAGCATCGTCAACGTCCGGGTTATAACGATAAACTGAAAACTCGAGTTTCATAATCCTGTCTCCGCATTAATAAGTACGAATCTTCGGCGGGAATGCCGGACGCAGTTTCGGTTCCATATTGACGCTACGACGCGTCATGGATTCCGACTCTGGCAGATACAGGGAATGGCACAGCCAGTTTTCATCATCACGATCCGGGAAGTCGAAGCGGCTATGCGCGCCACGGCTTTCGGTACGGAAGTTTGCAGACACCGCGGTGGCGTATGCAGTTTCCATCAGGTTATCCAACTCCAGACACTCAACGCGCTGGGTGTTGAATTCGCTGGAAGTATCATCCAGACGGGCATTTTTCAGACGCTCGCGAATCGCTTTCAGTTGCTCAAGACCTTTGGCCATCGCATCGCCTTCACGGAATACCGAGAAGTTATGCTGCATACATTCCTGCAGCGCTTTGCGAATTTCAACCGGGTCTTCACCGTCACGGTTGCCGTTCCAGCGATTCAGACGTTCCAGAGACGCGTCGATTTCTTCTTCGGTCGCGTCACGCAGTACGCCCTGCTCAGCGATAGATTCCTGCAGATGCAGGCCAACCGCACGGCCAAAGACCACCAGGTCAAGCAGCGAGTTACCGCCCAGACGGTTCGCACCGTGAACGGATACGCAGGCAATTTCACCTACTGCAAACAGACCAGGAATCACGACGTCTTCGCCCTGCTCGTTCACGGTCAGCGCCTGGCCGCTTACTTTGGTCGGAATACCGCCCATCATGTAGTGGCAGGTTGGGATAACCGGGATTGGTTCTTTAACCGGGTCAACGTGGGCGAAGGTACGAGACAGTTCCAGGATACCCGGCAGACGGGATTCCAGCACTTCTTTACCCAGGTGATCCAGCTTCAGCTTGGCGTGTGGGCCCCACGGGCCATCACAGCCGCGACCTTCACGGATTTCGATCATGATGGAACGCGCCACCACGTCACGACCCGCCAGGTCTTTCGCGTTCGGCGCATAACGCTCCATGAAGCGCTCGCCGTGTTTGTTCAGCAGGTAACCACCTTCACCACGGCAGCCTTCGGTGACCAGAACGCCCGCGCCGGCGATACCGGTTGGGTGGAACTGCCACATTTCCATATCCTGCACCGGAACACCGGCACGGATAGCCATACCCACGCCGTCACCGGTATTGATGTGGGCGTTAGTGGTGGACTGATAAATACGCCCTGCCCCGCCGGTTGCCAGCACGGTTGCACGGGCTTTGAAGTAAACCACTTCACCGGTTTCGATACACAGTGCAGTACAACCTACTACTGCGCCATCGGCGTTTTTCACCAGGTCCAGCGCATACCACTCGGAGAAAATAGTGGTGTGGTTTTTCAAATTCTGTTGATAAAGCGTGTGCAGCAGTGCGTGACCGGTACGGTCAGCTGCTGCTGCAGTACGTGCCGCCTGCTCGCCGCCGAAGTTTTTCGACTGGCCGCCAAACGGACGTTGATAGATGGTCCCATTCTCCAGACGGGAGAATGGCAGCCCCATGTGATCCAGTTCCAGAATCGCTTCCGGACCGGTCTTACACATGTATTCAATGGCGTCCTGGTCACCGATATAGTCCGACCCTTTTACGGTGTCGTACATGTGCCATTCCCAGTTATCTTCATGGGTATTACCGAGCGCAACGGTGATACCACCCTGCGCAGATACGGTATGGGAACGGGTCGGGAACACTTTGGACAGCAGCGCACAGGTCTGGCCGCTTTGGGAAATTTGCAGCGCCGCGCGCATACCTGCGCCACCGGCACCAATCACAACAGCATCAAATTCTCTGACTGGCAGTTTCATCACACACCCCACACCACAACAAATCCATAGATAACGTAAACCAGCAGGGCTACAACAATAAGCAGTTGCAGCGTCAGGCGCAGGGCCAGTGGTTTAACGTAGTCGGTCAACACCTGCCACATGCCGATCCAGGCATGAATCAAGATTGAAAACAGAGCCAGCAGGGTGAACACTTTTGTGAACGCAGAGGCAAAGAAACCGCTCCAGATTTCCCAGGTGACTTCACCGTGAATCGCAAAAAAGCCCACCATGTAGATGATGTACAAAGTCAGGACAATAGCGGTGGCGCGAACGAGGATGAAGTCATGTACGCCGTTGCGTCCTAATGCTGAGGCGTTGCTTACCATACGAGGACTCCTGCAAGAATTGAAAGCACGACAGTAATAACAAAAGAAATTTTCGCAGAGCGCTGACCGGCTTCGAGGGTTTCTTCGATATAGCCGAAATCCATTAACACGTGACGAATACCCACGACGGCGTGATACGCCAGCGCAGTGAGGATGCCCCACATAATGAATTTAACGAAGAAGCTGCTCATAATAGAGGAAGCGGTCAGGAAGCCTTCCGGGGAGGAGAGACTGGTGCCCAGCAGCCATAGCAGAATACCGACCGCCACAAACGTGATCACACCGGATACGCGATGGAGAATGGACGCTATCGCTGTTATTGGGAACCGGATTGTTGTCAAATCCAGATTGACAGGTCTTTGTTTTTTCACATTTCTTATCATGAATAACGCCCACATGCTGTTCTTATTATTTCCTTCCTCCGGTCCGCAGGCGGGTCAAGCAGCGTCCTTTCTATAACTTCGCGTCATGGTTAAATCTGCTCACAGATGCTAAATCGACACGTTAAAACGCTGGGTGGCTCGGGATTGCAGGGTATTCCGGAGACCTGGCGGCAGTATAGGCCGTTCACAAAATCATTACAATTAACCTACATATAGTTTGTCCGGTTTTATGCAGAACAGTGATCATGCTCACGATTAAAACAATTTTTTAAAAATTAATCACGTGATTTGACAAATATTAAACATTATTGTTACAACCATCACCTGTAAAAGCATATAATGCTCAAAAGTTATGGGGTCACTCTTTCACCTGATAATAAGTTATGTAACAGTGTGACGGTATTGACCGAATTAATCAGGACAGTTATTAGTGTTGTACAGGTTTGAATCATCGGATTGCTAAGACCCTGATTTGCTGTTGTTTCACTGTAGATTAGACGTGCACCGTCAAGCGCCCTTGCTCTGTACCCTCGCTTTATCTCTACAGCAGAGCCGTGAGCCAAATAACAAACTGGCAACGTCGAAATATGTTTTGAATTGCAAATCCGGCATCCAGCAGTCTTAAGCAAAAAGGCGCTAAGGAGACCGTAAATGGCTGATACGAAGGCAAAAATCACTATACCAGGTGATACTGCTATTGAACTGGATGTGCTAAAAGGCACGCTCGGTCAGGATGTTCTTGATATCCGTAGTCTGGGTTCGAAAGGCATTTTTACCTTTGACCCTGGTTTTACCTCTACCGCATCTTGCGAGTCTAAGATTACTTTTATTGATGGCGACGAAGGGATCTTGCTGCACCGCGGCTTCCCTATCGATCAGTTAGCCACAGAATCTAACTATCTCGAAGTGTGCTACATCCTGCTGTACGGTGAAAAACCGTCCCAGGCTGAATTTGACGAGTTCACCACGACCGTGACTCGCCACACCATGATCCACGAGCAGATCACCCGTTTATTCCATGCGTTCCGTCGCGACTCTCACCCGATGGCGGTGATGTGCGGGATTACCGGTGCGCTGGCGGCGTTCTATCACGACTCTCTGGATGTGAATAACCCGCGTCACCGCGAAATTGCCGCATTCCGTCTGCTGTCGAAAATGCCGACCATGGCCGCAATGTGCTACAAATATTCCATCGGTCAGCCGTTTATTTATCCACGCAACGACCTCTCCTACGCCGGTAACTTCCTGCGTATGATGTTCGCGACCCCATGCGAAGATTACGAAGTGAACCCGGTTCTGGAACGCGCGATGGATCGTATTCTGATCCTGCACGCTGACCATGAGCAGAACGCGTCCACCTCTACCGTCCGTACCGCCGGTTCTTCTGGTGCGAACCCGTTCGCGTGTATCGCGGCCGGTATTGCTTCTCTGTGGGGGCCAGCACACGGCGGCGCCAACGAAGCGGCACTGAAGATGCTCGAGGAAATTAGCTCCGTTGAGCACATCCCTGAGTTCGTACGTCGTGCGAAAGATAAGAATGACTCTTTCCGCCTGATGGGCTTCGGTCACCGCGTGTACAAGAACTACGACCCGCGCGCCACCGTAATGCGTGAAACCTGCCACGAAGTGCTGAAAGAACTGGGCACCAAAGACGATCTGCTGGAAGTGGCAATGGAGCTTGAGCACATTGCGCTGAACGACCCGTACTTCATCGAGAAGAAACTGTACCCGAACGTTGATTTCTACTCCGGCATCATCCTGAAAGCGATGGGTATCCCATCGTCCATGTTTACCGTTATCTTCGCGATGGCGCGTACCATTGGCTGGATTGCTCACTGGAACGAAATGCACACCGACGGCATGAAAATTGCGCGTCCTCGTCAGCTGTACACCGGCTACGAGCAGCGTGATTTCAAATCAGACCTCAAGAAGTAATCGAGGGTTTGAGTGTAAAAAAGCGCCTTCGGGCGCTTTTTTTATGGCAGTAACTCCGCAGCCGCTTGCCCATCCCGTAGGCCTGATAAGCAAAGCGCCATCAGGCAATATCAGCGCGCGTTGCCGGATGGCGGCTACGCCTTATCCGGCCTACTTAACGCTGGCACCCCGGACACCAATAAAATGGCCTTGAGGACAGCATTGTCTTCTCAATCACCCCGCCGCAGCGTTCACACGTTTCGCCATCGCGATGAAACACCTTAAAGCGGAACAGCGCGCCGTGGTGCTTGTTATCATCCACCTGCCCGCGCGTGTTGTAGGAGAGTCGAGGAATATCGAGCAGCGCATGCGACAGTGCTTCGAGCTGCTGTTCATCGAGCTGTGACGCTTTATGGTTCCCGGTTAACCCCACCTGCCAGAGGATCTCAACCCGCAGATAATTACCGAGCCCCGCGAGAAACGCCTGGTCCAGTAACAGGCCAGAGAACTGGCGGTTGCGGAATGTTGCCGACAACAGCCGCGCTTTAACCGTTTCCGGCGTTAAGGTCATATCAAGTACATCGGGCCCGACGCGCAGTAAAAATGGGTGCGTTTTCACCTGCTCTGGCGTGAGCATCTCAATATCGGAAGCGCTGTAGAGCAGAATGGCTTTATCCGCCGTTTGTAATTTGACCCGTAGTACCCGCGTGGTGTCCGGCATCTCCCCGGCGTTAACCACTCGCCACACGCCGTAAAGCTGATTGTGGCTATAGAGCGTCAGGCCACCGGAAAAATGAGTCAGCAAGGCTTTACCGCGGGTTTCAACGTGGGTGACGTGCTGGCCGATCAGGGTGGGGGCATAAGAGGATAATTCGGGGTACGCAAACCAGACTTCGGTCAACGGCTTACCCTGAATGGCCTTTTCCAGGCTGTCCGCCGCCCGGCGGATCTCTGGACCTTCAGGCATAGTGATTACTCCCTTTCGATCGTCAAGGGAGCAATATTATCAATAATACGTTTGGCTCGCACACGGCGCGTCGAAGAAAAAAAGAACGGGTGCATGAGGAAAGTAACCACACCGCAAAGTGGCGGGGATAACTCCCCGCCGGCGCTCTTACTTAACAGATTCGTAAGCTGTGAAGACAGCGAGCTCCGCGTGGCCGGTTCGGAGCCGAACCTCGCAGAGATCTTCTCTTGTAACCAGCACCACCAGAATGAAAGTGATACAGATAACAATCAGGGCGATAACCATCGCCTTTTGCTGCTTCATAGCCTGCTACTCCTTGACCCGAAGGACGGTAAGAGGCTAATCTTAATGTGTGTGGCATTAGATTTGGCCTCAGATTAATGTTTAACGTCCGCTAAGACGTTGAAGGTTATCTGGGGCTTTTCTCTATCTGCCTTTCGGCTAATGCCTGAGACAAATAGCCTCAAGCACCCGACGAAAGTGTACTGCAATACCTATCCATTTCAGCCTTGATGAATTCCTAAATACCGGCGGGTTTGTCGGTACTCCTTCAATAACATTATGCCGTTATCTGAATCCCCTGCGCGGTAAATTCGCGCCGCAGACGGCGAGCAAACGCCAGTGCATGCGCGCCGTCACCGTGCAGGCAAACCGTTTCCGCCGTCACGTTGGCCCACTTTCCGTCCACGCTTCTCACCCGCCCACGCTGCACCATTTCCAGCGTTTGCGCCAACGCCTGGTCTTCATCGGTAATCAGCGCACCGGGCTGGCTGCGCGGTACCAGAGCACCGTCAGACTGATAGCCGCGGTCGGCAAACACTTCCTGGCGCGTGGCGAGTCCGTGACGCGTTCCGGCGTGGATCAGTTCACTACCCGCCAGGCCGACCAGAATCAGCGTCGGATTAACCGCGAACACCGCCTTAGCGATAGCATCCGCTAACGCGGGGTCTTTTGCGGCCTGGTTATAGAGCATGCCGTGCGGCTTCACGTGGCGCAGCACGCCGCCCTCAGCCTGGACAATCGCCGACAGTGCGCCGATTTGGTACAACGTTTGCGCGTAGACCGTCTCCGGCGGTAGCTGCATCGCGGTACGGCCAAAATTTTCCCGGTCGGGGAAGCTTGGGTGCGCTCCCACGGCCACGCCATTTTTCAGCGCGGCACGTACACAGGTCAGCATCGTGCTGGCATCCCCGGCATGAAAACCGCAGGCGATATTGGCCGATGACACCAGCGTGAGCAATTCTGCATCGCTAGCCGCACCTTCACCGAGGTCCGCGTTAAAATCAATCCTCATCATTCAGTCGCCAGGCTAGTTGTTCCAGATAGCGCAGTTGATCGTGCCGCGCTTTTAGCGCCTCTTCCAATGAGCATTGGATAAAGTGAATTGGCTGTCCCAGCGGGATTTGCGCCAGTTGGAACATGTCTGCCTCAATAATGCAGGCGATACGCGGGTACCCGCCGGTGGTCTGCGCATCGTTCATCAACACAATAGGCTGGCCATTGTGTGGCACTTGAACCACGCCAGGCACCAGACCGTGAGACACCAGCTCGCGCACGTTGTCACGCACCAGCGGCTGCCCTTTCAGACGATAGCCCATGCGATTGCTTTGCGGGCTTAACTGCCACGGAGAACGCCAGAAGGTTTCCTGAGATATGGCGCTAAACTCCTGATACTCTGGCCCCGGCAGCGCACGAATACGGTTGCTGGCGATAAGCGGCTTGACGCCGCGCGGTTCACGGAACGTGCGCACAGGTTTCCCCAGCGGAAGTACATCTCCATCCTGCAAACGACGGCCTTCAAAGCCGCCGATACCAACGTTCAGATCGGTACTGCGCGAGCCCATCACAGCAGGTACATCTATGCCGCCTGCCAACGCCAGATAGCTGCGAATACCGTGCTGTGGGCGATTGAGCTTGAGCGTCTGCCCGGCTTTCGCCCAGTGCCGCCAGCCGCTCCAGACCACCTCACCGTCAAGCGTCGCTTCGCAGCCTGCTCCGGTCAGGGCAAACCAGCCTTCACGAGAAAAGGTAAAGGTTGCCATCCCCAGAGTTATCTCCAGCGCCGCGGCGTTGGCATCATTGCCGACCAGCAGGTTCGCCGTCATCAGCGCCGGTTTATCCAACGCCCCGCAGCGGCTTACGCCGAACTGCCGTAATCCTTCGCGCCCCGCATCCTGCACCGAGGTATACATGCCTGCACGAATCACCTTCAGCATATGCCCTCCTTTTGCGGCACGAAGCGCACCGTATCACCCGGGCGCAGTAAAATCGGTTCCTCACGATTGGGCGAGAACAGCGGCAGAGAAGTGCGGCCAATCAGCTGCCAGCCGCCCGGCGTGGCCAGAGGATAAATCCCGGTCTGCTGACCACCTATACCTACGGAACCCGCGGGCACCTTTAACCGCGGCTCGGCGCGGCGTGGCATTCTCAAGGGTTCCGGCAGCCCACCGAGATAAGGAAAACCCGGCTGGAAACCGAGGAACCACACCACGTAGTCAACCGATGCGTGCAGCTCAACCACCTGCCGTGGCGTCAGGCCGCTGATGCGGGCCACATCAGGAAGATCAGGCCCCTGCTCGCCGCCATAAATCACGGGAATATCGATGGCCCGGAATTCAGGCTCCAGAGCTTCGCTCTCTTCCCACCAGCGCTGAAGACGCTCAATCGCATCCAGCGCCAGGCGATGCGGGTCGCGTAGCGTCACCGTGATATTGTTCATGCCCGGAATGACGTCCACCACGTCCGGCAACGTTGCCGCTCGCTGTGCCAAACGCCAGACTCGTTTCTGCGCCGCCAGCGTCACCGGCGGCTCCAGCTCCAGTACGACAGCCGTCTCACCTAACAGATAACAACGCGCTCGCTGCACTTTATTCCCTCATCATCAGGCCGGATTGGGGATGTCCACGAAGGTAACATCCAGATCGGTCGTTTCAGTGAGCCACTCGCTCAGGGCGCGAATACCGCCGCGCTCCGTGGCATGGTGGCCCGCTGCATAAAAGTGTAGCCCCTGCTCACGGGCGGAATGAATGGTCTGTTCTGAAACTTCACCGGTAATAAACGCATCAACGCCAAACCGAGCCGCGCTGTCAATAAAGCCCTGACCGCCGCCCGTGCACCACGCCACGCGGGAGACTTTATCCGGCCCGGTATCCCCGCTCCACAGCGGTTTACGCCCCAAACGGGCTTCAATCCACGACGCCAGCTCCAGACCCGACACCGGCATTGACAGTTCACCCCACGGCACCAGCGATTCGATTTCCCCCATCACGTTGATACCAAGAAGCTGTGCCAACTGGACGTTGTTGCCCAATTCAGGATGCGCGTCCAGCGGCAGATGCCAGCCATAGAGGTTAATGTCGTTTTCCAGCAGCGCTTTCAGTCGGTTACGTTTCATACCGCGAATCACCGGCGACTCGCCTTTCCAGAAGTAACCGTGATGCACGATCACCGCATCCGCCTGCTGACGCACAGCTTCATCAATCAGCGCCTGGCTGGCAGTCACGCCAGTCACAATTTTCTGCACCGCTTCACGCCCTTCAACCTGTAGGCCGTTAGGGGCGTAATCGCTGAAGGCGGCGCTATTGAGTTTTTCATTAATCAATTGTTCTAGTTCGGTATTTTTCATCGTCGCTCTCTTCAAAAGTGATGCTCTACTACAGGATAAAATAGCGTCCCCAGCGCGTTGCGTCGATACACAATTCGTTAACCTCTTTCCAGGGCCGCTTAATTACGCGCAATAAGTGCTTAAACAACACAATTTGTCTGTTTTTGTATCGCCAAAATCATGTATATTTATGCAACCATACCGCATATTACAAAGATAATACGATTATCGTCGTATTATTACATAAATGAAACAAAGCCTTGCGTAGCGTGATGTTGCCGGGTTTCGAGGTCTAATTGGTAATGAATAAATCACATTCGCAGCCTAAGGCAATTTACTACGTTGTCGCGCTGCAAATTTGGGAATACTTTAGTTTCTACGGCATGCGCGCACTGCTGATCCTGTATCTCACCAACCAACTGAAATACAACGATACCCACGCTTACGAGCTGTTCAGCGCCTACTGTTCACTGGTTTATGTCACGCCAATTCTTGGCGGCTATCTGGCGGATAAAGTGCTCGGTAACCGAATGGCGGTGATGCTGGGCGCCCTGCTGATGGTCATCGGCCATATGGTGCTCGGAGCCAGCGAAGTGGCACCAATGTTCCTCTACCTGTCGCTGGCGATTATCGTCTGCGGCTACGGGCTATTTAAATCCAACATCAGCTGCCTGCTGGGTGAACTGTACGAACCGACCGATCCACGTCGTGACGGCGGCTTCTCGCTGCTTTATGCGGCAGGTAACGTCGGTTCTATTGTCGCGCCTATCGCCTGTGGTTTCGCCCAGGAACAGTATAGCTGGGCCATGGGCTTCACCCTGGCGGCAGTAGGTATGCTGGCGGGTCTGGTTATCTTTATCAGCGGTCGTCGTCACTTTGCCCACACCGCCGGTGTGAACAAAGAAGTGCTGTGCGCGAAGAAGTTCCTGCTACCAAACTGGGGCTGGCTGCTGGTGCTGCTGGTGGTTGCGCCGCTGTTTATTACCGTGCTGTTCTGGAAAGAGTGGTCGGTGTATGCGCTGATCGTGGCGTCGATTATTGGTCTGGTGGTGCTGGCAAAAATTTATCGCCGCGCCGAAACCGCCGAACAGCGTAAAGACCTGCGTTTGATTGTCGTACTGACCTTCTTTAGCCTGCTGTTCTGGGCGTTTGCTCAGCAGGGCGGCAGCTCCATCAGCCTCTATATCGACCGTTTCGTTAACCGTAACGTGCTGGGCTATGAAGTGCCAACCGCGATGTTCCAGTCGGTGAATGCCTTTGCCGTAATGCTGTGCGGGATCGTGCTGGCCTGGCTGATTAAAGAGAAAGTGACCAACAACCGCGATCTGCGCCTGTGGGGCAAATACGCGTTAGGCCTGGGTCTGATGAGCGCAGGCTTCTGCATTCTGACCCTAAGCGCGCGGTTGTCCGCAAGCTACGGTCACTCCTCCATGCCGCTGATGCTGCTGGGGCTGTCGGTGATGGGCTTTGCCGAGCTGTTTATCGACCCGGTGGCGATGTCGCAAATCACCCGTATCCAAATCCCGGGCGTCACCGGCGTGCTGACCGGCATCTATATGCTGCTCTCCGGCGCGGTGGCAAACTACGTGGCGGGGATTATTGCCGACCAGACCTCTCAGGGTTCGTTCGACTCTGCGGGCGCGGTGGATTACTCCATCCACGCCTATATTGATGTGTTCGATCAGATAACCTGGGGCGCGCTGGCCTGCGTCGCCGTGGTGTTGGTTATCTGGCTGTACCATTCGGTGAAAGTGCGCTCCCGCCGCCTTGCCGCCGAAGCGTAACCTCATCCCGTAGCCCGGACGAGGCGCGCCAGCGCCGACTCCGGGATTTCCTCCCGTATCACACCTCGTTCTTTTTCGCCGCTTCATAGGCAGCAAGCGTCGCCACCCTCGCCTCAGCGTGATCGACAATCGGTCGCGGATAGTGAATCTCAACGCCCTGCTTATCTGCCCACGCCCACGGCTGGTGAATTGCCTTATCCGGCACGTCGGCAAGCTCAGGCAGCCACTCGCGGATAAACGCCCCACCTTTATCAAAGCGCTCGCCCTGTGTCGTCGGGTTAAAGATGCGAAAATAAGGCGCCGCGTCCGTTCCCGTTGAGGCCGCCCACTGCCAGCCGCCGTTGTTAGCCGCCAGGCAGCCGTCCACCAGTTGCGACATAAAATACTGTTCACCCTGCCGCCAGTCGATCAGCAAATCTTTGACCAGGAAGCTGGCGACTATCATCCGCAACCGATTATGCATCCAGCCGGTGGCATTAAGCTGCCGCATCGCCGCATCCACTATCGGGTAGCCGGTACGCCCTTCTTGCCAGGCAGTAAGCGCGTCAGACGGCTCGTGCCAGCGCACGCGATCGGTCCAGTCAATAAACGGGCGATGTTTGCAAAGCCGAGGGAAGTAGGTCATCAAATGGCGGTAAAACTCGCGCCAGATAAGCTCATTCAGCCAGACGCTACCCGTGCCGCCGTCCAGTGCTTCGGGCTGTTCCGCCAGCAGCCGATACAGGCACTGGCGAGGTGAAAGCACACCAACGGCCAGGCAGGCCGACAGGCGGCTGGTGCCTTCAATCGACGGGAAATCGCGCTGAGCCTCATATTCACCCGCCCCCTCCTGACAAAAACGGCGAAGCTGGCCGATAGCCGCCTTTTCGTCGGGCGGGAAAAGCGCCGGGTCAAACGGCTGCTGGGGATACTGAAAATGAATAGTGGCGGCGTCGGCCACCGCCGGAGCCGTCCGCGTTTCAGGAGCACGCACGCATTCGGGCATATGCTCTTTCAAGCGCCGCAGCCAGGCATTTTTATACGGCGTGAAGACCTTATACATTTCGTGGTTGCCGGTCATCACCGCGCCGGGCGGTAGGATCACGCTATCATCAAAGCCCTGACACACCGTGTCCGTCAACGCCCGCTCCACGGCGGCATCGCGCTGGCGCTCGTTGAATTCATACTGGTAGTTATAAAAAAGCTGCGTCACCTCGTGCTGCTGGCAAACGGTTTTTACCACCTCAATGCTGGCGGCAAAGTCAGCCACCTCATGAAAAATCAGCGGGATATTTTTCTCTGCCAGCGTCTGGCGCAGCGCGTTCACCTGCGCGGCGATATAGGCCGCCTGGCGCGGCGCCATATGGTGCGCTTTCCACTGTTCGGGGGTGGCGATAAACAGCGCCAGCACCTGCGCATCGGGGTCGCGGCAGGCGGCAGCAAGGGCAAAATTGTCGTGCAGTCGGAGATCGGCGCGAAACCAGACCAGATGGGTAGACATAAATATCCTGAATGTATTCATCTAATACATTCATATTACACAATTATTCGGCACTGCGGTTGGTAGGCCGGATAAAGCGTTTACGCTGCCATCCGGCAATGTGCGGCTCGGCTGCCTGATGGCGCTGCGCTTATCAGGCCTACAAAACAAAAAACCGCCCCTTTGCAGGAGCGGTTCCGTTTATTCATTTACCACGACAATATCAATAGAAGTCGCAGGCGGCCTCTTCAGCCTGTGCCATCCATACCGGCTTATCGCTGGTTTTCGACCAGACGCGGTGCAGATAGCTGTAGAAGCGGGCGCGATCTTTCCAGAACAGCATCACCGGTAATGCGACGATCCCCGCCACCACGGCGAAAGTACGACGTAACAATACGATGTGTGCAGGATATTTTCTATACAGGTCCATATTCTCTCCCCTAAGTTGGCCGGCAACGCACGCCGGAAAATGAAGCTCAGTAATCTGACTAAAAGAGTACCGTTATTTGTGTAATTTTACTACTCATCCGACCACTAAATTTTATGTATTTAGTGTTTATTTACATTCACGCCGTAATTGAGTTACATGATTGTTAAATTAATACTAACCATTAGTTAAATTGTGGGTTACGGTCATTTTTATACTTTTTTTACACCCCGCCATTCTATTTTTGCGAAATTTTTGCACCTAAAAACCTACGCTTAGCGCAATAACTCAACCATCCGGAGGTGGATTGTGACTACAGGCGTAATAGCCGGCACGGTGCTGGTGTTCCTGTTACTGGCGTATCTGGTTTATGCCCTTTTCAAGGCGGAGGCGCTGTAAATGGCTGCTCAAGGATTTTTACTCGTTGCCAGCTTCCTGCTGGTACTGTTTTTGCTCGCCCGCCCGCTTGGCAAAGTGCTGGCCGGGATGATCAACAACACGCCGCTGCCGGGGCTTGCCCGCTGTGAAAGCGGGCTCTGGCGCGTTATGGGCATTTCCAGCCAGGAGATGAGCTGGGGGCACTATACCGTTGCCATCTTGCTGCTGAACCTGGTCGGGCTGCTGGTGCTGTTCGCCATGCTGATGCTACAGGGCGTGCTGCCGCTGAACCCACAAAACCTTCCGGGGCTGTCATGGCACCTGGCGCTCAATACCGCCGTCAGCTTTGTCAGCAACACCAACTGGCAGTCCTATAGTGGTGAAACCACCCTGAGCTATTTCAGCCAGATGGCGGGCCTGACGGTGCAAAACTTCCTCTCTGCCGCTACCGGAATTGCCGTGCTGTTTGCGCTGGTGCGTGCGTTTGCCCGCCACAGCGTGAACACGCTGGGCAACGCGTGGGTCGATATCACCCGCATCACGCTGTGGCTGCTGCTGCCCATTTCTTTGCTGCTGGCGCTGTTCTTCATCCAGCAAGGGGCGTTGCAGAACTTCCTGTCCTACCAGCCGTTTACCACCCTTGAGGGCGCGCATCAGTTGCTGCCAATGGGGCCGGTTGCCTCGCAGGAAGCCATTAAGATGCTCGGCACCAACGGCGGCGGCTTCTTTAACGCCAACTCCTCACATCCGTTTGAGAACCCGACAGCGCTGACCAATTTTGTGCAGATGCTGGCGATTTTCCTCATCCCTGCCGCACTGTGCTTTGCCTTTGGAGAAGCGGTGGGCGATAACCGCCAGGGCCGCGCCATTCTGTGGGCCATGACGCTTATCTTCGTTATCTGCGTGGCGGTGGTGATGTGGGCTGAAACCCGCGGTAACCCGCACCTGCTGGCCTTCGGTGCCGACAGCAGCATCAATATGGAAGGTAAAGAGAGCCGCTTTGGCATTCTTGCCAGCAGCCTGTACGCCGTGGTGACCACCGCCGCCTCCTGCGGTGCGGTCAACGCGATGCATGATTCCTTTACTGCGCTTGGCGGCATGATCCCGCTGTGGCTGATGCAGATTGGTGAAGTGGTGTTCGGCGGCGTAGGTTCTGGCCTCTACGGCATGCTGCTGTTCGTGATGCTGGCGGTGTTTATTGCCGGTCTGATGATTGGCCGCACCCCGGAATATCTTGGTAAAAAAATCGACGTGCCGGAGATGAAAATGACCGCGCTGGCGATTCTGGTCACCCCGACGTTAGTGCTACTGGGCACCGCGCTGGCAATGATGACCGACGCAGGCCGTAGTGCGATGGCTAACCCCGGCTCACACGGCTTTAGCGAAGTGCTGTACGCCGTGTCGTCTGCGGCGAACAACAACGGTAGCGCTTTTGCCGGTCTTAGCGCCAATTCACCGTTCTGGAACTGCCTGCTGGCGTTCTGCATGTTCGTCGGCCGCTTCGGCGTCATCGTGCCGGTCATGGCGATTGCCGGATCGCTGGTCAGCAAAAAAATCCAGCCCGCTACCCCAGGTACGCTTGCCACCCATGACGCGCTGTTTATCGGCCTGCTGATGGGGACCGTGCTGCTGGTCGGCGCCCTGACCTTTATTCCCGCGCTGGCGATTGGCCCTGTTGCGGAACATCTTTCCCTGTTTTGAGTGATGCGGAGCTATTGGTTATGAGTCGTAAACAACTGGCCCTGTTCGAACCCTCACTGGTTCGCCAGGCGTTGATCGATGCCGTGAAGAAACTGAGCCCGACCATTCAGTGGCGTAACCCGGTGATGTTTATCGTCTGGATAGGCAGCGTACTCACCAGCGGGCTGGCCCTCGCCATGGCGCTGGGAACCCTGCCGGGTAACGCCTGGTTTAGCGGCGCTATCGCGCTGTGGCTGTGGTTTACCGTACTGTTCGCTAACTTTGCCGAAGCGATGGCGGAAGGCCGCAGCAAAGCGCAGGCCAACAGCTTGAAAGGGGTCAAGAAAACGTCGTTCGCCCGCAAACTGCGCGAAGCCCGCTATGGTGCCGAGATGGATCATGTCCCGGCAGACGAGCTGCGTAAAGGCGATGTGGTGCTGGTCGAAGCCGGGGATATCATTCCCTGCGACGGCGAGGTCATTGAGGGTGGCGCGTCGGTGGACGAAAGCGCGATAACCGGGGAATCGGCACCGGTTATCCGCGAGTCCGGCGGCGACTTTGCGTCGGTGACCGGCGGGACGCGCATTCTCTCCGACTGGCTAGTAGTGCGCTGTAGCGTCAACCCTGGCGAAACCTTCCTTGACCGGATGATCGCTATGGTTGAAGGTGCGCAGCGTCGTAAAACGCCTAATGAAATTGCCCTGACCATTCTGTTAGTTGCGCTGACTATCGTGTTCCTGCTGGCGACCGCCACCATCTGGCCGTTCTCGGCCTGGAGCGGCACGCCGATTAGCGTCACGGTGCTGGTCGCCCTGCTGGTGTGCCTGATCCCCACCACCATCGGCGGCTTACTCTCCGCCATCGGCGTGGCCGGGATGAGCCGGATGCTGGGCGCCAACGTGATTGCCACCAGCGGCCGTGCGGTAGAAGCGGCGGGCGACGTGGACGTGCTGCTGCTGGATAAAACCGGCACCATCACCCTCGGCAACCGTCAGGCTTCCCAGTTTCTGCCAGCCGATGGCGTGGACGAGAAAACGCTGGCCGATGCCGCGCAGCTTTCATCGCTGGCGGATGAAACGCCAGAAGGCCGCAGCATCGTGGTGCTGGCGAAACAGCGCTTTAATCTGCGCGAGCGGGATCTGCAAACGCTGCATGCCACCTTTGTGCCGTTTACCGCCCAAAGCCGCATGAGCGGGATCAACATCGACAACCGCCTGATCCGTAAAGGCTCCGTCGATGCCATTCGCCGCCATATCGAGAGCAACGGCGGCCGCTTCCCGCAGGACGTGGAGCAAAAAGTCGAAAGCGTTGCCCGTCTGGGCGCCACGCCGCTGGTGGTCGCCGAAGGCGCGCGAGTGCTTGGCGTTATCTCACTGAAAGATATCGTTAAAGGCGGCATTAAAGAGCGCTTCGCTCAGCTGCGCAAAATGGGTATCAAAACGGTGATGATCACCGGTGACAACCGCCTCACCGCGGCGGCCATCGCTGCCGAAGCGGGCGTGGATGATTTCCTCGCTGAAGCCACGCCGGAGGCCAAACTGGCGCTGATTCGCCAGTATCAATCCGAAGGTCGCATGGTGGCGATGACCGGCGACGGCACCAACGATGCCCCGGCGCTGGCGCAGGCCGACGTGGCGGTGGCGATGAACTCCGGGACCCAGGCGGCGAAAGAGGCTGGCAACATGGTGGATCTGGACTCGAACCCCACCAAGCTGATTGAAGTAGTGCATATCGGTAAACAGATGCTGATGACCCGTGGTTCCCTGACCACCTTTAGTATTGCCAACGACGTCGCCAAGTACTTCGCCATCATTCCGGCGGCGTTCGCGGCAAGCTGGCCGCAGCTTGGCGTGCTCAACATCATGCACCTCCACTCGCCAAATTCAGCCATCCTGAGTGCGGTGATTTTTAACGCCCTGATCATCGTCTTCCTGCTGCCGCTGGCGCTGAAAGGGGTGAGCTACCGTCCGCTCTCCGCCTCGGCCATGCTGCGCCGTAACCTGTGGATCTACGGTGCCGGTGGTCTGGTTGTGCCGTTTATTGGCATCAAAGTTATCGATTTACTGCTGACCCTGCTGGGTCTGGTCTGAGGAAATAGCCATGTCTGCATTACGTCCTGCTATCGTGATTTTTCTGTTCCTGGCGCTTATCACCGGAGGGCTCTACCCGCTGCTGACTACCGCGTTGGGGCAGTGGTTCTTCCCGGCACAGTCGGGAGGGTCGTTAATCATCGAAAACCATGAGATTCGCGGATCGTACCTGATCGGCCAGAACTTTACCGATCCCCGCTATTTCCAGGGCCGTCCTTCTGCCACCTCGGACACCCCGGATAACCCGATGGCGTCCGGCGGTAGCAACCTGGCGGGCAGCAACCCGGCGCTGGATAAACTATTCACTGACCGTATCGCCGCCCTGCGTGCCGCTAACCCGGACGCCAGCCATGAAGTCCCGGTTGAACTGGTTACCGCCTCCGCCAGCGGGCTGGACCCCAACCTGACACCAGCCGCCGCACTGTGGCAGATACCGCGTATCGCCAAAGCGCGTAACGTCCCGGCAGAGTGGCTGCGTAAAGAGGTAGAAGCCGCAACGCATTCTCCGCTGCTCGGCTTTCTCGGACAACCTGTGGTAAATATTACTAAGCTGAATATGGCGCTGGATGCCCACAAGGATAACTGATGATGACCGACGAGCCGCTGCGTCCCAACCCGGACCGCCTGCTGGAACAAACCGCCGAAGCGCACCGTGGCAAGCTGAAGATTTTCTTCGGCGCCTGTGCCGGGGTGGGGAAAACCTGGGCGATGCTGGCCGAGGCACAGCGTCTGCGGTCGCAAGGGCTTGATATTCTGGCGGGGGTGGTGGAGACGCACGGGCGTAAAGAGACGGCCTCAATGCTCAGCGGCCTCACCTTCCTGCCGCCAAAGCGCAGCGCCTATCGAGGGCGCTACGTTTATGAGTTCGACCTCGATGCCGCCCTCGCCCGTCGTCCGGCGCTAGTATTGATGGATGAGCTGGCGCACAGCAATGCGCCCGGCTCGCGCCATCCGAAGCGCTGGCAGGATATCGATGAACTGCTGGAGGCGGGCATCGATGTTTTCACCACCGTTAACGTTCAGCATCTGGAAAGCCTCAACGATGTCGTCAGCGGCGTCACCGGTATTCAGGTGCGCGAAACGGTGCCCGACCCCTTCTTTGACGCCGCCGACGAGGTGGTGCTGGTCGACCTTCCCCCGGACGATCTGCGTCAGCGCCTGAACGAAGGTAAGGTCTATCTTGCCGGGCAGGCCGAACGTGCCATCGAGAACTTTTTCCGCAAAGGTAACCTGATTGCCCTGCGCGAGCTGGCGCTGCGCCGCACCGCCGACCGCGTGGACGATCAAATGCGCGCCTGGCGCGATGGACAGGGGCAAGAAAAGGTCTGGCACACCCGCGATGCCATCTTGCTGTGTATCGGCCACCACAGCGGCAGCGAAAAGCTGGTGCGTTCCGCCGCACGCCTGGCGGCTCGCCTTGGCAGCACCTGGCATGCCGTGTATGTCGAAACCCCTACCCTGCACCGTCTGCCCGAACCGCAGCGCCGGGCTATTCTCAACGCCCTGCGTCTGGCGCAGGAGTTAGGTGCCGAAACGGCTACGCTTTCTGAGCCGTCGGAAGAGGCGGCGGTGATCCGCTACGCGCGCGAGCACAACCTCGGCAAAATCGTGATTGGCCGCCAGAAAAAGCGCCACTGGTGGCGAGGGGAACGCTTTGGCGAGCGGCTCGCCCGCCATGCGCCAGAGCTCGATCTGCTGGTTGTCGGCGTCGAAGAATCGCCGCTTCCTTTGCCGGAGCGCGCGCGCGATCAGCGTCCATTTATAGATAAGTGGCGGGTGCAGATTCGCGGCTGTCTGGTGGCGCTGGGGCTGTGCGCCGGTATTACGCTGATTGCCAACCAATGGCTGATGGCCTTTGAGGCCGCCAACCTGGTGATGCTTTATCTGTTGGGCGTGGTGATCGTCGCGCTATTCTACGGCCGCTGGCCGTCAGTGCTCGCCACGGTAATTAACGTGGTCAGCTTCGACCTCTTTTTCATCGCCCCGCGCGGGACGCTTGCCGTCTCCGATGTGCAGTACCTGCTCACCTTCGGCGTGATGCTCACCGTGGGGTTGGTTATCGGTAATCTTACCGCTGGCGTACGTTACCAGGCGCGCGTTGCCCGCTATCGTGAGCAGCGCACCCGTCATCTTTATGAGATGTCCAAAGCGCTTGCCGTGGGCCGCAACGCCCACGATATCGCCCACACCTGTGAACAGTATATTCGCACCACCTTCCACGCTCGCAGCCAGGTACTGATGCCGGATGAACACGGCAAACTGACATCGCTGACCGACCAGGAAGGCATGACCCCGTGGGATGAGGCCATCGCCCACTGGAGCTTTGATAAAGGGCTACCGGCGGGCGCGGGAACCGATACCCTGCCCGGCGTGCCCTACCAGCTCCTGCCGCTGCGCAGCGCTGATAAAACCCACGGGCTTATCGTGGTTGAGCCCAATAACCTGCGCCAACTGATGATCCCCGAACAGCAGCGGCTGCTGGAAACCTTCACCCTGCTGGTTGCCAGCGCGCTGGAACGCCTGGCGCTAACCGAAAGCGAAGCGCAGTCGCGGCTTATCAGCGCCCGCGAGAGCCTGCGCAACTCGCTGCTGGCAGCGCTGTCCCACGATCTGCGAACACCGCTGACCGTGCTGTTCGGCCAGGCGGAGATCCTGACGCTCGACCTCGCCAGCAGCGGCTCGCCGTACGCGCCTCAGGCTAACGAAATTCGCCAGCACGTGCTCAACACCACCCGGCTGGTGAACAATCTGCTGGATATGGCGCGCCTCCAGTCCGGCGGCTTCAATTTGAATAAAGAGTGGCTGACGCTCGAGGAAGTGGTCGGCAGCGCGCTGCGGATGCTGGAGCCGAGCCTTAACGGTCGGCATATCACCCTTTCTCTGCCCGACCCGCTGATGCTGGTCCACATCGACGGCCCGCTGTTTGAGCGCGTGCTGATTAACCTGCTGGAAAACGCCGTGAAATACGCGGGTAGCGAAGCGGAGATCGGTATCACCGCCGCCACCAAAGATGACCATCTGCTGCTCGACGTCTGGGACAGCGGCCCGGGTATTCCTGGCGGGCAGGAAGAACATCTTTTTGCCAAGTTTACCCGTGGGCATAAAGAGTCTGCGACCCCCGGCGTTGGCTTGGGGCTCGCTATCTGCCAGGCGATTATCGATATTCACGGCGGTACGCTCACCGCCAGCAACCGCCCGGAAGGCGGCGCCTGTTTTCGTGTTACACTTACGTTAGAACAACCGCCAGAACTTGATGAGGGACACGACGGCCTGTGACCAGCGTTTTAATTGTTGAAGATGAACAAGCCATCCGCCGCTTTCTGCGCACCGCGCTGGAGGCAGAAGACCTGCGCGTTTTTGACGCTCCCACGCTCCAGCGAGGCCTGCTGGAAGCCGCCACGCGCAAGCCTGATCTGATCATCCTCGACCTCGGCCTGCCCGATGGCGACGGGCTGGATTTTATTCGCGATATTCGTCAGTGGAGCCCGGTGCCGATTATTGTGCTGTCGGCTCGCAGCGAAGAGAGCGATAAAATTGCCGCGCTCGACGCGGGGGCGGATGATTATCTCAGCAAGCCTTTCGGCATTGGCGAACTTCAGGCTCGCCTGCGCGTTGCGCTGCGCCGCCATGCGGGCAGTCAGCAGAACGACCCGGTTGTGACCTTTTCAGATACCACCGTCGACCTCGCCGCGCGTCGTATCACTCGCGGCGGTGACGAGATTCATCTCACCCCAATTGAATTCCGTCTATTGGCGGTGCTACTCAACAACGCGGGAAAAGTGCTCACCCAACGCCAACTGCTTAACCAGGTCTGGGGACCCAACGCCGTAGAACATAGTCACTATTTGCGCATTTATATGGGCCACCTTCGCCAGAAGCTGGAAATAGATCCCGCGCGCCCACAGCATTTATTAACTGAAACCGGAATTGGCTATCGGTTTATGTTATGAATACTTATTCATAATCCCCACACATCTTTATTTATTATTTCACCACAAGATCAACCATAAGCCGCAAAATATTACCGCGGCGTCACCACTCTTATTTAAACTAATTATTAAACAGTTTATTTACAACATTTAAACAAAACAGCATTTAATCCTGGCATCACCCCCACCAATAATGGATAATTTTATTATTGATCTTGTTATATTGATCATCCTCACAGTTTTAAGACCATTCAGAGATAAAATGACTCCGCTTTAAGATATTCATCGGAGGTCTACGAAATGGAAAACAATAACCGATTGATGCCTCATATTCGACGGACAACACATATTATGATGTTTGCCCATCGCAATAGTTTCGATTTTCACTTCTTTAACGCCCGATAAGTCTCCCGACTTCGGGCGCCTCGCAGTTATTCCCTGCTAATACGGGCTTACGCCTGTAGCCAGCGCTCGCTCTGACAAACCTATACCCTAGGGTATAAAGCTTCCGGCCACCGGACCGGCTGGGTTTGCCACATTCCAAAAAAGCTCACGCCCTGACGTTATTGTCAGCGAGGTCGTTTTGCTTTTTTTCCGGCGATATCAATTTCTCATTCGGGAAATTGAGGGACTGCTATTACCTAAAATAAAGAGATGAAAAATGTCTGAATTAAAAATTGCCGTAAGTCGTACTTGCCCGGACTGTTTTACTACCCAGCGTAGTATTATCAATACCTGCGACACTCACTTTATTGATGTTGCGGCTGCCGTATTATCTATTGAAGACGTTGAGTGCGGTAAACTCGATGAAATAGACGCTACGGGTTATAACCTGCCAGTATTTATTGCTATTAATAAAGACCAGATTGTTCCCGCCGAATATCTCTCACGTATTCAAGGGGTATTTGAGCATGACGAAACCCGCAATGACTTCTATGGTCGCCAGCTGGAATCGGCGGCGCACAAGTATGAAGTCAACCTGCGCCCACCGTTCTTTAGCGCACTGGTTGATTACGTGGCGCAGGGTAACAGCGCGTTTGACTGCCCGGGGCATCAGGGGGGTGAATTCTTCCGCCGCCATCCTTCCGGCAACCAGTTTGTTGAATACTTTGGCGAAACCCTGTTCCGCTCTGACCTTTGCAACGCCGACGTGGCAATGGGCGACCTGTTAATCCACGAAGGTGCGCCGTGCATTGCGCAGCAGCACGCGGCCAAAGTATTTAACGCTGATAAAACCTACTTCGTCCTGAACGGTACCTCATCTTCTAACAAAGTGGTGCTGAACGCCCTGCTCACCCCGGGTGATCTGGTGCTGTTTGACCGTAACAACCACAAATCCAACCACCACGGCGCGCTGTTACAGGCCGGGGCCACGCCGATTTATCTGGAAACCGCACGTAACCCGTACGGCTTTATCGGCGGTATCGATGCCCACTGCTTTGAAGAGAGCTATCTGCGTGAACTGATTGCCGAAGTGGCACCAAACCGCGCGCGCAATCAGCGTCCGTTCCGCCTGGCGGTGATTCAGCTAGGCACCTACGACGGCACCATCTATAACGCCCGTCAGGTGGTGGATAAAATTGGTCATCTTTGCGACTACATCCTGTTCGACTCCGCGTGGGTCGGCTATGAACAGTTTATTCCGATGATGGCCGACTGCTCGCCGCTGCTGCTTGAGCTCAACGAAAACGATCCTGGGATTCTGGTCACGCAATCCGTTCACAAACAGCAGGCGGGCTTCTCTCAGACCTCGCAGATCCACAAGAAAGATAGCCATATCAAAGGCCAGCAGCGTTATGTTCCGCATAAACGCCTCAATAACGCCTTTATGATGCACGCCTCCACCAGCCCGTTCTACCCGCTGTTTGCCGCGCTGGACGTTAACGCCCGCATGCATGAAGGTCAGGCAGGCCGCAATATGTGGATGGACTGCGTTGCCAACGGTATCGAAGCACGTAAGCTGATCCTCGATAACTGCCACCATATTCGCCCGTTCGTGCCTGCCGACATTGACGGTAAACCATGGCAGTCCTGGCCGACCGAGACTATTGCTAACGACCTGCGTTTCTTCCACTTTGTACCAGGCGAGCGCTGGCACGGTTTTGAAGGCTACGCCGAACATCAGTACTTTGTCGACCCCTGCAAACTGCTGCTGACCACGCCGGGCATCAACGGTGAAGGTGAATATGACACCTTTGGCGTGCCAGCGACCATTCTGGCGAACTATCTGCGTGAACACGGCGTGGTACCGGAAAAATGTGACCTCAACTCCATCCTGTTCCTGCTGACGCCAGCAGAAGATATGGCCAAACTGCAACAGCTTGTCGCGCTGCTGGTACGTTTCGAAACGCTGCTGGAAGCCGATGCGCCGCTGCAAGAGGTTCTGCCATCGCTCTACGGTCAGCATAAAGACCGCTATGCCGGTTACACCCTGCGCCAGCTGTGTCAGGAAATGCATGACCTGTATGCCCGTCATAACGTGAAACAGCTGCAAAAAGAGATGTTCCGTAAATCACACTTCCCACGTGTCAGCATGAATCCTCAAGATGCCAACTACGCCTACCTTCGTGGTCAGGTTGAGCTGGTACCGCTGTCGATGGCGGAAGGCAAAATCGCCGCTGAAGGTGCCCTGCCGTATCCTCCAGGCGTGCTGTGCGTCGTACCAGGGGAAATCTGGGGTGACTCCGTTCTGCGCTATTTCAAAGCGCTGGAAGAAGGCATCAACCTGCTGCCGGGCTTCGCGCCAGAGCTGCAAGGGGTTTATATCCAGGAACATGACGGCCGCAAAGAAGTGTGGTGCAACGTGATTGAGACTCAGCAGCCGCAGCCTGCCCTGCTGAAAGGGGAGAAATTATGAGCAAAGCCAACAATAAGATGGGTGTTGTTCAGCTCACCATCCTGACGATGGTGAACATGATGGGCTCCGGGATTATCATGCTGCCCACCAAACTCGCTGAAGTCGGCACCATCTCCATTATCTCCTGGCTGGTGACCGCCGTCGGTTCGATGGCGTTGGCCTGGGCGTTTGCAAAATGCGGGATGTTCAGTAAGAAACCCGGTGGCATGGGCGGCTATGCCGAGTATGCCTTTGGTAAGTCGGGCAACTTTATGGCCAACTATACCTACGGGGTTTCACTGCTGATTGCCAACGTCGCTATCGCGATTTCGGCGGTGGGTTACGGCACCGAGCTTTTCGGTGCCGCACTGAGCCCGGTGCAGATCGGGCTCGCCACGATCGGTGTACTGTGGATCTGTACCGTTGCTAACTTCGGCGGTGCGCGCATTACCGGGCAGATCAGTAGCATCACGGTATGGGGCGTGATTATTCCGGTGGTCGGTCTATGCATTATTGGCTGGTACTGGTTCAGCCCGACAATGTACGCCGAATCCTGGAACCCGCACCACGTGCCGTTCTTTAGCGCCGTTGGTTCCTCGATTGCGATGACGCTGTGGGCGTTCCTCGGTCTGGAATCTGCCTGTGCCAACGCCGAAGTGGTGGAAAACCCAGAACGTAACGTGCCGATCGCCGTACTCGGCGGGACGCTCGGGGCAGCGGTGATTTACATCATCTCGACCAACGTGATTGCCGGTATTGTGCCAAACATGGATCTGGCCAACTCCACCGCGCCGTTCGGTCTGGCCTTCGCGCAGATGTTCACCCCGGCAGTCGGGAAAGTGATCATGGCGCTGATGGTGATGTCCTGCTGCGGCTCGCTGCTCGGCTGGCAGTTCACTATTGCTCAGGTGTTCAAATCCTCCGCGGATGAAGGTTACTTCCCGAAAGTCTTCTCCCGCGTCAGCAATGCCGATGCGCCGGTACAGGGGATGCTGGTTATCGTAGTTATCCAGTCCGGACTGTCGCTGATGACCATTAGCCCGTCGCTGAACAACCAGTTCAACGTGCTGGTGAACCTGGCGGTGGTGACCAACATTATTCCGTACATCCTGTCGATGGCTGCACTGGTCATCATTCAGCGGATGGCGAATGTGCCGGTAAACAAAGCGCGCGTGGCGAACTTCGTGGCATTCGTTGGGGCGATGTATAGCTTCTATGCGCTCTACTCTTCCGGCGAAGAAGCGATGCTGTACGGTTCCATCGTGACGTTCCTCGGTTGGACGCTGTACGGTCTGGTCTCACCACGGTTTGAATTGAAGAATAAGCACAGTTAAGTCTGTGCTGGTGTTGCCGGATGGCGCTTCGCTTATCCGGCCTACAACGACCACAATGATGGATTGCGTGTAGCCCGGGCGAGGCATTTATGCCGACCCCGGGGCAGCATAAAGCCCATAAAAAAGGGAGCCATTCGGCTCCCTTTTTCTTCCCCAATCACTCAGGCGTTTTTCAGCACTTCGCTGACAATCTCTACCGCTTCTTTCTCAATCTGCTTACGGTGTTCAGCACCGAGGAAGCTTTCGCAGTAAATCTTGTAGGCATCTTCGGTGCCGGATGGACGCGCCGCGAACCAGCCGTTGTCGGTCATTACTTTCAGACCGCCGATAGAAGCGCCGTTACCCGGTGCCGCCGTCAGGCGTGCGGTAATCGGGTCACCCGCCAGCGTGCTGGCACTCACCATTTCTGGAGAGAGCTTAGACAGCACCGCTTTCTGTGCGGACGTTGCGCTGGCCTGCAGACGGTTGTAGCTTGGCGCGCCGAAACGAGCCGCCAGCTCGTTGTAATGCTCCTGCGGATTCTTACCGGTGACAGCGGTGATTTCCGCCGCCAGCAGGCACATGATGATCCCGTCTTTATCGGTAGACCACGGCGTACCGTCGAAACGCAGGAAGGAAGCGCCCGCGCTCTCTTCGCCGCCGAAGCCGAAGCTCCCGTCGAACAGACCATCAACGAACCATTTGAAGCCAACCGGTACTTCTACCAGCTTACGGCCCAGGTCGTTCACTACGCGGTCAATCATCGCAGAAGAGACCAGGGTTTTACCCACGGCAACGTCTTTGCCCCACTGTGGGCGGTGCTGGAACAGATAGTTGATCGCCACCGCCAGATAGTGGTTCGGGTTCATCAGGCCTGCCGGGGTGACGATACCGTGACGGTCATAATCAGGGTCGTTAGCAAATGCCAGGTCGAACTTATCACGCAGCGCCAACAGGCCCGCCATCGCGCACTCGGAGGAGCAGTCCATACGGATTGCGCCGTCTTTATCGAGGTGCATAAAGCGGAAAGTCTGGTCAACGTGATCGTTAACAATGGTCAGGTTCAGGTTGTAGTGCTTAGCGATACGCTTCCAGTATTCGATACCGGAACCGCCCAGCGGGTCAACGCCCAGGGTCAGCCCGGCTTTCTGGATAGCCGCCATATCGACGATATCCGCCAGCCCTTCAATGAACGGCTGCACCAGATCGACTTCTTTGACGTGGCCGGAAGCCAGCGCCGCGTCGTACGCGATACGCTTCACGCCTTCCAGATTGGCAGCCAGCAGCGCATTCGCGCGGTCTTCAACCACTTTGGTGACGTTGGTATCAGCCGGGCCACCGTTTGGTGGGTTGTACTTGATGCCGCCATCTTCCGGTGGGTTGTGGGATGGCGTAATCACGATCCCATCGGCCAGCTTGCCGCCTTTTTTGTTGTGTACCAGGATAGCGTTAGATACCGCTGGCGTTGGCGTAAAGCCATTGTCTTCCTGAACAATGACATCCACCCCGTTTGCTGCCAGCACTTCGAGAACGGAGATAAACGCCGGCTCAGAGAGCGCGTGAGTATCTTTCCCGACATAGCATGGGCCCGTAATTCCATTTTTCGCGCGCTCTTCAGCAATCGCCTGAGCAATGGCCAGAATATGCTTTTCGTTGAAGCTGTGACGACCTGCGCTCCCACGGTGGCCGGACGTACCGAACTTCACCGCATGTTCCGGGTTGCTCACATCAGGCTGCAGCACGTAGTACTGCGCCGTCAGTTGGGCGACGTTGATCAAATCACTCTGCTGTGCAGGTTGTCCTGCACGGGTATGGTTTGCCATTGCCTGGTCCTTCTTATGCAAGGGTTAGATTGTCAGTATTAGATAGTACCGCAAACCTTCTCAATCAATTCCGCCGGGAATTGCATTGATTGCATGATGTGTTCGACCATGCTGCATTTACGGCCTGTATTGGTATTGGTAATGACCCAGTATGGCGTATCCGGAACCTGTTTTGGTTTTGTCTGATTGCCGTTTTTGAGCAGCGTTTGCTCATCAGCCGCAAAATAGACACGGGTACGTCCGTGGAGGGATTCGGTTGCTTCTGCAAACGCTTTATTGTCCAGAGCGTACAGCGTGGTCAGAATCAGCATGAAGCGGTTAACCGCTTTCTTCTGCTCAGCATATTCGTCGGAGAGCAGCAGCTCGCGCATAGCACGGACTTTATCTTTAGCGGTTTTCACCGTTTTTACGTCAGCAACGGGAGCAGCAGCCGGGGCCGGAGCGGGAGCCGGTTCTGCTTTGACGACCGGCGCAGCGGCAGCAGCCACGGGCTGGGAAGCGGCGGAGAATTTCAGCATACGCCGTAAAATGTCGGACGCGCTCTCGCCAATGTGCAGAGTGTGAGCCGCAATATAGCGATAGAGCTCGTCATCAACTTCGATCGTTTTCATCTTAATCCGGTGCGATAATTTTTCTGAATACAATTCATTGGGATTATAAAGTCAAAACCCAACAGCGGGTAGCGCCAAACCAGGAAGACGGCAAAATTCGGATGAGTTCCTTTCTTGCCCCTGAGCGTTAGAATGTCCAACATGATACCCTAACCCGACAATGCGAAAAAAAGAACTTTGCTATGAAATTGAATGTCCGAGCGCAATCTGCACAAAACCTGCACAATAATTCTCCCATCGTTCTCGTCCACGGCCTGTTCGGCAGCCTCGATAATCTCGGGATCCTCGCCCGTGACCTGGTTGTCGATCACGATATCCTTCAGGTTGATATGCGTAACCACGGTTTGTCGCCGCGCGCCGATGAGATGACCTATCCCGCCATGGCACAGGATCTGCTCGACACGCTTGACGATAACGGTATTGAAAAAGCGACGGTGATTGGCCACTCAATGGGCGGTAAAGCGGTGATGGCGCTGACGGCACTAGCCCCTGAACGCATCGACCGTCTGGTGGCGATTGATATCGCACCGGTGGATTATCACGTTCGTCGTCATGATGAGATTTTTGCGGCCATCAACGCCGTGACCAGCGCCGGGGTGGCAACCCGCCAACAGGCCGCGACGGTGATGCGCGAGTATTTAAAAGAAGAAGGCGTGATTCAGTTCCTGCTGAAATCCTTTGTTGACGGTGCCTGGCGCTTTAACGTGCCGGTGCTGTGGGAGCAATACCCGCACATCGTCGGCTGGGAAACCATTCCCGCCTGGGACCACCCTGCTCTGTTTATTCCTGGCGGCAATTCACCGTACGTCACCGAAGCCTACCGCAGCGAGCTGCTGGCTCAATTCCCCCAGGCAAAAGCACACGTCATCGCCGGTGCGGGCCACTGGGTTCACGCCGAAAAACCGGATGCGGTACTGCGGGCTATCCGTCGTTATCTCAGCGAGTGATTAAAAATGCATCGACCGCGCGCCAGAATGGCCGTGGTCGTTGGCGTGTGGGTCTCACTGATGTATGATTGCGCGCTGTCTGCACCGGGCACCGCCCGGTAGCTTGTTTCCCCGAAGTCACTCAGAACCATGGCAAAAGAACAAACGGACCGTACGACCTTAGATTTGTTCGCAAATGAGCGTCGGCCGGGAAGACCAAAAACCAATCCGCTTTCGCGTGACGAACAGCTGCGCATTAATAAGCGTAATCAGTTAAAACGCGACAAAGTGCGCGGTCTGAAGCGCGTGGAGCTGAAGCTGAATAACGAAGCCGTTGATGCGCTCAACGAGCTGGCGACTGCCCGTGATATGAGCCGGAGCGAACTCATCGAAGAGATGTTGATGAACCAGCTGGCCCAGCTACACGGACAGGGGAAAGTCTGAAAAATCCCCCCAAAACACACTTTCATGTAGCAGAGTGTGCAGTACGGCACGATAGCGGTTTCCGCACGCTTCTCAGTTCTGCTATGATTGCCCTTATCTGTGGGCAATAAGCCACCACCATATCATTAAGTTTCAAGAGGTTATTTTACTCATGGCAATCGTTGGCATCTTTTTCGGTAGCGATACCGGGAACACCGAAAATATCGCAAAAATGATTCAAAAACAGCTTGGTAAAGATGTCGCTGACGTTCACGACATTGCCAAGAGCAGCAAAGAAGATCTGGAAGCATTCGATATTCTGCTGCTGGGTATCCCAACCTGGTACTACGGCGAAGCGCAGTGCGATTGGGATGACTTCTTCCCTACGCTGGAAGAAGTGGACTTCAACGGCAAGCTGGTCGCGCTGTTTGGTTGCGGCGACCAGGAAGACTACGCCGAATATTTCTGTGATGCGCTGGGCACCATTCGCGACATCATTGAACCACGCGGTGCGGCCATCGTCGGTCACTGGCCAACAGCTGGTTACCATTTCGAAGCGTCTAAAGGCCTGGCCGATGACAACCACTTCGTGGGTCTGGCCATCGACGAAGACCGTCAGCCTGAGCTGACCGCTGAACGCGTTGAAAAATGGGTTAAGCAGGTTGCAGAAGAGCTGCACCTGGAAGACATCAAAAACGCCTGATGCAAAATAATGAGGCTTAGTGATGAAACTACGCCTCATTAATAGGTAAAAGCAATTAAAATAATAGCTACAATTTTTTAACTTTTTAGCGCATACCTGTACAATATCTTCTGATTTAGCGCGGTCTCATCGTAACTTTGTCGGTGAAGCCTCGTTTTTGATAGCTTAGTTTACCCGGCTCTTGCTGTTTTCATTTCAATAGGGTCATTCTATAATGAGACGCATTAATTCGGGTGCATTCTCTGTGATACTTTCGCTGATGGAAGTTGATCGTTTAGCAACAGGACAGATTCCGCATGACTGACAACAATACCGCATTAAAGAAGGCTGGCCTGAAAGTCACACTTCCACGGTTAAAGATTCTGGAAGTCCTCCAGGAACCCGATAACCACCATGTCAGCGCGGAAGACTTATACAAACGCCTGATCGACATGGGTGAAGAGATTGGTTTAGCGACGGTTTACCGCGTACTGAACCAGTTTGATGACGCCGGCATCGTGACTCGTCATAACTTTGAAGGCGGTAAATCCGTTTTCGAACTGACCCAGCAGCATCACCACGATCACCTGATTTGCCTCGACTGCGGCAAAGTGATCGAGTTCAGCGATGATTCCATCGAAGCTCGTCAGCGTGAAATCGCGTCGAAGCATGGTATCCGCTTAACTAACCACAGTCTTTATCTCTACGGTCACTGCGCTGAAGGCGACTGCCGTGAAGATGAACACGCGCACGACGCTGTCGCAAAATAAGCGTACGGCCTCTCGAAAAGCCAGCCTATGCGCTGGTTTTTTTATGCCCTGCGTTTACTGCGCCCACAAAAAAACCGCTGCAAAAAAGTGCAGCGGTTTTTTATTATCAGCGTAAGCTTATTTCTGTGGCGTGTTGTTGCTGCGAATTTCTTGCCAGATCTTGTCGCAGTTTTTCGCTACCGCTTCATCATTGCCCATTTTTCTGGCGTTAATGCATTTCTGGTAGTCAATGACGCGCACGCTTTCCTGGTTAGCGAACTGCTCGTGCGCTTTCTCTTGCTTCAGCACGTTCAGTACGCTCTGGCAGGCCTGAATTTTATCCGGATTGCCTTCTGCGGTGTTAATACAGGCGCTGTAGGCATCCTTCAGCTTGCTATCTTCCTTCGGCGCAGGAGATTGCGCACAGGCGGTTAACCCGGCGGCCATCAGCGCAACAATAATTAGTTTTTTCATACGATGAGCCTCTTAGCAGCGGCAGAGGTCTCCCCCTGCCGCATTAGCATCAGAAAATGGTGAATGGTGCGATAACCATGAATTTCACGTCACGCTCATCCTGGAAGATGTTGCCGTAACCACCGCCCCAGCTTGGGATATCGGAGTGGTTGTCGTACTGGGTGAAGTGCAGTTTGAACAGCGTACCCTTCGCACGACCATCCTGTACGGTGTAAGCCACATCGAGGCTGTAGGCAGACTCTTTAATCTTGTTGTTCTTGTCGTAGTACGCATCCGGGTTCAACTGCCAGCTCGCTGGCTTAGCATCCCATGCATAAACGTAAGAAGCACCCACTGCCCAACCCGGCAGATCCCAGTTCTTCAGGTCATACATGGTGCCGAAGAAGACCGCTTTTTCGCCGTTGGCGTTGAAGTCAGAGCGGTTATCCCACCAGATATCCAGACGACCGTTAGAGGAGGCGTAGGTTGGCGTCATACGCTGCAGGAAGTAACCCTGCTGACCTTCTGCTTTAACCCAGGTCCCTTCCAGGCGGAAGTCGAACACTTCTTGCAGCTTGTAGCCGAAGGTTAACGCCTGCAGCCATGCTGTGCCGTCATAGATATCGTTAACACCATGATCGCTCACCTTGTCACGGGTGCCGTAGAACTGGTAGCTGGTGGTCAGCGGGCCGCCAGGGATATCAAATTTGTAGCTACCTTTGGCGAAGTACTGATCGATATAGCCTTCTGCCTGACCAAATGCGGCTTCCAGCACCAGGTCATTTTTGAAATCGTATTTCGCACCGATAGAGTGCAGGTAATCAACTTTGGTCTTCTGATCGTTCTGATAGAAGTTGTCCATTTCAAGGTGCCAAGGCGCCTTGTAGTTGTTAGTCCACATATAGGAGAAGCTCAGCGCGCCAGCATCACCGTAGTCGAAATTGGCCCCGGCTTCAGCACCCTGATAAGTACCAGGCATGAAGCTCCAGTGCGGCGCCAGCAGCGTCTGACCGGTTGGCTGGATGTAACCTGCGCGAGCCCATGCTGGCCCTAATTTAAATTTAGCTGCCGCTTTGTACAGGCTGATACCGCTCTTATCGCCGCTGTAATCTTCGCTGTAGCCTTTGTTCTTAGAGGAGAACGCAATTTCGTTCGGGTGACCGCTTTCAGCACTTTCCGCCATTTCAATCGCGGTGAACGCAGCAATATCAATACCGAACATATCGGCAGCATAGCCGGACTGGAAGTCGAGGTTGGCGTTCCAGGTGGAGTGAGAAAGGTTGGTTTTGTATTTGTCATTATCAGTGACATCTTTACGGTCACGCTCACGCTGCCAGTAATAGATGCCGCCAGTCAGTGTGGAATCGTCGATGAAGCCTTCCGCTTTTGCTTCTGGAGTCATCATAAAGCCTGACATTGCTGTTACACCGGCGATAGCCAGCGCCAGCGTACTACGTTTGCCACTAAACGTACGCATAGTTATATCCTCTTTGACTTTTAAAAATGCCGCTGCAAAGCAGAAGCAAAAAATAAAAACTTTAAAAAAAATGAACTTCTTAAAAAAGGTGTTTCGCTACACCGATAGACTATTTTTCGCGACGCGAATTATCAATCCTTTTCCGCAATGAGAGTGCAGGATTATGACAAAGCGCACATATTTGGTTTCTGTTTGTAACACCGTGCGTTATTGAAACATTTTCACCTCAGGCCTTGCGGGCTCTGGATGAAATGTGAATGAGAGCGTTTACATAATGTTTTTGTAACAGCGAGGAGAAAAAAAACATAAGCGCTTAGGCTTAGAAGATTTGCATTAATTCGCTACGCGAAACTATGAGAGGACGTATTTTTTCATCCGAAAGGACACCGTTATTCCAACGAAAGATTTCGTTAAAAACGAGGCAAAAAAAAACGCCGCAAGCGCGGCGTTTTTATTATTGGGCGTTAATTACCCCACCCAAGTGTCTCGTAAACCAACGGTACGGTTAAAGACCAGCTTCTCCGCGGTGGTGTAGCGGCTGTCGAGGCAGAAGTAACCCTCACGCTCGAACTGGAACGCTTTACCGGCCTCAGCGGCCTGCAGAGACGGCTCAGCGTAGCCCTGCTTGATAACCAATGACTCTGGGTTCATCACCGACAGGAAGTCTTCTGCGGCACCAGGGTTTGGCACGCTGAAGAGACGGTCGTACAGGCGAATTTCAACCGGCAGCGCATGCGCCGCGCTAACCCAGTGAATTACGCCCTTCACTTTACGGCCATCTGCTGGGTCTTTGCTCAGGGTATCGGCATCGTAGGTACAGAAGATAGTGGTGATATTGCCTTCCGCATCTTTCTCTACGCGCTCTGCTTTCACCACATAGGCGTTACGCAAACGAACTTCTTTACCCATCACCAGACGCTTGTACTGCTTGTTGGCTTCTTCACGGAAGTCTGCACGGTCGATCCAGATCTCAGCGCTAAACGGCACTTCACGGCTACCCATTTCCGGCTTATTCGGATGGTTAGGCATAGAAACCAGCTCGCTTTCGCCCTGCGGGTAGTTTTCGATAACCAGTTTAACCGGGTCGATAACCGCCATCGCGCGCGGCGCGTTCTCGTTGAGATCTTCACGAATGCAGGATTCCAGCGAAGCCATCTCAATGGTGTTGTCCTGCTTGGTCACGCCGATGCGCTTACAGAATTCACGAATAGATGCCGCGGTATAACCACGACGACGCAGACCCGAAATGGTCGGCATACGTGGGTCATCCCAGCCTTCTACGTGTTTTTCCATCACCAACTGGTTCAACTTACGTTTGGACATCACGGTGTATTCCAGATTCAGGCGCGAGAATTCGTACTGGCGCGGGTGAACCGGGATGGTGATGTTGTCCAGCACCCAGTCGTACAGACGACGGTTGTCCTGGAACTCCAGCGTACACAGAGAGTGCGTAATGCCTTCCAGCGCATCGCTGATGCAGTGGGTGAAGTCGTACATCGGGTAGATGCACCACTTGGTGCCAGTCTGGTGGTGATCGGCAAACTTAATGCGATACAGCACCGGGTCGCGCATGACGATAAACGGTGAAGCCATATCGATTTTAGCGCGCAGACAGGCGGTACCTTCGGCAAAACCGCCGGTACGCATTTTTTCGAACAGCGCCAGGTTCTCTTCAACGCTGCGATCGCGGTACGGGCTGTTTTTGCCCGGTGCGGTCAGCGAGCCGCGGTATTCGCGGATCTGCTCGGGCGTCAGTTCATCAACGTACGCCAGGCCTTTGTTGATCAGTTCGACCGCGTAGGCATGCAGCTGATCGAAGTAATCAGAAGAGTAACGGACGTTGCCAGACCAGTGAAAACCTAACCACTCGACGTCGTTTTTGATGGACTCAACGTATTCGATGTCTTCTTTAACCGGGTTGGTGTCATCGAAACGCAGGTTGCACTGGCCTTGATAATCTTGCGCAATGCCAAAGTTCAGGCAGATAGATTTCGCATGGCCGATGTGCAGATAGCCATTCGGCTCTGGCGGAAAACGAGTATGCACCGTGTTGTGCTTACCGGTAGCCAGATCTTCATCAATGATCTGACGAATAAAGTTAGTCGGGCGGGCTTCAGCCTCACTCATCGTGGATTCCTCAAAGCGTAAACAACGTATAACGGCACATGATCTTATAAGCCGCGCCCGGAGACAACTATTAGTTGCACAAAAAAGGCGGTGGAATACCGAATATGGGGGTATTTGCTGCAAAAAAAAGCGGCGGAGGATCTCCCCCGCCGCTTAAGGCACTTAACTCACTTTACTCAGGAGCAGTTATTTACCTTTAATCTCATACAGTGGCGTTTGACCGGCAACCACATGACCTTCAGCTTTAATCACCAGACCGCCGAAATCGTCGCTGTTGCTGCAAACTACCGGACTAATCATCGAGCGCGCATTAGCGTTCAGGAAATCCAGGTCCATTTCCAGGATCGGCTCACCCGCTTTCACTTCTGCACCCTCTTCAACCAGACGTTTGAAGCCTTTACCTTCCAACGCCACGGTATCGATACCCATGTGGACAACGATTTCCGCGCCTTTGTCAGTTTCCAGGCAGAACGCGTGGTTGGTGTTGAAGATTTTCACAATGGTGCCCGCTGCTGGGGAAACTACGGTTTTATCCGTTGGTTTCACCGCCACGCCGTCACCGACCGCTTTGCTGGCGAAGGCTTCATCAGGAACCTGCTCCAGCGCAACCACATCACCGGTAATCGGAGAAACCAGGGTTTCTACGGTCGCGGCGTTAGCCACAGCCTGCGGTTTTGCCGCCGCTGGTGCTGCTGGCGCTGCGCTTTCCGCTGCTGCGGCGGCAACCGGGCCACGAGCAACCACTTTCTTCATCGCGTCGCCGATAGACTCAGCTTTCGCACCCACGATAACCTGGATGGTTTGTTTGTTCAGTTTCACCACACCGGAAGCGCCCAGACGTTTACACATCGCGTCGCTCACCTTCGCGGAGTCGCCTACGGTCAGACGCAGACGGGTAATACAGGCATCAATCGCTTTCAGGTTGTCAGTACCACCAACCGCGGCAATGTAGTTAGTTGCCAACTGATTCAGACCTTCTTCGGTGTTGCTGTTCGCTTCTTCAGTCACTACGTTGTCGTCTTTATCTTCACGACCTGGTGTTTTCAGGTTGAACATGCGGATAACGACGCTGAACAGGACGAAGTAGATAACGAAGAAGACCAGACCCATGACCACCAGCATCCAGACGTTCTTACTTGCTGCCGGCAGGCTGTACATCAACACGTAGTCGATAGCACCTGCGGAGAAGGAGAAGCCCGCGTGGATACCCAGCAGCGTTGCGATAAACAGGCTCACACCGGTCAGAATCGCGTGCAGGAGGTACAGTAACGGCGCCAGGAACATGAACAGGAATTCCAGCGGCTCGGTAACACCGGTCAGGAATGCGGTGATCGCGACGGACAGCAGCATACCGCCAACCATTGGACGACGCGCTTTCGGTGCGGCGAAGTACATCGCCAGCGCCGCGCCCGGCAGACCAAACATCATGATTGGGAAGAAGCCGGACATGAACATACCCGCAGTGCCGTCACCCGCATAGAAGCGGTTGATGTCACCGTGGAAGACCGCACCGGCTGCGTTGGTGAACTCACCAATCTGGAACCAGGCGATGGTGTTCAGTACCTGATGCAGACCGGTTGGGATCAGCAGACGGTTGATGAAACCAAAGATACCGGAGCCCAGCGCGCCTGCGCCAACGATCCACTCACCACCTGCGTGGATGGCGTTCTGCACCGGTGGCCACACGTAGCCAAAGATGGCTGCCAGCACCAGACAGAAGAAGCCAGTGGCGATTGGCACGAAGCGTTTGCCGCCGAAGAAGCTCAGGAAGTCAGGGAGTTTGATACCCGCCCAACGGTTATAAACAGCACCACCGACCAGACCGGTAATGATACCCGCCAGGACACCCATGTTAATGGCTGGGTTGATGGTGACCATTGCTTTAGTCAGTACGAAATAACCGACCGCGCCTGCCAGTGCTGCCGCACCCGCGCTGTCTTTAGACCAGCTGGATGCCACACCGATGGCAAAAATCAGCGCCAGGTTATCAAAAATAGATCCGCCCGCTTGCGCGATGAACGGCACGTTAAGTAAGTCTGGCTGACCAAATCGCAGCAACAGCGCCGCCACCGGCAGCACGGCGATAGGGAGCTGTAACGCCCTACCTAGTCGCTGGAAAAACCCTAAAATATTCATCTTATTCCCCCTACGAGACCCCGATACGGCTCATTTAAGCCATTTTTTTATTGTGCAAAAAAGCATGACACTGCGATGTCTTGTAAACTGCAATCACAACTCTGAGGCTTATGAGTGTGTGGAAGTTTAATTCGTATCGCAAATTAAACACGTGTTTTTTGTGACTATAGTCACCAAATATTGTTATCGCCACTCCCTTTCACTGGCTAACCATGAAAACTTATTTTATCATTCAAAAAATCAAAACGGATTGCTCCCTGACGATGCAAACAGGTGACGCTTAAAGCGTGTACGGAGATGCCATCCGCCAACTTCTTACATTTTACATTTTGAGGTGAAGAATGAGACTGATTCCTCTCGTTAACGCTGAACAAGTCGGCAAATGGGCTGCCCGCCACATCGTTAACCGTATCAATGCTTTCAAACCTACCGCGGACCGTCCATTCGTCCTCGGCTTGCCAACCGGCGGTACCCCGCTGGCGACCTATAAAGTATTAGTTGAAATGCATAAAGCGGGCCAGGTGAGCTTTAAGCACGTCGTCACCTTCAACATGGACGAATACGTTGGGCTGCCAAAAGAGCATCCGGAAAGCTATTACAGCTTTATGCACCGCAACTTCTTCGACCACATTGATATCCCAGAAGAAAATATCAACCTGCTGAACGGCAACGCGCCGGATGTTGACGCAGAATGTCGTCGTTATGAAGAAAAAATTCGTTCTTACGGCAAAATTCACCTGTTTATGGGTGGCGTGGGTAACGATGGTCACATCGCGTTCAACGAACCGGCTTCTTCTCTTTCTTCCCGTACCCGTATCAAAACGTTGACGCATGAAACCCGCGTCGCCAACTCCCGTTTCTTTGACGGCGACGTGGCGCTGGTACCAAAATACGCGCTGACCGTGGGCGTAGGTACGCTGCTGGACGCTGAAGAAGTGATGATTCTGGTACAAGGCGCGACAAAAGCGCTGGCGCTGCAGCAAGCGGTTGAAGGCAACGTAAACCATATGTGGACCATCACCTGTCTGCAACTGCACCCGAAATCGCTGATCGTCTGCGACGAACCTTCCACCATGGAGTTGAAGGTTAAGACCCTGAAATATTTCAACGAATTAGAAGCTGAAAATATCAAAGGTCTGTAATGTCTTACCGTCCCGTGGCCTACTGCGGGACAAATTTTTAGAACACCGGGGGTCGTAATGTATGCATTAACCCATGGCCGAATTTATACCGGCCACGAAATTCTGGATGACCATGCGATTATCGTCGCCAATGGCCTTATTGAACGTATTTGCCCACTGGCCGATGTACCAGCGAACGTCGAACAGCGTTCCGTTAATGGCGCCATTCTCGCCCCTGGTTTTATCGACGTTCAGCTTAACGGCTGCGGCGGCGTACAGTTCAACGACACCGCCGAAGCGGTCACCGTTGAAACGCTGGAAATCATGCAGAAAGCCAACGAGAAATCGGGCTGCACCAACTATCTGCCTACGCTCATCACCACCAGCGACGACCTGATGAAACAGGGTATCCGCGTGATGCGTGAATATCTGGCTAAGCACCCTAACCAGGCGCTGGGTCTGCACCTTGAAGGCCCATGGCTGAATCTGGTGAAAAAAGGCACTCACAACCCAGGCTTCGTGCGTAAACCCGACGCTGAACTGGTGAAGTTCCTCTGCGATAATGCGGACGTCATCACCAAAGTGACCCTGGCTCCAGAGATGGTCGCACCGGAAGTCATCACCGCGCTGGCAAACGCAGGCATCGTTGTTTCTGCGGGCCACTCCAACGCCACCGCGCAAGAAGCACGCGTCGGTTTCCGCGCAGGTATCACCTTCGCGACACACCTGTTTAACGCGATGCCTTATATGTCTGGTCGTGAGCCGGGCCTGACCGGTGCTATCCTCGATGCAAACGAAATCTACTGCGGCATCATTGCTGATGGCCTGCACGTGGACTACATCAATATTCGTAACGCCAAGCGCCTGAAAGGCGATAAGCTGTGCCTGGTAACCGATGCCACCGCACCGGCAGGTGCCGATATTGATCAGTTCATTTTTGCTGGTAAAACAATATACTACCGCAATGGACTCTGTGTTGATGAAAACGGTACATTGAGCGGTTCCTCGCTGACCATGATCGAAGGCGTTCGCAATCTGGTGGAACATGCCAATATTGCGCTGGACGAAGTGCTGCGCATGGCAACGCTCTACCCTGCTCGCGCCATTGGCGTTGAAAAACGTCTTGGCAGCATTGCACCGGGCAAGGTCGCGAACCTGACCGCATTCACGCACGACTTTAAAATCATCAAGACCATCGTTAATGGCAACGAGGTCGTTACTGAGTAAGAGAAAGTATGACATCAGGCGGACAAGCTCAAATTGGTAATGTTGACCTCGTAAAACAGCTTAACAGCGCGGCCGTTTACCGCCTGATTGACCAGCACGGGCCAATCTCGCGTATTCAAATTGCCGAGCAGAGCCAGCTTGCTCCCGCCAGCGTGACCAAAATCACGCGTCAGCTTATTGAGCGCGGATTGATCAAAGAAGTCGATCAGCAGGCCTCCACCGGGGGCCGCCGCGCTATCTCTATCATCACTGAAACCCGCAATTTCCACGCCATTGGCGTTCGCCTTGGCCGTCACGACACGACCCTCACGCTGTACGATCTGAGCAGTAAAGCAGTTGCTGAAGAGCACTATCCGCTGCCTGAGCGCACCCAGGAAACGCTGGAACATGCCCTGCTCAACACCATCGGCACTTTTATTGAATCGTGCCAGCGTAAAATTCGTGAGTTGATTGCTATTTCAGTGATTCTGCCTGGACTGGTTGACCCTGAAAGCGGCGTTATTCGCTATATGCCGCACATCCCGGTGGAAAACTGGCGTCTGGTTGAAGCGCTGGAAAAACGCTTTAAAGTGACCTGTTTTGTGGGTCACGATATCCGCAGCCTGGCGCTGGCCGAGCACTACTTTGGTGCAAGCCAGGACTGTGAAGACTCTATTCTGGTGCGTGTGCATCGCGGCACCGGCGCAGGCATTATCTCCAACGGACGCATTTTTATTGGCCGCAACGGCAACGTCGGTGAGATTGGTCATATTCAGGTTGATCCGCTCGGCGAGCGCTGCCACTGCGGTAACTTTGGCTGTCTGGAAACCGTGGCCGCCAATGCCGCCATTGAGCAACGCGTACGCCATCTGCTGGAGCAGGGCTACCAAAGCCGCGTGACGCTCGACGATTGCCACATCAAAACCATCTGCAAAGCTGCCAACAAAGGTGACGCGCTGGCAACCGAAGTGATTGAGCATGTAGGCCGTCATCTCGGTAAAACCATCGCTATTGCCATTAACCTGTTTAACCCGCAGAAAGTGGTGATTGCTGGCGAAATCATCGAGGCCGACCGCGTCCTGTTGCCCGCCATTGAAGGTTGCATCAACACGCAGGTTTTAAAGGCTTTTCGCAAGAATTTACCGGTGGTACGTTCGACCCTCGACCACCGCTCCGCGATTGGCGCATTTGCGCTGGTCAAGCGCGCGATGCTCAACGGTATCCTGCTACAACATTTGTTGGAAGGTTAGTCCTGAGAGGCAACGCCGGGGATAACGTGTATAATTACGCCTCTTTAAAAACAAACGCCAGGTAGTCCATGACCATTCAGAATGTAATCTGTGATATTGACGGCGTGCTGATGCACGACAACGTTGCCGTGCCAGGCGCGGCAGAATTCGTCGCACGCGTACTGGATAAAGGTATGCCGTTTCTCTGTCTGACCAACTACCCTTCACAGACGGGTCAGGATTTGGCGAACCGCTTCGCCACCGCAGGCATCGACGTGCCTGACAGCGTGTTTTATACCTCCGCCATGGCCACCGCCGATTTCCTACGCCGCCAGGAAGGGAAAAAAGCGTACGTAGTCGGCGAAGGGGCATTGATCCACGAACTCTATAAAGCCGGATTCACCATTACCGACGTCAACCCGGACTTCGTTATCGTGGGTGAAACGCGCTCCTTTAACTGGGAAATGATGCACAAGGCGGCATTCTTCGTGGCCAATGGCGCACGTTTCATCGCCACGAACCCAGACACCCATGGCCGCGGCTATTACCCAGCCTGTGGCGCGCTGTGTGCCGGTATCGAAAAGATCTCTGGCCGTAAGCCGTTTGTCGTTGGCAAGCCAAGCCCGTGGATCATCCGCGCCGCCCTTAACAAAATGCAGGCACACTCAGAGCAGACGGTAATCGTCGGCGATAATCTTCGCACCGATATTCTGGCCGGCTTCCAGGCAGGTCTGGAGACGATTCTGGTTCTCTCTGGCGTCTCTACCGTTGATGACATCGATAATATGCCGTTCCGTCCATCGTGGATTTACCCGTCCGTTGCGGAAATCGACATTATCTAAATATCATGTTCACCAAAGGTGAATGAATGTCGCCCTTTGCTATATTCATTCACCCCTTCAATTAGTAACTTCGAAACTATTTATCTTCCCCCCCCTTCCTCACTTCGCCCACACGCCTTATATACCATTGGCCGCAATTCATTCACCCAGCAGCGGTTAAAAATGTGATCCACCGAGTAAAAAGGAATTCTCGTAAACCCACTGTCTATTTTTATAATAGATTTATTGTCTGGCGCTAATTACCCTCACTTTCAATACTTGTATGGTACTAATAAGGGTCAATAATGAACGCCAGTTTTAACGGAAATACATCCGGTCATGTTGCAGATTGTTGGTTACCTTCCAGCCTCAATGGAACCTGGCTTATACGCTATTTACGCGCGGTCCATATTCCACAAGAAGACAATGTTATCCGCGAAACATTGCTAAGTGAGATCAAGCAATTAGCTGATTCCCCCTTGACAATAACATCTGCAGAAAATGCCTCTTTACGATTTACCCTTCTGCCTTTGTCGAATAATGATTCCGTTAATGGGGAATATTTTATTGCTCAGGACAGCCATTCCATCACTATTACTGCCTGTGATTGGCAGGGATTCCTCTACGCCTGGTTTGAGTTGTTACGAAATAGCGCTCTTCCTGAAAATGTTATTACGGCGAAAAAACAAAAGCCAGCCTTTGCTATCCGCATGATTAACCACTGGGATAATATGGACGGCTCTATTGAACGGGGCTACGCTGGGCGTTCACTGTTCTTTGCCGATAATAAAATTTCTTATGATGCCGCGCGGATACACCGGTACGCACGACTGCTGGCGAGCGTGGGCATTAATGCGCTCACCATCAATAACGTCAACGTGCATCATCACGAAACAGCATTGATAGACGATAACCTTCTGCCAGAAGTCACTCATCTTGCGGCTATTTTCCGCCAGTATGCCATCCAGCTTTTTCTGAGCGTTAATTTTGCCGCGCCGATAGAAACCGGCGATTTAACCACCGCCGACCCCTTCGACCCGGAAGTTATCACCTGGTGGGAGCAACGGGCGGCGTCAATTTATCAACATATTCCTGATTTTGGCGGCTTCGTGGTCAAAGCGGATTCGGAACACCGTCCCGGCCCGTTTACCTATCAGCGTACGCACGCCGATGGTGCCAATATGCTGGCTCGCGCGTTGAAAAAACATGGCGGGCTGCTGTACTGGCGCTGTTTTGTCTATAACTGCCAGCAGAAATGGTACGACCGTAGCACCGATCGGGCAAAAGCGGCCTGGGACCACTTCTCTGCGCTTGATGGACAGTTTGACGACAATGTGATCCTGCAGATTAAAAACGGGCCGATGGATTTTCAGGTGCGGGAGCCGGTATCGCCGCTGCTTGGAGCTATGCCTGGCACCAATAAGGTGATGGAGCTACAGATAACGCAAGAGTACACCGGTCAGCAGATAGACCTCTGCTGGCTGGTGCCGCAGTGGAAAGCCATTCTGAACTTTGACACTCAGCCCGGAAGCCACGACGCGCTTATCCGCGATATTCTCGCCGGACACTGTCAACATCACCGGATGCGTCATAGCGGGGTAACCGCCGTGGTGAACGTCGGCGACCACCCCTTCTGGACCGGGCACCCGCTGGCACAGGCAAATTTATACGGTTATGGACGCCTGCTGTGGGACCCTGAAGTTGATGAACGCGAGCTTGCCGAAGAGTGGTGCAAATTGACGCTTTCCACTGACCCCAAAACCGTTGCCACGGTTAGCCAGATGCTGCTCAGCAGTTGGCAGGTTTATGAAAACTATACCGCCCCGCTCGGCGTCGGCTGGATGGTACAGCCTCATCATCACTACGGTCCGTCAATCGATGGCTACGAATATGACAGTTGGGGAACTTACCACTATGCCAACCGCTTCGGCCTGGGCGTTGACCGCACTCAGGGCAGCGGTACGGGTTACGTTAAGCAGTATCACCCTCTCAATTGCCAGATGTACAACAACCCCAACCGCTGCCCTCAGGAGCTGCTGCTGTTTTTCCATCACCTGAAATATCGTCACGTGCTGCCTTCAGGTAAGACCGTTATCCAGCATATTTACGATAGCCATTTTAACGGCGTTAATCAGGTCCAGGATTTTATCCAGCAGTGGGATGCGTTAGCGGTAGACAGCCATATTCCCAAATGTCTTTTCGATGAAGTAAAAATCCGTCTTAGCAAACAGCTTAATAATGCCGAAGCCTGGCGAGACCAGGTGAATACCTACTTTTACCGTAAATCAGGAATTAAGGATTCTCGTAACAGAAACATTTACCCCTAACCAATAAAAAACAAAACTGGCGTTCATTTGCTCGCCAGTTTTCTGATTACCTCACTGATATGGTGTATTTCTGGAGATACCCTATGAGCACCCCTATACCTATTAAACTTAGAACCTATATCGGTTATGGTATGACCGATCTTTTTTCCAGCGGTGCATTTGCCATTATTGCCGCCTGGTTAATGTATTTTTTTACCAACTTCTCGGGACTTACGCCAATTGAAGCGGGGTCGATCCTTTTTATTGCCAAAATTATTGATACCTTTGTCAGCCCCTGCGTAGGCTACCTGACCGATAATATTGGCAATACCCGACTTGGCCGCAAGTTTGGCCGTCGCCGCCTGTTTTTATTATTAGGCGCCGTGCTGGTCTACATCTATTCTCTGCTGTGGATCCCCGGGATGCCCTATTTCTACTATCTAGTCGTCTATATTTCCGTAGAAATCGTCGCAGCCCTGGTCATCATCCCCTGGGAAACGCTGGCCTCAGAGATGACCGACGATTACAAGCAGCGCAGCATTCTCTCCGCAATGCGTCTGTTTTACGGCGGTTTTAGCACCTGGCTTGCTACCTTCCTCCCCGGCAGGCTGTTTGCCCATTTCGGCACTTCCGACAGCAAGGTCTTCTTCATCAATGGCGTCATATTCTCCATTATCTTTATGGTCGCGCTGCTGGTCACCTGGTCCACAACCTGGGAGCGTAAGCAGGAAACCGTAGAGGAAGCCCCCAAACGGCGCGGGTTCAACATCAAGCATATCTTCACCGATATGGCTTCCACGCTGCGCGTCCGTTGTTTCCGCCAGCACCTGACGATGTACGTGCTGTCGTTTACCTCGCTCGATCTGTTTTACACCGTCTTTATCTACTTCATTATCTACTCGCTTAACAGCACCGCCGTCATGGCCTCAAACCTGCTCGCGGTAGGCATTTTCCTGACCGGCTGGAGCAACGCGCTGATGGCGTGGATGGTGATCCGCTATGGGCAGACATGGTGCCTGAGGATCTGCCTGACCATCAGCATGCTGTGCTTCTTTGTGTTCGCCGGGTTCTATTTCTGGAAGCCGCTGCTGATGCTGCCCATCATGTACGCCACCTCGCTGGTCTATCAATTCTTTAAGGGCGGCTACGTCTATATCATCTGGAATATTTATCCGTTTATTCCCGATGTCGATGAACTGGTGACTCGCCAGCGCCGTGAAGGCGTCTTTGCCGGCGTGATGACGCTCGCCCGCAAAAGTACCTCTGCGCTCGCCGGTATGTTGATTGGGATCGTTTTACAGTTCGTGCATTTTGATGCCGCCAGCACAACCCAGTCAGCCACCACTATTCAGGGGATTACCTGTCTATTCTTCTTTGGCAACGTCATCCTGCTATTGCTCAGTACGATCATTGCCTTCCGCTTTAAGCTCTCGAAAGAAAACCATCAGATTGTCAAAAACGAAATTGCTCGACTGAAAAATGGAGGCTCATTAGCCGAGACGGATCCCGAAACAAAATCCGTGCTCCACACATTAACCGGCGTTCCACACGAAAAACTATGGCCTGAGAAATAACAATAACGCTTCTTACCCGAATTAAGCCGTATCGGAAATATAATTCAAATTAATAATGGATGAATCAAATGAATAAAATCTCCTGGTTATCAGCAGCCATGGGCTTAGCCCTTGTCAGCACGTCCGTCTCGGCAATGACGATTACAGACTCCTGGGTAAACTTCCGTGAAGCCTATATGTCGGGCAGCGAACAGTTTCAAACAAAAATGGAATACGGCATGAAGCTGGATAACGATCTCTATTTCAGTATCCAGAATACCTCCGGGCAGGGTAAGTATTTTGACGAGTTTAATAACCGCTACAACGAGATTGAAAGTAATTACAAAATCCCCCTCGCTTCAAGGCTCTTCTTCTGGCCGGGCTTTGTCTTTAACTGGGGATCAAACGGCAGTGCTTTTGACCCCTATGTGAAGCTTGGCGTACAGGTTACCGATAATTTTATGCTGATCGCGGGCTATCGCTATAACCAGAACAACTATCAAAGCTTTGACTATAACGGCGACTACACGGAAGATTCCAACCAGGAAGTGAATATCTGGGCCGACCTGAACGTCACCGATCGTATCTGGATGGAGTACAACTTTACCTATCACAAACGCGACGAGGACTACCGCTACGGCAACGGCTCCACAGAAAACTATGAGCACACCGTCGCGCTGAGCTATAAAATTGACGACCATTTCACGCCTTATATTGATGTCGCGTATCTCGATAAAGCCAGTAACGGCGATGACGAGAATCGAGTGCGTGTCGGCGTGTATTACCACTTCTAAAGAGAGAGAGACATGCTTCCGGCAATAATGCTGCCCGCCGGAAGCATCATTATGTAATACCCCTTCTCGAAACAAATACGAAATGCATTTTGCCGGGAGAGATCACAGTACCTTGTTCGCAGCACCAATATCGCACAACCTTTCCTGGGCATTAGCCTGAGTCGCCCTGCCGATGCGCGTTTTATAGTATCTCGTCAGTTCACGCATCCGTCCGTTCACCCTTTATCACAACCTTCTCTGACGCTCTCAGGGCTACCAACGGCTGATGCAAGGAGAACCCATGCTTAGCCGTCGTCAATTTCTTACCGCCAGCGCCGCGCTACCGCTTGCCTGCGCGCTGCGCCCGGCGTTTGCCGCTCTGCCCTCACCGTACATGATCGACTCCCACGTGCACGTCTGGAAAACCGACCCGCGCTACCCTTACGCGAAAGACCGTAAAGCGCCGCCTCAAGATTTCACCGCCGAAATGTTGCTCTCGCTGATGGCCGCGAACGGCGTCGCTCGTACGGTGATCGTACAGGTCATTCACTACCGTTGGGATAACCGCTATCTGGCCGACGTTCTACGGCAGTATCCAGATAAATTCCAGGGTATCTGCCGGGTTAATCCGGAAGACCCGGCGGCGCCGGAGCATCTGGCCCGTTTAACGCACGAAGACGGCTTTCGCGGGGTGCGTTTGAGTCCCTCGGGGAAAGGCGACGGCGACTGGATTCGCGGGCCGTTGATGAAGCCATTGTGGCGTCAGGCGGCTGACCTTAAGGTTCCGATGACCATTCTGGCACCGCCCAGCCGCATGCCGGATCTGATCCCGTGGATCGAGCAGAACCCCGATCTTATCGTCGTTATCGATCATATGGCCGACTCGCCGCTTCATCAGCCGGAAGAACTGAATAAACTGCTGGCGCTGGCGCGTTATCCGCACGTGTACGTGAAAATTTCACACATGTGGTCGCTTTCTCAGCAGGCGTACCCGTATCCAGACGCCGCGCAGCAGGTGAAACAGGTGTTCGATGCCTTTGGCCCGCAGCGGCTGATGTGGGGGACCGACTGGCCTATCTGTCTGGATAAACTGAGCTATGCCGAGGCGGTGGCGCTGTACCGCGACCATATGACGTGGCTATCGCCACAGGACCACCAGCAAATTCTCTACAAAACGGTACAGGACATCTGGCCGTTTGGCGTTGCCTGACCGCTAACCTCGCCGGGCGATCTGCGCAGATGCAACATCACCCGGCCAGTTATAAAATAGAATCTTCAAAAAATAACGCTTAAAAATGACGATTCATCAATAATAGAAGAATACACATACGTATTTTTTAGTATTCACTAACTCCTGTTGCATTATTTCTTTCAGAGGCTGAAAAAGCCTTGCGCCCGCTCGCCCTTTGCGGCATTTTTTTAGTCATGCAAAGACGCTGCGACAGCACAGCGCCGCACTATTTCACAGCACAACAGGGTTAACGGAGAAGTCTATGTGTTCTATTTTCGGTGTACTGGATATTAAAACTGATGCGGTCGAGCTGCGTAAAAAGGCGCTTGAGCTCTCCCGCCTGATGCGCCACCGTGGCCCAGACTGGTCTGGGATCTACGCCAGCGATAAAGCGATTCTCGCGCATGAACGCTTGTCGATTGTTGACGTCAACGCCGGTGCTCAGCCGCTGTATAACGAAAAGAAAACGCACGCTCTGGCCGTCAACGGTGAAATCTATAACCATCAGGCGCTGCGCGCAGAATACGGCGACCGCTACCAATTCCAGACCGGTTCTGACTGCGAAGTTATCCTCGCGCTGTATCAGGAAAAAGGTCCTGAATTCCTCGACGACCTGCAGGGCATGTTCGCCTTCGCGCTGTACGACAGCGAAAAAGACGCCTACCTGATTGGCCGTGACCATATCGGTATTATCCCGCTGTACATGGGCCATGACGAATTCGGCAACTTCTACGTTGCCTCCGAAATGAAGGCGCTGACCCCGGTTTGCCGCACCATTCAGGAATTCCCAGCCGGGAGCTACCTGTGGAGCAAAGACGGTGAAATCCGCCAGTACTATCAGCGTGATTGGTTCGACTATGATGCGGTTAAAGACAACGTGACCGACAAGAACGAACTGCGCCAGGCCCTGGAAGAGTCGGTAAAAAGCCACCTGATGTCTGACGTACCTTACGGCGTGCTGCTCTCCGGCGGTCTGGATTCGTCGGTTATCTCAGCTATCACCAAGAAATTCGCCGCACGCCGCGTTGAAGATCAGGAACGCTCAGAAGCCTGGTGGCCACAGCTGCACTCCTTCGCCGTTGGCCTGGAAGGTTCTCCTGACCTGAAAGCCGCGCAGGAAGTAGCAAACCACCTGGGTACCGTGCACCATGAAATTCACTTCACCGTGCAGGAAGGTCTGGATGCGATTCGCGACGTGATTTATCACATCGAAACCTACGATGTGACCACCATTCGCGCCTCTACGCCGATGTACCTGATGTCGCGTAAAATCAAAGCGATGGGCATCAAAATGGTCTTATCCGGTGAAGGTTCTGATGAAGTGTTTGGCGGCTACCTGTACTTCCACAAAGCGCCAAACGCCAAAGAGCTGCACGAAGAGACCGTGCGTAAACTGCAGGCGCTGCACATGTACGACTGCGCCCGTGCCAACAAAGCGATGTCCGCCTGGGGCGTGGAAGCGCGTGTACCGTTCCTGGATAAAAAATTCCTCGACGTGGCGATGCGCATCAACCCGCAGGACAAAATGTGCGGCAACGGCAAGATGGAAAAACACGTGCTGCGTGAGTGCTTCGAATCTTACCTGCCAGCAAGCGTAGCATGGCGCCAGAAAGAGCAGTTCTCCGACGGCGTAGGCTATAGCTGGATTGATACGCTGAAAGAAGTGGCGGCAAAACAGGTGACCAGTCAGCAACTGGAAACCGCGCACTTCCGCTTCCCGTACAACACGCCAACGTCTAAAGAAGGCTATCTGTACCGTGAAATCTTTGAAGAGCTGTTCCCGGTGCCAAGCGCTGCGGAATGCGTCCCTGGCGGCCCGTCCGTTGCATGCTCTTCCGCGAAAGCGATTGAGTGGGATGAAGCGTTCAAAACCATGGACGACCCGTCTGGCCGTGCAGTAGGCGTGCACCAGTCTGCTTACAAGTAAGTGTGGTCGTGAGATAGAAAAAAGCCCCTGATAGTGACATCGGGGGCTTTTTGTTTTGGCTCGGTGCGGATGGTTCCCCTCACCCCGGCCCTCTCCCCAAAGGGGCGAGGGAGAAAACCAGCGGTCCCCTCTCCCTCTGGGAGAGGGTTAGGGTGAGGGGAAAACTACTCCCCACGCCCCTTCTTCGCCGCCAGCGATCGCAGCAGCACGCCCAGCGTCGTCCCATTATGCAACATGGCACTCGCCCCCGGCGTCAACCACCCCAGCGCCGCCGCCAGCATAATGGCGCTGTTCACCCACTCGGTCAGCTTGATATTGCTGTTCACCAGCTTCATCGCCTCCAGCGAGAGTTGACGCGCAGTGATAACGCCATACAAGCTGTCCTGCAACAGCACGGCATCCGCCGCCTGCTGCGCCAGTTCGGTACTCTGGTTCATGGCGAGGCCAACGTCCGCCTGCGTCAGCACCGGCGCATCGTTGATACCATCACCCACGAACATCACCTTATGCCCCGCCTCCTGCAACGCTTTCACCACCTCGACTTTACTCTCCGGCGTGGCTTCGGCAACGTAGCGGTCAATGCCTACGCGCTCCGCAAGCTGGCACGCTTTCTCAGCGCGATCGCCGGTCAGCAAGACCACCTGACGAATGCCGGATGCTTTAAGCTGCTCAATCACCTCAGACGCTTCATCGCGCAGATGATCCTGTAGGCCTATCATCCCCACCAGTTGATTATCAAAGCCGATAAACAGCAGATGCCGTCCCTGCGCCGCCAGTTCATTAATCTCCGCTTCATACGGCGTGAAATCGATGTCGTAGTGACAATCCAGGAAGTGGCGGCTGCCAATCACCAGTTGATGCTCTTCCAGCGCGCAAAGCAGACCGTGAGCGATGACATACTCCACCTCGCCGTGGGCAATATGCGGTAGCTCGTGGTGTTCTGCCGCCGCCACGACCGCATGGGCCAGCGGGTGGTTACTGTGCTCTTCCACCGAAGCCGCAATCGCCAGCAGACGTTTGGCCTGTACCAGTTGATCATTGAAACTGATGACATCCGTCACCTGCATCTCGTCGTGAGTCAGGGTGCCGGTTTTATCGAACACCACCGTATCGACGTCCGCCAGCTTCTCAATCGCTCGCCCGCCTTTTAGTAGCAGGCCGTTCTGCGCCGCCCGGTACATAATCGATTTAAAGGCGATTGGCGTACTGAGCTTCAGCGCGCAGGAGTAGTCGACAAGGAAGACAGAGGCCAGACGCTGCCAGCTACGGGTCATGGCAAACACCGCCGCGCCCACCCCAAGCGTGATGCCAACACGACGGTCGGCCATGGCCTGAGTGACCTGCTGGGTTTCACTGCGCTGGGTCAGCGAGTCACGGATAAAGCGGCGAATATGCGCCGTCGAGGAAGACTCCCCAACCTGCTCAGCGGTAATCGCCACGTTGCCGTCCTGGATCTGCGTGCCCGCATAAACCCAGGAGCCCGGTTCACGACGCACCGGCACGCTTTCCCCGGTCATCGACGCCTGGTTGACCTGAGCAATGCCGCGCAGCACCGTGCCATCGGCAGGGATATTATCCCCCGGACCGAGCAGCATCACGTCACCCGCCACCAGCTCGCCGCTGTTGATCTCCACGCTTTCGCCGTCGCGCTCAATCCATACCGGGTGCTCACGCGGCTGCATCAGATCGGCCAACAGCGCATCGGAGTGACGACTGGTCTCCTGCTCCATATATTCACCGAGCGTCAGCAGCGACTGCGTCAGCATGGCGGTACGGCTATCTCCGCGCAGCATCGACAGACTCAGCGCCAGCGCATCCAGCACTTCGACCTTCAACTGCCCCTGGCTGAGGGTATGCGCCCCTTCCAGGATAGTCGGAGCCGTCAATAGCGCCGCCGGCAGACGCGCCCAACGAGGCGGCAGCACCTGCGTTAGCGCCAACCCTGCGAGGTTGAGGAGGTTATCGCCGCCGCAGTATTCGGTTTCAAATTCGCTGTCTTCTGCCGTTTGCCAGTCCAGCGCGTCTACCGCTGCCATAATGGCGGCAAGTGAAGTTCGGGTGCGATCCCATTGGATCACCGCGCTGCGCGCCGAAGGACGAATGCGCACGCCGCTTACGCCGGGAAGCGTCAGGACCTGCTGTTTTAGCCATCCGGCGGCATTCGGATAGTCACCGAGCGCCGCGATACGCAGGCGCACACGTCCGGGGATCTGGTGAACGACGGTAACCCGTTCGCCTACCGCACTCACTCGATCTCATCCTTATTCTGGCTACGATAGTAGTCCAGTTCCGCCTGCAGGTCGGCAATGCGCTCTTTCATCTCTTCCATTTCGCCGCGCACGGTACCCCAGGCTTTACTCGCCGTATTGGTGATCCCCTGCTGTACGTTTCGGTTGGTCAGAAGGTAGGTAATTGCTGCACCAGCCACCAGCCCGGTTAACAGGTGGGTACGGCTGTTGCTTGCCGTTGGCACCTGCACCGGCATTGCTGCCGGATTACGCTCCCACGCGCCGGTCCACGGGTTGTACAAATATTCAGGCTGATTCATCGTTTCCTCGCTTAGCTATCGCATCCATAAGATAAAGAGAAGCGGCGCCCACCCCAATAAGGGTCAGCACGGACTGGAGCGGACGGGTCTTATTGGCATCCGCTATCGCCATCACCGTTCCGCTGATAAGGCTGGCCTTCGCCGTCGCCTTCATCACCGTACAAGCCGCTTCATTCAGCGTTTGTTCATTTTGCTGATAGCGCTGCCACTCACGTGCGCAGGCGGCGCTTCCCCCGACAAGCGCGCCGGCAATGGCGGCGCGGCCTACTCGGTTTTGTCTGTCACGGCTGTTGTTCATCCGCTACGCCCTCATCATCAAACGGCATTGCACCCGGTTGGCGATGGCGCTCTACGGACTCCTGAAAGCCCTCTTTACCCGCTTTCATGGTGTCGCGAAAGATAGCCGCGCTGGAGGTTGCCGTATCTTTGATGGCCTCAGAGCCATTCTTCACGCCGTCTTTGACTTTGCTGGAACCGGCTTTGAGCATGTCGCCTGCGCCCGCCAACGTTTGCATCAGCATGCCGCGCACGGAATCGTTGGTCAGCAGCAGCGTCACCGCCGCACCAACCATCGCCCCTTTCCAGAACTCTTTGTCGTCCATGCCAACGGTGCTGATAATATTTTTCAGCAGGCCGGCCTGGTCACCCATCGCGCCATCAACCACGTGCTGCGCATACTGGCTCCAGTCCACACCCTGGGGTGCCGCAGCGTGATGATGGTGATGATGCGGGTGAGCAAACTGCGGTGGTACCGCGCCCTGAGGTGCTGGCGGGAAGCCCATAGGCGGGAAACCCATCGCCATTTGCGGTGGCATCTGCATTTGCGGCTGAGGAGGCATTTGTGGCTGAGGAGGAACCTGCCCATTCTGCGGCCACGCCATTCCCTGCGGCATTGGCGGGTACGGATACCAAGGATAGCCGTATGGCGGATAGTAACCGGCCGGTGGAACTTGCTGTGCGTTGTTGTCATTGGTGCTCATGATGACGGTCCTTTTTCATTTAGTGAGAGGGGCTAAGAATGGCGGCCAGCTGCTCCAGCGCCTGCTGGGCCTGCTCACCATCCTGACCAAACAGCTGATTGAGGATGTGCGGGCGAATCGCGGCGGCATCGTACTCAAGGACGATAGAGCCGGTATCACTATTGATCTGATAACGCCGGAGGTACCCATCAGGAGAGCAATAAGCATCAAGCTGTTTTAGCTTCCCCTGGCTAAGGCTGGCTACAAGCTTGTTGGAAAACCGCAGGCGTAAGCGCCCGGGGATATGGTGTGCCACTTCAACAAAGCGGCGCAAAGTCAGTAAGTCGCCCAAGGATTCGGCAGGCATATCATTTAATACCCTGATATTTATAGGTGGTATAAATGAAATCACAGATAGAAAACGCCAGATAGCACTAATCGCCCTTCTCTTGCGATGCGTCAAAAGGGAGCGTGCGATTCTTTTTTGCGCTGCGTGCGGTGAAGGCTGGACATGGGTGGAATGCAAATATAAATTACTCTCATTACCACTATATAAGTAAAAATGAGGCGGCTATGACTCCTTACCTGCACCAGACTCCCAATCGCATCCGTATCCGCTCAAGCTGGATCCAGCGCCATCCGCACGAAGTTGAAAAGCTTATTGAGCAACTGCGCGCCCGCGACGGTATTAAAGAGGTGATCCACCGTTTATATGCCGGTTCCGTGGCAGTAAGCTTCGATCCCGCGCGTATTTCTGCCTCAACTCTGCTCAATGAGCTGGAACAGGCGCAATGGCTTAGCAGCCAGAAAGATAAAAGCTACATCGAGAACACCCTGCGCGTGGGTGCCAGTCATTTATTAAAAACGCTGGCTTTCGGCGCGCTTAAGCGTACTGTGGGTGGCCCGGTGGTTTCACTTGTTAGCGTATTAACGCGATAACCTTGCAATGAATCCGGATGTATTGAGCGCATGATTTAACGCGAAATAACCAATAATTGCCGAATAATGCGCCAGGCTGTTCACAACCCAACCAAACAGTCACATTCCGGTGAATTTCATTGAAAAAGGTGTTGACGGTATTGGGCTCAATACGCATAATGCGCCCCGCAACGCCGATAAGGTAACGCGAAAAAAAAGATGGCTACGTAGCTCAGTTGGTTAGAGCACATCACTCATAATGATGGGGTCACAGGTTCGAATCCCGTCGTAGCCACCATCTTTTTTTGCGGGAGTGGCGAAATTGGTAGACGCACCAGATTTAGGTTCTGGCGCCGCAAGGTGTGCGAGTTCAAGTCTCGCCTCCCGCACCATTCACCAATAAGCGTTGCACGGATGGGGTATCGCCAAGCGGTAAGGCACCGGTTTTTGATACCGGCATTCCCTGGTTCGAATCCAGGTACCCCAGCCATATTTTCTTCGATATTTGCGGATAGCCGCGACGGTATTGGGGTATCGCCAAGCGGTAAGGCACCGGTTTTTGATACCGGCATTCCCTGGTTCGAATCCAGGTACCCCAGCCATCGAAGAATATGTTAGTATCGGCTACGTAGCTCAGTTGGTTAGAGCACATCACTCATAATGATGGGGTCACAGGTTCGAATCCCGTCGTAGCCACCAAATTCAGAATCTATCGAGTTATCGATAAATTCGAAAAAAAATTGTTGGGGTATCGCCAAGCGGTAAGGCTCTGGTTTCTGATACCAGCATTCCGAGGTTCGAATCCTCGTACCCCAGCCATTTTCAAAAAGTCGTTCACTTTTGTGGACGCACCCGTTGGGGTATCGCCAAGCGGTAAGGCTCTGGTTTCTGATACCAGCATTCCGAGGTTCGAATCCTCGTACCCCAGCCATTTTCAAAAAGCTCGCTTCGGCGAGCTTTTTTTGTTTTTGTCCCTTTCTGAATATCGTAGGCCTGATAAGCGAAGCGCCATCAGGCACAGCGATACAAAATGCCGGATGGCGGTGCTGCCTTATCCGGCCTACATCAGAATTACAGCCCCAGCGCGTACTTCAGCGCCTGACGTTTCAACACGCCCGCGCGCTGCGCCGCCATTAATCCCACATTGCGTAACACGCGCAGCGGGCCGAGATCGTTACTGAACCCAGCGTAGAACAGATCCATCCCACTCTGCATCAGCAGGTTGTCTACCCGACGGCGCGCCTGATAACGCTGTAACACCGACAGACTGGCCCAGTTTTCGCCAATGCTGCGCGCATTCGCCAGCACATCCAGCAGCGCGTCAACGTCGCGATAGCCAAGGTTAACCCCCTGCCCCGCCAGCGGATGAATCGTGTGCGCAGCATCGCCAATCAGCGCCAGCCCAGGCTGTACATACTGCTGGGCATGACGGCGGGTTAACGGAAACGCCCCGGCCGCCACTGGCGTAACGGTTCCCAAACGCTCCGGAAAATGACTTGCGATTTCTCGCTGTAGCTGCGGCATCGGTAGCGATTGCAATTGGCGAATCCGCGCCGGCGTGTCATACCACACCAGCGAGGCCCAGTGACCAAACAGCGGCAGGAAAGCGCGCGGCCCGGTTGGCGAAAACTGCTGCCAGGTGCTGTCGCCGGGTTCATTGTCGCACTGGACGGTTATTAACATGCAGGACTGCGGATACTGCCAACCGTTTGTGCCAATTCCCGCCTGCTGACGCACCTGTGAGAACGCGCCGTCGGCACCCACCACCAGTCGAGCGGCTATCTTGCGATCGTCGTCCAGATGTAAAACATGGCTATCGCCTTCGACCTGCATGTCCTGCATGTCCTGCAGCGAGGTACCGTGCAATAGCACGACCTGCGGATGCGCCTCAAGCGCCTGCCAGAGCGCCAGTTGCAGAACATTGTTCTCCACCATATAGCCAAGATTAGGCAGCTTCAGCTCGCTGGCATCAAAAACAACGTGTGCCGTTTGCCATTCCCAGGTTTCCAGACGACGCCAGGGGTGCGCTCGCATCGCCAGTACGGTATCCCAGACGCCCAGGTCACGCAAAAGCTGCACCGACGAGGCGCTGATGGCTGAAATCCGGACATCAGGCTGCGAGGTCGGATCAAAGTCCGCTGGCGGACTCTTTTCCAGCACCGCGACGGAGAACCCCTGCTGCGCCAACCCTAACGCCAGCGCACCACCGACCATCCCGCCGCCAACCACCGCAACGTCTTTGTGTAGAATTGTCATCATTTATTATCCTTAAAGCCGATTACCTTCAGTTTACCGGACTTTCGCCCTCTGAGGCCAATAACCGTCAAGCTGGTCACAACCGCACCAAAGCATTACAATACGCGCCCTGCAATGTGGGCTATTCATAATTGAGCAAGAGCAAGTCGATGACAAAAAAACTCCATATTAAAACCTGGGGCTGTCAGATGAACGAATACGATTCATCAAAGATGGCCGATCTGCTGGATGCCACTCATGGGTATCAATTGACTGAAAACGCAGCAGAAGCCGACGTCCTGCTGCTGAATACCTGCTCAATCCGTGAGAAAGCCCAGGAGAAAGTCTTCCACCTTTTAGGCCGCTGGAAATTACTTAAAGCAAAAAATCCTAAGCTGATTATTGGTGTCGGCGGCTGCGTCGCCTCACAGGAAGGCAAACTTATCCGCCAGCGCGCGCACTACGTGGATATCGTTTTTGGCCCACAGACACTGCACCGTCTGCCAGAAATGATCGATGCCGTCCGTAATAACCGCCGCCCGGTAGTTGACGTCAGTTTCCCGGAAATCGAGAAATTTGACCGTCTGCCAGAACCGCGCGCCGACGGCCCGACCGCGTTTGTCTCTATCATGGAAGGCTGCAACAAATACTGCACCTACTGCGTGGTGCCATATACCCGCGGTGAAGAAGTCAGCCGTCCGTGCGACGATATTCTGTTTGAGATTGCCCAACTGGCCGCTCAGGGCGTACGTGAAGTCAACCTGCTGGGGCAGAACGTCAACGCCTGGCGCGGTGAAAACTACGACGGCACTACCGGCAGCTTTGCCGACCTGCTGCGTCTGGTGGCGGCGATTGATGGCATCGACCGTATCCGTTTCACCACCAGCCACCCTATCGAATTTACCGATGATATTATCGACGTGTATCGCGATACGCCGGAGCTGGTGAGCTTCCTGCATCTGCCGATTCAGAGCGGCGCTGACCGCGTACTGAACATGATGGGGCGTACCCATACGGCGCTGGAGTACAAATCCACCATCCGTAAGCTGCGCGAAGCGCGCCCGGATATTCAGATTAGCTCCGACTTTATCGTCGGCTTCCCTGGCGAAACCGACCAGGACTTCGAGCAGACCATGAAGCTGATTGGCGACGTAAACTTTGATGTCAGCTTTAGCTTTATCTTCTCCGCGCGTCCGGGTACGCCAGCGGCCGATATGATCGACGACGTACCGGAAGAGGTGAAAAAACAGCGCCTCTATATTCTGCAAGAGCGCATCAACCAGCAGGCGATGGCCTGGAGCCGCCGTATGCTGGGTACCGTGCAGCGTATCCTGGTGGAAGGCACTTCCCGTAAGAGCATTATGGAGCTGACCGGGCGCACCGAGAACAACCGCGTGGTCAACTTCGAAGGTACGCCGGATATGGTCGGCAAATTCGTCGATGTCGAGATCGTGGATGTCTACACCAACTCACTGCGCGGCAAACTGGTGCGCACCGAGGACGAAATGGGCCTGCGCATCGTTGAATCACCAGAGTCGGTGATTGCGCGTACGCGCAAAGAGAGCGACGCGGGCGTCGGGATTTACCAGCCTTAATCTCCCTGGCCCGTCTCTCCTGACGGGCCTTGTATTTCCTGCTGCCATCCCCATATTTATTGCAATGCTTGCGCCTTTTCACTGCGGCGTGAATAATTCCTTTATCAGCCGGTCACGTCTTACAGCCGGCAACTCATGCATAAGAGGAACAGTTTGAACATAGACACTCGCGAAATTACCCTGGAGCCAGCCGACAATGCCCGTTTGCTGAGCCTGTGTGGCCCGTTTGATGACAATATCAAACAGCTGGAGCGACGACTGGGCATCGAGATCAACCGCCGCGATAACCATTTCAAACTGACGGGACGCGCTATCTGCGTGACCGCCGCTGCCGACATTCTGCGCAGCCTGTACGTTGATACCGCGCCGATGCGCGGCCAGATTCAGGATATTGAGCCGGAACAGATTCACCTGGCGATTAAAGAAGCGCGCGTGCTGGAACAGAGCGCGGAGAGCGTGCCGGAGTACGGCAAAGCTATCAATATCAAAACCAAACGTGGGGTGATTAAACCACGTACGCCAAACCAGGCGCAGTATATCGCCCATATTCTCGACCACGACATCACCTTCGGCGTAGGCCCTGCCGGTACGGGTAAAACCTACCTCGCCGTCGCCGCCGCCGTTGATGCGCTGGAGCGTCAGGAAATTCGCCGTATTCTGCTGACCCGCCCTGCGGTTGAAGCGGGCGAAAAACTCGGCTTCCTGCCTGGTGATTTAAGCCAGAAAGTGGACCCGTATCTGCGCCCGCTGTACGACGCGCTGTTCGAAATGCTCGGCTTCGAGAAAGTTGAGAAGCTGATGGAGCGTAACGTCATCGAAGTTGCGCCGCTGGCCTATATGCGCGGCCGTACGCTGAACGATGCCTTTATCATCCTCGATGAAAGCCAGAACACAACCATCGAGCAGATGAAGATGTTCCTGACCCGTATCGGCTTCAACTCCAAAGCGGTTATTACCGGTGACGTCACCCAGATTGACCTGCCGCGCAGCACCAAATCCGGCCTGCGTCACGCCATTGAAGTGCTGGCTGAAGTCGATGAAATTAGCTTTAACTTCTTCCACAGCGAAGACGTGGTGCGCCACCCAGTCGTTGCCCGTATCGTTAACGCTTATGAAGCGTGGGAAGAAGCCGATCAAAAACGCAAAGCCGAGCTGGCCGCGGAACGTAAACGCGAAGCTCAGGCGCAGGAGCAGAAATGAGTCAGGTGATCCTCGATCTCCAGTTGGCCTGTGAAAACAACACCGGTCTGCCAGAAGAAAGTCAGTTTCAAACATGGCTGGATGCCGTCATCCCGCAGTTTCAGGAAGAATCAGAAGTCACGATTCGCCTGGTGGATGAAGCCGAAAGCCACGAACTGAACCTCACTTACCGCGGTAAAGATAAACCGACTAACGTGTTGTCATTCCCTTTTGAAGCGCCACCGGGAATGGAAATGCCGCTGCTGGGCGATTTGATCATCTGCCGTCAGGTCGTTGAGCAGGAAGCCGTTGAGCAAGGCAAGCCGCTGGAAGCACACTGGGCACATATGGTCGTGCACGGCAGCCTGCATCTGCTGGGCTATGACCATATCGAAGATGAGGAAGCGGAAGAGATGGAAAGTCTCGAGACAGAGATAATGCTTGCTCTAGGCTATGAGGATCCGTACATTTCCGAGAAGATTGCAGAATAGTAGTTTGCCGGATGGCGGCGCTTGCGCCTTATCCGGCCTACATTCATGCATTTCATAGGCCTGATAAGCGTAAGCGCCATCAGGCAAAACATGCCGTCCGGCGCTGACTTTACGCGCGACGAGCGACAGTTAAATCAACATGAGAACCCAAACGACGCCATGAGCGACGACAATTCACACAGTAGTGACACAGTAAACAGCAAAAAGGGATTCTTCTCCCTCTTACTCAGCCAGCTTTTCCACGGTGAACCAAAAAACCGTGACGATCTTCTGGCGCTGATCCGTGATTCCGGGCAGAACGAGCTTATCGATGAAGATACGCGCGATATGCTTGAAGGGGTAATGGATATCGCAGACCAACGCGTCCGCGACATCATGATCCCGCGCTCCCAAATGATTACCCTGAAACGCAACCAGACCCTGGACGAATGTCTTGATGTGATCATCGAGTCCGCCCACTCGCGTTTCCCGGTTATCAGTGAGGATAAAGATCACATCGAAGGGATTCTGATGGCTAAAGATCTGCTGCCGTTTATGCGCAGCGACTCTGAAGCTTTCAGCATGGATAAAGTGTTACGCACCGCGGTTGTCGTGCCGGAAAGCAAACGGGTTGACCGTATGCTGAAGGAGTTCCGCTCCCAGCGCTACCACATGGCCATCGTTATCGATGAGTTTGGCGGCGTGTCGGGTCTGGTGACGATTGAAGACATTCTCGAACTGATTGTCGGCGAAATTGAAGATGAGTATGACGAAGAGGACGATATCGACTTCCGTCAGCTCAGCCGCCACACCTGGACGGTCCGCGCGTTGGCCTCGATTGAGGACTTTAACGACGCGTTCAGCACCCACTTCAGCGATGACGAAGTTGACACCATTGGTGGTCTGGTAATGCAGGCCTTTGGCCATCTGCCAGCCCGTGGTGAAACCATTGACATCGATGGTTACCAGTTCAAGGTCGCTATGGCGGATAGCCGTCGTATTATTCAGGTTCACGTTAAAATCCCGGACGATTCCCCACAACCGAAACTGGATGAATAACCTTCATGGCATTTGCCTCACTGCTTGAACGCCAGCGCATTCGTCTGCTGCTGGCGCTACTTTTCGGAGCCAGCGGTACGCTGGCTTTTTCTCCCTATGACTTCTGGCCTGCGGCGATTATTTCGCTGATAGGTCTGCAGGCGCTGACGCTCAACCGTCGTCCCGTGCAGGCTGCCGCGATTGGTTATTTCTGGGGCTTTGGCCTGTTTGGTACCGGCATTAACTGGGTATACGTCAGCATCGCGCAGTTTGGCGGTATGCCGGGCCCGGTCAACGTCTTCCTCGTGGTGCTGCTGGCGGCTTACCTGTCGCTTTATACCGGGCTGTTTGCCGGCATTCTGTCGCGCCTGTGGCCGAAGACCAACTGGGTTCGCGTCGCCATTGCTGCGCCGGTTGTCTGGCAAATCACTGAGTTTCTGCGCGGCTGGGTGCTAACCGGTTTCCCGTGGCTACAGTTTGGCTACAGCCAGATTGACGGCCCGCTGAAAGGGCTGGCACCGCTGATGGGCGTTGAGGCCATCAACTTCCTGCTGATGGTCGTGAGCGGCCTGTTAGTCCTGGCACTGGTGACCCGCAACTGGCGACCATTGGTCGTCGGCGTGTTGCTTTTCGCCCTGCCGTTCCCACTGCGTTACATTCAGTGGTATACCCTGCAAACCGATAAAACCACTCAGGTTTCACTGGTGCAGGGCGATATCCCGCAGGCAATGAAGTGGGACGAAAAAGAGCTGCTCAATACGCTGAAAATTTACCTCGATGCCACCGAGCAGGTGATGGGAAAATCGCAGCTGATTATCTGGCCTGAATCCGCTATCCCGGACCTGGAAATCAACCAGCAGCGCTTCCTGAGCATGATGGATGATTTACTGCGCGCCAAAGACAGCACGCTGATTACCGGAATCGTCGACTCACGCCTCAATAAGCAGAATCGCTACGACACCTACAACACCATCATCACGCTGGGCAAAGACAGCCCGTACAGCTATGAGTCGAAAAACCGCTACAACAAAAACCACCTGGTACCATTCGGTGAGTTTGTGCCGCTGGAGTCGATTCTGCGCCCGCTCGCGCCGTTCTTTGACCTGCCGATGTCGTCGTTCAGCCGTGGGCCTTACGTTCAGCCCCAGTTGCAGGCGCATAACCTAAAGCTGACCGCCGCCATCTGCTACGAGATTATTCTCGGCCAGCAGGTACGCGACAACTTCCGCCCGGACACCAACTTCCTGCTGACTATCTCTAACGATGCGTGGTTTGGTAAGTCCATCGGCCCGTGGCAGCACTTCCAGATGGCACGCATGCGCGCGCTGGAGCTGGCGCGTCCGCTGCTGCGCAGCACCAACAACGGCATTACCGCCGTCATTGGTCCGCGCGGTGAAATTCAGGCGATGATCCCGCAGTTCACGCGCCAGGTTCTGACTACCAAAGTAACGCCAACCACCGGCTTAACGCCTTACGCACGAACCGGTGATTGGACGGTATGGCTGATTACCGCGCTGTTCGGTTTTGGCGCGCTAGTCATGAGCCTGCGCCAGCGTCGCAAATAAAACACTGCACCATCGAATGTAGGCCGGATAAGGCGGTACGCCGCCATCCGGCAACCTTGTCGTATCGCGCCTGATGGCGCTACGCTTATCAGGCCTACATGTTCCCTCTCCTTCCCCCCATTCTGGCACGCCAATTGCTTAATATAATCAAGAGGCTGCACATTCCCGTTCGGCGCAACCAGGTTGCACCATAACACGACATCGGTGGCACCATTATTGTGCAAACTGCGATTATTGCCTCAAAACGGTGCGGGGCGCCTCGCAAAAATAAACAATAAAGCAGCAAAATCTTTACATTAAGCCAAACTAAATGCTAACAAACACACATAACGCTGCACGCTAAAGACGCAGCGAAAACAACACAACAATCACAATGGGTATCAATGCATCTTTGCCGATGCAGAGGATAAAGGAGTTGGATATGCAATTACGTAAACTGGCCGCCGCCATGCTGGTCATGGGTGTGACCGCAGGTTTCGCGCATGCAGAAGACGCAAAGCCTGCCGCCGATGCCGCGCAGCAATCGACGCTGGATAAAATTGCTAAAAACGGCGTCATCGTCGTTGGCCACCGCGAATCATCCGTGCCGTTCTCCTACTACGACAACCAACAGAAAGTGGTCGGTTACTCTCAGGACTACTCCAACGCCATCGTTGACGCTATCAAGAAAAAGCTCAACAACCCGAAACTGGACGTGAAGCTGATTCCAATCACTTCTCAGAACCGTATTCCGCTGCTGCAAAACGGCACCTTCGACTTTGAGTGTGGTTCCACCACCAACAACGTGGAACGTCAGAAACAGGCTGCGTTCTCCGACACCATCTTCGTGGTCGGTACCCGTCTGCTGGTGAAAAAAGGCGGCCCGATTAAAGACTTCCCGGACCTGAAAGACAAAGCCGTTGTCGTAACCTCCGGTACCACTTCTGAAATTCTGCTGCACAAGCTGAACGACGAACAAAAAATGAATATGCGCATCATCAGCGCCAAAGACCACGGTGACTCCTTCCGTACGCTGGAAAGCGGTCGCGCGGTGGCGTTTATGATGGATGATGCCCTGCTGGCCGGTGAACGTGCGAAAGCCAAGAAGCCGGACAACTGGGAGATCGTCGGCAAGCCGCAGTCTCAGGAAGCTTACGGCTGTATGCTGCGTAAGAACGACCCGGACTTCAAAAAGCTGATGGACGACACCATCGCTCAGGCACAGACCTCAGGCGAAGCGGCGAAATGGTTTGATAAGTGGTTCAAAAACCCAATTCCACCGAAAAACCTGAACATGAACTTTGAACTGTCAGAAGAGATGAAAACGCTGTTCAAAACGCCAAACGACAAAGCACTTAACTAATTAAAAAAATGGGGCGGATAAATCTGCCCTCTCGATTGTAGTTCAGCACGGACAGACTATACGTCAGGTGGTCGTTCCCCACCTGACCTGAATACCGCAAAACGCTGTTCAACAATCTTCGAGGGTAGCAGGTCGTACTGCTACCCTTTTTTTTCTGGAGTTCATTATGTCAATAGACTGGAACTGGGGTATCTTTTTACAACAGGCCCCATTCGGCAACACCACTTATCTCGGCTGGCTCTGGAGCGGTTTTCAGGTCACCGTCGCGCTTTCGATTACCGCCTGGATTATCGCTTTCCTCGTCGGCTCGCTGTTCGGCATCCTGCGTACCGTTCCTAACCGCTTTTTATCCTCGCTCGGCACCTGCTACGTCGAGCTGTTCCGTAACGTTCCGCTGATCGTGCAGTTCTTTACCTGGTACCTCGTGGTGCCGGAATTGCTGCCGGAAGACCTCGGCATGTGGTTTAAGTCAGAGTTGGATCCGAACATTCAGTTCTTCCTCTCTTCGATGATCTGTCTGGGTCTGTTTACCGCTGCCCGCGTCTGCGAGCAGGTACGCGCCGCCATTCAATCGTTGCCACGTGGGCAGAAGAACGCCGGTCTGGCGATGGGCCTGACCCTACCGCAAACCTACCGCTACGTGCTGCTGCCAAACGCCTATCGCGTAATTGTGCCGCCGATGACCTCCGAGATGATGAACCTGGTGAAAAACTCGGCCATCGCCTCCACAATTGGTCTGGTGGACATGGCCGCGCAGGCGGGCAAGCTGCTGGACTACTCCGCGCACGCCTGGGAATCCTTTACGGCGATCACCCTCGCCTACGTCTTCATTAACGCCGTGATTATGCTGGTGATGGCGCTGGTGGAACGCAAAATCCGCCTGCCAGGCAATCTGGGAGGTAAATAATGTACGATTTTGACTGGAGTTCGATTGTTCCGTCGATGCCTTACCTGCTGGCAGGTCTGGTTATCACCCTCAAAATTACCGTCACGGCGATTATCATCGGTATCGTCTGGGGTACGCTGCTGGCGGTAATGCGTCTGTCAGCATTTAAGCCTATTGCCTGGTTCGCTAAAGCCTACGTCAACGTCTTCCGCTCCGTGCCGCTGGTGATGGTGCTGCTGTGGTTCTACCTGATTGTGCCGGGCTTCCTGCAAAACGTGCTCGGGCTGTCGCCGAAAAGCGATATCCGCCTGATCTCTGCCATGGTGGCGTTCTCAATGTTTGAAGCCGCCTACTATTCCGAGATTATCCGTGCGGGTATTCAGAGCATCTCTCGCGGGCAGTCCAGCGCTGCGCTGGCGCTGGGGATGACCCACTGGCAGTCGATGAAACTCATCATTTTGCCACAGGCCTTCCGCGCTATGGTGCCGCTGCTGTTAACCCAGGGGATTGTCCTGTTCCAGGATACCTCGCTGGTGTACGTCCTGAGCCTCGCGGACTTCTTCCGTACCGCCTCCACGATTGGTGAGCGTGACGGGACTCAGGTGGAAATGATCCTGTTTGCTGGTTTTGTCTATTTTGTTATTAGCCTTAGCGCCTCGCTGCTGGTCAGCTACTTGAAGAAAAGGACCGTATAATGATTACCCTGAAAAACGTCTCTAAATGGTATGGTCACTTTCAGGTGCTGACCGATTGCTCCACGGAAGTGAAAAAAGGCGAAGTGGTGGTAGTGTGCGGGCCGTCCGGCTCCGGCAAATCCACGCTGATTAAAACCGTTAACGGCCTGGAGCCGGTGCAACAGGGCGAAATTCTGGTCAACGGTACCAAGGTTAACGACAAAAAAACCGACCTTGCGCAGCTGCGTTCTCACGTCGGCATGGTGTTCCAGCACTTTGAGCTGTTCCCGCACCTGTCTATCATCGAGAACCTGACGCTGGCGCAGGTGAAAGTGCTCAAGCGCGATAAAGCCGCCGCCCGCGACAAGGGCTTAAAGCTGCTTGAGCGCGTAGGGCTTTCCGCTCATGCCAACAAGTTCCCGGCACAGCTCTCCGGCGGCCAGCAGCAGCGTGTAGCGATCGCTCGTGCGCTGTGCATGGATCCGGTGGCAATGCTGTTTGATGAACCGACGTCGGCACTTGACCCTGAGATGATCAACGAAGTGCTGGACGTCATGGTCGAACTGGCGAACGAAGGGATGACCATGATGGTGGTGACCCACGAAATGGGCTTTGCGCGCAAAGTGGCCAACCGCGTCATCTTTATGGATGAAGGCAAGATAGTCGAAGATGCCGACAAAGAGGCCTTCTTCGCCAACCCGAAATCTGACCGCGCAAAAGATTTCCTCGCCAAAATCCTGCACTAACCACTCTGATCTAGCCCGGCCGAGCAAAGCGACGCCGGGCTACCCTTTTGCGCGCTGCATCACGCTTTGGCGTCTCTATTCTCGTCCCTTCTCCATTCAAGCTTTACCCTTGTCACAAAATAATGCTGAAAAGGAACCGCTATGGCACAGCCGATTATTCTCGATTGCGACCCGGGTCATGACGACGCGATCGCCATTGTTCTTGCTCTTGCCTCACCTGAACTGGAGGTAAAAGCCATCACCTCTTCCGCCGGGAACCAGACGCCTGACAAAACGCTGCATAACGTGCTGCGTATGCTGACGCTACTGAAGCGCCCGGACATTCCTGTCGCTGGCGGCGCGGTGAAGCCGCTGATGCGCGAGCTGATTATTGCCGATAACGTGCACGGCGAGAGCGGGCTTGATGGCCCGGCCCTACCAGAGCCTTCCTTTGCGCCGCAGCCATGCACCGCCGTTGAGCTGATGGCCAAAACCCTGCGTGAAAGCCCGCAGCCGGTGACGATTGTCTCCACTGGCCCGCAAACCAACGTGGCCTTGCTGCTAAACAGCCACCCTGAGCTGCACGCGAAAATCGCCCACATCGTTATCATGGGCGGCGCGATGACGCTCGGCAACTGGACGCCGGCCGCTGAGTTCAATATCTTCGTTGATCCGGAAGCCGCTGAAATCGTCTTCCAGTCGGGTATTCCGGTGGTGATGGCCGGACTTGATGTGACCCATAAAGCACAGATCCACGCCGCCGATACCGAACGTTTCCGCGCCATCGGCAACCCGGTTTCCACGATTGTTGCCGAGCTACTCGACTTCTTTATGGAGTACCACAAAGATGAAAAATGGGGCTTTGTCGGCGCACCACTGCATGACCCATGCACCATCGCCTGGCTGCTGAAGCCGGAGATTTTCACCACCGTTGAACGCTGGGTTGGCGTAGAGACGCAGGGGAAATACACCCAAGGGATGACCGTAGTGGATTATTACTTCCTGACGGGGAGTAAACCGAATGCGACGGTGATGGTGGATGTAGACCGTGAGGCGTTTGTTGACCTATTGGCGGAACGGTTAGCGTTTTACCAGTGAGCCTGTCCCGGCGGCGCTGGAACTGGTCATGCCCACACTTCGGGCAACGCGGCAGTACGTCCGGCGTATACACCGCCAGATGGTAGTGACACTTCTCACACACCAGGTTGCCCAGCCCGACCACTTCCCCGCTGTGATACACCCCATGATGATTCAAGTCCTGGAAAACCTCGCGCCACTCCAGCTGCGTTTTGTCGGTAATATCCACCAACTCTTGCCAGATACTCTCCTTAATCACCCGCAAAAACACGCTGTCGGATTCATCTTCCTGGCTTTCGCTGTAGCTCATCGCAAATTCTTCGAGGTCACGGCGAACGGCGCGCAGCAGTTCATCAATTTCAGTACGCGTTAACTCGCTGGTTTGTGCGACTTTCGCCCGCGCCTGTGTAACCAGGGCGTCGATATCGCGTTCACCATTGCGCAGACGTTCAGTTAGCGAGCCAACCAATTCACGGTAAATTTGAGCAACCTTGTTCATTGTTTCCTCTCCCAGCTAGTTAACCTCTTCTAATAATAGCCGTTATTTGCTTTCTGCTTTGCCAGCTTTACCACAGAGTTGATAAATGTTGCCCGGAGCTTTTCGCCGCCATAATGTGCGAAAGGCTGTTTTGACGTGAACGTTTGGGCTATGCTATGCGGATCTGAAATACCACGTCTATTGGCTACATTTGTAGCTGTATTGAAAATAGGATCACTGGCTGCCATGCAAGAGCAATACCGCCCGGAAGAGATAGAATCGAAAGTCCAGCTTCACTGGGATGAGAAGCGCACATTTGAAGTTACTGAAGACGAGAGCAAAGAGAAGTATTACTGCCTGTCGATGCTACCCTATCCTTCTGGTCGACTACACATGGGCCACGTCCGTAACTACACCATCGGCGATGTGATTGCTCGCTATCAGCGCATGCTGGGCAAAAACGTTCTGCAGCCAATCGGCTGGGATGCGTTCGGCCTGCCTGCTGAAGGCGCCGCGGTAAAAAACAACACCGCGCCTGCACCGTGGACGTACGACAATATCGCGTACATGAAAAACCAGCTCAAAATGCTGGGCTTTGGCTATGACTGGAGCCGCGAGCTGGCCACCTGCACCCCGGAATACTATCGCTGGGAGCAGAAGTTCTTCACCGAGCTGTATAAAAAAGGCCTGGTCTACAAAAAAACCTCTGCGGTGAACTGGTGCCCGAATGACCAGACCGTACTGGCGAACGAACAGGTTATCGACGGCTGCTGCTGGCGTTGCGATACCAAAGTTGAGCGTAAAGAGATCCCGCAGTGGTTTATCAAAATCACCGCTTACGCCGACGAACTGCTGAGCGATCTGGATAATCTGGATCACTGGCCTGACACCGTGAAAACGATGCAGCGTAACTGGATTGGCCGTTCCGAAGGGGTTGAGATCTCCTTTGACGTTAACGACTACGCCGACAAGCTGACCGTTTACACCACCCGTCCAGATACCTTTATGGGTTGCACCTACCTGGCCGTTGCTGCGGGCCACCCGCTGGCACAGCAGGCTGCGGCAAACAACCCAACCCTGGCTGCTTTTATCGACGAATGCCGCACCACTAAAGTGGCTGAAGCCGACATGGCGACCATGGAGAAAAAAGGCGTCGACACCGGCTTTAAAGCGATTCACCCACTGACTGGCGAAGCCATTCCAGTTTGGGCGGCAAACTTCGTGCTGATGGAATACGGTACTGGCGCAGTGATGGCCGTTCCGGGCCACGATCAGCGTGACTACGAGTTTGCTACCAAATACGGCCTGAACATTAAGCCGGTTATCCTTGCAGCCGACGGCAGCAAGCCCGATCTCTCCGAGCAGGCGCTGACTGAAAAAGGCACCCTGTTCAACTCCGGCGAGTTCGACGGTCTGAGCTATGAAGACGGCTTTAATGCGATTGCCGACAAACTGGCCGCAATGGGCGTTGGCGAACGTAAAGTGAACTACCGTCTGCGCGACTGGGGTGTATCCCGTCAGCGTTACTGGGGCGCGCCAATCCCAATGGTGACGCTGGAAGACGGCACCGTACTGCCAACGCCAGAAGATCAGCTGCCGGTTATCCTGCCGGAAGATGTGGTAATGGATGGCATTACCAGCCCGATCAAAGCCGATCCTGAGTGGGCAAAAACAACCGTTAACGGTATGCCTGCACTGCGTGAAACCGACACCTTCGATACCTTCATGGAATCGTCCTGGTACTACGCGCGTTACACCTGCCCGCAGTATCAGGAAGGCATGCTGGATTCTAAAGCGGCAAACTACTGGCTGCCGGTTGATATCTACATCGGCGGTATCGAACACGCCATCATGCACCTGCTCTACTTCCGCTTCTTCCACAAACTGATGCGCGATGCAGGTCTCGTGAACTCTGATGAACCGGCTAAACAGCTGCTGTGTCAGGGCATGGTGCTAGCGGATGCCTTCTACTACGTGGGCGTCAACGGCGAACGTAACTGGGTTTCCCCGGTTGACGCTATCGTTGAGCGTGACGAAAAAGGCCGTATCGTGAAAGCGAAGGACACGGCAGGCCATGAGCTGGTGTATACCGGCATGAGCAAAATGTCCAAGTCCAAAAACAACGGTATCGACCCGCAGGTCATGGTTGAGCGCTACGGTGCGGACACCGTGCGTCTGTTCATGATGTTTGCTTCCCCAGCGGATATGACCCTGGAATGGCAGGAATCCGGCGTCGAAGGGGCTAACCGCTTCCTGAAACGCGTCTGGAAACTGGTTTACGAGCACACCGCACGTGGCCCGGTTGCAGCTCTGAACGTAGATGCATTAAGTGAAGATCAACAGGCTCTGCGCCGTGACGTTCATAAAACTATTGCTAAAGTTACCGATGATATCGGTCGTCGTCAGACCTTCAACACCGCCATCGCGGCGATTATGGAGCTGATGAACAAACTGGCGAAAGCACCGCAGGAAGATGAACAGGATCGCGCTCTGATTCAGGAAGCGCTGCTGGCCGTCGTGCGTATGCTTAACCCGTTCACCCCTCACGTTTGCTTCACGCTGTGGCAAGAACTGGGTGGTGAAGGCGATATCGATAACGCGCCGTGGCCGGTGGCTGACGAGAAAGCGATGGTCGAAAACACCACGCTGGTCGTCGTTCAGGTCAACGGTAAAGTTCGCGGTAAAATCACCGTTGCGGTAGATGCGACCGAAGAACAAGTGCGTGAACGTGCAGGCCAGGAACACCTGGTTGCAAAATACCTTGAGGGCGTAACCGTACGTAAAGTGATTTACGTACCGGGCAAGCTGCTTAACCTGGTCGTTGGCTAAGCGCGGGAGGAAGCGTGCGATACCTGACAACATTGTTGTTATCTTTGGCGGTGCTGGTCACCGCCGGATGCGGCTGGCATCTGCGTAGTACTACGCAGGTACCGGACGATATGAAAACATTGATTCTTCAGTCCAGCGATCCTAACGGCCCTCTGAGCCGTGCGGTCCGCGATCAGCTGAGAGCGAGTGGTATTAGCGTGCTTGATCAGAGCACGACGCGTCAGGACGTTCCGTCTCTGCGTCTTGGCTCATCCAGCATCCAGAAGGATACCGCTTCCGTCTTCCAGAATGGTCAAACCGCTGAGTATCAGATGGTGATGACGGTCAACGCTACGGTGCTGATCCCGGGTCAGGATATCTTCCCGATCAACACCAAAGTGTTCCGTTCGTTCTTTGACAACCCGCAACAAGCGCTGGCTAAAGACAACGAGCAAGACCTCATCGTAAAAGAGATGTACCAAAGAGCAGCTGAGCAGCTCGTGCGTAAGCTGCCAAGCGTACACGTTGCTGATGTCAAAGAGAGCGAGGCGAATCAGGCAGACAAGCCTGCGGCTAGCTCTCGTGTCTCCACCACTCTGGGTAACTGATGATTCGGTTGTACCCAGAACAACTCCGCGCGCAGCTCTCTGAAGGGCTGCGCGCGGCGTATCTCCTGCTCGGTAATGATCCCCTTTTCCTTCAAGAAAGTCAGGACGCAATACGGCATGCCGCCGTCAGCGAAGGCTTTATCGAGCACCATACCTTTACGCTTGATGCCAGTACCGACTGGCATGAGCTCTTTTCTCTGTGTCAGGCAATGAGCCTGTTCGCCAGCCGCCAGACGCTGCTGCTGCTGCTGCCTGAAAACGGGCCTAATGCGGCAATGAACGAACAGCTCGCTACGCTGGTCGGCCTGCTGCATGACGATCTTTTGCTGATCGTTCGCGGCAACAAGCTGACCAAAGCGCAGGAAAACGCCGCCTGGCTGGCCGCGCTGGCCACCCGTGCCGTACAGATTAGCTGTCAGACGCCGGAACCGGCGAACCTGCCGCGCTGGCTTGCCAACCGCGCAAAACAGAGCAACCTCCAGCTTGATGAACCCGCCAGCCAACTGCTGTGTTACTGCTATGAAGGTAATCTGCTGGCACTGTCGCAGGCGCTGGAACGATTGTCGCTACTGTGGCCGGACGGTAAGCTGACGCTGCCTCGCGTCGAACAAGCCGTTAACGATGCCGCGCACTTTACCCCCTTCCACTGGGTCGACGCCCTGTTAGCCGGTAAAAGCAAACGTGCGCTGCATATCCTGCAACAGCTACGATTAGAAGGCAGCGAGCCGGTTATTCTGCTGCGTACCGTACAACGCGAACTGCTGCTGCTGGTGACCTTGAAACGTCAGAGTGCGCACACGCCGCTGCGTTCGCTGTTTGATAAGCATCGGGTCTGGCAAAACCGTCGTGGCATGGTGGGCGATGCGCTCAACCGCCTTAGCGCGCCGCAGCTTCGTCAAGCCGTCACGCTGTTAAGCCACGCGGAACTCACGCTGAAGCAAGATTACGGTCAGTCGGTCTGGGCTGAACTGGAAAGTTTGTCGCTACTGCTTTGTCATAAAGCACTGGCCGACGTTTTTATCGATGGATGATATGGCAAAACTACAGGCGCTTTTTGGCGGGACCTTCGATCCCATTCACTACGGTCACCTTAAGCCGGTAGAGATTCTGGCCAACCTGATTGGTCTGTCTCGGGTCATTATTATGCCCAACAACGTGCCACCGCACCGCCCGCAGCCGGAAGCCACCAGCGAACAGCGCAAGTTTATGGTCGAACTGGCCATTGCCGACAAACCGCTGTTCGTCCTCGACGAACGCGAACTGCGCCGCGATACGCCATCCTGGACGGCAGATACGCTGCAGGAATGGCGGCAGGAGCAAGGCCCAGATCAACCGCTCGCGTTTATCATCGGCCAGGACTCACTGCTGACCTTCCCAAGCTGGGAGCGCTATGAAACGATCCTCGATAACGCTCATCTGCTGGTCACACGTCGACCTGGCTATCCGCTGACCATGAAGCAAGAAGAACACCAGCAGTGGCTCGACCGCCACCTCACCAGCAATATCGAAGACCTACATAACCAGCCAGCAGGGAAAATTTACCTCGCGGAAACACCGTGGTTTGACGTCTCCGCTACGCTGATTCGTGAACGCTTAGAGCGCGGCGAGTCCTGCGAGGAAATGATGCCGGAGGCCGTGCTCTCTTACATCATGAATCAGGGGCTCTATCACCACGGCGCCTAGCGCCAGGCTAAAGGGGAAGCACGATGAAAATCTGGCTGGTGCGCCACGGTGAAACTGAAGCCAACGTAGCAAGGCTTTACAGCGGCCACACCCCTACTCCACTTACAGAAAAAGGTCAGCAGCAGGCTCAACGGCTCGGCGAGATGCTGCATCACGTTCCCTTCGACCGCGTACTGTGCAGCGAACTGGAGCGCACCCAGCATACGGCGCGTCTGCTGTTAGGCAATCGTCAAATTCCCGTCACGCCACACCCGCTGCTTAACGAAATGTTTTTCGGTGACTGGGAGATGCGTCATCACCGTGACCTTCAGATTGAAGATAAAGAAAACTACGCCGCCTGGTGCGCCGACTGGCAGCATGCCGCGCCGACCAATGGCGAAAGCTTTCCCGATTTTTCTGGTCGCATCTCGGCATTTACTGCCGAGCTCGCTCACTACCAGGATGAAAATCTGCTTATCGTCAGTCACCAGGGCGTGCTTAGCCTGCTGACAGCGCTGTTACTCGGCATGCCGATGGCCGGAATGTGGCATTTTCGCATCGACCACGGCGCGTGGAGCGTTATTGATTTTTCAGCGGAATTCGTCACCCTCCGAGTGCTCAATAGTCGCGCAATCTGGCTGCCGGAAGCGGAATAAAACGGATTTCTGCACCAGACCTCCGTCCACCCATTGACACGCGTTGCAAGGCTGTTATCCTCCGCAGCCAGAAACATCCCCCTCCAACACTTGTGGACAGAAATTGTTTTACAAAAATGGCGATGCAATCGGCGTGAAGGGATGGGATGATAGCCCGCCAGAACGCTCGTTCGGTGATTTTTTGTCCCGATAATGTTTTCAGTTCGGGTATACTGTCAGGCTGTTTAATATTGTTTATCTTCACACCCCAGGGGGAACACTTGCAGGGTAAAGCACTCCAGGATTTTGTTGTCGACAAAATTGATGATTTGAAAGGTCAGGACATCATCTCTATTGATGTTAAAGGTAAATCCAGCATTACTGATTGCATGGTTATCTGTACTGGCACCTCTAGCCGCCACGTAATGTCCATTGCTGACCATGTGGTCCAGGAATCCCGCGCCGCCGGTTTGCTGCCGATGGGCGTTGAAGGCGAAAATACCGGCGACTGGATTGTTGTTGATTTAGGCGATGTCATTGTCCATGTCATGCAGGAAGACAGCCGTCGCCTGTATGAACTGGAAAAGCTCTGGGGTTAAGTTGTGAAGCTGCAGTTGGTCGCCGTCGGCACCAAAATGCCGGATTGGGTACAAACCGGATTTACCGAATACCTTCGTCGTTTTCCGAAAGATATGCCGTTCGAACTGGTGGAAATTCCTGCCGGCAAGCGCGGTAAAAACGCGGACATCAAACGTATTCTGGATAAAGAGGGCGAGTTAATGCTCGCCGCCGCAGGAAAAAACCGCATCGTCACGCTGGATATTCCAGGCAAACCCTGGGATACGCCACAGCTTGCGCGCGAGCTGGAACGCTGGAAAGGCGACGGTCGTGACGTCAGTCTGCTTATCGGCGGCCCTGAAGGTCTTTCCCCGGCATGCAAAGCCGCAGCAGAACAAAGTTGGTCGCTCTCCACGCTGACGCTCCCGCACCCGCTTGTGCGCGTGCTGGTTGCCGAAAGTTTGTACCGGGCGTGGAGTATTACCACCAACCACCCTTACCACCGCGAGTAATGAGACCTAGGTAGATTAAGCAGCGAATGAAACTACAGAATTCTTTTCGCGACTATACGGCAGAGTCCGCGCTTTTTGTGCGCCGGGCGGTGGTCGCTTTTTTGGGAATTTTGCTGCTTACCGGCGTGCTGATTGCCAACCTCTACAATTTGCAGATCGTCCGTTTTACCGACTACCAGACGCGTTCTAACGAAAACCGCATCAAGCTGGTGCCTATCGCGCCAAGTCGCGGCATTATTTACGATCGCAACGGGACGCCGCTGGCGCTTAACCGCACCATCTACCAGCTAGAAATCATGCCGGAAAAAGTCGACAGCGTGCAGGAGACCATTGATGGCCTGCGCAGCGTCGTCGACCTTTCCGATGATGATATTGCCGCCTTTAAAAAAGAGCGCGCGCGTTCGCATCGCTTTACCTCCATTCCGCTGAAAACCAACCTCACCGAAGTGCAGGTGGCGCGCTTTGCCGTCAACCAGTACCGTTTCCCGGGCGTTGAGGTTAAAGGCTACAAGCGCCGCTTCTATCCGTATGGTTCTGCCCTGACCCACGTCATCGGCTACGTCTCCAAAATTAACGATAAAGACGTCGACCGCCTGGATAAAGACGGTAAGCTCGCCAACTATGCGGCGACCCACGATATCGGCAAACTCGGTATCGAACGTTATTACGAAGACATGCTGCACGGGCAGACCGGCTATGAAGAGGTTGAGGTTAACAACCGTGGCCGCGTTATCCGCCAGCTCAAAGAGGTGCCGCCGCAGGCCGGTCACGATATCTACCTGACGCTTGATCTGAAGCTACAGCAGTATATCGAAACTCTGCTCGCCGGTAGCCGTGCCGCCGTGGTGGTCACAGACCCACGCAACGGCAGCATTCTGGCGCTGGTTTCAATGCCAAGCTACGATCCAAACCTGTTCGTTGATGGCATTTCCAGTAAAGACTACAGCGGCCTGCTAAACGATCCAAACACGCCGCTGGTGAACCGTGCCACCCAGGGGGTTTACCCTCCAGCCTCAACGGTGAAACCGTATGTGGCCGTCTCCGCTATGAGCGCGGGTGTGATTAACCGCAATACCAGCCTGTTTGACCCAGGGTGGTGGCAGCTTCCTGGCTCAGAAAAACGCTATCGTGACTGGAAAAAATGGGGCCACGGCCACCTGAACGTCACCAAAGCGCTGGAAGAGTCCGCGGATACCTTCTTCTACCAGGTCGCCTATGATATGGGTATTGACCGTCTGTCTGAGTGGATGAGCAAGTTTGGCTACGGTGATTACACCGGCATCGACCTTTCGGAAGAACGTTCCGGTAACATGCCGACGCGCGAATGGAAGCTGAAACGCTTTAAGAAACCGTGGTATCAGGGCGATACCATTCCGGTGGGGATCGGTCAGGGTTACTGGACCGCGACACCTATCCAGATGAGCAAAGCGCTGATGATCCTGATTAACGATGGCATCATCAAAACGCCTCATCTACTCGCCAGCACGGTAGAAGATGGAAAAAAAGTCCCCTGGGTCCAGCCTCAGGAACCGCCAATTGGCGATATTCACTCCGGCTACTGGGAAATTGCTAAAGATGGGATGTTTGGCGTTGCCAACCGTGGCAACGGTACCGCGCATAAGTATTTTGCCAGCGCGCCGTACAAAATTGCCGCCAAGTCAGGTACCGCCCAGGTGTTTGGTCTGAAAGCAAACGAAACGTACAACGCCCACCGTATTGCAGAGCGTTTGCGTGACCATAAATTAATGACCGCGTTCGCACCGTATAACGACCCGCAGGTGGCGGTCGCTATTATTTTAGAAAACGGCGGTGCGGGTCCGGCAGTTGGTACCATTATGCGTCAAATTCTCGACCACATTATGTTGGGCGATAACAACACCGATTTACCGGCAGAGAACCCAGCCGCCGCCGCGTCGGAGGACCAATAAACATGACGGATAATCCGAACAAAAAATCCATTTGGGATAAAATCCACATCGACCCTGCCATGCTGCTCATTCTGCTGGCGCTGCTGACCTACAGTGCGTTGGTTATCTGGAGCGCCAGCGGCCAGGATATGGGCATGATGGAGCGAAAAATCGGCCAGATTGCGATGGGTATCGTCATCATGATCGTGATGGCGCAGATCCCACCGCGCGTATACGAAGGCTGGGCCCCGTGGCTCTATATCTTCTGTATTATCCTGCTCGTGGCGGTAGATGCCTTTGGCGCTATCTCCAAAGGCGCACAGCGCTGGCTGGATCTGGGTGTCGTCCGCTTCCAGCCGTCGGAAATCGCCAAAATCGCGGTGCCGCTGATGGTAGCGCGTTTTATCAACCGCGATGTCTGTCCACCAACGTTGAAAAACACCGGGATCGCGCTGATACTGATTTTCCTGCCAACCCTGCTGGTTGCCGCACAGCCTGACCTGGGGACTTCGATTCTTATCGCACTCTCAGGCCTTTTCGTGCTGTTCCTGGCCGGTTTAAGCTGGCGTTTAATTCTGGTTGCCGTTCTGCTGGTCGCCGCCTTCATTCCGATATTGTGGTTCTTCCTGATGCACGACTATCAACGCCAGCGCGTCATGATGCTCATGGACCCAGAATCAGACCCGCTGGGCGCGGGCTACCACATTATTCAATCTAAAATCGCCATTGGCTCCGGCGGCCTGCGCGGGAAAGGCTGGCTGCACGGTACGCAGTCGCAGCTCGAGTTTCTACCGGAACGCCACACCGACTTTATCTTCGCGGTGCTTTCAGAAGAGCTGGGGCTTATCGGGATTCTTATCCTTCTGGCGCTCTACGTCCTGCTGATTATGCGCGGACTGTGGATTGCTGCTCAGGCACAAACGTCCTTCGGTCGCGTGATGGCCGGCGGTTTAATGTTGATTTTATTCGTTTATGTCTTCGTAAATATTGGTATGGTAAGTGGCATCTTGCCGGTGGTTGGCGTACCGCTACCGCTGGTCAGCTACGGGGGCTCGGCCCTGATCGTACTGATGGCCGGGTTTGGTATCGTCATGTCGATACACACCCACAGAAAAATGTTGTCAAAAAGCGTCTAAGGGGTGCTCAATGCGTAAGCAATGGCTTGGGATCTGCATAGCGGCAGGGCTGCTGGCGGCTTGTTCGAGCGATGATGTTCAACAAAAAACCGTCTCTGCACCACAACCTGCGGTATGTAACGGCCCGTCGGTAGAAATCAGCGGGGCCGATCCGCGCTTTGAACCCCTGAATGCAACTGCAAATCAGGACTATGAACGCGACGGTAAGAAATACAAAATCGTTCAGGCCCCGTCAAACTTCAGCCAGGCCGGTCTCGCCGCCATTTATGATGCCGAACCGGGCAGCAACCTGACGGCCTCCGGTGAAGCTTTCGACCCGACGCAGCTGACGGCGGCGCACCCAACGTTGCCTATTCCGAGCTACGCGCGTATCACCAACCTGGCCAACGGTCGAATGATCGTGGTACGCATTAACGATCGCGGCCCATATGGCAACGATCGTGTGATCTCTCTTTCTCGCGCCGCAGCGGATCGTCTAAACACCTCCAATAATACCAAGGTCCGTATCGACCCGATTATTGTGGCTCAGGATGGTTCACTTTCTGGTCCTGGCATGGCCTGTACCACCGTAGCGAAACAGACCTATGCCCTGCCGAGCCGCCCGGATCTGAGCGGCGGGATGGGCAGCGCCTCTTCCGCCCCACAGGCCAGCGCTCCACAGGGTGACGTTCGCGCTATCAGCAACGATACCCTGACCTCCGCCGACAACGGCGAAGGCGCACCGGTGAAAAGCGGTGGTTTCCTTGGCGCCCCAACACCATTAAATAGCGGCGTACTGGAAGAGCCAGCCCCAACGCCAGCCCCTGCCGCGACGGCAGCACCGGTCAGCGCGCCGGCAAGCACCGCTCCGGTTAGCGCCCCAGCGGCCGCAGCAGTTGCCGCCCCGGCCGCTGCCTCAACTGCATCCGCGACCACCGGCAATTACGTCGTTCAGGTGGGGGCCGTTAGCGATCAGGCCCGTGCGCAGCAGTATCAGCAGCGCTTAAGTCAGCAGTTTTCCGTACCGGGCCGCGTCACGCAAAACGGTGCGGTGTGGCGTATTCAGCTCGGTCCGTTCGGCAGCAAAAGCGAGGCCAGCACAATACAACAGCGTTTGCAGAGCGAAGCGCAGCTGCAATCGTTTATTACTCACGCCAACTAGAGCGCTCAGAGGTATCCGAATCTTCGTATATGTAAAAGTCATTAACAAAGTCATATGCGATGTCGGATGCCTGTCTGTAGGGCATTTGCTATAGTAAGGCACTTTTTTAACTCCATCACGGATGTCGTTGTTTTGACCATGAAGACCTCTTTTTTCGCTCGCTTACTCATTCCGGCGCTCTCCGTCGCAGCACTGTCTTCCGCTGCCCACGCCGATGACCTGAACATCAAAACCATGATCCCAGGCGTTCCGCAGATTGACGCGGAATCCTACATTCTTATTGATTACAACTCCGGTAAAGTCCTGGCTGAGCAGAATGCTGACAGCCGTCGCGACCCGGCGAGCCTGACCAAAATGATGACCAGCTACGTCATCGGCCAGGCAATGAAAGCAGGTAAATTTAAAGAGTCAGATTTAGTCACTATCGGCAACGATGCCTGGGCGACCGGCAACCCGGTATTCAAAGGCTCTTCCCTGATGTTCCTGAAGCCTGGCATGCAGGTTCCTGTATCCCAGCTTATCCGCGGTATTAACCTGCAATCCGGCAACGATGCGTGCGTCGCGATGGCCGACTACGTGGCCGGTAGCCAGGATGCTTTCGTTGGCTTGATGAACAGCTACGTCACCGCGCTGGGCTTGCAGAACACCCACTTCCAGACCGTTCATGGCCTGGACGCTGATGGTCAGTACAGCTCCGCACGCGACATGGCGATGATTGGCCAGGCGTTGATCCGTGACGTACCGAACGAATACACCATCTACAAAGAAAAAGAGTTCACCTTTAACGGTATCCGTCAGCTCAACCGTAACGGTCTGCTGTGGGACAACAGCCTGAACGTGGACGGCATCAAAACCGGCCACACCGATAAAGCAGGCTACAACCTGGTGGCTTCCGCAACCGAAGGTCAGATGCGCCTGGTTTCTGCTGTGATGGGCGGTCGTACCTACAAAGGACGTGAAACCGAAAGTAAAAAACTGCTGACCTGGGGCTTCCGTTTCTTCGAAACCGTGAACCCAATTAAAGCCGGTAAAGAGTTCGCTTCTGAGCCAGCCTGGTTTGGTGATACCGATCGCGCCTCTCTGGGCGTTGATAAAGACGTTTATCTGACTATCCCACGTGGCCGCATGAAAGACCTGAAGGCCAGCTACGTGCTGACCACCAGCGAACTGCATGCGCCACTGCAGAAAAATCAGGTTGTAGGGACCATTAACTTCCAGCTGGATGGCAAAACCATCGATCAACGTCCTCTGGTAGTCCTGCAGGAAATTCCTGAAGGCAACTTCTTCGGTAAGATCATTGATTACATTAAATTAATGTTCCACCACTGGTTTGGTTAAAAATCACCCACTTGAAAGTGTGATTTCCATCCCCATATACTATGCATAGTAAAAACAACTCCCGCACATTTGGCGGGAGTTGTTCTTTTTCAACACTGGAGCTGACATGAAAACCAAACTGAACGAACTGCTTGAATTCCCTACACCATTTACTTACAAAGTAATGGGTCTGGCGAAACCTGAGCTGGTTGACCTGGTGGTTGAAGTGGTACAGCGCCATGCGCCAGGTGACTACTCTCCGCAGATAAAACCAAGCAGCAAAGGCAATTACCACTCGGTGTCCATTACCATCAATGCTACTCACATTGAGCAGGTAGAGACGCTGTACGAAGAGTTGGGCAATATCGAAATCGTCCGTATGGTGCTGTAATCGCATCACCGTTACCCGGCACAGCCGGGTAACGCCTCCCCCCTTCTCCCTGTGATATACTCTGCAACCATCATTTCCCCTCTCTGCGGAGACGCTGTTTTGGACTTAAATACCCTCCTGATCCGTCAACTTGGCCTGCAATCCTACGAACCCATTTCTCAGGCAATGCATGATTTTACCGATAGCCGTGATGAATCCACGCTGGATGAAATCTGGCTGGTTGAACATCAGCCTGTGTTTACGCAAGGCCAGGCAGGTAAGGCCGAACACGTGTTGGTTCCGGGAGATATTCCGGTGATTCAGAGCGATCGGGGTGGTCAGGTGACTTATCATGGGCCGGGTCAACAGGTAATGTACGTACTGTTAAACCTCAAACGCCGCAAGCTTGGTGTGCGCGAACTGGTCACGCTTCTGGAGCAGACTGTCGTGAATACGCTGGCAGAAGTCGGCATTGAGGCACATCCGCGCGCCGATGCGCCGGGTGTTTACGTCGGCGAGAAAAAAATCTGCTCATTGGGGCTGCGCATTCGTAAAGGCTGTTCATTCCACGGTCTGGCACTCAATATTGCCATGGATCTGTCCCCCTTCCTGAGAATTAACCCTTGTGGTTATGCGGGAATGGAAATGGCCCAGGTTTCGCAATGGGTTAATGACGCGAAGCCGGAAAATATATCCCCACGATTAGTCTCCCATTTTTTAGCGCTGCTAAACAATCCGCCTCACGAATATATCCACGCTTAATATATTATATATTTTGGCCCAATAATCCGTTGGGCCATTCACTATATTTGTCTGTCGCCCTTTACAATAAGGGAATGATTCTCTATTTTTTCTTAATGATTTCACTATAAAATGCATCGTAGATCGCAATTTTGCGTAAAAAACCGCACATAAACATAGATTACATCAAAGCATTAGCTTTACTAATGCATTGACTCATAACGCAAAAATCGCGTTTTTATCTTGCGATCGAGTGGCGACCAGAATAATAATATTATTATTACGATAAACTATCATTCATGGTGTGAATGAATATGGGGTAAGCAGTGTGGATTATAACGATAAGCCTGAAAATAAAATCAACCTTAATGTCGAAAATGACACGCCACAAATCTTCCGTACGCTACGTAATATAGATCTTAATTTATTGACCATATTTGAAGCGGTATATGTGCATAAAGGCATCGTAAATGCTGCGAAAATACTGAATCTCACCCCTTCTGCGATAAGTCAGTCAATTCAGAAACTTAGACTCCTCTTCCCCGATCCTCTTTTTATTCGTAAAGGTCAGGGAGTCACGCCAACGGCTTATGCTACGCATCTTCATGAATATATCAGTCAGGGTCTGGAGTCTATTCTGGGGGCGCTGGACCTGAACGGCAGCTATGACAAGCAGCGGGTTATCACCATCGGCACCGCTGCCTCCGTAGGCGCCATTGTGATGCCAGTCATCTACCAAATTGTGAAAAAGACCTACCCGCAAGTCCTGCTGCGCAACGTTGCCGTGACGGACGCGAATGCGCAGCTCAGCCAGTTTCAGACCGATCTCATCATCGATAACCACGAACATAACAATCCGCGCACGCTGGGACGCCATTCGCTGTTTAGCGACAAATTGGTGTTGGTGTGCCGCAACGACCACCCGGCAGTTGATGAAGAGCCTTCTCTGGACACGCTGATGCAGTACGAGCACACCCTGCTGACGATGGACGGTGCAGGGCAAAATGACCAGTATAAACGTATTCGCGATATGCTTCCCGATCGGCAGGTGAGCGTAAGCAGTTACAACCTGTTCACCATCGCGTCACTGATCGCCTCAAGTAACCTGATAGGCATAATGCCGCTGCGCTTTTATCATATCTTCAAACAGTGCTGGCCATTAAAGACGCTGGATTTCGAACCACTCCAGCAGGAACGCGTCGACTTTTCATTGCATTACAACAAACTCAGCCTGCGTGACCCGGTAATGCAAAACATTATCAACGTCATCCACCAGGCGTTCTGAGCTTCGTACTCCTCATGCTCCCTTAGCCGGCAAAAAAGCATTATTCAACAACTATTTTACAATTTGCCGGCACGGTAGGCTGCTTTATGCCCCATTTAAATGGTATACTGCCTGCTCTAAATTCAAAAATAGTTGATAAATACAACATTCCCTTGAATTGAAACGCTTTCCCTCGATACTCGGAACTGGAACACGTACGCTATGAGTAAACCCATTGTGATGGAACGCGGTGTTAAGTACCGCGATGCCGATAAAATGGCCCTTATCCCGGTTAAAAACGTGGCAACAGAGCGCGAAGCGCTGCTGCGAAAACCGGAATGGATGAAAATTAAACTTCCGGCAGACTCCTCCCGTATCCAGGGTATCAAAGCAGCCATGCGTAAAAATGGTCTGCACTCCGTCTGTGAAGAAGCCTCCTGCCCTAACCTGGCTGAGTGCTTTAACCACGGCACCGCCACCTTTATGATTCTGGGCGCCATCTGTACCCGTCGCTGCCCGTTCTGCGACGTTGCCCACGGCCGCCCGGTGGCCCCGGATGCTAACGAACCACAAAAACTGGCTCAGACTATTGCCGATATGGCGCTGCGCTATGTGGTTATCACCTCTGTGGATCGTGACGATCTGCGTGACGGTGGTGCTCAGCACTTCGCTGATTGCATTACTGCAATTCGTGAGAAGAGCCCAACTATCAAGATTGAAACCCTGGTGCCAGACTTCCGTGGCCGTATGGATCGCGCGTTAGAGATCCTGACCGCAACGCCACCAGACGTCTTCAACCACAACCTGGAGAACGTGCCGCGTATTTATCGCCAGGTTCGCCCAGGGGCTGACTATAACTGGTCATTAAAACTGCTTGAGCGCTTTAAAGAAGCCCACCCAGAGATCCCAACCAAATCTGGTTTGATGGTTGGCTTGGGTGAAACCAACGCAGAAATTATCGAAGTTATGCGCGATCTGCGCCGCCATGGCGTCACCATGCTGACGCTGGGTCAGTATCTGCAGCCAAGCCGTCACCATCTGCCGGTACAGCGTTACGTGAGTCCGGACGAATTCGAAGAGATGAAAGCCGAAGCGCTGGCCATGGGCTTTACCCATGCAGCCTGTGGTCCATTCGTGCGTTCGTCCTACCACGCCGACCTCCAGGCTAAAGGCATGGAAGTGAAATAAGCCCGTAGCCAAAAACAAAAAGCCGCTTTCTGCTGAAAGCGGCTTTTTTTATGTCCCACGTGGAAATAAATTGTTTCAATAAGACAAATTTAGCAACGTCATTTCCATGAAAAAGGGCCACAACGTGCTTACGCTGTAGCCCCTTCCGCAGGTAGTCAAACCCGCGCATGACGCACGCGAATCGGTGCGCCACGTGAAACGCTGCCCTGCTTACTCTTTATGAGAGAGTTTTTCTGCCGGGGTTTCGTCTGCGCTTTTCTGCGCTGTGGTTTCATCGTCATTCATGGCTTTCTTGAAGCCCTTGATGGCTGAACCCAGATCCCCACCCAGAGTCCGTAATTTTTTGGTACCAAACACCAGAACAATCAGTGCTGCCACTACCAGCAGTTTGGTAATACTAATCTCACCCATAGATACCTTCTTCTCAAAAACAGGCTGCAGAATGCGCCACATCACTGTGGTTTATTAACGGTTATCTGGCGCGCGCACACAATAGCAATCTGTAACAAGGTGAATCAAGCGTTGTTTAAAAAAACGTCACGTTAATTGCGGTAGCGCAAACCGTCGATTCACCAATACCGGAAGCTGATGGCGAACGTTCAAAAGATGCTCTCGCTGAATATCAGAAACTATCAGCTGCGGTTCGGCCGTAGCGCCAGCCAGAGTCACCCCCAGCGGGTCGATAATCCGGCTTTGACCAATATTCCGCGTCCCACATTCGCCGCTTGCCACGATATAACAGGTGGTATCCAGCGCACGGGCCGCAAGCAGCGTTGACCAGTGGTATTCTTTCAGCGGCCCACGAACCCAGGCTGCGGGAAGCGCCAGAATATCCGCCCCTTGAAGTGCGAGGGTTAATGCAAGCTCGGGAAAACGAAGATCGTAGCAGGTCAGCAACCCCACCTTATAACCTTCAACCTCAATCAGCGGCGGGAGTTCATCACCAGCATCCACCCGTTTTGACTCCTGGATAGAAAATGCATCGTAGAGGTGGAGTTTATGATAGTGGGCAATCACCTCTCCTTCACGCAGCACCACCAGCGTGTTTCTCGCACGGCCTTCTGAAGAGGGAGTATGAATAGTCAGCACCGTCGTCACTGAATCACGGCGGCTTTGCGCTTTTAATATCTGCATAAAACCGCCATCAAGCGACTGCGCTGACTTTACGGACATATCAGGGTCAGTATCACTACGCGCCAGCAGTGCTTCCGGTAACACCAACAAAGAAGCCCCCGACTCTGCTGCCGAACGCATTAGCGCCACACAGCGTTGCGCATTGACCTGCCACTCCGGCGTGACAACAAACTGTCCTGCAGCTACCCGCATCCCCGCTCCTCAGGTTCTGTTAATATATCAATGTGATGAATGCTGATGAGTATATAGCCAGATTCATCTATTCAGCGTTAAACTGAGCCCATTAATAGAAAATGGCAGGAAACTCGCATGATGCAACTTTTGTTGGCCGTTTTTATTGGCGGAGGTACCGGGAGCGTTGCTCGCTGGCTGCTGAGCCTGAAATTCAATCCCATGCACCATGCCATCCCTCTGGGCACGTTAACGGCTAACCTGATTGGGGCATTTATCATCGGTGCCGGACTTGCCTGGTTTAATCGTCTACCTCAGATAGACCCGGTCTGGAAGCTGCTCATTACTACGGGGTTTTGCGGGGGGCTGACGACCTTCTCCACCTTCTCGGCGGAAGTGGTCTTCTTACTGCAGGCGGGGAAGTTTAGCTGGGCGCTGCTGAATATTACGGTCAACCTGTTGGGCTCATTTGCGATGACCGCTCTGGCCTTCTGGCTTTTCAGCTCTAGTCGCTAGAAAAAGGATAAAAAAAACCCGCGGTTAAGCGGGTTTTGAATTCTGACTGCTATTCTCGCTTACAGAGCGGTAACGTTAGCAGCAGAAGGGCCTTTGGCACCGTTAGTGATTTCGAACTCTACACGCTGACCTTCAGCCAGAGTTTTGAAACCGTTGGTCTGGATTGCAGAGAAGTGTACGAATACGTCTTTGCTGCCATCTTCCGGAGTAATGAAACCGAATCCTTTGGACTCATTAAACCACTTAACGTTACCTTTAATCTTAGACATCAAAATTACCTTTATATGAAAAAACGACACTAATCTGTGTCAGTTAACAGTACAACAATTGTCGTGGGTTTTGTCCAGCCTAACTTCGTTAAAAAGTGATAAATGTCTCTAACTTTTATTCGCGGGTTGACTTTACCGCACGCTGTGCTCCAGGCCGCTTTTAGAACTGGAAACGGAGCCACGCGAAGTAGACGTTACCGTTGTTATAGGTTCCGGGAATGTAGGTCATCTGGAACGTAGCGGGCCCGTAACCGATAGAGGCCATCGGCAGCGCAACCGGTACCGGGATATAGTTCCAGTTATCGCGCGCGGTCACCCCAATCGTGTAACCCAAGCCGAGATGGAAATTATCGTCCGCCAGCGGTCGCCAGGTGGCTTCCCAACCGTAGCCGCCAATCGGTTCCCACTTATTATAGGAGTCTTTAAATGCCATCAAATAGATGCCATGCCAGTTACCTTTATCATCCCAACGTGAGATACCAAAACCTGCACCCCAGGGACGTTCATTGTATTTATCCGTTTTCTCTTTATCGTAGGCAAAACGTGCATGCCAGGTAATCGCCGGTACATACAGATCATAATTCTGCGGCTCATCCCAAGTCTGCACAATGTTATTGCTCAGCGTGTTATAGCCATCCTTGATCGTCTCGGTAAAAGACGCGCGGGCAGGAAGCACAGTACCGAACAGTCCTACCATCATCACAAAAAGTGCGAAAAATCTATTTAGTTTTAACACGATAATCTTGCCAAAAAATGATTAATTAAGAATATTCTATCAAGCGTAAGCTCAATGATATCGCAACAGCAGCAGCAACTTAGCTTTTTTCTTCGCCTGGACTACAAATTAGAATATTCCCAAACAAACCGTCAAGCTAACCTAATGGTCCCCGTCAAATTATAATGCATACTGACTGCCAACGATAAGCATTATCGTCCAGAACCGGGAAAGCCATAAATAAAAAGTGCCTTCTTATAATATCCTGCTAAATGCTCCCCATATTATTTTGTAATATAAGAATACATACTTAATAATTAAACAACGGTATATTTTGCATGTTTTTTATGCAATTTATTTTCATCGCCGATCGCCAGCAAAAGAGCGCCATCCCTCCCCGCAACAACTGAGGCCGTCAGGCATTTATCCCTACAAATGGTAAGGCAACATTTCATTTCCTCTGGCTGTATAGTATTCCACCAGCACGCTATACTTACTGTGGTGACAATGTTCCACTTTGTGAGTACACCGACCAAATGATCACTTCGCTTTCTTTAATTACTCTTTTTATTGATTTTCATCAGCTAAATTTGTCGTTTTTTTCGGCACATTTCACCCCTTACTTTTGATGCAGCACTGCGTCAATTTTTACAACTGGGCGATAGGTGTTAATAATGTTAACGTTCTTTGAACTCCTGATTGGTGTTGTGGTTATTGTGGGCGTGGCCCGCTACATCATCAAAGGTTATTCAGCAACAGGGGTCCTTTTCGTCGGTGGCTTACTGCTACTGATTGCTAGCGCATTGATGGGCCACAAGATTTTACCTAGCAGTGAAACCAGCACCGGTTACTCTGCAACCGATATTGTTGAATACATCAAGATCTTATTGATGAGCCGCGGCGGCGACCTCGGCATGATGATCATGATGCTCTGCGGTTTTGCCGCTTATATGACGCATATCGGCGCTAATGATATGGTCGTTAAGTTAACCTCCAAACCGCTGAAATTTATTAACTCGCCTTATTTACTGATGATTGCCGCCTATTTTGTGGCCTGCCTGATGTCACTGGCCGTCTCTTCAGCTACCGGGCTGGGCGTATTACTGATGGGCACGCTGTTCCCGGTGATGGTCAACGTGGGTATCAGCCGAGGTGCAGCAGCCGCTATTTGTGCTTCTCCGGCTGCTATTATTCTCTCCCCTACTTCCGGTGACGTGGTGCTGGCGGCAAAAGCCGCGGAAATGCCGCTGATTGATTTTGCGTTTAAAACCACACTGCCTATTTCCATCATTGCAATTATCGCCATGGCGATTACCCATTTCTTCTGGCAGCGCTATCTGGATAAAAAAGAGAATATTTCCCACGAGATGCTGGATGTCAGTGAAATTACCACCACGGCACCTCGTTTCTATGCCATCCTGCCGTTTACGCCAATTTTCGGGGTACTGATTTTTGACGGCAAATGGGGCCCAGAACTGCATATTATCGCCATCCTGGTTATCTGCATGCTGCTGGCCGCAGTGCTGGAATTCCTGCGCGGCTTTAATACCCAAAACGTGTTTGCGGGCCTCGAAGTTGCCTATCGTGGTATGGCTGATGCGTTCGCAGGCGTGGTGATGCTGTTGGTTGCTGCGGGCGTATTTGCCCAAGGTCTGAGCACTATCGGCTTTATTAACAGCCTGATATCCATTGCAACGTCGTTCGGTTCCGCCAGCATTATATTAATGCTCGTGCTGGTGATCCTGACGATGCTGGCAGCAATGACCACCGGTTCCGGTAACGCACCGTTCTATGCTTTCGTCGAGATGATCCCGAAGCTGGCGCAATCCTCCGGCGTCAACCCAGCCTATCTTTCTATTCCGATGCTGCAGGCCTCCAACCTCGGTCGTACTATCTCCCCAGTCTCCGGCGTGGTAGTGGCAGTAGCCGGTATGGCCAAAATATCTCCATTTGAAGTGGTTAAGCGTACATCGTTGCCGGTTATCATTGGTCTCATCGCGGTCATTATCGCTACCGAGATTCTGGTGCCCGGCGTCGCCGCGTAATCATTTACTGGCTAAATAAATAAGGCGCCTGAGGGCGCCTTATTTTATTATGTAATAACGTCACTAAATGAATTAAACCGTGGAGTCAGGAATATGTTAAGGAAGAATATTGTGTCAGGATGCGCGCTGCTGCTCTGCGCGGGTAGCCTTCATGCTGCACCGCTGGAGCCCACACAATATGGCGACTTCGACCGTTACGTCCTGGCGCTCTCCTGGCAAACCGGTTTTTGCCAGAGCCAGCATGATAGAAACCGCAACGAGCCGCTGGAATGCCAGCAACAAAAAGAGGCCGTAAATAAGGCCGATTACCTCACGGTACATGGATTATGGCCAGGCCTGCCTGGCTCAATCGCTTCTCGTGGTGTCGATAACAATCGCTGGATGCGGTTTGGCTGCGCAACCCGCCCGATTCCAAACATGCCGGAAGCAAAAGCCAGCCGCAAATGTGCCGCTGAAGAGACCGGTTTATCGCTGGAAATGGCCAACAAACTCAATCAGGTGATGCCGGGTAGCGGCGGGAAAACCTGCCTTGAGCGCTACGAGTACGCAAAGCACGGCGTCTGCTTTGGTTTTGATCCGGATGCCTATTTCGGCACGATGGTGCGCCTGAACGGCGAAGTAAAACAAAGCGCGCTCGGCCAGTTCCTCGCCGCCAACTACGGCAAAACCGTCACCCGAGCAAGCTTTGACGATGCCGTCGCCCGCGCCTTCGGCAAAGAGAATGTGAAAGCCGTGAAGCTCACGTGTAACGGTAATCCGGCCTATCTGACCGAAATGCAGATTGCGATTAAATCCGCCAGCATCAACAACCCACTGGCGGCGGATTCGCTGCTCCCGCAGCCGCATCCCGGCAACTGCGGCAAACAGTTTGTTCTGGATAAAATCGGTTACTAAGCGTGCGGTAATGCCCCCGGCGCTCGGGGGCGATTCGGACTATTGCTCGATAAACGACAGCAGATCTTCATTGATCTGATGTTTATGCGTGGTGCAGATCCCGTGCGATCCGCCGTGATACACCTTCAGCTCCGCGTTTGGCAAAATTTCTGCCGCTACCTTACCGCAGGTTTCAAACGGCACAATCTGATCGTCGTCACCGTGAATCACCAGCGTCGGGATGGTCATTCTGCGCAGGTCCTCACGCAGATCGGTTTCCGAGAACGCCTTGATGCAGTCGTACAGCGCCTTAATCGAGCCCTGAAGTCCTTGCTCAACAAAGCCTTCACGCACCGCTTTCGACTCCTTCGCGCCTGGGCGGTTATAGCCGTAAAATGCCGCCGTCAGCTCGTAGAAAAATGCGCCACGATCGTTAATCACGCCGTCACGGATACCATCAAACACTTCAAGCGGCACACCGTTCGGGTTAAAGTCCGTTTTGACCATAATTGGCGTGACGGCACCAATCAGCACCGCTTTCGCCACTCGCTGCGTGCCGTGTCGGCCAATATAGCGCGCGACCTCACCGCCGCCGGTCGAGTGCCCGACATGCACCGCATCTTTCAGATTTAGATGCGCCGTAAGCGCTGCCAGATCATCCGCATACTGATCCATATTGTGCCCATCCCAGGGCTGTGCCGAACGTCCGTGGCCTCGTCTGTCGTGGGCGATAACCCGATACCCTTTTGAACCCAGATACAGCATCTGATCCTCAAACGCATCAGACGTCAGCGGCCAGCCGTGGCTGAATACAATCGGCTGTCCGCTCCCCCAATCTTTAAACCAGAGATAACTACCATCTTTCAGGGTCAGTTTATCGAAACCACTCATACGATCTCCTGTGCGGGAAGGACGCTGCCAGGTGCAGCCTAAAAAGAATAATCCAGATTTATAGATTGCGAAGCATTTCGCATAAAATTCACACAACGAAGATGATTGCCATCGTCGAATGTGCGCTGTATCACTTCAAACCTGACGTCAGGATCAGTATGATGGGATGAGATGAACCCTTGCCGCTGGCGGTGAGGGTTTTCTTTTGGATAATCGATAGACATGGAGTAAATAATGACCAGACCTGCCATCATTATTAATGAGTTCGATGCCGAGCGTATCGACCGCCTGCTTGAGCAACCTGCTTATGCAAATTCCCCGGTGGCGAACGCGCTAAACGACGAACTGGATCGTGCCCAGATGTGTGCCCCAGAGGACATGCCGCATGATGTAGTGAGTATGAATAGCCAGGTCAGATTCCGCGATCTCACCACCGGCGAAGAGCGTGTCCGTACGCTGGTCTTCCCGGCACAGATGACCAACAGCGCCACCCAGCTTTCGGTAATGGCGCCCGTTGGCGCAGCGCTGCTTGGCCTGCGTGCAGGCAGTGCGATTCACTGGGAGTTACCGGGCGGCACTTCAACCCACCTGGAAGTCCTTGAGCTGCTGTATCAACCGGAAGCCGCGGGTGAATTTCATCGCTAACCTTCCGCGTTAATCAATTAAGAGGATGTTATGCATCCTCTTTCTGTTTTGCCCCGCCTAACGAAACTTTACAACTCCCCTTCCTTCGATAAACTATTTTGCGAACTAAATGACATATTCAGAACGTATTATGTGTTTTGATAGTTCCACAAAGACAAGGAGGAGCCATATGTACAAAACAATCATTATGCCAGTTGATGTTTTTGAGATGGAGTTGAGTGACAAAGCCGTTCGTCACGCAGAATTTTTAGCCCAGCAGGATGGCATTATCCATCTGCTACACGTGTTGCCCGCATCGGCCAGCTACACCATGAGCCGCTTTGCCGCCGATCTACGACGCTTTGAAGAGCATTTGCAAAAAGAAGCCGAAAGCCGCCTGACCACAATGGTAAGCCATTTCTCTATTGACCCTTCCCGCATTAAGCTTCACGTTCGCCTCGGCAGCGTTCGCGATGCGGTGAATGAGCTGGCGGAAGAGCTGAATGCCGATATGGTCGTCATTGGTTCACGTAACCCGTCTATCAGCACGCACCTTCTTGGCTCTAACGCCTCAAGCGTTATCCGCCACGCACATATCCCAGTTTTAGTCGTACGATAACCAATAGAGTAAAGCAAAAAAAGGCCACCTTTCGGTGGCCTTTGACATTGCAGGCATTGTCTTCTTTTTTATGCTGTTTTGGTACGAATCAGGTAGTCAAATGAACTCAGTGACGCCTTCGCACCCTCGCCAGTGGCGATAATAATCTGTTTGTACGGCACGGTGGTGCAGTCGCCTGCGGCGAATACGCCCTTCACGTTAGTTTCGCATTTCGCATCAATAATGATTTCGCCCATGCGATTGCGCTCAATGGTGCCTTCGAGCCAGTTGGTGTTTGGCAATAGACCAATCTGGACAAAGATACCCGCCAGCGCAACGTGATGTTCGTCACCGGTCACGCGGTCACGATACTGCAGCCCGGTCACTTTGCTGCCGTCGCCTTTCACTTCAGTGGTCTGCGCGTTAAGAATAATATCGACGTTTTTCAGGCTGCGCACTTTATCCTGCAACACCTGGTCGGCCTTCATTTCTGGCGCAAACTCAAGCAGCGTCACGTGTTCAACGACACCAGCCAGATCGATAGCCGCTTCCACGCCGGAGTTACCGCCACCAATCACCGCCACGCGTTTACCTTTAAACAGCGGGCCGTCGCAGTGTGGACAGTAGGTCACACCTTTGGTGCGATACTGATCTTCACCCGGAACGTTCATGTTACGCCATTTAGCACCGGTCGCAATGATAATGCTGCGCGCTTTCAGCACCGCGCCAGAGGCCGTTTCAATCTGATGCAGACCGCCTTCAACCGCGGCAGGAATCAGTTTAGACGCGCTCTGGGAGTCAATCACGTCCACGTCGTACTCGCTCACGTGCGCCTTCAGCGCGCCCGCCAGCTTCTGGCCTTCGGTTTTTGGTACCGAGATATAGTTTTCGATATCGACGGTATCCAGCACCTGGCCGCCAAAGCGTTCGCCCATCAGGCCAGTACGAATCCCTTTACGCGCCGAGTAAACCGCTGCCGCCGCGCCGGACGGGCCGGAACCGACAATCAGCACATCGTAAGCGTCACGCTTGTTCAGCTCTTCCGCAGCACGTTTTTCCGCGCCGGTATCTACCTTGGCAACGATTTCCGCCAGCGTCATACGACCCTGACCAAACTCCTGACCGTTCATAAACACCGCCGGAACGCCCATGACGTTACGGTCGGTAATTTCGTTCTGGTAAGTCCCGCCGTCAATCGCCGTGTGCTTGATGCGCGGGTTCAATACCGACATCAGGTTCAGTGCCTGCACCACGTCAGGGCAGTTGTGGCAAGAGAGCGAGTAGTACGTTTCAAACTCAAAATCGCCGTCGATATCGCGGATCTGCTCCAGCAGAGACTGCGCTTCTTTCGACGGGTGACCACCGGTCCACAGCAGCGCCAGTACCAGAGATGTAAACTCGTGCCCCAGCGGGGAGCCCGCAAAGCGTGGGCCCTGGTGGGAGCCTGGGTTAGTAATCAGGAACGATGGCTTGCGTACCGCGAGCGTGTTGTCTTCTTTAAAGGTGACGTTGTCTGACAGTTCAGCGATTTCAGCCAACAGTTCCTTGATCTCTGCCGATTTAGCGCTGTCATCCAGCGTGGCAATCAGCTCAACAGGTTTGGTCAGCTTCTCAAGATAGGCCTTGAGCTGGGTTTTCATGTTGGTGTCGAGCATTTTTATCTCCTGGGCTTAAAACATCATCATGCAAGCGGCCACGTACGAGCTGCGTGTAAGCAACTTGCATCATGATGCTGGAATAAAACAGGCGCAGAGGCGCGCCTGTTGGATGCCGGATGGCACTGCGTTTATCCGGCCTACATGCAGTAGGCCAGTGCAGCGCCGCCGAGCAGACGACTTAGATTTTGCCGACGAGGTCCAGAGATGGAGCCAGAGTGGCTTCGCCTTCTTTCCATTTAGCCGGGCACACTTCGCCTGGGTGGGAAGCAACATACTGAGCCGCTTTGATTTTACGCAGCAGGTCAGAAGCGTCACGGCCGATACCTTCAGCGGTAACTTCGATTGCCTGGATGATACCCTGCGGGTCAACAACGAAGGTAGCACGGTCAGCCAGGCCTTCATCTTCACGCATGTTGTCGAAGTTACGGGTCAGGGCGCCAGTCGGGTCACCGATCATCGCGTATTTGATTTTCGCGATGGTGTCAGAGCTGCTGTGCCATGCTTTGTGGGTGAAGTGGGTGTCGGTAGAAACAGAGTACACATCCACGCCCAGTTTCTGCAGCTCTTCGTAATGGTCAGCAACGTCGCCCAGTTCGGTCGGGCATACGAAGGTGAAGTCAGCCGGGTAGAAGAAGAAGACGCTCCAGCGACCTTCGGTATCTTTTTCGGTAACTTCTACGAATTCACCGTTTTTGAACGCCTGGTTTTTGAAAGGTTTGATTTTGGTATTAATTAAAGACATCGAGTACTTCCTCCGTGTTTTCGTTGAGGTCTAAGTTAACGACTTTTTCCTGATTCGACCAATGCGTTTACATTATCAAATCAATAAGCGTTATCTAACAACCGGAACAAGACAGCTTTGTGAACCCATGTTGAGAGTGCGCACGATTCGCTCATCCCCAAACGTAAAAAGGCCGCAACGCGGCGGCCCTGTTACCTGAATTCCCAGCAGGTAGTGAATTCAGCACCAGCAGCGCTGGCATGTTGTTGCGCTCTCTATCACCTTTAACAAAGGTGTTAACAGCGTTTTGATTACATCACCCTGGTCCGCAAAGGGCAATCAACCTGCCGTCGGTCTTCTCTATGGCTGTAATAGGCTACGCCGTTTGTTGCAGATTACCCACTGATTTTACATTGTTTTTCTGTGAGCAATCCTTCTTTACTTACACATCCGGAGCGCGCTTGAGGGCAAAACCCCCATTAATTACCACCTCACTGGTCTTTGTGAAACGCCTGGAATGCGCAGGTTGTGAAATCGTCGACGGAGCATTCAGACAATTTACATAGAGGGCAATAATATTTTTCAATCGTTATATAAATCACTCAACACAACAAAAACCATGTTAATAATGAAACAAACTATTATGTATTTCAATTATATTCAAGATAAGCATCATTACCTTACTTTTAGTAACAGTGGCTAAACTTAACTTTATGATATATATTTAGATTAGGTTTATCAGCATTGTAGTTTTTCGAACACATGGATTGTGACGAATGGAGCAAAGGACCGCTTCATTCAACATAAGGAAAAAAAATGGCCAACCTTTATAATCTCAAGAGATTCGATCTCAACCTGCTCGTTATTTTTGAGTGCATCTATCAAAACCTGAGCATCAGCAAAGCCGCAGAAACGCTATTTATCACGCCTTCGGCAGTGAGCCAATCGCTGCAGCGGCTACGCGTGCAATTAAACGACCCCTTATTTGTGCGCTCGGGTAAAGGGATTACCCCTACCACCGTAGCCATCAACCTGCATCACCATCTCGAGCAAAATCTGAATAGCATTGAAGAGACCATTAACATCACGGGTAAAACTGAGCTAAAAAGGCGATTTGTGGTCTACGGCCCCCAGTTTCATGCCATACCTGAACTGACCCAATTTATCAATATTCTGTTTGAAGACCCCAATATGGAAGTGGTCTACAACGACACGGCGTCAGAGACCGATCAGATTGAAGATCTCCTCAACTATCGCAAGGCCGACGTCGTATTTACGCTAGAAAAATGCGAAAGCCGCTCGCTCGCCTGTACCCCCTTTAGTGAATGCGAAGTTTTACTTATCTGCCGTAAAGACCATCCGCGCCTTGGGGATACCGCCTCAACGGATGAAATATTGCAGGAACGATTCGCAGTACTGCAATCACGTGAGCACCAGGTGAAAGAGTATCTAAAGATGTATTCTTCCGCTCGTCTGGCAGAAAGAGATATTGCTTTTAGCTCATCGTCATTAATGAGTGTTTTCAATGCTATTCACCATAGTGATTTGGTTGGAATTGCCCCTAAATATATATTTGAAAGTTTGAAAGACACACTCCAGTTAAAGCAAATCACCACACCAACCACGATGCCTAAATTTAATTTGTACATGGTATATAGTCGTTCATCACTCAGTTCCCCATTCTTCCAGGAAATAATAAATAGAATACACGAAGATAAAATCATTCACACAAAAAATACATAAAAGAAATCAATAAATAATTAGCATATATTAAACCATTTATTAGCCATAAGAAAAGAGTACTATATCAGCACCTTATTAAATGTCGTCATAAAGGACTGCTGACTTATGTCAATCATAAAGCTTCCCTTGCCTCAATCCGTTCTGGAGGCAAGTCGGGAGCGCATTAACTGGACACTTAATAATTTTTCACGTACCTGCGTCTCTTTTTCTGGTGGTAAGGATTCTACCGTGATGCTGCACTTAACGGCAGAATTAGCGAGGCAGTCAGGTAAAAAATTCAGCGTATTGTTTATCGATTGGGAAGCGCAATTTTCTTATACCATTAACCACTGCCAGAAATTGCGAACCCTATATGCCGACGTTATTGACCAATTTTATTGGGTCGCGCTGCCGCTCACGACACAAAATTCCCTCACCCAATTTAATCCGGAATGGCAATGCTGGGAGCCTGGCGCAAAATGGGTGCGCCAACCTCCGGAAGATGCCATTACCGACCCGGCTTTTTTCTCTTTTTATGAACCGGGGATGACCTTCGAACTGTTTGTCCAGCGCTTCGCAGAATGGTTTTCCCAGCAGCGCCCTGCCGCCGTGATGGTCGGCATTCGCGCCGATGAATCCTATAATCGATTTTTAACCATTGCTTCACAGCGCAAACGCCGCTTTGCCGATGACAAACCCTGGACCACCATCGCACCGGGCAACCATGCCTGGTATGTTTATCCCATCTACGACTGGAAAACGGCCGATATCTGGACCTGGTTTGCCAAAAGCCAGAAAGCCTATAACCCGCTGTATAACCTGATGTATCAGGCTGGCGTTCCCCTGCGCTATATGCGCATTTGCGAACCCTTTGGCCCCGAACAGCGTCAGGGCTTGTGGCTCTATCACGTCCTTGAACCCGAGCGCTGGGCCGATATGTGCCAGCGCGTCACCGGCGTACACAGCGGCGGGATCTACGCCGGGCAGGACAATCAGTTTTATGGTCATCGAAAAATCGAAAAGCCGGAAAACTACAGCTGGCGCACCTATGCGCTTTTCCTGCTGCAAAGCATGCCAGAAACCACCGCCAATCATTACCGCAATAAAATCGCCGTCTATCTCCACTGGTATCACAAGCAGGGTTGGGACGATATTCCGGATAGGCAGGAAAAAGATCTGGGCTCTAAAGATATCCCTTCCTGGCGGCGCATCTGCAAGGCATTGTTAAACAACGACTACTGGTGCCGAATGCTCTCATTTAGCCCCACCAAAGCCACTCACTATCAACGTTACCGCGCGCGCATGGATCAAAAGCGCAAAAATTGGGGGATCTTATGCGACAAAGACTAATCAACGAACTTCATCACTATCTGCAAACCCTCACTTTTGAGGATAAAATTGACGCCATCAATCAATTTCGCGAAGTGCTACACGTGGAAAGTCCCTTTAACGATCAGCCCGTCGACTGTGTGCTGTGGGTAAAAGAGGCGCAGGTTTTACCTAACGACTACAATCCGAACAATATGGCACCGCAGGAAAAGCGGCTGCTGACTAAATCACTGGAGGCGGACGGTTTTACACAGCCAATCGTGGTGATTGAAAAAACGCAGGACAACTTTGAGATTGTCGACGGCTTCCATCGCCACCTGCTCTCCCAATCAAAATCAGCGCTGAAAAAACGCTTCCACGGCTACCTGCCCATTACCCGTCTGGAAAATCAGAGCAGTACGACGCTGCCCTCCAGAATGGCCGCAACCATACGTCACAACCGCGCGCGTGGGCGACACCAGATCAACGCCATGTCAGAGATTGTTCGCGAGCTGAGCCAACTGGGCTGGAGCGATGAAAAAATGGGCCAGGAATTAGGAATGGACGCCGATGAAATCCTGCGTCTTAAGCAGATAAATGGCCTGTGCGAACTGTTCGGCAGTCGCCAGTTCTCACAGGCCTGGACGGTCAAATAACTACAGTTTGCACAGACGCTCGGCGGCAGCCAGCAGCGTCGATTCCTGTTTAGCAAAACACAGGCGAATCAGCTTATGCGGGAACGGCGCGGCACAAAAAACCGACAGCGGGATTGCCGCCACGCCAACTTCCGTAGTCAGCCACTGGCAAAAATTTACATCATCAAGGTCAGAAATCGCGCTGTAGTCCGCCAGCAGGAAATAGGTACCTTCGCACGGTAGCAGCTGCAGTCGGCTCTGGCTGAGCGCATCGATAAACAGGTCACGACGCGCCCGATAAAAATCGGGCAGTTGGAGGTAGTGCTCAGGTTCGGCCCTCAGCATGTCCGCCAGCGCCAACTGCGCCGGCGTGTTAACGGCAAACGTCAGATACTGATGCACCTTACGCAGCTCTGCGCTTATCGGCGCGGGCGCCACGCAGTACCCCACCTTCCAGCCGGTCATATGATAGGTTTTGCCAAACGATGACACCGCCACCGCCCGCTCGCGAAGCTGCGGATGCGCTAGCACGCTGGCGTGTCCGGTCTCACTAAAGCAGATATGTTCATACACTTCATCGCTAAGCACATAGATTTCCCGCTCGGCAATCGCCTGCCAGAGTGCCTCGAAATCAGCCGCCTGCCAGACGGTTGCCGACGGGTTATGCGGGGTGTTGAGGATAACCAGCCGCGTGTTATCGCTGAGCGTATTGGCAAATTCCTGCCAGTCGACGCGGAAGTGCGGTGGCTGTAGCGCGATACGTTTAACAATACCACCGGAGAGTTCAACCGCTGGCGCATAGCTGTCATAGCTTGGGTCGAAGCAGATAACCTCATCTCCAGTGCGTACCAGGGCGGTGATCGCCGCGTAAAGCGCTTCGGTTGCCCCGGCCGTGACCGTAATATCGCTATTCACATCCGGCGTGTGTCCGTACAGCGCTTGCGTTTTTTCGGCAATCGCTTCACGCAACGCCAGCGCGCCGGTCATCGGCGCATATTGGTTCGCGCCCGCGGCGACATGATGCGCCAGACGTGCCTGAAGATATGAGGGGCCATCAAAATCGGGGAATCCCTGCGAGAGATTAATCGCCTGGTGCTGCTGCGCCAGCGCGCTCATCTGGGTGAAAATGGTGGTACCGAGATGGGGTAACTTGCTTTGTGGGATGAGTTGCTTATTCGTCATTCTGCGTCTGCCGCTCGTGATGCCAAAGTTAACATCAATATAACACGGAGAACGCGTTTAGCAATCGAGACGTTTAGATGTCTAAATAAACATTAACAGCACTTCGCGCCGCCCTTTCCGCCATAGCGTGCGTCCTGGCGGTCGCGGAAAAATTCTTCGTAGGTCATCGGCGTCTGGTCCGGGTGTGTGATGCGCATATGTTCGACGTAGTTGTCGTAGTCCGGCACGCCAATCATCATTTTGGCCGCCTGACCGAGATATTTTCCGGCTTTCGAGAGAGTATCAAACATCGTTTTTGTCCTTTGGGTAAACCCGGCGTCGCTGCGCTCGGCCGGGCTACAACATCATCAAACAGCGCGTAAAAACATTAATGCGCGCGTTTCGCCTGCGCCACCAGATTCTCCGCATCCGCCGGCATCGGCTCGTACGGGGTCTCTTTCGCCGTCGGTTTGTCCTCTTTCAGCGCCGCGAGTGCGGTTTTGAGGGAGAACAGCGCCAGCACCACAACCACCACCATAAAGAAGATGGTCAGCCCGGCGTCAAGACGGTTGTTGAACACCAGCTGCGCCAGCTGCGATTCAGTATACTGCGGCGGAATATTGCCACTGTCGATCATCGCCTGGAACTTGTTGGCAATCGCCAGGAAGCCCACGCGGGTATCTTCGCTGAACGACTTCTGCCAGCCTGCCACCAGCGTACACACCAGCAGCCAGGAGGTTGGCACCAGCGCCACCCACGCGTAGCGCTGACGTTTCATCTTGAACAGTACCACTGCGCACAGCATCAGCGCCATACCCGCCAACATCTGGTTCGCGATACCGAACAGCGGCCACAGGGTGTTAATGCCGCCCAGCGGGTCAACCACCCCTTGATGCAGGAAGTAGCCCCAGGCCAGCACGCAAAGCGCCGTCGCCAGCAGGTTCGCGGGCAGAGAATCCGTACGTTTAAGGCCTGGATTGATAACGCCCAGCAGGTCTTGCAGCATAAAGCGCGCCGCACGCGTACCCGCATCCACCGCCGTCAGAATAAACAGCGCCTCAAACAGAATGGCGAAGTGATACCAGAACGACACATCCATCAGGCCGCCCAGCGCCCCGTGCAGGATATAGGCCATCCCCACCGCCAGGGTCGGCGCACCGCCCGCTCGCGAGATAATCGACTGTTCGCCAACTTCGTTGGCAATCTGATGCAGCAGGTCCGGCGTCACCGCAAAGCCCCAACTGCTGACCACCTGCGCCGCAGAAGCCACCACGTCAACGGTACCGGCCGGTGCCAGCATCGCCATCGGGCTGTTCATCGCAAAGTACACGCCCGGATCGATAATACAGGCAGAAACCAGCGCCATAATAGCGACGAAGGATTCCATCAGCATACCGCCGTAGCCGATAAAGCAGGCCTGATTTTCGTTCGCCAGCATCTTCGGCGTGGTGCCGGAGGCAATCAGCGCGTGGAAGCCAGAAACCGCACCGCAAGCGATGGTGATAAACAGGAATGGGAACAGGTCGCCGGTCCAGACCGGGCCAGTACCATCAATAAATTTGGTCAGCGCTGGCATGGTCAGCGTTGGACGCATAATCAGAATACCAATCGCCAGCCCGACGATGGTGCCGATTTTCAGGAAGGTAGAAAGATAGTCGCGCGGAGCCAGCAGCAACCATACCGGCAGAACAGAAGCCACAAAGCCGTAGCCCACCAGCATCCAGGTCAGCTGTACGCCGGTATAGTCAAACCACGGCGCCCAGGTTTCGCTTGCCGCCACCCAGCCGCCGGAAATAATGGCAAACACCAGCAGCACCAGGCCAATAACCGATACTTCGCCAATCCGTCCCGGACGCAGATAGCGAATGTAAATCCCCATAAACAGCGCCAGCGGAATGGTAAAGGCAACGGTATAGGTTCCCCACGGACTATGGGTCAGCGCTTTCACCACGATCATCGCCAGCACGGCCAGAATGATCACCATGATCATAAAGGTCGCCACCAGCGCAATCACGCCAGCAACCGGCCCCATCTCCTCTTTCACCAGTTCGCCCAGCGAACGGCCATCGCGGCGGGTAGAGACAAACAACACCATAAAGTCCTGTACCGCGCCGGCCAGCACCACCCCGGCTAACAGCCAGAGCATGCCGGGCAGATAGCCCATTTGCGCCGCCAGCACCGGCCCTACCAGCGGCCCCGCCCCGGCAATCGCCGCAAAGTGGTGACCAAACAGCACTTTTTTGTCCGTCGGCACATAGTCGAGGCCGTCGTTATGACGCACGGCAGGCGTCATGCGCGTCGGGTCAACCTGCAACACTTTTTTCGCAATATAGAGACCGTAAAAACGGTAGGCGATGAGATAAACGCAGACCGACGCCACGACTATCCACAGCGCGTTGATCTGTTCACCACGGTTAAGGGCGATGTAGCCCAGGGCAAACGCTCCGACAATGGAGAGTAACGCCCATATAAGGTATTTCCCTGAATTGTTCATAGTTATTGTCCGTATCAGTAGCAGAGGATGTTACATTTTGTGTCCATAGCAAGCACACTTGATTTAACAACCTTGAAACGAATATGAACAGGAATAGCACCCGACATTTACATCACATTGTTAACGGGATCACTTAAGTCAGAAAAACGGATGAGAGGTGGGAAGTGAAAGTGGGATGAACGCAGGGTTGTAGGCCGGATAAGCAAAGCGCCATCCGGCATGGTGCGGCACATTGCCGGATGGCGCTTTGCTTATCCGGCCTACGGCTTATTCGATGCTCGAACGCTAACCCAGCACCGCCGTCCCTAAACGACAGGTACAACAGCGCCGCCCCTGCTCGTCAAAAACAACAATCTCCCAGCTCTGGCTCTGACGCCCCATGTGCAGCGGCTGGCACACCGCCCGCACCTGCCCCTGAGAAACCGGGCGATGGTGCGATGCGTTAAGCTCGGTACCCACTACGCACTGCCCTTCGCGGGTCATCAGAAAACCCGCCATCGAGCCCAACGTCTCCGCCAGCGCCGCCGACGCGCCACCGTGCAGCAGGCCGAAAGGCTGATGGGTACGGCTATCCACCGGCATCACCGCTTCCAGGCTGTCGTCGCCGATATGGGTATAAACGATCCCCAGATGCGCCACCATGGTGTTCTCACTGGTGGCATTCAGTTCATCAAGCGTTAAATGACGTTTCCAGATCATCCTACGCTCCCAGCGTTGAGCCGCCGTCCACCACGATATCCTGCAGCGTGATGTGGCTGGCGCTGCTCGACGCGAGGAACAAAATGGTGTTAGCAATTTCCTGCGGACGGGCGATTTTACCCAGCGGAATGCCGAGCTTAAACTGCTCGCCAAAGCCGCGAATACGCTGCTGTTCGGCGTCGTCGCTGACCCACAGCACCCGCTGCATATCGGTATCGGTCGAACCCGGCGACACGATATTACAGCGCACGCCCGCGCTGGAAAGCTCGAGCCCGACGGTCAGCGCCAGGCTTTTCAGCGCCGCCTTCGACGCACCATACGCGCTCATGCCGATACGTGGCGTATGCGCTGCATCGGACGCCACGGTGACAATCGCCCCGCCCTGCTGACGGCGGAATTGCGCCATTGTCTGCTGGAACAGGTTGAACGCGCCGCCGACGTTGACCGCAAAGGTCTGCTGCCAGTCGTCCAGGCTCAGCGCGTCGGTTGCGCCCATGCGCAAAATCCCGGCCGCGTTGACCAGCACGTCCAGCCGTTCGGTGGCGACGAGCAGGCGCTCACACACCTGCGCCACCTGCTTTGCATCCGCCACGTTCAGCACTTCGGTGGCGAATGGATAGTGCTCGCCGTCGAACGCCAGGTCGAAGCCCGTCACCTTCGCGCCCGCGTCCACAAACGCCAGCGCGGTAGCATGACCGATACCTTTCCCGGCCCCGGTCACCCACACGGTCTGACCGTTAAAATCGAACCCGGCCATTACTTCACCTCGCGGGAGAGCAGCGCCCACCAGGCGTCGATGCTTGGATTTTTCGCCAGCATCACGAAGTCGATATCGCCGTGCACTTTACGCCAGCGGGCGGCCAGCGCCATCATGCGCACGGAGTCGAGACCGTAATCAATCAGGTTATCATCGTCGAGCGGCTCGTCAGACTCATCCAGCAGCGGCAGCACCAGCGCACGCAGCGCCGTTTTGCTGGTTGGGACGGACGGCAGCAGTTCGTCGGTCATCACCACACGGCCGCTACGACCGGCAACGTATTTCAGCGACATCAGGTGCTCATCGCGGCTAAAGTCTGCCAGCGCATCCGCCACAAAGAACGGCTTAATGTCGCGCATAAACGCATCGGTGGCGGTGGTCATGCAGCCAATGTGCGCATACACGCCGGTGATAATCAGCTGATTACGCCCAGTCTCTTTGAGCATCTGCTCCAGCGGCGAGCGATGGAACGCGCTGTAGCGCCACTTCACCAACACGGTATCCTGCGTATCCGGCGCTAGCGCCGCAATCACCTGCTGCTGCTCCGGTGAACGGGTCAGCCCCGGCCCCCACATATCGTTCAGCAGCGCGCGGTCTTCATCACTCTGCTCTTTCGGCTGGGCGGTGTAGTACACCGGAATGCCGTTTTTCTTGCAGAAGTCGCGCAGCGCAGCAATGTTCGCCACCACGGTCTCCATCATTTCGCTGTCCTCACCCCAGAAGTTGAGGAAATACTCCTGCATATCGTGGATCAGCAGCGCGGCGCGCGACGGTTCAAATGCCCAGTTTACTTTGTTCTCGGGAAGATCCAGCGCGGTTGGCAGCGCGTAGCCCTGTAGTTTTGGAATCGCCATATTGTTCTCTCCTTCAGCCCTGCGAGCGGCTCGCCAGCCACTGACGTAATTGTTTTTTATCGACTTTACCGACGTGGGTCAGCGGCAGTTCATCTACACACTCGACGCGGTCAGGCAGTTTAAATTCGGCCACCCCCTGCTCGCGCAGGAAACGGCGGACGGCAACGGCGCGCAGGGGTTCTTTCACCACCAGATACGCGCAGCTTTTCTCGCCGAGCAGGCTATCTTCCATGCTGACCAGCGCCGCGTAGACCACCGCGTCATGACGCAGCAGCAGGTTCTCAATCTCTTCGGCGGCAATCTTCTCGCCGCCGCGGTTAATCTGATCTTTCTCGCGCCCTTCCACGGTGATGTAGCCGTCTTCGTCGATGGAGATAAGATCGCCCGAACAGTAAAAACCGTCGGCATCAAAGGCGCTGGCGTTATGCTGCGGGCTCTTGTAATAGCCACGGAAGGTATACGGACCACGGGTCATCAGGCGACCCACTTCACCGCGCGGCAGCGGATTGCCGTCGGCATCCGCTACCCACACTTCGTCGTCCGGGCACATCGGGTAGCCCTGGGTGTTGAGGATCTTCTCCTCTGCATCGTCCAGGCGGGTGTAGTTCACCAGCCCTTCCGCCATGCCGAACACCTGCTGCAGCTGGCAGCCAATCTCCGCTGGAATACGCGCCGCCAGCGTCGCAGAAAGACGCGCACCGCCTACCTGGAGCAGCGTCAGTGACCGCAGTTGAGCGTTGCTGCCCCACTCGGTAATCGCCTGTAACCACAGGCTGACGGCAGGCGGCACCAGCGCCGCCACGTTGACCTGATGCTTTTCAATCAGCGGGAAACAAAGCGTCGCACTCGGGTCCGCAGCCAGCACCACTGTGCCTTGCGCCAGGAACACCCCCAGCGCGCCAGGCGAGCTCATGGCGTAGTTATGCGCCGACGGGATCGCGCACAGATAGCGCGTCTGCGCATCAAAGCGGCAAATCTCATTACTACGGCGAATGCTGTAGTAGTAGTCGTTGTGGGTACGGGGGATAAGCTTCGGCGTGCCGGTACTGCCGCCGGAAAGCTGAAAAAAGGCCACTTCGTCAGCGGCGGTTGGCGTTGGGGTAAAATCAACAGCCGGGCGCGCAATCGCCGCCTCCAGCGCGTGTTCGCCCTCACCTTTGCGCAGCAGCACCATGCGCAGGGAGCGATGCTGTTCGCAAAAGGCGTTGAGGAAACTATCGTCACCAAACAGCATATGCGAACGGTCGGCAATCAGCGCCGCCGGGGCAATCTGCTCGGCGTAGGCGTTCAGCTCGCTGCGCTGATGGCTGAACAGCGCGTTCACCGGCGCCACGCCCAGTTTCAGCAGCGCAAACAGCGTAATGTAAAACTCGACGATGTTGCCCAGTTGCACCAGCGCGGTTTCGCCACGCTTAAGGCCTTTGTGCTGCAACGAAGCCGCCAGGTTATCGACATAATGATTCAGTTGGCGATAGCTAATCTGATGGTCGCCATCAATCACCGCAATCGCGTCGCTGTCCGCGTGGCGGGTCAGCATTTCGGTAAGCGGCAGATCCTGCCAGTAGCCTTTTTCGCGGTAGCGCGCCGCCAGCGCGTCCGGCCAGCGGGTAAATTCCACGGTCATTCTGATTCCTTAATGCAGGCCGAAAACATTCAGCATGGTCGAAAGTTTTACGCCGGTTTCGCGCCACTCAGACTCCGGCGATGACGCAGGCACAATGCCCGCACCGGCAAACAGACGCACGCTATTGGCTTTGACGCGCGCGCAGCGGATAGTCACTACCCACTCGCCGTTACCTTCGGCGTCACACCAGCCGACAATACCGCCAAACAGATCGCGCTCGAACGGCTCCAGTTCAGCAATCAGCTGCTTCGCCGCGTCGTGTGGAAAACCGCTCAGCGCCGGCGTTGGGTGCAGCAGGCAGGCCAGCGTTAACGCGTTTTCTTCCGCCTTCGCCTGACCTTGGATTGGCGTGGCGAGATGCCACAGCGTTGGGGTGGTAATCAACTGCGGCGTTTGCGGCATCGTGAGCTGCAGGCTGCGCGGTGCCAGCGTCTTTTTCATCGACTGGATCACCAGCTCGTGCTCATGGCGATCTTTTTCCGAGGCCAGCAGGCGGTTGCCCGCTTCGCGATCCAGCATATCGTCCGGCTGACGGCGCGCGGAGCCCGCCAGCGGCAGAGAATGGAACATCGCCCCTTCTTTACGCAGCAGCAGTTCCGGGCTCGCGCCCAGCAGCACGCCGCCGTCTGGCAGCGGCACGTGGAAGTTAAAGCTCGCCGGGTTTTGCGCTACCAGACGCTCCAGCAGCGCGCCGCTGTCGAGCGTCTGCGCGGCTTCAATATCAATCAGGCGGGAAAGCACCACTTTGTTAACCTGCGGCGTGGCGGTCAGTTCTGCCGCTCGCGCTACCATATCGAGGAACACCGGGCTTTCGGGGATTTCCTTTCGCGCCACGACGTTCAGCGGTTCACGCGAAGCATGATAGCGGGAGGAGTGTTGTTTTGCGGTGCGGACAAACGCCTCGCTACGCTCAGGAATAAACAGCGCGGAAGGCTGCGTGGTATCAAACGGGATGGCACCCACCATCACCGGATTGGCAATCCCGGCCGCTTTTGCGGCGGCAAACGCCGAGGCTAAACCCTGCTGGAACGCGCTATCTGGCGCATCGCCGCCTTCTGCCGGGCAGGTAAAGCGCTGGAAGCAGCCTGAGGTGGTAAAACTGCGGTACGGCGACATAAAGAAAAAGTTATCGGCCGAGACAGCAGCCTGATGGTGTTGTTCTTGTTCATCCGCAGCAAGTGACGTTTCCATATCATCCTCCAAAAACGATAAAGATATTACGAATAATTATCATTTATATTTTTGTTGAGTAACCTAAAAGTTAACGCTCCGTATGTCAACAGCGTGAAGCAGCATCTTGTGCTTAATACTCGCCTCGTATCCCTGATATTGCCCTTCCCGGCGACGGCAAGAGGGCTTGCATCTCTCGCCGACAATAGTTGAAAATGAGAAGCATTAACCAACAACCATCAGGACGTTTATCCGTGAACTTCTCCGCTTTATGGCGCACCGTGGCGCTCATCGCCGGTTTCAGTGTTTTAGGAGTATCCTCAACCCAGGCCGCCGAATGGCCGCGGCAGATTACCGATAGCCACGGCGTACACACGCTGGAACAGAAGCCGACACGCATTGTTTCCACCAGCGTAACCCTCACCGGTTCCCTGCTGGCGATTGACGCTCCGGTCATTGCCAGCGGTGCTACCACGCCGAATAACCGCGTGGCCGATGCCCAAGGCTTCTTGCGCCAATGGGGCGACGTAGCGAAAGCGCGCAAGGTCTCCCGTCTCTATATTGGCGAACCGAGCGCCGAAGCCGTGGCTGCGCAGATGCCAGACCTGATTCTTATCAGCGCCACCGGCGGCGACTCCGCGCTGGCGCTCTACGATCAGCTTTCCACCATCGCGCCGACGCTTATCGTCAACTACGACGATAAAAGCTGGCAGGCGCTGCTGACGGAGCTCGGTACCATCACCGGGCAGGAGAAGCAGGCCGCCGCGCGTATCGCCGAGTTTGATAAGCAACTGGCTACCGTCAAACAACAGATGAAACTGCCGCCGCAGCCGGTAAGCGCGCTGGTCTATACCGCCGCCGCCCATAGCGCCAACCTGTGGACCCGCGAATCCGCGCAGGGGCAGTTCCTCTCCCAGCTCGGCTTTACCCTCGCCACGCTGCCGGAAGGTCTGCACGCCAGCCAAAGCCAGGGCAAACGTCACGACATCATCCAGCTTGGCGGTGAAAACCTGGCAACTGGACTGAACGGCAACAGCCTGTTCCTGTTCGCCGGTGACCAGAAAGACGTGGACGCGATTTACGCCAACCCGCTGCTGGCGCACCTGTCCGCGGTAAAAGAGAAACAGGTTTACGCATTAGGCACCGAGACGTTCCGCCTTGATTATTACAGCGCGACGCGCGTGCTAGCGCGGTTATCGGCGCTGTTTGGTTAAGCACCTAGCCAGTCCCGGCGGCGCTTCGCTTGGCCGGGCTACATTCGTACGGTTTTGTAGGCCGGATAAGGCGAAGCCGCCATCCTGAACCCCGGACGAGGCGTTTACGCCGACTCCGGGAGCTCACGCCGGAACCGCCGCAGTTCGCCCAGCGCCAACAGCAAAATCCCGCCAACAATCGCCAGCCCCCAGCCGCTCACGCTTGCCGAGGCCACTGGCGTCAGCATCGCCCCCAGCCCACCGAGCAGCGCCGCGCCGATGGCATCGCCAGTGACGTTCTGCGCCGTCCACAGCCCGTTAATGCGCCCGAGCATCGCTTCCGGCGTCTGGGTCTGAATCAAGGTATATTGCAGCAGCGAACTGATGGCGCTCAGCCAGCCAAACAGCGCCAGACAGACCATCCCCAGCGCCCAGTGCGGCATCATGGCAAACAGCCCGATCGCCACAAACGCGCCAACCGTTGCCAGCAGCATGACCCAGCCCGGACGCTCGTTCTGCGCCAGTCGTCCGCTGGTGAGCGCACCACAAGCCGCCCCCAATGGGATAGCCGCATACAGCAAGCCAATCTGTGCCGCCGACATCTGCCAGCCCAGCGCCAGCGCGGGGTAAAGCACGCGCACGGCGCTGGCCATCGTCACCAGCCCGCCCAGCAGCGCAATGCCGCCAATCAACGGACTACCGAGCAGAAAACGGAACCCGGCCACCAGGGAAGTGAACGGATGTTCGCGCTTCTGCGGCGGCGGTGGCAGTTGCGGTAAACGCAGCAGCGTCAATGTGGTGATAAAGGTGCCCAGCGCCGCCAGCAGGTAGTTCCACGACACGCCGCCGGAAGCCAGCAGCAGGCCGCCGACCATCGGCGAAATCACCGAACCCAGGCGCACCGTCAGCATGGTGATCGCCCCGGCCTGCATCAGATTTTCACGCCCCACCAGCGCAGGCGTCGCCGCCAGCAGCGCCGTCACGCCCAGCGAGGCAAAGAAACCATCCCATAATCCCAGCAGATAAATCGCCACCAGCGACGGTTCCGGCAGCAGCGCATTCAGCCACAGGCCGATAAACCCCACGCCGCAGGTGCCGCGCGCCAGCAGAATCAGCTTGCGGCGCTCGTAGCGGTCGGCCAGCACGCCGCCGACCATCAGTCCGACAAACATCGCCCCGCCGGTCAATGTGACCGAAAGTCCCACCTGCCAGGTCGAGTGGGTCATCATCTGGATTTGAACGGGTACCGCCACGCCAAGCAGGCCAAGCGAGAGAATGGAGATAAAGCGAGCAATAAAGACGGCGCGAAAGGCCGGATGCGTTTTTAGCAGGCTCAGATTCAGCAGCCAGGATTGTCGATTCATTACAAAACCTTGAACGTTTTTTCTTACCCTTTCCGAGGGCGCTCATGCTAACATAAGCGAATAAGATAGATAACGATAATTAATATCATTATCAAATCAGGGATGTCGCCATGTCGTTTTCCACCCCGGTGCTGCGCGCCCTTGCGCTGCCTGGATTGTTGATACTGCTGTTTCTCGCCGCCACGCTCAGTTTATTGATTGGTGCCAAACCGCTTCCGGTTCACGTCGTTGTCGATGCGCTCAGCGGCACCTGCCAGAGCGCCGACTGCATCATCGTGCTTGATGCCCGACTGCCGCGAACGCTGGCCGGTCTGCTGGCCGGTGGTGCCCTGGGGCTTGCCGGAGCGTTAATGCAAACCCTCACCCGCAACCCGCTTGCCGACCCCGGTATTCTTGGCGTCAACGCCGGTGCCAGCTTTGCCATCGTGTTGGGCGCGGCGCTGCTCGGCATTACCTCGCCGCAGGAACAGCTGGCGATGGCCTTTTGCGGCGCGCTGGTCGCCTCGTTAATCGTCGCCTTTACCGGCAGCCAGGGCGGCGGCCAACTGAGCCCGGTGCGCTTAACGCTGGCGGGCGTGGCGCTTGCCGCCGTGCTGGAAGGTTTCTCCAGCGGCATCGCCCTGCTCAATCAGGATGTCTACGATCAGCTGCGCTTCTGGCAGGCCGGTTCACTGGATATTCGCACCCTGCAAACCCTGAAAACGGTGCTGTTCCCGGTGCTGATTGCCGGTGCCGTCGCGCTGATGATGAGCCGCTCGCTCAACAGCCTGAGCCTCGGTGCTGACACCGCCACCGCGCTCGGCAGCAAGGTGGCGCGCACGCAAATCATGGGGCTGCTGGTGATCACCATTCTATGCGCCAGCGCGACCTCGGTAGTCGGCCCAATCGCCTTTATCGGCCTGATGATGCCGCACATTTCCCGCTGGCTGGTCGGTTCGGATCACCGCTGGTCGCTGCCGGTCACTCTGCTCGCCACACCGTCGCTGCTGCTGTTTGCCGACATTATTGGCCGCCTGCTGGTGCCCGGTGAACTGCGGGTCTCGGTAGTCAGCGCCTTTATCGGCGCGCCAGTGCTGATTTTCCTCGTCCGCCGTAAATCGAACGGAGGTGGTCGATGAACGCCCCGTCTCGTCGCCTGGTGTTAAGCTGCCTGCTGCTGGTTGCCGCATGCCTGTTGCTCACGCTGCTGAGTCTGCGCAGCGGTGCGGTTACGCTGGAATTTTCACAAATTTTCGCCGCGCTGTTCGGCGATGCGCCGCGCGCCATCACGCTGGTGGTCACCGAGTGGCGCCTGCCGCGCGTGCTGATGGCGTTACTGATTGGCGCGGCGCTCGGCGTCAGCGGCGCGATTTTCCAGTCGCTGATGCGCAACCCGTTGGGCAGCCCGGACGTGATGGGCTTCAACACCGGGGCGTGGAGCGGCGTGCTGGTGGCGCTGGTCTTTTTCGGCCAGAACCTCACTACCATCACCCTCGCCGCCATGGCGGGCGGTATCGCTACCTCGCTTATCGTTTGGGCGCTGGCCTGGCGCGACGGTATTGAAACCTTCCGGCTGATTATTATCGGCATTGGCATCCGCGCAATGCTGATGGCCTTCAACACCTGGCTACTGCTGCGCGCGTCGCTGGAGACTGCCGTCTCTGCCGGGCTGTGGTTTGCCGGTTCACTCAACGGCATGACGTGGGCCAAAATCTGGCCCGCCGCGCCGCTGATGGCCGTTGCCCTCGTCTGCGCGGCGCTCTTAGTGCGCCGTCTGCGCCTGTTAGAAATGGGCGACGACAGCGCCTGTGCGCTGGGGGTTCGCGTCGAGTGGTCTCGACTGCTGCTGATGCTGGTCGCCGTGGTGCTGACCGCCGCCGCCACCGCGCTGGCCGGGCCAATCTCCTTTATTGCGCTGGTCGCCCCGCACATCGCCCGCCGCTTAAGCGGCACCGCGCGCTGGGGTCTAACCCAGGCGGCCCTCTGCGGCGCGCTACTGCTGGCCGCCGCCGATTACTGCGCCCAGCAGCTGTTCTTGCCTTACCAGCTTCAGGTGGGCGTGGTCACCGTTAGCCTTGGCGGTATCTACCTCATCGTGCTGCTTATTCAGGAGTCTCGTAAAAAATGACCGACACCGTCGCCCGCCTGCACGGCGAAGGGTTAACCCTCGCCTACGGGAAAAAGACCATCGCCGAGTCGCTGAACGTCACCATCCCTGACGGTCATTTCACCGCCATTATCGGCCCCAACGGCTGCGGGAAATCCACGCTGCTGCGCACGCTCAGCCGTCTGATGACGCCGGTTCACGGCCACGTGTATCTCGACGGTGAAGAGATCCAGCGTTACGCCAGCAAAGAGGTGGCGCGTCGCGTCGGCCTGCTGGCGCAAAACGCCACGACGCCGGGCGATATCTCGGTGCAGGAGCTGGTTGCCCGCGGGCGCTATCCGCATCAACCGCTGTTTACCCGCTGGCGGCAGGAAGATGAAGATGCAGTGCAGCGCGCCATGCAGGCCACCGGCATCGTGAATCTGGCGAGCCAGAGCGTGGATACCCTTTCGGGCGGCCAACGCCAGCGCGCGTGGATAGCCATGGTGCTGGCGCAGGACACGTCGATTATGCTGCTCGACGAGCCAACGACCTGGCTTGATATCAGCCATCAGATTGACCTGCTGGAGCTATTAAGCGAACTAAACCGCGAGCGCGGCTATACGCTGGCGGCAGTGCTGCACGATTTAAACCAGGCGTGCCGCTATGCAACGCACCTGATAGCCTTACGTGAAGGGAAGATTGTGGCGGAAGGCGCGCCGAAAGAGATTGTCACTCCGGCGCTGATTGAGGCGATTTACGGCCTGCGCTGCGTGATTATTGACGACCCGGTGGCGAACACGCCGCTGGTGGTGCCGCTCGGGCGGCGGTGAATCACCCCAGGCTACCACCGTGTAGGCCGGATAAGGCGTAGCCGCCATCCGGCATCGTGCGCCGGTCTGCCGGATGGCGCTTAGCTTATCCGGCCTACAGGATAATCAACCGCGGTTTCCCTACCCCAATATCTCCCGAATCACCGGCCCAATCGCCTCAAACGCCGCAGGCGTAATGATGTCGACGTGCGCGCAATCCTGACTATACACCTCCAGCTCACCCACCCACGGCCCCCAGGCCGCCTGCGGATCCGCCTGGCGGGTTTTCTCGGCAACAAACAGCGTCGCTTTGCCGTCAAACGTCGCGCTGTGCGCGGTGGTCAGCAGGCGCACGGCATCGGCGTAGTTGCCTTCAATTGCGCTGAACAACTCGCTGGAGCCCTGCCCCTGCTGGGCGGCGAGAAACGCTTCGCGCTCGCGGTCAATTTCCGCCAATACTGCTGGGTCAAGACCGTTAGCCTCTTTTTCCGCCCAGTTTTGCGTTTCCGGCGGCCAGGTATCCAGCAGGCCGAGGAACGCCACCGCTTCACCGCGCTGACGTAAACGCGCGGCAATACCCTGCGCCAGCGTACCGCCGAGCGAATAGCCGAGCAGGTAATACGGCCCGTGCGGCTGCTGGGCGAGCAAGGTTGCCAGATGATGCTCGCACACCTCGTCCAGCGTCGCGGCGGTCTGCATCGGACCTTCCGGGCGCGGCGACTGAATGCCGGTAATCGACCAGCACGGTGTCAGATAGCGCGACAGCACGCTGAACTGCCAGGCAAAACCGGATGCCGGATGGAAGCAGAACAACGTCGGGCCATCGCCGGTACGCAACGGTAGCAGCGGTTCATAGCCCAGACGCTGCGCCTGTTCGTCGTCGCTGTTGTCCAGCAGCGCGCTCAGTTGACCGACGGTCGATGACACCATCACCTGCCCCGGCGTCACCTTGCGCGCGGTTTGCTGGCTCAGCGTTGCGGCAAGGCGCATGGCGAGCAGCGAGTGACCGCCAAGCGCGAAGAAATCGGCGTCGATATCCTGAATGTCGCAGCCGAGCAGCTGGCTGAACGCCGCGGCGACCTGCACTTCGGTTGCCGTTTGCGGCGCGCGGCCGCTGGTTTTCTGCGTCAACGACGGCAGCGGCAGCGCTTTACGATCCAGCTTGCCGTTGGCGCTCAGCGGCAGTTCGCTCAGCTGTAACAGCACCACCGGCACCATATGCGGTGGTAGCTGTTGGCGAAGCTGCGCCAGCAGGGCTTCGGTATCGAGCGGCAGGCCGGAAATCGATACCACATAGCCCACCAACTGGCGCGCATCGCCGCCGGTGGCCGCCGCCTGGTTAATAACACAAGCATGCGTCACCGCCTGTTCCACGTCCGGCAGGCTCTGCATCACCCGGTCGATTTCGCCAAGCTCGATGCGCTGGCCGCGGATTTTAAGCTGATCGTCGCTGCGTCCGAGATATTCCACCGCGCCGTTATCCAGCCAGCGCGCCACGTCGCCGGTGCGGTACATCCGTTCACCGGGTGCAAACGGGTCGGCAATAAAGCGGCTGGCGGTGAGATCCGGTCTGCCCAGATACCCCTGCGCCAGTTGAATACCCGTGAGGTAGAGATCGCCCGCCACGCCAAACGGCACCGGGCGCATCATGGCGCCGAGGATACGCAGGCCGGTATTCCACACCGGGAAACCAATCGGCACGCTGTTGCCGGATACCGCCGCCAGCGCTTCGCCGTAGGCCGGGTACCCGCTCACGTCCACCGCCGCTTCCGTTGGCCCATAGAGGTTGTGCAGCGGCACGTGGGTCAGCACTTCCCACTCGCGGCATAGCGCGGTCGGCAGCGCTTCACCGCTACAGAACACCCGCTGGAGCGAGCAGCAGCTATCCACGGTTTCCGGCGTCATCGAGGCGACAAACGCTGCCAGCATCGACGGTACGAAGTGGGTGGTGGTGATACCATAATCGGCAAAGAAGCGCTGCATCGCCAACGGGTCGCGGTGCGCTTCCGGCTCGGCCATCACCAGGCTCGCACCGGTCATAAACGGCCACCAGAATTCCCACACCGAAACGTCAAAGCTGCACGGCGTTTTTTGCGCCACCACGTCATCGGCGGTCAGCGGATAGTGATCCTGCATCCACAGCAGGCGGTTAACGATAGCTTCATGGCCGACCATCACCCCTTTCGGGCGGCCGGTTGAGCCTGAAGTAAAGATGATATAGGCCGTCTGTTCCGGCGTCGCCAGCGCAAGCGGCTGGTCATCACCCGCCGTCAGCGGCGCGTTCAGACACAGGCTGTCGATATTCGGGAAGCGGTGCAGTTGGTCGGCGGCGGTGATCAGCAGGGTCGGGCGCGCGTCTTCCAGCATCATTTGCAGGCGGTCGTCCGGGTAGCCGGTATCGAGCGGCAGCCAGGCCGCACCCGCCTCGACGATAGCGTGCAGCGCCAGCGTCAGGAAGACCGAACGCGGCAATGCGACGGCGACGCTATCACCGGGCTTCACCCCGCGTTCACGCAGGACGTTTGCCAGCGCGACCACCTGCTGGCGCATCTCGCGGTAGGTGAAGCGATAGTTCGCGTCCACCAGCGCCACGGCATCCGGCGTTTTCGCCGCCTGCTCGGCCACCAGCGAACTGAGCGTGGCGCGCGGCAGGGATTTTTCGGTGGCATTGATCTGCGCCAGACGCTGATATTCGTCAGGTGAAAGCAGTTCCGCATCGGCACACATCAACGCGGGATTATCGGCGAACTGCTGCAAAAGTGCAGTCAAACGGGCGATATGCTGCTGCAGCGTCGCTTCATCATAGCGCTGCTGGTTGGCCAGAATTTCCAGCGACAGCCCACCCTCTTCGTCCGGGAACAGCGCCAGCTCAAGGTCATTAACCGGGCCGGTCGCCAGCGTATGGGTTATCGCGTTAACGTCGGCGAAACCGAGACGATAATCAAACATCTTGACGTTAAATACCGGACCAAACAGCGCTTCATCGCCCGCCGCTTTTCCGGCATCGCGCACAATCTGCTCCGCATCATAGCGCTGATGGCGGCGCATCTTTTTCAGCTGCCCGGAGAGGCGAGTCGCCAGCTCGGGCAAGGTTTCCTGCCCGTTCAGCGTCACGCCAAGCGGCAGCACGTTGAGCACCGGGCCGGTGGCCGTCAGCGCGGCAGATCCCATGCGGCGCATAAAGATAAACCCGGCGGCGTACTCGCTGCGCCCGCAAAGACGCCCCAGCCAGAGCGCCACCAGCGCCAGCGCCAGGTCGGCGGGCTGGCACTGCGGGGCGGAGGCGGTCAGGCGGGTAAACGCCCGGCGGTCGGCGGTGAGCTTCAGCCGCCAGATAGCGGTGCTTTGCGCACGACCCGGCAGCGGCGCAGAGGAGAGCGAGGCCGGAGATGGCAAGGCTTTACGCTGTTCGCCCCAGAAGGCTTTATCGCGCTGGAACGCCTCGCTGTCCCGATAGCGTTGATATTCGTCCACGACGTCGGCAAACGGCGTAAACGCCGGTTCCGGTAGCGTTTCGCCGGTGACCAGCGCCTGGTAAATCAGGCTTATCTGCCGCGTTATCGCCGGGAAGCTGAAGCCGTCCACCAGCAGATGATGGTAACGCTGATACCAGAACCACTGGTTTTCGCCGACGCGGAAAAGCTGATGGCAATAGAGCGGATTGCCGCTGTCGACGCGGCTATTTTGCGCGAGGTCACGCTGCATCAAGGCCAGCGCCGCCTGCTGCGGGTCAGACTCACCGCGCAGGTCGTGGCACGCCGGTTCGGCAATCGGCATGCTTTCATCCAGCCACTGCCAGACTTCGCCGTTATCTTCGCTAAAGCGCATACGCAGCGTGTCGGCCTGATTCAGGCCCATCACGATAGCGCGCGCCAGCAGGTCGCCGTCAATCTTCCCGTTCAGCTCAACGTAGTGCGCCACGCTCCAGGCGTTAGGTAATGTCGACAGCGCTTCCGCCATCCAGATCCCCGGTTGAGCGGCAATCAGCGGTAAACGCGGGTTCATGGGCGGCCTCCGGCGGCGGCGAAATGGTCAGGATAAAGCGTCGTCCAGTTATGGGTGAGCCAGGCGTTGCACGCCTCAAGCGGCTGCGGCTCGCACACCACCGTCCAGCCTTCCGGCACTGAACACTGCTGGGGCCAGAGGCTGAACTGCCGTTGAGGATTTTGCAGAAGGTAAAACTGCCCTTGCGCCACGTCGAAGGGGTTACTGACTTGCATACCAAACTCCTGTCGTTAATCGCGCGTTGCCGTCTGGGTGTTCCAGAGCGTCATCAGCCCGGCGGTCAGCCCGCCGCGCCAGCAAAGCGCATCATGTCCGCCATCAACCTGATGCCAGAAAATCGGCTGCTGTGTGCGCTGTAGTTGCGCCAAAAGCGCCTGATTGGCGCGAAAAATAATCGGTTCACGGATACCGGCTTCCAGCACGATTCGCAGCCCCTGCGGGTTCAACGCCCCGCTTTCAAGCTGCGCGACAATCTCCCCGGTCTGATGCCCGCCGCGATGCGGCCACCAGTACGACCCCGACTGGCTAAGCACGCAGCCAAAGCGCTCCGGCCAGTGCAGCCCGGCGTAAAGCGAAGAGAGGCCACCGAAGCTTTGCCCGGCCACTATCGTCCGGTCAGCGCGGTCGCTGAACGGCGCAATCGCCTGTACCTGCGGCAGCAATTCCTGCTGTACCGCCAGCCAAAAATCCGCATTGCAGGGCAGCTCAATGCTGCGGTGCGCGTTATCAATCACGTCAATCAGCAGATAGACCGCGGCGGGCAGCTTTTTGGCTTCGGTGAGCGCGGTCAACGCGGGCCATACCGGCATGCTTTCGGCCCAGAACTGGCCGTCGAGCAGCACCGCCAAAGGCCGGTCGGCTTCGTTCACCTCTCCGGTGGTGAAGATCCACACCCGGCGCTGATTGCCCAATCGTTCACTGCGCCAGGTGATGCACTGCGGTTCACGCCAGGTGGACGCAGGCGTTGACCATCCCGGCTGTTCCGGAGCTTGCGGCATCTCGAGCGCCGAAACCGCATGGCCGCGCCCGCCCTTCCAGCTTTGCGGATTCAGCGGGTCAGCAATGGCTTGCGGCAGCAGCTTGCGCCAGCCTTCGCGCAGTTTCTGACGATCCGGCTCGGCGGCGGTAAAAATGTCAGGGGAGAAATCATCGTCGCGCTCGCTGGGAGCAAAGCAGTAGCTACCGCACCAGGTAGGCGGCAACGTGGTCGTCCAGCGCCAGACGTCGGTATCGGGAATACGTTCAAGGGTCTGCGGGGCAGAATTGTGGTGGTGATCGGTAACGCCGGTAATGTAAATCCACACCCGGCGAATGGGCGATGAAAGCGGGCCTCCAGCAGGGTCCCGCCACCAGAACGTGACGCGATAATTTTCGCCAACCCGTTCATATTGCGGTCCTTTTATGGTTTTCCACCACGCATCACTTCCTGTTGCTAACTTCTCCACCACGTTAACCCCATGTTTCTTGTGGAATTTATTTTTACATCTTAAAATTTATTGATAATATTATTGATAACTATTTGCATTTGCAATAGCGTATTGCCGCGCACTTTCACATGCTTCTGGCATACAACCTTGCCGCGTCTCCCCTTTTGGGAATGGATCACGACGGGACGTTGGCGACGAAAAGCAGGACACACAATGAATAATAAAATCAAATCCCTGGCCTTCCTGGTCAACCTGGGTATTTATGGCGTTGCATCTCCGGCTTTTGCCGCCGAGACTACCAGCAATAAAGACGTAGACGGTGAAACCATGGTCGTTACCGCGGCCGAGCAGAACCTGCAGGCACCGGGCGTCTCCACCATCACCGCCGACGAAATTCGCAAGCGCCCACCGGCTCGCGACGTTTCTGAAATCATCCGTACCATGCCGGGCGTTAACCTCACCGGTAACTCCACCAGCGGCCAGCGCGGTAACAACCGCCAGATCGATATTCGCGGTATGGGCCCGGAAAACACCCTGATTCTGATCGACGGCAAGCCGGTCACCAGCCGTAACTCTGTCCGTCAGGGCTGGCGCGGCGAACGTGATACCCGCGGAGATACCGGCTGGGTGCCGCCAGAAATGATTGAACGCATTGAAGTCCTGCGTGGCCCAGCGGCAGCCCGTTACGGTAACGGCGCGGCGGGCGGCGTGGTGAATATCATCACCAAAAAAGGGGGTGATGAATGGCACGGTTCCTGGAACACCTATTTCAACGCGCCGGAGCACAAAGAAGAAGGCTCCACCAAGCGTACTAACTTCAGCCTGACCGGGCCGCTGGGCGGCGATTTCAGCTTCCGTCTGTACGGTAACCTGGATAAAACCCAGGCCGATGCCTGGGACATCAACGATGGTCACCAGTCGACGCGTACCGGTGCTTACGCAGATACGATGCCTGCCGGTCGCGAAGGCGTTGAGAACAAAGATATCAACGGGCAGGTTCGTTGGGACTTCGCGCCGATGCAGTCACTGGAATTCGAAGCAGGCTATAGCCGTCAGGGTAATCTGTACGCGGGCGATACCCAGAACACCAACAACGACAACACAGGCAAAGGCCTGGTTAAAAAATACTACGGTAAAGAAACTAACCGTATGTATCGCCAGAACTATGCGCTGACCTGGAACGGCGGCTGGGATAATGGCGTTACTACCAGCAACTGGGCACAGTACGAACACACTCGTAACTCCCGTCTGGGCGAAGGGCTGGCCGGTGGCCTCGAGGGGCTGTTCAACAGCAACCAGTTTAGTGATACCGACCTGTCTGATGTCACCCTACACAGCGAAATCAATATTCCGTTCGATTTAATCGTTAACCAGAACCTTACGCTGGGCACCGAATGGAACCAGCAGCGCATGAAGGACTCCAGTTCCAACACGCAGACCTTCCTGGGCGGCAATATTCCTGGCTACAGCACCGATGCTCGCAGTCCTTATTCTCAAGCGGAGATCTTCTCGCTGTTCGCAGAGGACAACATGGAGGTCACCGACAGCACCATGTTAACTCCGGCGCTGCGCTTCGATCACCATAGTGTCGTCGGCAATAACTGGAGTCCATCATTGAACCTTTCTCAGGGGCTCGGCGATGACTTCACGTTGAAAATGGGGATCGCTCGCGCCTACAAAGCGCCAAGCCTGTATCAGACCAACCCGAACTATATCCTGTACAGCAAAGGCCAGGGCTGCTTCGCCACAGGCGCGGCAAGCAAGATTGGCTGCTACCTGCTGGGGAATGACGATCTGAAAGCGGAAACCAGCATCAACAAAGAGATTGGTCTGGAGTTCAAACGTGACGGCTGGCTGGCTGGGGTTACCTGGTTCCGTAACGATTATCGCAACAAAATTGAAGCCGGTACCGTTCCACTCTACCGTATCACCTCGGGCTCAACCAAAACGGATATCTACCAGTGGGATAACATTCCTAAAGCGGTAGTTGAAGGGCTGGAAGGAACGCTGAACGTTCCGGTTAGCGAAACGGTGAACTGGACCAACAACATCACCTACATGTTGCAAAGCAAGAACAAAGAGACCGGCGAACGCCTGTCGATCATTCCTGAGTACACGCTGAACTCTACCCTGAGCTGGCAGGTTCGTCAGGATGTATCGCTGCAGTCTACCTTTACCTGGTATGGCAAACAGCAGCCGAAAAAGTACGATTATCAGGGTAAACCGGTCACTGGTACTTCAGCCAATGAGATTAGCCCGTACAGCATTGTCGGTCTGAGCGCGACCTGGGACGTGACCAAATACGTCAGCCTGACCGGCGGTGTGGATAACGTCTTCGATAAACGCCTGTGGCGCGAAGGTAATGCCCAGACGGTGAGCAACACACAAACGGGCGACTACATGGCTGGTGCGGGTGCCTACACCTACAACGAGCCGGGCCGTACCTGGTACATGAGTATCAACACGCACTTCTGATAATCTGTTCCTACCCTCTCCCTTCCGGGAGAGGGTTTTCAGGAGCCTTATGCTTACCCACCACAGCACGTTTCACACCATTCAGCGCATCGACTTTAAGCCTGAAACCTTCACACCACAGGATTTACTGTGGCTGCCACACTATGCCTTGCTAGAACGCTCAGGTAAAAAACGCCAGGCAGAACATCTGGCGGGGCGCATCGCCGCCGTTTACGCGCTGCGTACCGTTGGCGAGAAGTCAGTACCAGGCATCGGGGAAAATCGCACGCCGCTTTGGCCAACTGGGCTCTATGGCAGCATCAGCCACTGCGGTCAAACGGCGATTGCTATCGTTTCGCATAGCCCGGTAGGGATAGATATTGAAGAAGTGATGAACGTTTCGCTTGCCAAATCCCTCGCTGAGCAGGTAGCGAGCAGCACTGAGCTAACAAACCTGCATGCAGCCCTTATCCCCTTCCCGCTGGCCCTGACGCTGGCATTTTCGGCAAAAGAGAGCCTGTACAAAGCGCTTTCAGCTCGCTACCCCCAACTGATCCATTTTCATGATGCCGTGGTGACCCATATTGATGCCCAAAATATCACACTGCACATCCCCACCATTAACCTCATCGCCACAATCCAGTGGTACACCGTTGACCACCAACGTATCGTCACGCTGTACCAACAGCCATAAATATGACCAGCCATCGAAAATACCGAATCAACCGCCAACCATAACCTCGTTGATAAAATAAAAAATCAAAAATTGCGGCTTTTGTCAGATTTATCCACCATAAAGATATAGTTCCGCACGGCAATTACCCCTATTATTCCTCTGAAACATTCATACAAACAATGAAACAATTGTCTGAATTAAGGAACCGAATGAATACCCAAACACGGACACGGAATGAAGTGGGTGAAAGCCGCCTGATGACGGGCTTTCTGAACGCGATTGAAAAAGCAGGGAACCGGTTACCTGAACCGGCAATGATCTTTTTCTACTTTTTATTAATTGTGATGGGCCTGTCGGCGGTGCTGTCGATGATGACCTTCGACGTTATCAACCCAATGACGCAGGAAGCGGTGAAGGTGAATAACCTGCTCTCTCCTGAAGCGCTGACCAATACGCTCGCTAATATGGTTACCACCTTTACCGGCTTTGCGCCGCTGGGGATCGTACTGGTGGCGATGCTCGGCGTGGGCGTGGCGGAAAGCTCCGGCTTTATCAACGTGGCGCTGAAAAAGATGCTGCGCGTGACGCCGAAAAAACTGCTGACGCCAATGCTGATTTTTGTGGCGATGTTCAGCCACGTGGCGGCGGATGCGGGCTACGTGCTGGTGATTCCGCTGGGCGCGATTATCTTTATGTCCGCAGGCCGTCACCCGCTGGTCGGGATTGCCGCCGCGTTCTCCGGCGTCTCCGGCGGCTTTGCCGCCAACATGGTACCCACAGGTAACGATGCGCTGCTGCAAGGCTTTACCCAGGCGGCCGCCCAACTGCTGGATGGCGCCTACACCGTTAACACTCTTTGCAACCTGTTCTTCGGTATTGCTTCTTCTATCGTGATTACGCTGGTCGGCTGGTGGGTCACCGAGCGCATCGTTGAGCCGCGCGTCAGCAAAATGACCATCGATGGCGATTTTAAACACGATGAAGATATGTCAAACGTCACGCCGCAGGAGAGCCGCGCTTTCCGCCGCGCGTCACTGGTGATGATGCTCGGTCTGGCGGCGCTGGCTGCTGCGGCCTGGCCGGAAGGTTCGATGCTGCGCGGCACCGACGGTTCGCTGACCTCCTATAGCGCGCCGATTATGAAGTCCATCGTACCGCTGATTTTCCTGATCTTTATTCTGCCGGGTATCGTCTACGGCTTTGTCTCCGGCACCTTTAAGTCTGGCAAAGATGTGATTGGCGCGATGAATGATTCCATGAGCAAAATGGGTTCGTACATGGTGATGGCCTTCTTCTGCGCCATGTTTATCAAAGCGTTCAGCGACTCCAACATTGGTACGCTGTTCGCGCTGATGGGTGCCGACGGTCTGAAAGCGCTCGAACTACCAGGGCAGGCAACGATTATCGGTATGATTGTGCTGACGGCCGTGGTGAACCTGCTGATTGGCTCTGCGTCAGCGAAATGGGCGCTGTTGTCGCCGATTATGGTGCCTATGCTGATGGCGGTGGGAATTTCTCCGGAGCTGACGCAAGCGGCGTTCCGTATCGGTGACTCCTGCACCAACATCATCACCCCGCTGATGGTCTTCTTCCCGCTGATCGTTATCTACTGCCAGCGCTACGTGAAGGGCGCGGGCGTGGGTACGCTGGTCTCGATGATGATGCCGTACTCCATCGCCTTCTTCGTAGCGTGGAGCATTCTGCTGCTGGTATGGTGGGGCGTGGGAATGCCGCTGGGTATCGCGGCGCCGTATACCTGGAGCCCGAGTTAACGGTCTGTTCGGTGCCATTCCCGGCGGCGCTTCGCTTGGCCGGGCTACGATGTTGGTAGCCCGGACGAGGCGCAGCCGACTCCGGGAAACCCCGGCACAAAACTACACGGCTAAATGGGCAAAATGGCCTAACACGTTGTGTAAAATCCCTACCCCTTTCTGCACCTGCTCGGCGGTGATGGTACACGGCGGCACCACGTGAATGCGGTTTTCCACCACGAAGCTCAACAGCCCCGCTTCGGTTAACGCGCCTTTAATCTCCGCCATATCCCCAGCCGCCAGCGGCGTTTTCTTCGCCCGATCGCTCACCAACTCCAGCGCCTGGAACACGCCGCGCCCGCGTACTTCACCTACCAGCGGTGACGATGCGGCCAGCGCCTCCAGCCCCTGACGCAGCACGCCGTTGCCGATACGCGCCGCGTTTTCCACGATCCCTTCGTCCTTCATCGCATCAAGGGTGGCAATAATCGCCGCCATCGCCAGCGGATGCCCGGAATAGGTCAGCCCACCGGCAAAGAAGTGATCGTCAAAATAGTGGGCAATCTTATCGCTGATGATCACCCCGCCTGCCGGAACGTAACCGGCATTCACCCCTTTGGCGAAGGTGATCAGATCCGGCACGATCCCATCCTGCTCGAAGGCAAACCAGCTGCCGGTGCGGCCAAACCCGGCCATCACTTCATCGAGGATCAGGATAATCCCGAATTCATCCGCCAGCGCCCGCACGCCCTTCATATAGCCTTCCGGCGGCACCAGAATCCCCGCCGTGCCGGGAATCGACTCCAGCAGAATGGCGGCAATGGAAGACGGGCCTTCGCACTCGATCATCCGCCGCAGGTGCGCCAGCGCGCGGCTGCACTCTTCCTGTTCCGAGGTGGCGTTAAACTCTGTGCGGTAGAGGTACGGGTTAAAGAAGTGCACGTGCCCCCGCGAATATTCGTTCGGCACGCGACGCCAGTCGCCGGTGGCGGCAATGGCGCTGCCGGTGTTGCCGTGATAGGAGCGGTAGGCCGACAGCACTTTATCGCGCCCGGTGTAAAGCCGCGCCATGCGAATGGCGTTCTCGTTGGCATCGGCCCCGGCGTTGGTGAAGAACACCTTACTAAAACCTTCCGGTGCCAGCCCAATAATGCGTTTTGCCGCTTCGCCGCGCGCCAGGTTGGCGGTGGCTGGGGCAATCGTCACCAGCGACTCGAGCTGATCTTTCATCGCCGCCAGCACGCGCGGGTGCTGGTAGCCCAGGTTAACGTTCACCAGTTGGCTGCTGAAATCCAGATAGGTTTTCCCGTCGTAATCCCATAGCTCGCACCCTTTTGCGCCGGCAATCACCAGCGGGGTCAGATTGCCCTGCATCGACCAGGAATGAAAAACATACTCTCTATCCAGTTGGCGAACCGCTTTGTTGTTCAACTCTGTCATTCGTTGTTCCTCGCATACCGTTGGCTGTGATTCATCATGTCGTCGGCACAAAAAAAAGTGATAGAGCCAGTGTAGCCTCGGCGCTGTGACAACGGTGTCACATCGTCATGCGCCGACTGGCTCTCGGCAGGCCGCGCCGCGGTTTTTATAGTGGCCGGAACAACCTGCACAGGAGAGCACAATGCAAAAGCGTAACGTGGTGTTTATTACCGGAGCGACCTCCGGCTTTGGGGAAGCGGCGGCGCATGTATTTGCGCGCGCGGGCTGGGCGTTAGTACTGAGCGGGCGTCGACTGGCGCGGCTACAAGCGTTACAGGCCGAGCTGGCATCGCGGGTGCCGGTGCATGTGATTGAGCTGGACGTGCGCGACAGCGCGGCGGTAAGTACTGCCGTCGCCGCGCTGCCGCTGGATTTTGCCGATATCACCGCGCTTATCAACAACGCCGGGCTGGCGCTGGCACCGCAGCCAGCGCAGAAGGTCGATCTTACCGATTGGCATACCATGATTGATACCAACGTCACCGGACTGGTAAACGTGACGCACGCCCTGCTGCCAACGCTGATTCGCCACGGCGCAGGGGCGAGCATTATTAACATTGGCTCGATTGCCGGGCAGTGGCCTTATCCAGGCAGCCACGTATATGGCGCCAGCAAGGCGTTTGTGAAGCAGTTCAGCTATAACCTGCGCTGTGACCTGTTAGGCACCGGCGTGCGCGTCACCGACCTCGCGCCAGGCATTGCCGAGACCGAGTTTACGCTGGTGCGCACCAAGGGCGACCAGGCGGCATCCGACGCGCTATATCGCGGCACCACGCCGCTGTCGGCGCTGGATATCGCCGAGCAGATGTTCTATATCGCGACCCTGCCGGATCATATGAATATTAACCGCGTGGAGGTGATGCCGGTGCGTCAGGCGTGGCAGCCGTTTGCGATTGATAGGGATTAGCCTGCGTAATGCGCGTCTGATGCGTGTGGTTCGGAGGTATTTGTACGAGCGCGGCGTGTTCATTCGAGCTCGCCGTCATCACAGCAGCGTTTATGATGAATAGCCACTGCGGGTGGCTGCTGACGCATCCCACATCGAAGATGGGAAGCAGAAAAATTACCGAACCGATATTGTTAAATTATATTTATGATACCCAACCAATCAGCCACGTAAATTAATACATTGAAAAATATTAATTAATTTTACTCCCCCTTTCAATAAAAGTGATTTCCATCGAAATATACCGACAAAAAAACCACTCTAATGTTTCACATTACTTATCTTTGCAGAATGGTCACGCGTAACAGAAGAGAGGATTTATGTCACAGCAGGGACTGCGTTTCACACTTGAAGTGGACGGAATCGAGAAGTCGGCAACCGCCGTTGTCCGCTTTACTCTCTTTCAGAATCTCTCCACCCCCTTTCTGCTCCGTGTCGATATTGCCAGCGACCGGTCTGGCCTTACCGCTCCCGATTTCCTTGAGAAAAATGCCACGCTGACCATCTGGCAGGGCGCCGTTGCGCAGCGCTACCTCCGCGGCATCATCACCGGGATGGAAACCGGGGAAAACAACGGCTGGCAGATGAATTATCACCTGACCCTTTCTTCCCCGCTCTGGCGTTGTGGCCTGCGCCAGAACTTCCGCATCTTTCAGCAGCAGGATATTCAGGCCATTTCCGCCACCCTGCTCACTGAAAACGGCGTCACCGGCTGGGTGCCTTCCTTTTATGAGCCCCATCCGGCCAGAGAGTTCTGCGTGCAGTACGGCGAAACTGACCTCGGGTTCCTGAGCCGTCTGTGGGCGGAAGAAGGCATCTTCTTCTTTGACTGGTTTCACCCGACCGGGCCTGAACAGAAGCTGGTGCTCTGCGATGACGTCGCCGGGGTCTCCACCCTCGGTGAAATGCCCTTTAACCCGAATAGCCGTGAAACCACCACTGAATGCATCAGCGCGTTCAACTACAGCGCGCAGATTCGCCCTTCCTCGGTGGAAAATCAGGACTACACCTTTAAAACCCCCGGCTGGCCCGGCTACTTCAGCCACCACGCCGCAAACCTGAACGGCCAGCGCACGCAGTATGAAATCTTCGACTATCCGGGGTGCTTCAAGGATGAGCAGCACGGGCAGGCTTTTGCCCGCTACCGGGCCGAAGGCTACCGGCAGGATGCTGAAACGGCTGCCTGCGTGAGCAACTCCCCGAAGCTGTGGCCCGGAAAACGTTTCACTCTGACCGGGCACCCGTCCTCTTCGCTGAACCGGGAATGGCAGGTGACGGGCAGCGTTCTGAAAGGTGAGCAGCCACAGGCGCAGCATGGCAGCCAGGGAGAAGGCACCACGCTGAGAAACCAGCTGAACGTTATCCCCGCCGACCGGACATGGCGCGCCTTACCGCAGGCAAAACCCGCCGTAGATGGCCCGCAGAGCGCCATCGTCACCGGCCCGGCGGGTGAAGAAATCTTCTGCGATATGCACGGTCGCGTCCGGGTACGTTTTCACTGGGACCGTTACTGTCCGGGCAATGAAGACAGCTCCTGCTGGGTACGGGTGTCTCAGGCATGGGCCGGTGCCGGATTCGGCAACCTCGCTATCCCGCGCGTGGGCCAGGAAGTGATAGTCGACTTCCTTAACGGCGACCCGGACCAGCCCATCATCATGGGACGCACCTACCATCAGGACAACCGTTCACCGGGCAGCCTGCCGGGGACAAAAACGCAGATGACCCTCCGCTCGAAAACCTACAAAGGCGGGGGATTTAACGAACTGCGGTTTGACGATGCGACGGACCAGGAGCAGGTCTACCTCCATGCGCAGAAGAACATGGATACCGAGGTGCTGAACAACCGCACCACCGACGTAAAAGTAGACCATACTGAGACCATTGGCGGCAACCAGGTCATCACCGTGAAGCTGAATCAGACACAAACAGTGGTACAGAATCAGCAAGAGACCGTAGGGCAAAACCAGAGCATTACCGTCGGGCTGAATCAGGCTGAAACGGTGGGTGTGGCCCGCGCACTGACGGTTGGCGTGGCCTACCAGACCACGGTGGGCGGCGTGATGAACACCTCGGTGGCACTGATGCAGTCCTCGCAGGTCGGCATTCAGAAATCTCTGCTGGTTGGTAAAGGGTATGACGTCAGCGTGGGAGAGAATGTCACCTTCACCGTGGGTAAAAGCAAAACCGAGAGCACCGGGAAAGTAGCGGTGTACTCCGCCGGTGAACATCTGGAACTGCGCTGCGGTCAGGCGCGGCTGGTACTGACGCAGGATGGCAGCATCTTCCTGAATGGTACGGCAATTAACCTCCAGGGGATGCAGACGCTCAGCGGCGACGCGCTGATGATTAACTGGAACTGTGGCGCAGCAGAAGACCCGCCGAAAGCACCACAATAAATCAGCGAGTTGCCGCCGGATATCCGGCAGCGCTGAGTCAGTGAAACCCCGACTGCCTGCAGTGAAACGCGATAAAAATTAAACCCGGAAATTCAGAAGGATTTGACTATGAGCGGAAAACCCGCCGCCCGGATGGGCGACATGACTGCAATCGGGGGACCGATTGTTCAGGGATCTCCGGGTGTGATGATTGGCGCACCGACCGGCGTGGCCTGCTCGGTCTGCCCCGGCGGCATGACCTCCGGAAACCCGGTTAACCCGTTACTGGGTGCCAAGGTACAGCCCGGTGAAACTGATTTTTCCCTGCCCGGCCCTCTGCCATTTTTACTTTCAAGAACTTACAACAGTTACCGGACGAAAACACCCGCGCCGGTGGGTATTTTTGGCCCTGGCTGGAAGGCCCCCTTCGATATCCGCTTACAGATATGTGATGACGAACTGATACTTAACGACAACAGTGGCAGAAGCATTCACTTCAACCCGCTGTTTCCCGGTGAATCCGCCTTCAGCCACAGCGAATCGCTCTGGCTGGTGCGGGGTGGCGTGCCAGCGCTGCATGACAGTAACCCGCTGCACACACTCTGGCAGGCACTGCCGGAAAACATCCGCACTAGCCCACACGTGTATCTGGCAACCAACAGTGTTCAGGGGCCTTGGTGGATTCTGGGCTGGTCTGAGCGCGCTCCCGCCCCAGAAGAAGTTCTGCCCGCGCCACTACCGCCATACCGGGTACTGACCGGGCTTGTCGACAGTTTTGGGCGCATACAGAATTTCCACCGGGCCGCTACCGGCAAATTCAGCGGGGAAATCAATGCCGTAAAGGATGGCGCTGGACGCTGCTTCAAGCTGGTACTGACCACACAGGCACAGCGGGCGGACCTGTACCGAAAACAGTCAGTCACCAGCGACACTGCCCCTCTTCCCTTCGCGAATGCACTACCCTCCACAGCTTACGGCATGGACAATGGCTTTCGTCTGGCAGAAGTGTGGCTAACGCACGATCCGGCATTCCCGGACAACCTGCCCGCCGCCCCGCTGGCGCGTTATGACTACTCCCCGCGTGGAGAACTGATAACGGTATATGACCGCAGCGGCACGGCAGTACGCCAGTTTACGTATGACCCGTCGCATCCTGGGCGAATGGTGGCCCACCACTATGCGGGCAGGCAGGAGATACAGTACTGCTATGATGCATCCGGGCGGGTGACGGAACAGAGGAATCCGCAGGGCTTAAGCTATACCTACGCGTATGAACAGAACCGCGTCATCCTTACCGACAGCCTGAACCGCCGCGAGGTGCTGCACACAGAAGGCGAAGGCGGACTGAAGCGGGTGGTGAAAAAGGAACTGGCGGACGGTGGCTGTATTCACAGTGAATTTGATATTGTTGGCCGTCTGGTAGCGCAGACCGATGCGGCAGGTCGTATGACAGAGTATCGCCTGAGTCCTGGCTCCGGTCAGTTGAAAGAAATCATCATGCCGGACGGCAGGCAAACGGAATTTTACTACAACAGCCAGCGCCAGTTGACGGATACCGTGTACCCGGACGGCCTCCAGAGCCAGCAGGAATATGACGCTCAGGGTCGGCTGCTGGCAGAAACTTCCCGCCATGGCGATATCACACGATATTTCTATGATACCTCGGACAGCGAACTCCCCTGTGCGATGGAAGACGCCACCGGCAGCCGGAAACAGATGTCATGGAGCCGTTACGGGCAGTTGCTCACCTTCACCGACTGTTCAGGCTACGAAACCCGCTACGAATATGACCGCTTCGGACAGACAACGGCGGTTCACCACGAAGAAGGGCTGAGCGTTTACCTGACTTACGATACTCGGAGCAGACTGACCAGCCGGAAGGACACTCAGGGCCGGGAAACGCGCTATGAATACAGTGAGGCCAGCGACCTGACGACTGTCATTTCTCCTGACGGCAGCCGCAGCGAAACGCAGTATGATTCGTCCGGCAGACCGGTCAGCACAACCGAAGGCGGCCTGACGCGGAAAATGGCCTACGACGCCGCCGGTCGCGTGACGCAACTGACGAATGAGAACGGCAGTCATACCACGTTCGCTTACGACGTGATGGACCGGCTGACGGAAGAGCACGGCTTTGACGGCAGAACGCAACTTTATGGCTACGCGACCACCGGACAACTTATCCGCAGTGAAGATGAAGGACTGGTCACCCTCTGGCATTACGATACATCCGACCGCCTGACGCACCGTACTGTGAACCAGGAAGAGGCCGAACGCTGGCACTACAACGAACACGGCTGGCTGACGGCAATCAGCCATCTCAGCGACGGCCACCGCGTCGCTGTTCACTACGGCTATGATGATAAAGGCCGGATGAGCCGCGAGCGACAGACCGTTCACACCCCGCAGACGAACGAACTGCTGTGGGAGCACCTCACGCAGCACGATTATCAGAACGGACTGGCGAATAAAACCACCCCCGACCACCTCCCCCCGGTGGAGTGGCTGACTTACGGCAGCGGTTATCTGGCGGGGATGAAACTCGGTGACACGCCGCTAATCGACCTCAGCCGCGACCGCCTGCACCGGGAGAAGCAGCGAGGTTTCGGAGCTTACGATCAGGCCAGCGCCTACAACGCAGGTGGACTACTCCAGAGCCACAGGCTGAATATGGCGGAGCTGAACCGGGAATACGCTTATAACGATGGCGGGCAGCTTGTCCGTATCAGCGGACCACTGCAACAGCGACACTACCATTATGACAACGCAGGACGGCTGAACCAGGTACAGCTGGCACCCGAAAACAGCACAACAGACTACCTCACCGACCCGGAGGGCAACCGGATTGCCGACCGGCAGCAGTATCCGGTGCTGCCTGCCCGCTTCCCGGATAACCGCATCAGCGAGGATGCACACGGGTTTTACCATTACGACGACTATGGCAGGCTGACGGAAAAGGACGAGCGCCGTATCCGCGACGGCGGTAGCCACAGTCACCATTATCACTACGATAACCAGCACCGACTGGTGTACTACGTCCGCGCGCAGCAGGGCCAGTCGCTGCTGGAAGGCCGTTACCTGTACGACCCGCTGGGCCGCCGCGTCGGCAAACGGATATGGAAAAGCCAGACTGAACGGGAAAGCCTCAGCGGGAAGGAATATCTCTGGCTGAACCCCACTCCGGAGGTGACGTGGTACGGCTGGGATGGCGACAGGCTGACCACCACACAGATGGAAAACCGTCGCGTCCAGACGGTTTACACACCGGGCAGTTTCACGCCGTTAATCCGTATTGAAACGGAAATAGCGGAGCTGGCAAAAGCAGCACATCGCACACTGGCAGAGAAGCTCCAGCAGGACGCGGGAATAACGTTCGTGCCGGAACTGGTGACGATGCTGGACGAACTGGAAGCCGAATTGCGGCAAGGCGACATCAGCGCCGCAAATCAGCAATGGCTGGCGCAGTGCGGATTAACGCCGGAGCAGATGAAAAACCAGATGGAACCGGAACACACGCTACGGCGCACAATCCATCGGTACCACTGCGACCACCGGGGACTGCCACTGGCGCTGATAAACCCGGACGGTAACATCGCATGGCGTGCGGAATATGACGAATGGGGCAACGTGCTGCGGGAGGATAGCCCGGAAAATCTGGCGCAGTTAATTCGCCTGCCGGGGCAGCAGTATGATGCGGAGACGGGGCTGTATTATAACCGGCACCGGTATTATGACGCGTTGCAGGGACGGTATCTCACGCAGGATCCGATAGGGCTGATGGGGGGATTAAACCCTTACACGTATCCACTGAATCCGGTCACAGAAGTGGATCCGCTGGGGTTGTGGGGTATGGCTATTCCGGCCATAGTGGAAGGAATTAACTGGTTATTTTGGGGAAGTGCGGCAGCAGGCGGTGCAGTGCTGGCAACATCTGGGGATTCGGAACAATCTAAAACAAAAACAGAACATTTAGCTAAATGTGAGGAAAAAAAGCCCTGCCCACCTTGTAAAACGATTAGTGGGAACATAGTACCACGGGGAACTATTGGATATCGTCATGATCTGGTACCGCCAGGAAAGCCTCACCATCCATATACAGGCGACCATTATAATCTGTACAAAGCAAATCAGAATCCTAATAATTGTCAATGTTTTTGGAAAGAAAGTGGTGCTGCTGATGCTGCTAACGGTCTTCCACCTCCAACAGGTTCTATACCTATAGAACCATTTGCCCCTTAAAAGGATCGAATATGAAGTATCCAGATGGTAGAAATGTTTTCCTAGGAGATATCGTTACTCTTGGGGGAGGAATGACCGGAGTTGTTGTTTGTAATTTTGAAAACGAAGAGTTCGCTAAAGGTTTCGATAAAGATGAATGGGGCGATTTTAAAACGGGGATAATGGTGAAATCGCCACAAGCTGGGCTTGTATATTATGCAGAGGATTGTATTGATTTAACTCTGGTCAAGAGAGTTTCAGTACACTCAGGCGGAACCTGACTCGTGGGCAAGTAAGGTGCGGCAAGACAATCTACAGCGGTTGTGCCAGTTCATAAGAATGCCGGGACAGCAGTATGATGCGGAGACGGGGCTGTATTATAACCCCCACCGGTATTATGACCCGTGACTGGGGCGGTATATCACGCAAGATCCGATAGGAGTGATGGGGGGATGGAACTTATATGTTTATCCGCTCAATCCAGTCACAGATACAGATCCTCTGGGGTTATTTGCTATTCCAATACCTCCAACACCAATGCCAACTCCGGGAACGACGAATTCAGCTCTTGTTGTGCTGAATGATAATGCTGCGAAAGCATTATCAATATGGCTAAATAAAACTTTTAGTAATAGTGAGGAGGATGAGTGTCCACCATGTGCTCCTCCTGCAGGAGAAAAGTATAATATAGAAATATATACTGAAAAACATGAGGGTAGAGGTTTAGCCGATGGAGCTCATGGATGCATGGTTTTGACTGGCAGTCCTGTGCACTGGCATTATGACATTAATAATCAGAACCCCAAAACATGTAAGTGTTATCCTCAGACACATGTTTTTGGTGGTTGTGGTTTACCTTAATAAAAATAACGAGGATATTTATGAGAAATAATTTAAACGAAGATGATTTTCATGATAACTTAATTCATGGCATTGTTTTTTATTCTGAGCCCGGAGAACTTTCTTCGGATATAGCATTGGATATTGACTATATATATGAATGGGTCAAAACTGATAGCAATGAAATAAATTTTGTTATTTCCAAGGCATTATTGAAATTTCATGAAGTAACCGACCTAAAGCTATCTATTGATTGGGGGGAGACAAATAATAGTTTTTTTCTCTGGACATGCATCAGGGCTTTATATTACCAATATAACGAAAACCAAAATACATTCCCCTATTGCAAATGATTATTTTTTGTGGTGCATTTATACAAATAGTCATGATAGTTGTATTAATTTTGGCGCATCATCTTTTTCTTTAGAAATTACAGGAAGTCAACGAACGGTCAATCGTCAATTTTTACTACGGAATGAAAGATAACAATCATCTTCACACTGCTGGTCAAAGTCGAAATGCGCCGAAGCTGATGGTATTGCTGGGTGGGCAGGAACAGGAGCCACGGTGCGCGGAGAAGCTCCAGCAGGACGCCGGAATGACGTTTGTACCGGAACTGGTAACGATGCTGAACGGGCTGGAAGCTGAACTGCGGCAAGGCGACATCAGCGCCGCAAATCAGCAGTGGCTTGCGCAGTGCCGATTAACGCCGGAGCAGATAAAAACCAGATGGAGCCGAAATATATACAGCAGAGAAAAATCCACCTGTACCACTGCGACCACCGGGGGCTGCTGCGGCGCTGATCTGAACGGTCAGATCAGCGAGATGTACAGGCGCAAGATCACCAACAAACTGCATAGCGGGACAGCGCCGCACCTGTTCATCACGTACCACTACTGAGGTCTGAACCGCAACACGCTGACCAGCTTGCCGGAGAAGCGATCCGGAACAAGTCGCAGATTGACAAACCGGGCACGAGCCACATATTCCGGTACTCGATGGCGTCGCAGATGTCGGCAACACTACCGTCAATATCGGCTAATTTTCATTACCGGCTACTTTGCAAAAACTGCCTCACCCGCTCCGACTTCGGCGCCGTAAAGAAAATCTCCGGCGGTGCTTTCTCAATCAAAATCCCCTTCTCCAGGAACACCACTTCGTTCGACACCTGGCGGGCAAACTCCATCTCGTGCGTCACCACCACCATGGTATAACCCTCCGCCGCCAGCGATTTCATCACGCTCAGCACCTCGTTCACACGTTCCGGGTCGAGCGCTGAAGTGGGTTCGTCAAACAGCAGCACCTCCGGCGACATCGCCAGCGAACGGGCAATCGCCACCCGCTGCTTTTGCCCACCGGAGAGGGTTATCGGGTAGGCGTCCGCTTTATGCTCCATTCCCACCTTCTCCAGTTGCTGCTGGGCAATCTGCCGCGCTTCGTCGCGCTTCATGCCTCTTACATGCAGCAGCGCTTCCATCACGTTTTGCAGCACCGTCAGGTGCGGCCACAGGTTGAAGCTCTGGAATACCATCCCCACCCGCTCGCGGATCTTCGACAGCTCGCGGTGCGACATGCTTTTCCCGGAGTGGTCATCAACGCCAATACGCTGCCCGCCGATGCGGATTTCTCCGCGGTCGGGCTGCTCCAGCCAGTTCATGCAGCGTAACAGCGTCGATTTTCCCGAACCGGACGAGCCGAGAATGCTCACCACCGTCCCCTTCTCCACCGTCAGGTTGATATCGCGCAGCACCTCAACGTTATCAAACTGCTTGGAGACATTTTTAACGCTTACCGCCGTGGTATCAGACATGGCTCATTCCTCTTTTGGCGCTATAAACACTCAACCGTTTCACCAGCAGTTCAAGCACGATGCTGATAGCCCAATACAGCGCAATGGCGACAATAAAGGCGTTAAACGGAATAAAATAAGTTGCCTGCACGCTGTTCGCGGCGGCGGTAATTTCCTGCACGGTAATAATGCTGAGAAACGCGGTGTCCTTCAGACAGATAATCAGCTGATTACCCAGAAGCGGCAGCGCGGAGGAGAAAATATTCGGCAGAACGATGCGGCGAAAAATGGTGTAGCGAGAGAAACCCTGCACCACGGCGGCTTCAATATAGCCGTTAGAGAATACTCGCCGCTGGCTGCGGAGAATCTCAAAGAAATAAGCACCGTGGTAGATAATTAACGCCACCAGCCCCGCCGTCCAGGCATCCAGGCTAATCCCCAGTTCCGGTAACCCGTAATAGAGCAAATAGGCCAGAATCAAAAACGGAATCGCCCGCATCAGATTCACAAACCCGACAATAACGTTATTCAGCACCCGTTTCTGGTATTCGGTGAAATAGCACAGCAGCGTGCCAATCAATAACCCACAGACGGCGGCAATAATAAACAGCTCAAGCGTCGCCAGCAGCCCGGCAATAAAATTGTCGTGCTCGGCCCAAATAATGGCCCATTGGTTCATGTGTCCTCCCGAGGCTTATCGCGCCAGTCGTTTTGCTTTGCGTTCCGCCAGGCTCTGAAGCTTGAGCAGTAGACCAATAATCACCACGTACAGCAGGCCGGCGGCCAGAATCGGTGACAGCGGTTCATAGGTGACGGAGGCGATACGGTTAGTGACGCGGGTGAGATCCACCACGCCAATGACCGCAATCGCCGGGCTGCCCTTAATCAGGAAGGACATTTCGTTCACCAGCGCAGGCAGGCTCTCCAGCCACATTTGCGGCAGCATGATGTAGCGGAAATAGGGCCAGCGGCGCATTCCCACCGACTCCGCCGCTTCGCGCTGTTCACGCGGGAAGGTGCGAAAGGCGTTACGCCAGATTTCGGCGTTAAACGCTGAGGTGTTGAGGGTCAGCGCGACGATAGCCGCCACCGTTTTGTCGAGGTTAATGCCTACCGTCGGCAGCGATAAAAAGAGAAACAGCACCAGCGTCACCAGCGGCGTGGCGCGGGCAAGGCTGATATAGATAACCAGAATCTGGTCGATGACCGGGATTTTCATCATGCGCACAAAGGCGATAATCAGCCCTATCACCACCCCAAAGGCGATGGCGATGGCCGAAATCCAGAGGGTCGTCCATGCGCCTTCAATCAGTAACTGCCATGCTATTGCGTCCATGGTGCCCTCCTGAGGTTAATGGGGGTACTGCTCCCGGCGTCGCGTGTGCTCGGCCGGGCTACGCTTTACTGGCCGGCGAGTTTGTGGAACTGCGCGGCGCTGGTGATAGGTTCGGTTGGCAGGTCGTCATAGGTTTCGCCAAACCATTTTTTCTGCAGCTCAGCGAGCTTGCCGGTTTCACGCATGTGGTTGATAAATTTGGTCATGTACGCCAGCAGCTCCGGCGAGTTTTTCGGAATTGGCCAAGCCATATAGCCCGGGCCGGAGACCGGCAGCCCCTTGGCGAACACTTTCGGCTTGGCTTTTACCAGGTCGTTGACGGAAATCACTACGTTAATCACATAGTCGAGACGTTTATTGGCTAAATCCGCGTAGGCTTCCGGGTAGGACGGGTATTCCACGACCGGACCAAGCTTACCGCCGGTTTTTTCAATCATCGCTTTCAGTTCCGGCAAGCGGGCTAATAATGCGCTGCCCGCCTGGAGGCCGACTTTTTTACCGCTGAGATCGGCAATGGTATTTAATGAATTATCGCCTGCACGCTTCACGAAATAGTGCTGCGCCGAGGCCCAAGGCGGTGTGAAATTAAACACGTTGAGGCGTTCATCGGTAACCACGGCACCGGTTAATGCCATATCGTACTGCCCGGTGGAGACCGCCGCTAATAGTCCAGTCCACGGCAGAATACTTTGCGTGACGTTGAATTTGGCGTATTCGCGTAGCGCCGCCAGCATATCTTTGTTAAACCCATCGGCATTGCCGTTATTCATAAAGTTAAACGGCGCGTAGTCATCCTCGGTGGCCACTTTTAAGGTCCCGGACTTTTCAATTTCTGGCAAATCAGCGGCGGCGACCTGTAATGAAAAGGTCATCGCCATCACGGCGGCCAGATAATACGAACCCATCGTTTTTTTCATCGTTTGACCCCTACTCAACTATGCCGAACACGTTTATTCCAGACGCGCTGGAACCGTTGCAAGATGTGTGCCGACAGACGCATTTTTTAACGATGGCTGACGACGTTTTTACTGTAGGGAGACTTTTTGCATTCTGAATAGAGCCAGTTTTCGCGCGCGCTTGTGTCAGACGATTTCAGGCTGGTACAGAAATTGCTGCACTCAGGGAAAGCGAATACTGGAAGGAGCAGCGTATGATTCGGCACTTATTGCACGTGGATTTTGACCACCAGCGCGGGTTGCAGGAGCAGGTTCGTGAATCGCTGGTCAACGCCATTCTCGGCGGCATTTTCGCCGTCGATTCGCCGCTGCCGTCGTGTCGGCAACTGGCGCAGCAGCTTCAGGTGTCACGCAACACCACCGCGCTGGTGTTTGAAAGCCTGGTCAACGAAGGCTATCTGGTGAGCCGCCCGCGCAGCGGGTATTACCTGCATCCGGACTACCACGCGCCGCGCCTTTCTGCCGCCGCCCCTGCACCCGCCAGCGGCGATTCTGCACCATCGTGGGGCAAACGGCTCAATATCACGCCTAGCCAGCAGGAGTCGATACTCAAGCCCGCCGGCTGGATGAACTACCGCTATCCGTTTATCTACGGCCAGCCCGATACCCGCCAGTTTCCGTTAGCAAGCTGGCGGTCGGCAGCAAACTGGCTGCACGGCGGCATGCGCGACCCGGCGTGGGTTGTCGACCATATCGACCAGGACGTCCCGATGCTGATTGAGCAAATCCGCACCCGCGTGCTGCCCAAGCGCGGCATCGTCGCCGCGCCGGATGAAATTCTGATTACCCTCGGTTCACAGAATGCGCTCTACCTGCTCACCCGCCTGCTGATGTCGCGCCAGACGCGAGTGGGCGTAGAAAACCCCGGTTTTCGCGAGGCGATTAATACCTTTTTGCTCAGCGACTGCAACATTGTGCCGCACCCGGTGGATGAAGAAGGGATCGTGCTCAGCGACGCGCCGTGCGACTACTACTACGTGACGCCAGGCCATCAGGTGCCGACCGGCGTCACCATGAGCAAGGCCAGACGCAGCCAGCTGCTGGCACACGCCGCGCAGCATGACGCGGTGATTATCGAAGACGATTACGATTCGGAAAGTAACTTCCAGAGCAACCCGCTGCCCGCGCTGAAGGCCAGCGACCGCAGCGGACGGGTGATTTACGTCAGCAGCCTGTCGAAGGCGCTGTCGCCGGGGCTGCGTTTAGGATTTATGGTCGCCGACCCGGACCTGATTGATGAAGCCCGTGCCTTGCGTCGGCTGGTTTACCGCCATCCGCCGACCAACATTCAGTACCAGATGGCGCATTTTCTTGCCCAGGGCCATTACGAAACGCACCTGCGGCGCTACCGGGATGATTCCGCACGGCGCTGGGACAGATTGCATACTGCGCTGTCGACCCTGCTGCCGGAATGTCAGCCTCTGCCCGGCAGCGAACACGCCAACGCGTTCTGGCTGCGCACGCCCGCCAGCATCAGTACTCAGCAACTGACCTGGCGCGCCGCCCATACCGGGGTGTTGATTGAGCCCGGCGCACGGCATTTTCTCGACGCCACGCCGCCGGACAATTTCTTCCGTATGGGCTTTCACGCCATTAACCCCGACGCCATTGCGCCGGGGGTAGACGTATTACGAAGCCAACTGGCGCAGATGGGTTAGCCCGCCTTGCGGTGCGCCCACTCGCGCAGGCGCTGGAACAGCACGTAGAGCGACGGGATAAACAGGATGCCAATCACCGTCGCCACCAGCATGCCGCTGAACACCGTGGTGCCGATGATCCGTCGGCTCTGCGCCCCGGCTCCGGTGGAGAACATCATCGGCATGATGCCGATAATAAACGACACCGCGGTCATCATCACCGCACGGAAGCGGCGCGTCGCCCCCTCACGCGCGGCATCGACGATAGAGAGCCCGGACTGCCTGCGCTCGCGGGCAAACTCGACGATTAGTATCGCGTTTTTTGCCGCCAGCGCGATGAGTAGCACCAGGCCAATCTGCACGTACACGTCGTTAGCGTAACCCGCCGTCCACAGCCACAGCAGCGCACCGCCGATGGCGAAGAGCACGGATAGCATGACGCTCGCCGGTAGCGTCCAGCTTTCATATTGCGCCACGAGGAACAGCCACGCCATCGCCACCGCCGCCAGCACAATCCACACCGCCTGGTTGCCGGTCTGCTGCTCCTGCCAGGAGAGCCCGCTCCAGGCGTAGTCGTAGCCTTCAGGCAGATTGGCCTTCAGCAGGTTTTCCATCTCGGTCATCGCCGTACGGCTGCTGACTCCTTCCGCTGCCGAACCGCTGATCGATACCGACGGGAACTGGTTGAACTGCTGGATAAACGGCGCGCCGACGGTGGGGGTCACCGTCACCAGGTTGCTCAGGCGCACCCGCTCACCCTGGTTGCTGCGCACGAACAGTTCGCTGATTTGCTCGGCGCGCTCGCGCCACTGCATCTCGTTTTGCATCACCACGTGGTAAACGCGGTTGTTGATGCTGAAGTCGCCAGCGCGCGCGCCGCCAAAGGCCGTTTGCAGGCTGTTAAAGATGCGCGAAACCGGCACGTCCAGCCGGGCGGCCTGGTCGCGGTCGACGGTTAAGGTCAACTGCGGAACGTTGCTGCTCCAGGTGGTGAACACGCGGCTCAACTGCGGGTGCTGGTTGGCCTTCATCAGAATGGTGCGCGTCACCTGCTCCAGCTCAGCAGGCGTTTGCCCGGCCTGCGCCAGAATGCGCAGATCGAACCCTGCGGCGCTGCCAAGCCCCGGCAGCGTCGGGGGCGCAAACAGCATAATGTTGGCTTCCGGCATCGCCATCAGTTGGCGCTGAAGCTCGCCCATCACCGTTTCCAGCGGCGCACGCTGCGACCAGTCTTTGAGCATCAGCGAGATAAAGCCGCCATTAGAGGCACTGGTGCCGCTCAGAATGCTGAAGCCGGACACCTGAATCACATCCTCGACCGCCGGATGTGCGCCCAACAACTCGCGCGCCTGCGCCATCACCGCTTCGGTACGCTCCAGCGACGCGGACTCCGGCAGCTGAATATTGGCAAACAGGTAGCCCTGATCTTCCTGCGGCAGGAAGCCTTTCGGCATGCTGGTGAAGCTAAATGCCACCAGCAGCGCGGCGACCGTCGTCGCGGCTACCGCCACCAGGGGACGACGGTTCATCCACGCCACCAGCCTGCCGTAGCCGTCGCGGGTGGCGTTCAGCCCGAGATTAAACCACTGGAAGAAACGGGCGGGCTGCTTCAAGCGCGGGCGCAGCAGCAGCGCGCACAGCGCGGGAGTCAGCGTCAGCGCCACAATGCTGGAGAGCGTGACCGCCGTGGAGAGCGTGACCGCAAACTGGCGATACAGCTCGCCGACAATGCCCGGCAGCATCGCCACCGGCACAAACACCGCCAGCAGCACCAGGGTGGTGGCAATGACCGGCCCGGCAATCTGGCGCAGCGCCAGCCCGGTGGCCTCCAGGCGGTTCATCCCTTCCGCCATATGCCCTTCGACGCTTTCCACCACCACGATGGCGTCATCCACCACCATGGTCAGCGCCAGAATAATGGCGAACAGGCTAAGCGTGTTGGCGCTGTAGCCGAGCAGATAAAGCACCGCGAACGTGCCCACCAGCGATACCGGGATCGCCAGCGCCACAATCAGCGTGGCGCGCAGGCTTTGCAGGAACAGGGAGACAACCGCCACCACCGCCAGCAGCGTCAGCGCCAGCGAAGTGCCAATCTCTTTGATCGTCGCCGCCACGAAACGAGTGGTATCGAACTTCACTTCCCACATCAAATCCGCCGGGAAGCGGCTTTGCAGGCGCGTCAGTTCGCTGCGCACCTCGTTGGCTACCTGTAAGGCGTTAGCGGTTGGCGTGGGGTAAATCCCCATATACGCCGACTCCACGCCGTTAAGCTGAGCGCTGGAGCTGTAGCTGCGCGCGCCAAGCTCAATGGTCGCCACGTCCGACAGCCGCACCAGTTGGCCCTGCTCGCCGCTGCGCACCACGATGCGGCTGAACTCATCGGCATCGGTCAGGCGACCCAGGCCGTTAATGGTCAGCGTCTGCTGCTGACCGTTAAACACCGGCGGCGTACCGATTTGCCCGGATGCCCCCTGCACGTGCTGTTCGTTGAGCGCCTGGGCGATATCGTCACTGGTGATATTCATCGCGTTCATGCGGTCAGGACGTAGCCAGATACGCATGCTGTAGTCGCGCGCGCCGAACATCTGCACCAGGCCAACGCCCGGCAGACGCGCCAGCGCTTCACGCACCTGGGTGCTGGCGTAGTTGCTTATCTGTAAAGCAGAGAGCGAGCCTTTTGGCGAGTAGAGGCTAACCCCCATAAGCAGGTTGCTGGCACGTTTACGCACCTGCACGCCGTTCTGCTGCGCTTCGGTGGGTAGCTGTGCGACGGCCTGAGAGACGCGGTTCTGTACATCAATCGCCGCCATGTCCGGGTCGGTGCCGGCGGCGAAGGTTAAGTTCAGGCTGTAGCCGCCGTCGTCTGAGCTGGTCGACTCCATATAAAGCATATGGTCAACGCCGTTCAGCTGCGTTTCCAGCGGCGCGGCGATGGCTTCGGCGACATCCTGCGCGCTGGCGCCCGGCCAGCTGGCGCTGACGTTAACCACCGGCGGGGTGATTTGCGGATACTGCTCCACCGGAATGAGCTTCAGCGCCACCGCGCCAACAAAGGTCATCAGCAGCGCAATCACCATCGCGAAACGCGGGCGACGAATAAAGAAGGTCAGCATACTCTCTCCTTAATTCAGCAGCGTGACGGCGGCACCGTCGGTCAGGCGTTGCGCGCCCTCCGTGACGACACGTTCACCCGCGGTTAACCCCTGCGCGACAGCAAAGGTTTGTCCCTGCTGGCCGTCCAGCGTTAGACGGCGCTGCCCGGCCTTATTCTCTGGCGTCAACACCCAGCTAAAGTAGCCCTGCGCGTCCTGCTGGACCGCCGCCGCCGGGATCATCACCCGCTCGGTCGCCACCTGCGGACGCAGCGTGACCGACACGTTACCGCCCGGCAGTAAACGGTGCTGAGGGTTAGCGAACTCCGCGCGCATCGTCACGCTGGCGGTGCGCGCATCAATTCGGTTGTCGACCGAGGTCAGCACGCCCTCTTCGCGCTGGCCGTCGAGGGTAATTTGCGCCCGCCACGCCGCCTTCAGCGCACGGATATCCGCATGCTGCCCGGCTTTGGTGTAGAACGCCGACTCATCCAGCGCAAAGCTCACGCGGATCGGATCTAACTGCACCACGTCTGCCAGCACGCCGCTGGCCGGGTTAACCAGCGTCCCGACGTGAAACGCGCTATGGCCCATACGTCCGCTAACCGGCGCGGTAATGCGGGTATAGTCGAGGGTAATTTGCTGTACGGCAATGCGAGCTTTGGCTTGCTCGACGGCCGCCGCCGCTACGTCGCGCTGCATCTGCGCATTATCAACATCATTGCGGCTGATGGCCTGGCTGGTTTTCAGGCTCTGATAGCGCGAGAGCAACTGCTGTGCCTGACGCAGCGAGGCCTGCGCACTTTTCAGCTCCGCCTGCGCCAACGCTAACGCCGCGCGCGGTTGAGCGTCATCAAGGGTAAACAGGAGGTCACCTTTGTTGACCTCCTGTCCATCGTGGAAATGGCGCTTTACGATAGCGCCTTCGGTACGAGCGCGGATCTCAACGGCGTGAATAGCCTCTACGCGACCCGGCACCTGGCGTTCGGCGGCGTGCGGTGCCTGCTCGACGGTGATGACACGAACCGGTACCGACGCGAAAGCCGGTGCGCAGGCGGCCAGACCACAGGCCAACAGGGCGAGGCGAAAGGTTTTTTTCATGGGGAAATCCTTGCAGGGCAAGGCCCCTCTCCGGCTGGAGAGGGGCTTATCAATTACGATGTGGTTTTACGGAATCGGCGGGTCAGGCGTTTTTCCACTTCAACCACCAGGAACATCGCCACGCCAATCACCAGCGTGATACCCCAGTAGCGCAGCGGCAGCGCTTCAGTGCCGAACAGCGTCTGCATCAGCGGCAGGTAGATAATCGCCATCTGGAGCAGAAGCAGCACGCCGGTCACCAGCCAGATGCCTTTGTTCTTCAGCAGACCGCTATTCAGGGAGAAGCGGTCGCTGCTGCGGCAGTTAATCATGTAAACCCACTGCGCGGTCACCAGCATCTGTAACAGCACGGTGCGTACGAACTCGGCGCTGTGGCCGCGCGGTGCCAGCCAGGCCTCAAGGATAAAGGCGGCAATGGCAATCATCGAGCCGACAAAGGCGACGCGCCAGACGGCAAAGGCATCCATCACGTGCTGGCCGGTTTTACGCGGCGGACGGTTCATCACGTTACGCTCGGCGGCTTCAAACGCCAGACCGAAGGAGAGCGTGGCAGAGGTCGCCATGTTCATCCACAGAATCAACACCGGGGTGAGCGGGATGATGTTGCCCGCCAGCAGGGCGATGATAATCAGCAGCCCCTGCGCCAGGTTGGTCGGCATGATGAACAGAATCGTCTTCTTCAGGTTGTCGTAAACGCGACGCCCCTCTTTTACCGAACTGGCGATGGTCGCAAAGTTGTCGTCGGTCAGTACCATGTCGGCGGCCTCTTTGGTCACCTCGGTGCCTTTGATGCCCATCGCGATACCGACGTCTGCCTGACGCAGCGCGGGCGCATCGTTCACCCCGTCGCCGGTCATGCCGACGATTTCACCGTTCTCCTGCAACGCTTTCACCAAGCGCAGCTTATGCTCCGGGCTGGTACGCGCGAAGATGTCGTACTCCTGCGCCGCTTTTGCCAGCTCAGCGTCATCCATGTGCTCCAGCTGATAGCCGGTCATTGCTTCGCTGCTGTTGCGGATCCCCAGCATCTGGCCAATGCTCATGGCGGTCTGCGGGTGATCGCCGGTGATCATTTTCACGCGGATGCCGGCATTCTGGCAGGTGTGGATCGCATCAACCGCTTCCGGACGCGGCGGGTCCATCATCCCGGCAATGCCGAGGAAGATAAGGCCGTCCTGCAGGTCGCTGTGGTCGAGGGTTTTCGCCCCCGGCGCGGCCGGCTTGATGGCAGCGGCGACCATGCGCAGACCCTGGCTGGCAAAGCGCGCCATTTCCGCTTCCCAGTAGCTGCGCTCGAACGGGGCGATGCCGCGTGTAGTCTGCTGCTGCTGGCACAGGGCGAAGAGCACGTCCGGCGCACCGGTGACCATCACCACTTCTTCATCAGCAAGCTGGAAGTGGGTGGACATGTACTTGTACTGCGAGTCGAACGGGATCTTAGCAATCAATTGGGTACGCAGCGGCTCAAGGTTGGCTTTGGCCGCCAGCACCTTCAGCGCGCCCTCGGTTGGACCGCCGGTAATGCCCCAGTGGCCCTGCGCATCCTGAATCAACTGGCTGTCGTTGCACAGGTCGATGGTGCGCAGATAGGTCTCCAGCACGGTGTTCGGCTGTACGTTGACCGGCTCGTTGCTGCCTTCCAGGTAGATGCTGCCGTGCGGCTCGTAGCTGTTGCCGTCCACGCGGTAGCAGCTGTCGGCGGTGATAATCGCCTTCACGGTCATTTCATTCATGGTCAGGGTGCCGGTTTTATCCGAGCAGACCACGGTCATCGCGCCCAGGGTTTCAACGGTTGGCAGCTTGCGGATAATCGCCCGCTTACGCGCCATCGCCTGTACGCCCAGCGACAGAATAATCGAGATAATGGCTGGCAGCCCCTCAGGAACCGCTGCCACCGCGAGGCTAATCAGCGACAGCAGCAGCTCGCCCAACGGAATGTCGCGCAGCGCCATGCTGAAGACAAACAGCGCGCCCATCATCGCCAGGATAATGGCGAAAATCGCTTTGCCGAGCTTGTCCATCTGCACCAGCAGCGGCGTGCGGTGCTTTTCAATACCGGCCATCATCTGGTTGATGTGACCCAGCTCAGTCTCCTGCCCGGTCGCTACCACTACGCCCACGCCGCCACCGGCGCTGACGGTGGTGCCGGAGAACACCATGTTGGTACGGTCGCCGAGCGGCAGTTCGCCGTGCAACGCATCGGTGTGCTTGTCGACCACGGTAGATTCGCCGGTCAGAATCGCCTCTTCCACACGCAGGTTGTGCGCTTCAATCAGGCGCATGTCCGCCGGAATACGGTCACCCGCGCGCAGTACCACGATATCGCCGGGTACCAGCTCGGTGGTTGCCACCGTCTTATGGCTGCCGCCGCGGATGGCGCGCGCGTCGCTGGAAAGCATATTGCGAATGCTTTTCAGCGATTTTTCCGCGTTGCTCTCCTGAATGTGACCAATCAGGGCGTTAATCACCGTCACGCCAAGAATGACAAAGGTATCGACCCAGTGGCCCATCACAGCGGTCAGCGCCGCTGCGGCCAGCAGGACATAAATCAGTACGTCGTTAAAGTGTGCAAGGAAGCGCAGCCACGCAGGCTTGCCTTTTTTCTCCGGCAGCGCGTTGGGGCCATAGGTGTTCAGACGCTCAGTCGCATCGTCCATGCTCAGGCCGTCAGGCTGGCTATTCAGCTGCGACAGCACCTGCTCGGTGGTCTGCTGGTAGGCGTGCTCATGTGGCCCATAGCCCGCGTGCGGGACATTTTTATTGTTCATCATTTTCGACATGATAGGTTTCCTTTTAAATTCCTGCTAACGGAAAGCCTGAATTCACTTTCTGGCCAAGGCGACGTCATTGAATAATATCGACGAGCAAAAAATTATTTATTTTGCCAAAATATTTTTTGCTTTTTAAATTTCAAAATGACATTAAGTTGATTTACTAATATTAATATTACAGAATGTTCCTAAACCCCATCTAAACGAGGTCATTATGTTTGGAATCTACAGAGGACGCCGTCTGGCGCTGTACATAGCGCTGGCTATCGTGATTGCTACGCTGGTTGGATATAGTACTTATACTTTTGTAAAAATATTATCAGGGGCATGACATTAATTTACGAAAGCTATATTTAATTTAAACCAGAACATTATTTCACTTCTCGACATGCGATTATTATCGTAGGTCTGGTTATTTATTTTAATTACTCTATAAAAGGTTTGTTTAATTAGAAACATTGCGTTCCATTAAAAATTACCGGACAATAATATCTTTAACTAAAGATTAACATGATATGAAGCATCCGCTCGAATCCCTGATGACCGCCGCCGGTATTTTATTGCTGGCGTTTCTCTCCTGCCTGCTGATGCCTGCACCGTCGCTCGGGCTGACGCTGGCGCAGAAGATGGTTGAGACCTTCCATTTTATGGATCTGAGTCAGTTTTACACCGTGCTGTTTTGCGTGTGGTTTCTGGCGCTGGGGACGATTGAGTATCTGGTGATTCGCTACGTGTGGCGGCGCTGGTTTTCGCTGGCGGATTAATTGCGGCGGTTTCCCGGCGTCGCTACGCTCGGCCGGGCTACGGGGCATGAGATTATTGGGTAGCCCGGGCGAGGCGTTTACGCCGACCCCGGGGCTGAATCAATGCGTCTGTGGACGATGATTCTCTTTGCGGTAGGCACCCGGCGACTGATGGAACGTGCGAGTGAAAATGCGGGTAAAGGTTTGCTGGGAATCAAACCCATACTTCAGACAGATGTCATAAACCTTTTGATCGGTCGTACACAGCTCATCCGCCGCCAGATGAAGCTTCCGGTGGCGAATGTAACGACCCAAACTCTCCCCTTTGTGTTGCAGGAAAATGCGCTGTAAATGCCATTTCGAGTACCCTGCCCGACGGGCAATTTCATCAATGCGCAGTGGCTGATGCAGATTATCGTCAATCCATTCGACCAGTGTGTCGACAACCTGAGTGGCTAATTCGGTCATACACCCCTCCCCCTCGTTTATCTTCAGCCGGTGGTTATTCCCACCAGGCCCGGAATGTTTGTGTTGAGTCAGCAAGCCATACCGGCTCGCCCTGCATCGGCGTTAACAGCCGATACGCTTTGTCTTTGCTGGCCTGCACCAGACGTTTGTACGGGTCGTCCCAGGTATGCTTTGCCAGCACGAAGCGCCCGGCATGTCCTGGCAGCACGCGCTGGGCGTTGAGATCCACCGCCGCCTGCGCCGTTTGTTCCGGCATCATGTGGATGTAACGCCAGTCCTGGTCGTACTGACCGTCTTCCAGAATGGCGACATCAACGCGGCCAAACTGCTCGCCAATCGCTTTAAAGTGCGGGCCGTAGCCGGTATCGCCGCTGTAATAAATATTCTGCGTCGGCGTCACGAACATAAAGCTCGCCCACAGCGTCTGGTTGCGCTTCAGCCCTCGGCCGGAGAAGTGACGCGCAGGCAGCACGTGCACGCTCAGCGCGTCGCTAATGGTGACGCTCTCCTGCCAGTCGGCCTCGGTAATCACCTCATCTTTCATGCCCCAGTAACGCAGGTGGGAACCCACGCCCAGCGGCACCACGGCGCGTTTGATCTTCGGCATCAGCCCCTTGATGGTGGCGTAATCCAGGTGATCGTAATGATCGTGCGAGATAATCAGCAGGTCTATCTCCGGCATGTTCTCGGCGTGCCACGGGTAGTTACCGGGAAACGCTTTGTTGAGAAAAGAGAACGGCGCGGCATAGCTGCTGAATACCGGGTCAATCAGAATGCGTTTACCCGAGAGCTGCAAATACCATGAGGAGTGGCCGAGCCAAATCATGGTGTCCTGCCCCAGCGGCAGGCTGGCGAGATCGGTCGGGACCATCGGCAGCGGCTGGTTTGGGCGAGCATTTTCACGTTTTGCGGTTAAAAACTCCCACCACGCCATCACCATGTTTTTGTCACCGGTAAAACCAGGCGTTGGCAAGGCGTTCTGGAACGCGCCGTCACGGTAATTCGGCGAACGTTCAATCTGACTTTTCTCAACCCCTTGCGGCGCCTGACCAAAACCGGCGTTCAGGACGAAGGGTAAACTTGCGGCACTGGCAATAAGCATGATGGCAACCACACTGATGATAAAAGGTTTCATATCCTGACCCTGAACCGGCTTCATCCAGGAAGCCACACTAAAAAGGTTGATTATGAGTGAGTAGGCACTCATTATAGAAAGGCGAGGAAAAAATCGTCAAGCAATTTTCAAAATTTGACAATCGACGTTGAAGTCCCCGGGGTCGGCATGTTTCAATCACGTTTTTTACAGTCAGAGAGGTAAAGTGTAGTGGCTCGTCCGAAGAGTGAAGATAAAAAGCAAGCGTTACTGGAAGCTGCCACCAGCGCCATTGCCCAATCCGGCATTGCCGCATCGACTGCGCTGATTGCGCGCAGTGCGGGGGTTGCAGAGGGCACGCTGTTTCGCTATTTCGCCACCAAAGACGACCTGCTTAATGCGCTTTATCTGCATCTGAAAACCGGCCTGTGCGAAGCGATGAAAGACGGGCTGGTCGATACCGAATCACCTAAAGAGTTCACCCATAGCATCTGGAACAGCTATATCGACTGGGGCGTACGTAACCCGACCGGTCACCACGCGCTACGCCGCATGGCGGTAAGCGAAAAAATCACCGAAGAGACCATCACCCAGGTCAGAGCGATGTTCCCGGAGCTGCAAAAGCTCTGCCAGCGTTCGGTGCGCCCGGTGTTTATGTCCGATGATTTTCGCGCCTTTGGTGACGCGCTGTTCCTGTCGCTGGCGGAAACCACCATTGAATTTGCCAGCCGCGAACCGCAGCGCGCCGATAAGCTCAAAGCGTTAGGCTTCGAAGCGATGTGGCTGGCCCTGGCCGAAGGTGACTAATGGACGGTAAAACGCTGCATGAACGGGCGCACGAGTTTGCGCTGACCCTGCCCTTCTCCGACATCTACTGGCCTTTCGGGCCGGAGTACGATGTTTTCACCGTGGAAGGCAAAATGTTTATGCTCAAGGCTTACCTGCGCGGCGAGCCTATCATCAACCTGAAGGTTGACCCGGAGCAATCGCTGCTGCACCAGGCCATCTACCCGCATATTAAGCCCGGCTACCACATGAACAAAAAGCACTGGATTTCGGTCTATCCGGGCGATGAAATCACCGTGAGCCTGCTCAACAGCCTGATTGAAGACTCGTGGAATCTGGTGGTCAATAAGCTGCCAAAACGGGTACAACAGCGCGTTCGCCCCGTCTGATTTTCTGCTAAATGCGATAAGTGTTATCGCATTTTCCACCCTTCTCATTTGTGACATGGCGCGGTAACCTTCCTGGATTCAACGCACCGATTCGCGGTGCCTTTAATCATTCAGGAGTGTTTATGGATATCGTTTCCGTTGCTAAAGCGCGCTATTCCACCAAGGCCTTTGACGCCAGCAAAAAGCTGACTGCTGAGCAGGCTGCTGCTCTGAAAACCCTGCTGCGCTTTAGCCCGTCCAGCACCAACTCCCAGCCGTGGCACTTTATCGTTGCCAGCACCGACGAAGGCAAAGCGCGCGTGGCGAAATCCGCCGCGGGCGGCTACGTGTTCAATGAACGCAAAATGCTGGATGCTTCCCACGTGGTGGTGTTCTGCGCGAAAACCGCGATCGACGATGCCTGGCTGGAAAAAGTGGTGGATCAGGAAGACGCAGATGGCCGTTTCGCCACCCCAGAAGCCAAAGCTGCTAACCATAAAGGCCGCACCTTCTTCGCCGACCTGCACCGTAAAGAACGCCATGACGACGCCCAGTGGGCTGCTAACCAGACCTACCTGAACGTGGGCAATTTCCTGCTGGCGATGGGCGCATTGGGCCTCGACGCCGTGCCAATCGAAGGTTTTGATGCAGAAATTCTGGATGCCGAGTTTGGTCTGAAAGAGAAAGGCTTCACCAGCCTGGTGGTGGTGCCGGTTGGGCATCACAGCGTGGAAGACTTCAACAAAGCGCTGCCAAAATCTCGCCTGCCGGAAGAAACGGTGATTACCGAGATTTGATTTAGCGTCTGTGCCTTCCCGGCGGCGCGGAGTACCAGTACATCTGCTGGAGCTGGAATTCGCCGAACTCGGGATGGCGGAAGGTTTTGATCTGGTTTTCAACGCCGCGCACTTCATAGCGCTGATGCCAGAGCGCTTCAAATTCGGCAGAAGCGGCAAAGAAGCGGGCGAGCTTATTCTCCCACGCCGGTTCCCCCCGGTGTTCGGCCATTGCGGCGCGAAAATAGGAGACAAAATTGCCCAGCACGTCAGGGTTGGCCAGGCGACTACGCCAGCCGGGGTGGGTCAGATACAGGTAGATACAATTTCGTTCATCTTCGGGGATGAGGGAAAAATCAACGCCCATCAGCCGACAAAACGCGTCATTCCACGCCACGATATCGAAGTTTGGCTTTTGAATGCTGGCCGGCTGAGGCAGCAGACTGTCCAGCATACGGCGCGTGCCGGGGCTGATCCCCTCGCATTGGGGCACATTTAAGGATTCCAGCGGCGTTAACCCCGCCAGCACAAACAGATGGCGCGTCTCCAGTTCGCTGCACTGGAGCGCTTCGGCGACCGCTTGCATTACCGCCACCGACGGATTAACCTCGCGCCCCTGCTCAAGCCAGGTATACCAGGTCACGCCAACGTCCGCCAGCATCGCCACCTCTTCGCGGCGAAGGCCCGGCGTGCGCCGCCGCCCGCTGCGCGGTAACCCCAACCGCTGCGGGTCGAGACTTTCCCGTCGCGCCCGAAGAAATGCACCCAGCTGCTTACGGCTATCCATCTGCCGTGTCTGCAATACGTCCATTTCACTGTCGCTGATGAGGCTCATGGTATCTCCAGCATAGTAGTTCCAGTACCAGTATAACCAGGAACTGGTACCCGTTTATTTAATCAGCGATGCTACGTCCAATCGCTGAATGACGCAATGGAGTCACCATGAAAACGTCTGCTGTTTCACCCGGCCGCGCGGGGCTTTTCCTGCTGCTGACCGGCCTGATGTTGCCCCAAATCGATACCTCGATAACCAACGTCGCCCTCGATTCCATCACCGAGTCGCTGCACGCCAGCCCCACCCAGCTTGAGCTCATTGTGGCGCTGTACGGCGTGGCGTTTGCCGTCTGTCTGGCGATGGGCAGCAAGCTTGGCGACAACTACGGTCGCCGCCGCCTGTTTATGTGGGGCGTGGCGATTTTTAGCCTCGCTTCGCTGCTGTGTGGGGTCGCTAACTCGATTACTGCCCTCCTCGCCGCTCGTACGCTTCAGGGCGCAGGCGCGGCGCTTATCGTGCCGCAGATCCTCGCCACCCTGCACGTCACGCTGAAAGGGACGGCGCACGCCCGAGCCATTAGCCTTTACGGCGGCATTGGCGGCATTTCGTTTATCGTCGGACAGATGTTCGGCGGCTGGCTGGTGTCGGCGGATATCGCCGGAATGGGCTGGCGTAACGCCTTCTTTATCAACGTGCCGATTGGCCTGCTGGTGCTGGCGTTCAGCCGCCGCTACGTGCCGGAAACCCGCCGCGACGAGCATGCCACCATCGACTGGCAGGGCACCTTTAGCCTTGGGCTTATTCTCTGCTGCCTGCTGTTCCCGATGGCGCTGGGGCCGGAGCTGCACTGGCCATGGTCGATGCGCCTGATGCTGCTGGCGATTATTCCGCTGCTGTTCTGGATGCGTGCCACCGCACTGCGTAAAGAGCAGCGCGGCGAGCACCCGCTGCTGCCGCCGCGTCTGTTGCAGCTTGCCAGCATTCGCTTCGGCATGGTGATTGCGCTGCTGTTCTTCAGCGCCTGGTCCGGGTTTATGTTCTGCATGGCGCTGACCATGCAGTCCGGCCTCGGTATGGCGCCGTGGCAGTCGGGCAACAGCTTTATCGCCCTTGGCGTGGCCTACTTCCTGTCGGCGATGTACGCGCCGAAGCTGATTGCGCGCCACAGCATGGGACGCATTCTGGTCGCCGGTCTGGTGGTGCAAATTAGCGGCCTGCTGCTGCTGATGGAGACCTTCCACCACTACGGTCAGGCCGCCACCGCGCTGACGCTGGTGCCCGCCACGGCGTTGATTGGCTTCGGCCAGGCGCTGATTGTGAACTGCTTCTATCGGGTGGGAATGCGCGATATCACCGCTAACGATGCGGGCGCGGGCAGCGCGCTGCTGAGTACCTTGCAGCAGGCCACACTGGGGCTTGGCCCGGCGGTGTTTGGTTCACTGTTGCTGATGCTGATGCGCAACCACCACGGTAGCTATCCGCAGGCGATGATCGGTTTTCTCGGTGTGGAGGCCGCGATGATGCTGCTGCTGGCGGTGATTGCGATTGGCCTTCGCCATCATTTGAACCGTAGCCCGGCGATGGCAACTTCCTGATTATTAAGTTCCTGTATACACGTTTGCATATTATAGCCAGCCTGGTCATTATTAAAGACTGGTTATATAGGAGACGTTATGCAGGAACTCATTTCCCAGATAGAAGAGATGGGCATTGAAATAAACCATACCAATTCGCTCGTGATCATCTTTGGTATTATTTTTCTCACTGCCATCATTGTTCATCTGATTTTACACCGTCTGGTGCTACGCACTTTCGAAAAACGCGCGCAGGCCAGCAGCCATTTATGGCTGCAAATCATCACGCAGAATAAGCTGTTTCACCGGCTGGCATTTACGCTGCAAGGGATTATTGTTAACGTGCAGGCCGTGCTGTGGCTGCAAAAAGGCAGTGAAGCTGCGGAAATATTAACCACGGTAGCGCAGCTGTGGGTGATGCTATATGCCCTGCTGTCGTTCTTCTCACTGCTGGACGTTATTTTCAATCTGTCGCAGAAACTCTCCTTCTCTTCTCAGCTTCCGCTTAAAGGCATATTCCAGGGCGTGAAGCTGGTGAGCGCGATCCTGATTGGCATCCTGATGATCTCCCTGCTGCTGGGGCAGTCACCGGCCATTCTGATAAGCGGTCTGGGGGCCATGGCCGCGGTGCTGATGCTGGTGTTTAAAGACCCAATTCTCGGTCTGGTGGCCGGTATTCAGCTCTCTGCAAACGATATGCTGAAGCTCGGTGACTGGCTGGAAATGCCAAAATACGGTGCCGATGGTGCGGTAACGGATATCGGTTTAACCACCGTCAAAGTACGTAACTGGGATAACACCATTACCACGATTCCCACCTGGTCGCTGGTCTCTGATTCTTTTAAAAACTGGAGCGGCATGTCGGCTTCCGGCGGGCGTCGAATTAAGCGCAGCCTGAACATTGATACCACCAGCGTCCATTTCCTTGATGAAAAAGAGCAGCAGCGCTTAATTCAGGCGCGACTGTTAAAACCGTATATGGACTCTCGTTATCAGGAAATTAGCCTGTGGAATCAGGAATACGGTAGCGATGATTCGGTGCTTAACCTGCGTAAAATGACCAATATCGGCACCTTCCGCGCTTATCTCAACGAATATCTTCGTAACCATCCGAAAATTCGCAAGGATATGACGCTGATGGTTCGCCAGCTTGCACCGGATAATAACGGTCTGCCAATTGAGATATATGCCTTTACCAACACCGTTATCTGGGCGGAATATGAGAGTATTCAGGCGGATATTTTCGACCATATTTTCGCCGTGGTCGAAGAGTTTGGTCTGAGAATACATCAGTCGCCGACCGGTAATGATATTCGCGCCCTCGCGGGCGTTATCGGGCAGTAATCACCCCCACCTCAGACGTCTGAATCAGGGCGATAAACTTGTCAGCCAGCGGATTTTTCCGGCTGGCTGACCAGGCCACCGCCGTAGTGATCACCTCAATGGTCTGGTCGAGCGGCACCGTCACCACGTTAGCCGGTGACAGACGCTCCAGCGAATCTGGCACCAGCGCAATCCCCTGCCCACAGCCAACGAAAGCAATCTGCGAAGAGACCGAACGGACGTGGTGAATAATCCGCGGCGAAAAGCCTTCGCTGCGACAGGCGGCGGTAATGCTGTCGAAATAGACCGGGCTCAGATGACGGGAGAACATCACCCACTCTTCCTGAATCAAATCACGCAGCGCAATCCGTGGCTCGGCGGCCAGACGATGCTGACGGGGTAGCGCCACCACCAGTTCGGCGCTGGACAGCGGCAGCAGCGTAATCCCCTCGCCCATTTCCCCGGTGAGGCGCGCAAACGCCAGATCGATCTCGCCGTTTTGCAGCGCCAGCACCGCTTCGGCGCTGTCGATCTCTTTAATGGAGATCACGATATCCGGGTAGCGCGCTTTCATCTTATCAATCAGCGGCGGCAGCACGTCGAGCATCGCGGTGCTGATGGCGCCAATGGTTAGCATACCGGTATGCCCGGCCACCGCTTCGTTCACCGCCAGCTCCAGCCGTTCAACCTGCTCGGCAAAGCGTTTAACCGCCGGCAGGATGGCGAGCCCCACGGGGGTGAGCTGCACGTTGCGCTTTGAACGGTCAAACAGCTGCACCTTCAGCGACTGCTCCAGCACCTGAATCTGCTGGGTCAGGGGCGGCTGGGTCATACCAAGCCGCTTCGCCGCGCGGCCAAAATGTTTCTCCTCCGCCACCGCGAGGAACAGCCACATATGGCGAATAATACGAAAATTGATCATCTCTGCACGGCTCCAGTCACGACTCACGCCAAACGATATTAAAAATATATCAGAGCATTACTTTAATACGATTTTACATATCAGAGAATCAAAGCGACGATAGCCGCCCCACGAATGCATAAGAAGAGTGACCATGCCCCACGAATTTCACCGTGCGCACCTTGCGTTAACGGTACAAGCGACGCCGATGCAGGTGGCCGCTATTCACCGTTCCGGCCACCGCGAACCGATTGTGTTTCTCCACGGCTTCGGTTCAACCAAAGAAGACTATGCCGATATCGTGCGCCACGCCGCGTTCGACGGGCGACCGTTTCTCGCCTACGACGCCCCCGGTTGCGGGGAGACGAAATGCCCAGACATGCAGAAAATTTCGATTCCGTTTTTAGTCGAGACGGCGCTCGCGATGATTGACCAGATGGGCTTCCAGCGTTTTCACCTCGTCGGCCACTCCATGGGCGGGCTGACCGCGCTGATGCTGGCGCACGCCCATCCCGAGCGGGTGCTCAGCTTTGTCGACATCGAGGGTAATATCGCCCCGGAAGATTGCTTCCTGAGCCGCCAGGCCATTGATTATCCGCACGGCGACGATGAGCAGTTCTTCGCGGATTTTATCGCCCGTACTCATCAATCTCCGGCGTGGGCCAGCGCGCTGTATGCCGCCAGCCTCAAGCATAAAGTGCGGGCAGCCGCGGTCAGGCCCATTTTTACCTCGATGGTGGACTATTCCGACCACGGCGATCTGATGGCGAAGTTTTTAAATCTGCCGTGCCCAAAAATGTTTATGTACGGTGAGCAGAACAACACGTTGAGCTACCTGGCGGATATCGAACGTCGTGGCGTAACGCTTGCTGAAATTCCCCACTGCGGGCACTTCCCGATGTACTCCAACCCGGTACTGATGTGGGAAAAAATCAGCGAGCTTCAGGAACGCGTAGGATGAAGTTGCATCTCACTTCCCGGGTTGCCGGGTTTTCGCTGGCGATACTCGCGGCGTTCGGCTTTTCGTTTAAGGCAATATTCGTCAAGCTGGCGTATGAGGTCGCGCCGGTCGACCCGGTCACGCTGCTGATGCTGCGCATGTCGATGTCCCTGCCGCTGATTGGCCTTACCGCATGGCCGGTGCTGCGTAAAATGACCACCCTGCATCGTAAAGATTACGCCCTGCTGGCGGTGCTCGGGGTGGCGGGCTATTACGCCTCGGCGATGCTCGATTTTATGGGCTTGCAGTACATTACCGCCGGGCTCGAGCGGCTGATTCTTTTTACCTACCCGATGCTGACTATCCTGATTGGCGTCTTTTTTCTCGGCAAAACCTTTGAGAAGAAACTGCTGCTGGCGATGCTCCTTTCCTACGGCGGCATTCTGATTGCCTTTGTGCACGACCTTGGCCTTACCGCCGATAGCCATTCGGTGCTAATAGGCGGCTCGCTGGTATTTGGCTGCGCTATTACCTACGCCATTTACAACGCCGGGGCGGAGGTGGCTATCGGGCGCATGGGGGCGATCCCGTTTTCAATGCTGGCGCTGCTGGTGTCGATTGCGGCAACGCTGGTGCACTTTTTTACCACTCGTCCTGTTGCCGCGCTCAATCTGCCGTGGCAGGTGTATGCCTATAGTGCAGGGATGGCGGTCTTTTCCACGGTGATGCCGATATTCTGGCTGTCGTCGGCCATTCACCGCATCGGCGCGGCGAAGGCGGTGCTGATTGGGTTAATCGGCCCGATTCTGACCATTCTGTTTAGCTGGTGGCTGTTGGATGAGCCGCTGTCGGTGGAGCAGTTACTGGGGACGGGGCTGGTGGTGTGTGGGCTGCTGGTGGTTATCAGGCGTTAGAGTCAGCATTGCCGGATGGCGGCGTAAACGCCTTATCCGGCCTACAGGAGACTCATTGTAGGCCGGATAAGCGCAGCGCCATCCGGCAATATTACACTCAGGCGCTGGCGCGGGGAATAAAGCGCCAGTCCAGCATCACCCGCTCTGGGGCGACGTCCGGGTTATCGATTTTGTTGAGCAGCAGCGTGACCGCTTTAGCGCCAATCTCCCTTGAGGGCTGCTGCACGGTGGTGAGCTGCGGCGAAACCATTTCCGCCAGCTCTGTGCCGTCAAAGCCGACCACGGCGATATCTTCCGGTACGCGCAGCCCAGCCTGTTCGATAGCGCGAATGGCACCCGCGGCCAGCGAATCCGAGATGGCAAAGACCGCATCCGGACGCGGGCTCATCGTCAGCAGATTTTTCATCGCCGCCTTGCCCGCCGCCGCGCTGAGATCGTCCGCGTACTCCACCGCCGCGAAGTCGAGCCCCTGCTGTTGCAGCACGTCCTGGTAGCCCTGCTCGCGCAGACGGGCGTATTTATAGCTTAAATCATGGTTAATCAGGGCAATACGCTGGTGCCCCTGCGCCGCCAGATAGCCAACCGCATGCTGGGCCGCGTCAACGTCGTTGATGCCGACGCAGGAAACGTCCCCGGCATCAGCGTATTCCGCGCACTGCACCCACGGCGCATCGCCAATCACCGTAGTCAGTTCCGGCAGACGGGCAAAGGCATCCATAGTGATAATGCCGTCGACCATTTTGCCGGTCAGCAGGCGCAGGCCGGATTTAGAGCGATCGATATCAGAACCAGAGTTGCACAGCAAAATGCGATAGCCGTTTTTCTCCGCTTCCGCTTCAATGCCCTTCACCACTTCCGCGCAGAACGGGTTGGCGATGTTTGACACCATCACCAGAATCATCGAGCTACGCGCCGTTCGTAGCTGGCGCGCCAGCAGGTTCGGTTGATAGTTACTCTCTTTGATAGCCTGAAGTACCCGCTCGCGGTTCTTCGCTTTCACCGTTTCGCTGTTGTTCAACACCCGCGATACGGTGGCCACCGACACGCCCGCCAACTGGGCGATTTTCTGAATTGACATGCTACGCCGTTCCCTGCAATTAACGCTTTGCGTGAAGGCTACCATAAAAACAGGCCCGGCGTACCGGGCACAGGGTTATTGTTCGACGCTGACCCAACATCGCTGTTGGTGGCTTTTCACAATGGCGTCAATGAGATACATCACGTTCGCACCTTCACTGAATGAGGCAAAGCGGCGTTCGCTCTCCTGCGGCATCGTTCCTGCACGCACCGCCTGGTAAAAATTGAGCATCATGTTTTTAAACGCATCCGGCCAGCCTTCATTGTGCCCGCCGGGGAAGTGAGCCTGCCCGGCAACGTCGCGGTTCAGCAGGCTGGGGTCATCGCTTAAAAGCTGATTAGGCTGACTGCGGTGGCCAATCCAGAGCTGCTGCGGCGTTTCCTGATCCCAGGCCAGCGAACAGGCGCTGGCGTTGATATCAAAATGGAGGCGGTTTTTGCGCCCAGCGCTCACCTGCGAGACGCTAAAGCAGCCTTTACTGCCGTCGTCAAAGCGGAACAGCACCGAACCGGCATCTTCGGTGGTTACCGGCACGTCGTGGTAGCCGCTAGCATCAGGTTGTTCGCTGAAGGTCGCCTGTGCCCCAAGGCTGGCTTTGCGCGTCGGCCAGACGATAGCGAGGTCGGCCATCACCTCGACAATACGCCGCCCGGTGACAAACAGCACCGTATCGCACCAGTGCGAGCCGATATCCGCCACCGCCCGGGAAACACCACCCTGCTGCGCGTCCACGCGCCAGTTGAAGTCGTTTTCCAGCAGCATCCAGTCCTGGTGGTAGCCGCCATAAGCGGAGAAAAGCCGCCCGGCGCTGCCGTCGCGCATCATGCTCGCCGCCTGCTGCACCATCGCAAACTGGCGATAAACAAAGCTCACGCCGTGTACCACGCCCGCATCCTGCGCCATCTTAACCAGCTCACGCGCCTCTTCTGACGTCATACATAACGGTTTTTCTGAGAAAACGTGCTTTCCCGCCCGCAGGATCTGGCGGTTCACCTCTGCATGTAAAAAGTTCGGGGTACAGTTATGCACCACCTGTAACCCCGGGTGCGCCAGCAATGCGTCAACATCGCCATAAGCGTGCGGAATATTAAGCTGCCGCGCCTTCTCCTTCGCCTGCGCAAGCGAAGCGTCGCATAGCGCCACCACCTCAACAAACCCCAGGCGGCGCAGCGCTTCAATATGCGCCGGACCAATAAAACCTGAGCCAACAATGCCGACCTGAATCATCCGCGTACCTCGCTACCGGCGGCAAAGTCATCAAAAGCCCGTGCGGATACGGGAATGATATGCCGTTTAATAAACTCGCTGCCTTCGCGCGCGCCGGTCTGCGCGTCTTTCAGGCAGCACTCCCACTCCATCACCGCCCAGCCGTCAAAATCATACTGGCTGAGCTTGCTGAAGATCTTTTTAAAATCGATATCGCCATCGCCGAGCGAGCGGAAGCGCCCGGCGCGCGCCAGCCAGTTCTGATAGCCGCCGTAAACGCCACTGCGTCCGTTGCGCTCGAACTCCGCGTCCTTGACGTGGAATGCCCGAATGCGTGAATGGTAGATATCGAGATACGCCAGGTAGTCGATATTCTGCAGATGCAGATGGCTCGGGTCGTAGAGCATGTGGCAGCGCGGATGGTTATCGACCTTCGCCAGGAAGCGCTCGAAGGTCACGCCGTCGTGCAGGTCTTCACCGGGGTGAATTTCGTAGCACAGGTCCACGCCGTGCTCGTCAAAGCAGTCCAGAATAGGCCGCCAGCGGCTAGCCAGTTCAGTAAACGCCTCGTCGAGCAGCGCCGCATTGTGCGGCGGCCACGGATAAAAATAGGGCCAGGCCAGCGCCCCAGAGAAGGTGGCGTGCGCCTTCAGTCCTAAGCGTGACGAGGCCTGCGCCGCCTTTTTCACGCTCTCCACCGCCCATTGCTGGCGCGCCGCCGGTTTGCCGCGAAGCGCCGCGGGGGCAAAAGCGTCAAAGGCGCTGTCGTAGGCGGAATTGACCGCCACCAGTTGGCCTTCCAGGTGCGTAGAAAGTTCGCTAATGACCAGCCCGTGCTCGGCGAGCCTGCCGGTTATCTCATCGCAGTAGGTCTGGCTGGCCGCCGCCTGCGGTAAGTCAAAAATCGCCGGGTGGTTGCACGGCAACTGTAGCGCCTTAAATCCCAGCCCCGCTGCCCATTGGGCTAGCCCATCGAGCGTATTAAACGGCGGCGCTGAACCAATAAACTGCGCCAGAAAAATGCCCGGTCCCTTGATGGTTTTCATACCCCCTCCTTTCAAAAAAATTACGCGTGCTCTTTCTCGTTATATTTGAACGAGACAAGGAAAATCAGTGCAATAACAACCGCGGCCACCGCCGGGATCCACCAGAAGTTCACCCAGGCCGCCGGAATGGTTTGCCCTGCGACCAGATGGTTGTACAGCGAGCCGGAAATCTGTGAACCCAGCAGCATGCCGATACCGTAGGTGAACATCACCACCATGCTCTGCGCCTGCCCTTTTACCTTTTCGCCCGCCACGCGGTCGGTATAGATAAAGCCCACTACGAAGAAGAAGTCATAGCAGACGCCGTGCAGCAGAATGCCGAGATACAGCAGGAAGCGCGTCTCTTCGTTGATGCCCAGGGCAAAGAACATATAGCGCACAAACCACGCCAGCATGCCGATAAGCAGCATGTACTTCACGCCCAGGCGGCGGAACAGCAGCGGAATAATCAGCATGAAGAAGATTTCCGACATCTGACCGAAGGACATCGCGGTACTCACATCCGCCACGCCCGCGTCCGCGAGGAACGAGGCGGTATAGGCGTAGTAGGTGCCGAGCGGTACGGAAATCAACGTGGCGCACACGGCAAACACCAGGAAGTGACGGGTTTTCAGTAACGCAAAAGCATCGGCACAGAACAGGTCGCGCAGCTTAAGCGGTTGGCCTTTCGCCGGGGCCGGCGTGTGCGGCAGCGTCAGGCTATAGACCGCCAGCACCACCGAGCACAGCGCCGCCAGCGTGAAGATGCCGGTGGTGTCGGAGATGCCGGTCACGCCGATAAAGATCCCGGCAACAATCCAGCCGATGGTGCCGAACACACGTACCACCGGGAAGGTTTTGTCGATATTGGTCAGACTGTGGAACGCGATATTGTTAGTCAGCGCCAGCGTGGGCATGTAGCACAGCGTGTAGCCGAACAGCAGTGCAATCAGCAGCGCGCCGTTTTCCGCCACCAGCGCCTGTGGCACAAACCACAGGATCGCGGCGCCAAGCAAGTGCATCACCGCCATCACCTTCTGCGACGGGAAGAAGCGGTCAACCAGCATCCCGAGGACAAACGGTGACAGGATCGAGGCAATCGGCCCCGCCGAGAAGGCATCGCCAATCAGCAGCGACATGTTGTACTGGGTCATCACCAGGCCAAGGGTCACCGACCAGCTTCCCCAGATAAAAAACTGCATAAACATCATTAACGACAGACGCGGGACTAACAGCCGGTGCTGTACGCCGCTGTGTTCACGACTTTCCGTTGTAGACACCATGTTTTCACCCTCAAAAGTAATCGATTACAAAAACGGTTCAGAAGAAAAGTAATCGATTACAAAAAGAAGATCCCGCCTGCCGTTGTCAATTTGGGAGAAGCGTCACGATTAAAAAACAGGCGGCTATCGGAAGGGAATCGCTGGGGGATATGAACACGACGAAAATGGGCGGTGCATACCCGGGGTCGCATGCGCTCGCCCGGGCTACGTGAGATAAGTAGCCCGGGCAAGCCGAAAACCTTACGCTTTTCGGCGCAACGTTTTGAAGGCAACGAACAGGAACAGCACCCACACCGGCAGCAAGATTGCCGACAGACGCATGCCGTCCATGGTGCACATCAGCACGAGGATCATCAGCAGGAAGGCGATGCAAACGTAGTTGCTTGCCGGGGCCCACAGCGCTTTGAACTTCGCTTCACGGCCTTTACGGCGCATCGCGGCGCGGAATTTGAGGTGCGCCATGCAGATCATTATCCAGTTCAGCAGCAGCGTCGCCACCACCAGCGCCATCAGCAGGCCAAAGGCTTTTTGCGGCAGCAGATAGTTAACCAATACCACCAGCGAGGTGATGGCCCCGGAGAGCAGCAGTGAGTTCACCGGCACGCCGCGTTTGCTGACCTTAGTCAGGAAGCGAGGAGCGTTGCCCTGCACGGAGAGGCCGAACAGCATACGGCTGTTGGAATAAACGCCGCTGTTATAAACCGACAGCGAGGCCACCAGAATGACGAAGTTCAGCGCCGATGCTACGACATTGCTGTCCAAATTGTGGAAGATCATCACAAACGGGCTGCTATCGGACTGAATGCCCTGCCACGGGTAGAGCGCCAGCAGCACAATCAGCGAGCCGATATAAAACAGCAGAATACGGTACACCACCTGGTTCACCGCTTTCGGAATCGTGGTCTCCGGGCTACGGGCTTCCGCCGCCGTAATACCTATGAGCTCCAGCCCGCCGAAGGAGAACATAATCACCGCCAGCGACAGAATCAGCCCTTTCCAGCCGGTGGCGAGGAAGCCGCCGTCGCGCCAGAGGTTATCAATGCTGGCATGCTCGCCGCCGTTGCCGGTGGTCAGCATCCAGATGCCAAAACCAATCATGCCGATAATTGCCAGCACTTTAATCAGCGCAAACCAGAACTCCGTCTCGCCGTACAGACGCACGTTCACCAGGTTCACGGCGTTAATCAGCACGAAGAAGCCCGCCGCCCAGATCCAGGTTGGGACGTGCGGCAGCCAATATTGCATATAGATCCCGGCGGCGGTCAGTTCGGCCATGCCCACCAGCACGAACATGACCCAGTAGTTCCAGCCAGAGAGAAATCCGGCGAACGGCCCCCAGTATTTATAAGCAAAATGAGCAAATGAACCGGATACCGGCTCTTCAACCACCATCTCGCCAAGCTGGCGCATGATAAGAAAAGCAATCACGCCGGCAATCGCGTAGCCCAGCACTACAGCCGGGCCAGCCATCTGAATGGCAGGGCCGATACCGAGGAACAGACCGGTGCCGATGGCACCCCCGAGGGCGATTAATTGAATATGGCGGTTTTGTAATCCGCGGTGAAGCGTCGGGCTATTTTCCGACGACGCATCCGGTTGATTCTGGCTGGATGCTGATGACGCGTTTTTCACGTCTGACCCCTTAGCATTTTTATGAAGGGGCACCTTTTAACACTTAGCGCGGCTTGCCGCAAGGCAATCAGCACCCGGCCCCCAGTGGTAAAAAGCCCCGAAACGCACGCGTTTTCGGGGCAATAACCCTATTTTAGCAATAACTTAGTCGTAGGCCGGACAAGGCGTTTACGCCGCCATCCGGCAATCTGCGACGTGCTGCCGGATGGCGCTTCGCTTATCCGGCCTACCGATCGTCAAAGCACCTGGACAACCAACATGGTGATTAGAAGTCGTAGCTGACCGAGACTTTTAAGGTACGCGGCTCGCCCTGGTAGATATAGACGCCGGTATCATCAGCGCCCGACCAGTAGTTCTGGTTGGTGACGTTGGTCACGCCCACACGCCACACCAGATCGTTCTGCTCCTGATTCAGGTGCATGCGGTAGCGCATACCCAGATCAAGCGTGGTATAGCTGTCGAGTTTTTTGGTGTTGGCGGTATCCGCATACTGGGAACCGGTATGGTTCACGCGTGCGGTAGCGGTCAGACCTTCAATCGGTTTGATGTCGTATTCGGCCCCCAGCACCGCGTAGAAGCGGGAGACGCCAATTGCATCGTTCCCATCATTAGTGCCGCCTGCAGTTTTGGTCAATTCAGGGTCAATCCACAGCGTACTGCCGGTCAGACGCAGGCCCAGCACCGGTTCGCCAAACACGTTCAGCTCCACGCCGCGGTTACGCTGCTCACCGTCCATGCGGTAGTACTTGTCGCTATCTAACACACCGGAAGGCTTAGTAATCTGGAACAGCGACAGTGAACCACCGACGCGCTGATAATCAATTTTTATGCCCACTTCATCCTGCTTAGAGTGGGCGATACCGATACTTTGGCCGTAGTTTTTTGCTGTGATAGGCGCGTTGTTCGCCGGTTGCAGCGCTTCGGTATGGTTAGCATACAGCGAGAGCGTTTCCCACGGTTTGTAGACCAGACCAAACGTCGGCATCCAGCGGCTTTCGGTAAAGCTTGAGGTGGTGGTTTCCAGGCCCGTCTGGTTGTCATAGTTACGGATCACCACCTTTTGATGGCGTGCCGCGGCGGTAAAGAGCAGGCTATCGTCAAAGAAGCCCAGCGTGTCGCTGAGCAGCCAGCCCTGGGTACGGTTGCGCGCGGTGGTCAGCGGATCGTGGTAATGGCCGCCTTTTGGATTCGGCTTATAATCCGGCATGTCCACGTCATGACTGTCGTAGATATTGATAGTCGGGTTTTTGGTGCTATCAGACATACGCCAGGCAGTTGCATCGCGACGTATCTGCGCGGAGTAGCCCACGTTCACCTTATGGGATATGACGCCGGTATCGAAACTCCCGCGGATACCGCCCATGCCGCTGAAGCTGTCGATAATGCGGTTGGTATCCATACGGCCGACAGTGGCATCACCGTTAACGTTAGTCAGCTTCGGCGCAGCGTAGGTGCCAAGTTCATGCGCGTGCTGTGCGCCAAGCCCGACGTAGGTCGTCCAGCTATCGGTCAGGTCATATTCGGTTTTAACCATGCCGAATTCGTTTTCGATATCGCTATAGCCCCACTTCTGCGCGTAGCTTTTGGTGGCATCCGGCACTGCTGGAATTTGGGCAATATTGGCCACGCCAACGCCCATCTCACCGCCGTGGAAGGTTTTTTTCTGGTAACCAAAATCGAGGGAGGAACGCAGACGATCGCCGCGATAATCAAGACCCAGCGAGGCCAGGGTGGTGCGGCGATTATCGTTGTCGATACGCCCTTCCCCTTCACGATGCAGCACGTTTACGCGCGCGCCAAACTGGTTGTCATCACCGAAGCGACGCCCCAGATCCAGCGAGCCGCCGACCTGTGAATCAGAGGTGTAGTCCACGCCAAGACGGGTGGTGGGAATATCTTCAGCGCGTTTAGGCTCAAGGTTTATCATACCGCCTACGCCAGAACTGGCTGCGCCGTTCACCAGCGCATTCGCCCCTTTGAAGACCTCAATGCGTTCCAGCATCTGGGTGTCCATCACCTGGCGCGGTACCACGCCGGAGAGACCGCCCATGGTCATATCATCACCATCAAGCTTAAAGCCGCGAATACGGTAGGTTTCCGCAAAGTTACCGTAGCCCTGAACCGCCTGGACGCCCGCGTCATTTTTAACGACGTCCGCGATAGTTTTAGCCTGCTGATCCTGCACCAGCTTTGAGGTATAGCCGATGACGTTAAACGGCACGTCCATCGCCTTCTGCTCGCCCAGCATCCCTAAGCGACCGCCATGGGCAATTTGTCCGTCGAGGTAAGCCGGCACCAGCTCTTCGCCGCCGGCTTTGAAATCACCGCCTTCCACGCCCTGAACCACCATCGTTTCAGGCTGATTTTTCCTGGTTGTTGCGTCTTCGCTCGTTGCCGCATAGGCGGCAGGCAGCACGGTGCCTATCGCCAGTGCCAGCACGGAGAGTTTAGTTTTCATGAGAACATCCCTTGGTATTGAATAAAAAAATTCATCGCGGGTACCAACGGGTTGTCGCTTCTCACGCCCCAGAATCCCCCTGTGAAATATCCTCACCGATTACTGGGCCAGCCGTACCGCATCAATGAATAAAAATGAGATCGAGAACTATACGCATTATCAAAATGTGATCAAGTCTCAATCGGTAGTAGAGGCGGGAAATAACCACAAAAAAGTCATGCTCTTGCCCAAGGAGCCAACGCACAAAACAATGGCGCAGCGCCGTGTGGCTTCATGCATAATTATCCCAACACTTCCAGAGGACGCTCCCGTGCTGCTCAAAATCATCCTGGCTATGGTGGCATTTGCCGCCAACTCCCTGCTCTGTCGGCTAGCGCTGAAGGGGCTGCATATGGATGCCATTTCATTTAGCAGCGTTCGCCTGATAAGCGGCGCCATCGCGCTGTTCTTGCTGCTCCAGACGCCGGGTCTACGCAAGAAACCGGAGTTTAATTGGCTGAACGCCGCGCTGCTGGCGACCTATGTTTTTGCATTCTCGCTGGCCTATCTGTCGTTAACCACCGCCGCAGGCGCGCTGCTGCTGTTCGGCACCGTACAGTGCGTGATGACGGGCTGGGGGTTGATGCGCGGTGAGCGGCTAACCGCGCTGAAAAGCGTCGGTATGCTGGGGGCGATGGGTGGATTGGCGCTGTTGCTGCTGCCCGGTGCGGGGCATCCTTCCGGCAGCGCTTCGCTGTTGATGGTCTTGTCCGGCGCGGCATGGGCGGTTTACTGTATTACTGGCAAAAAGGTGCAGAATGCGGCGGCGGCAACGACCGGGAATTTTATTCTGGCGGTTCCCATGGCGCTGTTGGTGTTCCTGCTCAGTGGTTTTCATGTTCAGGCAGATGCCATTGGGCTCATGCTGGCCGTCACCTCCGGGGCGCTGATGTCCGGCGGTGCTTATCTGCTCTGGTACGCATTATTACCCCAGCTCAGCCCCACTACCGCCAGCACGCTGCAGCTCAGCGTTCCCTGCCTTGCGGCGTTGGGCGGTCTGATCTTTATGAGTGAAGCCATTGATATGCGTATGCTGCTGGCTATCGTTATCACCCTTTCCGGTATTGGTCTGGTGATTGTGGCAGACAGGCGGCGGTAAAAATTCCGTTTACCCTATGTGCGTACTCCCCGCTCGCCACAGCGCAGATAGCTGGGCCAGCGTGTCATCAACCAACATCCGCTTTTCGCTCCCCGGTCGCCAAATCGTTACCATGGTCTGGCTGATCCCTTCATTGCCCACCACGGTGGGGATCGCCGCGACATTTCGCCAGCGCGCCGCCTCAAAATGGGTCGGTAAAAATCCCCATCCACATCCGGCTTCAATCAGGCCACGCAGCATTTCAAGCTCGTTTGCCACCATCACTTTCCCCGAGATTTGTAGCCGCCGCGCCATTGGGATATCGCTGGCAGAATGCATCACCACCTGCGGGGTTAAAGAGAGGTCGAGCAGCGAACAGGGGCGAGCAACATCAGCAAACAGCGGCTCGGCGGCGTAAAAATCCATATCAATAGCGCCAAGTGCGCGCCACTCCATATCGCTGCCCACGCTGTGGTTATTCGCCTGAAAGAAGCCTAAGTCTGCCAGGCCGCTGGCCAGCGCTTTTTCACCTTCGGCGCGCGAGGTGCAGCGCAGGCTCAGGCGAACCCCACGTTTTGCCATCTGGATGAGTAATGCCTGCAAAAAACGACGCGGCGTAAAGGGATCGTAGGCAATGCTCAATTCCTGAACGTCGGCTGACGGCACCTGGCGGGCAAACTGCTCGAATGCTCTAGCCTGACGCATCAACAGGTGCGCCTGGCGATGCAGCTGCTCACCTTCTGACGTTAGCTGTAGCGATCGTCCCTGACGGACAAACAGCGGGTAGCCAAGACCATCCTCCAGTAGATCGATAAGATCGCGAAGCGTCGTGCGATCTTTTTCCAGCTTCATCGCGGCCTTCATCAGGCTGCCGTGTTCCGCAACGGCGGTGAAGGCTTCAAGCTGAGAAAATGAGTAGGACAATGATGGCACACCGGGCTCCTTTTGCAGTGCTTATGGGGGTTTTCCCCCCATTACGCGTTTTTTATTATAGTGCGGCGATTTTTATACTGCACCCATCCCGTCACCCCGCCGGGACAACGTGTCTATTGGTATAACTAAAATCGAGAACGCTATGAATAATAAACATAAATCCTTACCTGCAAAGTGCTGTCTGCTGGCAAGCCTGGTGGCAGGGGCATTCCTCTCCTCACCCGTCATGGCAGCCTGTGAAGGCACTGAACTCACCGCCTGTCCGGCCCCTTTTGATGCAAAACTTCCCGATACAAAAGCGATGCTGACCTGGAGTCAGGCCGATCGCGTTATCGGTTTTCGTAACGACTATCGCAACTATCAGGGCGATATTTTTCACCACGGAAAATCCGTGCCGTTCGCAGCCGCTGAAAAACCGCTGACGCAGGCGAGCTATCAGGTCAACGGCAAGCAGTGGACGCTTCAGGATTACATCAAGCGCCAGAACGTCAGCGGCATGCTGGTCCTGAAGGATGGCAAAATTGCCTGGAAATACCTTGGTGAAGGCAACACCGACACCACGCTGTGGACCTCTCGTTCGGTGGGGAAATCGGTGGTATCTACCCTGGTCGGCGTGGCGTTAAAAGAGGGAAAAATCCACTCGATGGACGATCTGGTCACGCAGTATGAACCCGACCTGAAGGGCACCGCCTGGGACGGCGTGACGCTGAAACAACTGATCCAGCACACCTCCGGCGTCGCGTGGAACGAGGATTACACCAATCCACAGTCTGACTTCGCCAAACTCACCCAGTGTGAAGCGCACACGGGGACCTACGACTGCGTTCGCACGCTGATTTCTGGCCTGAAGCGCGCCCATCCCGCGGGTGAGGTCTGGTCTTACTCCTCCGGCGGTGCCTGGCTGCTGGGCGATGTGCTGGAGCGCGCAACGGGCATGACCCTTGCCGCCTACCTTGAGCAAAGCATCTGGCAGCCGTACGGGATGGCGAGCGATGGCGTATGGCATGCCTACAGCAAAAACCAGCATGATGTTGGCGCACATGGTTTTAACGCTACGCTGGAAGACTGGGGCCGCTTCGGTGAATTCGTGCTGAACAATGGCCGCCTGCCGAACGGAAAACAGATTCTGCCAGAAAACTGGGTGGCTCAATCCGCCGACTGGAACAAGGCGAAAAACTCCGTCTCCGCAGCGCATCCGCAGGGGCTTTATGGCTACCAGTGGTGGAATAACGAAGTGCCTGTCAACGCCAAAAACGTAGTGCCCGCGCCGCAGGATTCGCTGAAAGGCTCCATGTGGGCGCTAGGGATTTATGGCCAGATGATCATGGTCAACCGCGCGGAAAATCTGGTGATCGTCCAGTGGTCAACCTGGCCGCAGGCAGAACCGTCGTTCAGCGCCCAGCCGCTGGAAGCTTCGCTGATGTTCAGCGCGATTGCGAACGCATTGCATTAATCACTGAAGCAGATAACCACGCCAGAGCTGTACTTTACGCTCTGGCGTTTTCAGGTCAGGCCTTCGGCTCTACCGCTATAAACATTTCGATATCCCAGTAGCCCTCTTCCGCCCCGTTGTTGTGGTAAATTTCAAAGCAGGGCCGGGGGGCCCACTGATGGGTTTCGTCCTTCAGGACGCTATCAAAGAACTGATACCAGGGCGTAGCAAAGTCGTGGTCAATGACGCGAGCCTGCGCGACGGCATACAGCCCGCCCGCCACTTCCGCCAGCATCACCCCTTCGCTGTTTGGCGGGATAACGAAATCATCGGCAACCGATACGACCGTATCACAGCGTAGCTTTTCCGCCGGCACCTCGTCTGGGTTATCGTAATAAACGGCAAGCCATTCCTGCGCGGGGATCTGCTGACCATCGACCCACATCATCAGCTGTTCAAACCCTTGTTTGACCGTCTGTTCCCACGGCCCAACCATATGAAAACCAGCGATTTTGCGTTGCTGAACCTGCTTTATCTCGTAGTCCATGCTGCCTCCGTTAAAACACTGTAATTTCATACAGTATAATTGACGTATTCTGGTTTAGACAAACGAACAGTGAACATTATGTGAGCAGATTCGCACTCTTGCCAGGAGAAGAATGTGGGGGAGGATTTCAGGAAAATGGTGCGCCCTGCAGGATTCGAACCTGCGGCCCACGACTTAGAAGGTCGTTGCTCTATCCAACTGAGCTAAGGGCGCACTGGGGAACTTCTTGGTGGGGTGAAACGCGTGGAATTATACGGTCACTGGCAGGTGAGTCAATCCATTTCCTTGCGAAACCTGCGCGGCCTGCGGCGATGGATAAAGTACAACCAACTATCGCTCAACTCTTCGACAAAAACACTTTCCGCGGAAAACTCGCAAACGATACCTGACAGCGAGGCTCGCATCTGACAAAATATGTCCATCCCCCCTTCGTTAATGACAGATGGAAAATTTTCCCTGATGGCAGCAAAGATTATTGACGGTAAAACGATTGCGCAGCAGGTGCGCTCTGAGGTTGCGGAAAAAGTGAAGGCCCGCATTGCGGCCGGAAAACGCGCCCCTGGGCTCGCCGTTGTCCTCGTGGGCAGCAACCCTGCATCGCAAATTTATGTCGGCAGCAAGCGCAAAGCCTGCGAAGAGGTGGGTTTCGTCTCCCGCTCTTATGACCTGCCGGAAACCACATCAGAAGCCGAGCTGCTAGCGCTGATTGATACCCTGAATGCCGACACCACCATCGACGGTATTCTGGTACAGCTGCCGCTGCCTGCCGGTATTGATAACGTGAAGGTTCTGGAGCGTATCGATCCAGACAAAGACGTGGATGGCTTCCATCCGTATAACGTCGGTCGCCTGTGCCAGCGCGCGCCTCGCCTGCGCCCTTGTACTCCGCGCGGTATCGTGACGCTGCTGGAGCGCTATAACATCGACACTTACGGTCTGAACGCCGTGGTGATTGGCGCGTCCAATATCGTTGGCCGTCCGATGAGCATGGAGCTGCTGCTGGCCGGCTGCACCACCACCGTGACCCACCGTTTCACCAAAAACCTGCGCCACCACGTTGAGAACGCGGATCTGCTGATCGTTGCGGTCGGCAAGCCTGGCTTTATTCCTGGTGAGTGGATTAAAGAAGGTGCCATCGTCATTGATGTCGGGATTAATCGCCTCGAAAACGGTAAAGTAGTCGGCGATGTGGTGTTTGAAGATGCCGCCGCGCGCGCGTCTTACATCACCCCGGTACCGGGCGGCGTAGGTCCAATGACCGTCGCTACCCTGATTGAAAACACCTTACAGGCGTGTGAAGAGTATCACGACGTGGAGAAGGCATAAGATGGCAACATTTTCTTTGGGTAAGCATCCGCATGTGGAACTCTGTGACTTACTGAAGCTGGAAGGCTGGAGCGAAAGCGGCGCACAGGCGAAAATCGCCATCGCCGACGGTCTGGTTAAAGTTGATGGTGCGGTTGAAACCCGCAAGCGCTGCAAAATCGTAGCCGGTCAAACCGTCAGCTTTGAAGGTCAGAACGTCACCGTGACGGCGTAAGCCATATGTAGCCCGGCCGAGCGAATGCGACGCCGGGAATCGGCGCCGAGCCTCCCCGGGGTCGGCATAAATGCCTCGCCCGGGCTACACGAGCATCGTGACGTCGGGTCTTATCCCCTCCCCCATTTTTCAGAATAACACCCTGCTGCATAAATCCGCCTCAGCAACGATACTCTGTACTCCTCATGCTAAAACGGACGACTGATGCCAACGATTATTACCCACGCCGCTGTCCCGCTGTGCCTTGGTTTAGGCCTCGGAACCCGCGTTATTCCGCCACGCTTGCTGTTTACCGGTATCGTGCTGGCGATGCTCCCCGATGCCGATGTGCTGGCCTTTAAGTTCGGTATCGCCTACGGCAATATTTTCGGCCACCGCGGCTTTACCCATTCACTGTTGTTTGCCTTCGTGGTGCCCCTACTCTGCGTGATCGTGGGTCGACGATGGTTTGGCGCGGGGTTAATGCGCTGCTGGCTGTTTTTAACGGTCTCGCTTCTGTCACACAGTCTGCTGGACTCGATAACTACCGGTGGCAAAGGCGTGGGCTGGCTGTGGCCGTGGTCGGATGAACGGTTTTTCGCGCCGTGGCAGGTGATTAAGGTCGCGCCGTTTGCGCTCTCGCGCTACAACACGCCGTACGGGCATCAGGTGATAATTTCAGAGTTGCTGTGGGTATGGCTGCCGGGCGTGGTGATTATGGGATGGTTGTGGTGGCGGCGCCGGTAAGAGTGAGAATGCCCGGCATCGCTTACGCTCAGCCGGGCTACAGTGAGTAACTTACTTACGGCGCCAGGTGGTACCCTGCGGGCCATCTTCCAGCACGATCCCCATCTCGTTGAGACGGTCACGCGCGGCGTCGGCTGCCGCCCAGTCTTTGGCTTTACGCGCGTCCAGACGCTGCTGGATTAACGCTTCAATTTCTGCCACTTCACCGTCGTCAGCCTGCGCACCGCTTTGCAGGAACGCTTCGGGTTCCTGTTCCAGCAGGCCCAGCACCGCAGAGAGCTTACGCATATGCGACGCCAACGCGTTGGCGGCATGCATATCTTCGCTCTTCAGACGGTTCACTTCTCGCGCCATATCAAACAGCGCGGAGTAGGCTTCCGGGGTGTTGAAATCGTCGTCCATCGCTTCAATAAAGCGCGCTTCGAACGCTTCGCCGCCCGCAGGCGCAACGGATTTGTCGGTACCGCGCAGCGCAGTGTACAGACGCTCTAGCGCGGAACGCGCCTGCTTGAGGTTCTCTTCACTGTAGTTCAGTTGACTACGGTAGTGGCCGGACATCAGGAAGTAGCGCACGGTTTCGGCGTCGTAGTACTTCAGCACATCGCGCACGGTAAAGAAGTTGCCCAGCGATTTAGACATCTTCTCGCGGTCAACCATCACCATGCCGGAGTGCATCCAGTAGTTCACGTACTCGCCGTCGTGCGCACAGGTAGACTGCGCGATTTCGTTTTCATGGTGCGGGAACATCAGGTCAGAACCGCCGCCGTGAATGTCGAAATGGTTGCCAAGCTGTTTGCAGTTCATCGCCGAACATTCGATGTGCCAGCCCGGACGGCCTTCGCCCCACGGGGATGGCCAGCTTGGTTCGCCCGCTTTGGACATTTTCCACAGCACGAAGTCCATTGGATCGCGTTTTACGTCAACCACATCAACGCGAGCGCCGGCCTGCAGCTGATCCAGATCCTGGCGCGACAGCTTGCCGTAGCTTGGATCGGTTGGCACCGAGAACATCACGTCGCCGTTGTCCGCTACGTAGGCGTGACCTTTGGCAATCAACTGCTCGGTGATTTCGATAATTTCATGGATATGGTGGGTCGCGCGCGGTTCGCTGTCCGGGCGCAAAATATTCAGCGCGTCAAAGTCTTTGTGCATTTCGACGATCATGCGGTCAACCAACGCCACAAAGCTTTCGCCGTTTTCATTAGCGCGCTTGATGATTTTGTCGTCAATATCGGTGATGTTGCGCACGTACTTCAGCTTGTAGCCGAGGAAACGCAGGTAGCGTGCGACCACGTCAAAGGAGACGAAGGTGCGGCCGTGGCCGATATGACAGAGATCGTAAACGGTGATACCACACACGTACATGCCAACTTCTCCGGCATGAATGGGCTTAAATTCCTCTTTCTGGCGAGTCATTGTGTTGAAGATTTTTAGCATCGAGAATTCCATGTTTACGTGTGTGAGCCGGGCTTTCGCCTTAAACGGTATATTCTACCCATAATTCAACCCGGAAGCAGCACACAATGCAAGATGATCGCGCCGCCCGGTTATGCTATAACAGATGCCTATGTGCAGCCCACAGGCGGGCTGAAGCACCACTCTAAACGGAACAGGATGCAGAAATGGTTACTTTCCACACTAATCATGGCGACATCGTCATCAAAACCTTCGACGACAAAGCGCCAGAAACAGTTAAAAACTTCCTGGACTACTGCCGCGAAGGTTTCTACAACAACACTATCTTCCACCGTGTTATCAACGGTTTCATGATCCAGGGCGGCGGTTTTGAGCCAGGCATGAACCAGAAAACCACCAAAGAAGCTATCAAGAACGAAGCCAACAACGGTCTGAAAAACACCCGTGGTACGCTGGCAATGGCGCGTACTCAGGCTCCACACTCTGCTACCGCGCAGTTCTTCATCAACGTAGCAGACAACGACTTCCTGAACTTCTCTGGCGAAAGCCTGCAGGGTTGGGGCTACTGTGTCTTCGCCGAAGTGGTTGAAGGTATGGATGTGGTCGACAAAATTAAAGCGGTCTCTACCGGTCGTAGCGGCATGCACCAGGACGTTCCTAAAGAAGACGTTATCATTGAAAGCGTGACCGTCAGCGAGTAATTGGTGGCGACATTCTTTATTGCAGATCTTCATCTGCAAACAGAAGAACCGGCGATTACCGCCGGTTTTCTGCGTTTTTTAGGCGGCGAAGCCCGCCGGGCCGACGCGCTGTACATCTTAGGCGACCTGTTTGAAGCCTGGATTGGCGATGACGATCCTAACCCGCTTCACCGCGAAGTGGCCGCCGCCATTAAATCGCTGGTCGAATCTGGCATCCCCTGCTATTTCATCCACGGCAACCGTGATTTTCTGATTGGCAAACGTTTTGCGGCTGAAAGCGGCATGCAACTGTTGCCTGAAGAGCAGATGCTCGAGCTCTACGGTCGTCGGATTCTGATTATGCACGGCGACACCCTCTGCACGGACGACCCAGGCTATCTTGCCTTTCGCGCCAAAGTGCATACCCCTTGGGTCCAGAAGCTGTTTCTCGCCCTGCCGCTGTTTATCCGCCGCCGTATTGCCCAGAAGATGCGCAATGACAGCAAAGCTGCCAACAGCAGCAAGTCGATGGAAATCATGGATGTAAACCCGCAGGCCGTCGTCGACGTGATGGAGAAACATCGCGTGCAGTGGCTGATTCACGGGCATACCCATCGTCCGGATATCCACGCGCTTGAGGCTAACGGCGAAGCAGCCTTCCGCGCGGTGCTCGGTGCCTGGCATACTGAAGGTTCGCTTATCCGTGTCACCAAAGACGACGTGACGCTTATCGCCTTCCCGTTTTAGTTTTTCCCCCGTATTCCCCCGCTGCATGGCGACGCAACCGTTTTCCTTGCCGGTTTTCCGTGTTATTCTCTGTGGCCTCTAACGTCGTGTGCAGCACACCCACAGGAGTTTTAAGACGCATGTCTTCCCGCAATAATCCGGCACGTATCGCCATCGTGATGGGGTCCAAAAGCGACTGGGCTACCATGCAGTTCGCCACAGAAATCCTCGATATTCTGAACGTTCCTCACCATGTTGAAGTGGTTTCCGCCCACCGTACGCCCGATAAACTGTTCAGCTTTGCCGAAGCGGCAGAAGAGAATGGTTACCAGGTGATTATTGCCGGTGCCGGTGGTGCAGCCCATTTACCCGGAATGATTGCCGCCAAAACCCTGGTGCCGGTGCTCGGCGTACCGGTACAAAGCGCGGCATTAAGCGGCGTAGACAGCCTCTACTCCATCGTCCAGATGCCGCGCGGCATTCCGGTGGGGACGCTGGCCATTGGTAAAGCCGGTGCCGCTAACGCCGCCCTGCTTGCCGCACAGATTCTGGCTCAGCACGATGCCGAACTGCATCAGCGTCTGGCTGACTGGCGTAAATCGCAAACCGATGAAGTGCTGGATAACCCAGACCCACGAGGTGCGGCATGAAGCAGGTCTGCGTGCTGGGTAACGGTCAGCTAGGTCGTATGCTGCGTCAGGCCGGCGAGCCGCTGGGTATTGCCGTCTGGCCGGTGGGCTTAGAAGCGGACCCGGCCGCCGTGCCGTTCCAGCAAAGCGTCATCACCGCAGAGATTGAACGCTGGCCGGAAACCGCGCTCACCCGCGAACTGGCCGAGCATACCGCGTTTGTTAATCGCGACGTTTTCCCGATTATCGCTGACCGTCTGACGCAAAAGCAGCTTTTCGACAAGCTGAATCTGGCGACCGCCCCGTGGCAGTTGCTGGCAAGCGCCAACGAGTGGCCTGAGGTGTTTGGTCGTTTAGGCGAGCTGGCTATCGTTAAGCGCCGTACCGGTGGCTACGATGGTCGCGGCCAGTGGCGTCTGCGTAAAGATGAGACTGCACAGCTGCCTGCCGAGTGCTACGGCGAGTGCATCGTTGAGCAAGGCATTAACTTCTCCGGTGAAGTGTCGCTGGTGAGCGCGCGCGCCCACGATGGCAGCACCGTGTTCTACCCGCTGACTCAAAACCTGCACCAGGACGGCATTCTGCGCATGAGCGTGGCTTTCCCGCAGGCGGATGCGCAGCAGCAGGCTCAGGCTGAATCCATGCTCAGCGCTATTATGCAAGAGCTTGGCTACGTCGGCGTGATGGCGATGGAGTGCTTCGTCACCCCTGGCGGGCTGCTGATCAACGAACTGGCGCCACGCGTGCACAACAGCGGCCACTGGACGCAAAACGGCGCGTCCATCAGTCAGTTCGAATTGCATCTGCGCGCCATTACTGACCTGCCGCTGCCACCACCGGTGGTGAACAGCCCGTCAGTGATGGTGAACCTGATCGGTACCGACCTGAACTACGACTGGCTGAAGCTGCCGCTGGTACACCTACACTGGTACGACAAAGAGGTGCGCGAGGGCCGCAAAGTGGGCCACCTTAACCTCAATGACAGCGACACCGGCCGCCTCAGCGCCACGCTGGAAGCAATGGTTCCCCTGCTGCCGCCGGCGTACGCGAGCGGTATTGCCTGGGCGCAATCACGCCTGAAATAAGCCTTAAATGCCGGGGAAAGTAACTTATCCTTCCCCGGCCCCCTCTCTGAAGCGTAAAATCCCGCCATTATTGCGTTACCCCGATTTCGTTAAGAAGGATTTCCCCATGAATAATGGGACGGATTACTGCGCCATTCTGCGCGCGGAAACGCCCATCATTGACGTGCGAGCCCCCGTCGAGTTTGCTCAGGGCGCGATGCCCGCTGCCGTCAACCTGCCGCTGATGAACGACGCCGAGCGCGCCGCCGTTGGCACCTGTTATAAACGTCAGGGGGCCGAGGCAGCGCTGGCATTGGGGCATAAACTGGTCTCCGGGCAGACACGCCAGCAGCGCATTGACGCCTGGCTCGACGCCTGCCGCCGTGCGCCGCAGGGTTATCTGTGCTGCGCGCGCGGTGGCCAGCGTTCGCATATCTCGCAGAGCTGGATCAAAGACAGCGGTCTTGATTACCCGCTGATCGTCGGCGGTTATAAGGCGCTGCGTCAGGCGGCGATTAAGGCTACCGAGGAACTGGTGCGCCATCCGATCGTGCTGATCGGCGGCTGTACCGGCAACGGCAAAACGCCGCTGGTGCGTGAACAGCCTCTGGGGATCGACCTCGAAGGGCTCGCGCACCACCGCGGGTCGTCGTTTGGCCGCACGTTAACGCCGCAGTTTTCTCAGGCTACCTTTGAAAACCATCTGGCAACCGCGCTGCTGAAAGGCGCATATCAGCGGGACAAGGTTCGCTGGGTGCTGGAAGATGAAGGTCACATGATCGGCGCTAACCATCTGCCGGAATGCCTGCGCGATCGCATGGCTCAGGCGCCGATCGCGGTCGTGGAAGATCCGTTCGATCTACGCCTTGAGCGCCTGCGCGAAGAGTATTTCACCCATATGCATCGCGACTTTACCGCCGCGTTTGGTGAAGAGAAAGGTTGGGAAGAGTACAGCGCTTATCTGCATCACGGCCTGTTCGCCATTCGCCGTCGCCTGGGGCTCCAGCGTTTTGCCGAACTGACCGCCACGCTTGATGAGGCGCTGGCTGAACAGCAGCGTAGCGGTTCAACCGAGGCACACTTTGCCTGGCTGGTCCCACTGCTCAACGAGTATTACGACCCGATGTACTGCTATCAACTGGACAAAAAGGCTGACAAGATTGTCTTTCGCGGAACATGGGAAGCGGTTAATCACTGGCTATTGAGCAATTAGAAGATGATCCCCCTACCATTCGCCGTAGGGGTATTTTTTATCTTTGATAAAATCCAGTGTTCTCCGGGAATATTGATAATCGTCTTTATAAATCGTTTTCCCTTTACACAAATCCAGCTGGTCACCCGAGACCGTTTCTATCAGGATCACTTTTTCCCCCGTGATAAGGATATTCGCTTCATTATAATCTTCCAGCCATACCCGCACCTTTCCCTCAGGCGCCAGCCCTATCAGCATAAACCGGTGATACATAATTTCATCTGGATAACGCGTCAGCGTATAAGGCGTCAGCATCATTTTCCACACCTCACCGCTGAAGGTGATACGGGTCTCATAGAGTTTTTTATCTATGATTGAATCCCAGCAAAAACGGATAAACTGCGGCGGATTTTTAGCCTTATTAAAGGGTGACCTGCCGGCAAAAAGATCGTTCCGCCACGTTCCTTTTGTCTCTGAACTGGATATTGTTCCATCCGGTGCTCTGTATTGGTAAAAATAGGCGCCGGTATCTAATAGCTCGACATAAGTTACTTTAGCAGGTAAGGCATAGGGATAGAAGAAATTAAAGTACCACTCATCATAAGGTGCAATCAGTGACGTCAGCTCTTTTCCACTGGTGGTTAGTGATATTCCCAGTATCAGGCTGAATAATAATGCTGTACCTGTTTTTCTGTTCATTGTGGCTTCCTTTCCTGAAAAACCTACCATTCACCGTAGGGGTATTTTTTATCTTTGATAAAATCCAGTGTTCTCCGGGAATATTGATAATCATCTTTATAAATCGTTTTCCCTTTACACAAATCCAGCTGGTCACCCGAGACCGTTTCTATCAGGATCACTTTTTCCCCCGTGATAGGGATATTCGCTTCATTATAATCTTCCAGCCATACCCGCACCTTTCCCTCAGGCGCCAGCCCTATCAGCATAAACCGGTGATACATAATTTCATCTGGATAACGCGTCAGCGTATAAGGCGTCAGCATCATTTTCCACACCTCACCGCTGAAGGTGATACGGGTCTCATAGAGTTTTTTATCTATGATTGAATCCCAGCAAAAACGGATAAACTGCGGCGGATTTTTAGCCTTATTAAAGGGCGACCTGCCGGCAAAAAGATCGTTCCGCCACGTTCCTTTTGTCTCTGAACTGGATATTGTTCCATCCGGTGCTCTGTATTGGTAAAAATAGGCGCCGGTATCTAATAGCTCGACATAAGTTACTTTAGCAGGTAAGGCATAGGGATAGAAGAAATTAAAGTACCACTCATCATAAGGTGCAATCAGTGACGTCAGCTCTTTTCCTGATACACTCCCCCCTGAAAGCAGCATAAAAATCAAGAACATTATTTTTACCTTCATTTAAATCTCCTTTCCCGCCATATCATAAATAGTGCGTTCCCAGTTATCATCCGGACGATTAATAAAACGTAGCGTCTCGAGCGAAGAGACCGCTGAAGCGACAGGATGCTTAATATGATAATCAACCGTATTCCAGTGTGCCGACCCGTGAATATACTTGCCTATAATATCAATTTCATCTTTTGAAAAAGACGTTGTGGTGGAGCCTATTACGGCTGCTTTTGCCTGCAAAACAGCTTTCTCATATATCGTTTTTAGCTCTGTTGGAGGCATAAAACTTTTATCGTCATCAATATCATCAAAAACACCCCCAGCGTCCTTCGCCACCTCATACATCACACGTAGCGTCACCTTTGACCAGTCATTGCTGATGGTCCGGCGGAAAGTCACCGCTGCGGCAACGCGTTTATGGATATCGTGATACTGATCCAGCGGCAGATTATCTTCAACATCCGTTTCTATTTTCAATACGCCTGAAGGAAGGATCGGAGCCAGTGCCGGGAAGGTGTGTAATAATTCGGCCTCTTTAGCCGCCGTACGATAGACATCGGTGGACTGTATTGGTGTATCAACGGGTACGCTTTGTATCCCCGGACGGGTAAGAAAAAGGTACTCCTCCTCAAGAGGATTATACCCGCCGCCAATATCGGCATGCGCGCCCGGCAAGCTTAACTCCGGCCACTGCTCTTTAATACTGTTCAGACAGAAGTTATAGCGGCATTCGTGCATGGCCGTCAGGTGAAAGACATGTTTCGCCACGCCCTGCGCAAGCGCGAGTTTGACCGCCAGATTATTACCATCATGGGGATCAAAACCGTCTACCAGCCCCCCAACCGCCGTCACCGTATCAAAAAGCCCCAGAAAGCGAACTTCACCGGCAGGCTTCCCGGTGTATTCAATATTGGCAAAAACCCTCTTGAGCCTGAGCGCGAAGAGATAATCCTCTTCAAACACCAGGTTAGTAAAATGACGGGCAGCGGCAGCGCCGCGGCTGAAACCAAAAACGTCAAATTGAAGACATTTTACAGAAACATTTAAACCACGAATTCCCTTCAAAACACCATTAATTACATCAATTAAAAGAGAAACCGCCCTCTCTGTTTTGGCTATAACTCCCGTATCATTATTTCCCAGCCCCATGCCGATAATCGAGTCAGCCTTGTTGTTTTCAGTACCTATTCCTTCAACGTAAACCTTATCCTGAAAGTCATTTTTCTCCTTCGTAAGGCTTGCGTCTTTTTTATACAACTCATACAACCACCGAATATTTGTATAGTAATTCAAATAGCTCCCCGCCCCTGCGCCAGCAAAACCTTCTTTTTGAATACAACGCTGACTAAACTCCGCTAACGCCCGGGCATCAAGCCCATAGCTTTCAGGATCACATTTTTGCATCCGCAGGTTGGTATTGAGCAGGTTATTGCCTGTGCCATCAAAGAACACGCCAATGGTTAACGTTATCTCCTGCTTTTTCGTAGGTTCCTCGGGTTTTACTATCGGTGGTGGCGCTGGCGGAAAGAGTTGATTGTAGTTTTCAGGCACTAACAAAATGCTATATTCGGTACCCGCCCCCAGGTGCTTTGAACAGATATAATCATAATTTATCGTTATAAATTCCTCTGCCAACCCATGAATCTGGGTATGCATCGAATATGCGCTGATGCTCGCCCCCCTAACCTCAATATGGTAATACTTCTCCCAGCGTCCCCAGCGATTAATACGATAATAGGTAAAATCGAGAGAACAACGCTCATTGTTATTTATAGCCTGGGTAAATAAAGGAGAACTTTTATCAATGGTTTTACAAAACTGAATACCATGATGATTGACACCATCAGGTGTACTGGAAACGGCCCCCTGCAGGCTAAAAACAAAAATTTCATCTTCATGGCCTTTTTGAAAACGATTGCCAACAGATTGCTCGCTGCCACAATTTTCAGAAATCAGCCCCTGCTGTTCGCCAACGATTCTCAAATAAATAATATCGCTCATATATATTCGCTATTTGTATATTTAACATAAACGGAATAAATTAAATATAATAAGAATTCAAAAATATCATTTAACAGTAAAATCGGCGCTTATTACAGCGCTATTTATAAATAAAGACAGAACATCATTTTATTAAGCGTTATACCCATAACGTAAAAAGACCGGGCGGTGTTGCCACCAGCCCGGTCTGAGATAGGTTTAATTCTCCCGCGCGCGGGAGAAAAAACTTAGAAATCGTAACGCAGACGAACCAGGTTCATATCACCCAGATCATCGGTGCTGGAAGTGAACACGTGTTCGTAGTCAACACGGAAACCGTAATCCAGCTGGAAGCTAATACCCACGCCGTTGTCGATGCGCTGGTAGTTGCGACCATTCACGTATTCAATACGGTCACCCATGAAGTATGGCTGAACGGATTTAAGCGCGTACTGACCCACTGGGATTTTGTAGCCCGCGAAGTATTCCACGCCCCACGCATCGCCCGCGAAGTAGTCATGTACGGAAGATTTTTTGGTGGTCATGAAGTTCTGGTACCAGCCGCCGCCGAGGGAGAAGGTCCAGTTGTCCGGTGTCCAGCTCAGCGCGGTACCCAGGATGTTCTGATCGTAGGTTTTGCTTTCGCTGCTGTAGGTGGTGTTCATGTCAGCACGGGTGTAGTTCCATGCCGTACCCCAGCTCAGGTCATCGGTGATGTGATAATCCACGCCCAGTGAACCACCGCCTTTACGTTTGTAAAGCAGGCCGTTGTTCAGGTTCAGATCATCATTGAACAGGTAAGAAGCGTAGAGGTCTACGTCACCTACGGTTTTCTTATACTTCAGGGATTTACGAGTACGGTAAGAACCATCGTAGTCACCGTTGATACCGTTACCTGGCGCCTGACCAATCATGTCATAGTCCCAGATATCGGTTTTCGCGCCGACCACATCGTAGTAGATGCTGTTTTGTTGACCGAAGGTCAGCGTACCCCAGGTATCGCTCTTCAGGCCGGTGTAGAGCATACGACGAGTGGTGTCGTTCGCGCCTTCAGCGTAGTGGTTATCCCAGTCGAAGACCGCTGGAATGTTGACACCCAGCTCGTAGTAGCTGACCCAACTGATGTCATCAAACAGGTAGTAGTCAGCAGCGAAACGGAAACGGGTGCCGCCGTCAAAGCCATTACGTTTGTAAGAGCCTTTGTCACCGTCGCCGGTCATCATGTTGAACTGCGGACGAATACTCCCGCCCACGGTGAAGTTCAGACGGCTCAGCGGATTACCAGCCTGAGGATCCTGCTTGAGCAGGGTAATTTCAGCCTGGGATGCGAAAGACGTCAATGCCACTGCAGCGCCGATCGAGATCGCCAGCGCTTTCATTTTTATAGTCATTATTTTTCCTTGATAGATTACGTGCCATCTATTTGGCAGATAAATCTTATCGTTTATTAATAAATTACACCTGACTGATTTTTAATGAAACGTGCGACTTAGCGCTGCAGAATTACCGAATGGTGCCCTAAAACGGGCAAATTGATGAAAGGATGAGCAATTTTGCGGAGACGGAGAGATTCCCGGCGGCACTGCGCCGCCGGGAAAAAACTAGCTGGAAAACTGGCGGAAAAGCGCCCTGCCCTTAAGCAGACGCAGCCCCAATCCCCCGCCGCACAGCGACAGCAGCAGCGCGCCGCACAGCGGTAGCGCCACCCACAGCCGCCAGTCCGGCGACCACGGGAAATCAAACACCTTCGTTTGCAGCATCGCCAGCGCGGTCTCCGCGCCGATGGCCGCCACCAGCCCGGAAATCGCCCCCAGCAGGGCAAACTCCGCCCACAGCGTCAGGCGCAGCAGAGACTTCCCGGCACCGAGCGTGCGATAGACCACCAGCTCCTGATGACGCTGGCGCATGCCAACCTGAACCTGCGCCAGTAGCAGCAGCACGCCGCAGGCGGTGACCAATACCACCATCACCTCCAGCGCGCGGCTGACCTGCGCCAGCACCTGACCCACCTGTTTTAAGATAGCGCCAATATCCAGCAGGCTCACCGTCGGGAATTCACGGTTTAGCTGCGTCAGCAGCGTCGTACCGTGGTCCCAGCGGAAGCTGGTGAGCCAGCTTTGCGGCTGACCGTCCAATGCGCCGTCCGGGAAGATAAAGAAGAAGTTCGGCCGCAGGCTTTCCCAATCGACCTTACGAATGCTGCTCACCTTCGCCGTAAAGTCCTGGGTATCGCCGGTGAAGGTCACGCTATCGCCCAAGCCAATGCTCAGCCGCTGCGCCAGCCCTTCCTCAATAGAAACCTCCCCTGCTTTCGGCGGCCAGACGCCCGCCACCAGCGGGTTATGCTGCGGCCGCTGATTTTGCCAGGTGAGGTTCAGTTCGCGATTCAGCGATTCATCTTTATTACCTTCGGTGCTATGACCGTTGATCTGGGTAAGGCGCGCGCGAACGATCGGGTAAAACGCCGCTGGGATCACCTGATGTTCCGCCAGGAAAGTTTTCACCTCACTCACCTGCTCCGGGGCAATGTTGATCAGAAAATAGTTCGGGCTTTCCGGCGGTAGCTGCTGCTGCCAGCGATCCAGCAGATCGCCACGCAGCACCAGCAGCAGCGCCAGCAGCATGAAGGAAAGCGAGAACGCCGCCAACTGGCTGAGCGTCGACCACGGCTGGCGCAGCAGGCGATTCACCGCCAGACGCAGCGGCAGCGCGCGCAGGGTGAGACGCTTCAACACTTTGAGCAGCAGCCAGCCCACCAGCCCGCACAGCGCCGCCAGCACCACCGCCCCTGCCAGCACCGACCACAGCAGCGGGCTACCGCCCATCAGCCAGGCGAGCAGCACGACCGTGACGATACAGACCAGCGGCAGGTAGATTTTCAGCGGCCAGACGTTGGCCACAATATCCTGACGCAGCACGCGCAGCGGCTGCGTTGCCAGCAGTAATCGGTACGGACGCAGCCCGACTAATAGCGAAATCACCGTCATTGACCCCACCGCCCACAGCCACGGCCAGGCGCTGGCGGCAGGTAATGCCGCCGGTAACACCGGCTTGAGCAGCGTCAGCAGGACCGACTCAAACAGCAGGCCCATTCCCCCGCCCGCCAGCGCCGAAAGCGCCAGCAGCAGCACCCACTGGCCGATAATCAGCTTGCGCAGCTGCGCCCGCCCGGCACCTAAGGTTTTCAACACCGCCACCAGATCGTAGCGGCTGCGGCAGTAGTGGCCCATGGCCACCGCCACGGCAGCCACCGCCAGCAGCAGCGTCAGCAGCGCCGAGAGCAGCAGGAACTGCTGGGAGCGCTGTAGCGATTTGCCCAACGCGCCGTCGTCCTGATCCGGGCCAATCCAGCGGTGCTCAGGCTTCAGCTGAGGCAGCAGCCAGCTTTCGTAGCTGGCAAGCTGCGCAGGCGTGCCGGCAAACTTGTAGCTCCAGCTTACCCGGCTGCCGGGCTGCACGGCGCCGGTTTTCGCGACGTCGGCCAGGTTCATCATCAACCGGGGCGCCATCTGAAACGGATTAAAGCCGCTGTCGGGCTCCTGCACGACTTCACCAGCAATACGCAGCGTAACGTCGCCAACGTCAAGGCTATCGCCGGTTTTGAGATTCAGCAGCGCCATCAGGCGGGGAGCCAGCAGTACCGTTCCCGCCTGCGGTTTCAGGCCAGCCGGTGCGGTTTGCAGGTCGCCGTACAGCGGGTAGCTGTCGTCCACCGCCTTCACGTCGGCAAGCTGCGGCGTATCGCCCGCCCAGGTCATGGTGGAGAAGTTAATTTGTTCGCCAACCGTCAGCCCCTGAGCGCGCGCGCGTTCAATCCACTGTGTCGGTATTTCGCGCGAGCTGCGCAGCGCCCGGTCGCCCGCCATATATTCACGGCTTTGTTGATTGAGCCCTTTGTCCATACGGTCGCTGATGCTGCCCAGCGCCAACACGCAGGCCACCGCCAGGCTCAGCGCCAGCCAGACAATCAGCAGCGACGGCGAGCGCCACTCCCGCCAGAACCAGCGTAAAATCATGCCTCCTCCCGTAGCTGTCCGTCGACCAGCCGCAGCCGTCGGTCGCAGCGCGCGGCAAGCTGCGCATCGTGGGTCACCAGAATCAGCGTGGTGCCGTGTTCGCGGTTAAGCGAGAACAACAGGTCGGCGATTTTATCCCCGGTCTGACGGTCGAGGTTGCCGGTCGGTTCGTCGGCAAACAGCAGATCCGGGCGACCGTTAAAGGCGCGAGCGAGCGCCACGCGCTGCTGCTCACCGCCGGAAAGCTGCGCCGGAAGATGGTGCAGGCGCTTGCCTAGCCCCAACTGTTCCAGCAACGCCTTCGCCCCCTGGCGGCTTTGCCCGTCGCTTTCACCGCGCAGCAGCGCGGGCAGCTCGACGTTCTCCAGCGCATTCAGCGTGGGGATCAGCATGAAGGACTGGAAAACAAAGCCAATGTGTTGGGCTCGCAGACGCGCTCGCGCCTCTTCATCGAGCTTCTCCAGCGGGTGCCCCAACAGCTTCACCTCGCCGCTGCTGCCGTCATCCAGCCCGGCCAGAATCGCCAACAGCGTCGACTTTCCGGAGCCCGACTCGCCAATCAAAGCAAGGGTTTGCGCCGGTTTGACAATCAGGTTAACTCCGGTAAGGATGGAAAGCTCATGCTCCCCCTGACCGACGGATTTCTTAAGATGATGCACTTCAAGTACGTTTTCCGCTGGCATTTGCCTGTCCTGTTTTTGATTCTGTTTAGCCTGCGCGCCGCGGCGGCGGACACGCTGTTAGTGCTTGGCGACAGCCTTAGCGCGGGCTATCGCATGGCGGCCAATACGGCCTGGCCGGCGCTGTTGAATGATAAATGGCAGCCTGACATCACGGTGGTGAACGCCAGCATTAGCGGCGATACCTCTGACCAGGGTCTGGCACGCTTGCCTGCATTGCTTCAACAACATAAACCACAATGGGTGCTGGTTGAACTCGGCGGCAACGATGGCCTGCGCGGTTTTCAGCCGCAGCAAACCGAGAAAACGCTGCGCACGATTGTGCAACAGGTAAAAGCCGCCCATGCTCAACCGTTATTAATGCAAATTCGTCTGCCAGCAAACTACGGACGCCGCTATAATGAGGCCTTCAGCGCTGTATATCCGCGGCTCGCCAGCGAGTTTTCTATTCCACTGCTGCCCTTCTTCATGGAAGAGGTCTATCTCAAGCCGCAGTGGATGCAGGATGATGGCATTCATCCCAATCGTGACGCCCAGCCGTTTATTGCTGACTGGATGGCGACACGCCTGGCTCCATTAGTTAATCACGATGCCGGAAAGTAAAGCGGTGTCTTCAGGTAAAGTTATGCAAAAATCGGTCTTAATTACAGGATGTTCCAGCGGGATTGGCCTCGAAAGTGCGTTAGAACTGAAACGCCAGGGGTTTCGCGTACTGGCAGCCTGCCGCAAACCCGATGATGTGAAGCGCATGAACGGCATGGGGTTTACCGGAATCTTGCTCGACCTCGATAGCCCGGAAAGCGTCGATAACGCCGCGGAGCAGGTGATCGCCCTGACCAATAACCGTCTGTTTGGTCTGTTTAATAACGCCGGATATGGCGTCTATGGCCCGCTGGAGAGCATCAGCCGCGCACAAATGGTGCAACAGTTTTCCGCCAACTTTTTCGGCGTCCACCAGCTGACTATGCGCCTGTTGCCGGCGATGATCCCGCACGGCGAAGGCCGTATCGTGATGACCTCATCGGTGATGGGGCTGATTTCTACGCCGGGCCGCGGCGCTTATGCCGCCAGCAAATACGCGCTGGAAGCCTGGTCAGACGCGCTGCGCATGGAGCTGCGCCATACCGGCGTGAAGGTGAGCCTGATTGAACCCGGCCCGATTCGCACCCGCTTTACCGAGAACGTCAACCAGACCAGCGATAAGCCGGTGGAGAATCCAGGCATTGCCGCGCGCTTCACCCTCGGCCCGGATGCAGTGGTAGAGAAAGTTCGCCATGCGTTTATCAGCGATAAGCCGAAATTGCGCTATCCGGTCACCCTGGTCACCCACGCGGTTGGCTGGCTGAAACGCCTGCTGCCGGGGCGCGCGATGGACAAAATTCTGCAGGGCTAAGTTGAAGCCGACGCTTTTGCCCCCATCTCGAATACAAACCGACTACAGAGAAAGACCTATGTCCGTACAGAATATCGTCAACATTACCGAAGCTAATCTCCACCAGACGCTTGAGCAGTCCGTTGCCACACCGGTGCTGTTCTACTTCTGGTCCGACCGTAGCCAACACTGCCTTGAGCTGACGCCAGTGCTGGAAAATCTGGCCACGCAGTACAACGGTCAGTTTATTCTGGCGAAGGTCGACTGCGACGCCGAGCAGATGGTCGCCTCTCAGTTTGGCCTACGCTCCATCCCAACCGTTTACCTGTTCCAGAACGGTCAGCCGGTTGACGGCTTCCAGGGCCCGCAGCCAGAAGAAGCGATTCGCGCGCTGCTCGATAAAGTGCTGCCGCGTGAAGAAGAGTTGAAAGCACAGCAAGCTCTGGCGCTAATTCAGGAAGGCAATCATGCCGACGCGCTGCCGCTGCTGAAAGATGCCTGGCAGCTCTCCGGTCAGGACAGCCAGATAGGTCTGCTGCTGGCGGAAACGCAGATTGCGCTTAACCGTTCAGAAGAGGCGGAATCGGTGCTGAAAACCATTCCTCTGCAGGATCAGGACACCCGCTATCAGGGGCTGATTGCGCAGATTGAACTGCTGAAGCAAGCAGCGGATACGCCCGAAATTCAGCAGTTACAGCAAGAAGTGGATGCTAACCCGGAAGATGCCGCGCTGGCCTCGAAGCTGGCGCTTCAGCTGCATCAGGTAGGCCGTAACGAAGAGGCGCTGGAGCTGCTGTTCAGCCACCTGCGTAAAGATTTAGGCGCGGCCGATGGTCAGGCACGCAAAATGCTGCAGGAAATTCTGGCGGCGCTCGGTACCGGTGATGCGCTGGCGTCGAAGTATCGTCGTCAGCTGTATTCGCTGTTGTACTAACGGTGCAATCCCGGGGGGGGGGGGGGGGGGGGGGGGGGGGGGGGGGGGGGGGGGGGGGGGGGGGGGGGAGGGGGG